>CAWDCR010000008.1:0-334763 GCA_963800915.1 uncultured Gammaproteobacteria bacterium
ACCATATGATGCTAATTATATTCTAATAGATAAAACCGAACAAATTAAAAACGATATAATACAAATTATCACTCAGCTTTTCCAAAATGGCGATATTGAGGTATTAATAGGTACAAAATCTTTACTCGGAGAAGGTTGGGATGCACCAGCGATCAATTCTTTAATATTAGCCAGCTTTGTGGGCTCATTTGTATTGTCAAACCAAATGAGAGGTAGGGCAATTAGAACCCAGCAAGGAAATCCAAACAAAACCGGAAACATTTGGCACTTAGTAACTTTAGATAAAACTATCGAAACGGGTGGTGAAGATTTAGATTTATTAAAAAGAAGATTCAGAGGCTTTGTAGGCATCTCTTTTAAAGAGCTGACACGTCGACATCAGCCTGTACCCGCTCGATCAAAATTTCATTCCGCCGATCAAGGACGTCATTGCGCGCCTTGGGAAGCATGCAGGAATCGAGCTGGTCACCAACCCGATGAGCACGCAGCTGCGTGGCGAGTTCGATGTCGTGATGCCTGCCCTGCAACAGGAAATCCGCAAAAGCTTCGAAACGCTGCCGAAGGCGGTTTTCGCGATCAAGATTCTGAACAATCCGCTGGGCGATTAAGCACCGCGATGAGTTTGCTGCCTGCAAGCATCACTGAACAGGCGCTGGCGCTGTCCGTCATCGAGGTCGTCGCCGTGGTGCTGGCCATTGCCTACCTGCTGCTGGCGATCCGCCAGAGCATCTGGTGCTGGCCCTGTGCTGCGGTCAGCACGGCCTGCTACATCTACCTGTTCTTCGATGCGCGCCTGTACATGGAGTCGGTGCTCAACCTGTTCTATCTCGGCATGGCGTTTTACGGGTGGTACTCGTGGACCCGCGTCAGGGGCGACGAACAGGCGCTGCCCGTCACCACTTTTAAAGCGGGTGTGCACGCTGCGGCACTTGCCGCCATCGTTGCGCTGGCACTGGCTACGGGCTACCTGCTCGCGACCTACAGCCAGGCCGCATATCCCTACATCGATTCGCTGACTACCTGGGCGGCTATCTGGACAACGTTCCTGGTCGCGCGCAAGGTTCTTGAGAACTGGTGGTACTGGCTGGTCATCGATGCCGTGTCGGTTTACCTGTACTGGGATCGCGAGCTGCAGTTAACGGCACTGCTGTTTGGGCTGTACCTGATCATGATTCCGTTTGGCCTGGTCAGCTGGACCAACAGTTACCGAAGGCAGGTCATGGTGTGACCGACGAACGCACAGTGCGCCGAATTCTCGCGGGTATCCCGGGCTGGCAGGATCGTTCCTTTACAATCGGCGCCCTGCAGGGCGGTCTGAACAACTGTAGCTACCAGGTGGATAGCAACGGCAGTCGGTTCGTTCTGCGGATTGCGGCGAGTAGCAAGGTTGCGGGCGGCGGCAGTCACGCGCTCGAGTCGAAGGTTCAGAGAAACGCCGCAGCTGCAGGGCTGGCCGCGCAGGTTTTGTACTCTGACCCGCAGCGTGGCGTCATGCTGCTGGAATACCTGTCCGGCCAGACGCTGTCGGCGAGCGACCTGCTGCGCGGTGACATCCTTCAGCAGCTGGGCGAGCTGCTGCGCGATCTGCATGCCCTGCCGCTCAGCGGCGTGAATTTCGCCGCGACGGCTGCGGCGGAAAATTATCTTGCGGTAATCGGCGATCGCAACGCCGGCGCCGGCTTCGCAAGATTTTGCCGCGAGCTTATTGACGGCACCGCGTTATCCGCCGCGCGCCGCTGTTGCCACAACGACGTTATCGGTTCGAATCTCGTTCTCGGCCAGCGCCTGCAGCTCATCGATTTTGAGTACGCCTGCGACAACGATCCGCTGTTCGATCTTGCCAGCGTGCTGTGCTGGCACGACCTCGCGAAACCCCAGCACGTCGCGCTGCTGCAGGCCTACGCAGGGCAGGTGACAGCGAGTGATCAGGAAGCACTGCAGATCCAGTGTCGCCTCTACGACGCATTGCTGTGGCTCTGGCTTGCCGCGCGAGAGCAGCAACGCGCGGAGCCGTGGCTCGCGGAAAAAATGCAGGCAGCGCAGCGGCGTCTGGCTTGACGCCTTACCAGCTGTTGCGCAGCTCGCGCAGTTTCAGGAACACGGTTTTCTCATCGAGCGTTGCCGGCAGGTTGCGGAACGCCGACCGCAGGCCGTCGATAACGGCGGGATTGCTTAGTCGAAAGAAGGTATTGATGTCGCGCTCGTCGCCGATCGTCGTTACCAGCGCATTGGCCGGGTCCTGCTGCTCGGCACGCTCCAGCAGCACATTGGCTCGGATGTTTGACGGCTCCCGGTCGAGCGTGAACTTCAGGTTGTTCGCGAGATAATCGTGGCCCGGGTAGATCGCCGTGTTGTCCGCCAGGCGCGCCAGCTGATCCCGGAACGTCCTGTAAAGTTCTTCCGGGTGACCGCCGTTGTGACAGTTGCCGGCGCCTGCGTTAAACAAGGTGTCGCCGCTGAACAGCGCCGGCGTATCGGTGTGTGACAACAGGCAGATATGGCTCATCGTATGGCCGGGAGTATCGAGACATTCGAGTTCGACCGTCTTGCCAACGTGAATGATATCGCCAGCAGAGACCCCGCGATCCACGTTCGGAATGCGGTTTCCTGCCCGGGCATGTGCAATGAGTTTAGCGCCGGTCGCTGCGATGACCCCCTCGTTGCCGCCGGTATGGTCGCCGTGTTCGTGAGTGTTCAGGATCTGGGTGATCTGGTAGCCGCTGGAACGGGCGCGCGCCAGGCACTTCGTGTAGTCAAGCGGATCGATAGCCAGCGCCTCGCCGCTTTCCGGGCAAACAACAAGATAGTTGAAATTCCTGTAGCTGTTACCGGTCCATATCTGTTCGACAATCATTGAGCTTTCCCCCGACGGCAGCGCTCGCTGTACGGCCGGGCAGGGCGACGGTAAGCTGCACCCCTGCCCGTACTCCGCGTCGCTGCGGATATATTCTACAGATTTGGAGATGGATGAATGAGAACTCTGCTTGCTGGCGTTGTCGCCGCCTTCCTGCTGGCGGCCTGCAGTGCCGACAAAAACAAAGAGCCAGCGCAGGCCGGCACCACCGGCGCGACCCCGGTATTCGATATGCCGTACCTGATGCGCGACCTTGATAACGGTTTGCGGGTTATTGTCGTGCCGACCGATTACCCTGACATCGTCAGCCTGCAGATTCCGGTGCAGACGGGCTCGCGCAACGAAGTCGAGCCAGGCAAATCGGGCTTCGCGCACTTCTTCGAACACATGATGTTTCGCGGCACCGAGAAATACTCGGCGGATGCCTACCTCGACATCCTGAAGAAAGCGGGAGCCAAGCAGAACGCCTACACGACCGACGATTACACGAACTACCACATCGACTTCACGAAGGACGATCTGGAAAAAATCATCGAGATCGAGGCCGACCGCTTCATGAACCTGAGCTACGCCGAAGACGTGTTTCGCACCGAGGCGCTGGCCGTCAAAGGCGAATACCTGAAGAACTTTTCGGACCCGACCTCGCAGGCTTACGAGAAGCTGCGCGGTCTTGCCTTCAAGGACCACACCTACAGTCACACGACGATGGGTTTCATCGAAGACATCGAGCAGATGCCCGAACAATACGACTATTCCAAAGTCTTCTTCGATCGCTGGTACCGACCCGAGAAGACGGCCGTCATCCTGGTCGGTGATCTCGACCCGGAGGCTACCTTCAGGCTTGTCGAGAAATACTGGAGCAGCTGGGAACGGGGCGACTACAGCGCGGACATTCCGCAGGAAAAGCCGCTGGCGGGCCCGGTGTTTGAACACCTGAAATGGGATGCGCCGACGCAACCCTGGCTAATGCTCGGGTTTCGTGGCCCCGCGTTCAACCCGGATGCAGCGGACATGCCGGCGATCGACGTGATCTCGTCGATCTATTTTTCCAGTTCATCCGACCTTTACAAGAAGCTGGTGCTTGAGCAGCAGTCTGTCGATCAGCTGGCCACCTATTTCCCGGATCGCAAGGACCCGAACGTGCTGCTCGTTTACGCACGGCTGACGGACGGCGCGGACCCGACGGTTGTCGAAACCACCATCCGCGAGACGCTGGCCGAAGCGCGCAGCACGCTGGTGCCGGCGGCAAGGCTCGCCGACACGAAATCGCGACTGAAATATGGCTTTACCTCGACGCTCGATAATTCCGGTGCGATCGCCGCGATGCTCGCAAGCTACGTGCAGTTTGATCGTACGCCGGAAACGGTGAACGCCCTGTATCGCAGCTACGATGCGTTAACGCCGGAAAAAATCCGCGACGTCGCGAATCGTTACTTCGTCGACGATCGCCGTATCACGGTAACGCTGTCCAACAGCGATTCGCTCGGTAGCGTAAACGGTATGGCTTCCATCGATGAGCTGGTGAGCCCGGTTGATCCGGCAGCCGAGACCGTCGCGGTTGCCGCTGCCGAGCCGCTTCCGGTGGCCGCGCAGCCTGCGCGCTCTGCAGGTGCAGGTGACGCGGTTGCCGTTGAGATCGTGACGCAGCCGTCCGGCAGCTCGCCGCTCGTTGACGTGTCGTTCATTATTCACGCAGGCGCTGCGCTGGATCCGCCCGGCAAACGCGGGCTTGCGGCGCTCACCGCCGCCATGGTCTCGGACGCAGGCTCGGTCGCAATGACAATTGATGACATTAACAAAGCGCTGTACCCGATAGCCGCCAGTTTCGATGCGCAGGTCGATAAAGAGATGACGCGTCTCGCCGGGCAGGTACACCGTGACAACCTCGACCTCTGGTACAAGCTGGCCAGCGGCCAGCTGCTGACGCCCGGCTGGCGCGAGCAGGACTTCACCCGCCTGCGCACGCAGCTCATCAACAGTGTGCGCACCAGTCTCGTGGGTAACAACGACGAGGAGCTTGGCAAGGAAATGCTGTATGCGCAGCTGTACGGGCCGCAGCATCCCTACGGTGCGCCCAATGAAGGTCGCAGTGCCGATCTGGCGGCGCTAAGCCTGGCCGATGTGCAGGCGTTCTACCGGCAGTACTACACGATAAAGAACCTGACGGTTGGGCTCGGCGGCGGTTACCCGGACGATTTCGCGAGCCGGATCGCTGACGACCTGCAGAGCCTGCCGGCCGGCGAGCGCCAGAAACCCGTAATCAAGGCGCCGGCCGAGCTGGCAAAAAATGCGGCGGTGATCATCGAGAAAGAAACGCCGGCCGTTGCCGTGTCGTTCGGCTTCCCGATTGATCTGAAGCGCGGTGACCCGGACTGGGTCGCGCTCTGGCTCGTGCGTTCCTGGCTTGGCGAGCATCGCAATGCCGGCGGCCGTTTGTACGATCGCATTCGTGAAGCGCGTGGCATGAACTACGGCGACTACGCCTACATCGAATATTTCCCGCGCGGCATGTTCCTGTCTTATCCGGATACCAATCTCGGTCGTCAGCAGCAGATTTTCCAGGTCTGGCTGCGCCCCCTGCGCAACAACAATGACGCGCAGTTTGCGACCCGTACGGCGCTGTTCGAGCTGGAAAACCTGATCGAGAACGGCCTGACCGAGCAAAACTTCGAAACCACGCGCAGCTACCTCGCCAAGTACGTCAGCCTGATGATGGACGGCCAGTCGCGCCGTTTGGGCTACGCGCTCGACAGTCGCTATTACGGTATCGAAGGTTTTGACGAATACCTGCGCAAGGCTCTGGACCAGCTGACACTCGCCGACGTCAACCGCGTGATTCGCGAACAGCTGCGCACTCACAACATGCAGTACGTGTTCGTAACTCGCGATGCCGACGATCTGCGCGATCGTCTGCTGACGGGTCGGCCCTCGCCGATGCGCTACGACTCAACGATGCCGCCAGCGCTGCTCGAAGAAGACCGCCGGATCCAGCAGCTGCCGGTGCCTTTTGACGACGAGGCAGTAACCGTGATTGAGGCGGAGGCGGTGTTTCACTAGCGGGCTGCAGGCTTCGACCTCGCGCCAGGAGTCTTGCGCAAGCGTTTGATTCGCAGAGTGAATCGGGCCTGCAAATGCGCCAGTTCCTGCCATATGTGGTTCGCCGGTGCGCTTGCGGCGTCGCCGATTGACTTGGTCGCCGGGTTTTGCCAGATTCTGCGCACGACTACATGCGCCGCGTTGCAACTACGCGGTAGCAACAAGACGCAGCTTCAGGCGCAACGGGCGGGGGAAGTATTACAAGCCACGACAGGATCTGAAGTTGATGCATACAGCTCCCGATGGGAGCTGTTTTTTTTTGTGGCGCATGGCCACTGCCGGCGGATCGGTGGCAAGCGTGCAGCCCCGCCCGATCGGCAACGTATGGCATAACATTACGCTGCAGGGCCTGTGATGTGGTCGCGCCATGTATCTTGGCGCAAACCTTTGCTAGATTGTCGTTCCAACGATAACAACAGCTGCGGCGGCCCCACCGATGAAACCCGAGTTACGAGCGGCTTACTGGCGCGCCAACCTGCGCATTCTGGCGGGCTGTATGGTCGTCTGGTTCGTCTGTTCCTACGGCTTCGGCATCCTGCTGGTTGAGCCGCTGAACAAGTTCGTGATCGCCGGCTTCCCGCTCGGCTTCTGGTTTGCGCAGCAGGGTTCGATCTACGTCTTCGTGCTGCTTATTTTCTTCTACGCATGGCGCATGAACAGCATCGACCAGAAATACGACGTGCACGAAGACTGACCCCATGGAACTCAAGACACTGACCTACCTGGTCGTCGGCGCGACGTTCGTGCTGTATATCGGCATTGCGTTCTGGTCACGCGCGCGCAGCACCGGCGATTTCTATATTGCAGGGAAGGGCGTTTCGCCGGTCGCGAACGGCATGGCGACAGCCGCGGACTGGATGAGTGCGGCGTCGTTCATCTCAATGGCCGGGCTAATCGCCTTTCTCGGCTACGACGGTTCGGTATACCTGATGGGCTGGACCGGCGGCTACGTGCTGCTCGCGCTGTTTCTGGCGCCGTACCTGCGCAAGTTCGGCAAATTCACCGTGCCGGAATTCATCGGCGAGCGTTACTACTCGAAAACTGCGCGCATCGTTGCGGTGATCTGCCTGATTTTCGTTTCGTTTACCTACGTCGCCGGCCAGATGCGCGGTGTCGGCATTGTGTTCTCGCGTTTCCTTGAAGTCGAAGTCACCGTGGGTTTGCTCATTGGGATGGGCGTCGTGTTCGTCTACGCGGTGCTCGGCGGCATGAAAGGCATTACCTATACGCAGGTCGCGCAATATTGCGTTCTGATATTCGCCTATACCGTACCGGCAATTTTTATCGCCCTGCAGCTGACCGGTAACCCGATGCCGCAGCTCGCATTCGGCGCGGAAATCACCGGCACGGATACCGGCCTGTTGCAGAAACTCGACGACATCGTTACCTCGCT
Organism: uncultured Gammaproteobacteria bacterium; assembly: GCA_963800915.1. Taxonomy (GTDB): domain Bacteria; phylum Pseudomonadota; class Gammaproteobacteria; order Steroidobacterales; family Woeseiaceae; genus Woeseia. Next base: position 7,344 of record CAWDCR010000008.1, read on the forward strand.
CGGTTTTACCCAGTTTACCGGCGGCACCAAGAGCCAGATCGATGTGTTCTGCATTACGCTGGCCCTGATGGTCGGCACTGCCGGATTGCCGCACGTCATTGTGCGCTTTTTCACGGTGCCGAAAGTGCGCGACGCGCGTAAGTCCGCTGGCTACGCCTTGTTGTTCATTGCGATCCTGTACACGACGGCGCCCGCAGTGGGTGCAATGGCGCGTTACAACCTGCTGACCACGGTACAGCCCGGCGCGATCGGTGCAGTTGACGGCAACCTTGAATACGCGCAGCGGCCGGAATGGATGAGAACCTGGGAGCAGACGGGCCTCGTTGCATTCGAAGACCGCAACGGTGACGGCAGAATCCAGTATTACAACGACAGCAACCCGCAGTTTGCGGCACAGGCACAGCGCTACGGCTGGCAGGGCAATGAGCTGGACGTCGACCGCGACATCATGGTGCTGGCGAACCCGGAGATCGCCGGCCTGCCGAACTGGGTTATCGCGCTGGTCGCGGCAGGCGGAATTGCCGCCGCGCTGTCGACCGCGGCGGGGCTGCTGCTGGTGATTTCTGCCGCGATTTCGCACGACATCGTCAAGGGTATTTTCGTGCCCGACATTTCCGAACAGCGTGAACTGCTTGCCGGCCGCATTGCTGCGGCCTTTGCGATCCTGATCGCTGGCTACCTTGGCTTCGATCCGCCGGGCTGGGTGGCCCAGGTCGTTGCCTTCGCATTCGGACTGGCAGCAGCATCGCTGTTTCCCGCGATCATGCTCGGCATATTCGTCAAGCGTGCGAACAAAGAGGGTGCTATTGCCGGCATGATTACCGGCCTGTTGTTCACCTACGGTTACATCGAGTTCTTTAAAGGCCTGTTCCTGAAATGGCTGGGTGCACCCTGGGGTGAAAACGTTGCGGCGAACTGGCTGTTCGGCATTTCGCCGGAAGGTATCGGTGTTATTGGTATGTTGCTTAACTTCGCCGTCGCACTGACGGTCAGTCATTTGACGAGCCCGCCACCCGAGCGTATCCAGCACCTTGTCGAAGATATCCGCGTGCCGCGCGCGAGTTGATCGGCGCCAGCAGATGACGGGTCACGCGCATCACGACGACCGGCGACGGGTGCTGCTTGCGCTGGCGTTGACCGGCGCCTTTACCGTCGTCGAAGTGGTCGCGGGTATCGTGACCGGCTCACTCGCACTGCTGGCGGATGCCGGTCACATGCTGACCGACACGCTGGCGCTGGGACTTGCCGCGCTGGCGTTTCGCATCGGCGACCTGCCGGCCGACCGGCGCCGCAGCTACGGCTATCAGCGGTTCCAGATTTTGGCGGCGTTCGCCAACGCGGTCGCGTTAATCCTGATCGTCGGCTGGATTTGCGTGGAAGCGGTGCTGCGTTTCCTGACGCCGACGCCGATCGCCGCGGAAGGCATGTTGTTCGTGGCGTCCGCCGGGCTCGTGGTGAATATCGTTTGCTTTGCAATCCTGCACGGCGGCGGGCACGACAATCTGAACGTGCAGGGCGCAGCGCTGCACGTGCTCGGCGACCTGCTCGGTTCCGTTGCGGCAATCATCGCCGCGCTCGTCATTATTTACACCGGCTGGTTGCCCATCGACGCGCTGCTGTCCGTGTTTGTCGCGATGCTGGTATTGCGCAGTGCCTGGATATTGCTGAAACGCAGCGCGCACATCCTGCTGGAAGGGACGCCGGACAGGCTCGACGTTGACGCCATGTGCGCCGCCTTGCGCGAGAAAATTCCGGCAGTCGCCAGTGCGCATCACGTGCACGTCTGGGGCCTGACCCAGGAAAACCTGATGCTGACGATGCACGTCGTGCTGGCCGATGATTGCAGCGACCCGGGCGAGGTCGTGCGGCAAGTCAAGGCCTTACTGACGGCAGATTTCGATATCCGGCACTCCACGATCGAAGTCGAAGCCGGTCGCTGTGCCGATCACAATGACTAGCTCCAGACGCTAAACCCGGTCGTCCGGATCGACGATGCCGATGTAGGGCAGCGTTCGATCCCTGTCCGCGTAGTCGAGTCCGTAGCCAACCACCCATTCGTTGGCGACGCTGAAGCCCGTGTAGTCGATAGCCACCTCGACCTCTGCGCCTTCCGCCTTGTGCAGCAGCGTGCAGGTGCGTACCGACGCCGGGCGGTGTGACTTCATGATGCCGATCAGGTATTTCAGCGTGTGGCCGGTGTCGACGATGTCCTCGACGATCAGCACGTGCTTGTCCGCGATACTGCCGCGCACGTCCATCAGCAGCCGCACGGCACCGCTGTGTACGCTGCCGGTATCATAACTCGACACTGCGATAAACTCGATCGTGCGCGGGATACTCATACGGCGTGACAGGTCCGCCAGGAAGATGAAAGCGCCCTTCAGAACGCCGACCATGACCAGTGGCGCCTTGTCCGCATAGTCGGCTGATATTTGCGCTGCAAGCTCAGCCACCCGCCGCTTGATATCCGCCTCGCTGATCATTACCTGTGGGCTTTTGTCAGTCATCGCACAATCCTTGTTGTTGGACATTGCCAGGGCGCAATATAACGAATGCGCGCGCCGGCCGCGCGGTTTCGCCGGGCGGCGTTGCCCCACTGCAGGAAAACGCCTATTGTCGGGGCCAACATGAGTCTTCCTGCCCGCGCCTCTTCGCCAATTGATCCGCAGGTCCGGCCGTTACGCTGGTTCCTCGAGCGCCGCGATGAAGTCGGCTTCGCCGGCGAGCTGCGCGCGCTGCTACCTTACGCGGCCGCCTACACTGTGTTGCACTGCATGCTCGTCGCCGCAGGCTTCCTGCTGAGCACAGTGCCCGCCGAAGCTCTCGCGATATGGCCGCCGGTTGGCATGCTGGCTGCGATCCTGACGGCGACGCCGCGACGCACCTGGCCGGTGTGGATCCTGTGCTCGATCGTTGGCCGCATCGCGCTCGAAATCTTTGTTTTTGATACCCGATCGCTGCTTGCGCCGCTGTCATTCAGCATAGTGAACGTTGTCGAAGCGATAATCTTCGCGCTGCTGCTGCAGAAACCGGCGTTGCAATCGTATAACCAGGGCAGGCCGCTCTACCTGTCCGTGGCGATGCTCATGATCGCCGCCGCTGCCGCCGTCGTCGGCGGGCTGCTGGGTGCCGCGGTCCTCTCAACGATGAGCTTCGCAGTACTCAGTTTCTGGGACGCGGCGCGACTGTGGGCGGCCGGTGATTTCGTCGGCATGATTCTTATCGCGCCGATCGCCGTGTGGCTGATGTTGCCGCAGATTCGTATCCAGCGGGGCCGTGCTGGTCGCGTCGAGTTCAGCGCGATGGTCGCTGCGCTCACGATGTCCTGCATCGCGGTGGTCTATTTTAATCCGCCACAGTCTTACGGCTATGCCAGTGCCGTGACCGTCGGGTTGCTGGTGCTGCATGTCCTGCCGGTGCTCTGGGCTGCGTTTCGCGGCGAGTTCTGGATGGTGTCGCTGCTGCAGCTGATGTTAGCCGTCAGCGTACTGTTAACGGCGTCTCTGGGGCTCGGCCCGTTCGCGCACGATGCAGCCAGCTACCTGCCCGCGCTCGCGGCGCTGCAGCTTTACCTGGTACTCGTCGTGCTGGTCGTGACGACGGTCAGCTTTGTCGTGCTCGAACGCCAGCAAGCCAGGCGGGCCAGCAGCCTGCATCAGCGCTTCGCGGACATGATCGTTGCGCTGACCAACCGGATGATCGGGGCAAGCCCGGCAACGATCGACAGTGCGATCAGCGACTCCCTGCAGCTGATTGGCAGGTTCTCCCGGGCCGACTGCTGCGTACTTATCCAGGTCGATGACGATAAGGATACAGTCGCGGCAACGCACATCTGGGCAGCCGGCGGCAGGCAGCTGCACCCGCCGAACACGGCGCGAGCGAGTCTGCGCAGCCTGACCGCGGTCGTCGCGCAGTTTCGCAAACGGGGTTTTCTGATCCTTGACGATCTTGCCCAGCCGCTGAGGCCCGAATCCGCCGCACTCGAAGGCATACGCAACGCAATTCCGGATGCAGATTCTGCGCTCTACGTTGGCTTGTTTGCCGACAACGAACTGGTCGGCGCCATCGGCTACGGTTACCCGAGTGCCGGCACGGGCTGGAACAGCGAATCGATTTCGCTGATGTACCTGGTGGGCCAGCTGTTCGCGAATATTCTGCAGCGCAAGACCATCGAACAGGACCTGGAATTGTATCGCGACAAGCTGCGTTCAATGGCGCGTGATATGGCCGTCTCTGAAGAACGCGCGCGGCGCAGAACGGCGATTGATTTGCACGACGGTATTGGCCAGAACCTGGCCGTGGCGCGCATGAAAATCGGCCAGCTGCTGACTCGCGCAAACGGCGATCAGGCAGAGCTCGTGCAATTGCGCAACCTGATCGACGATGCGCTGCGCGGCACGCGTTTCATTATTTCCGACCTTAGCCCGAGCATCCTGTATGAGCTTGGCCTGGTTCCGGCGCTGCAGGCGCTGGCCGAGCGCTTCGAGTTGGGCAACAACATTCGCTGCGTCGTTGAAGAGTCGGGGGAAAGCTGGCAGCCGGACAACGACCTGCGCATCACTGTCTATCGCGCGGTTCAGGAAAGCCTGAACAACGTGGCCAAGCACGCGCAGGCGGGCAAGGTCATCATTCGGGTGACGTGGTTCAGCGAGAAGCTCAACGTCGATCTGATCGATGACGGTGTCGGCTTCGACGTGAGCCAGGGCGCCGCGCTGCTGCCGCGGACCAAGGGCTTCGGCCTGTTTGCGATGCGAGAAAGTATCGTGCTGGTCGGCGGACTGGTGTCCGTCGAGTCTGCCAGGGGAATTGGCACCACGGTGCGACTGTGCGTGCCGAGACGCGAGCGCGAGGCGGCCTGATGACCATAAGAATCCTGATTGCCGATGATCACCAGGTGGTGCGTGACGGGCTCAAGGCGCTGCTCGACGATCCGCCGCGCTATCGCGTCATCGGCACCGCCTGCAACGGCCGCGAGGCCGCGGTGCTGGCGCGCAAACTGAACCCCGACGTGGTCATCATTGATATCGCAATGCCGGAGCTGAACGGTGTTGACGCAACCAAGAGGATGCTGGCCGACATGCCCGACCTGCGCATCGTGGCGCTGTCCATGCATTCGGACCGGCGCTATATTTCCGGCATGCTGCAGGCGGGTGCGCTGGGCTACGTCCGCAAGGAATCGGCGTTCGAGGAAATCACCGCGGCCGTTGACGCTGTCAGCCAGGGGCACGTTTACCTCGGAGAGGGCGTCGCCGGTGTCGTGGTTAACGACTACCGGGAAATGATGGCGCATCGGGCACCTGACGAATCTGATCCCCTGTCCGTGCGCGAACGCGAGGTGCTGCAGCTGCTGGCGGAAGGCAGGAAAACCTCGGAGGTCGCCGAGCGGCTGCACGTCAGCCCCAAGACTGTCGAAACGCATCGCCGCCAGATCATGCAAAAACTTGATCTGGACAGCGTTGCGGCGCTGACGAAGTACGCCATCCGGAACGGTTTCATCACGCTCGACGACTAGCACGACAAAGCCCCGCGCGGCGCTGCCCTCAGGCAAAACGAGCCGCGAAATCAGCCCTTTCCCGATATGGCCCGACCGGTCAATCCCGTCTAATACGGCACAACGGCGTAGACCGCGCCTGAAGTTTGTCGAGTGGATGGAGCCCGAGGGCAGCACGGAGAATGAATCTCGATTTCAGCAATCGCCGCGCCACGGCTACGATGATCGGCACGGCATGCCTGTTCGCAGGGGCCTTCTGGCTGCTTGATGCGGGCAGTATGTTGTGGCGTTCAAATGCCGGTTTCCTGTCCGCTATAGCCCCTGAGGGCAGCCAGTTCCTGCTGCGCCTGCTGTACGCCGCCATCTTTGCCATCGCCGGCTGTATTGCAGGGGCGGCGGTCCAGCGCAGTCGCGATATCGAAGAGTTTGCGATCGACAAGCTGACCGAGAGCGAGCGCAAGTACCACGCGCTGCTGACCTCATCCTTCGATAACGTCCTGACGCTTGGCAGGGATGGCCGGATCGTCGAGCTGAGCGATGCAGCGGCGGCGCTGTTCGGCAGCACGGTCGGGCAGATGACGGGTGCCGCGATCGACCAGTTCGTCGAGATAACTGCTGAGGGCCGCGGCGCCGCGGCCGGCGCATGGTTGCCTGCTGCAAACAACACGCACCCGCAAATTCTGACGGCAATCGGCAAAAGCCAGAGTGGCCGACCGTTTCCCTCGGAAGTCCGCATCACTGCAATGCCAAATGGCGGCGCCAGCGCGTACCTGCTGTCGATTCGCGAAATGACCACGACCGTGGTCGCGCAAAAAGCCTTGCTCAGTTCCGAACGACGCTACCAATCGCTGTTCGACAATATACCCGGCGGTGTCTTTCGAAGCCTGCCGAACGGTCGCCTGCTCGCCGCCAATCCGGCGCTGGTGCGCCTGCTGGGGTACGACTCGTCCGACGAGTTACTGACAACCGCGCACGCGAGCGATATTTACTGCGAGCCGCAGCAGCGCAAGTCCTTGCAGCGGTCGCTAGAACAGTCCGGCGAAGTGCGCAACGCGGAATTGCTGCTGCGTTGCCGCGATGGCAGCAGGATCACGGTGCTGGCCAACGTGCGCGCCATTGCCAGCGAAAGCCAGCATGACATCGTCTACGAAGGCACGCTGACGGATATTTCAGACCTGCTGCAGGCCCGCGAAGCCTTGCAGGATAGCGAGGAGCATTTCCGCGCATTGTGCGAAAACACGCTCGACGTGATTAACGTTATCAACCCGCGGGGCGAAATCCTGTACGCCAGCCCATCGAGCATCCTGCAGACCCAGCGGTCGCCGGAGGACCAGCTCGGTCGCAAACTTTTCGAAACCGTACATCCGGATGACGCCGCCCTGGTCAGGAAGGCCATCTCCGATGGCTTCGCACGCCCCGGCTCTGCACAGCGACTTACCTGCAGGCTGTTGAACGACGCCGGCGAGACGCGCTACATCGACGCCGTCGGCACTGCTTTCCTGACGCGTCGCGGCGAATTGCGAGGCGTCATCAATTCGCGCGACGTGACCGAGCAGGTCGAGACAGAAGCCAGGTTGCGCGAGATGCAGAAAATCCAGGTCGTCGGTTGCCTGACGAAAGGCCTGACCCATGAGTTCAATAGCGTTCTGAACCTGATGTCCGGCAATCTTGATCAGCTTGCACAGCGCCTGGACGAGCCGTCTCTGAAAAATCGTGTCGCGGCAGCGATCGATGCCTGTCGGCGCGGCACCGATATTACCCGGCGCATGATGGCGTTCGCGGATCGCGCAGACGCGCATCCCGGGCAGGTTCATGTCAATGCCCTGCTGCAGGATGTTGAGCCCGTGCTCCGTCGCAGCCTGAGCGGTGCCGTGTCGGTCAGGACCCATTACTCGGCCGATCTCTGGCAGGTACGGATTGATCCGGTGCAACTCGAGGGGGCGATCCTGCAGTTGGCGGTCAATGCCGGCGAGGCGATGCGCAATCGCGGCGAGCTGACCATCAGTACCCGCAATCACGTGGGCGCCGAACCCGGCAGCGGGGTGCCGCCTGCCCTGGCCGGCAATAACTGCATCAGTATCACTGTCACAGACAATGGCAAAGGCATGAGCAATGAAGCTCTAGCCCGCGCCACCGATCCGTGTTTTTGCGCCTGCGACATCGGTGGCCACGCCGGCCTGGGTTTGACTGCGGTCGAGAAATTCATCAAAGCCGCGGGCGGCGAGCTGACGATTACCAATCAGCAAGACAGCAGCCAGCAAAACGCCGGCACCACGGTCACGCTGTTCTTACCCCGCAGCGGCGCGAGCCGTGCTGCGGCCGGCACTGTTCCGCGCGGCGACGAGCGCGTGCTGGTTGTCGACAGCAACCCGGCCGTGCGCCAGGCAACCGCGCGCTTCCTGACGAGTATTGGCTATGCCGTCATGACAGCGGCCGACGGGCCAGCGGCCCTGCAATTGCTGGATGCGGGCAATGTCGACCTGTTGCTGGCTGATCTGGACGGGACATCGCCAACGGGCCTTGAGCTTGCCCGCGCGCTTGAGTCTGTCTCGCCGCAAACCAAAATTCTGTTGATGCGCGGCATTGGGGCAGCAGCAGAAGAGGCAGACCACGGCCTCGACCTACCTTACGAAATAATTCGTAAACCTTTTAGAGAAAGGGCGCTTGCAGAGCAAGCCAGACTGGTATTGGAAACCTAGCTATGAGTAAACGACTTAATCGCTTTTTGATCGCTGACATCGCGGAAGATTCCTCGAAACAGTTCTCGCGTATCGGCCGACGCCTTGGCTATACGTCTGAAACGGCGCTGACGCTCGGTGAGTTCATTATTGCCCTTGCCGAATTTACGCCAACGGTGGTGATGATCGACCTGCAATCCGTCGAGAACGGTGGACTCGATCACTTGAAAGCCTTGCGCGATCAGGGTTCTGATGCCCACATCATTCTTACCAGCGACAGCAATCCGCGCGCGCTCGAGACTGCGAAACAGCTGGCAGAATTTCTCGGATTGCCCGTGATCGCGAGTCCGCGCTCTTCGATATTCGTCAACGTGTTGCGAAACGAGTTGCGCAAGGCGCGCCAGTCGCAAACCGAGTTGACCGTCAGTGATCTCGAGAGAGCGCTGCAGGACGGCGAAATTCGGCCGTACTACCAGCCGAAGGCCTGCTACCGGGCGCAACGCGGCTGGCCAATCTCCGAGGTTGAAGCCGTGCCGCGCTGGCACCTGTCGGAAACCAAGGTGGTCATGCCGGAGGATTTCTTCTACCTGGCCGAAGACAGCGGCCTGATGCCGCAGATTACCAACGCACTGCTGCAAACTGTCGTTGAGCAAATCGCCGAATGGCAGTCGCGCAAGCTAGCCCTGAGTGTTGCGGTAAACCTGCCGGCGTCGTCGCTGCTTGACCGCGGTTTGCCTGACTACCTGTACGGCATGATGCGCGGCAAGAAACTGGATTCTGCACTGCTGACGCTCGAGGTGTCTGAAGCGAATGCGATGAACTACTCCACGTCGGCCATCGATATCCTGAGCCGCTTGAAAGCGATGGGCTTCAAACTCTCTATCGATGAGTTTGGTACCAGCTTCTCGTCGCTCGAACAGCTCTATCGCCTGAAGTTTGATGAGCTCAAGATCGATCCCGCGCTGGTGCTGGAAAGCCGGGTCAGCAGCGAGGCTCGCACGATTATTGAAGCGACCGTGCTGCTCGCACACAAGCTGGGCCTGAGTGTTTGCGCAGAAGGTGTTGAATCGCAGCGAACGCTGCAGTTCCTGGGGAAGATCGGTTGCAACAAGGCGCAGGGCAACTACATCAGTCAACCGCTACGCGCCAATATGTTGGAGGACCGCCTGAACGAATGGAACGTTCCGGTGGAGGCGTAGCTAGCGGGCTGGCCGGCGCGCAGGACGCGCAACGGCCGGCGTTTTACTCCGCTCTCGCAGCTCGCTAGAGCCAGCCCCTGCGTTTGAAAATAGTGACCAGCGTCGTCACAACCGTCGCCATCAGCAAAAGCGCAACGAAATAGCCGTAATGCCAGGTGAGCTCCGGCATGAAGCCGAAGTTCATGCCGTAGATGCCGGCGATCAGGCCGAGTGGCAGAAAAATTACCGTGGCGATCGTCAGCACGCGCATTACCTGGTTCAGCCGGTGCGACAGCAGGCTGAGGTGCGTGTTCAGCAGATCGACGCCAAGTTCCTGGTTGAGCTGGCAAAGGCTGGCGAGCCTGTCCATGTTCTCGTACAGATCGATGAACTCGTGGCGGTTCAGTACGACCGGCAGTTCGCTTGTGCCCTTGCAAAGCTGGTCCATCACATTGACCTGGTAGACAAGATGCCGGCGCAGCCGCTTTAGCGCCCGGTTATAACGGCTCAGGCTCTCGATCACCTCATCGTTGCCGTTCTGGTAAAGCTGGTCTTCCAGGTTGTTGAGGTGCTCTTCCAGCGCCAGCACTTCCGGCGTGTAGCCATCAACAATCTTGCGACTCACGAGGTAGGCGATATGGCCGGTGCCTGCTTCGAACAGCGTGGCGTCCTCAACCACTGCTTCAAACGCCTTGTTGATACTGGGGACGTCGTGCTGATGGCGTGACACGATGAAATTCTTGCCAACAAACAGCGCCAGGTCGGCCACGACCGGATCGCTGTCTTCGTAGGCGGTGATCAGGTCGCGCAGCATCATGAAGATAAAGGCATCGAAAATTTCGAGTTTTGGCGGGTGACGGGCGCGTTGCGCATCCTGGATGGCCAACCGGGGAATCGAAAAGACTGACATCAGGAGCTGGTTTTCAGCGGCGTCCGCCTCGCCATCAATGTCCAGCCAGACGATCTCGCCGGAGTTGCCGGACCAGTCGTTTAGCAGCTCTGTGCCGCCGCTCGTTACCGATCCGGTCGCGGGGTTGTAGCGCAGCGCGCGCATTACCGGCATCAGCTATTCTCCGTTGTTGTTATCGGTCGGCTGGCAATTTCAATTTGCAGCGGTCGTGCCGTATCGAGATGCACATCCTGCTGCGGGAACGCAATTACGATGCCGTTTTCCGTAAACAGCTCGCCAAGGCGGTGACGAATGTCACTGCGGATCATGCGCAGGACTCCAGCGCCGCCGGTCCCTGCGTTGGTCCAGAAATAGGCATCGAAGATCAGGGCACTGTCGCCGTAGTCGACGAAAAATACACGCGGCGGCGGCTCTTGCAGAACGTCCGCGTGCTCAGAGACGGACTGCAGGAACAGCTCGGCAACCCGCCGGGTGGGCGAGCCGTACGCTACGCCAACGGTGACGGTGGTGCGGATCCGCTCGTCGACCAGTGTCCAGTTGATGACAGTGCGTTCGAGCATCTGGCTGTTCGGAACGAGCATATGCACGCCGTCGACGCGGCGAATTCGAGTCGAGCGGTTGCCAATGCGTTCTACCGTGCCTTCGTGTCCGTCGACTTCAATAAGGTCGTCAATTCTTACCGGCCGTTCGGTCATCAGGATCCAGCCGCTGATGAAATTGTTGATGATGTTCTGCGCGCCGAAACCCACGCCGATCGCAATAGCGCCGGTCAGGAAGGCGAACGCAGTTATAGGGATGCGCAACAAGCTTAACGCGGTCAGCGCGACGCAGGCGATGAGCACGTAGAACAGGATGCGCTGCAAAGTCTGCACCGCGTCTGGCCGCATGCCGGACTTCTTCAGGCGGCTGCTGAGGATTTTTTCCATCAGCTTGCTGAGGCCGTAACCAACCAGCACGGCAAGCAACACAAGCGTCAGCTGCCCGAGGGTTATCGCGTTCTCGCCCAGCGGTATTTTCCAGTTCCAGAACTCTTTGAAATCCTGCATAAGGCGCGTCTCTCGTTCCGGGCCGGGTAGCGCCGAATGGCAAACTAGTTCAACCCAATTCTGTTAGCATAAAGCACAGTACGTGGGTTTCAAGGACAATGATGGCTAAGCAGGAAAATGAGCGATTGTCGCTCGGTTGGCGCGAATGGGTCGGCTTGCCTGACCTTGGTATTGACCGCATCAAGGCGAAAGTGGATACGGGGGCGCGTACCTCTGCGCTGCACGCTTTTGCGGTAGAGCCATTCTTCGAAGACGGCAAACGTAAGGTGCGCTTCAGCATGCACCCGCTGCAGAAGAAAACCGATAAGGTGGTCGAATGCGTTGCCGACGTCATCGATCAGCGGCTGGTCTCCGATTCAGGCGGGCACCAGGAAAAGCGCTGGGTGATTGGCACCTCCGTGCAGATCGGCGAGCAGTTGTGGCACGCGGAAATGACCCTGACCGCACGCGACGATATGATGTTCAGAATGCTGCTGGGGCGAACTGCGGTCGCAGGCCGCGGCCTGGTAGACCCGGCCTTATCGTTCGTGCAGGGCAAGCGGCGCTTCGCTCGTAAGAAGTAGGCAAAGCCGTTGTCCAGGAACACTGCGATCACGATATACGGCAATACCATTGCGCCGGGTAGCCGCGTAAATATCGATATACCCGTGGCTGACCTGTATACCTCCACGTCCCTGAACATGCCGGTGCAGGTCATCAGCGGCAAGCGCAGTGGTCCCGTGCTGTTCGTGTCGGCTGCCGTTCACGGCGACGAACTGAATGGCGTCGAGGTCATCAGGCGCTTGCTGCGTCTGAAGGCGCTCGGTACCCTGCGCGGCACCCTGATTGCCGTGCCGATCGTCAACGTCCACGGCTTTCTTGATCAGTCGCGATACCTGCCGGACCGGCGCGACCTGAACCGGTCGTTTCCCGGCAGCCCGAAAGGCTCGATTGCAGCGCGGCTCGCCCACGTTTTCCTGAAGGAAATCGTCATGCGTTCCGACTACGGGGTTGACCTGCATACCGGCGCCATCGATCGCTCCAACCTGCCGCAGATTCGCGCAAACCTGGACGATCCGCGGACGCTGGAACTGGCGAAAGTTTTTGGGGTGCCCGTCATCATCAATTCTTCCGTGCGTGATGGTTCGCTGCGCGGCTGCGCCTCGGACATGGGCAAGCCCGTGCTCACTTACGAAGCAGGCGAGGCGCTGCGCTTTGAAGAGGTCAGCATTCGCGCCGGCATTCGCGGCATTCTCAACGTGATGCGTGCGATTGGCATGCTGACGGAAAAAACGGCCGGCGCAATGCGCACGCCGGTGGTCGCGCGATCCACGAGCTGGGTAAGGGCGCCGTCCAGCGGGATCGTCAGCGGCAAGGTAAAGCTTGGGGCCAGCGTCCGGGAAGGCCAGCGCCTCGCCGTCGTCAGCGATCCGCTGGGTACCGAAGAAGACGAGGTCCTGGCACGCTTTGACGGGATCGTCATAGGTCGTTCGAATCTGCCACTTGCCCACGAGGGCGATGCGTTATTCAATATCGCCGCGTTCCGCAGCGTCGAACGGGCTGAAGGGCTCGTCGAACAATTTGCCTCTCGTCATAAACGCAGCCCGGACAGCGTTGATGACCAGGACCCACGGGAAACATCATGAAGATCGGCGTTCTATCCACCAACCGCAACCTGTATTCGACGAAGCGCCTGATAGAGGCCGGCGAAGAGCGCGGGCACGAAATGCGTACTATCAATCACCGTCGCTGCTACATGAATATCATGTCGCACAATTCAGGTGTGCACTACAAAGGTGAAAGCATCGAGAACCTCGATGCGATTATTCCGCGCATCGGCGCGTCGATTTCGTTTTACGGCACTGCCGTGGTGCGGCAGTTCGAAATGATGGGCGTCTATTCCGTCAACGAGTCGGTCGCAATTACCCGGTCACGCGACAAGCTGCGCGCGCTGCAGCTACTGTCGCGCAAAGGCATCGGGATGCCGGTCACCGGCTTTGCGAATTCGCCGGATGACACCGCGGACCTGCTGCAGTTTGTAGGCGGCGCGCCCGTTGTCATCAAGCTGCTCGAGGGCACGCAGGGCGTCGGCGTTGTGCTGGCTGAAACCAACCAGGCGGCGGAAAGCGTTATCGAGGCATTTCGAGGTTTGAAAGCAGAGTTCATGGTGCAGGAATTCATTAAGGAGGCCGGCGGCACGGACATTCGTGCGTTCGTGGTCGGCGACAAAGTGGTTGCCTCGATGAAGCGCACCGGCAAGAAAGGCGAGTTTCGTTCCAACCTGCATCGCGGCGGCAGCGCCGAAGTAATCAAGATCACGCCTGAAGAGCGTTCTACTGCCGTCCGCTCTGCGAAGGTCATGGGGCTGAACGTGGCGGGCGTCGATATGCTGCGGTCGAATCACGGGCCAGTGGTTATGGAGGTAAACTCCAGTCCCGGCCTCGAAGGGATCGAGCATGCGACCGGCAAGGACGTGGCCGGCATGATTATCGAGTTCATCGAGAAGAATTCGAAATTCGGCAGAACCAGGACGCGCGGCAGGGGCTGAACTGCGCGACGGCTGACGCGATAATTATCAGAGACTCCAGAACTTGCGCCACCATTCTGTGTCCTAGCCATAACTACCAGGGCCTACCGCCTGACCTAAAAGAACGAGGCCGCAGGTGAATCTGACTCGACTGTCATTATCGAATCCGGTCGCGGTAATCGCCGCGGTCCTGATGATGTTGTTGCTGGGCGCCGTCAGCCTGGGCCGCCTGCCTATCCAGATGATTCCCGATGTGCAGCGGCCGTTTATCCAGGTAACGACCGGCTGGCGCGCTGCGGCACCCGAGGAGGTCGAGTCTGAAATCATCGAGCCGCAGGAAGACATGCTGCGAGGTGTGCCCGGGCTCGAGAAAATGGTGTCGTCGGCATCGCGCGGCAACGCCAGCATCAACCTGACCTTCGGCGTCGATGTGGATCTGCAGCGTGCGCTGATCGAGGTCATGAATCGGCTGAACCAGGTGCCGCGCTATCCGCCTGACGTTACCGAGCCGCGAATATTTGCCGGTCAGGACAGCTTCGGCAACGCGGTTGCCTGGTTCTCAATAACGCCGTTGGCCGGCAACGCACGACCGATTGCCAGTTACAGTGATTTCGTTCGCGAAGTGGTGCAGTCGCGCATCGAACGCGTCAACGGTGTTTCGAACTCCGATGCGTACGGCAATCGCGATAACGAGTTGCGCATAACCTTTGATCCCTACGAAACCGCCGCGCTCGGCATAGAGATTCCAGCGCTCGCCGGCATTGCCGGGGGCAGCAACGATACCTCCGCAGGATCCGCCGACATCGGCCGCCGCAAATACACGGTGCGCTACGCGGGCAAATACGACATCGCGGAATTTGGCGATATGGTGCTCGCCTGGCGCGACGGCAGCCCGGTGCGGCTGCGTGATATTGCGAATGTTGAAATCGCGATGCGCGATGCGGCCGGGTTTCTTACCGAGAACGGCGTCGAATCGATCGCTGTCAACGCGCAGGTTGAGAAAGGCGTCAACGTTCTTGAAGTGATGGACGAACTCAAGCTGGCAGTAGCGGAGCTGGAGGAGGGGCCGCTCGCCCGCGCCGGCCTGAAGATCCAGCAGAATTACGACGAAACCATTTACATCAAGAATTCGGTCGCGATGCTGCGCACCAATCTGCTGATTGGCATCGTGCTGGCGGTCAGTATCCTGTGGTGGTTCCTGCGTCGCATGCGCCCGACGATGATGGTGGCGGTCGCAATCCCGGTATCGCTGTTCACGGCTTTCCTCGTGCTGCAGGTAACCGGCCGCACCTTGAACATGATTTCGCTTGCCGGACTGGCGTTCGCGATGGGCATGGTGCTCGATGCCGCGATCGTCGTACTCGAAAACATCGTGCGACTTCGTGAGAAGGGCATGGCTGCCGCCGAGGCGTCGGCGCGGGGCGCTGCAGAAGTCTGGGGCGCCTTACTCGCATCGACGGCGACAACGGTGGCGATCTTCATGCCGATCATTTTCCTGCAGGATGTGTCCGGGCAGCTGTTTGCCGATCTTGCCATCGCCATTTCGGTGGCCGTCGTGACATCGCTGTTTATTGCTGTGACGGTGATCCCCACGGCCGCGGCGAACTGGCTCAAGTCAGTCAATGACGAAGATCCGCACGAAGCGTGGTGGGAAGGCATTACAAATTTCGTCATGCGCCTGACGGATCCGGTGTGGCGCAGGCGTGCATTGATTGCGGGGCTGTTCCTGTCCTCGACGCTGCTGACCTGGGCGCTGTTGCCCAAAGCCGATTACCTGCCCGAGGGCAAACAGAACTGGATTTTTGCGTTCATCATTCCGCCGCCGGGCCAGAGCGTGTCGAGCGCACGCGACGAGTTCAACGCGGTCGTGGCGCAGCGCATGAAGCCGTACTTCGCCGAGGACGCGGACCTGCAGGTTCGTAACTATTTTCTCGGCATGTTCGGCTCTTTTGGCTTCATGGGAATTGACGTTGTCGACGCCGGCGATGTCGATCCTCTGGTACAGAAACTGAATGGCGAAGTACTAAGCGGCTTTCCGGATACCATGGCATTCGCCGACGCGTTCGGCGTGTTTGACCGGCTGGGCGGCGGCGGCAACATCGAGCTCAACATCCAGAGTCGCGACATGAACGCAATGTTGACGGCAGCACGCATGGGGCTTGGGCTGGTCGCGCAGCACCTGCCCGGTGCGCGCGCGCGGCCGGTGCCCGGCGTCGATTTTGCCGAGCCGGAGTTACGGTTCGTTCCCGACGAGCGGCGCATCGCGGAAGCGGGCTGGAACCGGCAGCAGATGGCCACCGTCGTTCGCGCGATGGGCGATGGCGTGTACGTCGGCGACTATTTCGATGGCGATCGGCGTGTCGACATCGTGCTGCGTGCCGCCGACTGGTTCAGTCCGGAACAGCTTGGCGCGTTGCCGCTTGCCACGCCCGCGGCCGGCATTCAGTCCGTTGACCAGCTCGTAAAGCTGCAGCGAACCGCAGGGCCCGATCAGATTCAACGCGTGGATCGGCGTCGCGCCATTACGCTGGCGATTACGCCGCCCGCCGGCCTGTCGCTGGAGGAGTCGATCGAGATTCTGAAAAGCAAGGTCGAGCCCGCGCTGCTGGCGGAGCTGCCGGAGGATGGGGAGATCAGCTACTACGGCAGCGCCGATGACTTAAGCATTGCGCTGGCCAGCATGGCGAGTAGCTTCGCGCTTGCCGTGATCATCCTGTATCTGCTGATGAGTGCCTTGTTCCGCTCGTTTACGGACAGCCTGCTGGTGCTGGCGGCGCTGCCACTGGCCACGGTCGGCGGAGTCGCGCTGCTGCGCATCATGGATCTGCCGATGGACCTGCTAACGATGATTGGCTTTATTACCCTGCTCGGTCTGGTCGTCAACAACGCGATTCTGCTGGTTCACCAAACCCGCAGCTCCGAGCGCGACGGCGACGAACGCCGTGAAGCGGTGCGCCAGGCCGTGCGCCGGCGGCTGCGCCCGATCCTTATGAGCACGATGACCAGCCTGTTTGGCATGCTGCCGCTACTGTTGATTCCAGGTCCCGGCACCGAGGTGTATCGTGGGCTCGCGGCGGTTATCGTGGGCGGCATGGCGGTCAGTACCGTCTTCACGCTGGTATTTCTGCCAAGCATGTTACGGCTGGGCGAAACCCGCGATCAGACTCACGCCGTGACGCCGGCCTCGGCGTCGCCGGCAACCGGATGAAGTAAACAATGAGAGTGTTAGCAAAAGTCTTGTTCGTCGGCCTTGGCCTCAGTAGCGGCGCTGCCGCGCAGATGCCAGCGCCTACGGTGGTGCTGGGCGAAGCGGAGAAGGTGTTGCTTGCGCCGACGGTCGAAGTGCCGGGCACTGTCGTCAGTCGCAATGACGCGCGGCTCGCGACGGACCTCGCTGCCAAGCTGACCTGGATCGCTGAAGTCGGCACGACTGTCAAGGAAGGCGATACCGTCGCGCGCTTCGCCGATATCACGTTTCGGCTGAATGAAATGGAGGCCGCAAGCCGGGTTGCTCGCGAGGAAGCGCGCGTCGTGTTCCTGAAGTCGGAACTCGGGCGGCTGGCGAGCCTTGCTGAGCGCAACAACGCGGCGCGCAGCCAGCTCGAGCAGACCAGGTCGGATCTCGCCGTCGCCGAAGCTGACGTCAATATTGCTAAGGCGCAGCTCGGACTTGCCAAGGTTGCGATGGCCTTGACCGAGCTTGTTGCGCCGTTCGATGGCATCGTGACGGAACGCCTGCGCAATGCTGGCGAACGGCTTAACGCTGCCGATGAAGTGCTGCGCCTCGTTAATCCGCGTTCCATCGAAGTAGTGGCGCGAGCGCCGCTGAATACCGTCAACTTCATTGCGAATGACGATCGTCTGCGCCTGTTCAACGACTACCGCAGCGGTGAGGGCACCGTGCGCACCATTGTGCCGGTGGGCAGCCCGCAGTCGCACATGTTCGAGGTTCGCCTGAATGTTGATCCGGACGTCTGGACGGTTGGCGAGAGCGTACGCCTGTCGATGCCAACGGCCATCGCCCGCGAAGTGCTGGCCGTGCCACGCGACGCGCTTGTCCTGCGCCGTGAAGGCACGTCGGTGTTCCGCGTGAACGACGAGCAGATAGCCGAGCAGGTGAGCGTTGTCGCCGGTATGGGTGGCGGCGAACTGATCGAGGTGATCGGCGAGCTGCGGGCCGGCGATCGCATCGTGGTGCGGGGCGCCGAACGCCTCGCGCCCGGCATGGCCGTCAAGATATCAAGCGCCGGCAGCGCGTCGGCTGCGGCGTCAGCGCCCTGAAAAAAAACCGTGGTGAGGGATTAACCACTCACCACGGTCCTGGTCACAGCCCCGCTGTACGCGCTATTGCGGGTTTTGTGCCTGCTCCGGATGCAGGTTGCGCTTGTCGATGTACAGCACGAAACCGTCGTGATCCGAGCTGCGCAGCAGGGTCGATCCATCGTTGATGAGGTCGACTGCCGCATCCGCATTGCCGCGCGCGTATTGCAGGCCACGCACCCGCAGGTCGAGGATCGAATTGGTCAACGCGTGGTCGAGAACCTGCGCACTACCCGCGAAATTGAAGGAATAGCGTTCCTCCTCTTCGACCGAGAACACCTGGTTCATCAGGTTTGGATCAACAAGGTCGTCGCCGGACAGCAGGCTGTCATCCGGCATGATGTCCCCGCGAATCTGGCCTACCGCATCCACGTAGCCGTCGCTGAACTCAAAGGCATTGAAATCACCGACTACGGCAAGGCCGGCATTCGGTTCACTGGTCTGCAGATTCTGGACCATCGTGGCAATTGATTGCGCCTGCGCCAGTCGTTTGCGGCGAATGCGATCACCGTCGCTGCCGTCGACGCCACCGAGCGAACGATTGTGCACGCCCAATACGTACAGGCGGCGCAATATTCTCGGGTGTTTGTCCTTGCCGTTGCGTACCCGCACTTTCAGCATTAACGGCGGCCGGTCGTGCAGCAGCGAGATGTCGCCGCTCGGCTCGGTGAACAATTCGTCAGCAGCCATCTGCGTGACGCTTTCAACGTTGATCTCCGAGCGCACCAGGAAGCCGACATCAATGCCGCCGATGTCATTGCCTTCCTCGAGGTAAGCCACGTAATTCGCCTGGGTGTCGAGTCTGCTGATCGCAGCCGCAAGATCCTGCAGCACGCCGAGCTTTTCGACTTCCTGGGCGGCGATGATATCCGGCGTGCGCATCGATTTGACGATGTAATACGCCAGCTTGAACAGGCGTCGCTGGTATTCTTCGGTCGAGACCACCGTGTCGTCCGTTGGCTGGCCGAGCGCATTGAAGTTCGGCGCGTCATCGATGTCGTCAAACAGGCGGAACATGTTCAGACTGCCTACGGTTATTTCGCGATGGTCGCCCGCACGCACCTGGCCAGGCAGGAATTTTTCCACCACGTCCAGCGACGATGGCCAGAACTCATACCCGCCGAATTCAAAGCCAAGCACGCCGACCGCGCTGAACGATGAGCCGCCGTTGATGGTGCGGTTCGGCAGGCCCAGTTTGTCGGGGTCGAGCTCGAACACTTCCGGGTTTCCGTCCCAGACCGGCAGGTCAGGAATGCCCGGAAATTCGATGCCGGGCTCGCGGAACACGCGTGTGCTCGCGGCGGTAATGTGCACCTCGGCCACCGGATCGGAGCCAAAACGCTGGTTCGAACTCGTCACCGTGCCGTTCGCAATTTCGATCAGCATGCTCTCGTAACACTCGAATTCGATCGCGCAGGACGGTGCGAGCGGATCCGGTGACGGCACGCTTGCATCAAAGACGACCGGGTCGGGCAGACTCGCGCCGGAGCCCGTGACCGTGACGGTCGGGCTGTCACCAAGCTCGGTGTAGCCGAAGAATTCGATGACCCTGCCGGTCACGTCGACGAGGTCACCGGGCAGTACCGTGGCCGCTGCGCCGGTGAACACGAAGATGCCGTCCGAAGTATCAACGTTGCCATCGCTGCGAAAGCCTGGCGTTTGCATGAAGAAACCGGTCGGCGCGAGCGCCGTTACTACGTTGTTCTGCGTGACCACAGTCTGGCCGGTGTAAGGCGAACTTGCGCCATTGCCCTGGATCTGGAAGACCTCGAACGGTCCCAGCACGGGCTCGACGCAGCCCGCAAACAGCGTGCCGTCCACGCGGGTGCCCGGCGAGTAGCTGCGGCCGTCCGAACCGCTGGCTGCACTGTGACGAACGTAGGGCGGTATGCCAGTGACGTCCGGGTCGAGCGTAATGGACTCGTCGCTGCCTCCCTCACTGCCGTAGCTGACGCCAATGCTGATGGAGGCCCCGTCCGACACGGTCACGGAGTCGCCACCATTGTTCAGGCCCAGTGCGCCGCCGCTCGCTGTTTGCACCAGCGCGCCACCGAAGCCGCCGACCGGAGCGCCGCCGCCGAACACCAGCACGGAGCACTGATCTGCGATAACGGTGCCTGCCGGGAACGTATGGCGTGCCGCAACGCCATCGGACACCGTCCAGCCGGACAGGTCGAGGGCGGCGCCGCTGATGTTGACGATTTCCAGGAACTCATCGTCCGACGAGTCACGCGTGCCATCGTTGTTCGCGTCGCCGCTCAGGTCGCCCGCCGGGTCCGCGTGAATTTCGTTGATGACAATGGGCGGGCCTGCCAGCGGGTCAGGGCAGGCGCTCGATTCAACGGCGTTCTCAGCGCCCGGCGTGATGCAGCGCAGGCTGAAGTCTGCGTCGTTCTGGTCGCTGTCGCTGCCATTCGGAAACCGGGAAAGGCCGAGGAACGGGTCTGAGTTACTGTCTGCGGCCGAGGTGCCGGCACCCTCGGTAAACGGCGCTACGGTATCCCCCTCGTAGCTGACCGTGTCGACTACCGCACCGTCGAGCAGCAAGGCCACCGCGTCGGGCGATCCATTCTGGATCAGGTTTGTGTCCGGGCTGACATCAAGGTCGCAATTGGGGGTCGTTGCCGCGTTGCCGCAGACGACGAAGTACTCGCCAGTCAACAGCGTTGCGTCAGGCAGCGCAATTGATGCGTAAGCTGCGCCACCGTTGCCATTCACAAACGTCAGCACGTAGTCGGACAGGTTTACCGGCACGCTGCCGGCGTTCAGGATCTCGACGAACTCCGCACCGTCCGTTCCCGGCTGGTCGTAATCGATTTCATTGACGAGCAGCACCGGCGCGGGCGGTTCGCCGCCACCGAAGGTCTGGCCGGTATTGAGTGCGCCGAAAGTATTTGGCTGCGCGCTGCTCCACGAAAAATTTTCAGCAAAGCTGCCGCTGCCGGTCAGCTGCAGGGACTCGCCCACGGCGGTGCCACTGTCTTCGGCCACGCCGATGTCCGTGCTGGTCAGGCCATCCGCCGGACCGCCGACCGCAGCGAACACGCCTTCGTAGCTGAGAAACTGTACGACGGTGCTGCCGTTCACCAGCGCAATGCCATCGGGTGAGCCGTTCTGAATACCGTTCGTCGGGTAGTTGACAACGATAGTACCGAGACCGCCTTGCTGATCGAGAATCGTGCCGCTCAAAGCGCTGGTGTCGTAAACCGTGCCGTTGCTGCCGTTGTAAAGAACGATCGACCAGCCGTCGAGACTCAGTCCCGCAGGACCGGCGATCTCGATTGCCTCTCCGACATCAGTGCCGCTGTTGTCATAGTGGATTTCATTGATGAATACGGTGGTCTGCGCAGCGGCAGTGCTGGCCAATACGCACAACGGGAACAGGCACAGAACGCGCAGGGCAAACCCTGTGCAGCGGCGAAAATTCGACATGTTGACGACCTCGGTTACGGCGGCTCGGCAGGGCCTGGTGGAGGTGACTGGAGTGGATCTGCCTGCGCGCCCTGGTTTCTTTTTGTGGTGCTGGCTTATGTTGAGTTGTTATCCGGTGATCCTAGCTGGCTTGACCAGCCAGCGCAAAACCACGGCAAAGCGACTTAACTTAATGCATACGCGGCCATGCGATCGCGGCTGTCACATTTGCTAGCGAGAGCGGTTTCAGCCCGACTACCGTTCCCAGTCGTTGTCGAGATTTTTCGCGGCGACGAACAGCAGGGCAGCCGCGGCGAGATAGAAAACAGTGCCGGACAGGATTGCATAGCGCAGCGACTCGTCGCCAAAGCGTTCACTTAAGCCATCCGACAGGGCGCCGATGACCAGGTTGCCGAGACCGATTCCGATCAGGTTATTGATGAACAGAAAGATGGCCGACGCGGTTGCCCGCATGTTCGGTGTCACGAGATGCTGAAACGCACTCAGCACCGGGCCCAGCCAGACGAGGCTCAGCGCGGAGGGCACAAGGAACGCAAAAAACGCGACGGTCAATGAATCCGTCATGACGCCAACCAGGAAAAACGGTACCGCGAGCAGAAACGCCAGCGCCGGAATCTGCGCGTAGGCGGCCTTGTTTCTGGCGCCCAGCCGATCCGCAAGAATGCCGCCAAGTCCGATACCGACCACGCCGCCAAGCAACAGCACTGCACCGTAGAAATAGGATGCGTAGAGCACCGCGCTGGGATTGTTCGGCACCAGTGCAGCCGGCATCCAGTCGAAAAACCCGGGTAATTCAGCGCCAAAACTGCGCACCAGAAACGACGGTAGCCAGAACATCAGTCCGTAGCCGATCATCGATGACGATGCGGCACCGAGTGCAAGCGCCCAGAAGCTGGGTTTGCCGCTGAGCGTTGCAGCAACGACTTTCATCGAAACCGGGATGCGCGACTGGTTTGCGCCGTCGAACTGGCCACGCACAGGCTCGCGCACCGTCAATCGAAAAATCGGCGCGAGCAGCAGGCCCGCCAGCCCGACCACGATGAACGCGCTCCGCCAGCCGGCCACACTGCTGAGTACCCCGCCCAGCACGATGCCTAACGCACCACCGATAGGAATCCCGAACGAGTACACGGCCAGCGCGCGTGCGCGCTGGTGCGGTGGAAAGTAATCGGAAATAAGAGAATACGCCGGCGCAACGCCACCTGCCTCACCCACGCCGACGCCGAGCCGTGCCAGGAACAAATGCCAGAAATTCTGGGCGAGACCGCAAACCGCGGTCATCCCGCTCCAGACTGTGAGCGCGATGGTCATGATCCAGGTACGGCTGCCGCGATCAGCAAGATACGCAACGGGAATGCCGAGAAACGTATAAAACAACGCGAACGCCAGGCCGCCCATCAGGCTCAGCTGCGTATCGTTAAGCGCCAGCTCTGCCTTGATCGGCACCGCGAGAATGCCAACGATCTGCCGGTCGATAAAGTTAAAGGTATAGACCACGACCAGTATGAACATGACGTAGGCGCGGTAGCCGCTGGAGGCCTTGGCAGTTTGCATGATGGAATAATTCCGCTGGCGTTGTTTTTATCGCATGTAACAGGCTGACTGGATTACCGGGGGACACTGGCCCGCGGGCATTGCACGGCAGAATGCTGGCTGCAAAGCAACGAGTGCTTCGCAGGCCGCTATTCGACGCTGACGATCCCGTGTCGCACCGCGAATTTAACGAGGCCCGGCACGTCGTAAATATCCAGTTTTTGCATCAGCTGGCTGCGATGGGACTCGACGGTCTTGGCGCTGATGGCCAAGAGTTCGGCGATTTCGCGGGTACTCATGCCTTCGGCGAGCAGGCGCAGGATCTCGCTTTGCCGCGCGCTCAGCGAATCGACCGTTGACTGGCCGGGATCGCCGGGCGCGTGTTCCGCCAGGGCGGCCGCGATTCCTGGACTGAGGTACTGACCGCCTGCCGCAACCTTGCGGATCGCCTGCGACAACTCGCTCGGCGCCATGTTCTTCAGCATATAGCCCGTCGCGCCGTTTTCGAGCGCGCGGCGAACGTACTCGCCGGTCGCGTGCATTGACAAAATAATGATGCGCACATCGGGCCTCAGCACCGCTATGCGCGCTGCGGCATCGAGCCCGCTGATGCCGGGCATGGCGATGTCCATCAGGAAAATCTCGATGTCTGCATTGCCGGCCAGTTCGATGGCGTCCTCGCCACAGCCGCCTTCCGCGATGACTTCGCAATGTTCGAGTTTCGACAATAGCGCCTTCAAACCGTCCCTGACGATCTGATGGTCATCGATCAACGCGAGCCTGGTTCTGGCCATTCATTGCTCCCACTTCGAGTGGCACGTTCGAACGCAGCATCTTGCTGCCTGTCTGGCGGCGCGGCTTGCGCCGGCCACCGTGGCTGTCGCTAAACAAGAATCGCTGCGTCGTCCGTCGGTCGACCGGTCCCTGCGTCGCCGACCTTGCTTGTTGTTTCGTCCGCCAGCTGCGGTGAATCGTACCGTGATTACGCGCGCATGCCCATGTCCGGCTGCAGATTCGATGACTGCACGCCTCGCCGCAGCGGCCATATTCACCCATCAGGGACGGCACGCGAGCCCTGACTTGCTCGGCGACGACTGCAAATCGGCCGCGCCGGCGGGCCGGCGTGAAGATGGATCCGGACTGAAAGCGATACGCATGCAACAGATGCGCAACGGCGCCAAAGCGGTTATCGTGCGCCGAGCCAGCATGTCAATACAGGCAGGATCCCATGACCATCGCCGTTGTCGTAAATTTGCTGATCTTCGCAGGACTTATCGTGTTGCTGTCGCGCCTGAAGCGACCGCGCTTCAGCCTTGCGCAGCAAATCATGGCCGGGTTGGTCGGCGGCGTCGCGTTCGGTTTTTTTATGCAGTTCGCCTACTCCGGCAATGCAGCCGTTGTCACGGGCACGCTGGAATGGACCAACGTGGTCGGCAGCAGCTACATCAACCTGCTGATGATGATCATCATGCCGCTGGTCCTGATCATGATGATCTCCGCCGTTGTGCGCATGCGCGATATCGGTGCACTCGGCAAGATTGGCGGCATCGTCATCGGTATTTTGGTCGGGACAACCATGATCGCGGCGCTGGTCGGAATTTTCATGGCGAATGCCTTCAACCTGACGGCAGAAGGGCTTACCGAAGGCGCCCGTGAACTGGCGCGGGCCGGCGCGCTGGAGAGCCGGCTCGAAACGGTCGCCAGCCTCGGCATGGCGGACATGCTGGTGCGCTTCGTACCGTCCAATATTTTCTACGACCTGACCGGCGCACGCCCGACCTCGATAATTGCGGTCGTGCTGTTCGGCATCCTGTTCGGCATTGCCGCCCTGCAGGTCGGTCGCGACGACCCGGAACGGGGCGCGGCAATAGCCCGCTTCGTCGAAACTGCGCAGTCCATCGTCATGCGGCTGGTGCGCATGATCATGGCGCTGACGCCTTACGGCATCCTGGCGCTGATGGCCAAGGTTGTCGCTGGTTCCGATGCGGCCGATATTCTCAACCTGCTGAGCTTCGTGCTGGCGTCATACCTCGCGATTGCGATCATGTTCGGCGTGCACGCGCTGTTGCTGTTGCTGAACGGCGTCAACGTCCGCAGCTATTTTAAAAGCGTCTGGCCGGTGCTGACATTCGCGTTCTCCTCGCGCAGCTCAGCAGCGACAATTCCGCTTAACGTCGAGACCCAGATAGAGAAACTGAAGGTGCCGACTTCCATCGCCAATCTGTCGGCAACCTTTGGCTCGACTATCGGCCAGAACGGCTGCGCTGGAATCTATCCCGCCATGCTCGCCACGATGGTGGCGCCCACGATCGGTATCAACCCGCTTGACCCGTCGTTCATCGCCGGCCTGGTTGCCATCATTGCGATCAGTTCTTTCGGCGTTGCGGGGGTTGGCGGCGGCGCAACTTTTGCCGCGCTGATTGTGTTGCCGGCGATGGGCATGCCGATTGCGCTTGTGGCACTTTTAATCTCGATCGAGCCACTGATTGACATGGCGCGCACTGCTTTGAACGTCAACGGTGCGATGACCGCCGGAGTTATCACCGGCAGGCTTGTCAAGTCCGTCGCGGTGATGCGGAAAGCACCGAAAGAGAAGCGCTGGGTACCGATTAACGCGGCGCCGCGCGTCGCGAACAAGGTGCGTTTTCGGCATCGCGTTACCGCATATGCTCCAAAAATATCCTGTGGCAAATAAGAACCGATCGGTTCAAAAAACCTTGTTGCTTAAACTGTTACTTCTGGTAGCTTTAACGCGCATTCGCGTCAACGGACGTTAAACGCAGCGCAATGACAGCGCGACCGCCATCTGGTCCATAACAACAAAAAGCCTTCAAGGTTGCTGTCATAAAATATGCTGATAATCAAAAGAAAAGCACTCGATGTCATTACCATCGCGCCGCAGGAAGGGCTCGACACGAGTCGGCCCATCAGCGACCTGTTTGAGGGTGGCTCGATCAAGATCACGATGCTCGAAGTCGGGCGTCGCCAGGTAAAGGTGGCAATTGATGCGCCACAAAACCTGCAGATCTGGCGCGGCGACAAAGACGCCGGCCCGGATACCGAAGAAACGCCCAATGACACTGAAGGCGACTGATTCAGGTAGCGCGTGACCGACGTTTCCCCAGGCCTGCCCGATTAAATCGGCAGGGAATCGGCGCTGTCGAACAGTAACGTTGAGCGTGCCGTCAGGTAGGCGTAGCCGCTGATGGTCGGCACCACCTGGCCGTTGTCCAGCGCCGCCCGCGCCTCGAACACGCTGCCGGTAATGCTTTGCTGCCGCCACCGCTGGCCCGGCTCGATATCGCCATCGGCAATCAGGCAGGCGAGACGGGCACTCGTGCCGGTTCCGCAGGGCGAACGATCGTACTCGCGGCCCGGGCACAGCACGAAATTGCGACTGTCGGCGATCGCGGGCGCAGACGGTGGCCCGCACAGCTCAATATGATCGATCAGTTCGCCGTTGGCACCGCGCAGCGCGCTGGCATCGAGCGCTGTGCGCACGCGCGTCGTGTAGTCGATCAGTGCATCGATATTCGTCTGCAGGATGGCCTGGCCGTGCTGCTCAATCAGAAAGAACCAGTTGCCGCCCCAGGCAATGTCGCCCTTGATCTCGCCAATGCCGGGGACTGCGAGTGCTGCATTTTTTTTCAGCCGATAGCTTATGACGTTGGTGACGGAAACGTGGTTTGCATCGTGTAAGGCAACCGTAACGGTGCCCGCCGGCGTTTCAATCTGGTGGGTACCGGTCTGCAGCAGACCTTCGGCCGCCAGCGTGACGGCAACACCGATCATGCCGTGACCGCACATGCCAAGATAGGCCGCGTTGTTAAAAAACACGACCGCCGCCGCGCTTTGCGGATCAGCGGGCGGGAGCAGTACGGCGCCGACCAGGATCTCGGAACCGCGCGGTTCGTTAATCACGGCGCGCCGAAACTCGTCATGCTCGTCGCGCAATTCCTGCACGGCATCGCGCGCGCTGCGTGCACGCAGCGGCGGCGCGCCGCGCAGCACTACGCGTGTCGGCTCGCCGCCCGTGTGGGAATCGATGACATCGATGGTCTTCAAGCCGGCGCCTGCAGCTAGCCTGTCACGCTCGACACAAAAATGATCGCGATGGCCACCGGCACGACGAAACGCATCAGGAATTGCCACAGCCGGAAGCCAGCGCCGTCGCGCAGGCCCAGCTCTTCGCGCAGCATGTCACTGGAGACGCGCCAGCCTGCGAATATGGCGGTCAGGAATGCGCCCACCGGCAACAGGATGTTGGCCATAACGAAATCGACAGAATCGAAAAACGTGCGCGTTTCAAATCCCGCTATGAATGACAGAGGAAAAACATCGCTCAGCAGGTTGAAAGACAACACGGAGACGAAGCCGAACAGCCAGAGCGCCAGGCCCGCGATCCACGAGGCCCTGGCACGGCTGCAGGCCAGTTTTTCCTCGGTCCATGCAAGGATCGGCGCGAACACACCGATGCACGAAGTAATTGCAGCAGCGATCAGCAGAAAGAAAAAGACGCTCGAGAAAAACCGGCCGCCCGGCAGATCGCCAAAAGCGATCGGCAAGGTCTGGAAGACGAGGCCCGGTCCCGCGTCCGGCGGCAGTCCGTGCGCAAATACCAGCGGGAAGATGGCGAAGCCGGCGAGAAACGCGACGAGCGTATCGGCACCGACGACGATGAACGCATTCTGCGAAATCGACGTTTCCCGGCTCAGGTAGGAACCGTAGGTAATCATCACGGCCATCGCGATGCCGATGGAGAAAAACGCCTGCCCCAGCGCGAGCAGCAGCACCTCGCCGGTTACCCGGGAGAAGTCGGGCGTCAGCAGAAAGCGCACCGCGGCGCCCATGTCGCCGATCGCCCAGGCATAGCCCACCAGCAGCACAATGCTCAGGAACAGTGCCGGCATCAGCAGGTTGACGGCGCGCTCGATGCCCGCATGGATGCCGCGCGCGTTGATATAGACAGTGACAGCGATGACCACGGTGTGCCAAAAGCCGAGCCGCAGCGGACTGGCCAGCAAACCCTCGTAGGCGGCGTTCGACTCGGCAGCATTGATGCCAACGAATGCGCCGCGCACGGCTTGCAGGAAGTAGTCGATCGTCCAGCCGGCGATGACCGTGTAAGTCATTAGCAACAGGAAAGCAGCAAGCACAGCCATCGTGCCAACCGTGCCCCAGCGTTCGGAAATACCGGAGTCGCGCGCCACGCGCCTGATGCTGCCCGATGCGGACGACGCACCGAGACCGCGACGGCCGATCGCCCATTCGCTCATTACGAGCGGTACGCCGATGCCGAAAGCAAAAAACAGGTAGACGAAAATGAAGGCGCTGCCGCCGCTTTCGCCGACGATGTACGGGAAGCGCCAGATATTGCCGAGGCCGACGGCGAAGCCGACCGACGCCATGATAAAGCTTGCGCGCGACGTCCAGTTTTCCTGGGCGCCGCCGGCGATTGCTGCGGTCATACCTTAGTCCCCTGCGTTTCCGGACCTTCACGCCGCTGGCGCTTCGTCCTTGTTATACAGCGATACCCGCTTGCTGCGGCATCAGTTTACGAGAATTCGATCGACTTCGCGTATCGTTTCAGCCACGACCCGCGTTACCTCATCCGCCTGCTGCGCTGTCATCGCCTGCAGCGGCAGGCGCACCGGGCCGCCCGGTCGCCGGCAAACCTCGCAGGCGCGCTTAACGGACTGGATGAAGGCACCGCCGTGCTCCAGGCAGTGCATCAGTGGCAACAGCGCGCGCATGATCTGCCGGCCGGTCTCGAAATCACCCTTGCGCACGCACAGGTCGTGGAAAGCGACGGCCTGTGCCGGCATAAAGTTGGCGACGACCGATACCCAGCTCTGCGCGCCCCATGCGAAAAACTCAAGCACGAGATCTTCGGCACCGGCGCTCAGCTGCAGCTCGGGGAAATTCCTGACCAGCGAATGAATGCGCGCCAGGTCGCCGCTGGACTCCTTGATTGCGAGAACATTGTCGATGTCACTGGCGAGTCGCAGGAATTCGTCGTCCATGGCAACGCCGCTGCGACCCGGGTAGTTGTAAAGCACAATCGGCAGGTTCGCGATGCGATCGATATTGCGGCAGTGCTCCGCCAGTTCGCGCGCGGCTGGCAGACTGTAGGGTGGCGCGCCAACCAGCAGCGCATCGGCCCCGGCGGCGCGTGCAGCCTCTGTAACTTCAAAGCAATCCGCTGCGCGCAAATCATTGACGCCGGCGATAAAGGCGCAACGTCCCGCAATACGTTCCGCGGCAAAGCGGAACTGCGCCGCGCGCTCGGCGGGCGTCAACGCATAGAACTCGCCGGTTGAGCCGCCGACGATGATGCCGTGCACGCCGCTTTCAAGCTGAAAATCGATGACTTTGCCGAACGCGTCGAAGTCCACGCTCAGGTCGGCTCGAAAGGGCGTAATGACGGGGGTATATATGCCGTACAGGCGCATGCGGAATCCTTGTGGCCGACGCACGGGGCTTGCGCGTCCGCCGCACATTATGCGGCGTGCACGCAACAACGACAACGTTTCCCCCGGCCACAAACGTTTGGAGCACAGGGATTTCCAGTGCTTCAGGACTTGTGTCGTGCACGCGACATGGGACCGCTGGCGATTTGGCTGGATTTCAGATACAAGGCACAGTCACAAGTGTGTGTCGCCTGCCGGGTTCCAATGCTGCGGCGCAACATAAGTAAGGGTCGCCGGCCGCCACGCGGACCGGTCCAACAATTACGATGCGGGGAAAGCTATGAACATCAAAAGGTCGGTCGCCGGAAAATGCTGTGTGTTTGCGGTCGCCACACTCTGTGCACCGTTCGCCTCGGCGCAGCAGGAATCCTTGATCGAGGAGATCACGGTCACCGCGCAAAAGCGCGAGCAGAACATCCAGGACGTACCGGTTGCCGTCACGGCTTTCAGCGGACGCATGCTGGAAGAGTCCGGTATCAAGGACATCACGGAGCTTGCATCGATAGCGCCTGGCCTTGCTGCCAGCCGCAGCCAGACATCGACGACTTCGAGTTTCTCGATTCGCGGTATCGGTACCAGCTCGCAGAATTTCGGACTTGAATCGTCGGTCGGGCTGTACATCGACAACGTATATCGCGGCCGCCAGAGCTCGATCATCAATAATCTGGTCGACGTCGAAGCGGTCGAAATCCTGCGCGGTCCGCAGGGCACCCTGTTCGGCAAGAACACGCCGTCTGGTGCCATTAACATGCGCACTGTCAAGCCGGGACACGACCTGAACGCCTTTGCCGAAGTAACGGCCGGCGATTACGGTCTGCTCAACATTGCTGCCGCCACCAATATTTCGCTGGTGCCGGACGTCCTGGCGCTGCGCGCGACGGTCTTTTCCGGCACGCGCGATGGCTACGTGTCCGACGTCAATCTCGGCAGCGACACGATCAACGATCGCGATCGTGCAGGCGGCCGCCTGCAGCTGTACTACACGCCAACGGATGAGCTCGACATTCGCATCATCGCCGACTACGGCCAGATCAATGAATCCTGTTGCGCCACGTTGACGCGTGTGGGCAACGTCACGGCCTTCGGTCGTACGAATGCGATGGGTGGTCCGGTGTTCGGTTCGGATGCGCTGTTGATAGGGCTTGGCGGTACCGTGTTTAGCGGCGCGCAATTCGATGACTACAAGACGGCGCTGAATTTCCTGCCACACTCATCGAACAACGATTCAGGCATCTCCTTTGAAATGAACTACGATTTCGAAGCCGCAACGCTGACTTACATCGCCGGCTATCGCGAGTTCGAAAGCTTCGATTATATCGACGCGGATTTCAGCAACGTCGCTTTGCTGAGTGATACGAATACTGCGAATCAGCGCCAGTTTTCGCAGGAACTGCGTTTTACCGGTGAAATCGGTGACCGCACGACCTACGTAGCGGGTGTCTACCAATTCACGCAGGACCTGCGCAACGTGTCGACGCTGAATCTTGGCGCGGCAACCTCGCCGTTCCTGACGCAGGACCCTACGCTGGCCGCAGCCATTGGCGGCATTAACATGTTTGCCGGCGTCGGTCCGTTCCAGTCGACGGCAACGGCATTTCCTGCCACCGCCTTCGCTACCGATGACATGAAGCAGGCGCATTCGAGCTTCGCGTTGTTCACACAGGCCGATTTCGAGCTGTCCGACAGTTTCGTGCTGACTGCGGGTGTGCGCTACACCGAGGAAACGAAGTCGCTGGACGGCAGGTTCCTGAACAGCCCGCTGGGCGCGCGACCCGACTTCGTCGAAATCGGCACGATCTTCGCACTTATCCAGGGCGGCATGCTGAACCCGTTCGATCCGGCCAATGTGCCGCGCTTGTTTACGGCCTTTAGCCCAACCTACACGCCGGGCTGGGGGCTCTACACGCAGCCGTCGCTGGCGCCGCAGGGGCCCATCACCGAAACCTTCCTCGATAGCCAGGTGACAGGAACCGTCAAGCTGTCCTGGTTTGCCACCGACACGACCATGTTTTACGCCTCGTACGGCGAAGGCTACAAGTCGGGCGGCACCAACACGGATCGTATCGATCCGGCGTTCCCGCAGCTCTTTGGGCCGGAAAGTTCGCAGGCCATTGAAATCGGCATGAAAGCGGATTTCCCCGAGCAGAATATGCGCCTGAACGTGGCACTGCATGACACGACGGTTGATGACCTGCAGACCAACGCGTTCTCGGGCAACGGCTTTAACCTGCAGAATGCCGGTGAAGCCGATACGAACGGTGCGGAAATCGAGTTCTGGTGGACGCCGACCGATTCCTTCGACCTGCAGGCTTACTACGTGCTGGCCGTCGCTGATTTCGCGAACTTCCTGAACGGCACCTGCTGGGTTGCGACGCCATTTCATACCGGCGTAACCGATCCCGGCAGCAGCGGTCCGGGTCCCTGCAATCGCTCCGGCGATCGCGTACCGGCCAACCCGGAACACACGGCGTTCCTGGCGGCTACCAAGAGTTTCAATATCGGCAATTCGACCATGACCTATGTGCGCGGTGAGTACAGCTACCGTTCAGATGTCATGACCGATGGCAACAACGATCCGCTGAAGCTCAAGTCTTCGACCAATATGGTAAACCTGAAGCTCGGCTTCATTTTCGAGAAGTTCGATTCCGAGCTGAGCATCTGGGGTCGCAATATCACCGATGAATCCGACTACCAGACGGTGTTTGACGTGCCGGTCCAGGCTGGCAAGCTGAACGCTTACCCGAACGAACCGCGTACCTGGGGTGTAACGTTCCGCAAGAACTTCCAGTAATCACGCGAACCGCATAGCGCAGCTGCCTGCGCGTGCCCAAGGAACGGCGTGCGATGCAAATCGTGCGCCGTTCTTTTTTGCGGTGCCGGTTCAGGCATGACCCTTTGGTTGATGAGAAGGTTTACGATGTTGCAAGCGAATGGCATTCAAATCGCGCATGAAGCGCTCGGCCCTGACGATGCGCCGGTCATCCTGTTGATCCATGGACTCGGCGTGCCGCTGTCGGGCTGGCCGCAGGCGCTGCTCGATAATCTCGTGGCCAGCGGCTTTCGTGTCGTGATGCTCGACAACCGCGATATCGGCCGGTCACAGCGGCTCGATCATCTGCCGGCGCCAAACGTCGCGTTCGAATTCCTGCGCGGCCGTATCGGGCTGTCGATCCGGGCACCTTATCAACTGCAGGACATGATGCAGGACGTCGTCGCAGCGCTCGACGCATTGCATATCGAGAAAGCCCATGTGGTCGGTGCTTCCATGGGTGGCATGATCTCGCAGCTGCTTGCCATCCATGCACCGCAGCGCGTGCGCAGCCTGACATCCATCATGTCGACAACCGGGCGACGCACATTGCCGGGGCCGCGAGCCGAGGTCAGGCAGCACCTGCTGCGGCGGCCGCGGAACGCGACGCCCGAGGAGTTGATGGAGTATGGGATCAAGACCTGGAAGCTGATCGGCAGTCCCGGCTACCCGAAGACACGCGAGCAGATCGAAGACTTCCTGCGCCGGGTTTACGATCGTGGCGTCACCAGCGATGGCGTGACCCGCCAGCTGCTGGCCATCATGGCGTCCCCCGACCGGGTCAGCGCCCTGGCCGGCGTAACGCTGCCCTCACTCGTGCTGCACGGCGATCAGGATCCTCTCGTACCGCTGGCCTGCGGTACCGATACGGCGATGCAGTTGGCCAACGCAACGATGCACGTGTACCCGGGTATGGGCCACGACCTGCCTGAGGCACTGATCGATGACATTGCCGCGCGGATCAGCGAGCATGCGAGTCGCGCCGAACGCGCAGGCAAAGGCAGCCGTGCCGCGTAGCAATATTGGCGTCGTGAGTTGCACAAGATCATTACACGTCAGGCGCGGACCGCAGCAACGTTCGCGACGCGCGGAGAATAGGTATGGATAGCAAGAGCTGGCTGGTTTACGGGGCGAACGGCTACAGCGGCGAGCGCGCCGTCCGCGCGGCCAGGCAGCAGGGCCGGCACCCGATACTGGCAGGGCGCAACGAACCCGCCATCAGGAAGCTGGCGAAAGAACTGGATTTGCCGTTCCGCATTTTCGAGCTTGACGATATTGCCGCGATTCGCGAGCAGCTTTGGGACGTCGCCGTCGTCGTCCATGCCGCCGGTCCATTCAGCATGACGGCGGCACCCATGATCAAAGCCTGTATCGCGAGCCGCGTACATTACGTTGACATTACCGGCGAGGTCGACGTGTTTGAGCATGCGCAGCAGCTTGATCGAGAGGCGCGCAAGGCCGGCGTCGTGTTATGCCCCGGTGTCGGATTCGACGTTATTCCAACGGACTGCATTGCGGCGGTGCTGCACGAGCAGATGCCGGATGCGGTCTCGCTGGCGCTCGGCTTTCACGGCAACCTGCGGCCCAGTCGCGGCACGGCGCGGACGGCGCTTGAAGGGATCGAAAAGGGCATTCTGGTCAGGCGCGCAGGCAAGCTGCAGAGCGTGCCGCGCGATTTCGAGCTGCGTGAAATCGATTTTGGTAAAGGTCCGAGGCGCGCCGCTGTTATTCCCTGGGGCGATATTTCGACGGCGTACTGGACAACCAGGATCCCCAACATCAGCGTCTATATCCCGGACCGCCGGAGTCTGCTGTCCATGAAGTTGTTCGGCGTGCAGCGATGGCTGCTGTCGCTGCCATTCGTCAAACAGAAACTATTGCGAAAGATCGAGCAGGGCGCGCGCGGCCCGGAAGTCAGGGATGGCCGCAGCGAAGGTGGCATGTTCGTCTGGGGCGAAGTGCGAAATGCAGCGGGCGGCAAGCTCGAAGCGCGGGTGCAAACGTCAAACGGCTACGACGTTACCGTTGAGGGCATGCTGCATGCGGCAACCCGCCTTAAAGACTATAGCGGTCGCGGCGGCTATTTCACGCCGTCGCAGCTGTTTGGCACGCGCGTTATCGAAGAATTTGACCATTGCGGCCCGATCGAAGTGAGTGAGCTATCATCCTGACCTTTCCTTCTTCAGTCATCAATCGTTAGCGAGAATCAGCAATGAGCACGCAGTCAGACGTGACTACGGAGAAACCCGGCGCAGTAATTCGTACGTCGGCCCAGTACATCGAGAGCCTGCGCAAGCGCAAGCTGACGGTGTACCTGTTCGGCGAGCTGGTCGAAGAACCGGTGGATCACCCGATCATTCGCCCGTCCGTGAATGCGGTGGCCCGCACCTACGACCTGGCAAACGAACAGCCGGAGCTGGCAACCGCGCTGTCGCCGTTTACCGGCGAGCGGGTTAGTCGTTTCCTGCACATTGCACAGTCCACCGACGATGTGGTCATGCAGAATAAGATGCAGCGCCGACTGGGGCAGCTGACCGGCACCTGTTTCCAGCGTTGCGTCGGCATGGATGCCCTGAATTCGCTGTATTCGGTCACCTTCGAAATCGACGAGCAGCATGGCACGCGCTACCACCAGCGCTTTCGCGAGTTTGTCGCTATGACGCAGCGGCAGGGGGCTGTCATCGGCGGTGCAATGACCGACGTTAAAGGTGATCGCAGCCTCGCGCCGTCAAAGCAGGCGGATCCCGATATGTACGTGCGGGTCACCCGGCGCACAGATGATGGCGTTTACCTGAGTGGCGCCAAAGCGCACCAGACCGGCTGCCTGAATTCGCACTGGCTGATTGTCATGCCGACACTGAGATTGGGGGCGGACGACAAAGACTACGCGATCGTGGGTGCAATGCCGGTGGATACGCCTGGCGTGACCTATATCTATGGTCGTCAGTCCTGCGATACACGCGCGCTGGAACAGGGTGATATTGATTCCGGCAATGCGGACTACGCCGGCCAGGAGGCGATGGTCATCCTGGACAACGTGTTCATTCCCTGGGAGCGGGTGTTCATGCACGGCGAGCACGAATTTGCCGCCATGCTGGTTGAGCGATTTACCTGTTACCACCGCCGCAGTTATGTCTGCAAGTCCGGCGTTGGCGATGTGCTGATTGGCGCGGCGGCGGCAGTCGCCGAGTACAACGGCGTCGAGAATGCATCACACATCAAGGACAAGCTGGTCGAGATGACGCATCGCAATGAAACCATCTATGCGACCGGTATTGCGTCAAGTTTCCAGTCGCACGCGACACGCTCCGGCGCGTATATCTGCGACGATCTGTTGGCGAACGTGTGCAAACACCACGTCACTGCCATTCCCTACGAGCTGGGTCGGCTGGCGCAGGACCTTGCCGGCGGCCTGGTCGTTACGCTGCCGTCGCAACAGGACATGGAGCACCCGGTGATCGGCAAGTTGCTGGACAAGTACCTGAAGGGGAAGGCGGATGTGCCGACCGCAAGTCGCGTGCGCATCCTGCGACTCATCGAGAACATGACGCTGGGGCGCAACGCGGTCGGCTACCTGACTGAATCGCTGCACGGCGCAGGGTCACCGCAAGCGCAGCGCGTACAGATCGCTCGCCAGATGCAGCTCGATTTCAAAAAGGCGCTGGCACGTGACCTGGCGGGAATCGATAAGGCAGCGCAGCAGGAACTTATCGCCGAGCTCGGTGATTATTTTTCGCGGGTGTTTGCCAGCGGGCCGCAGTCAGGCTGAGATTGCGCCGTCGCGCGCTGTCAGGACGCGCTGCCCGGCAAGCGGCCCTGCAGGCACAACAGGGTATGTGCGGACAGCGTCCAATGCGCACCGCGCTGCTCTACCGGGCCACTGGCAAAGCGCTGCGTATACGTTGCCTGATCGCCGAACGTGCCGAGGCTGAAGCTCATGGGGGCGTCGCTGTTGTTCAGTAGCAGTGCGAGGATCCGCGGCCCATCGACGTTCGCCGCGAGCAGCAGCGTCAACGCCGGCGCTGCTGGCCAGTCGTGATCGGCCATGGACTGGCCGGTCGGTGCCAGCCATTGAATATCCGGCCAGCCCGGCTGGATGTCTTCCGCGCCATGCAGGTAGCGATCCATTTGCAGCAGAGGTTCGTCGCGCCGGAGTGCCAGCAATGCGCGCACCTCGCCTAGCAGGGACTCTTCGCCGTCGACACGGCTCCAGTCCAGCCAGGCCGTTTCGTTGTCCTGCGCGTAGGCATTATTGTTGCCGCCCTGCGAATGGCCGAACTCATCGCCGGCGAGCAGCATCGGCGTGCCCTGCGAAAGCAGCAGCGTCGCCAGCATGTTGACACGCTGCCGGCGTCGCAAATCGTTGATGGCCGGATCGTCCGTTCGGCCTTCGATGCCGTAGTTGGCGCTGAAGTTATGGCCGTGGCCGTCGCGATTTTGCTCGCCGTTAGCTTCGTTGTGGCGTTCCACGTAGCTCACGGTGTCGGCCAGCGTAAAGCCATCGTGATTGCTGATGAAGTTCACGCTGGTATGCGGCGCCCGGCCGCTGTGTTCGAACAGGTCTGACGAGCCGTGCAGGCGTTTCGCGAACTCGCCGGCCACGTGGGCGTCGCCGCGCCACCAGCGCCGGACCGTGTCGCGATAGCGATCATTGAGTTCCGCCCACGGTGCCGCGAACGCGCCGAGCTGGTAGCCGCCGGGACCGGCATCCCAGGGTTCGGCGATCAGTTTGCGCGCCTGCAGCAGCGGGTCGCTCTGGATGCGTTGCAGCAACGGGTGGTTGCTGTCGAAGCCCTGCGCACGCCGGCCAAGGATCGGCGCGAGATCGAATCGGAAACCGTCCACGCCGAGGTCGCCCGCCCAGTACTTCAGGCTGTCGACAACCAGGTCCTGCACAACGCTGGAGTCGGCGTTCAGCGTATTGCCGCAGCCCGTATCGTTGATGTAGTGCTGCTTGTCGTAGGTGAGACGATAGTAAGCGGCGTTATCGAAGCCGCGAAAACTCAGGGTGGGCCCGCGATGATCGCCTTCTGCCGTGTGGTTGTAGACGACGTCCAGCAGCACTTCGAGCCCGGCATCGTGAATGGTGTTCACCATGTCGATGAACTCGCCGCGCGGGTCGCCGTCGCCATAGCGAGCAGCGGGCGTGAAAAAGTTCAGCGTGTTGTAGCCCCAGAAATTGCGCAGGCCACGCGTTGCGAGGAAATGTTCGTCGATAAATGCATGAACCGGCATCAGCTCAATCGCCGTTACGCCGAGTGCGCGCAGGTACTGCAGAACGGCGTGGTTCGTCAATCCGGCGAACTTGCCGCGTTCCCTGTCCGTCAAGTCAGGGTAACGCATCGTGTAGCCCCGCACGTTCATCTCGTAGCTGACGGACTGCGACCAGGCGATTTCCGGTCCCGGCACGCTAGTCGTCGCTTTATCGACGACGACGCTTTTCGGCACCCACGGGGCACTGTCGAGTTCGCACAGATAAACGTCAGCAGGCTCCATGCCCGGTTGATAGCCATAGACGCTCTCGTGCCACTGAAACTCACCGTGAAGTGCTTTGGCGTACGGGTCCACCAGCAGCTTGTGCGCATTGCAGCGCATGCCGTGGCGCGTGCGGTACGGTCCGTCGACCCGGTAGCCGTAGTGCAGGCCGGCCGCGGCGCCGGGCAGGAAGCCGTGCCAGGTCCCGTCGTGGTAGGCGGGCAGCGCGCGTCGCAGGAATTCGCGACCGGTCTCGTCGAACAGGCACAGGAATACCGTTTCGGCGATCGACGAATGCACGGCAAAATTGACGCCGCCGTCAACGACGGTTGCACCCAGCGGTCCCGGCTGCCCGGGACGAATCAGTTCGCGGCTAAGTCGAGCGCTTGCAGATGCCATATGTCGTCGTTGTAATTCTGCATCGTGCGGTCCGTTGAAAACCTGCCGGAAGCTGCAGTATTGAGAATGCTTATCGCCGTCCAGCGATCAGTATCCTGGTAGGCGTCCGCCGCCAGGCGCTGCGCCTCGATGAAGCTGCGGAAGTCAGCAGCGGTTTTCCACAGGTCGTGCGGATTGCGGATTGCTGCGATCACGCTGTCGAACACCTGCGGTTCGAAACGATTGAAGTGGCCGCTTTCCAGTAACGCCATGGCGCTCTTGAAATCAGCATCGTCCCCGATAATTTGCTGCGGGTCGTAATGACCGCGCAGCGCGTCGATGCCGTCGACGGTCAGGCCAAACAGGAAAAAGTTTTCTTCGCCGACCGCTTCGCGAATCTCGACGTTGGCACCATCCAGCGTGCCGATGGTGACCGCGCCGTTCATCATGAATTTCATATTGCCGGTACCGGACGCTTCTTTACCTGCCGTGGAAATCTGCTCTGACAGGTCGGCGGCGGGGCAGATCACTTCCATCGCGGTGACGTTGTAGTCGGGGATGAAGATGAGGCGTAGTTTTCCCTGCGTGCGCTTGTCAGTATTGATGACTCGTGCGACGTTATTAATGGCCTTGATGATGTCTTTCGCCATTACGTAGCCTGGAGCAGCTTTGCCGCCGATCAGGATTGCGCGAGGCAGGATGTCGGCGCCATCGCCGCGCAGGATCCGGTCATACAGATGCACCGCGTGCAACAGGTTTAGTAACTGACGTTTGTACTCGTGGATCCGTTTGACCTGGACATCGTAAAGCATGCCCGGGTCGAGCTTGATGCCGGTTCGTGCTTCCACCAGCTTCGCAAGGCGCAGCTTGTTCTCGGCTCGAACCGTACGCCATTTTTTCTGGAATGCCTTGTCATGGGCGAGCGGCGCCAGTTTTTCGAGCTCGTTAAGGTCGGTAATCCAGCCATCGCCGATTTTTGACGAAATAAGTTTGGCGAGGCGCGGATTGCAGGCATTCAACCAGCGGCGCTGCGTAACACCGTTGGTCTTGTTGTTGAATTTTTCCGGCCACATTTCGGCGAAGTCACGGAACAGCCCTTGCCTCAGTAGCTGGGAATGCAGTGCCGCAACGCCGTTGACGGAAAAGCTGCCGACGATAGACAGGTAGGCCATGCGGACCATGGGCTGCGCACCGTTTGAGATCAGCGACATGCGGCTTAGCCGGTCGTTGTCGCCGGGCCAGCGGTCACTGATTTCTATGATAAAGCGCGCATTGATCTCATAAATGATCTCGAGGATACGGGGCAGCAGCGACTCGAACAGTGAGACGGGCCATACCTCCAGCGCTTCCGGTAACAGGGTGTGATTCGTGTAGGCCATTGTGCGGCGCGTGATCGCCCAGGCCTCGTCCCAGCTCATATAGCAGTGATCCAGCAGCAGGCGCATCAGCTCCGGGACAGCTAGAGCCGGGTGCGTATCGTTCAGCTGTACGCATAATTTGTCCGCAAGGTTTTCGTAATTGTCGCCATGACGGTCGCGCCAGTCGCGCAACGTATCCTGCAGGCTCGCAGAGACCAGGAAATACTGCTGCCGCAGCCGCAGCTCCTGGCCACCGACGGTCGCCGCGTTCGGGTACAGCACCATCGTGATGTTCTCTGCCGCGTTTTTTGCGGCAACGGCGTCGGTGTATTCGCCGGCATTGAACTCCTCGAGGTCGAATTCGTCGGTGGCGCTCGCCGACCACAGCCGCAGGGTGTTGACCACATCATTCTTGTAGCCGGGAATGGGCACGTCGTAGGGCACGGCAAGCACATCGTGCGTATTGACCCAGCGGTGGCGCGGTTCGCCCTTGTGATCGGTATAAGATTCACTGTGACCACCGAAGTGGATACGCTGTGCCAGCTCAATACGTTCGATTTCCCACGGGAAGCCCTCGCGCAGCCATGGATCGGGCTCCTCGATCTGGTAGCCGTTTTCGACGCGCTGGTGAAACATGCCGTAGCGATAGCGAATGCCGTAGCCGGTTACCGGCAGTTTCAAGGTGGCGCAGCTATCGAGAAAACAGGCGGCGAGGCGGCCGAGGCCGCCATTGCCAAGACCGGCATCGTGCTCGCGATCGTAGGCATCTTCAATGCTGAGGCCAAGCCGGTTCAGCGCTTCGGCCGCCTCCGCCTCGATGTCGAGACTCAGCAGCGCATTGCGCATCAGGCGACCCATCAGGAATTCCAGCGACAGGTAGCAAACGCGCCGGCTGTTCGCGCGCTCGCGCGCGATGTTGGTTCGGTTCCAGCGTTCCATCAGTCGATCGCGCACCGCCAGGACCATTGCCTGGTAAACATACGGCTGGTCCTTGCGGATGGTGCGTCGCCCGAGCGTGCGCCCGAAGTAATGCGTGAAATCCTCCAGCAAGGCATCCGCATTCATCTCGAGCGACGGCGCCTGCAGCAGTTCGATGTGGCCGGCGCCTATGCCGTTCGATGTTTCAGGTTTATTCATTTAAAAAGTTTTCCAGTTGGCACCGGCGCCAGGATTATTGTCGCAAGCGGCGGTAAAGTTAATACGAGTGATTGATCCTGTTCGTGGAGCGGCTGCGGCTCCGTCGCAAGATTGCCGACGTTACTGACGCCGCTGCCAGCGAACAGCTCGTCATCTGTATTCAGCACTTCGACATAGTCGCCGGCGAGCGGCGCGCCTATCCGGTAATCGTGGCGGACAACCGGTGTCATGTTACTGACGCAGATCAGCGGATTGCCTGCCTTGTCGAAGCGCAGCCAGGACAGCACGCTGCAGTCGCGATCCTGCCAGCTCAGCCAGGCAAAGCCGGCGCTCGCGTAGTCCACTTCATAGAGCGGCGGCGACTTCTGGTACAGGTGATTCAGGTCGCGGACCAGCTGCTGTACGCCAGCGTGATACGGATTCTGCAGCAGGTGCCAGTCGAGCGACTGGTCGTGATTCCACTCGCGGCCTTGTGCGATCTCGCTGCCCATGAACAGCAGCTTCTTGCCAGGATGCGCGAACATGAAACCGAGATACGCGCGCAGATTGGCAAACATTTGAAATTCGTCGCCCGGCATGCGGCCGAGC
Source organism: uncultured Gammaproteobacteria bacterium (assembly GCA_963800915.1). Classification (GTDB taxonomy): domain Bacteria; phylum Pseudomonadota; class Gammaproteobacteria; order Steroidobacterales; family Woeseiaceae; genus Woeseia. The sequence continues at coordinate 48,653 of CAWDCR010000008.1, forward strand.
AGCGAGCGCTTGCCATGAACAACCTCGTCGTGCGACAGCGGCAGCACAAAATTTTCGTCGAACGCGTAGACAAGTCCAAAGGTCATCTTGTCGTGGTGGTATTTGCGGTGCAGCGGATCTTCCTGCATGTACCGTAAGGTGTCGTTCATCCAGCCCATGTTCCACTTGTAGGTGAAACCCAGACCGCCGGAAAAGACCGGTTTCGATACACCCGGCCACGCCGTTGATTCCTCTGCAAGTGTAATGCCGTGGTGCGCATGGACAACTTCATTGAAGTACTTCAGGAACTCGACCGCCTCAATGTTCTCATTGCCGCCGAACTTGTTCGGTATCCATTCGCCGTCATCACGCGAGTAGTCGAGGTACAGCATGGAGGCGACGGCATCGACGCGCAGTCCATCGATATGCATCTCGTCGATCCAGTAAAGCGCGCTTCCTACCAGGTAATTGATAACCTCGCGGCGCCCGTAGTTGAAGATCAGGGTACCCCAGTCCGCGTGCGCGCCAATGCGCGGGTCGGCATGCTCGTAGAGTGCGGTGCCGTCGAAATGCGCCAGTCCGTGCTCATCGCGTGGAAAATGTGCGGGCACCCAGTCCTTGATGACTGCGATGCCGGCCTGGTGGCAGCGATCGACCAGGTAGCGAAAGTCGTCCGGTTCGCCGAACCGCTGGGTCGGTGCGAACAGGCCGATCGGCTGATAGCCCCAGGAGCCATCGAATGGATGCTCCGTAATCGGCATCAGCTCAATGTGGGTAAAGCCCATGTCGAGCACATAGTCGATGAGTTCGTCAGCCAGCTCGCGCCAGCTCAGCCAGCGATTGCGGTCGTCGGCCTTGCGCCGCCAGGAGCCGGGATGCACTTCGTAAATGCTCATCGGCAGATCGAGGCCGAGCTTGCCTTGCCGGTCGGCCATCCATTGCTGATCTCCCCACCGGTAGCTGCTTTCGTAAACTATCGACGCATTGCCGGGCGGGGGTTCGAAGTAGTTGGCGAGTGGATCTGTTTTTAATGGCAGCAGCTGGCCGTTGCCATCGAGCAGCTCATACTTGTACAACGCGCCATTGCCGACACCGGGAACAAAAATTTCCCAGACGCCGTTGGCCGGATGACAGCGCATCGGGTGGCGGCGGCCGTCCCAGTCGTTAAACGTGCCTACAACGCTGACGCGGTAGGCGTTCGGTGCCCACACGGCAAAGCGCGTGCCTTTTACGCCATCGAGCGTCGATACATGGGAGCCGAGCGTCTGGTCGATGTCGCAATGCTTGCCTTCGCCGAGCAGGTGCAAGTCGAGTTCGCCCAGCGAGGAGGGCAGGCTGTAGGGGTCGTCGATCGTCTCGACGTGGCCGTGGTGATCGGTGATCCGCAGCCGGTAACGTTGCAGTCGCGGCGGCAGGTCACCCTCGAACAGGCCGCCGGGGTGAATGGAACGCAAGGTGCCGCGCAGCGTATTGCGGGCGTCAACCAGTTCGACCAGCGCGGCCTGTGGCTGCAAGGTGCGCACGACCCGGCGCTTGCCTGCAGCATGTGGGCCGAGCACTGCGAACGGGTCTCCGTGTCGCCCTTCGACGAGTGCATTGAATACGTCTTTCATTGCTCGAAATCGACCTCTAAACGCGCACGGGCGAACAACAAGCCCGGCGCGATGACGTGGACGTGGGTCTCTTCATGTCTTAACGGGTCAGGTGCAGCGTCTGGCCGAGCATTTCCGGGGTCACGAGGGTGATGCCCTTGTCGGTGACGCGAAAGCCGCGCGCGCGGTCCGCATCGTGATCGACGCCAATCTCGGTGCCCTCCGGCACGACCGAGCCGCGATCGATGATGGCGCTTTGAATACGGCAATGCCGCGAGATCTGCGCCTCGGGCAGGACCACGGAATCGGCTACGGTCGCATAGGAATTCACCTTTACCCTCGAGAACAGCAGTGAACGCCGCACGCTGGCGCCCGATACCACGCAGCCTGCGGATACCATTGACTGGATTGCTTCGCCGCGCCGTCCGGGTTCGTCGAAGACAAATTTTGCCGGCGGCAGCTGTTCCTGCGACGACAGAATCGGCCAGCGATCGTCATACAGGTTCAACTGCGGTGTCACCGCAATGAGCTCCATGTTGGCTTCCCAGAATGCATCGAGCGTGCCGACGTCGCGCCAGTAAGCCTGCTCTGATGTTTCCGGATCGCGAAACGGGAACGCGTACACCTGGTACTTGTCGATGATTGACGGAATGATGTCACGGCCAAAATCGTGCGTCGTCTTGGGCGTGTCGGCATCCTTGATGATCTGTTCGTAAAGAAAATCGGTGTTGAAGACGTAGTTGCCCATCGACGCGAGGCACAGATCCGGATTGCCGGGAATCGGCGTCGGCTTCGCCGGCTTTTCATTGAAGGCAATAACGCGACCCGACTCGTTGACAGTCATTACACCCAGCGCGCCCGCGGCTTCGGCGATCGGCACTTCAATGCAGCAAACGGACATGTCCGCCTTGCGTTCGGAATGGGTCGCCAGCAGCGGGCCATAGTCCATTTTGTAAACATGGTCGCCCGCAAGAATCAGTACCAGCTTCGGTTGATGCGTGCGGATGATGTCGAGGTTCTGGTACACAGCGTCTGCCGTACCTTTGTACCATTCGCCGCCAACGCGCTGCGAGGCGGGCAGGATCTCGACGAACTCACGGCCGCCGGGACGAAACCCGGTCCAGCCGTGCACGAGGTGCCGGATCAGCGAGTGGGCCTTGTACTGGGTCAGTACGCCAATGCGGCGTAGCCCGGAATTCAGGCAGTTCGATAACGGAAAATCAATGATGCGGAGCTTGCCGCCGAAATAGACGGAAGGCTTTGCCCGCCACTGCGTCAATTCGTAGAGCCTGGAACCTTGCCCGCCGGCGAGTATCAGCGCCAGCGTTTCGCGAGTCAGGCGGCTGACATAACGTGCGTCACTTGTTTGTTCTTCGATGTCCATGGGATCGGTCGCTCCCGCTGCAGAGGAACCTCGAGTGTAACGCAGTTTCACAGGGGGAGGCCGCCCGCGACCGGGCCTCGAATGCCGGCGCCACCGTTCGCAGCAAGATGCACCAGCGTGGTGCCCTCAAACACCGCGCTTGCCCGCGCTCGTTACTGCGCGCAATTCTGCTGCCAGTCCGTCAGAAAGGTCGCTGGCCGCGACGCGCCAACGCCAGTTTTCACCGCCTTTTCCAGGCGTATTGAATCGTGCGTCCGAGCCGAGACCGAGGAAATCCTGCATCGGTATGACGGCAAGGCGCGCGTTGCTCTGCATCGCAATGCGTATCAGGTCCTGATGGATGGTCGCCGCACTACCGTGGGTAATGGCCAGGACCCTGCCGTTGGCCTCTTCTCGTTCCGCGTCGCTGCGCGTGTCGTTGCCTGCGCCGGCAAACCAGCCGAGCGTGGTGTCGTTGTCATGCGTCCCGGTGTAGCACACGCAGTTCTCGCGCATCTCCGCCAGCTTGAAGTCCGGGTTGCCGATTTCGAACTGCAGCACCACCATGCCGGGCAGATTATGTCTATCGCGCAGCGCCTCGACTTCGGGTGTGATGACGCCGAGGTCTTCTGCGACGATCGGCAAATGCCCTAGCGCGTTACGTAAAGCATCGAACAATCGGTCGCCCGGACCGGGCTCCCAGCGACCATTGCGCGCGGTCTGCTCGCCGGCCGGTACGGACCAGTAAGACTCAAAGCCGCGAAAGTGGTCGATGCGCACAACATCGACCATGGCGGCTGAGTGCCGCATCCGTCGAATCCACCAGTCGTAGCCGTGCTTCTCGTGGTAGGCCCAATCGTAAAGCGGGTTGCCCCAGAGCTGGCCGTCGGCGCTGAAATAATCAGGCGGCACGCCAGCCACGGCGCGTGGCTTGCCGGCGTCATCAATTTGCAGCATGTCGCGCTGCGCCCAGGCGTCCGCGCTGTCCAGCGCAATGTAAATTGGCATATCCCCGAATAACAGCACGCCGCGTTCCGCCGCGTAGTTTCTGAGCGCCTGCCAGTCTGCGTGAAACAGGAACTGGACGACCTTGATCGATTCGAGTTCAGCTGAGTGACTGCCGGCAAACTCACGCAGCGCAGTCTCGTCGCGGTCGCGATAGGCCTGCGCCCATTCCGGCCAGGGTCGTGCACCGTGGTGCAGTTTGAGCGCGCGAAACAGTGCGTAATCGTGCAGCCAGGCGTCGTCGTTGCCGGCCAGGAATGCACGGTATTCGCGCTGCAGGGCGGCGGGTGCCTTAGCCTGAAAGCGTCGGGCCGCACGCTGCAACAATTCCTGCTTCAGCGGAATCAGCCGGCCGAAGTCGACGCTGGCCGCCGGCAGCGATTCGAGCGGTGCCGTTTCCTCGCCCGAAACCAGGCCGAGGTCCTGCAGGTGCGCAACGTCGATCAGCAGCTCGTTGCCGGCGAAGCTCGATAACGGCTGGTAAGGGGAGTCACCATACGCCGTCGGCCCGGTTGGCAGGAACTGCCAGACGCTGATACCGGCAGCGGCAATGAAGTCGACAAAGCGGTGTGCCGCGGCGCCGAGTTCGCCAATGCCGTGAGCGCCGGGCAGCGAGGTCAGGTGCAGGCAAACACCGGCACGTCGGCGTGCCATCAGGGTGCCTGCAGCTGCGGAGTTGGCTAGGGGTTTGCTGTTCTTCTTCTTGCTGCGGTTTTTCATGATGTTTGTTTGTTGGTTTGTCTGGCTGCGCGACTCGACTCGCGCGCAGCGGTTACGGAATCTGCGCCATGGCCAGAATTTTCTTGCTGCGCGACAGCCTTGCTTCCGCGCCACTGCCGAGCTTCAAAGCGAGCGCTACCTGCAGCGCGTCGAGTACCGCGAGCTGGGCAAGCCGCGAACTCATCGGCGTGTAGACGCTGGCATCTTCCGGCGAGGGCAGCGGCACTAGCAGGTCGGCGGTGGCGGCAAGCGGTGTGGCGCTGTCACTGAGCACCAGCACGGTCGCTCCCTGCCGGCGTGCTGCCTGCCCGGCGTCGACGATGCCGCGCGAGCGGCCGGTTTGCGAAATCAGGACGAAGACGTCGTCGGCAGCCGCGGTGGCTGCGCATTGCAGCATGGTCGGCACATCGATGACCGCGCGGCAGGGGATGCCCAGCCGGAAAAACTTGTGGCAGGCGTCCTCTGCAACGTGGCCGGAGGCCCCCGACCCGGCGAAGATGATCTGGCGCGCTTTTGCCAATACGGCAACCGCCTGCTCGATCGGCAGCTGGTGCACGATGGCGCGCAGGTCGATCAGTGAGCGGATGGATCTGTCGAGCACCTTGCCCGCGGCGTCGCCGGTCGTGTCATCCTGATTGACGTCGCGATGCAGGTAGCTGGCTGGTTGGGCGATGGTTTCCGCAAGGCGTACTTTCAATTCGCGAAAGCCGTTGACGCCGAGGCTGCGGCAGAAGCGAATCACGGTAGGCTGGCTGGTGCCGGCAGCGGTTGCAACGTCGGCCACTGCGGCGCGTGCGGCCTGCCGCGGGTGTGCCGAGGATCCAGCGGCCCACGCGCCGCTCGGCGGGGCTGAGGCCGGGCAGCTTGTGTTCGATGTCAGTCAGCATGTAGTAAAATTACAGAGAGTTTGGAGCATTTGCCAGTTATTTTGACAATAAACGGACAATATGTAGTAAAGTTACATCAATCCAAGGAGTCCTGATGGCCAAGTTTATTCCGGTAGATACCTTCGACCTGGTGATCTACGGCGGTACCGGCGACCTCGCCATGCGCAAGCTGCTGCCTGCCATGTACCACCGGGTCCGCGACGGCCAGGTATCCGCCGAGAGCCGCATCATTGCGGTCGGGCGCAACGAGCTGTCGATCGAGGCCTACCGCGAGATGGCGGCCCAGTCCCTGCGGCATACGCTGCGCGACGGTGAATTTCAGCCGTCGCAGTGGGAAGCGTTCCAGTCACGCCTGTCCTACGTGCAGGCTGACGCGCTCGATCATTCGGCCTGGGGCGGCCTTAAGGAGACGCTGCGCGGCTACGAAGACCGCATTCGCGTAATCTACCTCGCCACCGCACCGTCGCTGTTCGGCTCGATAGCAACGGGCTTTCGGACCAACCAGCTGATTTCCGACGACATCCGCATTGTGCTCGAAAAACCGCTCGGGCATGACAGCGCGTCGGCGCGCGCGATCAACAACGAAGTAGGATTGTCTTTCGCGGAAAACCAGACCTTTCGCATCGACCACTATCTCGGTAAGGAAACCGTACAAAACCTGCTCGCGCTGCGCTTTGCGAATTCCCTGTTCGAGCCCTTGTGGCGCCGCGGCGTCGTCGATCATGTGCAGATTACCGTCGCGGAAGACCTCGGCGTTGGCGGGCGCATCGAGTTCTATGACCAGGTTGGCGCACTGCGCGATATGGTGCAGAACCACCTGATGCAGCTGCTGTGCCTCGTGGCAATGGAAGCGCCGACCAGCCTGACTCACGAATCCGTGCGCGACGAAAAACTCAAAGTGCTGAGGTCATTGCGACCGATTACGGCTGCCGAAGTAAAGAGCCATACCGTGCGCGGTCAGTACACGGCGGGTGCCATCAGTGGTACGGCCGTGCCGGGTTACCTGCAGGAACTTGAGTCGGGCGCGAGCGCCACCGAAACGTTCGTCGCGCTGAAACTCGAAATTGAAAACTGGCGCTGGTCAGGCGTGCCGTTTTACCTGAGAACCGGCAAGCGGCTGAAAGCAAAACATTCTGAAATCGTCGTGCAATTCCAGCAGGTGCCGCATTCGATTTTCAGCGAGCTGTCGTATGACATTGCGCCGAATCGCCTGATGATCCGGCTGCAACCGGATGAGGGTGTCAACCTGGCCGTGATGGCAAAGGAGCCGGGCCCCGGCGGCTTCGACCTGCGTCCCGTTTCGCTAAACCTGAGTTTCGAGGAAACTTTCGGCATTCAGTACCCCGATTCTTACGAGCGCCTGTTGATGGAAGTCATCAGGGGACAGCCGGCCTTGTTTATGCGCCGCGACGAAGTCGAGGCCGCGTGGGAATGGATTGATCAGCTCATCGCCGGCTGGGACGAGACACGCCAGAGCGTCGACAGCTACGTCGCTGGTTCCTGGGGGCCGACATCATCTTCTGTGCTGCTCGATCGCGACGGTCGCACCTGGTACCCGGAGAACTGAGCGATGCTTAGCGAGTATTTTCTTAGCTCGCGTGCCGCGGCCGCCGCGGCCACGGCTGAGCGCCTGCAGCAAGCTCTGGAGTCCGCGCTCGCGACGGGCGACAAAGCGGCACTGGTGCTGAGCGGCGGCAGTTCGCCACTCGCAACGTTTGCCGCGCTGTCGCAAAAGCCGCTGCCCTGGAATCGCGTGACCATCACGCTGAGTGACGAACGCTGGGTCGCCGCGACTGAGCAGGACAGCAATGAACGGATGCTGCGCGAGTCCTTGCTGACGAACCGCGCGGCCGTCGCCCGCCTGCTGCCGCTCTATCGCGCAGGGACGGACATTGACGCGGCGCCGCAGCAGCTGCAGCAGGAGTTTTCTGCCTTGCCGCGGCCGGTCGCCGCGACCCTGCTCGGCATGGGCGAGGACGGCCACTTCGCATCATTGTTCCCGGATTTCGCAGGACTGCAGAGCGCATTGAGTAGCAGCAGCGAGACGTCGTTCGTCGCCGTGCGGACCGCGGCAAGCCCGCATCCGCGTATCAGCATGACGCTGTCAGCGCTGTTGCAAAGCCGCGAAATAATTCTGTTGATCTTCGGCGCAAACAAACGTCGTGTTTACGAAAACGCCAGGGCAGCTAACAGCACGCTGCCCGTCGCCGCGTTACTCGCCCAGGCCCGCGTGCCACTACGCGTGATCTGGGCGCCCTGAATCGCAAGGACCTTACTAATGAATGCCACCGTAGAATCAGTTACCCGCCGCATTCGCGAAAGAAGCCGCGTGTCGCGTGCCGCCTACCTTTCGCAGATTCACGCGGCGCGTGAGGAGGGCCCGTCCCGCTCGACGCTTTCCTGCAGCAATCTCGCGCACGGTATGGCCGCCTGCGGCGGCGGCGAGAAAACCAAACTCGCGGGAAACAAGGTGCCGAATATCGCTATCGTTTCCGCGTACAACGACATGCTGAGTGCGCACCAGCCGCTGGAGGAGTTTCCGGCGATTATCAAGCGCGCTGCCCGGGAGCAAGGCGCGGTCGCGCAGTTCGCCGGCGGCGTACCTGCGATGTGCGACGGCGTAACGCAGGGACAGGACGGCATGGATCTGTCGCTGTTCAGCCGTGACGTCATCGCGCTGTCGACCGCCGTTGCGTTGTCGCACAACATGTTTGATGCGGCGTTGTGTCTCGGGGTGTGCGACAAGATCGTGCCGGGTCTGCTGATTGGCGCGCTGGCCTTCGGTCACCTGCCGGTTGCGTTCGTGCCTGCGGGCCCGATGGTGTCGGGTCTGCCGAACAAGGAAAAGGCCCGTATTCGCGAGGAGTTCGCAGCGGGCCGCATTGGCCGCGCGGAATTGCTGGAAGCGGAATCCGCCTCGTATCACGGGCCTGGCACCTGCACGTTCTACGGTACTGCGAACAGCAACCAGATGATGATGGAGTTTCTTGGTCTGCAGCTGCCGGGCGGTTCCTTCGTTAATCCGCATACGGAATTGCGTAGCGCGTTGACCGAAGAGATTGTGCAGACCGTGCTGCAACTGACGGACCTGGGTGATAACTACACGCCGATCGGCGCCATCGTTGACGAGTCCGCCATCGTTAACGCCATTGTCGGGCTGCTTGCGACCGGCGGCTCGACCAACCACACGCTGCATCTTGTTGCGATCGCAGCGGCGGCCGGCATTCGCGTCGACTGGACGGATTTTTCAGAGCTGTCGGCGGCGGTGCCGCTGCTCGCGCATGTTTACCCCAACGGTATGGCCGACGTGAATCATTTCCATGCGGCAGGCGGGCTCGGCTTCGTAATGCGTGAGCTTCTGGATGCAGGACTGCTGAATGAAGACGTGCAGACAATCAAAGGTCGCGGGCTGCGCAATTTTTGCGTAGAGCCATTCCTGGACGGCGGTCGCGTCGCCTTTCGGGCCGGCCAGCCGGCATCGCTCGATCTTGAGATTGTCCGCCCCGTATCCGATCCGTTCGATGATGAGGGTGGCCTGCGAACTGTCGATGGCAATCTCGGTCGGGCGATCGTCAAGGTGTCGGCCGTGGACAGGAAGCACTATCACATCAAGGCTCCGGCGCGGGTGTTCCTGTCACAGGATGCGTTTACCGATGCCTTCAAGAAGGAACAGCTCACCGGCGACTTCGTTGCGGTACTGCCGTTCCAGGGCGCCAAAGCGAACGGCATGCCCGAGTTACACAAGCTCACGCCGTACCTGGGCGTGTTGCAGAATCGCGGGCAGCGCGTCGCGCTGTTGACTGACGGTCGCATGTCCGGTGCATCGGGCAAGGTCCTGGCCGCCATTCAGATCACGCCCGAGGCCTGCTGCGCAGGCGAAATCGCCCGCATCCAGGACGGCGATATCATCGAGATTGATGCAATCCGCGGGCTGCTGGAAGTTACTGCCGACGCGGCTGCCTGGAGTGCACGCGCCTTGCCAACGCCAGACCTGGCAGCGAGTCACACCGGCATGGGTCGCGAGTTGTTTGCCGCGTTCCGGCACGCCGTTAACGGTGCGGAACAGGGTGCGTCGATTTTTGGCGGCAAGCAGTAACGCCTGATCGCCCGATTTGTACAGGATTCGCCGGCTTTGTTTTTGACGAAATCGCAACTTTGGTCGAAGATGCGGCAAGGCAACAGCGATGTAACCGGCGGAATATGAACACTGCAAGCCTGCTAATCGGCGATATCGGCGGAACCAACGCGCGCTTCGCGTTATCAAATCCGGATGCTCCCGGCATTACGCAGGTAATGAACTTGCGCTGCGCTGACTACCCAACAGCTGAAGCCGCAATAGCGGACTATCTCGCGCAGAGCGGTGCCGCGTCGCCGGAGGTCATCTGTATTGCCGCCGCCGGTCCGGTGGTCGACCAGCGCGTGCGCTTTACCAACAATCATTGGACGCTGTCCGCACAGGACCTGGCAGAAGACTTCAACTCAGCCCGCGTCCGCTTGCTGAACGATTTCGAGGCGATCGCCTATTCGATTCCGTTTCTCGGGCCGGACAGCTGCGTCGCCGCGGGCCTCGCGCCCGTCGGGGACCTCGGCGATCGGGACTTTACGGTCGGCATCATAGGCCCGGGAACCGGGCTGGGCGCGGCGGGTTTGTTACGTCGTAACGGTATTTTGCATCCGGTGGTTGGCGAGGGCGGTCATGTCGGTTTCGCGCCCGAGACGCAGCTGCAAATAAAGCTGCTTGGACAACTGCACGCGCGCTTCGACCGGGTATCGGATGAGCGGCTGATCTCGGGACCGGGGCTCGAGAACATTTACGCGGCGTTGCAGGCTCTGCATGGCGACAAGCCGCTGCACGCATCTGCCCAGGAAATATTCGAGCGTGCCACGAAGGCGGAAGATGGCCGCGCCAGCGAGGCGCTGCAACTGTTCTTTGAAGTGCTCGGTCAGGTGGCCGGGAACCTGGCGCTGACCCTCGGCGCTGTCGATGGCATCTACATCGCCGGCGGTATCGTTAAGCGAAATCCCGCACTGCTGGTGAGCAGCCTGTTTCGCAGCGCGTTCGAAAGTAAGGGCAGGCATCGCGCACTGATGGAGCGTATCCCGGCGCAGGTGATCGTGCACCCGCAACCCGGCCTGATTGGCGCGAGCTACGTTGCGTTGACGATGGTTAAGCAGCCGAACCATTAAGCGGCAGCGAGCGGACTCACCACGCGAGGCAGGTCAGGGCATGTCGAACACGCTGCAAGTCGCTATTCAGGATCTGTACCCGGATGAGACCAGTCACTGTTTTGGCTGCGGCAACCGGAATTCGCACGGCCATCAGCTTAAGAGTTACTGGAACGGTGGTGCGGCGCTGGCGAGTTTTACGCCGGGCCCGTACCACACCGCGATTCCCGGATTCGTTTACGGCGGCCTGCTGGCGTCACTGGTCGACTGCCACGCAACCGCGACGGCTGCCGCTGCAGCGTGCCATGCAAAAAACTGCGAGCTGACCACGGATACGTTACCGCGTTTCGTAACGGCGGCGTTGCAAGTCGACTTCCTGTTACCGACGCCAATCGGTACGGAGCTGAATTTGCGCGGGCAGGCGCGCGAGATCAGGGAACGCAAGGTGACTGTCGATGTGACGCTCAGCGTAGATGACAAACCCACCGTTGCGGGTTCCGTGGTTTGCGTGCTGCTGCCGGCGAGCATGCTGTCTGCTGATTAATTCAGACGAATTTCAGCTGATGCCGTCGATAATGCCGTTAAGCGTGTCGCTGGCACGCATTGCTGCCGTCGCCCGCTTGGCATCCGGGTGGTAATAGCCCCAGATGTCCACCGCCGCACCCTGCGCTGCGTTCAGTTCCTCAACGATCTTCGTTTCATTAGCCGAAAGTGCAGCGGCGACCTTGCTGAATTGTTTGCGCAGCGTTGCATCGTCGTCCTGCTCTGCAAGCGCTTGCGCCCAGTACAAAGCCAGGTAGAAATGACTGCCCCGGGTATCCAGTTCGCCAACTTTGCGCGATGGCGATTTGTCGTTTTCCAGGAACCGGCTGTTCGCCCGGTGTAATGCGCGGGCCAGCACGGCAGCCTGGCCGTTGTCGGTTTTCTCCGCCAGATCCTCGAGCGATACCGCCAGCGCCAGGAACTCGCCCAGCGAATCCCAGCGGAGGTGTCCTTCCTCGAGGAACTGCTGGACATGCTTTGGCGCCGAACCGCCGGCACCGGTCTCGTACAATCCGCCGCCCGCCAGCAGTGGCACGATCGACAGCATCTTGGCGCTGGTGCCGAGCTCGAGGATCGGGAACAGGTCGGTCAGGTAATCGCGTAGCACGTTGCCGGTAACCGAGATCGTATCGGCGCCAGTGCGCACGCGCTGCAGCGTGTATTCCATCGCATCGGCCGGTGACTTGATCAGGATTTCGAGGCCGGCCACGTCGTGGTCCTGCAGGTAAAGGCGAACCTTGCTTATCAAATTGCGATCGTGCGCGCGCGCCTCGTCGAGCCAAAAGACGGCGGGGTCGCCGGTGGCGCGCGCGCGACTGACCGCGAGGCGCACCCAGTCACGGACCGGCAGGTCACGCGTCTGGCACATGCGCCAGATGTCGCCGGCCGCCACCGCGTGCTCGGCAACTACCTTGCCCGCATCATCGATGACGCGCACCTTGCCGGCGGTCGGAATCTCAAACGTCTTGTCGTGAGAACCGTACTCTTCGGCTTTCTGTGCCATGAGCCCGACGTTCGAAACGTTGCCCATCGTTGCCGGGTCGAACGCGCCGTGAGTCTTGCAGAAATCGATCACAGCCTGGTAGATGCCGGCATAGCTGCGGTCCGGAATCATGGCCAGCGTGTCGGCCAGCTTGCCGTCCGGTCCCCACATCTTGCCGGACGAGCGAATCGCTGCCGGCATCGACGCATCAATGATGACGTTGCTGGGTACGTGCAGGTTGGTGATGCCCTTGTCCGAATCGACCATTGCCAACGGTGGGCGCGCCTTGTAAACCGCAGCAATGTCTTGCTCAATCGCGCTGCGCTCGGCAGCTTCGAGTTCGTCAAGGTTGTCGTACAGATCACCGATGCCGTTGTTGGCGTCGACGCCCAGCTTGCGCAGGGCTGCATCGTGTTTTTCAAACACGTCGCTGTAAAAGACCCTGACGGCGTGCCCGAACATGATTGGATCAGATACTTTCATCATGGTTGCTTTCAGGTGCAGTGACAGCAGTACGCCATCGCTGCGCGCTGCTTCGATTGACGCCGCGTAAAACTTGCGCAACGCAGCGGCACTCATGACGGCTGCATCGATTATCTCGTCCTTTTGTACCGCAGTTTTCTCTTTCAGGACGACAAACTCGCCATCGGCGCCATGCAATTCGATGCGCAGGTTCCCGGCCACTGGCATTACCTCTGAATGCTCGCTGCCGAAGTAATCGCCGTCCTGCATGTGCGCGACGCGGGTTTTTGAAGCCTTGCTCCATGCGCCCATGGAGTGCGGGTTTCGCCTGGCATACTCCTTCACCGCGGTGGCCACGCGGCGGTCCGAGTTCCCCTCGCGCAGCACGGGATTGACCGCGCTGCCCAGCACCTTGCCGTAGCGTGCCCGCAGGTCGCGCTGGTTATCGCTTTGCGGATCTTCCGGGTAGTCCGGTACACCGTAGCCCTGTGCCTGCAGTTCGCGAATCGCGGCGGTCAGCTGCGGAATCGAGGCGCTGATATTCGGCAGTTTGATGATGTTTGCGGCCGGGGTCTTGGCAAGCTCACCGAGTTCGGCAAGTGCATCGGCACGTTGCTGCTCATGGCTCAGGCGGTCCGGGAATGCGGCGAGGATGCGTGCCGCCAGCGAAATGTCTCGCGTTTCGATCCTGACGCCGGCGGTCCGTGCAAATGCCTGCACGATCGGTAGCAACGAATACGTTGCCAGCGCCGGCGCCTCGTCAGTTTCTGTGTAAACAATCTTTGCCGCTGTCATACCCTGATCCCGATGCGGCTCGTTGCGGCCGCGAAAAAGCCAATACCAAAAAGTGCTGCTGCCGGCGCTCTCCCGATTTGCCACGCCAGCGGCCGGTTTCTCCGCAGAGAGACCGGGCTTGAGTTTACGGAGTAACGCGCGGCGTAGCAAAAAGCCACGCGCCCCTCGACTTTGCCGGCGGGCGGCGGTATGAAGCCACTATGCGAAGTCTGTTCCAAGCGAAATGGGTTCGGCTTTACCTGGTGCCGGGTGCGGTGTTCCAGTCGGTCATGGTCGGTGGTGGCTACGGCACCGGTCGCGAAATCGTCGAATACTTTACGAGCTTCGGCGTCGTCGGCGGGCTGCTGGGTTTCGCTGTGTCGTTCCTTGTAATTGCGGCCACGCTGGCACTTACCTTCGAACTCGCGCGCTGTTATCGCGTGTACGACTACCGCAACTTCTTCAAAGTCTTGCTGGGCAAAGGCTGGTTCGTCTACGAGATCCTGATCATCCTGCAATTCCTGCTGGTGCTTGCCGTACTGGCATCTGCGGCGGGCAATATTTCAGAAGACAGCCTCAACATTCCGTATGCCGTCGGCCTCGCGCTGATGCTGATCGTTATTGCGGGACTGACGTTTTACGGTCGTGAACTGATTGAGAAGGTACTCACCTTTTGGTCCCTGTTCCTGTACATCGTCTTCATCGCCTTCTTCATCATGGTTTTTCGGGAGCGGGGTGACGCTATCGTGACGCAGATCGCCGCGGCCGACGTCGGCACCGGCTGGTTGAAGAGTGGATTCAAGTACGCCTTGTACAACCTCGCGTCGGTGCCGCTGCTGCTGTATGTTGCAAGGGATTTTACGACACGGCGGCAGGCCGTCGCATCCGGCGCGATCGGCGCGTTGCTGGCGCTGATTCCTGCCGTCATTTTTCACTTCGCGTTTTTCTCGGCTTACCCCGCGGTGCTCGAGCAGGCGATACCGGTTTACTGGCTGCTGGCAACCTACGGTACGCCGCTGTTTCTCGCCGTGTATTCCGTCATGTTGTTCGGCACATTCGTAGAGACGGGCGCCGGCATGCTGCAGGGCATTAACGAGCGGATTGACGCTTACCTGATCGAGCGGCGGGGGGCGGGCCTGCACGGGATCGCGCATGCGGGAATCGCCGTCGCCGCGATCGTCGTCAGCGGCCTCGTGTCGCTATGGGGAATTACCAATCTGATTGCGCAGGGCTACGGTACGATGGCGTGGGTGTTTTTTGTTATCTACATCGTTCCCTTGGCAACCATCGGTGTTGTCAAAATCACCTGGAGACTTCACTGATATGACGAAAGCTGGGGCCGCAACCGGCGGGCGCATACTGACGATGTCCTGCCCCGACCGGGCCGGGATTGTTGCCGCGATCACCGGCTTTATCGCTGATAACCACGGTTCGATTACCGAAACGTCGCATTACGTTGATCCGGTCTCCAATCGATCGTTCATGCGCGCGCACTTCGTGGGTGACTCAATACCGGATGATGCCGAACTGCAGCGCAAGTTCACGCCCATCGCCGGGAAGTTCGCCATGACCTGGCAGCTGCACCGCGCTGACAAACGCTGCAAGGTACTGGTTGCGGTTTCAAAACAGGGCCACGTCCTGAACAACATGCTGCATCGTTATTCAACAGGCTCCCTGCCGATCGAAATCGTAGGAATTATTTCGAACCACGACGCACTGCGCTCACTGGTGGAGTGGTACAAGCTGCCGTTTCACCACTTGCCGGTTTCAGCTGGCAACAAGGCCGCGCAGGAGCAACAGATCCTCGAGCTGTTTTCCAGTACGCAGGCGGACCTGCTGGCGCTTGCCCGGTACATGCAAATTCTTTCCGCGAATCTCTGTGCAGCGCTGCAGGAACGCGCTATTAATATTCACCACTCGTTCCTGCCAGGCTTCAAAGGTGCGAGGCCGTATCACCAGGCGCATGAGCGTGGCGTGAAGATTATCGGGGCAACCGCCCATTTCGTGACCACTGATCTCGATGAAGGGCCGATTATCGAGCAGGGCGTCGAGCGCGTGGACCACACGATGGATCCGGATGACATGATCGAGATCGGCCACGACCTGGAAAGCGTGGTATTCAACCGTGCTGTGCGCTGGTTCGCAGAGCATCGGCTGTTTCTTAGCGGTCAACGTACCGTGGTCTTACGAGGGTAGTATGTCGACAACCACCACTATTGAACTGCGCGCTCCCTATCTGATCATGATCGGTAACGTGAAAAGTCCAATGTACGCGAAGACCGGCCTTGGCATTGTCTACTGGCGCCGCGAACGGGTCGCCGGCCAGCTGCGTTTCGCCAACTGCCCGGTCGATCTCGGGGTGCCGGACATGTCAGTAGAGGAGGCGAAAGACGCCGGCGTCGGCAGCCTGATAATCGGCGTTGCGCCGGTCGGCGGCGTGATTCCGGACAGCTGGCAGCAAATGATGGAAGCGGCGGCGGCGGCGGGTATTGACGTTGTCAGCGGGCTGCACGTTCGTTTGCGTAACTACCCGGCGCTTGGGGCGGCTGCTGCTGCGTCGGGCGCGCGGCTCGTGGACGTACGCGTGCCGCCGGCGAACATACCCGTAGGCACCGGCCGCAAGCGTCGCGGTAATCGTGTGCTGATGGTTGGCACCGATTGCGCGGTGGGCAAGAAATACTCCGCGCTGGCCCTGCAGGCCGCGATGGCAGAAGCGGGAATGTCCGCGACGTTCAGGGCAACCGGTCAGACGGGAATCATGATAGCCGGGCAGGGCATGCCCATTGATGCGGTGGTCTCGGATTTCGTATCGGGCGCCGCAGAAATACTGTCGCCCGACAATGACGACGGCCACTGGGATGTCATAGAGGGGCAGGGCTCCCTGTTCCATCCTGGTTACGCAGCGGTAAGTCTCGGTCTGCTGCACGGCTCACAGCCTGACGCGATCGTCGTCTGCCACGAAGCATCGCGCACGCGTATCGACGAATGGGTGGGTTACCAGCTGCCTTCCATCAATGAATGCATCGCTATGAACCTTGCAGCGGGTCGCCTGACTAACAAGGACATTCGCTGCGTTGGCGTTAGTGTCAATACTTCAGGGCTTGCTGCTGCCGAGCGCGGCCCGTACCTGGAACGGCTTGCTGCGGAAACCGGCATGCCCTGCACGGACCCAATTGCCAACGGTATGGCGCCGATTGTCGCGAATATTCGCAAGCAATTCGCGGGATGAGGCGTCTATGAAACTGACAATCGAGGTAGAAAACTGGGAGCTGAAACGGCCGTTTCGGATAACCGGCAGTGTGATGTATCACTCCAGCATGATCGTGGTAACACTGCGTGACGGCAATGCCGCAGGTCGTGGCGAGGCACAGGGCGTTTCCTACCTTGGAGAAGACCCTAAGTCCATGCAGGCGCAAATCGAGTCCGTGCGCGCATCCGTTGAACGCGGTATCGATCGCCACGAGTTGCAGCAGCTATTGCCAGCCGGCGGCGCGCGCAACGCGCTGGACTGCGCACTATGGGACCTGGAGGCAAAACAATCGGCTCGCTCGATCTGGGAGCTGACGGAAATCGAGCCCGTGCCCGTCACGACCGTGTTCACGATCGGCATCGAGGCCAGCGCCGCGGAAATGGCTGCCAAGGCCAGTGCTGCTCACGACTGCCCGGTGCTGAAGATCAAGCTGGACGACGAGCAGCCGCTGCAGCGCCTGCAGGCAATTCGCGGGGCGCGTCCGGACGCGCGCATCGTCGTCGACGCGAATCAGGGCTGGAGTCTTGAGCTGCTGCGCGAGATCGCACCCGCCTGCGCTGAATTGCGGATCGAGATGATCGAGCAGCCGCTGCCGCGCGGCGCGGATGCTGCACTGGCAACCTTTGACAGCCCGGTGCCGCTTGCAGCCGACGAGTCCTGCCAGGACACGACCGAACTCGCCGAGGCCGTGCAACGATACGACATGATCAATATCAAGCTCGACAAGACCGGCGGACTGACCGAAGCCCTGCGCCTCGCGCGGGCCGCACGCAAAGCAGGCTGCCATCTTATGGTCGGCAACATGCTGGGCACGTCGCTGGCCATGGCGCCGTCATTTGTTGTTGCGCAGCTCTGCGACTTCGTCGATATCGACGGGCCGTTGTTAATGAAAGCTGATCGCGCGCACGGCATGCAGTTCAGTCACGGCCTCGTGCAGGTTTTTAGCCGGGATCTGTGGGGCTGAGGTAAGCTCTCTAACCATGAACGCCGTCAGTAGCTGGTTTCGCCGCCAACTCGCCAATCCGCAGGTCGTCACCCTGTCGCTCGCCCTGCTGGGCCTTATCGTGGCAATTTATCTTTTCGGCGGCATGCTGGCGCCCGTGCTGGCGGCCATCGTCATTGCCTACCTGCTGCAGGGGGTGATAGCCCGACTACTGGGTCTCGGCGTGCCCCGTTTGCTCAGCGTGTTGCTGGTGTTCTTCAGTTTTATTGCCTTCGTGACGCTGGTCCTGTTCGGCCTGCTGCCGCTACTGGTGCGGCAGTTAACGCGATTGGTCGGCCAGGTGCCGCAGATTCTGGATCGTGCACAAACGCTGCTGCTCGAGTTGCCAAAACAGTACCCGAACTTCCTGAGCGAACAGCAGATCCAGGATTTCATTTCAACGCTTGGCTCCGAGTTCATCCGCATGGGTCAACCGGTGCTGTCGTTCTCGATGTCGTCGCTGGTCGCGCTGGTTACCGTTATTGTTTACGTTGTACTCGTGCCGCTGCTGGTGTTTTTCATGGTGCGCGACAAGGACCGTATCCTCGACTGGGTTGCCGATTTCCTGCCGAGTGAGCGCCAGCTTACGCACACTGTCTGGCAGGAAGTCGACGGCCAGCTCGGCAACTACGTCCGCGGCAAGTTCTGGGAAATCCTGATTGTCGGTGTTGTGACGTACCTGATCTTTGCGTTCATGGGCTTGCAGTACGCGCTGTTGCTGGCAGTGCTGACCGGCGTTTCTGTATTGATCCCCTATATCGGCGCCGCCGCGGTGACCTTGCCGGTTGCACTGGTCGCTTTGTTCCAGTGGGGTCTTACCGCGGATTTCTACTACGCACTGCTTGCCTACGGCATCATCCAGGCCATTGACGGCAACCTGCTTGCGCCGCTGCTGTTTAGCGAGGTCGTTAACCTGCATCCTGTCGCCATCATCGTCGCGATCTTGTTTTTCGGCGGCATCTGGGGATTCTGGGGCGTATTCTTCGCTATTCCACTAGCCACGCTGATCAATGCCGTATTGCGCGCCTGGCCGGGCGTAGCGGCGGAAAACGACGCAGTCGCAACGGCAAACTAATTACGCGTCTTCACTCGCGCGCACTGACTGAAGACGCGTGCCGCTCATCCAGTCCCACCTTCAACGCAAAGCGATTACGTCAAACCGCGCTGCTGATCATCTGCGGGAGTTGGCTGGGGCTGGGGAGTTGTTATAGACTGCCGGCTCGGTCGGGGCGTGGCGCAGCCTGGTAGCGCACCTGTCTCGGGGTCAGGGGGTCGGAAGTTCGAATCTTCTCGCCCCGACCAACTTTAACCTTACCCCGAATTCTCTGTCTTTCTGACGTCGCGAGCGGCGAGCGCTGTGTCGTTACGAGCGCCGCCGCACGGCGAATTCCGCAATGGTGATCAGCGCCTCTTTCCAGTCGGAAGCAGGCAGCTCCGACAGTGCGGCAATGGCGAGGTCAGCAGCCTTTTGGGCGCAACTGGCGGTGTACTGCAGGGCCCCGGTCGATTCAATAACGGCCTGAATCTCTGCCAGACGGTCGATACCGCCATTCTGAATAGCGCCGCGAATCAGCTCACGCTCCGTTGCCGAGCCTTGCTGCATCGCATAGATAAGCGGCAAGGTTGCCTTGCCTTCGGCGAGATCATCACCCAGGTTCTTGCCCAGCTCTTCCGCCGACGCGCCGTAATCGAGTGCGTCGTCAATCAATTGAAATGCCGTGCCGAGGTTCTGGCCGTAGCAGATCATGGCCGCCTCGGCTGCCGAATCCCGCTCTGCCAATACCGCCGCAATCTGCGCGCCGGCTTCAAACAGGCGGGCGGTCTTGCGGTAGATGACCTGCCGATAATCTTCCTCGCTGATGCCCGCCTCGTGCACGTTCATCAGCTGCATGACTTCGCCAGCAGCGATCGTATTGGTCGCATCGGCGAGGATTTGCATGACGCGCATCATGCCGATGTCGACCATCATCTGGAACGCGCGCGAGTACAGGAAGTCGCCGACCAGCACGCTGGCCTGGTTGCCGAAAACCGTATTCGCCGTGTCGCGCCCGCGGCGCCGTGCCGAAGAATCAACGACGTCGTCGTGGAGCAGCGTCGCCGTGTGAATGAACTCGATAATCGCGGCAGCATGGATGTGCCGGTCGCCCTGATAGCCGGAGGCCCGGGCCGCAAGCAGTACGATCAGCGGCCGCAGCCGCTTGCCGCCGGCGGTGACGATGTACTCGGAAACCTGCGAAACCAGCGCAACGTCGCTCGCCAGGCTGCGCCGGATCAGGCTGTCAACCGCGCGCATATCGTCGCGGGCCAGCTCCTTGACGTCGCTGAAGCTCAGGGAAATGCTTGTGTTTTCGGCGGCTTGCATGGTGCCGGCGATAATGCCTGAATTGGCCCGCCAAGGCGAGGCCGGCCCGGAAAAAGCGGTCGATTTCAGGGTCTTGCAAGCCGTTGAATTAATGCCAGATTTTATTCCGATCACCGTTGACCCGCAGCGCCCGAATCTATAGAATTCCCGCTCTTTTGTGACGGCAGGCTCCTGCCTGAGCAGGATCGAGGCCCGCGAGGCTGTCGATCCGGCCGGAATACGTCCCAAGACCACTGGAATTTGAGCAGCTTGCGTGATCTAGCAGGGTGCAGACTGGAGTAAGTAACGATGTACGCGGTTTTTCGCTCTGGCGGTAAGCAATACCGTGCGACCCAAGGTGAGCGCCTCAAGCTGGAAAAACTTGATGCTGAAGAAGGTGCCGAGATCTCGTTCGACGACGTCTTGCTGATTGGTGAAGGCAGCGACGTCAAGGTTGGCAATCCCACGCTGAGTGGCGGCAACGTCACGGCGAAGGTTGTGCAGCAGGGCAAGAGCCGCAAGGTTGGCGTCGTGAAATTCCGGCGTCGTCAGAATTACCTGCGCCAGGGTTCGCATCGTCAGTTCTTTACCGAGGTCGAGATCACCGGTATCGGCACCGACGGTGCGCCAGCGACGGCAAAGGTGGTTGCGAAGAAGGCGGCCAAAAAGCCGGCTGCGAAGAAGCCCGCGGCCCAGAAAGTAGCCAAGAAGGCTGCCAGGAAAGCGGCGCCGGCTGACAAGCCCGCGGCCAAGAAGAAGGCTGCGAAGAAAAAAGTCGCGAAGAAAAAAGTCACCAAGAAAACCAGTAGCTGATTTTTCTCGCAAAGTTTTGAATTACATGCCCGGTTAGCGGGCAGATTATTGAAGGAGCAGGACAGTGGCTCATAAGAAAGCAGGCGGCAGTACCAGGAACGGCCGCGATTCGGAATCGAAGCGACTTGGCGTCAAGATGTTTGGCGGCCAGCAGGTTATTCCGGGCAATATCATCGTGCGGCAACGTGGCACGCGCTGGCATGCGGGTACCAACGTCGGCATCGGTCGCGACCACACCTTGTTTGCCACCGCCGCTGGCGAAGTCAGGTTCGAGCGCAAGGGTCCGCAACATCGCCAGTTCGTGAGCGTTGTTCCGGCCTAGCCAGGCGAGACGCAAGTTCTGCAAAGACCCCGCAGCCTGCGGGGTTTTTTGTGCCCGCCTGAAAAACGCGTCATGCTTGGCCGGGCGCAGCTCAGGGCCGGCAGTAAAGAGACAGTTGAAATGAAGTTTGTTGATGAAGCGACAATTCGCGTGCTGGCCGGTGACGGCGGCCACGGCTGCCTGTCGTTCCGGCGCGAGAAATACGTCGAGCGCGGCGGTCCTGATGGCGGAGACGGCGGTCACGGCGGGCACGTATGGCTCGTCGCCGACAACGGCTCAAATACCCTGGCCGATTTCCGCGTCACCAGGAAGTTTCGCGGCGAGAACGGCCAGCCGGGTGCCGGTCGTAACAAGACCGGCAAATCGGGCGACGATCTGCTGATCCAGGTGCCGTGTGGCACGATCGTTTATGACGTCGACACTGGTGAATTGATTGGTGACCTGACGGACAACGGGCAACGCCTGAAAGTTGCCGAGGCCGGTCGCGGCGGACTGGGAAACACCCGTTTCAAGAGCAGCGTCAACCGGGCGCCGCGCAAGACAACCAACGGCACGCCGGGCGAGGCGCGGCATTTGCTACTGGAGCTGAAACTGCTGGCCGATGTCGGTCTTGTCGGCATGCCGAATGCCGGGAAGTCGACCCTGATCTCAACTATGTCGTCGGCGAAACCGAAGGTCGCTGATTACCCGTTCACGACGCTGCATCCCAATCTGGGGGTTGTTGCGGTCGGCCCGCTGCAGAGTTTCGTCATGGCCGACGTTCCCGGGCTGATCGCAGGCGCTGCCGAGGGTGCGGGCCTCGGCATACAGTTCCTCAAGCACCTGCAGCGCACCCGGTTGCTACTGCATCTTGTCGATATCTGGCCACCCGACCCGGACGCGGATCCCGCAGCTGACTTTCTGGCCATACAACAGGAGCTTGGCAAATTCGCCGAGGACCTGTCGGCCCGGCCACGCTGGCTGGTCATCAACAAGGTCGATCTGCTGGCGTCGGAAGATCTGCCGGCGAAGCGCGCCGAGCTCCTGCAAAAGACGGGCTGGAAAGGCCCTGTTTTCGAGGTCAGCGCGGCCAGCGGGCAGGGCACGCAAAAACTAGGGCAGGCTGTGATGCGGCACCTCGAACTGATCGCCGCGCAAGAGTCTGAGCAACAGGCCGAGGAAGCGGCCAGGGTCGCAGTGCAATTGCCGACGCAAGCGGACCGCCCGACAGACTAGGCGGCGCGCGCGCTTCGGCGCGAAATTGCAGACGAAAAAAAAGGGCCGTCAGGCCCTTTTTTTGCTTGCCATCGTTGCAGCGGTTTCAGGCAGATAATGCCTTGACGCGTGCATTCAGGCGGCTCTTGTGACGCGCCGCCTTGTTCTTGGTCACAATGCCTTTGTTGATCATGCTATCGATGACCGGCACGGCCAGCTTGTAGGCGGCATCGGCTTCTGCCTTGTCGCCTTTTTCGATCGCCTTTAAGACATTCTTGATCTGGGTACGCATTTTAGAGCGCAGGCCCATGTTGTGCAGGCGGGACTGTTCTGCCTGGCGGGCGCGCTTTTGCGCTGACTTGATATTGGCCACTACATCTATCCGTTGGTTCGGGGTGATCCCGACTGCGCACCTGGCGACCTGTCGGGGCTCAAAGAGCCGCGTATTATTCGCACCTGGCGGGTGAATGTCAATGCCCCGGCGGGCAGCCGGGTCAGCACCGGCATGCGAATGCTAAATGCCTGATTTACAGTCGATTCCGGGCTAAACTAGGCGGTCTTCAAAGCCCAGAAACCGCCCCGAAATGACGCAGGAAACACCGAAAAACGGCGGCCCGCCGGACGTTGACAGCCTGCCGTCGGCGCAGTCAGCGCGTGGCCTGCTCAAATCGACCTCGGTCGTCAGCGCCATGACGCTGCTGTCGCGCGTCCTCGGGCTGGTGCGGGACGTGGTTTTTGCCCGCATGTTCGGCGCGACCATCGTCATGGACGCATTCATCGTGGCCAACCGGATTCCGAACATGCTGCGCCGGTTTTTCGCCGAGGGTGCCTTCTCGCAGGGCTTCGTACCCGTGATCGCGCGCTACCGGGAGCGGCGCGACCACGCTGAGGCACAGGAGCTGGTCGATGCGGTGACCGGCACGCTCGGCCTCGTCCTGTTCGTGATTACGGCAATCGGCGTGATTGCCGCGCCTTTGCTGGTCATCGCCGTGGCGCCAGGCTTCATTGGCGAGAACGGCCGTTTCGATCTTGCGACGGCGATGTTGCGCTTTACCTTTCCGTACCTGTTCTTCGTTTCGCTGACGGCGCTTGCAGGCGGCATCCTGAATACCTACGGCAAATTCGCCGTGCCGGCATTTACGCCGGTGCTGCTCAATGTCGTCCTGATCGCCTGCGCGCTGTGGCTAAGCCCGCTCCTTGCCGAGCCCGGGATGGCGCTCGCCTACGGGGTATTGATCGCCGGTCTGGTACAGCTGCTGTTTCAGATTCCGTTTCTTCTGCGTATCAACGTCCTGCCGCGACCTCGCTGGCGGCCCGCGCACGATGGCGTGAAGCGCATTGGAAAACTTATGTTGCCGGCCATTTTCGGCTCGTCGATCGCGCAGGTGAACGTGCTGCTCGGCGGTATCATTGCCTCGATGCTGGGCGTCGGCAAGATAAGCCTGCTGTACTACTCGGATCGCCTGATGGAATTTCCATTGGGGCTGTTCGGGATCGCGCTGGCTACGGTAACGCTACCGCATCTCTCACGTCAGCACGCGTCGGCGTCTCGCGAACAGTTTTCGCAAACGATCGACTGGTCGCTGAAGCTGACGCTGTTAATTGCCATACCGGCGGCCGTCGGTCTCATCGTGCTGGCGGGACCACTGGTTGCAACCATCTTCTTCGGCGGCGAGTTTTCACCGGAAGACGTTGAACTCGCCGCGATCAGCCTGCAGGCCTTTGCCATAGGCTTAATTGGATTTTCGTTGGTAAAAATTCTCGCGCCAGCCTATTTCGCCCGGGAAGATACGCGAACACCGGTGCGTTTTGGCCTGATTGCGCTCGTTGTCAATTTCGTGCTGAGCGTGGCGCTCGCCTGGTGGCTTACATCAATAAATTATCCGGCGACACACGCGGGCCTGGCGCTCGCTATCTCGGTTTCGGCAATGCTGAATGCCGGATTGCTGTACCGGGGCCTGCGGCGCGATGAGGCCTTGCAGCACGGCAAGGGCTGGTGGCCGCTGGCGGCACGAATGGCGTTGGCCAATCTGGCGATGATCGCGGCGCTGATCTGGCTGGATCGGCCGCTGGACTGGTGGCTGGCGGCGGATCCGCTGGCGCGGGCCGGCTGGATGAGCGTAACTGTGATCGCGGCTGCCGTGATTTATTTCGGCTCACTGGCAGCCTCCGGTTTGCGTTTTTCGCAGTTGCGCCTCGGCTGATCGGCAATGTCTTCGCCAACGACAGGCCCTCACCAGCCCGGCGGCACAGTACAATGTCCGGCCACGCTGTAAGTTCAGGATAACGGTTCTGCAAATGTTGCTGGTCAGTCAGGCAAATCAACGGCTTTTCGAGCGCGTCGCAGCGGGTAGTGTGGTAACTATCGGTGCGTTCGATGGCATGCACGTTGGGCACCAGCGCTTGCTGAAGAGCGTCGTCAACGAAGCGCAGCAGCGTGATGTGCCGTCAGTGGTCATGAGCTTCGAACCAACGCCGAAAGAGTTCTTTTCCAAATCGTCGCCGCCCGCCCGGCTGATGCGGTTTCGCGAAAAATTCGATGCACTGCGCGATACCGGCATCGACGTTTTCTTTTGCCCCCGTTTCAATGCGGCGATGCGCGATATCAAGGCAGATGCGTTTATCCGGCAGCTGTTGATTCAGCAGCTGAATACCCGGCATCTGGTCATTGGCGATGACTTTGGTTTTGCGGCCCGCCGCGAAGGCAATATCGACGTGCTGCAACGTGCCGGTCGTGCCCTTAACTTTTCTGTTGAGCAAATTCCGAGCGTCATGATCGATGGCGAGCGCGTCAGCAGCACGGTGATCCGCGAAGCGCTCGAGCGCGGCGACCTTGACAAGGCGCGGCGTTTTCTCGGGCACTACTACCGGATGTCAGGGAAGGTTGTGCAGGGCAAGCGTTTGGGCAGGAAGCTTGGCTATCCGACCGCTAACGTGAATCTCAATCGCCGTCTTGGCGCTGTCCACGGCATCTTTGCCGTTCGCGTGTCCGGCCTTGGCGCACAGCCGCTGGACGGCGTCGCGAGCGTCGGCACCCGACCCACTTTCGCCGGCACCCACCCTTTGCTCGAGGTGCACCTGTTTGACTTCAACAAGGATATTTACGGCCGCTATATTCATGTCGATTTTGTCGCTCGCCTGCGTGACGAGGAAAAATACGACGATGCGGCGGCGCTCATCGAACAGATGCATCGCGACAGCGCGACCGCTCGTGAGATACTAGCCGCATGAATCAGGAGACTGCCAAGCCCATGGAAGCAGAAGCCAAGCCTGCCAGCGGGACGCGCCGGTTCCTAATCTGGATGCTGATCGCGGCGCTGGTCCTGATCGCCGACCAGCTTACGAAGTGGCTAATTGTTGAGAACGTGCCGCTCTATTCGAAGCTGCAAATCCTGTCGTTCCTGAATATCACTCACCAGGAAAATCCTGGCGCGGCGTTCAGCTTCCTGGCCGACGCTGGCGGCTGGCAGCGCTGGTTCTTCTCCGGGCTCGCTGCCGCGGTCAGCGTTTTTATTGCCGGCTGGCTGTGGACCTTGCGTCGCGGCGGCCAACGAGTGCTCGGCGCTGGCCTCGCATTGGTGCTGGGCGGGGCCCTCGGTAACCTGGTTGATCGCCTGCACCTTGGTCACGTCATTGATTTCATCCAGGTGCTGATCGCAGGCTGGCCGTTCCCTTCCTTCAATGTTGCGGACGCGGCGATATCGGTAGGGGCGGGCCTGCTGATTATCGATGCGTTGTTCCTGTCGGGTCGTGACTCTGCGAAGGCAGCGGTCGAGCCCTGATAATCTGCCAAAGTTCGGCGCAAAAAAATGCCGGCGCAAGCCGGCATTTTTTCTAGGTCCTGCAGTTAGAACTTAGCGGCTTCGCGTCCAGCAGTCCCCCAGCGGTGCCGAGGTCCTCGCGCCACGCCCGTCGATGTTGAACGTCAGGCATTTGCCTGCCTCATCGCCACCCAGCTGGTAGGTCGCCGTCGCCGTAAAGTCGTTCGCGTCGGCAGCGCCAACGTTTACGAGGTAGGCGCCAGAGTCCGTCGGATGATTGCCGGCCGTGGCAAACCCGAGGTTACGCATGTCGGTCGTGTACGTGTTGTTCTGCAGGTAAAAGCGTTCCTGATTGGTTGCGATTTGCAGCAAGGCCGCTTTCGCTTCAGTGCGCTTTGCCCGCGCCACGTACTGCGTGTAGTTCGGGTAGGCGATGGCAGTCAGGATGCCGACAATGACAACCACGATGAGCAATTCCATCAGGGTTACACCGCGTGCATGTTTCCACATTGTCTTCATCCTGCTGCCTCCTGACGTCATCATCAGTTAATGCCGTCCTGTGTCCACAAGGTCCGTACCGGGTTATTGATGAAGCCCGGGTCGAAACACTCGACGCCTACGCAGCCCAGCGGCGGCGGCGAGCAGTCATCGCCTTCGCAATCCGGGTCGTCAGGACTCGGGAACAGGAACGTCGGCTTCGGTGCGATGCCGCCCTGTTCAAGTTCGGTGATGCGGGCTTCATCTGATTCTTCGGGAACCAGCGGATCGAGTGTATCAAGATTGACCACCGGATCACCATTGATAACGCTTACCTTGTACAGCCGGTTCACGGCGAGTCCTGCCTGGCAGGGATCGGCCGAGTTAACCTGTGGCTGAAACGTGACGAAGTAAACGGCATCGTCGAAGGTCTGCGATTCCGCAAAAACTCTCTCGCCCGGCGGCAGGCTGTACTTCCAGCCACGATCGCCGGTTGTCAGCTGTACACCGAATTTGCCCTGCACATCGACAAAGTCCGCGTCGGTCGCAATCACATGATTGGTGTACTGCAACTGGGTCATCGGCGTGAATACCATCGGATCCCGGTAAGAGTAAAAACGGTCACTGGCCGTACTGTCCAGCGGATGAGCGCGGTAGCCACTGCCGACACTGACTGACAAGTAGCGTGTGTTCAGGTGCTCATCAGTAAACATCGCAATGTCAGGTGCTGCGTAGAACCGCCGGGTATCGGCGGCGCTCGGGAGAACCATGCCCTCGGCACCCATTTGAGCCAATACGCCACCGGTAACCAGGTTTGCCGCCGTTTTACCGTTCTCGATATCGAAACGCCAAAGCTGGCCGCCAACGTCCACCGCGTACATGCGGTCTGCGAGTCCATCGCCGGACAGATCCAGCACCCGGATGCGGCTCGGGAACGAGCGTGTCATGCGCAGGTTGGTGAAATCTGCCGTCCCACCGAGCGCTGCGCGCCACAATTCACTGCCGCTGTGCAGGTCGACCATGTGGATGCCAGCACCTTCGCCATCGGGCAGTACCGGCATTGACGCCTGGTCGTGCACCGTGTCATAGCCGCCGCCAATGACCAGCACGGCTTTGTCGGCATTGACGCCGCTTACATCAATCTTGGCAACGACAGGCGGCGAC
The DNA here is from genome assembly GCA_963800915.1 of uncultured Gammaproteobacteria bacterium. GTDB lineage: Bacteria > Pseudomonadota > Gammaproteobacteria > Steroidobacterales > Woeseiaceae > Woeseia. The sequence goes on from CAWDCR010000008.1 coordinate 76,430, forward strand.
CAGCTTTGACCCATGTTGTCGAAAGACTTGATCCACTTGACGCGCGGATTGTTCTTGTCGGTAACGTCGATCGCGTAGTAATTGTTGCCACCACGCCGCATGCCGAAGATCAGGTAGACAAAGTCTGTGCCTGCATCGATGGTGCCGTTCTTGTTGCGATCGGCAACGACCGGCACGATGTCACCGTCAAGGCCGTAATGCTTGTAATTTATCGGATTGTCAAAATAGAGGTCGCCGAGGTCGGCCAGCAGGTCAGACGGAACGAACGACCACAGCTCTTCACCCGTCGCACCGTTGATGGCGTGCAGGTAACCGTCGTTCGTTGCCGTGTAAACGACCACATCAGGTAAGCCTGCAACCTTGCCGTACACGATCGACGCTGGCTGCGAGTGCAGAGTGTCGCCCATCGCCTTACGAACCATCGTAGCCGGGTCGCCATCTTCGTCGCGCACGTCAACGCCGCGTGCCCACTGGATCATCTCATAAACGCTGGGCTCGTTGGCCGAACCGCTCAAGCCAAAGTCCTGCTGGCTGAAGCTGGCGGCATTGCTTGGTGAAATAGCGTTTGACGGGTCGGTCAGCGCAGGGCCGTTCTTGTTCGTGAACAATCGGCGCGCGGCCGGGTCCGGCAACTGGCTGACAGCACCGCCGAGGGAAACGTTCGCACCGTCGGGGTCCGTGCCATCCGTCCAGTAGCTATGCGATGTCTCGGAGAAGAAACCGGTATTGGAATCCACCGCCTCATTGCCGTTCTTGTCTTTGATCGAGCCGTCGGAAATACGGTACTTCTTGAGGTTGCCATTCCAGTGCGTGCGATTGCGTGCGCGGAACACTGAGATGTACATATCGTTCAGGTTCTGCGTCCGGTTGAAGGCATTCACAGATACCGCTGGCGACGTGAAGGAGATATCACGATCAAAGATATTGGTCACAATCTCCGTCAGCGCTTTAGTCAGCGTTTGCGTATCACTCGCGAGGTAGTACTTGCCGCCGGATTCCCTTGCAGTGTCTTTCAGCAGATCGAGGTCGACAGTGAAGCCGATCGTGTAGGTTGCGACTGTCTGGTCGCCCGGTACCGCGTCATTGATGTCAACCTTCGACAGGTAGGCGGCGATGTCGTCGAGACAGCTGCCATCAGCGTAACCGCCGTCGCAGGAGCCCGAATCCCAGCCTGGCAAACTGGTAACGCGGCTATAGGCGTCCAGATCCTGTGTCGGCTCGCCGTCGGTGAGTAACACGTTAAAGTTCTTCGCACAGGCAAAATTGGCGGGCTTGTTGTACAGGTAGCCGCCGAGAGGATTGCCGGAATAAGCGGCGGGGTCCGTAATCGCCGTGCCGTAGCGCGGCGACATGCCACGCCAGTACAGTGCGGCCTCGTACATGGTTTCCGACAGTGGTGTCCAGCCGGCCGCGTTCATGCCATCAATCGCAGCGGTTGCCTGAGTGCGATTCGTTGCGAGGTCCTTGACGCTGTGAATAATCGAGCCGCCCTGATCCCAGTTGAAGCGCATCAGGCCGACATTCGCCTTGTTGATCGAGTCGAGAACGTTTTTCGTTACGCTTTTGACGATATCGATACGCGACATCGACGTACTCGGGGAGTTGTGCAGCCAGTTCAGATACCTGCCGCTGTATGCCGTTACGATGCGTTCGGTCGGTGAGCTGCCCCAGTCGACTTCGCTGCCAGCATTGTTGGTAAACGGCGGCTGGTTGCTGCCGATGCGTGCATAGACCTGCGATGGGTCACCGTTGCCGTGGTTGCCGGAGTCCGATTCGCATTCCATCATTTCGTCGGTATCGTCTTTAGGGCGCTGCCACTTCCAGGAGCCCCGACGCAGCCGATACATTGCCATCGTGTCCGTAAAACTGCCCGCGTCGGCCAACGCGACGGCGCCTGCCGCACAGACAAAATTGCTGCTGCTGATCCAGTTGTCCGTGTTGCAATTTGGCGGTTCGTTGCCGGTTGTCCAGTAGACCCGGCTTCTCGTCGAACAGCTACCGGCGTAAGCCTGGGTGCTGTCGTACGGCTCCTGCGTGGTCTCGATCGTCGACATACTGCCGGACGTGTCGAGAATAAACAGGACGTTGGGCTTATCCGCGCCGCTGCTGTTTGGGTTCGTCAACAATAGTTCGACGTCGTCCGCGATGGCGGTCGAGCCAAGCAGCAGTGTCAGCGACAGTCCTGCACCGGCCCAGCCGGCACGTTTCCTGGACTTGTTCATGGGTCCGTTCCTCTAAGAAAGTCATTCCGTGACTTAATCGCTCAATCAGTCACTAACAAAAAAATCAGTCGGCTATTTGCACACTCGTGACGGTGTTTGAATCCGCGTCATAGCTGACCAGCGCGTAATGATCCGTATCACGCGACAGGTTGAAAAAGGCTTGCCGAAAACCGAGGAAGTCGACATTTTCGTCGTTCACAATAAAGCGGGTAGCGGGCGTCAGTCGCGAAGACTGAAATTTGGCTTTGCATACGCCGGCACAGGGCTTGAACAGCAGGCGGCCGCTCGGTGTCGTCGGCACCTGCATGTTGCTCGCGGATAATTCAACCGCGCGAATCTTGGTTGTCAATTCAGCCAGCGCGGGCACACTCAGGCACAGCGCAAGCAGCAAGCTACAAATTCGAATCGTCATTTCCTTAACTCCACTCAAAATCCCTTTTCGCAGGGCAAACCGGCATGGGCCGCTACCCCCTATGTTCAGCGATTTCAGTCGTTTATGACAGGAACCACTGCTCAAATTTGTTACTGGACGCCGTCCTGGCTCCACAGTGTTCTGACCGGGTTATTTACATAACCTGGGTCGAAACACTCAACACCCACGCAACCAATCGGCGGCGGCGCGCAAGCGGCGCCCTCGCAGTCCGGATCGTCCGGGCTCGGGAACAGGATCGTCGGCGAAGGCGCGATACCGCCTTGCGCGAGCACGTCGCGGCGCGCGTCGTCCGCATCGTCCGGATCCAGCGCGTCCAGGTTGTTTACGACCGGATCACCATTGATGATGCTGACGCGATACAGGTAGTTCGTACCCTGTCCAACGGTGCAGGCGGCGCTGATCTGCGATTCCGGCGAGAATCCAACGAAGAACACTTCGTTATTGAACGTGACCGAATCCGCCAGCACCTTCTGGTTTGCCGGCAGGGTAAAGCGCCAGCCGCGGTCCGCTGGCTGCAGCTCAACCTGCAGCTGGCCGCTGACTTCGACGAGATCACCGTCAACGATGACATCGTAGTTGTCGTACTCGTCCTGGGTCAGCTGGCGGAACGGGTCCGGATCGCGCAGCGAGAAGAAGCGGTCGGCCGCGCCCAGGTCAAACGGGTGCGCACGGTAGCCGCTGCCGATGCTGACCGCCATGTAACGGCGTACCTGCAGCGGGTCGGTGAAGATCGAGACATCCGGCGTGTTGTAAAAACGGCGGTTGTCAGCGGCGGTATTACCGCCGGTGCCTTCCGCACCCAATTGAGCGATGACGCCGCCGGTCACGAGATCAGCCGGTGTTTCGCCGTTAAAGATATCGAAACGCCAGATCTGGCCACCCATATCGGCGGCGTACATGCGATCGGCAAAGCCGTCGCCGGTGACGTCCAGTACACGAATCGGCGTTGGCATCGAACGCTTCATGTTGGCATTCTCAAAATCGGCGGTATTCAGCGCAGCGGCCCAAAGCTCATTGCCTGTTTGCAGGTCCAGCATGTGGATACCCGCGCCAGCAGCGTCCGCGCTGCCGGGCAGGGGCCCGCTGTCATGCACGGTATCGTAACCGTCGCCGATGATCAGTACTGCCTTGTCACTGTTTTGTCCGGCGGTGTTGACATTGACCCGTGCCACGGTGGGCGATGACCAGGTTTGTCCGAAATTAGCGTAGCTCTTTTTCCACAGCAGGCGCGGCGCGTTCTTGTTGGTCACGTCGAGCGCGTAATAGTCGCTGCCACCGCGGCGCATGCCGAAAATCAGGTAAACGAAGTCAGTGCCATCGACGATGCCATTCTTATTCGAATCTTTAACCACAGGCACCACGTCGCCATCAAGCCCGTAATTCTTGAACTTCGATTTCGGATCGAAGTAAAGCCGCGACAGGTTTGACAGCAAATCAAACGGGATGAACGACCAGAGTTCAACGCCGGTGGCGCCATCGATCGCATGCAGGTAGCCGTCGTTCGTTGCCGTGAATACGACGATGTCCGGGTTGGCCGGTGTGCCGCCGTAAACGATTGCAGCAGGCTGCGCGTGCAGCGGGTCGCCCATTGCATTGCGGCGGGTGGTCAACGGGTTGTCATCGATATCGCGAACGTCCTCGCCACGCGCCCAGCGAATCAGCTCGGCGCGGGTAGGCTCGCTGGCAGAGCCGGTCAGGCCCAGGTCGGCATCGCTGAACGCGTTGGCGTTGCCGGGTGTCAGCAGGTTCTGCGAATCGGTAAGGAGTGCCGGGCCGTTGTTCGTATAGAGGTTGCGGTCTGCCGGGTCGGGGAGCTGATTGGCAGCGCCGCCTTTCAGGACGTCATTGCCGTCTGCGACACCGCCGTTCCAGAAGCTGATTGCACCGTCATAGAAAAAGCCGCTGGCAGGGTTGACCGCATCGGCACCGGTGGCATCGACAATCTTGCCTGCCGAAATCGCATAGCGCTTCAGGTTGCCAGGCCAGTGTACGTTGGGCCGCGCGCCGAACATCGTCAGGTACAGCCGGTTGACGTTTTGGGTACGGTTAAACGAGTTAACCGATACAGCCGGCGCCGTGAACGACAGCGAGCGGTCGTTAATGTTTGCAATAATCTGCAACAGCGCCAGCGACAGGCTCTCAACGTCATCCGCAAGGAAATAGTTGCCACCGGAAATTTCGGCGGTGTTCTTCAGCAGTGGCAGATTGACAGTGAAGCCGATCGTGTGCGTGGTGACGCCCTGAATGTCCGGGTAGTTGGGGTCCAGGTCGCGCAGCGCAAGATACTCGGCGATATCGTCGAGGCAATCACCTTGGTTGGTACCGGTGCACGCGGTGCGGCCGCCCAGTACCGTTGCAAAATCCGGCAGCAGCGGTGTCAGGGTCTGGGCTTCGGCGTCGTTGACCGGCTCGCCGTCGGTGAGCAGGACATTGTAGTTCTTGGCGCAGACATCAAGGACAGGCGACTTGTACAGGTGGCCTGTGCCGCCGACCAGTGCCGCCGGGTCTGTCGCGTGCTCGCTGATTCTTTCCGCGTAATAACCGTTCAGACCGTGCCAGTACTGCGCCGCTTCGTTAAGCGTTTCGGCGAGCGGCGTAAAGCCGTCTGCGTCAAGGTTATCGACAACATTGATCAGCGTGTTGCGGTTGGTGTCCAGATCAGTCAGGCCCTGGATGACAACGCCGCCGTCTTGGTTATTGAAGCGCATGACGCCAACGTTCATATTCGACACTGCGCGGAACATGTTGGTAATTACCGTACGCATGATCGCGTTGCGAGACAGGTCGACCAGCTGCGGGTCTTCTCGCCAGTTCAGGTAGTTGCCGTCATAGACGGTGTACGTAACATTGCGCGGTGCACTGCCCCAGGAAATGGCGAGCCCGGCGTCGCTGGTCCACGGGTCGGCCTGGTCGGCCAGCGCCGTAGCGTAGAGTCGACCTGCTGTGCCATCGCCGTGCTTGCCAGCATCTGCCTGGCATTCGACCGGATCGTTAATGTTAGCCACTTCGAGCTCGCGCCAGATCTCGATCAGGCCCAGATCACCTACGCGATACTGCACCAGCGTGCCGGTATAGCTTCCCAGGCCCGCGAGCTGCAATGCGGCGGCCTGACAGTAAAACTCTGTCTTTTGAATCGCGCGGTCCAAATCGCCGGCGTTAGCGCAGTCTGGCAGGTTGCCGGTGTCGGTCCAGTAAATTCTGTTGCTGTCGCAATCGCCGCTGTAGCTTTGGGTAGCGTCGTAAGGTGCAACCGTCTCTTCTTCGCTACCCATACTGCCGGACGTATCAAGAATAAAGAGCACGTTTGGTTTCGGCAGCGACGCCTGGTCAGGATTGACGAGCAACAATTCAGTGTCGTCGGCAACAACGGGCAGTGCGAAAAGCGCGCTGCACATGGCAGCGGCGATCAGGCTCTTGAAATTATTATTTGTCATTAACATGGTTTTTTCCCGGAAAGAGCGCTGTGCTTACTTAAGGTTGACCGATACCGCGAAGGTTGACGGATACCGCGGTAACGACGTCTTCATCGATGTCATGTTTGACGATGACGATTGATTTATCGCTACTCCGGCTCTGCTGCAAGGCATCGCGGAATTCGCCCAGTGCAACCGACGCGTTGTTTACCTTGTATTGCGTCGCTGCGGTGACTCGCAGTGTCTGGAAGTCGCAGTCGGAGCAGGCGCGCATGGCGAGCGTGCCGTTCGCGGTGCCGGGTGCGCGGAAATCGCTAATGCCGACTTCATAGGCCCTCGCAACCGTGCGCATATCGGCATAAGCGGCTACGCTGATGACAGCCAGAGAGAGCGCAATAATTAGTGTTCTTAACATGGTAATACTCCGCGTGAACGCGACGCTTACAGCGTCGGCGCCTCGGGTCCTACAACGTAGAACGCCTGTGTGTGAATGGCCGTCGCATCGCGATCGGTTGTGCCGCCAGCATCACGTGCGGAGGAGGCGGTTGCAGTGACGTTAAAGTGGTAGGCCGCGATGCCGCTGCCGACGCCGAGGCTGAACGCGCGATCGGGTACCAGCGTCGAGTCTTCAAATAAAATGACGGTGGTCACCGAATCGTTGGCATTGATATTTGCAGCGAGATTGACCGGCGCCAGCGTGTTGAAGCTGCCCTGTGAAATCGCCTGTTCAATACCGGTCTCTGCGGCCTGGAAAGCATTTTCGTAGTTCTGGTCATTCCGCGCCATCGCGAGCTCAGTGGTTGCCGTGTTCATGCCGGAAATAGCCAGCACCGTTACGACGACCAGTAGCACCAGTCCGACGACCAGTGCGGCGCCGTTCTGTTGATTGCGAATATGCATCGGTTTCATGATTATTCTCTTCGCTTTTAGTTATCAGGTACGCGTGTTACGCAACAGGATTGTTTTCGACACAATCATGCGCCGGAATTCATCGTTTGGCACGCCCAGGTCTACATCGCCCGGTTCGTAGTCGCGCTGATCATCAATGCCTACTTCGGTATCAATAGAACGCACCACAATCCAGATGCGCGCCGTGATCACCTGCGCTGCAGGCAGGAACGCCGGATCACCGGGCGTCAGAATCGGATCGCCCGGGTTTACGTAGCGATCCACGGTATTGTCGGCATCGACATCGACGCCGAACTGCAGCTGCATGTTTTCAACACCGGGTGCGACCTCCTGGTCAACAACCAGCGGAGCGCCACCGGCGGAAGCCAGCGACTTGCGCCGCAGCGTCGGTACGCCAGGAATCAACGCGGAGTCGGCGGCAACGTAGTAGCTGCTTATCATCAGGTCGTGCGTCGCCGAAGCTGCCGGATTAAATGCCGCCGGCACTGCGCCGTTCGCGAAAATCTGCCCCTGAATACGCGTTGACTGGATCTGCAGTCGGCCGTTCTGCGGCGCAACCGGGGCCACGGTGGCGCGGCGCGTGGTCACAATATCGGAATTTGGCTGCGCGCCACCCACGGCGCCGCACAGCAGGTTGTAAGCGTTGTTATTGCCTTCAACGGGTCGCGCAACGTCCAGTGCCCAGGTGACACCGCAGGCGGCAGGAGCCGGCAAACCGTTGGGATTGGCCACGCCCGGCATCGAGCGACCTTCGATCGCCGTGCCGCGGCTGTGCCGGCCGTAGTTGCTGGCCATACGCAGATCGGCTTCCACCGTGTCCATCGCAAACTGCGCGGTTTCCTGGACGCGGGCGATGGACTCGTTAACGACGAAGGCCTGGCGGCTCTGGTTGTAAACCTGCACGGCGCCGATCATCAGGAACGAGCCGATCGACAGCGCAACCAGCAATTCAACCAGCGTCATGCCGTATTGACGGTCTGTGAATCGCGGTGGATTGTTGTTCGTTTTAATCATAACTAGATCCCAAAAACCGGTATCAGTATGGCGTAGCTCAGGTTTTCACCCGGCTCGTCCCAGGAAATCGTGATCTGGTAGGTCGGTGGCACAACACCGTTGTTGAACACCAGTGCGACAGCGCCGTTTGGCAAGGTGCCGGCAGCCTGCTGATCCCACAGGAAAATATCGTGAGCGGCCATTTGCGCCGGGTTGCAGTTGACGCCGCCATCCACGCAATTGTTGTCGGCGCCGACGCCGGCGTAAGCGCCCGCGGCGCGCGGATTGGCGCGAATTCGATCGGCAATGTCGCCAGCCAGAATGACGGCGTTGTGGCGGAACATCGACGTGCGACCTGCCTGCATGCTGTGCACGTACAGGCCGGCAATGCCGAGCATCCCGACCGACATGATGATCAGCGCGATCAGCACTTCGATCAGCGTAAAGCCACGCGCCCGGCGAGCCAGATTTTTCGAAATTATTTTCATCGTATCAATTACCTTCCGTGGCCGGCGCTATGGACAACCGCCAGCGGCGGTGACTTGTGCAACATCACGCAATACCGTGGCTCGACCAATCGGTGTTATCACGATGTAACGGGCAGAGGACCAGCCGCCTGCCGCAGTCTGGTTGCCGCGATCATCGCACAGCACCGCCGTTTGCAGTGCCGGTGCGCCACCGACGTTGCCGCGGCCCAGTCCCGTTGGTGCGAAGCTGAAAAAGGCCGCGCCGGCATTCGTCGTGATGTCGATCGCGTCCGGGATCGGCCCATGCCGCCGCAAAACCGGCTCGACGGCCGGAGCGCCAACCGCGATGTCGCCATCGACGTCGACAAAAATGATCCAGCCGTCATCGAAGGGCGAGCCGTCACACTGAGCATTCGCAGCCATCGAATTGGCGCTGGAGCAGATTGTGACGTTGGCTTTGGCGCGTGCCGCCTCGGACCGCGCCAGCAGGAAGCTGGAATGCAGGTCGTTGGAAACACTCGAGATCCGGCTGTTCTGGGTGAACTCGGACATACCGGGTATGCCAATCGACAGAATGACGCCGATGACCAGCAGCGTGATCAGCAGCTCGTAAATGGTAAAGCCTGTCTGGAGGTATTTGTTCATGGGACGCAATATACGCGACCCCCGCCAGCACCTGCCGATCACCCGATGAGCGGGCCGTCGCCATGGACAAGCGGTCGAAATCAGAGCGTTGCACTTAACTTAATCTGGACAGCGATAATTTCGGCCAGCGCTGTCCTGCCGGGCAACCCGCGGTCGCCCGGTGTAACTGACGACCAGCGCACGGGGCGCGGTGCGGCCGGCGCGGTCGCAGAATACGAGGGTGCCGTTGGTTGCGCGCAGTTCCGTCGAGCGTAATGTAAATGAGCGACGGTTGGCAGCGACCTGGGTGCGCGGGTCCCCGACGTGCCGCTGCAGCACGATCTCATCGTCGTCGACCTCGGCCGGCCAGTCCCTGTCATTGTTAACGAACATCAGCCAGCCGGCGGACCAGTCGCTGTCCGGCGCGCAGCGCTGGCTGTCATGGCTGGCACACAGGGTTATGACCTCGCGACGCACGATCGATTCCTTGCGGGCGAGGTGAATCGCATGGAACAGCGGATCAATCTGGGCGCGCAGGCGTTGATCGGCGACAAGTTTGCCGAGCGAGGGCAGGCCGATGCCGAGCACGAGCGCGGCGAGCGATACTGTTATCAGCAGCTCGTAAAGGCTGTAGCCCGTCTGTCTTCTGTGTCGCATCGCTCACTCGTCCGGCCGGTTATTGCCAGAGACTAGGCACCCACCTGGCCTGATGCATGCCGAGAAAACGGGCGGTTTGCCGCTTTTTGCGCGCCCGGCGGCGTTCTACCGCCTGTTCCTTCGTTATAATAGGCAGCTCCTAGCTCACGAATTGGGTGGCACTGATGGCCCGACAGGACATCCTCGACAAATTGACGGCCTGCGGTGTGCTTGCCACGACACAGCGACTCGAGGTCGCTGAAGTACTGCTCGACAAGCCTCAGCACCTGTCGGCGGACCAGATTATCGAAGTCCTGCGCCGGGGCGGCAGCCGCGTGTCGAAAGCGACGGTCTATAACACGCTGAAGTTGTTCAGCGAGCGCGGCCTCGTCCGCGAATTGCACGTCGATGCGAGCCGCAAGTTCTACGATTCCACGACGCATCCGCATCATCATTTTTATCACGTCGATTCGGGAGAGCTCGAAGATATTCCGGCCGGGCAGGTCGAGGTCCGCGGGCTGCCGCCGCTGCCCGCCGGCACGCAGCGCGAGAGCGTTGAGGTCATGATTCGCCTCAGAAAAAGCCGGTACCAGGCCTAGCAGGAACCGCGGGCAGGCGCTGGCGCCAGCGTTTCTGCGACGCTATACTCGCGTCCCCGGGAAGCCCGGGACTCTCTGGATCAGTTTCTTGCCGGTTTAGCTCAGTTGGTAGAGCACATCATTCGTAATGATGGGGTCAGGTGTTCGAATCACCTAATCGGCACCATACATTCAGGACCCCGATCGAATAGCTGCCAGCGTGCCGCTATTTCAGGCCGGGTCGCTTAAGATCAATCCGCACCGCACAGCGGTGGTTTGATCAATGCCGGTGGTCGGATTGGGTGTGCGAATCACCTAATCGGCACCATTCATTCAGGACCCCGATCGAAGAGCTGCCAGCGTGCCGCTTTTTCAGACCGGGTCACTGAAAATCAATCCGCACCTCCAAGGAATCACTGCTTTTGTCTGAACAGCCAGAAAAACCGGCCGACGCGTCGTCGCAGAACCCCTACCTGTACCGCCAGCCCGAGCTGCTGACCTTGCAGGATCACGGTGACCTTGGCATTACGCCGACGGCGACGCCCTACGATTTCACTGCCGAGGTCCGCGCGATACCGCTGACCATGCCGGAGCTGGCGAGAGCTCATAAGGACTATCCCATCGTTTTCACTAACATGGACGATCCTTATCCGCTGGCGGTGCTCGGTGTGCTGGAGGAGCGCAACCTGTTCATGCAGGACGGCAAGTGGGAGTCAGGACGTTACGTGCCGGCCTACCTGCGCTGCTATCCGTTTGCGTTTGCCGCGGAACAGGACGGCCGGATAGCCGCAGCGATTGATCGCGCGGCTGCCTGCGTCACCGCGAACCCCAAGCACCCGTTTTTCATTGAAGGCAAGGTGTCACCGCGCACCGAAGAGCTGATGCATTTTTGTGCCCAGTACGAGGCGGAGCGACGCCGCACGATCGAATTTTGCAAGACGCTGAAAGAGCTCGACCTGCTGACAGCACAGCAGGCCAGCTTTACTCGTACGGGGAGTGACAAGCAGGAGCTACTGGCGGCCTACGTCAGTATTGACGGCGAAAAACTCGCCAGGCTTGATGACGCCGCGGTACTGAGGATGCACAAGTCCGGCATGCTCGCCGCCGCCTACCTGCAGCTCTATTCAATGGAGAACTGGCAATCGCTCGTCGAGAGGCGCGCGGCACGGTCCTGATTGCGCGCCGTCGTGCGACCATTCACTTGCGATAGCTCAGCGGTCGAGCTGTCAGCAACACGCAATAATCTGCGCAAACCCATAACCGCCAGCATAAAAAAAACCCCGCGCATCGCTGCGCGGGGCTGGGCGTAGTTCCCAGGCGGTCGACCCAGGCGGGAGAGCCGGGCCGATTCCCTGCGGGAACGGCGAGCCTTACTGCTCCAGGATCAACAGCCCGATTTTCCAGGCCGTGAACACGTTGTTTTCCGCATCGTACTGACCGCGGGCATACATCGCGCGGGCGCTGTTGGCGCCGTTCAGGCTGTTCTCAAGCGCGCCGACAAACTCGCTGAAGTTTTCAAACAGCTGCAGGCTGTCGCGGGTCTTGATGCTGTACAGCGTGCGTCCTGCAACGGGCGGCACAATCACGGTTGCTGCCGGCAGCGTCTGCAGGTCGATCAGCACCGGTCCCTGCTTGATGTGATGACGCTGGTCGATATCGGCATTGAAATTATCGAGCACGATGCCGTCTACGTTCACGCTAATGAACGGCGCCAGCGTGCCATTGACACCCCAGCCGACTCCGAGTGCGCTGCGGACATCCGAGTAATCGACCAGCGTGCGACCCTCGAAGTCCGGCGGTGCCATGCCGAACGCGCTGGGAAAACCGTAGGCGACGACCGGCTTGCCAACGGCCTGCTTGTCAAGCGACAGCGCGCCGGTAGCCACTTCGTAGTTTTGCGGGTCGGCATCGAGATCCTTGCTCTGGCCTGTGCCGCTGAAGTCAAACCTGTTGACCCGGCGACGATCGATCGCATGCAGGGTCAGGTCGAGCTGGCCGGGGTTCGTCGCATTGACGATGCCGCTGAGGTGCGTGATGTGCATGCGCACGGAACCTTCCGTGGCATCGACCCTCACGCCGGTCAGCGTTCTCGTTGCTGTGCCGCGAATCGTTACGGCCTGACCGATCGACAGCGCGCTGATATCGAGTAACTGATCCGACCCGCGCTTGAACACTTTCGTGTTCGGCCCGACGGTCACGGTAATTCCATCGCGATAAAAGGCGCGCTCATCGCTCAGGATCACTGTGCCACCGTGCACGGTCAGCGTATTGCCGTCTCGCGCAACGATATTGCCCTTAACAGCGTCCTTGCCGCTGCCAGGTACGCTGCTGCCGGCGAGCACGACATTGGCAGTGAACTCGCGCTGCAGAACGTTCAGCGTGCCCTGTGCAACGGTCAGCGTCCCCTGGCCTGCAGCAGCCAGCGCACGCAAACCTTCAGCGCCTTCGAACATCTGCTCATTGACTTCAAATTCGGTTTCGTCAACTACGTGGACCTTGACGCGACCGAAGTCGCCCGCCTGATGATGAAACGGACGAATAGCGACCGTGTAGGTCATCTCCGCTTCGTTGGCTTCGATGAATACGCCGCGGACCCGGATCTCCTTGGTATCGACCGGATCGATTTCCGCCACGATAAACGGCTCGGCAACGGCGACCGCCGGTATGGAGAGGACGTCCACCGCATGCGATGCGGCAAGATCGAAGTCAACAGTCAGCAGCGCGGGGCGACCCCGGGTGATTACCAGCTGATTGCGATCCGACAGCGTGATTTGCAGGGTGCTTTGCGTCAGCGCATTGCCATCCCCGTCAACGACGAGCGTTTCCTTGGCGGCGCCGGCGGCTTCGACGAACACCTCCGCATCGCTGTAGTCGAGCGTAATCGTGCCGGCAACGTAGGTGCCCGGCGGAATGTTCGCTGCGGTAACGAACTCCGTGAGGTCGACGTACTGCGCGAAATCGATTCGGGCATTTGTCGGCAACGTTTCGACGCTCGCACCGTTGGCTTTCTCAAGTTTGAGCGAGACCACGTCGACGCTGTAACTGAGGAAATCGCCGTCGGCGTCGGTAAGTCCGACGTACAGCGTGCCGCATTCGGTAAATGTGGACGAATCCGCCGGGTTGCATACCGCCGCCGGTTGCGGAATTTCGCTGACAGCGGCACCGCCGCCACCACCGCCGCAGCCCGCCAGCAGCCAGGCGACGAAGAATAGCGACAGCCAATTCCATGGATTACTCAGTTGCTTGCCGCCAGCCTGGCGGTTGTTGGACAGTTTCATGCTGATCTCCTAAAGGCTCCAAGCGCAGTGCTTGGGTACTTCAACGCGGCCCGCCCGAAACGGTTGACAGCCACCGTCTGGAAGCCGCGCATTGGCCGCCGAGCGGAGATCAGAAAGCGCAAAATTACAACCACTTACCTTGTATTCCTGAACGATCGTGTCAAAATGCGAGCGATAAGGCGGTTACAGGCCGCTGTACAACAATCCGGTTCTCTTTTTAGCGGCGATTGCATGACGGACCCCTCCGGCAGCGACGACAGCAAAACTTTCACAGCGCAGCGCAGACGGCCTCGCGCAGGGGAGCGCACGCGCGGCGGCGCTGACGCGCTGCAGACCAAGATCGCGGTCAACCTCCAGCAACTCGATCCCAAACGTTTCGAAGACCAGTTGCGCGACAACATCGCTGAACTGCCCGAGGCGTTCGGCTGTGACGCCGCCTTCCTCGCGCTCTTCAACGGCAACCACGACGCTATCGGTTCAGTTTACGCCTCGAGCTCCGTCTTCTGTACGTGCAACCCGGCGGCGCTTGCCAAAGACTCGCTCGACAACTGGCCATGGCTGATGCAGCGTCTCGGTCACCTGCGCGTCATCGAAATCGCCGGCACCGACGACGCGCCGGCCGGCGCCGCTGAGGAATACAATCGGCTCGCAGAACTGGCGATCGGCTCCTGCCTCGTCATCGGCTTTACCGTGCGCGGCGTGATGGCCGGTTTCCTGGCGGTCGCCAACGAGCGCCCGGTTGAATCATGGGAGGCGAATCAGCATCTGCTGATCAAATTGATTGGTGCCTCGCTCGCCTCCGGGCTCGAGCAAATGCGTTCCAGGGAATTGCTGGACGAGCTGGAAGAGCGCAACGAACTGATCAGCCTCACCGCCAACGACGGTATCTGGGATTTCGACGGCGATACCAAAAAGATCCGCCTGTCGCGTCGCTGGAAGGCCATGCTGGGCTACGACGACCAGTCCGACGTGTCGCCCGACTGGTATCGCCTCGTGCATCCCGACGACATGGCGCGGGTGCAGGCCAAGATGCGCGAGCACCTTGAGGGCAAGGCGCCGTTTTTCGAATCGGTGCACCGCATGAAGCACCAGAATGGCGAATGGCGCTGGATGACCAGCCGGGCGAAGGCGCGCCAGGACACTCGCGGCAGGCTGATTCGCCTGCTGGGCGTCGAAGTCGATATCACCGAGCGCAAGCTGTACGAGGAGGCGCTGTTTCGCGAGAAGGAAAGCGCCCAGATCACCTTGCGCTCGATCGGCGACGGCGTCATTACGACCAATGCCGACAGCATCGTCGAATACATCAACCCGGTGGCGGAAGAGCTGACCGGCTGGAAAGTTGACGACGCGAACGGGCGTCCGGTCGACGAGGTGTTCCGTGGCTTCCATGAGGAAACCTGCGAGCCGCTGGAGAATCCACTGGCGGTGTCCATTCGACGCAACCGGCCGATCAAGTCGGTACGCCCGACCTTGCTGATTCGCCGCGACGGTAATGAGCTGTATATCGAAAGCACGGCATCGCCGATTCGCGACGGCCGCGGCGACGTGACCGGCGGCGTGCTCGTGTTCCACGATGTCAGCGAATCACGCGAGCTGAACCGTCGTCTTAGCTACCATGCAAGCCACGACATCCTGACGGGTCTCGTCAATCGTCGTGAATTCGAGAATCGCCTGGAGCGCGCTTTGAAAAGCGCCCGCGCACGTGAAACGTCCTACGCACTTTGCTATCTCGATCTCGACCAGTTCAAGATCGTCAACGACTCCTGCGGACACAGTGCCGGTGACCAATTGCTCGGCCAGCTCGGTGCGCTGCTTAAATCGAAAATTCGCTGGCGTGACACGCTGGCGCGGCTGGGCGGCGATGAGTTCGGCGTGCTGCTCGAAAGCTGCAGCCTCGAGGAAGCGATGCAGACGGCCGAAGTGCTGCGCGTCGCGATCGGGGAATTCAAGTTCATGTGGGACGACCGCAGCTTCCGGCTCGGTGTCAGTATCGGTGTCGTGCCGATTACCTCCGAGAACGAAGATGTCGCCGGCCTGCTGAGTGCGGCTGACAGCGCCTGTGCGGCGGCGAAGGAAGCAGGGCGCAATCGAATCCACAGCTTCCAGGAAAACGACATCGACCTGATGCGGCGGCGCCGCGAAATGCAGTGGGCTGCGCGCATCAACAATGCGCTGGAGGAAAATCGCTTCGAACTGTTCCGCCAGACGATCCAGCCGCTGCAGATCGAGGATTCCGGAGCCCATTACGAAATCCTGCTGCGCATGCGGGACGAGCAGGGCGGTATCATTTCGCCCGAGTTGTTTATTGCCGCTGCCGAACGTTACGGCATTACGCCAAATATCGATCGCTGGGTGATCACCAATTCGTTTCGCTGGCTGGTGTCGGAGGCTGATGAACGCGAGCGCCTGTCGCTATGCTCGATCAACCTGTCCGGCCAGAGTCTGGGCGACGAGAAGTTTCTGCCGTTTGTTATCGACCAGTTCCAGACCAGCGGGCTCGATGCAACAAAGATCTGTTTCGAAATTACCGAGACGGCTGCGATCGCCAGCTATTCGCAGGCCAATCGCTTTATCAACGCGCTGAAGGAACTGGGCTGCAAGTTTGCGCTTGACGATTTCGGCACCGGCTTGTCGTCGTTCGGTTACCTGAAGCACTTCCCGGTTGACTTCCTGAAGATCGACGGCAGTTTCGTCAAGGAAATCCTGCACGATCCGATCGATCGCGAGATGGTGCGCTCGATTAACGAAATCGGTCACCTGACCGGCAAGCAGACGATCGCCGAGTTCGCCGAGAATGAAGAGATCATCACGATGTTACGCGGCATGGGTATCGACTACGCGCAGGGCTACGGCGTCTCCGAGCCGAAGCGCGTGACGCGCGCCGTTGCCTAGTCGCCGACCCGGCGCGTCGCTTTATCGAAACGCATTGACAGGTCGATGGCGCGCACGTGCTTGGTGATGGCACCTGTCGAGATGTAGTCAACACCGGTTTCTGCCACGGCCCGCAATTCATCGATCGTCAGGCCGCCGCTGGCCTCGAGTTCCGCCGGGGGGCGGCCTTCGGCCCGGTTGATGGCAACTGCTTCGGCCAGCCCTGCCAGGTCAAAATTGTCCAGTAACACGCGCCGCACGCCGGCCGCGAGTGCCTCCCGCAATTGTCCGGTGGATTCGACCTCAACCTCCAGCAGGACCTCGCTATTGACGGCGCGCGCCGCGACGACCGCGGTTGCGATACTGCCGGCCGCCGCAATGTGGTTTTCCTTGATCAGGATGGCATCGAACAATCCCTGCCGATGATTCATGCCGCCGCCGCAGCGCACCGCGTATTTTTGCGCCTGACGCAGGCCGGGAATGGTCTTGCGCGTGTCCAGGATGCGGGCGCCGGTATGCGCGACGGCGGCCACGTATTGTGAGGTAGCCGTAGCGGTCGCCGACAGCGTCTGCAGAAAATTGAGTGCGCTGCGCTCGCCGGTGAGCAGCGCCCGCGCAGGACCTGACAGGCGACAGACGGTTGCGCCGGCCTGCATTGCCGCACCGTCGGCAGCGAGCCACTCAATGGCAATACGCGAATCCAGTTGCCGAAACACCTCGTTCACCCACGGCTGTCCGGCCAGCACCATGTCCTCCCGCGCGATGATTTTGGCGCGCGCGGCGGTCGACGTGTCGAGCAAGGCAGCGGTCAGGTCGCCGCTGCCGACATCCTCGGCGAGTGCTGCTGCAACGTTGCGCCGTACTTCATCCTGCAATTGCTGTTGCATGTTCCTTTCCTGAAACGACAAGCCCGGCACGAGGCCGGGCTTGTACTACTGCATGCGAGTTCGAATTACATGAACCAGCCGTGACCGCCGCCGACCATGCTCATGATCAGCGGTATCGACAGCATCGTATTGGTACGCGACGCGAGGAACGCGATGCGCTTGCCTTTGGCAATTTCCTCGGCGCTGGCTTCGACCATACCGAGTACTTTTTTCTGGTTCGGCCAGATCAGCACCCAGACGTTAAACAGCATGATCGTACCTAACCAGGCGCCGACGCCGATTGTTAGCGCGTAGGCATTGGTGGGGTCTGTCAGCATGCCGAGCGCGAACGCGTCATCCAGCAGTCCCCGGTGCAGCAGGAATGCGGCGCCGGTCAGCCAGGTGAACAGAGCGCCCCAGCGGAACCAGAGCAGTGCGCGCGGCGCGACGTACTTGCTGATACCTGCAGCACCCGGGCCGCCGGAATCCTTGGCCGCATCGCCCAGTGCCGGTACCTGCACGAAGTTAAAGTAATAAAGGAGCCCGATCCACACGATGCCGGAAAACACATGGGCCCAGATGATGATTGAATTCACCGGCATGGCGCCGACGATATGGGATCCTGCTGTCGCAAACACGACGATGAGTGAAATGACGAGTCCGGCGATGATGGTGCCGAGGATGGAATTCAAAGGGTTCATTCTGATGGTTCTCCCTGGGGATTTATCGTTAGTATCGCTCGCTGGCTTTCCGGGGGAGCGGTGGCAGCCGCCTGGCGCCGGCGCCTATTATAGGGTCTGCGGCGCACAAAATCCTGCTTCGCCGCGTCCGGGCCGGGAATGGTCCGCTTCAACCAGGACATTTGTAAAATATTGAAAAATATAGTCAAAAATAATTCAATTCGCGAAGTCGGCAGGCCATGAGAGGCGCGCCACCCAGCGCGGGGGAGCGCGCCGGCTATCCGCCGTCACCGTGCACGCTGGTTTGTACGCTCGACGAGCACAAGGTCTGTCTCGGCTGCCGCCGGACGCTGCAGGAGATTGTCGCCTGGAGCGGCATGAGTCCTGAGCAGCAGCGCGCGGTTATCCGGCAACTACCGGAGCGCGGCTAGGCGCTGGTGAGCCGAGGGGTCCGTGGCGTACAATCCCGGCCGACTGACAACACCCGGAAAACCGATGCGCATCCTGATTTTACTCAGCACGGCCTGGCTGCTGGCCGGCTGTACGGCCCTGATGGTCGGCGGTGCGGCTGCCGGCGGCTACCAGATCGGTAAAGACGAGCGCTCGGCCGGCCAGGTTACCCGCGATGGAGCAACCACGACCAGGATCAAGAGCAAGATGATCGCGGACAAAGTGGTCAATGCTTTCAGCATCAACGTGGACACCTACGCCGATCAGGTCACCCTGCGTGGCAACGTCGGCAGCGCGGCGGCTCGCAGCAGAGCTGGCGAGATCGCTGCCAGCACCGACGGTGTAATCTCCGTGGACAACCAGATTAAAGTAACCAAGACCCGCTAACCCTTGATGCTGCGCGAAACATCCCCATCTTGGATAACCGCGACGCAGCCTTACACGAGAGCAGAACAGTGAACGTAAACGAAAGAATTGAAGCACAGCTGAAAGAAAACCCGGTCATCCTGTACATGAAAGGTACGCCGGATTTTCCGCAATGTGGCTTTTCCGGACAGACCGTTGCCGCGTTGAAAGCCGTCGGCAAACCGTTTGCCTACATCAATATATTTGAAGACCCGGAAATCCGCGAAGGCCTGAAAGCGTATTCCAACTGGCCGACGTTTCCGCAGCTGTATGTGAAAGGCGAGCTGATAGGTGGCTGCGATATTGTGATCGACATGTACAACTCGGGCGAGTTGCAGACCATCCTGGACGGCGACGCGGCTTAACTTCAGCCGAGGCCGGCGGTGTCGGTTTCGTTCTTCACCGCTTCCCAGTCCTTTTGCGGACCGGATGACTGGTACACGGGCTGGAAGCGGTTTACGACGTCACAGAAAATATCGGCAGTAATCTCGGCATCGTAGGCAGCCGAATGCGCCTGGCTTTCATCCCAGGCCATGCCGGCCGCCTTCACGGCGCGCGCCAGCACCGTCTGGCCGTAGGCGACGCCGCAGAGCGTCGCCGTGTCGAAGCAGCTGAACGGATGAAACGGGTTGCGCTTGATCGCAGTGCGTTCCACCGCGACATTAAGGAATCCGAGGTCAAACGAAGCATTGTGGCCGACGAGGATAGCGCGCGTGCAGCCAGCATCGCGCACCGCCCGGCGCACCTCGCGAAAAATTCTTTGCAGCGCATCGCGCTCGTCGATAGCAGGTCGCAGCGGGTGGTCGGGATCGATACCGTTCACCGCCATTGATGCCGGTTCCATATTCGAGCCAGCGAATGGCTTGATGTGATAGCGAAACGTTTCGCCGCGCGTCAGCGTGCCGTCTTCCTGCGCCTCGACAATGACCGCGGCAATCTCCAGCAGCGCATCCGTTTGCGAATTGAAACCGCCCGTTTCCACATCGACGACGACGGGCAGGAAACCGCGAAAGCGGTTGGCAATGGTAAATGGTTCGCTCACGGGTATCTGGCCGGCAGGGCTGATCAGGCGTTGTAGTCCAGCATCTGCTGATCAAGTAGCAGACTCATCGCGAAGCGTACACCAAAGCCGGTAATCGCGGTCGGAATATGGCCGAGGCCACCCTTGCGCAGACAGGCGCTGAGGTCAATGTGAATCCACGGCACGTCTTTGCTGACGAACTCGTTCAGGAAGGTAGCTGCCAGAATATGATCGCCGCCGCCGGTGGGCGAGCATTGCTTGATGTCGGCCGTCTCGCTCAGGAGTTCTTCGAGAAATTCCCTGTCGACCGGGAATGGCCAGACCCGTTCACCACACTCGCGACCGCAGCGCTTCAGAACCGGGTGCAGGTCGGGACGGTTGGTGAACACGCCGCTGTAACGCGTCGTCACCGCATTCATGCAGGCGCCGGTCAGTGTCGCAAAGTCAATCATCAGGCCGGGCCGGTCTTCGCTGGCGAAGTGCAGGGTGTCGGCGAGTGCCATGCGGCCCTCTGCGTCCGTGTGAATTACCTGGATCGTCTTGCCGTTGGCGGCGGTCACGACATCCTGTGACTTGTAGGCGCGCGGGCCGGTACGATTCTCGGTGATCGCCAGCCAGCAATCGACGGCCTGTGGCAACTGCATCTCGCTGATCGCCAGCAAGGTGCCGACCGCGACCGCACTGCCGCCCATATCAATGTGCATATCGAGCATCGAATTGAACGGCTTCAGGTTGGTGCCGCCCGTATCAAAAATAATGCCCTTGCCGACCAGGCTCAGCGCCGGCTTTTTGGTCTTCCCGGATGGTCGATAACGCAGGTGAACGATCGCCGCGCTGTCATCATCGTTGCCTTGTGCTACGGCGAGAAACGCACCGGCACCTTTCTTCTCGAGTTCCGCAACGCCAAACTTCTTGTATTGCCAGCCCTGTTGCCTGGCCAACTTGCGCAGCAACGCGCAGTACTCGACCGCGTTAAGCTTGTTCGACGGCAGGCTCGTCAGCGTGCGGGCGAGGTTGTTGCCACGCGCTTCTGCCAGCTGGCGGCTAAAGTCACGCTCGCCGGCAAGGCCGATAATTTTGATCGTGCGGAACGGCGTTGGCGGCTGCTTCGATTTGTACAGCGGCGGCACAAACGCTGCGGCAAGCCCTGCGGCCAGCATATTTTCAATGATTCTAGCTTCGTCCTGCTCGTCAAAGCCAAGTACCCAGATGCCGACGGTGTTAATTTTCTCGTTGACGACATGCGCGAACATCTTGCGCGCGAAGGTCAGCCGCTCGAAGGCTTCCGTGTCCGCTGCGAGCGTGCCGAGTGCAACGCCGGTCTGCCGCTTGTTCGCGAGCCGACTGGTAATTGCGGGGACCTGTTTTTCTTTCGCACGCGCCAGCAGACTTTTCAGTTTGTCGCCCTGCGGCAGGCTTTTCCAAACGGATGCGGCTGCTTTGGCCGGCACGACGATCAACAACTGATCGACGCTGTCCAGGCTGCTTTTGGAGGCTGCAACTGTCGTCTGGAGCAGCTTGATTTGGTTACCGGTGAATTTGTCTAGCGGCAGGGCGGGCATGTGGTACTAACCTTTGGCGACAGCATAGGCCATAATGCGGCAACGGCGAAGAATGCGCCGCGCCGCATAACGTATGGCGGCACGTGCAACAGAGCGCTGATCCTAGCAGGAGGCCTCTTCAATATCACGCCGTTAAGTGCAAACGACAAGAGTGTCCCGCGCCGTGCCGCCGGCATGCCGGTGACGCAGAGAAGCCATACTTAACGATGGAAAGACGCAAGCAGGTATCTGGATAGTATATGAGTGAAACAAGCCGATTCGACGACCTAGATCCGACCGAGACACGTGAGTGGCTTGAGTCCATTGACTCAGTGCTGCGTGAGCACGGCCCGGAGCGCGCCCATTTCCTGCTCAACCAGATGATCGACTTCGCGCGGCGGTCCGGTGCCTACCTGCCGTACAGCCCCAACACCGCCTACCTGAACACGATTTCGACCGGCCGCCAGCCAGAATACCCGGGTGATCGCTCGATCGAACGGCGGCTCGAGGCCTACCTGCGCTGGAATGCGATGGCGATGGTGGTGCAGGCGAATCGCAAGAGCACCGAGTACGGCGGCCATATTTCCAGTTACGCGTCGTCCGCGACGATGTACGAAGTCGGCTTCAATCATTTCTGGCGCGCGCCGAACGACAAGCACGGCGGCGACATGATTTTTATCCAGGGCCATTCCTCGCCGGGCATCTATTCACGGGCCTACCTCGAGGGCCGGCTGAATGACGAGCACCTGAAACGCTTTCGTCAGGAAGTCGGTGGTGGCGGCCTGTCATCGTATCCGCATCCCTGGCTGATGCCGGATTTCTGGCAGTTTCCGACCGTCTCGATGGGCCTCGGCCCGATGATGGCCATCTACCAGGCGCGCTTCATGCGCTACCTCGAGAATCGCGAGATGATCGAGGCGAGCGATCGCAAGGTCTGGGCGTTCCTCGGTGACGGCGAGATGGACGAGCCGGAATCGATGGGTGCCATCACGATGCCCGTTCGCGAAGGTCTCGATAACCTTATTTTTGTCGTCAACTGCAACCTGCAGCGCCTCGATGGGCCGGTGCGCGGTAACGGCAAGATCATCCAGGAGCTCGAAGCGGCCTTTGGCGGCGCCGGCTGGAACGTCATCAAGGTGGTATGGGGTTCGCGCTGGGATCCGCTGCTGGCCAAAGATCACAAGGGGCTGCTGCGCCGCGTAATGGAAGAATGCGTCGATGGCGAGTACCAGAATTTCAAAGCCAAGGGCGGCGACTACGTTCGTGAACATTTCTTCGGCCGCTACCCGGAAACGGCGGAGATGGTCGCGAACTATTCGGATGACGAAATCTGGCGCCTGAATCGCGGCGGTCACGATCCGCTAAAGGTGCATGCCGCGTACGACGCTGCCGTGCGTCACAAGGGTCAGCCGACGATAATTCTCATCAAGACCGTCAAGGGCTTCGGCATGGGTACGGCCGGTGAGGGCCAGAACATTGCTCATCAGCAGAAGAAACTTGATATCGACGCGCTGAAAACGTTCCGCGATCGCTTCAATATCCCGGTCTCCGACAAGGACATCGACAGCGTGCCGTTCTGCAAGCCGGCGGCCGACAGCCAGGAGCTCGAATACCTGCACGAGCGGCGCAAGGCGCTCGGCGGCTACCTGCCACAGCGCCGCATGAAGTCCAAGCCGCTGCGTATCCCGCCACTGGAGATGTTCAAGAATCAGCTGGAGGGCACCGGCGATCGCGAAGCATCAACGACGATGGCGTTCGTGCGCATCCTGACTTCGCTGATTCGCGACAAGCAAATCGGCAAGCACATCGTGCCGATCGTGCCGGACGAGGCGCGTACCTTCGGCATGGAGGGCATGTTCCGCCAGGTCGGTATTTACGCATCGAAGGGCCAGCTGTACACGCCGCAGGATGCCGATCAGCTGATGTTTTATCGTGAGGACAAGAAGGGCCAGATTCTCGAGGAAGGTATCAACGAGGGCGGGGCGTTTTGTTCCTGGCTGGCATCCGGTACGTCGTACAGCAACCACGATATACAGACGGTGCCGTTCTATATTTATTATTCGATGTTCGGCTTCCAGCGTATCGGTGATTTCATCTGGGCCGGCGGCGATCAGCAGTCGCGCGGCTTCCTGATCGGCGGTACAGCCGGGCGCACGACGCTGGCTGGTGAAGGCTTGCAACACCAGGATGGGCATAGCCTCGTGGCGGCATCAACAGTGCCAAACTGTGTTTCCTACGACCCGACCTACGCGTACGAACTTGCGGTCATCATCCAGGACGGCATGCGGCGCATGATTGGTGAGCAGGAGAACGTGTTCTATTACATCACCTGCATGAACGAAAACTACGTGCACCCGCCGATGCCGAGCGGGGTCGAGGACGGCATCCTGAAAGGCATGTACCTGTTGCAGGTCGGTGGCCAGGGGCAGGTGCGTGTGCAGCTGATGGGGTCGGGCACCATTCTGCGCGAAGTGCTTGGCGCCGCAGAGCTGCTTGAAAAAGACTTCGGCATTCCGTCCGATGTCTGGTCCGTGACCAGCTTCAACGAGCTGCGGCGTGACGCGCTCGCTGCGGAACGCTGGAACCAGCTGCACCCGGAGCACCCGCCGCGCAAGAGCTACCTGGAAAGCAAACTGGCCGGGCGCAAGGGTCCGTACGTGGCCGCGACCGACTACATGAAAATCGTGCCTGACCAGGTGCAGCGCTGGATTCCCGGGTCCTTCGTCACGCTCGGAACTGATGGTTACGGGCGCTCGGACGATCGCAAATCATTGCGCCAGTTCTTTGAGGTGGATAAACGCTACATCGCGGTCACTGCGCTGAAAGCGCTTGCCGATGACGGCACGCTGGATCAGAAGACGGTGGCGGCCGCCATTGAAAAGTACGGGATCGATCCGGAAAAGCCCGATCCGGTCACCCTGTAAACCCGCAGCATTGGAGCAAAGCGTGTCGGATAGCAAGGACATCATTATTCCCGATCTCGGCGACTTCGCGGACGTCGAGGTTATCGAAGTGCTCGTTGCCAGTGGCGATACGGTCGCCCGCGAAGACGGGCTTATCACGCTGGAAACGGACAAGGCCACGATGGATGTGCCGGCGCCGGCCGACGGCGTGATCGAATCGCTGACCGTCAGCGTCGGCGATCGGGTCAGCAGCGGCGACAAGATTGGCACGATGACAGCTGCTGACGCTGAAACTGTCGATAGCGATACCGATACCGATACCGATACCGCTGGCAACGCAGCGCAGCAGGACGGCGCCGCCGAGCCGGCCGGCGAAGCGGCGACGGCCGAGCCCGCAGCAGCGCAAAGCGACGCAGCGGTAAGTGGCGGTGAGCAAACCGTGGCCGTGCCCGACATCGGTGATTTCACCGACGTCGACGTCATCGAGGTCCTCGTCAAAGCCGGCGACACCGTCGCGGTCGAAGATTCCCTGATGACGCTGGAAACCGATAAAGCGACGATGGACGTGCCCTCGTCACATGCCGGCACAATTACCGCGGTGCACGTCGCTGTTGGCGACAAGGTATCGCAGGGCAGCAAGGTTGCCGATATCGCCACGAGCGGCGCCAGCAAGGCGGCGCCGGCGAGCGCACCGCCGGCAGACAAACCGGCGGCGAAAAAGCCTGCCGCAGACAAGGCAGCGCAGCCGGCGCCGGCAAGTGCCCCGCCAGCGCCAAAGGCCGCAGCAGGCAAGAGCTTGCCGCCCATCGACGAAGCGGGATTCTCGCAGGCTCATGCGAGCCCGTCGGTGCGCAAGCTGGCGCGCGAACTCGGTGTGAATCTGGCCCAGGTGAAGGGCAGCGGCGAGAAGCGCCGCGTGCTGCACGACGACGTCAAGGCGTTTGTGAAACAGGCACTCAGTGGCCAGGGCCAGGCGCACGCCGGCGGCGGCGCGCTGCCGCAGGTTCCGTCGATTGATTTTGCGAAGTTCGGCGACGTCGATGTCCAGAAGCTGACGCGTATCCAGAAAATTTCCGGACCGCGCCTGCAGGCGAGCTGGATAAACCTGCCGCACGTTACCCAGCACGACCTTGCCGACATTACCGAGCTCGAAGAGCGCCGTCAGAAACTGAAAGGCGCGGCGAAAGAACGCGGCATCTCGCTGACCCCGCTCGCGTTCGTGATCAAGGCCTGCATAACGGCCCTGAAAGAGTTTCCGAAGGTCAATGCGTCCCTAAGCGCCGACGGCGAATCGCTGGTGTACAAGCAGTATTACCACCTGGGCTTCGCAGCTGATACGGACCAGGGGCTCGTTGTTCCTGTCATTCGCAATGCCGACACCATGGACGTCTACGAACTCGCTCAGCAGCTTGGCGAGCTTTCGATGGCGGCGCGTGACGGCAAGCTGAAAGGCGAACAGATGCAGGGCGCGAGTTTTACGATTTCAAGCCTCGGCGGCATCGGCGGCACCGCGTTTACGCCGATCGTCAACGCACCGGAAGTCGCGATTCTCGGCGTATCGAGGTCGACCATGCAGCCCGTGTGGAACGGCGAGTCATTTGATCCGCGCCTGCTGCTGCCGCTGTCGTTCTCTTACGATCACCGCGTGATCGATGGCGCGTACGCGGTGCGCTTCACCACCTTCCTGTCGCAGGCGTTGGGCAATGTTGACGCGCTGCTTGAAGCAATTCCCTAGGCGAGCGACATGAGCGAAACCAAAACACTGAGCGTCCCGGACCTCGGCGATTTCTCCGACGTAGAGATTATCGAGGTGCTGGTCAGTGAAGGCGATTCACTGAGCAAGGAAGATCCTGTCGTTACGCTGGAGACTGACAAGGCGACGATGGACATTCCGGCTGCCGAAGCGGGCACCGTGACGAAAATTCTGGTCGCAGCCGGCGATCGCATCTCGAAGGGCGACGCGGTGCTTGAGTACACGGCGGCGGGGGCGTCTCAAGGTGAGACCGAAGCAGCCAAACCGGCCTCGCAAGAGGAGCAGAAACCGGCACAGCAGAAACCGGCACAGCAGAAACCGGCGCAGCAGGCCACGGACGCAGCGCAGGCAGCTGCGCCCACACCGGCCGGTGCTGCCACCCACAGCGGCGACCTGGTCGTGCTGGGCGCCGGGCCGGGCGGCTATACAGCGGCGTTTCGCGCCGCCGATCTCGGCTTGCAGGTCATCCTGGTGGAGCGCTGGGACACTCTCGGTGGCGTTTGCCTGAACGTTGGCTGCATTCCATCGAAGGCGCTGCTGCATGCCGCCAAGGTGATTGACGATGCCGCCGCGATGTCGGCGCACGGCATCCAGTTTGGCAATCCGCGCATTGACGCGCTGAAGCTGCGCGACTGGAAGAATGACGTTGTCGGCAAGCTTACCGGCGGTCTGAGTCAGCTCGCGAAGCAGCGCAAGGTCAAAGTCGTGCACGGCACTGCGAAGTTTGTGTCGGCGAATCGACTTCGGCTCGACTCCGGCGACACGATAGATTTCAAACACTGCATCATCGCTGCTGGTTCGGAGGCATCGATGATTCCCGGCTTGCCGGATGATGACCGCATTGTCGATTCGACCGGCGCGCTTGAGCTTGCGCCGTTGCCGAAACGCATGCTCGTGGTTGGCGGCGGCATCATTGGCCTCGAGATGGCCTGTGTTTACAGCGCGCTGGGTACGCGTGTCAGTGTCGTCGAGCTGACGGACACGCTGATGCCGGGCACCGACCAGGACCTGGTGCGGCCGTTCCGCAAGATTGTCGATAAACGCTACGAAGCGATCATGCTCGGCACGAAGGTCACCGGTATGCGCAGCACCACGCCAGGCATCGAAGTGAGTTTCGAGGGCAAGGATGCGCCGGCTGCCGAAATTTACGACCGGGTGCTGGTCGCCGTCGGCCGCCGTGCAAACGGCGACAAACTTGCGGCTGACAAAGCAGGCGTGAACGTCGACCAGCGCGGCATCATCAAGGTCGACAAGCAGATGCGCACCAACGTGCCGCATATCTTTGCCATCGGTGACCTCGCCGGCGGTCCGATGCTGGCGCACAAGGCAACTCACGAAGCAAAAGTCGCTGCGGAAGTTATCGCCGGTCACAAAGTCGCGTTCGACGCGCGTACGATTCCATCGGTTGCCTATACAGACCCGGAGATCGCGTGGTGCGGCCTGACGGAGACCGAAGCAAAAGAAAACGGTACCGCCTACGAAAAAATCCAGATTCCCTGGGCCGCCAGCGGCCGTGCCCTGGCTAACGATCGCTCCGAGGGTTTTACCAAGGTGCTGTTCGACAAGGCAAGCGGTCGCGTACTGGGCGGCGCCATTGTCGGGCCCTATGCGGGCGACCTGATCTCGGAGCTATGCCTCGCTGTCGAAATGGGTGCCGATGCAACCGACATCAGTCTAACCATCCACCCGCATCCAACCCTGTCCGAAACCATCGCGTTTGCGGCCGAAGGGTTCGACGGCTCGCTGACCGATCTCTACATGCCGAAGAAGAAGCGCTAGCGGCCAGCGGATTCCTGGCGGCTATCGGGGACTGATTCCGGTTTCTGTGGCATTGCCCTTCCTGGCCAGGCCTGAGCGGCAATCTGTCAGACCGCGCGCAGCTCACGGGCAGTTTGCTGCTGCACGCCGTGCGCCCGGACGAAATCGGCAAACTCGCTCACCGGCATTGGCCGGGCATACAGGAAACCTTGTGCGACATCGCAGCCGTGCAGCTCAAGGAAATCCAGATGCCCCTGCTTTTCGACGCCTTCAGCGACGACGGTCTTACCCATTTCGTGTGCCATCCTGATAATCGTCCGACACAGCTTTTCCGCGTCCGCGTCGGCATCCGTGCCGAGGTCCGCAATAAAGGATTGGTCAATCTTGATGCAATTGAGCGGCAATTCTCGCAGAAAACTGAGCGAGGAATAGCCGGTGCCGAAATCGTCGATCGCGATGCTGATGCCGGCCTTGTTCAATTCGCGCAAGGTGCGCAGGGACACTACTTTATCGCGTGCAACCACGGACTCCGTGACTTCAAGTTCCAGCGAGTCGGCCGCCAGCGAGGCGGAACGCAAAGCCTTGAATACCTGTTCCGCAAACGCCGCTTCCTCAAGTTCCCGACGCGAAACGTTGATCGATAACTTGCCTGGAGACAGGCCGTCGTCAAGCAGGCCTCGCCACTCATTGCAGGCTTTCGTGATCAGCCACTTCCCGATCTCAACTATCAGGCCCGATTGCTCGGCAATTGGAATGAATTCACTGGGCGAGATGTGGCCGAGTGTGGGGTGCTGCCAGCGCAACAAACATTCGGCGCCGCGCAGTTCACCTGTTTGGATCGCGACCTGAGGCTGCACGAACAACTGGAGTTCGTCTTTTCTCAAGGCATGACGCAGATCGCGCTCCAGCATGACGCGACGCTGGTTGGCGGCGCTAAGGTCTTCGCTGAAGAATTCGAAGCGACCTCGCCCTGCCGCCTTGGCGCGGTACATCGCGGAATCGGCGTTCCGTAAAATGAGTTCGACGGTATCCGCGTCATCGGGGAACAGCGCGATTCCCGCGCTGGCGCCGAGGATGTGATCGTTACCGTTTAAGAAGAAGGGCAGGGAAAGGCGCTCAATCAGCGCGCCGGCAAGGTTACGTACTTCGGCCAACTCAGAGTAGGAGGGCATCAGCACGACGAACTCGTCGCCACCCAAGCGTGCCAATGTACAAAATTCCGGACATTCAGCAGAGATTCGTGACGCCGCATCCCTGAGCAAGACGTCGCCGACCGAATGGCCGAAAACATCGTTCACTTCCTTGAACCTGTCAAGATCGATAAAGATAATTGCGCCACTTGCCGGCTGCTTGCGGGTTCGCGCAAGACATTGCGTTAAGCGTTCTTTGAGCAACTGTCGGTTCGGCAGCCCGGTCAGGTCGTCGTAATGCGCTTTTTGATACAGGTGTTCCTCACGCTCGACGCTCGCGACACCTATGGCAAGGCGACTGGCCAGCTTGGCACACAGATCGGCTTTCTCTTCGTTAAAATTGACCTTGTCACTCGTCGATATGAACAGCAGGCCGCGCTGCGCACCGCCGTATGTCATCGGGATAGCCAGCACCTCCCGCCATTCTTCCGGGTCCAGAGGGATCCCATGGACCTGCTCAACCTCCCCCGCGGTGGTCCAGTAAGGAGTTAGAGTTGTTAAATCTCTGGTTTGTCGGTACTCAAACGGACGCGTCATGGAAATGCGCCGGCCGTCAAAAGCGGCGGCGCGACGCACTAGCATGTTAGCATTCGTGGAGTTCTCGATGTCGGCGAGACAGACCGCGCAAATGTCAATCGGGAACAGGCGCATCAGTTCGCCAAGGCAGTGTCGGGCAATGTGATCGACCGTCTGACCGGAAAGGATTCGATCGTCGACACCTGACATCGTTTTTAAGGTATCGATCTGTCGATCGAGGCGTATCGCCATGTCGTTAAATGCGCTTCCGAGTTCGCCGAATTCATCGTTGCTGTCAATCTGTAACCTTGTGCTGAGCTTGCCGGCTGCATAATCCTGAGTTGCAGCCGTCAGATCTCGCAGCGGCACCAGGTTGCGCCGAATGAGCCGCAAGCTCAGCAGGATTATGAAAATGACAACAGCGGCGATAAGTGGCGGCAGCATCTGTTGTAGGTCTTCCAGGGCGCGATATGCAAAATCGCGGTCGATTACTGAAACGACGACGTAATTTCCACCCGCAAATTCTCCGCCAAGAAACAGTGGCCAAGTGGCGGACAGCTTTTTCTGCCCGCGCCAGGTCCAGGCAATAGTATCGTTCGGCGACCCCGCAAGCTGTTCCCGTAGCGCGTCGACTGCTGCCGCTTCAATTTTCAGGTTGCAGCGGATCAGCTCATGCTCCTGTGTAAAGATGCAAAACTGCGTTTGCGACGGCAAATAGCCGGCGGGTTGCCAAAGCGCGTTATTGGAAAACCGCACGGCGAGCAGTCGCCGGTCCGCGAACTCTGTCAGCGGCAACAGGAGAATCCATGGCGAATCGCTGGCATCGGATTCGCTCACGAGCTGCGGTCGCCCGCTGGCGAGATGCGCTTTTTTCAGTGCATCTCGCCGCAGCGCGAGCTCACCGTTCCCAAACAGGCGAACAAGGCGACCATCTGGCCGAATTTCCCAGGCGGCGGAAAAATGGCGGCGTGCGTCATCGCTTGCGGAAATGCTACCTTCGTGTGCAAAGCGACGGGCCAGCGCGCGCGCGTCCTCGGCTTTGTCCTGCAGGAAATACAGGATGCCCATGCCGTAGGATTTGGCGTCCTCGCGCAAAGAGCTGTAGACAGACTGGTCCAGTTCGTGGCGTGCTGCCATCTGCGCCGCGACCAGGGTTACCACTAATGGCGCAAGGCCCGAGACTGCCATCAGCGCGAAGATGCGCATGCCAACACGGCTGCCAAACAGGCTCGCATCCCGGCGCCTCATGTCAGTAGTCCTTGCCAAGGCCAATGTAGGCCCCATTGTTCGCACGAACGATGTCATCCCACGATGATTTGGCGGACAAGGAGCCGCTGGAATTGCCGTCGGCACCGATGCTGTAGAGATCAAAGTCGGAGTTCAGGGGCACCAGTCGGCCGTCTTTTCTGGCTTTTCCTATGCTTTGCGGGCCGCTGAATCGAAGGTACCGGTACTCCTGGTCCCACGGATCGCGTGGCACAGGCATATCCAGTTCACTCAGCGAATTTGGAATCCGGTCGTTATTTCTCAGCCGAAAGCGCTCGATGGCGAGCGAAATTGAGCCGATGTCGCCGATCGCCGCGCTGGTTCGCGCGCGGTCCGCATAACGCCCGAACATCGGAATCGCGACCGCCGCAAGCAGCACGAAAATAAACAATACGATCACCAGTTCCACTAGTGGAGAAGCCGCGCTGTTTTGACATAATGCATTCCATGCATTCGGTTACGGATAGACCGTCGATCCTGCGGTTTTCCCGCAAATAAATGAAGGAACTGGCTCAAAGAACTGAAACTGAGCCTGTTTTTTCGCGATCCTGCTAGTCCGCAGGGCGGGTCACAGCAAGTTGTGCTGCAGTCGCGGATGATTTTTATGCAACGGCGGACGGCCATGCACGAAAACTCATTCGCGATATTCAGACCCCGCCCCTTATCGTGCGGTCGAGCCGGGCGTTCGGCGCTGCCGTTGCTGTTTACGGCTCTGGAAACTACGCCGCGGCGGACAGGCTGTACGTCACATACGCGCGCAATTCAGCCGCTGCGTTGCAGTCTGCGCGCGACCAGGTGGTCAAGGCTGAGTTTGCCGGCGCCGTAGAAGAACAGCGTCAGCAACATGATGAAGTACGTGGCGGCAAACTCGACGCCGTTTTTCAAAACCGTGATGGGCCCGGTACCCGTGAGCCAGTCATAGTTGCCGTGCTGGCGCAACAGCGAGCGCGCCGCATTGCGGCGTTCGACCGCTTCGTCAATCAGGTCCTTGCGCCACTCCCACGGTACGGTCAGCTCCGTCTCCGGCAGCGCGTGCCAGCCGTTTTCCCAGTGCACGGAAACGGCGGCAACTGCCATCGAGATCATCAGCGGGATCGCCGCCCAGCGCGTAGCGAGCCCGACGACCAGCAGACAGCCACCGACAAGCTCGGACAGACCCGCGAGGTAGACCATCAGCTCCGGCGCCGGCAGGCCGATGTACTCGAAGTAATTGCTGGTGTTCTCGATATTGCTGAGCTTCGCCCAGCCGGCCAGGATGAAAATCGGCGCCATGAATATTCGCAGCGCCAGTGGTGCCAGGAATTCGAGGGCTTTGGTCTTGTCGAGCAGGTCGCGCAAGGTTTTCAGCAACTGCAGCATGTGGTATTCCCCTGTCGTTCGCGGACGCCATGCGTGGCATCGGCGTCGTTAAATCCTCGTGCCCAGCAGAATGTGTTTTTCCCGCATGGTTTCCAGCGCCGCCGCACCGTGTTGCAGAAACCCGTCCGGATCGGGCCAGCCAATTTCCGCACCGAGCTGCGCAATGAGGTCGCGGCCGCTCGCCGCCGCTTCGTTATCGGCAATCTTCGCCAGCAGGCCGGCGGTAACGGTGTTCAATTCCAGGAAATTCAGCTCGTCGTCCGGCTCGCGGTACACGACGAGAAATGTCGGCTGATCGCCGGGCTCTGCCGGCTGGAACGACTCGCTGATGCGATGCACCGGGAACGTATAGGCCAGTGACCATGCCAGCACGGATTTGACCGGTATGCCGTCCAGCAGATTGCCGTCCGGGTCGATATCCTCCGCGTTCTCATCGCTGCTGACGGACAGCGCGAGCTCCGCCCATTCGTAGTGAGCCAGTTCGAGCAGGAAGGGCGGGTCGTCGTCCTGCAACGCGTAGTCGTTCTGCAGGAAGTCGATAAACTCCTGCGGAATTTCGAGGAAATAGGGCGTCTTTGCCTGGTGACTGACCATGAAGGCGCGCGTCAGTCGTTGCCAGCCTTGCTTGCCGTAAAGCTTCTTCAGCACTGGAAATGTGCTGCCGAGCAGCGAATACAGATTATTGAAGAACAGCTCGCGGTAGATTGCCATGCGCCGGTCTTCGATAGCCGCCGGTGCGGCATTGTGCTCGGGGTCGCGAATGTGGGCCGCGAACGCGTATTGCTTTTGGCGAAAGTCGCCGGCGTCAGCCACGTGCGGCTCCGGCCAGCCTGGTCGAATCGTCGCCCGCTTGTGCCTGCAGTGCTTTGATCTTGTGCACCTCAGCGAACAGTTCGGGCAGCGGCGGAAAATTGAAATCGCGTTCCAGCAGCGTGGGGACCGGCCCGAAGTGGCTGTAGGCGGCCCGCAGCAGGTCCCAGGCCTGGTCGCCGACCGCGTCGCCGTGGGTGTCGATGCGCAGGTCCTCGGCTTCGACGTAGTGGCCCGCTATGTGAAAGTAGCGCAGCCGGTCAGCGGGCATCGCGCGCAGAAACTCCAGTGCGTCGTAGCGATGATTGATGCTGTTGACGATGATGTTGTTAATGTCGAGCAACAGGTCGCAGTCGGCCTCTTCGAGCACCGCCAGCGTAAATTCGCGTTCGCTCAGCGAGCTGTCGGTCGGCGCGTAATACGAGACGTTTTCCACCGCCATGCGCCGCCCGAGAATCTCCTGGGCGCGGCGAATGCGGCCGGCGACATGAGTGACTGCGTCAGCCGTAAACGGGATCGGCATCAGGTCGTACAATTGACCGTCGTCGCTGCAGAAACTCAGGTGCTCGGAATAGAACCTGATGTCGTGTTCGTCCATGAAATCGCGAACGTCTTCAAGCAGGCTTTCATTGAGTGGCGCCGGTGAGCCAATGCTGAGCGAAAGTCCGTGGATCAGGAACGGATAGCGTTCGGTAAAAAAGCGAAACTTCTTGCCGAGTTTGCCGCCGACGCGAATCCAGTTCTCCGGAGCGACTTCCATGAAGTCGACCTCGTCCGGCGGGTTCGCCATCAGCGCGTCCATCAGACCGCGCCGCAGCCCGAGGCCGGCTCCGGAAACGGGATACTGCTGGCTGGCGTCGGTCATGCTGATCCTTGGTCCGGACGGGCGATGGGCTAACTGACCCGCGGTAACACCTGATTATTACAGAGACCTGCCGGGCGAGTTGAGGTTCAGCAGTCGTAGCAGCGCTGTGCCAGATCGGCGCGCTTGCGCGACTTACATCAAGGCGCGCAAGCGCTCGAGGTATCGCTGCTCATCCGGTGCGCAATTACTGCTCTGCGCTTGCCAGAGAATTTCTGCCAGGCAGTCGATCATGCGATGTTCCGCCGCGTGAGGATCGCCGTTTTTTGCCGCGATCCGCGCGTGCAGGGCGCGCACACCGGCGGGCCTGTCAGTCTCAAGTTGATCGCGAAGAGCCAGGTGTAAGCCCATGTGTAAAAAGGGATTTGTCTTGCCTGCTTCCGGCAGGAAATCGCTGTCGAGGGCGTCGCCGTGCAGCGCGCCGTGGTACTCCGGATGGTCACTGATGACGGTCGCGATCTGTGCCTCGAGAGGCGACATTGGCCGTCCGTCGCGCGCTTTCTGCCAGGCATCGATATACATCTGCCGCAGCTCGATGCGGTCATTACCGAAGATCATGACGCGCCGTCCGCCGGCGTTTTGCGCCGATACTCGCACAGGTCACGTATCAGGCAATCCGGGCATTTCGGCTTGCGCGCGGTGCAGGTGTAACGGCCGTGCAGGATCAACCAGTGATGTGCGTCCTGCCGAAACTCATCCGGGGTAAGGCGTATGAGCCGCTTTTCAACTTCCAGTGGTGTCTTGCCATGAGCAAGGCCGGTGCGGTTTGCCACCCGGAAAATGTGCGTGTCGACCGCGATCGTCGGCTCGCCGAACGCAGTATTCAGGATCACGTTGGCGGTCTTGCGGCCTACGCCCGGCAGCGCTTCGAGCGCCGCGCGCGTTCTGGGCACCTCGCCGCCGTGTTCAGCCAGCAGGAGACGGCAGGTCTTGATGATATTGTCGGCCTTGCTGTTATAGAGGCCGATGGTCTTGATGTATTGCTTCAGTCCCGCCGTGCCGAGATCGAGGATTGCCTGCGGCGTGCGGGCCACGGGATACAGCTTTGCGGTCGCCTTGTTGACGCTGACGTCGGTGGCCTGTGCTGACAGGATGACACTGATCAGCAACTCGAAAGGATTGCGGTAGTTCAGTTCGGTTTCCGGAGCGGGGTTCTGCTTGCGCAGGCGCGAATAGATTGCTGTGCGCTTGTCTTTGTTCAAGGCGCTGCTGTCAGATATTGCGGTACTGACGCGCCGCCATTGAGCGACTCGGCGCCTGACGACGCCGTTGATCGATAATATTCTTGGCGGCAACGGCCAGACCGAGGCTGAAAAATGCGCCGGGCGGCAGAATGGCGAGCAGGAAGCCGCCATCCAGCAGCACGAGGCCACTCAGCGGCTCGCCGCCGAACAGCATGTCGAGGCGCGCGAAGATCGTGCCGCTGCCGACCAGCTCGCGAAAAATACCCAGCGCGCAGAGCAGCAGGGCGAAGCCTGCACCCATGAACAAACCATCCAGCAGGCTTGCGCCCAGCGGATTGCGCGACGCATAGACTTCGGCGCGCGCAACGATGGCGCAGTTCGTTACGATCAGCGGAATGAAAATACCGAGTGATCGATCCAGCGCCGGCAGGTAGGCCTTGAACAGCAATTCGATACAGGTCACGAGGCTGGCGATAATCAGCACGTACATCGGAATGCGGATTTCCGGCCGGATAAAACGCCGCGTGGCGGATACGAGCCCGTTGGAAATCGTCAAGACAAACAGCGTGGCCAGCCCGAGCCCGAGCCCGTTAACGAAGCTGGTGGTCACCGCGAGCAATGGACACAGCCCGAGCAGCTGCACCAGGCCGGGATTCTGCGCCCACAGGCCCTGGCGCAGCCGTTGTGAAAAACCCGCTGTCATTCGCTGTCGTCCCCGCTTGCGTCTGTAACGGCGAATACCGCCTCACTGTTGGCCTCAAAGTATAGCAAGGTCTCGCGCACCGCCTTGATAACGGCGCGCGGCGTAATCGACGCGCCGGTCAGTTGATCGAAGCTGCCGCCATCGCGCTTGATCGCCCAGCTGTCGATCGCCGGGTTGCCCAGTGACTTGCCGGTGAACTGCTCCAGCCAGTTCGACTTCGACGATTCGATTTTGTCGCCCAGGCCCGGAGTTTCCCGATGTTCGATGACCCGCACTGCGCTGATCGCGCCGTCGGCTTCGATGCCGATCAGCAGCCGTATCGGGCCCGAGTAACCGTCGCGGGCACTGACCACGAACAATGCCGCTACCGGTTCGGCATCGCGATACACGCGGTATACCGTTGCCGGCACGTTGCCTGGCAATTCGTGCGGCGGCTCGATGGTGATCGCAGACTTCGACAGGTCGCTGTCGAAATACAGGCCGCCCAGCGCCGGCGCGAGACTTTGCTCGAGAAAATCCTTCTGGTTTTGCACAATGCGCGCCGCGGTGCGGTCATGCGTCCACGACACCAGCGCAGTGCAGATGGCCGCCAGCACGCCGAGGATGATGACGTTGCTGATGATTGAACCCTTGCGTTCCTTGTGCGGCTTGTTCATCCGTTGCCACCGCCGGGACTTGCGCCGCGCTTCGCGTGCCCGACGATGCGCGGCTTGGTGAAGTAATCGATCGCGGGTACCGCGAGGTTCATCAGGACAACCGCGAACGCCACGCCATCGGCATAACTGCCCCAGCGCCGGATCGCGTAAATCAGGAAGCCGATACCGAAGCCGTAAACGAGCCGGCCGCGCACGCTGGTTGCCGCCGATACCGGATCCGTCGCAATGAAAAATGCGCAGAGAATTGCGCCGCCGCTGAACAGGTGAAAACCCGGGCTCGCATGAATGCCGGATTCCAGGAAATAGAACAGCCCCGATGGCAGCAGCAGCCCTGTCAGCACGGCGACCGGAATATGCCAGCGAATAACATTTTTCAGCAACAGCCAGGCGCCGCCGATGGCCGTGAAGTTACCGATCCATTCCCAGCCGCGACCGCCAAAGTCGCCCATCATCGGGTAGGCACGTATTTCCTCGAAGGTATTCATATTATTCAGGCCGGCTTTGACCATATCGAGCGGGGTTGCGCGACTGATCGCGTCGAAGGTCAGGTAGTCCGGCAAGGTGCCGGTAAACGTGAATCGCGCCGTTTCGAACAGCGTCATGAAGTGGTAGTCAATGTCACCCATGCGCGGCGCGGTCCAGATGTTCAGGTACATCGGGAACGCAGCCATCACGGCGACATAGCCGGCCATCGCCGGGTTGAAAATATTGAATCCCAGACCGCCGTACAGATGCTTGGCAACCACGACGGCAAACAGCGCGGCCGTCGCCGTTACCCACCACGGCGTCAGCGCGGGCAGCGCGAAGGCGAGCAGTGCTGCCGTGACCAGCGCGCTGTAGTCGCGCAGCGCGGGTTCTACCGGTCGCCCGCGTGCGCGCAGCATCAGGGCTTCGCCGGCGAGACAGAAAATGGCGGCGATGACGATGTTGAACAGGATGCCAACGCCGAAGAACCAGACATAGGCGAGCGTCGCCGGTATCAGCGCCAGCAGCACCTGCTGCATGATCGACGCCACATTGGTCGGCGGCGTGACGAAGGGAGCGTCGTGGCGAACGAATTTCATGCGCTATTGTTCCTCATCCGTCGTTTTCGTCGCTTTTTTCGCGCGGCTCATGATGTCGGCAATCGCGTCCGGGCCGGCCTTGAGTGCCGCCTGTTTCTGTGCGGCCAGCTCGTCGTCGCGCAACAGGCGTTCCGTGCGGATCCTTTCGTTACGTGACTCGAAGCGCTGTCGCGCGCGCTCCGCACGCGCCTTCTCGTCAGCGAGTTCGCGCATGCGTGCTTTTGCCTTGCGAAAATCGGCGGTGAGCGGAATGTGGCTTGGGCAGACAAGGTCGCAGCAGCCGCATTCAATGCAGTCCGTCAGGCCAAAGTCCCGCAGTTTCGCTTCGTTGTCCGAGCAGGCATGCCAATAGAGCTGTTGCGGCAACAGCTGCACCGGGCACACGGCGGCACAGTCTCCGCAGCGAATGCAGGGTTTCTCATCTCCCGCAGCTGCGACGGCCGACATCACGAGGACGCAGTTCGTTGCCTTGACCAGCGGTACCTCGTCGGTGCTCACCGATTTGCCGCACATCGGACCGCCAATCACCATGGTGGCGGCGCGCTCGGTGTAGCCACCGGCCACTTTCACAACCTGGTCAAGCGTCGTGCCGATGCGTGCCCGCACGTTGCACGGTTCTGCAATGCCATCGCCGGTCACCGTTGTGATGCGTGAAATCAGCGGCTCGCCGTGATTGATCCAGCGATGCACGGCAGCGGCGGTGCCGACGTTTTGCACGACGCAGCCGACGTCGCTGGGCAGACCACCGCTTGGCACCTCGCGATTCGCTACCAGCTGCACGAGCTGGTCTTCACCGCCCGACGGGTAGATTGTCGGCACCTGTTTCAGATACCAGCCGCGGGTCATTCAGTTCGTTCAGCGCGCTCACCATGCTGTCGAGCGCCTCCGGTTTGTCGCTTTCGACAACCACGAGGCAGCTTTCAATAGCGCAGCGCGTGCAGCAGCACCTGGCCACCCTGCAGAATATCCATCGCCTGCTCGCGCATCAGCATGTCGTCGCAGCTGATGTAGGGTTCGCACTCAACGCCGTTGAGGATCAGGTGCTCGAGCTGCCCTGACACGGCCTGCATCAGTTTCTGCGCGGTGGGAAATACGGCGCCGCCGAGGCCGACGATGCCGCCGCGCAGGATCTGCTGCAGCAGGTCGTCGTGCGCCAGGCTTCGGTAGTCGGTGATTGCCTCGGGCTTGTCGATGGCGCGGTCTTCGCCGTCACATTGGATAATGATGCAGGGCGCCTTGTCACCGCGGCGGCGTGACACGGGCCAGGGTTCGATGGCGATGACCTTTCCGGAAGATGGCGCGTGCACCGGCGCGCTGATCACACCTTCGGCCATGGCCAGCAGCTGTCCTTTCAGCACTTCTTCGCCGATGCCGACGACCGGCTGGGCAGGATCCCCGACGTGCTGCGCCAACGGCAGCACCAACTGCGCGGGCAACGGCACCTCGATGATGGGCCGCGCTGTCGACTGGGATTTTTCCGCAGGCAGGCGCAGCCCGCCGTGCAGCTTGCCGAGATCAAATGTTGGCGCACTCATCGCGCCGCCACCATGGAGATGCAATCAACCGGGCAGGGCGGCAGGCACAGCTCGCAGCCCGTGCATTCGGACTTGATGACGGTATGCATGAACTGGTGTGCGCCGACAATCGCGTCCACCGGGCAGGCATCGCGGCAGTGGGTGCAGCCGATGCACAGCGCTTCATCGATGATGGCTACGTTCAGCTTCATATCGCTTGCCGGTGCGGCCAGCGGCAGGACTTCCCGGCCCAGCAGTTCTGCAAGACGGCGTACTGTTTCATCGCCGCCCGGCGGACACAGGTTGAGCGGCGCGCTGCTGTCGACGATGGCCGCGGCGTACGGCCGGCAGCCGGGATAACCGCATTGCGCGCACTGCGTTTGCGGCAACAGCGCATTGACCTGGTCGACCAGCGAATCGCTGGACGCGGGCAGGCGTCGTGCCGCAATGCTCAGGACCAATCCGGCGATCAGCGCGACGGCCGTAATTAACAGTACCGCGCTAACCATCAGGGCCGCGCCATACCGGAGAAGCCCATAAACGCGAGCGACATCATGCCGGCAGTGACCAGCGCAATCGCCGTGCCGCGAAACGGCAGCGGCACGTCGGCCGCATCGATGCGTTCGCGAATGGCGGCGAACAGGGTCAGCACGAGCGCGAAACCGCCCGCCGCGCCGAAGCCGAAAAACACGGCTTCCAGGAAGCCCTTGGCCTGCTGCACGTTGAGCAGGGCGACGCCGAGCACCGCGCAGTTGGTTGCGATCAGCGGAATGTAAATGCCGAGCACCTGGTCCAGCAGCGGGCTGAGGCGCCGTACCATGATCTCCGTGAATTGCACGCTGGCGGCGATGACAAGAATGAAGCCGATGGTCTGCAGGTATTCGAGATCCAGCGGCAGCAACAGGTACTCATGGAGCAGGAAGCTGACCGCCGCGGACAGCGTGAGTACGAACGCCGTCGCCAGCGACATGCCAAGCGCGGCCTCCAGGTTGCGGGACACGCCCATGAACGGGCATAGCCCGAGGAAACGCACCAACACGAAATTGTTGACGAGAACGGTGCCGACAAGAATAAGAACGATATCTGTCATGGTGGTGCAGCGCCCGCAGGCGCCGGGATCAGTCCGTGTGAGCCGGGCTTTATTGTAGTGCTTTGCCGGAGGCGCGTCGCCCCGTGCCTATTTGACGCGCATGCCGGGTTCCGCACCGCTGTCCGCTGAGAGCAGGAACACGTCTTTGCCACCGGGTCCGGCGGCCAGCACCATGCCCTCGGAGACGCCAAAGCGCATTTTGCGCGGCGCGAGGTTGGCCACCGCGACGACATGCCTGCCGACGAGCTGTTCCGGGCTGTAGGCCGACTTGATGCCGGCAAAGACATTGCGCGTTCCCGAGCCCATGTTCAGCGTCAGCTGCAGCAGCTTATCGGCGCCCTCGACCGGTTCCGCCTTTTCGATTCGCGCGATGCGCAGGTCCACTTTCATGAAGTCATCGATGCTGATGGTGTCATCTTCCGCGACAGCGACGGTGTTCTCTGCGGCGGGGCGGGATTGTTCGATCATAGCGTCTACCTGTTTGGCTTCCACCCGCGTCAGCAGCGGGACGTATTCATTGATTTTCGTTGCCAGCAGCGGCTTTGATGCGTCGCGCCATTCCCAGCCGGATTCGCGGAACAGCTCACGCGCTCCCTGGGCCAGCGCCGGCAGGACCGGTTCGAGAAATATCATCAGCGTGCGGAACAGGTTCAGGCCCTGCGAGCAGACGCGCTGTACGTCGTCGAGCTGCGCGCTGTCTTTTGCCATCAGCCACGGTTTCTTCGTTTCGATGTAGCGGTTCGCTGAATCGGCAAGCAGCATGACCTGCCGCATGGCTTTGGAAAATTCCCGGGCTTCGTAGTTCTCTGCAATGATCTCTGCTGAATCGGTGAATTCCGCAAACAACGCCTCGTCGTCGAGCGTGGCTGCCAGCGCGCCGTCGAACTTCTTGTTGATAAATCCCGCACAGCGACTGGCGATGTTCACGAGCTTGCCAACCAGGTCCGAATTGACGCGCGCTACGAAGTCATCGAAGTTGAGATCGATGTCTTCCATGCTGGGACCCAGCTTGGCCGCATAGTAATAACGCAGGCAGCTTGGATCGAGGTGGTTGGCATAGGTGCGCGCATTAATAAACGTACCGCGCGACTTGGACATCTTCTTGCCGTTCACCGTCAGGAAGCCGTGCGCAAACACGCTCGACGGCGTGCGCATGCCGGAGCCTTCCAGCACTGCGGGCCAGAACAAGGTGTGGAAGTACACGATATCTTTGCCGATGAAGTGGTAAACCTCGTGCTTGCTGTCCTGCCGCCAGTAGGCATCGAAGTCGAGATCGGCGCGGCGCTTGCACAGGTTCAGGAAGCTGGCGACATAGCCCATCGGTGCGTCCAGCCACACGTAAAAATACTTGTCGTCGGTGCCGGGAATCTTGAAACCGAAATACGGCGCGTCGCGCGAGATGT
Source organism: uncultured Gammaproteobacteria bacterium (assembly GCA_963800915.1). GTDB lineage: Bacteria > Pseudomonadota > Gammaproteobacteria > Steroidobacterales > Woeseiaceae > Woeseia. The sequence continues at coordinate 117,848 of CAWDCR010000008.1, forward strand.
CCCAGTCCTGCAGCCCGGCCTCGAACCATTCTTCGAGCTTGCTGGTGATATTGCGGTGCAGTTCGGCTTGCTTCATCCAGGCGCGCAGCGCTTCTGGAAATTGTGACAGCCGGAAAAAGTAGTGTTCGGACTCTCGCCACACCGGCGTCGTGCCCGACAGTACCGAGATCGGGTTGATGACTTCGTCGGGACCGTAGGTGGCGCCGCAATTCTCGCAGGCATCGCCGTACTGGTCTTCGGTCTTGCAGCGTGGGCAGGTGCCCTTGACGAAGCGGTCCGGCAGGAACATCTGTTTCTGTTCGTCGAACGCCTGCTCGATGGTGCGCGTATAGATATGTCCCGCCGCGCGCAGCCGCTCGAACATTTCGCCAACGAGCTGTTCGTTTTCGGGCGAATGCGTGGTGTAGAAGTTGTCGAAGTCGACGCCGAAGGTCTTGAGGTCCGCGTGCTGTTCCGCCGCGATGCGCTTGATCAGGTCTTCGGGCTCAATGTTTTCTTCGCGCGCCCGGATCATGATCGGTGTGCCGTGGGCATCGCTCGCGCATACATAGATGCAGCGCTGGCCACGCAGCTTCTGGAACCGTACCCAGATGTCCGACTGAATGTACTCGACCAGGTGCCCGAGATGAATCGAGCCGTTGGCGTAGGGCAGGGCACTGGATACGAGAATCTGGCGTGGCTGGTCGGTCATGATTGCGCTTTGCAGGGTGCGTCAACAGAAGGCGGCGATTATGCCACGGCAACGGCCGCGTATCTGCGTGAACGGGTTTTCAGCGGGCTCGGTGCAGCAGGTCGCACCGGCTGCGATCAACGCTGATCTTTGACCTGCTGGAATTTGGACTTGTTGTTGGCCTGCTGGTAGGCCTCGATACCGGACACGAAACGTCGCTCCACGAGACTCATCAGGGCACTGTCCATTGTCTGCATGCCCACAGCGCCACCGCTCTGCATGGCTGTTTCGAGCTGGTCAAGCTTGCCCTGCCGGATTAGGTTCGACACGGCCGAAGTATTTACCAGGATCTCCAGCGCTGCGATGCGGCCGGGCTTGTGCTTGGTCGGCAACAGCTGCTGCGAGATGACGCCGCGCAACGAGGTCGACAGCATTGTACGAATATGGCTTTGCTTGTCGGCCGGGAAGCTGTTCACCATGCGATCGACCGTTTGCGCGGCACCGTTGGTGTGCAGGGTGCCCATGACCAGGATGCCCATTTCGGCCGCGGTAATCGCAACGCTCATCGTTTCCAGGTCACGCAGCTCGCCGACCAGGATGACGTCGGGATCTTCACGCAGTGCCGAGTGCAGGGCAGCGGCAAACGAAGGCGAATGCACGCCGATCTCGCGCTGGCTGATGAGGCAGCCTTTGCGGCTGTGAACGAATTCGATCGGGTCCTCAATCGTCAGGATATGCCCTTTCAGGCGGGTGTTGATCGAATCGACCATTGCCGCAAGCGTCGTAGATTTACCGGAGCCGGTCTTGCCGGTCACGAGGATCAATCCGGAGGTCTGCTTGCAAAGGCTGTTGACGACCTCGGGAAGGCTCAGGTCTTCGAGCGATTTCGCCTTCGACGGAATCGCGCGAAAGACAGCACCGACGCCGTTCAGATGACGCATCACGTTGACGCGGAATCGGGAAATCTCCGGTATCTCGTAGGCGAAATCGACCGCGTCGTGACGCTCGAAGTCGCGCTGCGTCGAGCCGTTCATGATTTCGTACATGGATTCCCTGACGAATTCCGTGGTCAGTGGGTCGTTGCTCAGCGTTTGCAGGCCGCCGTGCACGCGCACGCGCGGCGGATCGCCCGAAATAAAGTGCAGGTCCGAGCTGTCTTTTTTCAACGCGTCCTTCAGGTATGCATCGATCTTGTTCAAAGCACCGGGTTCCTGTGTAAAAGGCGGGTCGTATTCATCCTGATCAGTTCGAATCGCCGCCGTCGAGCACTGGCAGGATGCCGGTGTCGGTGACGAAGCGCTTGAACATGCGTTTGTCGTGCGCGTAACGGAAGGCGTCGTCCGGGTCTACGCTGCGCGCCTCGATGGCCTCCATCAGCGCCTGGTCCATCAGCTGCATGCCGGCCTCACGGCCCGTCTGCAGCTGCGCGGGCAGCTGGTGGGTCTGGTCAGACATGACCAGCTTCGCGATCGCGCGATTATTAATAAGAATCTCGAGGATAGCCTTGCGGCCGCGACCGTCAGGCGTCTTGACCAGCACCTGGGTCACCACGGCTTTCAGGCTCTGCGCCAGGAAGCTTTTAGTCTGCTCGCGCAATTCGCCCGGCTGCGCGTCGATAATGCGGTCAATGGTCTTGACGGCACTGGTCGTGTGCAGCGTGCCGAGCACCAGGTGGCCGGTTTCGGCCGCCGTCATTGCCATCGAAATGGTTTCGGCATCGCGCAGCTCGCCAACGAGGATAACGTCGGGGTCTTCGCGCATCGCGGAGCGCACGCCGTCCGCAAAGCTGACGAGGTGGGTGCCCAGTTCGCGCTGGATGACCTGCGAACTCTTGCTGGGATGCACGAATTCGATCGGGTCTTCCAGGCTGATGATGTTCAGGTTTCGCGTCTGGTTCAGGTGATTGATCATGGCGGCGAGCGTCGTCGACTTACCCGTTCCGGTGGAACCGGTGACCAGCACCATGCCCTGGTGGAAATCGCAAAAATCCTTGAGGACCGACGGTACCGCCAGCTTATCCAGCGTTGGCACCTCGTTCGGGATATGCCGGAAGACAGCGCCTACGCCGGTCGCCTTGCGAAACAGGTTGACGCGGAACCGGCCGCCTTCCGCGCCCACGTAGGAGAAATCGAGATCGTTGCCGCCTTCGAAGGTTTCACGCTGTGAATCACTAAGAATTTCAAGGACGTAGCTTTCGAGCTCGGTATCGGACAGCTCGCGGAACTTGATCGGCATCAGGTCGCCGTTCATGCGCAGCATCGGCGGCACGCCGACCGCAAGGTGCACGTCGGAACAACCCTGGGCCAGGCCCAGTTTGAGGAAGGCGTCTATTCGTGCCATCGAGGAGCGCTCGCTTTTGCAGTCGAAATCAGCTGGTTAGGTATCCTAGGGGGAATTACCCCGGGGTACCAGTGCGCTACCGCACATTTTGCTAAAGCTGGATATCGTTCAGAGCGTCGATGAGCTCATTCATGGACTGGTAGCGCTTGGTCTTGTCGACCGACATGGCCCGCGTCACGATGGCGGCGAAGGCATCGGGGACCTTCTTGTTGATTTCCTGGCACAGCTTGGCCTTGCCCTGCACGTGCTGGTACATCACCGACATATGGTCGCCACGACTGTACGGCGGAATGCCGGTAACCATTTCGTACATGATGACACCGATGCTGTAGATGTCGGCGGTCTCGTCGACCTTCTTGCCGAGGATCTGCTCGGGCGCCATGTATTTGGGTGAGCCGATAACGTAGCCCGTTTTCGTCAGCTGGGTGTCGCCGCTGCTCGCTGCCGCGGCGACGCCGAAATCCACGATCTTCAACAGTGATTCATCGTTGACGAGGATGTTGGCCGGCTTCAGGTCACGGTGGATGACGCCAGCCTGGTGCGCGACCGCCATGCCGGTTGCCATGTCCAGCGAAAACTGCAGCGCGCGCTTGAAGTCCATCGGCTTGTTGTCGACGATCTCGCCGCCAAGCGTATGCGACGGGAAATACTCCATCGAGATTGCATAGCAACCCTGCAGGTGCAGGAAGTCATAAATTCGAATGACGTTGCGGTGCGTGATCTTGCGCGAGTAACGCAACTCGTGCACGAAGCGTTTCATCATCTCTTCGTCAGACGACACGTTCGGGTTCAGGAATTTCAGGATCAGCTGTTCATCAACAACCTTGTCCTGCATCAGCAATACGGTACCGAAAGCGCCTTTGCCGATCTTTTCGATGTATTCGTAGCGCCCGTCGATTACGGTGCCGGGTTCCAGCGTGGAAATGTCCAGCGCCTGTGGCGCGCCTGCCCGGATAATGCTTTCGACATCGGCCGCCTCGACCAGCAGCGTCTTGCTGTGATCCGCGATGCGCTCCGCGCGCACGTTCTCCTCAATAATGGACGGCGAGAACTTGCCATCGATTTCCTTGATTGCCGCGTCCGCTGCGTTGATGAGCGTCTTGTCGCTCGAGCTTTTGATCTTCTTTAACGCATCGCGCACGGATTCGGCGCGCGATTCGTCAGCGAGATGTGCCACGGCCTTGATGGCCTCGATCTGCACCTCGCGTTTGCCGGCCGCCATCAATGGCACGATATCGTTAATGATCCTGTGGTCGCCGAGTTTGCCGAGCGCACGAATCAACACGGTATCCATCTTGCTGTCTTTGCCGAGCATGCTGACAAGCTTCGGCACGGCGCGCTTGCTGCCGATCTTGGTCAGCGCGTCGACCGAGCGTTCGCGCACCCACCAGTCGCTGTCCTCGGTGGCTTTCAGCAGGTAGTCGACGGCGGACTCGTCTTTCGTCGCGTTAAGAATCTCGATCGCGGTGCGCCGGATGTCTTCATCCTTGTCCTTGATCAGGCTCAGTACCGATCTGACGACGCGCGGGCCGCCGATTTCGCCGAGCGCGTCGCCGGCCCGGGAGCGCACCCACCAGTCATCGTCTTTAATCGCATCGAGCAAATGTTTTACCGAGCTTTCGTCCGCAATTTCGTTCAGCACCTCGACCGCGGCGCGTCGACTGTATTCGGATTCGTCTTTCAAAGCGGGCAGCAGGTGGGTGATCGTGTCCGGGTGTTTCATCTCGATCAGCACGTCGACCGCCTTGGATTGCACATCGATGTCCGGGTCGATCAGCAGCTTCGCAATCTTGGCGACGTTGACATGGCCCTTGCGCTTGGCGATGGAATTCAACGCTGCCGCGCGCACCATCTTGTTGGGCGCGCCCAGCTCGATTTCGAGCGCACGATTGATCTGTTCACCGGGGAAGCGGGCCAGCAGGTGAATCAGGTGGATCTTGATTACCGGGTCCTTGCCGCCCATGCGGTTGATCAGGTCGGGCACAAGGTCGGCGGTGGCAATGTCCTCAATGATGCTGAACAGCAGCGCTTTTTCTTTGGGCTCGACGTCGTAAGCGCGCCGCAGCAGCTCCTGTACGTTCAGGCTGCGCTTGTGCACGCGCAGGATCTCGATCAGGGCAGGCTTTGACACCTCCGGATCGTCGAAGAACTCCAGCAAGGCATTAGGATTGTAGTTGTTGCTGCTCGACAGGGCCCAGGCTGTGCCTGCAACCACCCGCTCGCCGCCGTCGGAGAGGCCTTCGCGAAAATATTTCAGCGTTTTGTCATTGATCTTGCTGGCCAGGATATCGACAAACACCATCATGCGGTTTTTGTCGCTGAGCGCGAGGGCGTCGATCGTTTTCGGAATGGACTTCGGGCCGAGTTTCTTCAGCTTTTCTGCGGCACGGCGCGCCGCGGGCGATTCGATGTCTGACTCTGTGGTGAGCTTGGCGAGCAAATGCTCTGCACGAAAACCGCTGAGCAGACTCATAAAGTCTCTCGGGCGGCAGCGTCGGGCACGCGGCGTTTCGCCAGCCGCGCAGCTGCGCTGCCGGCGCTCATCGTGTCGTTACGCCAGAATTCTTCAAAATTCAGCATCAATGCTGCTTGCCCAATGGTTCGTGTCGGAGTGCCTGCCGCGGTTGATCTGCCTGCTTCCCGGCCGCAGATTTCGATTGCCTCGGCATTATGCCACATCGGGCACACCGGCCAATGTGACGTAATACCATCTGCGGCCCTTCGGAGGCAGGGCAACAATCCCCGCACGCCTTCGTTACAATATGCCGCCGCGGGCACCCGGACACACAGTGAACGGGCCGCGATCAATCTCGTTATTCGCCAGCGCAGAGCCAAATTGTCAAAAGATTCACAGATCACCGCCGCCTTGCATGCTGCCCTGTTGCCGGGCATTGACTATTCGCTGGCTGACACGGGACGGGTCCGCTCCGTCCGCAGTGCCGCAGACAGCGTTGTCGTCGACATCGAACTGGGTTTTCCCTGCGCCGGACTGGAGCAACAGCTTGCCGACTTTTTTGCCGCAATCGTACGCAAGGTGGCAGGGGTCGCCGACGTCACCGTGACCCTGAGCAGCAAGATCACCGCGCACGGCGTGCAGCGGACTTTAAAACCGCTGCCAAATGTCAGCAATATCATCGCAATAGCGTCCGGCAAAGGTGGCGTTGGCAAGTCGACGACGGCCGTCAACCTGGCGCTGGCGCTCAGCGCAGACGGTGCCAGGGTCGGCATTCTGGATGCCGACATTTACGGCCCGAGCCAGCCCCTGATGCTCGGCCTCAGCGGGCAGCGTCCGCTCAGCGAGGACGGCCAGACCATGCAGCCGCTGGAAGCGCACGGACTGCAGGTGATGTCGATCGGCTTCCTGATCGACCCGGATCAGCCGATGGTGTGGCGCGGCCCGATGGTGACGCAGGCGCTCAACCAGCTGCTGACGCAGACCCGCTGGTCCGAGCTCGATTACCTGATCGTCGACATGCCGCCCGGCACCGGTGACATCCAGCTGACCCTGACCCAGCGCGTGCCGGTCAGCGGCGCGGTGATCGTCACCACGCCACAGGACATCGCCTTGCTGGATGCGCGCAAGGGGCTGCAGATGTTCCGCAAGGTATCGGTGCCGGTCCTCGGCATTGTCGAGAACATGAGTACCCACGTTTGTTCAAACTGCGGCTTCGAGGAGCCACTGTTCGGCAGCGGCGGCGGGCGGCGCATGGCGCAGGATTTCGAGATCGATCTGCTCGGCCAGCTGCCGCTGGAAATGGCGATCCGGCTGCAGACCGACAGCGGCACGCCAACGGTCGTGGCGGACCCCGGCGGTGCGGCCGCGGCGGCCTACCTGCGCACGGCGCGCCGGATGGCGGCCAGGCTGGCGATGCAGGGCAAGGACTACAGCAGCAAGTTTCCGAAAATCGTGGTCTCGGACGACTGAGGCTTCATTCACCCGTTCCATTTCTACGCAGGGCCTGAAACGACATGAGTATCAAATCCGATCGCTGGATTCGCCGCATGGCCACCGAGCACGGCATGATTGAGCCATTCGAGCCGGGCCAGGTACGTGAAAAAAACGGTGAACGCATCGTTTCCTACGGCACCTCAAGTTACGGCTACGACGTGCGCTGCGCCAACGAGTTCAAGGTGTTCACCAACATCGATTCAGCGATCGTCGATCCGAAAAATTTCGATGCGAGCAGTTTTATCGACAAGACCAGCGACATTTGTATCATCCCGCCGAATTCCTTCGCACTTGCGCGCACCGTGGAATACTTCCGCATTCCGCGCAACGTGCTGACGATTTGCCTCGGCAAGTCGACCTACGCGCGCTGCGGCATCATCGTCAACGTCACGCCGCTGGAGCCGGAGTGGGAAGGGCATGTCACGCTCGAATTCTCGAACACCACGACCTTGCCGGCGAAGATCTATGCGCACGAAGGTGTCGCGCAGATGCTGTTCCTCGAATCGGACGAGGCCTGCGAAACGTCCTACCGCGATCGCGGCGGCAAGTACCAGGGGCAGACCGGGGTCACCTTGCCGAAGGCCTGATCGGCCGGTCGCGGCGCGCTGCCGGCGGCCGCCGCTGCAGCAGCCTGATACGCCTGAGTGCGCGGAATATTTCTTATAAAAAACCGTATTTTATCAACGAGTTGTTAGTGGTTTCTCAAGTAGTTTATCATCCAGATAACAGCGGCCATCGCGGCATTCCAGGCGTCCGCTCGCAAACATTGCCACGGCCTGCGGATAGATCTGGTGTTCGATCGCGAGCACCCGATCCGCCAGTGCGTGCACATCGTCATCGGCATGGACCGGCACGCGCCCCTGGATGATCGGCGGACCGCCATCGAGTTCCTCGTTGACGAAATGCACGGTGCAGCCGTGCTCCTTTTCGCCCGCCGCCAGCGCCCGCTCATGGGTATCGAGGCCGGGGTATTTCGGTAGCAGCGACGGGTGGATATTCAGAATACGACCGGCGAAGTGTTCGACGAACGGCTTGCCGAGAATGCGCAGGAAACCCGCGAGAATGATCAGGTCCGGTGCGAAACGCTCGATCTCATGTGCCAGTTCGCGGTCGTAGGCGGCGCGATCCCGCATGCCGCGACTGGGCACGCAAACGCTATCGATGCCCGCCTGCCGGGCACGTTCCAGCCCGAACGCATCCGGCCTGTTGCTGATAACGCCGACCAGGTCGACATCGAGATCACCCGCGGCGACGGCATCGATAAACGCCTGCAAGTTGGTGCCGCCGCCGGACAGGAGCACGACGACGCGCGTCCTTCGCCTGCCGCTCAAACGTAACGCACCGGTCCGGCGCCGCTGGCTATCTGTCCCAGCTGCCAGGCTTTAAGACCGTGGCCGGCCAGTTCGCGGATAGCCGCACTGATATCCGCGGGATTCATGACGGCAACCATGCCAACCCCGCAGTTGAAGGTGCGGCGCATCTCGTCGGCGGCAATATTGCCGGTAATCGCGAGCCAGTCGAAAACCGGCCCCTGGCGCCAGCTGTTCACAGTGATTTCTGCATGGACATCGTCGGGCAGCACGCGCGGCAGGTTCTCGGTGAGGCCGCCGCCCGTGATGTGCGCGAGGCCTTTCACGCTCAGCGCGGCGCGCAGTGCCAACAGCGGTTTCACGTAGATTGTGGTCGGCGCCAGCAAAAGCTGTTCGGCGGGCTCGCCATCGATATCGCGGTTCTCGGCAATTTTCAGGACCTTGCGAATCAGCGAATAGCCATTGCTGTGCGGGCCGCTGGAGGCGATGCCGAGCAGCGCATCACCCGCCCGGATCGAGCTGCCATCGATGATCTCGCTGCGCTCAACCGCACCCACGCAGAAGCCGGCCAGATCGTACTCGCCGTCCTTGTACATGTCCGGCATCTCGGCCGTCTCACCGCCGATCAGCGCCGCACCCGCCTGCCTGCAGCCTTCGGCGATGCCGCCAACAACCGCCTCGGCGACCGCGACGTCCAGTTTGCCGCAGGCAAAATAGTCAAGGAAAAACAATGGCTCAGCGCCAGAAACTAGAATATCGTTTACACACATCGCGACGAGGTCGATGCCGATCGTGTCGTGCCGGTTCAGCTTGTGGGCCAGTTTCAGCTTGGTGCCGACGCCGTCAGTGCCGGACACCAGCACCGGCTCCCGGTAGCGATCGGGTGGCAGCGCGAACAGGCCGCCGAAGCCGCCGAGGCCGGCCAGGACTTCCGGGCGGCGGGTCGCGGCAACCAGCGGCTTGATACGTTCAACGAGCGAGTTGCCGGCATCGATATCGACGCCAGCGTCGCGGTAGGTCAGTGATTTGCGGGTCATAGGTCTGCGCTTTATCCGTCGCAGGAGGCGCGACCGGCAGTGGTAATTTTTGTAAGGTGGATATAATAGAACCTAATTGTCGAAACCACCATCGCAGGGTCCCGCTTCCGGGGTTTGATCATGCATAGAATCCTCACAGTCGCAGCGCGGCGGCAACGGTATTGTTTGGGCCTGTTGCTGCTGGCGCTGCTCGCCGGCATCGCGACGCCGGTAGCCGCCGTCGAGGTTAAAGACCTCTACAGCGCCGAGGTCACGATCGACCCCGACGACCCGAAGTCGCGCGATTCCGCCTACCAGCGCGCGCTGCAACAGGTGCTGGTGCGCATCACCGGATCAGAGGCGGCCGCTATCTCGCCGGAACTGACCGGGCTGTTCCCCGATCCGCAGCGCTTCGTGCTGCAATTCCGGCCGCTCGCCGACAACGGCCTGTGGGTTGCGCTGGACGGCGCCGCCATCGAGCGCGTGTTGCGCGACCGCCGCCTGCCCGTCTGGGGCAATGAAAGGCCGCTGACGATGGTCTGGCTGGTGGTCGACTGGGGACGCGGTCAGCGCGAAATGCTGCTGGCGGAAAGCGCCACCGACGCGCGCACGTTCGATCCGCGCAAGGCGCAGCGCAATGACCTGCGCAAGCGGGTCGCACAGGTCGCGACGGCGCGCGGCCTGCCGGTCCGCCTGCCGACGGAACGGGAGGTCGAGCAGGCGGGTATCAGCCTCAGCGATGTGTGGGGCGGCTTCCACGATCCGCTGCTGGCGGCAGCGCGCAGCAGTGACATCGCCTCGGTGCTGGTCGGCCGTGCGCGCCCGGGTGATGCCGAACGCAGCCGCTGGAGCTACTACTCCGGCAGCCAGCGTCAGCAATGGAACGGCGACATCGAGGACGCGCTGCACCTGCTCGCTGACACGCTGGCCGGCGAGTTTGTCGTCTCCGGCAACCAGCAGCTCGCGGTCGTCAATCTCACGATCAGCAATGTGGGGTCGGCCAGCGGCTTCGCAAACCTGCAGCAGATTATCGACAGCGTGCAGGTCATCGACGATTATCGAATTCGTGCGGTCAGCGGCGGCCGGATCCACTACGCCGTGCGTATTAACGGCGGCGCGCGGCGGCTGGCAACTGCGCTCAATTTCAGGAGCGAACTTGTGCCACAGGCGGACGATCCCGAGACCGGTATGCCACTGACCGCGGATGCGCTGCACTACGCATTTCGTCCCTGACAGAGCGGCGGCGAACGATGAGTTTGCGCTGGCTACCGAACGCGATATCGATTCTGCGCATCGCGCTCGTTGCGCCAATACTCTGGCTGCTGCACACGCAGCATTACGTTGCAGCGCTCGTCCTGTTTGTGATCGCAGGATTTTCCGACGGTGTCGATGGCTGGCTGGCGAAACGCTACGGCTGGCACACGCGGCTCGGCGCCTTGCTCGATCCCGTCGCCGACAAACTGCTGATCGCTGGCGTCTTCGTCATGCTGCTGCTTGGCAACTACATACCATTGTGGCTCGGTATCCTCGTGATTGTGCGCGATGTTGTGATTGTCGGCGGTGCGACCGCCTATAATTTTCTCGTGCGTCCGGTTGAAGGCGAACCGACGCGCATCAGCAAGCTGAATACGGCGCTCGAACTGCTGCTCGTGGTCTTCGTGCTAAGTCGCGCAGCTTTTGACTGGCCGCCTCCGGTCAGCGTTACGGTGCTCGGCGCTGCGGTGCTCGTTACTGTAGTCGTTAGCGGCATTGATTACGTACTGGCCTGGTCGCGCCGGGCGCGGCGTTCATCGCAACAGGAATCGACATGAAAACGGATCGGCAAATTAACTGGCTGGTGGCGTTGGCAATCTGCGGCTGGTTGCTGTGGCTGCTCGCGCCGGTGCTTACGCCGTTCGTCGCGGCCGCCTTGCTTGCCTACATCGGCGACCCGCTGGCCGATCGACTGCAAAAGCTGCGGCTGCCACGCACGCTCGCGGTGGTGATCGTGTTTCTGTTGACGATTCTGAGCATCGCGCTGCTGGTGCTGCTGGTACTGCCGCTGATCCAGTCGCAGGTCGGCGCGCTGGTCGAGGCCTTGCCCGGCATCATTGCGCAGGCAGAGCAGGTCTGGTTGCCGCGGTTGTCCGCACTGATCGGCGCATCACCCGGCGATGACATCGGCCTTGCGGCGTTTTTCGATCGCTACAGCGAGATGGCCGGTTCCTGGGGTGCCAAGATCCTGGGTGCCCTGACCCGTTCCGGTGGCGCACTGGCGGCGGCGGTCATCAGCCTGTTCCTGATCCCGATTCTGACGTTCTACCTGCTGCGTGACTGGGATTTCGTCGTCAGTCACCTCGGTTCGCTGGTGCCGAAAAACCGCCGCGACACGGTATTTCGGCTGGCGCGCGAATCGGATGAGGTGCTCGGTGCGTTCCTGCGCGGCCAGCTGCTCGTCATGCTGGCGCTGGCGCTTATCTACGCGTTTGGCCTGTCCCTCGTTGGTCTGAAATTTGCGATTGCGATTGGCGTTGTCGCGGGCCTCGTCAGCTTTGTGCCGTACCTGGGTTTCGTCTTCGGCATCGCGCTGGCTGGCATCACCGTCGTGCTGGAGCCCGATCCGCTGCTGCGGCTGGCCGGCGTCGTTGCAACGTTTTCGATAGCCCAGGTGATCGAGGGCTCCGTGCTGACGCCGAAGCTGGTCGGCGATCGCATCGGCCTGCATCCGGTCATTGTCATTTTCGCGGTCTCCGCCGGCGGCCAGCTGTTCGGTTTCTTCGGGGTGCTGCTGGCCCTGCCGGCGGCCGCGGTGCTGTCCGTGCTGGTGCGCTTTTCCTACGGGCAGTATCTCGCCGATAATCCCGATGCCCTCGAGCTGGTCGACCAAGCCGACGCTGCGGCAAGCGACGCCGCGGCTGGTGCAGACGAGAGCCGCACTTGAGCCAGCTGGCATTGCCGCTGCAGCTCGCCGACTACGCGGTGTTTGCAAGTTTCTGGCCGGCAGGAAACGAAGCGCTCGTTGCCTACCTGCAAAAACTTGCGGATGACGGCAACGGTCCCGGCTGCTGGCTGTGGGGCGAAGCGGCGAGCGGCAAGACCCACTTGCTGCAGGCGGTTTGCGAACAGCAGGGCGATCGCGCGATGTACCTGCCGCTGCAGCTGCTGCTCGACGCGGGGCCGGAGGTGCTGGCCGGCATCGGGACGCGATCCCTCGTGTGCCTCGACGACATCGATGTAACGGCGGGCAAGGAGGACTGGGAGCTCGCATTGTTCGAGCTTTACAACCGCGTTGCCGACGCCGGCAATACCCTGCTGGTGGCGAGCAAGGGCAGTGTCCGCGACAGCGCATTCCGGCTGCCGGATCTGGCAAGTCGCTTCATGCAGCTGACGTCATTCCAGCTGCAGCCGCTGGATGAGCAGAACCGGGTGCGGGCTTTGCAGCTGCGCGCACGTCATCGCGGCCTCGAACTGCCGGACGATACCGCGCGCTTCATGCTTAACCGCAGCCGGCGCGATATGGCGAGCCTGTACCGCCTGCTCGATCGTCTCGACGCGGCGGCGCTGCGCGCGCAGCGCCGGCTGACCGTACCTTTCGTGCGGGACGTGCTAAGCGGCGGACTCTAGGCGGCGGACGCTAGGCGGCGGGCTTGTCCTGCAGGCGCAGCGCGATGCCGGCAATCCGCGCGCCGAGCGCGCGCGCCAGTTCCTTTTCCTCTGCCGAGATCTCGTCGTCGCTGCGATTCCAGGTCACGTGCGAGGCGCCGTACGGCGTGCCGCCGCTGCGCGTATCGTTCAGCGCTTTTTCGGTGTAGGGAATTCCGGTAATCAGCATGCCGTGATGCAGTAGCGGTAACACCATGCTGAGCAGCGCCGATTCCTGGCCACCGTGCAGCGATGACGACGACGTAAATACGCCAGCCGGTTTGCCGGCGAGCGCGCCGCCCAGCCACAGGCCCGAAGTGCCGTCGAGAAAAAATTTGAGTGCGGCTGCCATGTTGCCGAAGCGGGCAGGGCTGCCCATAACCAGCCCACTGCATTCCCGCAGGTCCGACTGCGTCGCGTACGGCGGACCTGCGTCCGGCACCGCCTTCGCGGTCGCTTGCGTAACGGCAGACACGGCCGGCACCGTGCGCAGCCGGGCAGCGGCACCGTCAACGGCATCGATGCCGTTACAGACTTCGCGGGCCAGTGCTTCGGTCGCGCCATTGCGTGAGTAATACAGTACGAGGATGTCGTTCATGTCAGCAGCTCGAGGACGTTTTCCGGTGGGCGACCAATGACGGCGCGACGCTGCGCTTCGTCAACCACGATGGGCCGCTGCAGGACGCGCGGATGATGCTGCAGCCAGCGCGCCAGCGCCCGGTCGTCAGCAAGATCGAGAGTGTCGCGGTGCTCCCGGTACTCCTCCTCGCCGGTCCGCAGCAGGTCGCTGACCGCTACGTCGAGCAGCCGGGCAATTTGCAGTATCGCCGCCGCATCAGGCGGCTCATCGAGGTAGGCGATGACTTCCGGCGTTACCCCGTGCTGCTGCAGTAAGTCGAGCGTTTTCCGCGACTTGGAGCAGCGCGGATTGTGATAAATACGGACATTCATGCGTTACGGTGCCTGTCGTTGCGGAGTGCCAGGGGCGGCAACTTTAGCAGTTGCCGGGCAAGCGGTCAGCCGCTTGACTGTGGGCGAGCAGCGCTGCTAGCTTGTCGCGATGCGCTCATTACCAAATCCAATAATAAAGGGCGGTACGGCGCGCCCCGCTATGCGCGGCATTTTGCTGCTGCTGTGGCTGGCGCTTGCGGCCTGCCAATCGGCGCCGGTGCAGGAAATGAGCGATGCCCGCCAGGCAATTTCGGTGGCGCGCGAAGCAGGCGCCGCAACGCTCGCGGCGCGCGAGCTGCGCGAGGCGGAAAGTCACCTGGCGCGCGCGCAAAGCGAGCTTGAAAAACGCGCCTATGCGCGGGCGCGTTTCGACGCGCTGGCCGCCAAGAACAGCGCATTGCAGGCGCTCTCGGAGGCCGAACGAGCCAGCAACAAGCCCCGCGACTGAACGCAACGTCCATGACCGGCGTCGATCACAGCAGCCAGCACTCCGCAAATCCCATGTGCCGCCGGTTTCGGGTGACCGGTCGTGTGCAGGGCGTTTTCTTTCGTGCCAGTACGCAAACGACCGCGCGTGATCTTGGTGTCACCGGCCATGCTGTCAATCTGCCCGATGGATCGGTTGAAGTGCTCGCCTGTGGCGGGCGCGCCGAGCTTGACGAGCTGGCGCGCTGGCTGCGTGAGGGACCGCCCATGGCGCAGGTCGCGAATGTCGCAGCGGAGTCGCTTGAGTATCGCGAGTTCGATGATTTCAGAACCGGCTAGGATCGTTCTTCAGACGCGAAACCATTTGAGTCGCAGTTTATCCAGCACCTTGTTCGGGTACTGGCGACGGCCGAGGCTGCCATTGTAGCGCCCGAGCGCCCGCACCAGGTCACCACGTTCCTTGTCGTAATAAAATCGCAGTATGGTGCAGCCGAAGCGCAGGTTCGTTTCAATGTGCATCAGGTTGTCATCGGGCCGATCCAGTTCCTCAAGCCAGAATGGCATGATCTGCATCAGCCCCTGCGCGCCCGCGTGCGAAATGGCGAAACGATCGAAATTGCTTTCGACATCGATGACGGCAAGCACGAGTTCCGGCGGCAGGTCTACGCGTTTGGCTTCATAGTGCACGCGTTTCAGGATGTGCAGGCGTTCTTCCGGATCCTGCACCTGGCGTGCGAGTCGTTTCGACATGTCCGTCAGCCACACGATGGCATCGAAGCGATCGTCGAAGCTGTCCGCCTCGCTGGCCGCGTCACGCAGCAGCGAGACGAGCTGCGGGTCGCGGTCCTCCACCTGCGCCGCCGCCAGCGGCGGCAGGGCGACGAGCAGGGCTAACAATAGTATTCGTACGTACAGCATGGGCAGTACCCGTTACAGCAGGCTACAAGCCTAGTCAGCCCTGTCGCAGAATGTCGAGAACCGCTTCACGTTTGAGCATGCGTGCCTCGGCGTCGCGGCGATGCCGATACTCGAGTTCGCCGCTGGCCAGGCCGCGGTCGCTGATGACGATACGATGCGGTATACCGAGCAACTCCGCGTCGGCGAACTTTACCCCGGGCCGCGCATCGCGGTCATCGAACAGCACCTCGAAACCCGCCTCGCGCAAATCGTCGTACAGCGCCTCGGCAGCCTCGCGCAGCGGCTCCGAGCGATGCATGTTGATCGGCACCAGCGCGACATCGAACGGCGCCAGCGGGGCCGGCCAGATGATGCCCTTGTCGTCGTGGTTTTGTTCGATGGCCGCGCCGACGATGCGGGTAATACCGATGCCGTAGCAGCCCATGACCATCGGCAGCTCGTTGCCGTCCTGGTCCTGCACAGTGGCGCCCATCGCCTCGCTGTATTTCGTGCCGAGCTGGAAGATGTGGCCGACTTCAATGCCGCGTGCAATCGACAGCGTGCCTTTCCCACCCGGCACCGGATCTCCCTCGACGATATTGCGCAAGTCGTGCGTTTCCGGCGCCGGCAGGTCGCGCCCGAAATTAACGCCGGTCAGGTGCGCGTCGTTTTCGTTGGCACCACAGACAAAGTCGCTCAGCAACGCGGTGGCGTGATCGAAGTACAGCGGAATCCTGAGGCCCAGCGGTCCGGCGAAGCCGGTGTCGCAGCCCGTTGCGCGACGCACGGTTTCACCGTCGGCAAGCTCAAGCGGATCGCTGACACCCGGCAACTTGGCCGCTTTGATCGCGTTGAGTTCGTGATCGCCGCGCAGCACCAGCGCGACCGGTCCCTCGTCACCAGCGACGATCAGTGTCTTGACCGTTTGCCGGGCGGTAACGCCGAGCAGGGTGCAGATCTCGTCAATCGTGCGCGCGCCGGGCGTGCTGACCTTTTGCATGTCACGTGTCGCCGCTGCGGGCTTGCCGGGCGGTCGCAGCGTCGCTGCAGTCTCGATATTGGACGCATAGTTGTCCACATCGCTCCAGGCGATCGCGTCTTCGCCGGAATCGGCCAGTACGTGGAACTCCTGCGAGCGGCTGCCGCCGATCTCGCCGCTGTCGGCATCCACCACGCGAAAGTGCAGCCCCAGCCTTTCGAAGATTCGCGTGTAGGCATCGTGCATGCGTTGATAACTTTCGACGAGGCCCGCCTGATCAACGTCGAAGGAGTACGCATCCTTCATGATGAACTCGCGCGCGCGCATGACGCCGAAGCGCGGCCGGATCTCGTCGCGAAACTTTGTCTGGATCTGGTAGAAGTTAACCGGCAGCTGGCGGTAACTCTTCAGTTCGCGCCGGGCAATGTCCGTGATCACTTCCTCGTGCGTCGGCCCGAAGCAGTACGGTCGTTCGTGACGATCCTGCATGCGCAGCAGCAGGGAGCCGTACTTGTCCCAGCGCCCGGATTCCTGCCATAGCTCGGCGGGCTGCACGGCCGGCATGACGAGCTCGAGGGCGCCGGCGCGATTCATTTCCTCGCGCACGATGCCTTCGACTTTGCGCAGCACGCGCAGGCCCAGCGGCATCCACGTGAACAGGCCGGAGGCGAGCCGCCTGATCAGGCCGGCGCGCAGCATCAGCTGGTGGCTGACGATTTCTGCTTCGGCAGGGACTTCTTTAAGGGTGGTGAGCCCGAATTGAGAAAAACGCATAAGGTATTTTGACACCGCTCTGATTCAAGCCGCCGTATTCTACACGACAGGCCCGCCGAGTCTGCGCTTCCCGCCGCGGCTGAGGCAGGCCGGCTGCTGAACTTGTGTCATTGCGGCCTATCTTGCACACTCGCCGACGCAGCGCGCGGCGGCTTACGGCCGCCTCGCCGCTGTCGCTGTAACCGCCACCAGGATGATCTCAAGTTGAAAGGACGCCGCAACCCGTTCATAGCTCGCGAAGGGCTGCCGTTTGTCCTGCTGCTGGTCGTCGCGATCGGCCTGACCGGCTGGTTTGTTAGCCTCGTCTACGCCCTGCTGATGGTGCCGGTACTTGCCTGGCTGATGCTGGTGTTTCGCGATCCGCGGCGCCGCATCCCGGCCTCGCCGCTCGGCATCGTCAGCCCGGTTGATGGCACCGTCATCGAGGTTGGCATAGCGCCCAGCCGGCTGCTGCCGGGCGACGTTAACCAGGTGCGAATTCGCATCGACAGTTTCGGTGCCTACACTGCACGCAGCCCGACGGAAGGCAAAATCATGGACCTGCGCTGTGATTTGCCGGCGGGTGCCGAGATGCGCAATTCGCGCGGCCTGTGGGTGCGCACGGATGAAGACCAGGACGTGCTGCTCGAGTTTATCGGCTACCGCTTCGGGCTTGCGCCGCGCGCGTTCCTCGGCTTCGGCGAGCGCGTTGGCCAGGGCCAGCGTTGTGCCTACCTGCGGCTGGCCACCATCGCCGAAGTGCAGGTGCCGCTCGACAGTCGCGCGCTGGTCTCGGTGGGTCAGCGCGTTACCGCGGGAACCGACCTGATCGCGCGCCTGCCGCACCCCTGACAGGCCTCCGCACGCAGCAGGCCGCGCGCAGTCGTGGCACTATACGCTACATGAATTCGCCGCTTAACGAACGCGCTCGCAACGACTACCTGGATGCACTCGGCATCACGGTCTGGCGCAAGCGCGGCACCGTTGAGGAAGTCGACGGCGACGCCGATCCCGGCCAGGCGCAGGCTGATGAGGTCGCGCCGGACGCTGCCGCGACCGGTCACGAGGCAGCGCGCACGCCGTCGGAGGTAGCGCTGCTCGATTGGCGCGAGCTGCGGCAGGCCGTCTCGGGCTGCACCGCTTGCGAGCTGCACGCAACCCGCACCCAGACCGTGTTCGGCGTCGGCAACGAGCAGGCCGACCTGCTCATCATTGGCGAGGCGCCTGGCGCGGAGGAAGACCGGCGCGGTGAACCGTTCGTCGGGCGAGCCGGCCAGCTGCTCGATGAAATGCTGCGCGCCATTGCGCTGGACCGGCAAACGGTCTTCATTGCCAACGTATTGAAATGCCGGCCCCCCGGCAATCGCGACCCGCACCCGACAGAGGCTGCAAGCTGCCGGCCGTTCCTGGATCGGCAGATTGCGCTGCTTCAGCCGCGCGTGATTCTTGCCGTCGGCCGCATCGCGGCGCAGCAGCTGCTGGGCGGCGATCTGCCGCTTGGCAGGATGCGTGGCAAGCAGCACGTGCTGGACCAGTACGCAGCACCGATCGTCGTCACCTATCACCCGGCCTACCTGCTGCGTTCGCCGTCGCAGAAGCGCAAGTCCTGGCAGGACCTTTGCCTGGCCCGCGACCTGCTGCGAGCTTCGTCAAAATGATTTCACGTATCGACATCATGCCGGTCATGGTGCGCCCGATGGCGCATGACGATCTCGCGACGATCTCCGATATCGAGCGACGCAGTTACGACTTTCCCTGGAGTCACGGCGTGTTTCGTGACTGCCTGCTGGCGGGCTATGGCTGCATCGTGCTGGAACGCGGCAATGCGGTGGTTGGCTACGGCATCCTGTCGATTGCTGCAGGCGAAGCGCACATTCTTAATCTCTGCGTCGATCCGTCATTCCGTTCGCTGGGATACGGTGCGCGACTCCTCGATGAGCTGCTGGCGCGGGCGCGACAGGCGGCCGTGAAGCAGGTGTTCCTCGAAGTGCGGCCGTCGAACGTCAACGCGATCAGCCTGTATCGCAAGCGCGACTTCCATCGTATTGCCAAACGTCCGGCCTACTACCAGGCGCGCGACGGTCGCGAAGATGCCGAAGTATTCTCGCTAAAGCTCGACGACTCACAATAAGTTCCTGGCGCCGCGCGCAGCATGCGGCTCGGCCGGCAGCTCCTGTGTTCCTGCTAGCCGAACCCGCGAGCCGTGTTCGCCCTCGGCTACGCGGACAAGCCGCTCGAAGACGACGACCTCGACACGCTGACGACCACCGATCACACCGTGTTCATGAAGATCGGCTACGCCTGGCTGCCGTAGTCTGCGCTGGTCGTTTCGGGGCGACTGGGCTACACTTCGCAGCCTTTTTCGCCCCGTCCCACAGATGTCCAAGATAGCCACCCAGGCCAGCAAGCGCCGCACGTTCGCGATTATTTCGCACCCCGACGCCGGTAAGACCACGCTCACCGAAAAGCTGCTGCTGTTCGGCGGCGCGATTACGCTCGCAGGAACCGTCAAGGGCCGCAAGGCGAATCGGCACGCGACCTCGGACTGGATGGCGCTGGAACAGCAGCGCGGTATCTCGATTACCTCGTCGGTCATGCAGTTCCCGTACCGCGACCGCATCGTCAACCTGCTCGATACACCGGGGCACGAAGACTTCTCGGAAGATACCTACCGCACGTTGACGGCCGTCGACTCGGCGCTGATGGTCATCGACTGCGCGAAGGGCGTGGAGCAGCGCACGGTCAAGCTGATGGAAGTCTGCCGGCTGCGCGATACGCCGATCATGACGTTCATCAACAAGCTGGACCGGGAAGGGCGCGAACCGATCGAGCTGCTGGATGAAATCGAATCCGTACTCGGCATCGAGTGCTCGCCGGTCACCTGGCCGATCGGCATGGGTCGCTCGCTGAAGGGCGTCTACCATTTGCTGCAGGACAAAATTTACCTGTACAAGACTGCCGGCAGGCAGAAGGCGTCGAAGATCGAGGTCATCGACGGCCTGGATTCGAAACTGGCCGATGACATTCTTGGTCATGATGCTGCAACGTTTCGCGAGGAAATCGAGCTCGTCAAAGGCGCCTGTCCCGAGCTGGATATCGATGCCTACCTGGCGGCCAAGCAGACGCCGGTATTTTTCGGCTCCGCGATTTCCAACTTTGGCGTGCGTGAGCTGCTGGACGAGTTCGTCGAATACGCGCCGCCGCCCCGCAGCCGCGCGGCGGAGCAGCGCGTGATTGCAGCCAGTGATGAGCAGCTAACGGGCTTCGTTTTCAAGATCCAGGCGAACATGGATCCCGGTCATCGCGATCGGATTGCTTTCATGCGGATTTGCTCGGGTGAATTCCAGAAAGGGATGAAGTTGTTGCACGTGCGCAGTGGCAAGGAAATGAAAATTCCGGATGCCATCACGTTCATGGCGGCGGACCGCCAGCACACCGAGACCGCGTATCCCGGCGACATTATCGGCATACACAATCATGGCACGATCAACATTGGTGACAGCTTCTCGCAAGGTGAGCAGATCAAGTTTGCCGGCATCCCGAGCTTTGCGCCGGAAATATTTCGCCGGGCCGTGCTGAAAGATCCGCTGCGCCTGAAAGCGCTGCAGAAAGGCCTGGCACAGCTTTGCGAGGAAGGTGCCACGCAGCTCTACAAGCCAATGCGCAACAACGATTTGATCCTCGGCGCCGTCGGCCAGCTGCAGTTTGATGTCGTCGCCCATCGGCTGGCCGATGAATACAAAGTGACCTGCCAGTTCGAAGCGATTAATGTCGCGACAGCGCGCTGGATCGAATGCGACGACGAAAAGATGCTGGAAGAGTTTCAGCGCAAGGCGCACGACAACCTGGCGCTCGATCACAGTGACAGCCTGGTTTACATTGCTCCGAGTCGCGTCAACCTGAGCCTCACGGAAGAGCGCTGGCCGGACATTCGCTTCCGCGCCACGCGTGAGTACTAAGCCGCACAGCTAGCCCGCCTTGCGCTGCGTTGCGAAGCGCTCGACCGCAGCGCGCAGGCGTTCAACGGCCGGGTCGCCGCCGTTGCCATAGCGCGCCAGCAGGTACAGCTCAGTAATATTGTCAGCCGCTGCCGAGCTTGCCGGCTGCACGCCGCGCACCCTTGCCGCGAACTGCAGCGGTGTCTCACCCTGTTCCGGCTCTGCGCCGATGCGTTTTGCAAAGCGTCGGTAGAGTTTGCTCGGCAGGTCACGCCGCGGCGGTCGGTAGCGCCACACGAGCAGCGCGCTGATACCGAGAATCAGCAGCGCCAGAATGGCGATCAGCGTCAGCAGCAGTTTGCGCCAGCTGGGATCTTCCATGCCCAGCCAGTTCATCAGGCTGTTCTGGTTCTCCGGGCCGTAGCCGAGAATCCAGTCGTTCCATTTCGCGTTGATCGCGTCCCAGGTCAGTCCGAGCTGGTGAATCCAGCGCGCCGGGGCGCTCAGGCCCCAGACGGCGCCGCTGCCGTCGATCATCGCGCCAGACATGCCGGACTCGATGCGTTCCGGCGCGACGGCGGCGGTGGGATCGACACGCACCCAGCCACGGCCCTCAAGCCAGACTTCGTTCCAGGCATGCGCGTCAGACTGGCGCACGATCAGGTAGTTGCCGAGCGGATTCAGCTCACCGCCCTGGTAGCCGAGCACGATACGCGATGGAATATTGGCGGACCGCATCATGACCGCAAACGCTGATGCGTAGTGCTCACAAAAACCGCGCCGCGTGTCGAACAGGAATTCATCGACCGGGTTCGCGCCGAGTCGCGGCGGCTCAAGCGTGTAAAAATATTCTTCGTTGTGAAACTGACTCAGCAGGTTGTCGATGAACTGCTGATCGCTGCCTGCGGCCTCACGCATTTGCTCGGCGAGTTCGCGGGTGCGCGGATTGCTGCGCGCCGGCAGTCGCAGGTACCAGTCGAGCGGCAATCGGCCGGCATCGCGGTCGATCAGGAATTCGGGATAGGACACGCCTTCATAGACGAGCCGCTGGTCGATGGGTTTGGTCTTGGTCAGCTGCTGCTGCGGGCCCATGAACGCCGTGCCGAGCGACCAGTCGTAAGGAATATCCAGCGCCAGCAGCCAGTGCTGGCGGGTCGGTTCCATGGTGATCGTGTAGCGCACCGGCTCGCCTGCAACGTCGATGCGATCGTGCGCCTTCCAGTCCGGCGTGGGTTCGAGACCGGTCCAGCTGCGGCCGTTAAAACGATGCAACACGAGGCCGCGCCAGTAGCGTTGTCGCGGCGTCGGCACGACATCCTCGAACTGCACCCGGAACGCCACGGCGTTCGACAGGGACAGCGAACTGATGTCACCCGGGCTCATCGTGTCCGACAAGCCGGTGGTCGCGGCGCTGGCGTCGATCGGCACTGCCCAGAACGGCGTCGCAATGCGCGGGAAAAACACCCACATGGCGAGCATCAGCGGCAAGCTGTAGGCGATCAGCCGGCCGCTGGTTCGCAGGCTGTCGTGCAGGCGCTGTGAATCACCGGCCGACATCTGCAGCCAGGCCGTCATCGTGACGACAATGCCGAGCAGCAGGTAGGGCAGGGACCACAGGTGCTGTTCACGCAGCAGCGACGACATGATCAGGAAGATCGCGATAAACAACAGCACAAACTGATCACGTCGACGCCGTGTTTCCATCAGCTTCAACGCAGCCATGATCGCGAGCAGCGCCGAACCGGGTCCGACGCCGCTGATCGTATCGTAGGACGCGAATACGCCGATAAAGCAGGCGAGTGACAGCACGACGCGCAGCCAGGCCGGCGGCAGCCGCCAGCGCTTTTGTTCGATCAGCAATCGGCCCGTCGCGCAAACCACCCACGCCAGCGTTATCCAGATTGGCAAATGCGGCACATGCGGCAGCATCGCGAAGGCGAGTGCGCCGAGCGACCACGGCAGGCTGGCCAGCAAAGAGCCGTCGGTGCCGGCGCGCTTGCTCATGCGGCTTCCAGGCCGAACAGCGCGAGCGCTGCCAGCACCTGCTGGCGCTGCGCGTTGCCGTGCGCCGGCGGAAATTCAACGCCCGGCAGTCGCAGTCCGTAGTCGCGCTGCTCGCGCTCGGCGTCGGCAACCCAGCGGGTCAGAATGGACAGGCGCGTTTCAAGATCGACGTTGGCCAGCGAATCGAAGTCGAACCACTGGCTGCTGGTGTCCGCGCCGGCAAACTGTTTCGACAACAACTCGCCGCTGCGCGCATAGGCTTTCCACGCGAGATGGCGCGGCGAGTCGCCAGCGGAGTAGCTGCGCAGGCCGGCGAAATCCTCCTCGCCGCGCGCATCGTGCTGGCGATGGCCGGTGGCTGCGAGTGCCGGCGGCGGCAGCGGCGCATCCTGCGCCTGCGCTGGCCAGACAAGTGCACTGAGGTCCATGTGCAACCAGCTCCAGGCACGAAACAGTTCGAAGGGAAACGTGGTGCGGATACCAAAGCGGGGCAATGCGAGAAAGCCGCGTTTTGCCGTCGGGATCTCGAGGCTCATGACGCGACTTTCACCCGGGCCGAGATCCGCGATCGAGCTGACGATCGAATCCGCGTACAGCTGCAGCCGGTAACGCGTGTTGCGTGAGCGATTGCGTACCGCAATGCGAAATTCGGCCGGGCGTCCCGCGTGCACCGGTTCGACGCCGGCGAAACTGATCTCGAGACCGACCAGGTTACGCTGGCACTGGTGCATCGCCACGAACGTCAGCGAGGCCAGCATGAAGGTCAGCACGAACGACAGGTTATTGTTGTAGTTCATCGAGCCCATCAGCATCGCGAACACCATGAACGCGAACACCAGGCCGACCGCGGAAGGCAGGATGTAGATCCGACGCGAGGCCAGCGTGGTGACGCGACTGTCACGGCCCTGGCGCTTGCGTGCCCAGGCCTGAACGCGCGCCGCTAGCCGGCGCCTGACGAAGGCCGGCCGGACGGCCTCAGGGAATAGCCACTGAATCGAGGACATGTCGGCCCAGTTCCCCCGCGTGCACGAAACTCGAACCGCTGGCGGCCTGCAGGCGGTGGCCGGCAACGGCGACAAACACGGCCTGCACGTCGTCCGGGAACACGCCCGAACGTTTGCATATCAGCGCATGCGATTTCGCCGCTGCCACCAGCGCCAGCGCTGCGCGCGGCGAAAGGCCTGTTTCGATATCCGGCGATTCGCGGGTAAAGCGCACGAGTGCCTGCACGTAGTCGACGAGCGGGGCGCTCATGTGTTGCGCACTTGCTGCTTCTTGCAAACTAAGTAACGCATCGGCTGTTATCGACGGCTGCAGCTTCGGCAGCATGCTGCGCCGATCCTGCCCGGTCAGGATTTCACGTTCGTGGTCTTCGCTCGGATAACCGAGTTCAAGACGCATCAGGAAACGATCCAGCTGTGACTCGGGAAGCGGGAAGGTGCCGATCTGGTTCGACGGGTTTTGCGTGGCAACGACAAAAAACGGCTGCGGCAGCGGCAGGGTGCGGCCGTCAACGGACACCTGCTGTTCTTCCATCGCTTCGAGCAGCGCGCTTTGTGCCTTCGGCGTGGCGCGATTGACCTCGTCGGCGAGCACCAGCTGGGCGAAAATAGGCCCCTGCTGAAATTCGAATTCGCCCTTGTTCTGGCGAAAGATCGAGACGCCGATGATGTCGGCGGGCAGCAGGTCGCTGGTGAACTGGATGCGCTGGTAGCTCAGGCCCAGCACCCGCGCCAGCGCCTGTGCCAGCATCGTCTTGCCAAGTCCTGGCAAATCTTCAATCAGCAGGTGGCCGCGCGCCAGCAGGCAGGTCAGTGCCAGCCTGATCTCATCGTCCTTACCGAGAATAATCGTTGCGAGTGAACGCAGCGCGGCGTCGATCGATGCGTGTTCCGCATCCACGTGGCTGGCGTGCTGTTCGGGTCTCAATGGGCTTGCTGTCATGGAATCCGCCTGTCCGATCCTTTATATCTGACCGCAGTCTAACGGCAATTGCTCTCGTCGCAGTAGCAAACTGTGAACCAGTGCCCGCTTCCGCGCGCATTGATACACATTGTTACGACAGCGTTTCGAGTTTATCGAGCTGCTCCGCGAGTTGTGCAAGCTGTCGTTCGAAATCGGCGACGCGCTGCTGCTCCTGCTCGACGACCGCGGCCGGCGCGTTGCTGACGAACCGTTCGTTGCCGAGTTTCGCGGTCGCCTTGGCGAGATCGGCGTTGATCTTGTCGCGCTGTTTGCCGAGCCGCGCGCGCTCGGCGTCAACATCAATCAGGCCCTGCATCGGCACCAGCAGACGCATATCGCCCAGCAGCGCGGTGGCTGCCGGCGGGGCTTCTTCACCGTCGGCCAATGCCTGCACCGTGGCGACGCGACCCACGCGATTCAGCAACGGCAGGTGTCGCTCCACCCGCTCGCGGTCGCTGCTCGTCGTGTTCTGCAGGAGCACCTGCAGCGCTTTGCCCGGTGAAATATCCATCTCGCCACGAATCTGGCGCACGCCGAGGATGAACTGGCGTACCCAGTCGATATCGCTCTCGGCATCCGCATCGTTCGCAAATTCATCGACCGTGGGGTAAGGCCGCAGCATGATGGTCTCGCCATCGAGCTTCGCGCGCAGCCGCGTCTGCTGCCAGATTTCTTCGGTGATGAACGGCATGATCGGATGCAGCATGCGCAGCAATGCCTCGAGCACCAGCACCAGCGTTTGCCGCGCACCTTCTTTTTGTGCCTCACCGGAATCATCGGACTGCAGCACGGGCTTCGACAGCTCGAGATACCAGTCGCAGAACTCGTGCCAGGTGAAGTCGTACATCGCCTGCGACGCGAGGTCGAGGCGGTAGCGCGCAAACTGCTCGTGCACTTCCTGCACGGTGCGCCGCAGGCGCGAGCGAATCCAGCGATCGGCGTGGCTCAGTTCCGGCGCGACGTCGCTCATGCTTTCCGTGTTCATGTGCGTGTAGCGGGCTGCGTTCCACAATTTGTTGCAGAAATTCTTGTAGCCATCGATACGACCAAGGTCGAAGCGAATGTCGCGACCGGTCGTGGCGAGCGCCGCAAACGTAAAGCGCAGGGCATCGGCACCGTACTCATCTATGCCGTCCGGAAACTGCTTGCGGGTTGCTTTCTCGATCTTCGGCTGCAGGTGAGGCTGCATCAGGCCGCGCGTGCGCTTGTCCAGCAAGGTGTCGAGATCAACGCCGTCTATAAGGTCGAGCGGATCCAGCACATTGCCTTTCGACTTCGACATCTTCTGGCCGTCCTGGTCACGAATCAGCCCGTGGATGTACACCTCGTGAAACGGCACGTCGCCGGCAAACTTCAGGCCCATCATGATCATCCGCGCAACCCAGAAGAAAATAATGTCGAAGCCGGTGACCAGCACGTTGCCGGGGTAGAACGTTTTCAGTGAATCGGTCTGCTCCGGCCAGCCCATAGTGCTGAACGGCCACAACGCCGAGGAGAACCAGGTGTCGAGAACGTCCTCGTCCTGACGCAGCGCGACGGCGTCAGACAGTTGGTGTTTCGCGCGTACTTTCTGTTCGTCATCGCCGACATAAATATTGCCGGCATCGTCATACCAGGCCGGAATGCGATGTCCCCACCACAGCTGGCGGCTGATGCACCAGTCCTGGATGTTGTACATCCAGTCGTAGTAGGTCTTGGTCCAGGTTTCCGGCACGAAGCGAATGCGGCCGGATTCCACAGCTTCGATGGCGGGCTCCGCCAGCGGCTTGATCTTCACGTACCACTGGTCCGTCAGGTACGGCTCTACTATCTCGCCCGAGCGATCACCGCGCGGCACTTTGCGATCGTAGTCTTCGACTTTCTCGAGCAGGCCGAGCGCGTCGAGATCCGCAACAATCTTGTCGCGGGCCGCGTAGCGATCAAGGCCGCGATATTCTGCGGGCGCGGTTTCGTTGATTGCGGCATTGTCGTCAAAGATGTTGTACAGCGGCAGGTCATGCCGTTGTCCGACTTCGTAATCGTTGAAGTCGTGCGCTGGCGTAATCTTGACGCAGCCGGTGCCAAACTCGGGATCCACGTAGCTGTCGGCGACAATCGGAATGCGCCGCCCGACCAGTGGCAATTCGATCTCCTTGCCGATCATCGACTGATAGCGCTCGTCGTCCGGGTGCACGGCGACGGCGCTGTCGCCGAGCATGGTCTCGGGACGGGTCGTCGCAACGACCAGGTGGCCGCTGCCGTCAGTCAGCGGGTAGCGGAAGTGCCACAGGTGCCCGGGCTCGTCTTCCTGCAGTACCTCGAGGTCCGACAGCGCGGTATGCAGTTTCGGGTCCCAGTTCACGAGGCGTTTGCCGCGATAGATCAGGCCTTCTTCGTACAGGCTGACGAAGACCCGCGTGACGGCGGCCGACAGATCATCGTCCATCGTGAAGCGCTCGCGGCTCCAGTCGACGGAGGCGCCCATGCGCCGCAGCTGCTGGCTGATTTGTCCGCCGGATTCATTCTTCCATTGCCAGACACGCTCAACGAACGCCTCGCGGCCGAGTTCGGTTCGCGAGCTACCTTCCGCATTGAGCTGCCGCTCCACAACCATCTGGGTTGCGATGCCGGCGTGATCGGTTCCCGGTTGCCACAGCGTGTTGCGGCCCGTCATGCGGTGATAGCGCGTCAGCGTATCCATGATCGTGTCCTGGAACGCATGACCCATGTGCAGGGTGCCGGTCACGTTCGGTGGCGGAATCACGATGCAATACGATTCGCCGCGGCCGGCCGGCGCAAACCAGTTGTTCGCTTCCCAGCGCTGGTAATGCCGCTGCTCGATATCGTGCGGGCTGTAGGTTTTTTCCATGGACAGGCTGTTGTTGCCGCGGAACGGCAGTTCCTCTCAGGTGAAAAAGTTATTTCTTCAGGTAGTCGTTTATGACGTCGCGCACGATGACCGGCAGTTCCGCGCGCAGCTCGCGCATGACGCGTTCAAGCAGGACATGTTCGGCTTCGCGGCAGGCATCCCGCAGCCGCGCTTCCGCCAGTTGCAGGCTCGCCGCGCACAGGCTTGCCTGCAGGCTGGCAAGATCCGCGGACGGTTCGACCGCTGCAACGGCGGGCTTGTGCAGCACCTCGGTCAGGACGGGAATCGGGTTGTCACCGGACATGCGAGCTCTCTTATAGCTTGTGCGTTTCCAGCGTGTGTCCCTGGTCGCGATACGTTGCGAAACGCGCGCGGCTGGCCAGGCGCGTTTCGTCATCGGAGGTTACAATCTCGGCAACCCGCGCGAAAGTGTTAATGCCGTCCGGCACTGAGTCGCTCAGGTTGATCAGCAGGTCGACCTCGGCCGGCAGTGCGGCGGCGTCGCTGCCCACCGTTACCGGCGCCGCCGAACGGTTCGGCAGGATGTCGTGTGGCACGAAGCTGCCGTCATGCCAGGTCCACAGCAGCTCGTCGAGTTTTTCCAGCGCGGCCCCGTCGGGCGCGAGAATGTGGACCGAGTTGTTGAGCTTGTAGGCCTTTTCCGTCAGCCGGCAGGCAAACTGCCAGCGTGCCGGTTCACCGGCGGCGCCAAGGACGTAGAAGTCGACGCGCGCCATGGGTCAGGGTAATACGTTGGCCCGCGCCAGCAGGAACTCCGCCAGCAGTGGCACGGGACGACCGGTACCGCCTTTCTTGGCGCCGGATTGCCACGCGGTGCCGGCAATGTCGAGGTGCGCCCAGTCGATGCCTTTCGTGAAACTGGCGAGGAAGCAGGCGGCGGTTATCGCGCCGCCGTCGCGGCCACCGACGTTCGCGAAATCGGCGAAGTTGCTTTTCAATTGCTGTTCGTATTCTTCGGTCATCGGCATCTGCCACGCACGATCGTCCGCAGACACACCCGCGCTTACCAGGTCGCGCGCCAGCGCATCGCTGTTGCTCATCACCGCCGTATGGTGATGGCCGAGCGCGATCACGCAGGCGCCGGTCAGGGTGGCAACATCGATCATGATGGCCGGTTTGAAGCGACGCGCGTACGTCAGGGCGTCACAGAGGATCAGCCGGCCTTCGGCGTCCGTGTTCAGAATTTCGATCGTCTGGCCGGACATGCTTTTCACGATGTCGCCCGGGCGGGTCGCGGTGCCGCTCGGCAAATTCTCGCAGGACGGCACGACCGCGGTCACGTTGATCGGCAACTTCAGGCTGGCAACCGCCGCCATGGTTGCGATCACGGACGCGGCGCCGCACATGTCGTACTTCATCTCGTCCATGCCGGGGCCCGGCTTCAGCGAAATACCGCCGGTATCGAACGTGATGCCTTTGCCGACCAGCACGGCGGGTGCCTGCTTGCCCGCACCTTTGTATTTCATGACGATCAGCTTGGCGGGCTCCACGGTGCCGGCGGTCACCGACAACAGCGAATGCATGCCGAGTTTTTTCATCTCGGCTTCATTGATAATGCTGGTATCGAGATTCTTGTATTTGCGCGCCAGGCCCTGCGCGGTGCGGGCGAGGTAACTCGGCGTGCAAACATTCGCCGGCAGGTTGCCAAGATCCTTTGCAAGATTCATCGATGCGACAATGGCATCGGCATGCTGCGCACCCAGTTCGGCTTTCTTCGCGTCTGCGCGCGACGCCGTCGCGACACCGATTTTCGCCAGCGGCATGGCCGGCTCGCGCTTGCCGCTTTTTAATTCCTGGAAGCGGTACAGGGTGTCACCAATCGCCTGAACGGAGTAGCGCGCGAGATAGTACGGGTTGCTGCCGGCAACCTGTTCCAGCGTCAGGTAGGTGATCAGCTCCTTGATCTTGCTGCCACCGAGTGCTGCCACGGCTGCAGCCGTGGCTTTTCTGAGGCGGCTGGCGCTGAACTCACTGCTCTTGCCAAGACCGACAACGACCACGCGCTGCGCGCTAACCTTGTTGAGCGACATCAGGACGGCGCATTTGCCGAGCGAACCCGAAATATCGCCGCTCTTGACGAGTTTGCCGAGCTGGCCACCGCTGGCAGTGTCTATTTCGCTGGCTGCCACGCCGAGCGTGCCGCGCTCATAGACGCCAACGACAATAGCGCCACCGGTGCGGCGGCTCGCCGCACTTGAAGTCGTAAAGTATTCCATTCATTCCAGCCTGTGTTGGGCAGACTCGCACGCTGTTGCTGCGCTAAGTATCTACGTTCTCGAAAAGCTGAGCTGCCGGTCTTGCTGGTCTCTGTGATAAGGACAGGTTGGCCTTGAATCGGCCGACCGGGGCTGTCCCGGACATCTCAAAGCGGGTAGTCTAACTGATCCTCGCAGCTTACGTTAACTGCGGGTTCCTTCAGAGAAATCATCGAAATACCCATGTTCCGCATTCTCGATCGCTACATTTTTCGCGAGGTCGCCCAAACCTGGCTGGCGGTGACGAGCGTCCTGCTCTGCATCCTGCTGACCAATCAGTTTGCGCGCGTGCTCGGCGACGTGGCGAAGGACAAGCTGCCGAAGGACGCGGTGTTCCAGATAATCGGCCTTACCGCCGTGCAGTACATGACGGTGCTGGTGCCCATTGCGCTGTTCCTGTCGATCATGCTGGCACTGGGCAGGCTCTATTCAGACAGCGAAATGCCGGCCATGATGGCCTGCCGGGTCGGTCCGTCCGGCATCTACCGGCCGCTGCTGTGGCTGATGGTGCCCCTGGTGGCCGGTGTCGCCTGGCTCGCGATGGAGGTGGCGCCGAAAGCGCTGACCGCCATTGACCGGGTCGGCGTCGAGGCTCGCCGCCAGGCCGATCTCGCCAGCATAGAGCCGGGCAAGTTCACCAGCGTCGGTGGCAACGCTGCGGTCGTCTATGCCGAGCGGGTCGCGAGCGCCGGCGTTCTGGAGAAAGTGTTTCTGCAATCGCGACAGGATGATGGCGTGGTCGAAGTCGTTATTGCAGAGCGCGGCCTGCAGCGGGAATCAGCCGACCCGAACACCCGTTTCTTCGTGCTGCAGAACGGCCGCCGCTATTCGGGCGTGCCGGGCACGCCGAATTTCAGCGTGATGGAGTTCGGCGAACACGGCATTCCCTACCAGCTGCCGGGCGTCAGCGAGCCGGCTAGCGAGCCGCGCTCGATGCCGACGCTCGAACTGCTGGGCTCCAGCGATCGCAGGGAAACCGCCGAGCTGCACTGGCGTATTGGCATCCCCCTCTCCACGCTGATACTCGCGGTTTTCGCGGTACCGCTCAGTCGCAGCCAGCCGCGCCAGGGCCGCTATGGCCGGATTGCCGTTGGCCTGCTGGTTTTTATTATTTATTTCAATCTATTAAGTGTCGGCAAGGCCTGGCTCGAACAGGGCAGCGTGCCGCCGGCCGTCGGTATCTGGTGGGTGCACGCGCTGATGCTTGGCGCAGCCCTAAGCCTGCTGGGTCTGCAGAACGGCGTGCACCGCCGCCTGCTGCACCGGTTCCGTGGAGCGGCAGCATGACCGGCGTTCTGTCGCAGTACCTGATGCGCTCGATCCTGTTCAGCACGATGCTGGTGCTGCTCGCCCTGCTGGCGCTCGCCGGCCTGTTCGAATTCATCGGCCAGGTCGACAGCCTGCAGGGCGATTTCGGCACGCCGGAGGCGCTGCTGTACGCGGCGTTGCGCCTGCCGCAGCTGTCATTCGAAATGCTGCCGATTGCCGTGCTGATCGGTTCGCTGCTGGCACTGGGCGGGCTCGCCAGTCACAGTGAACTGATCGTGATGCGTACGGCCGGCGTGTCGGTTGCGCAGATGGCCGGCATGGTGGCAATCACCGGGTTCGTGCTGATGGTGATCACCGCGTTGATCGGCGAATTCATCGGGCCGCCGCTCGACTACTTCGCGCGCAATATGCGCAACGAATCGCGGGTGGAGCAGGGCAGCCAGGACCTCGGCAACTCCGCCTGGGTGAAAGACGGCAACATGATTCTGCATCTCGAGCGGGTCAACGCCGAGTTTGAGTTCGGCCACATCTACGTTTTTCAATTCGATGAGAAAGACGAGCTGCAGTCCATCGCGCGCGCCGAAAACTCCGGCATCGATGACGCCGACCAGTGGGTGCTGGAAAACTATCGCGAGACGCGGTTTCGCGATGGCGCTGTGGAAGTTGTCGAATCGCCGCTTGAAGTGGAAGAGTTCAGCGTAAATGGCGACCTGCTTGGGATCACGCTCGTCAAACCTGTCAGTCTCTCGGCACGCGGTTTGCTGAGCTACATCCGCTACCTGCACAGCAATGACTTGTCGGCGGTACGCTACGAAACTGAACTCTGGTCGCGAGTTTCGTCGACAGTGACCGTCATCGTCATGCCGGTCCTTGCGCTGGCCTTTGTGTTTGGCTCGCTGCGTTCATCGCGGGCCGGCAGTCGCCTGATGGTCGGCATCATGATCGGACTTGCCTACTTTCTGGCCAGCGAGATGCTGGCCAACTCGGGCCAGGTATTCAATCTGAACCCCGCCATCGTCACCTGGTTGCCAACCTTTGCGTTGTTGTTGATCACGCTGTTCGCGCTGAGCCGCGTGCGCTGAAACAGCGCGGTCGCTGTTAGTCGCTGGCGCGCGGGTAGTAACGCAGGCGAGTACCGCTGAGTCGGTCGTGCCAGGTGAGTTTGTCAGCGTCAAACAGGGCCCACGCGAAACCGAGTCCTGCCGGCAGCCAGGACAGAATCGACGCAGCGAATCGCAGGCTCGCCGCCTTGATATCCGGCGGTTCGCCGTTCGCGGCCTCAATGCGCAGGCCCCACGACTGCATGCCGAGTGTGCGCCCGAAGCGTGACCAGAAAACGAGGAAGAACAGGTAGACGAGCAGCAGCAGCGTCAGCCGATACACCGGATCGCCCGATTCGACCGGCTCGCCGCCGCGCGCCGCGATGAACGGCAGGGTGCCCAGAAACAGCAGCGCCAGCAGCAACAGGCTGTCATACAGAATGGCGCCGAAGCGGCGCAGCAAGGATGCGTTTTCCATGGTTAAGCCGTCTTACCTTCAGTGAGCGCGCGGTCGCGGCGCTGATAGCCGCGGCCAATTCGAAACGACATGTAAACCCAGATCAAACCAAGTGGTACACAGACGAGCGCAACGCCGCTCAGGCCGATGCCACTGATCAGGCGGATGGTCCAGGTGGCGATCAGGTCGCCGCCGCGATAGATCGCGGTTTCGACAAAATTCTTCGCCTTGTAGCGTTCTTCCGGGGTGACGACCGAGTACAGCATATCGGTCGTCGGCTTCGTCAGCCCGAAGGTGATCGAGCGCCGCAGCACCTGGAAGACCGCAATGATAGCGAATGCCGGGTTGAAGGCCAGCAGCGCGAAGCCGATGACGGACACGATAGGCAGGATAGCGAGCGTGGCGCCGACGCCCAGTTTGCGTACCGAGTAGCGCACCAGCAGCAGTTGACCGATAAACGACAGGGCGTTGGTGAAAGCGTCCATCGCCGCGAAC
The DNA here is from genome assembly GCA_963800915.1 of uncultured Gammaproteobacteria bacterium. Taxonomy (GTDB): domain Bacteria; phylum Pseudomonadota; class Gammaproteobacteria; order Steroidobacterales; family Woeseiaceae; genus Woeseia. Next base: position 151,052 of record CAWDCR010000008.1, read on the forward strand.
ACCTGCGTTTGCCGGTCCGTACTGTCGAAGGCATCCGCTACCAGTTCGGCCATGTACATGTACACGGCGACGCCGAGGAAATTGGCGATGACCAGCGCGCCGGCTATGGCGCCGAGGTACCTCGAGGTAGCCACCAGCCTGATGCCGGCCAGCGCCTTGCCACCCATCGGAATCGAGCTGTCGATCGCTGCGGCGTCCGGGTCGTCGCGGCGCTGCGTTGCGCCGTGTCGCAAGCGGTACACGCAGTAGACGGCGAACAGCAACAACAACGCGGACAGTGGCAGCAGGTTGCGAAAACCGATGGGCACGACCAGCGCGCTGGTCACGATCGGTCCGATCAGTGCGCCGCTGCTGCCGCCCGCGGAAATAAGCCCGAACAGTCGCCGGCTTTGTTCCTTCGAATAGATGTCGGCCATGAAGCTCCAGAACACGGACACGACAAACAGGTTGAAGACACTGAGCCAGACGAAAAACGCGCGACCGACCCAGACCGGCGACAGTGCCAGCGGTTCGGCGAAAGTGAACGCGACGTAGAACAGCGCGATGTTCAGAACGAAAAAGTAATAGACCCAGGGCAGGAATTGCTTGCGGGAAAACCGCGACGCAACCCAGCCGAACACGGGCGCTGCCAGCAGCATGGCGACGAAGGTGCCGGTAAACAGCCACGGTATGTTCTGCGTACCGCCGACGATGGCCATCGCCTCGCGCACTGAGCGCAACATGTAATAGGCGCTGAGCAGGCAAAAGAAATAGACGAAGGACCAGGCAACCGCGACGAACTCTTCCGGCTTGACGCCAAAGAACCGCGACAACAGCGCCGGCACTGATTGCGGGGAGCGCGAATCGGTCGTCACGGACTGACCGGTCCGGGTGTAAGTGGCTGCACTGGTGGTAAGGTCCTGTCGTGTGCAAAGCGTGCATAATGACCTAAAACCCGGGACGCGTGAACTGAGCGGGGGTTGGCAGGACGATAACTAAAACAGGAGTGAACTGATGGAATTGCTGGCGATAGTGACGACACTGGCCCTGCTGCAGGTGTTCTGGTTTGCGTTCATGGTGGGCAAGGAACGTCAGAAGCACAACGTGCCGGCACCGATGATGACCGGCCATGACGACTTCATGCGCGCGTTTCGCGTGCACATGAACACCGTCGAGCAGCTGATTATTTTTATTCCCGGACTGTGGCTGTTCGGCTACTACATTGATGCGCGCGTCGCCGCCGGTCTGGGCGTTTTGTTCATTATTGGCCGCTTCGTTTACAGGGGCGCTTACATGAAAGACCCGCAAGCTCGCAGCGCCGGCTTCGGCATCAGCGCGCTGTCGATGATGGCGCTCGTGATCGGCGGCCTGATCGGCGCGATCATTCGTCTGATCTCGGGCGGCGCCAGCTAGCCGCGCGTTTCTGGCTGGTTTGTCCGGATTCGCGGCTGGCAGGGATGCCGGCCGGTAGTCATGCTTATTCTGCGTCGCAAGCGTGACGTGTAGCGACTTGATACCGCCCGCTGGCAGGGAGAGCCAGGATGAAGTTCCCGACGTTTTCGCTGGCAAGAATCTTTTCTGCGCTGTTGCTGCTTGTCGCAGCGGCATTGCCGCCCGGCAATACGGCACAGGCCGCCACAGCACCCGCTGACGGTTGTACCCAGCTCGCCCGCGTTGTTGAGCAAAGCGTTGCGCGGACACTGCTCGCGGAGCGCGCAGCGCCGGTCGCGTTCACTATTGCCGGGCAGGGCGCAATGCAGTCCTGCGGAGCGGCGGCCGCTACCGTTAGTCACGCGTTTTCCACCACACTAGCCGAGGTCGGGATTGGCCTCGCATGGAATGACGGGCTGACGATTGCAGCGGGCGACTACTGCCAAAATCATTACCTCGACCGGTGCTATCCGCAGCGCATCGGACACGGTCATCCTCACCCGGTCGCAGGCGACGCCGAGATCACACGGGCATGGGCGATTGTCGCGGCGACCGTCAGGCAGTTCATGCCGTTCGGTGGCCGCAGCAATACCGTGTACTTTCAGCCGGAGCGGTTCGCTGCAAGCCTGTTACAGAGCCTGGATGTGACGCTGCGTGCGCCGCGGTTTGCGGCGCAGCTGGCGCGGAGCCTTAAGAACGACGCGCGGCGGACTGCCGGCAATCCGCCGTGCGGATACGCGCCAGGCGATCAGCGAAAGCTGAAGCGGAGATGCAGCATCGCCGTGTGATTGACGGCGTAGTTGCCGACCGGACGATTGATGTACTGGTGCATGTAGCCGCCTTCAAGCGACGTCTTGCCGCCTAGCGGCACCCGCAGTCCCGCGTAGCTGCGCAGCTGGTCGAAGCCCGAGCGGGCGCCGCTGTCGGTGTCATTGAGGTTGGTCATGTGTTCTGCCGACAGGATCGCGGTCATGGAAGAATTCTGCAGCGGGATGCTCAGCTGCGCCAACTGCCGGAAGCGATGGCTGATCTCCGTGGTGTTTTCCAGGTCGCGCTGTTCAAGGCGCGAACGGAGTGACAGGCTGCCCCAGTCCCAGCGATGCGCGGCCCAGGAAAACTGCTCCCAGTAGCGGCGCTCGAACCGGGTACTGCCGCCGTCGGGGTCGGTCTGGAAATAATCAAAGCCTGCCCACAGCGTCATGCCGGTCCTGATGTCGTAGCCCATCGATGATCGCAACAGGTACTGGTCACTGCCGCTGCCGCGCTGAAAACTGCGCCACTGAGCTGCGAAGCCGTAGCGCCAGCGGGTATCCGCGCCGTCCTGACGGATCCTGTCGCCGGTCGAGACGATGCCCCAGAACGCGTTGTCATCATCGACGGCGGCGCTGGCCAGGCTCGGGAACAGGAAGGCGGCCAGCGTGAGGCCGGCGATGCTGAAGTTTTTCATTTCGTAACGGGCAGAATCCGCAAGTCGTGCTAGCCGGCATTTGCCGGCGCATTGACCCAGCGCTGGCCAAGCCTGCCCGCCAGCCATGCCATGGGCAAATAAGCGAACAACAGGTCAACAGCGTTGAACCACGCAGGTGCCGGCAGCATGTAGACGCTCATGATGCCGCCAGCCAGGAACGCAGCGCCGACAATATAGGCGATCGTCTGCCGGTTCTGTTTCGCAATCATGAAGCCAAGCAGTGCACCGGCAAAGGTGCCCAGTGCGTGGGCGAGGAACGGAAACAGAAACTGCTCCGGGCCGAACAAAGGCATCGATTCGGCGAGCGCTTCCATGGTTGAGACATCCGCACCGTCCGGTAAAGCAATGACCCGATGGCCGATCGTGATGAGCCCCATGTTGACGCCGCTGCCAACGACCAGCCCGAGCAGAACGGCAAGGATGTTGCGAGCGATATTCATGGCGGTACCTTATTTTGCGAGGGAATTCCTTACTGGCCAGATTAAACCAGATGGCGATCGGGGTTCCACCGTGGCTGTGTCTGGGCCAAAGTCCAGCGGGCCTGCCTGCAACGAACAGCAGGCGAGCAGGCGTTGCCACAGCGAACGCATGCGTGCCTCGCCGCAGCCAGCACAGGCGTTCGTCGCAGGATGCGCGGCAAGTGTTGTCCGGATTTGTTCGAGGCTTAACGCTTCCGGCAACGGCGCGTAGCTGGGTCGCCTATCCGGCTGAAGTGGAAGGCGGCGATGCCATGACAGGCATCGCCGCGAGGTGACGTGCTAAACCTTGGCGGAGTCCGCCAGTCCCTTCATCGCATCCAGCAGCTGCGTTGCTGTTTGCGCGGCGGGTTCGGCAGCGACTGGCGCCGCGACCGTGAATACCGCTTTCAGCAAATCGAGTTTGAAGGATTCGGAGTACTCATAGCGGAAGCTCGAACCGTTGCCACTGATCGAGAAACTCTCGGAGACGTTCCGCGAGAAGTTCGTGATCATCTGGAAGAAGCCGGCGATGGCGTCATCGGCAATGATCGCCCCGGAGGGCGCATCAGCAAGCGGTGCTACTGCGGGCGCGTCGGTGGCGGCCGCGACAGGCTCAACAACCGGCGGCGCCGGTGTCGCCACCGGTGCTGGCATTGCCGCGACAGCAGGTGCCGGTGCCGCGGTTTGCGGCGCGACTGAGGCAACGGCCGGCTCGGGCGATACCTGTGCCGCATTCTGCGGCGCATCGGCCGGACCTGCGATCGTGGGCCGGGCGGATTCAATGTAGGCAACGTTCGACACCTGCCGCGAACGGAAGCGCAGATTCACCCGCGCCAGCTCCGAGCTGTCGAACTCGAAACCCTGCGCCTGGTTGAACGCTGCCGCCAGATCGCCGCCGTAGAAGCTCTGTGCCATGCTTTCGGCCTGTGCGAACACGTTTTGAATGGCGGCGAGTTCGTTCTCGTTCAGACTGCCTTCGACGCGCAGCCGCATGCGCGAGCTGCTGGACAGTTCGACGGCCGTGCTTGATGCACTCACGTTGCCATCGCTGTAGGCCGCGTCGCTGGCTTTCATGCGATCAAGCTGCCGCAGGCTGAAGCTGACGATGTCGCCTTCCTGGGTACGGATCCGGATTCGTGTGTTGAGCTTGCTCTGCGTATCCATTGCCAGCACGGAAGTCGTTGCCTCGCGAGTATTCGCGATCTCGGACTCCAGCTGGTTCAGGCCGTTGTCGATTTTGCCAACGGCTTCGTCCAGTTCACTCGAATCGTCACGCTCGCCGAGCGTGTTGCTTACCACTTCGGCGCTCTCGCGAACGACAGAGCGAAACGTGATGATGCTTCTGGCGGCGCGTGCAGGAGGTGTCGCGCTGGTGATTTCCTTTGCGGTCGCAAGCGCTTCGTTCGCGACGTCATCCGCCGACGCCGGTGCAGTAGTCGGCGCGTAGAGCGGCTGCGGTGCCGGGTGGTGTGACTGGAATTTTGCCTTTGTCAGCGAGCGAAATTCCTGCAGGAACACGTCGATGGGACGTGCGCCGCGCGCGCTGCGACCGGTCGCAAGCGGCGCCTTCAGTTCGCTGATTGGCGTAGTCTGGTCGTACTTGAAGGGCGAAGTCCGTTCAATCCTGGTAAGAACCGACGTCGTGCCGGTGATTGCTGTGCTGTCCATGGGGGGTGTCTCCTGATGCCCTTATGTCAAAGCTCGATACACCCGGTATCGACCCGCGGCGCGCGAACTTTAGTCATTAAATCAAGCTGTCGCAGAGCAGCGACAGACCTGGGGCGAGGCGCGGGGTTGAGCGGCGTCACGGTCACGACGGCGACGTCGGGACAGTGCGAGCCGTAATAAAAAGTCGCAGATCCCCAGGGGCCTTGAATGCAAACGAACGTTGCAATTGGACCGCGTCGCCGGGCGACGCCAGCAGGCTCGCTATTGAGCGTCGGTCTCTGCTTTTTGTTCGAGCGCTTTGCCGATGCGGTACGAATCGACGATTCCAGCGATCCAGCAAATCGTCAAAACGATCATTGACAAAGTCATCGTCGAGTCACTGCCGCTGGAAGATTCGGCGACCATTTCAGAGAGCGAGCTGGCGGTTGCAGGTACCTGACCGCTGTAAATTTTGTCGACTACCGTCATCGCCCGCTCGCCTGCGACCGCAGCGATAAAGTACATGGCTCCCAACGAGGTAGCGACAAGTAAAGCGGCGCGCGTGTACGACTTTACGATTACATGACCGAGGCCCGGAAAGATGAGCCCGGAAAGTAGTGCGGCTTTGGTCGATAGTCTCATGCGCGCACTATAGGCCTTTCCGAGCGGGGCGTAGCGCCATTTTGAGCCTGCTACGGCGCCGCGCGCCGTGCCGACCAGGCGATAGTGCTAACCTGACGAACACGATTATCTGTGGAATTAAACAGGGTCACGCCAGATGCTGAAAATCGTCACCCGCTTCCTGGTACGCCTTGCCGACCGCTGGATGCCCGATCCGCTGGTCATCGCAATTTTTCTTACCTACGTCTGCATCGCTGCCGCGCTGCTGTTCACCGACTTCGGCCTTGCCGACACGGTCGACGCCTGGGGTGTGAGCTACTGGAACCTGCTCGCGTTCACGATGCAGATGGTGCTGATCCTCGGGCTGGGTCACATCGTTGCGCATACCCGCCCCGTGCACCGCGCACTCTTGTTTTTCTCCGACCGCGTGCGTTCCGCGCCGATGGCCTACGGCGGGCTCGCGTTGCTTGCGGGTATCTGCGGCATGTTTTCCTGGGGCGTCGCGTTGATCCTGCCGGCCGTCATGTCGCGCATCATCGCCGAAAGCTGTGAGCGTCGCGGCATCGCGGTGCACTTCCCGCTGCTCGTCGCCAGCGGCTGGCTCGGTGCGAGTACCAGCATGCAGGGCTTGTCCGCTTCAATTCCGCTGACGATCAATACGCCCGGGCATTTTCTTGAAAATGAGATCGGGCTGATCGGCCTGTCCGCAACCGTGCTGTCGGCGTGGAGCCTGATGATCGTGTTCACGAAACTGACGGCAATTACTGCAATCGTTTCAAGGCTGGGTCCCGCACCCGGTGAGATTCGCAGGATGCCGGCGATGCCGGTGACGGAGAGTCATCAGGAGTCGTCGTCTGCTGAAGGCAACTTGTCACCTTCAGAGCGCGCGGAGCGTTCGCGCATTGTCACGCTGTTGCTGGCACTGCTTGGCGCGTTTTACATCGTGCTGCATTTCAAGAACGGCGGCGGACTCAACCTGAACACGATGAACATGATTTTCCTGACGCTCGGCCTCGGCCTGGCGGATTCACCGAAACATTATTTGCAGCTGCTCGGCAATGCCGGCCGGGTGGTGGCGCCGTTCTTTATTCAGTACCCGCTGTACGCCGGCATCATGGGGATTATCGCGGTGTCGGGGCTGGGTGCCTTGTTTGTCTCCGGGTTTGTTGCGGTGTCGACGGCAGAGACCTTGCCGATCTGGACGTTCCTGAGTGCCGGTTTCCTGAACATGTTTATCCCGTCGGCCGGCGGGCAGTGGGCAGTGCAGGGGCCGATTGCGGTGGAAGCGGCGCTGCAGTTAGGAACGGACCTGCCGCGCATTGTGATGGCGGTGACATTGGGTGAGTCATGGACGAATGCGATCCAGCCTTTGTACGCGATCCCGGTGCTGGCGGTGGCGGGGCTGCATATTCGGGATGTGATGGGGTACGGGGTTTTGATTTGTGGGGTGAATGGGGGGATCTACCTGACGGCCTTGATATTTTTCTAAGGGGATAGGCATCCGCTGGCAGGCGCGTGCTGTACGGAAGAATTCGGTTCGACCCCTGTTTGCGCGCTGTTTGCGCCGGGGGGCGTTGGTGATTTCTAAGGGTGGGGATTGGATAGTATTATGTTAAATAGTGGGGGTTGTTTCGCCTTTGGTATTGGGGAAAAAGCGTCGGAATTTTTTACATGCCTCGATTTTTTCGAAATTAGCGAAGAACTAAAACATTGAAAAATTTAAGAATCTTAAATTTGGCGCAGTTCTTGCTTCATTCTTGACGACGCAAATCATTTTTAATCGGGGCGAAAAACTATGAAAATTCTTAAAAAAGTGTCTTTGACTGCAATGGTCGTGCTGTTATCGCCGCTGGTAGCGAATGCCGGCCCTATTTTGTGTGCAACCGGCGCCGTTGTTAATGAGGGTGGATCAACCGCCACTTCTATTCAACACAATTAACCAAGTTGGTCTCTCGGCAGTCACCTGCGGCACTTTGACACCTACATAGCGTCCGGGCCAAGCGCATACAGCTGGATTTTCCAGTGAATGGTTCTCTGAGCAAGGTCGCAATTCTGCTATCGTTACATACGATCTGGGTGCCGGTGTTTTTGTCGACGGACTGGCGCTCTGGAATGAAGAATCCTCGGGTATTCGTCTTCCTTGATCTTCTCCTGTGCTCCCTGAACGGCGTTGATTTTTTCTCATGTTGGGGCTGACGCATTCGACAATCCTTTAGATGCTTCAATTTAGTTATCGGCGCAAGTGTTTACGTTTCGGGATGCGGCTATCATTGCGCTATGTCTCGTTTCAGGAGTAACGTTCGCGGCTGCGGGCAAAATGACGGAGTCTATGGCTGTTGCGCCATTGGTGAAGTCGCGTTGGCAGGGCAGGAAATTGATCGAGTCTCAGTTCCTGAACCAGGCACGCTTGCGCTGTTAGGCCTCGGCCTCGCAGGCATCGGTTTTGCGAAACGCAAAAAAGCCTAAGCAAGCTCAAGCAACATCAAGAAGCCCCGCCTGGTGCGGGGTTTTTTGTGGGCGGATACTTTAGGGATAGAGATAGGGGAGATCGAGCGGAGATAGGGGTCGAACCGAATTTTTTTGACTGCTACCACTCGATATTAATGTGGCACCGCTCGTGGATGTGTTCGTTGGGGCTTTAGTGCCGGGATTGATTCAGATCGCCTATGGGCGATCTTCACCCCTGCGGGGCGCGCTGCGCGCGTCCCAAACGCTGCGCGTTTTGACTCGGGCCGTCCATGGCCCTCGCCCTCACTTCGTTCGGGTCGCTGCGCGATCCAAATCGGCAATCCTGCCGATTTGGTCGAACCGGGGGCTCAAATCCTCCAGAGGTAGCACCAAACAAAAAAGGGCCCGCTTTGGCGGGCCCTTTTTTGTTTGGTACTCCCTAGGGGATTCGAACCCCTGTTACCGCCGTGAGAGGGCAGCGTCCTGAACCGCTAGACGAAGGGAGCGGAGTTTTTCGTGTTCCCCGGCTGGCGGGGGGAGCCATTATACGGCGGCAAATCGTATCCTCAAGCAGTATTTCTATTGTAAATCAGTGGTTCCTGATGAGGGTGCAGCCGTGGGTCGAGCCGTGTTTTCTTAGCGACTTAACACTTGATAGATGAGTGTCTACTGCACGTGGACGAACTGGCTTGGCCTAAGCGCCGGGATTGATTCAGATCGCCTTTGGGCGATCTTCACCCCTGCGGGGCGCGCTGTGCGCGTCTAAAACGCTGGCGCGTTTTATCGAACCCCTGTTACCGCCGTGAGAGGGCAGCGTCCTGAACCGCTAGACGAAGGGAGCGGAGTTTTTCGGGTACCCCGGCTGGCGGGGGCTGCTATTATACGGCCGCAAATTGTATCCTCAAGCGGTATTTCTATTGAAAATCAGCGGTTCCAAAAGAAAAATCGAACCCGACATTATTCCTCGCCCGAAGCACAACGTTTCTCGTAACGAGATTTCGAATGCCGCGCTTAAGGTCTTGTATCGACTCGATAAAGCGGGCTACCAGGCATTCCTGGTCGGGGGCGGCGTGCGTGATGCGCTGCTGGAGCTGCACCCCAAGGATTTCGATATAGCGACCGATGCCAGCCCGGACGAGGTCAAGGCCCTGTTCAGTAACTGCCGGCTGATCGGGCGGCGGTTTCGGCTTGCTCATGTGCGGTTCGGGCGTGAAGTGATCGAGGTCGCTACCTTTCGTGCCGCCAGTGAAGACGATCATCCGGACTCCACGCAGGATCTCGAGGGCCGCATCCTGCGCGACAACGTCTATGGCACGATCGAGGAAGACGTCTGGCGTCGCGATTTCACCTGCAACGCGCTCTATTACAACATCGCCGATTTCAGCGTCTGGGATTACGTCGGTGGTATGAAGGATATTCGCAAGCGGCGCCTTGTGCTGATCGGCGATGCCGATACCCGTCTTCGTGAAGATCCGGTGCGCATGCTGCGTGCCGTGCGGTTCGCCGCCAAGCTTGACTTCGACATTCATCGTTCCGTTCGGAAGGCGATGAAGCCCTGCGTGGAACTGTTGCGCAACGTGCCGCCGGCACGGTTGTTCGACGAGTTCCTGAAGATGTTCCAGGACGGCCACGCGCACCGGACTTTTACGCTGCTGCGTGAGCACCAGTTGTTTCGGCAGCTGTTTCCGGAGACGGATGAGTATCTCGACAAGGACAAAAAGTTTCGCGCGTTCGTCGATGCCGCGCTGATCAATACCGACAAGCGGGTTGCCGAGGGCAAGTCGATCACGCCGATGTTCCTGATCGGCGTTTTCCTGTGGGCGCCGATTCGCGAGCGTGCGCGGCAGCTTGAGGACGAGGAGGGCATGTCGACGTCGCAGGCCATGAACGCTGCCGGCTGGGACATCAGCGGTTTGCAGCAGTCGCGTATCTCGATTCCGAAACGCTTTACCGGTCCGATGCGCGAGATGCTGGCGTTGCAACCCCGCTTCGAGCAGAACAGCGGGCGTCGCGCGCTGAAACTGCTGGAGCACAAACGTTTTCGTGCCGGCTACGATTTCTTCGTGCTGCGCGCCGAAGTCGGCGAGGTCGCGACCGAGCTCGCTACGTTCTGGACCGACGTACAGACGCAATCGGCTGAAGAGCGCGATGCCAGTTTCGATGTGCGCGGCGGACAAAAGAAAAAGGGCCGGCGTCGTCGTCGGCCGCGGCGCAAGCCTGCGACCACGTCGACTACGTGAGCAACGCGCGGCCGCACTGGTGGCCGGCCTACATCGGGCTCGGCAGTAACCTTGCCGATCCCGTCGTGCAGATCGGCAGGGCGTTCATGGCGCTTGCCGGTATTCCCGATTCACAGCTCCTGTTGCGTTCCGCGCTGTACCGCTCGGCACCGGTCGGGCCGCCGGACCAGCCGGATTACATCAACGCCGCTGCGGCGTTATTGACCAGGCTTTCGCCCCTCGACTTGCTCGCTCAGCTGCAAGCCATTGAAAAGCAACAGGGACGCGTCCGTGACGGCGAACGCTGGGGGGCGCGCACACTGGATCTTGACCTGCTCGCCTACGGCTCGGAGGTCATCGCTACACCAACATTGACCGTCCCGCACCCGCGCATCGTCGAGCGAAATTTTGTATTGTTGCCACTCAAGGACATCGCCCCGGAGCTGCGCATTCCGGGCCATGCAACGATTGCGGTGCTGGCTGGCGCTGCTTGCATGAGCGAGCCGCGCATTGCCCGCCTGGATTAGCCCGACAGAGTAGCGACAAGAGATAGCGTTTGAGCATTCCCGAGATAAACCCGTTGCCGTCCAAACGTGCAGCCGACGTGGCTGCCGCGCCGCGTTTTATTGCGATCGAAGGGCCGATCGGCGTTGGCAAGACGAGCCTTGCGCGTCGGCTTGCGGAAAGTTTTAACGGTGAACTTGTGCTCGAGCCCTCCGGTGAAAATCCGTTCCTGGAACGTTTTTACAGAAGGGGCCGCAGCGCCGCGCTGCCGGCGCAGCTGTTTTTCCTGTTCCAGCGTGCCAAGCAAATGGAAGACCTGCGGCAATCGGATATGTTCTCGCCGGTGCGGATCGCCGACTTTCACATCGACAAGGATGAGCTGTTCGCCGAGGCAACGCTGGATCGCGAAGAGATGAGCCTGTACCGGCAAATCCGCGACAAGCTCGACATCGAAGCACCGGTGCCCGATCTCGTGGTGTACCTGCAGGCGCCTGCCGATGCGTTACTGCGGCGCATCGCGCGGCGTGGCATTCCCTACGAACGCATGATTGATCGCGCTTATCTCGAAAAACTGGCGGATGCCTACGCGCGGCATTTTTACAATTTCGATGAATCGCCGTTGCTTATTGTCAATGCGGCAGAGATCGACCCGGTTGGCAATGACGCAGATTACCAGCGCCTGTTCGAGCAGATCCGCGGCACCACCGGCGGCCGCCATTTCTTCAATCCTGCGGCGGCCATGGCGCTCGCCTGAACGGCTTGCGCGGCGCTGCCGCAAATCCTTTATGATGCGCAACCCGACCGAGACGGCGGAGTAAGCCATGTACACACAACTACAGCAACGCGGTATGGCCGAACCGCCGGTCAATATTGCGACGCTGCGCGCGATGAAAGAGAAGGGCGAACCGATCGCCTGCCTGACCGCGTACGACGCCAGCTACGCGATGCTCGTTGACGCCGCGGGAATAGACCTGGTGCTGGTCGGTGATTCGCTCGGCATGGTTATCCAGGGCCACGATACGACGGTGCCGGTTACGGTAACGGACATCATCTATCACACGCGCAACGTGGCGCGTGGCTTGCGGCGAGCGTTTCTCGTTGCCGACATGCCGTTCATGAGCTACCGCAATCCGGACCAGGCGCTGGAGAATGCTGTCGCGCTGATGCAGGAAGGCGGCGCGATGATGATCAAGCTGGAAGGCGGCGACAGTCAGATCGATATTGTTGAGTACCTCGCGCGCCACGACATTCCCGTGTGCGCGCACTTAGGACTAAAGCCGCAGTCCGTGCACAAGATCGGCGGCTTTAAAGTGCAGGGCCGCGATCCTGATGATGCCAGGCGGATGGCGGAAAGCGCGAAGCGCCTGCAGAACGCCGGCGCCGATATCGTGCTGCTGGAATGCGTGCCGAACGAACTCGGCTCGGTCGTGACCAGCGCGCTGGAGGTACCGGTTATCGGAATCGGTGCCGGCCCCGATGTCGACGGGCAGATACTCGTTCTGTATGACATTCTGGATATCACCATGGGGCGCACGCCACGCTTCGTACGCAATTTCATGTCGGGCCACGATGCGCCCGGCGCAGCCATTAACGCTTACGTGACGGCCGTCAAGGATCGCAGTTATCCCGCAGCGGAACACTGTTTCTCCTGAGCCTTGCCATTTATTCACCCACAGGAATTCCTAATTGGAAATTATTGAAGACCGCGACGAACTCCGCGACCTATTGAAGGTCTGGCGGCGCGCTGACGATCACATCGCCCTGGTACCGACGATGGGTAACCTGCACGAAGGTCACCTGAGCCTGCTGGCGCTCGCGCGCGAACATGCGGAGCGGGTTGTCGTGACAATTTTTGTGAACCCGACACAGTTTGGTGAAGGCGAAGATTTCGACAAGTACCCGCGCACGCTGGAACGCGACAAGCGGCACCTGAAGCGCGCCAATGCGGACATCCTGTTTATTCCCAGCGTCGAGACGATCTACCCGTTTGGCACCGACGTGGCGACGTCAGTGAAGGTGCCGGTGCTCACCGAAGAGTTCTGCGGCCTGAATCGTCCCGGGCATTTCGACGGCGTAACGTCGGTCGTCAGTCGCCTGTTCAGCCTGGTGCAGCCGGATGTTGCCGTGTTCGGCGAAAAGGATTTCCAGCAGCAGCTTGTTATCCGGCGCATGGTCGAAGACATGCACCTGTCGACCAAAGTCGTCACCGGCCCGACCCTGCGTGAAGCAGACGGGCTGGCGCTGAGCTCGCGCAACCAGTACCTGAGTGAAGATGAGCGCAAGCTCGCGCCGCAGCTGTACGCGGAGCTTGAGAAGATCGGCCACGAACTGCATACCGGTCATGACAACTATGACGAGCTGGAGCAGCAGGCGATGGGCCGGCTGCAGGAACTCGGCTTCGAGCCCGAGTACATCAGCATCCGCCGTGCGGAAAATCTCGAGCCGCCGGATCGCGAGACGGACAAGCTCGTGGTGCTCGCCGCCGCGCAGCTTGGCAAGGCTCGCCTGATCGATAACCTGGTCGTCGAGATCTAGTCTTCCGCAGCAGGCGTCTCGGCATCCAGCACGCGGCGCATCTCGTCGAAAGTTGCGACTTCCTCGGCATCCGGCTCCGGGTATTGCAGGCCAATCGTTGACAGCGCCTTGACGATTGTTTCGGCGACCGCGGCACGCATCGCGGGCTTGTCGTCCGCCGGGATCGAGTACCACGGTGCCCATGGCCGCGACGTGGCGTTCAGGGCCTGTTCGTAGGCGTCCATGTATTGCGGCCAGAACTGGCGCTCCCGCACGTCCGCTGCCGAAAACTTCCAGTTCTTGTCGGGCCTGTCGAGGCGCCGCAGGAAGCGCTGGCGCTGCTCATCCAGCGACACGTTCAACCAGAACTTCAGGATGATCGTGCCATTGCGCGCGAGGTGCTGTTCCTGGCTGCGAATCGACTCGAGCCGCGCGTCCCAGAACTCCAGCGTGTCCTCGGAGTGCGGCAGTTTCTGGTGCTTCAGGATACTCGGGTGCACGCGCACGACGAGCACCTCTTCATACTGACTGCGATTGAAGATGCCGATACGACCACGTTCCGGCAGTCGCGTGCTGGTCCGCCACAGGAAGTCGTGGTCCAGCTCCAGCGACGTGGGTCGCTTGAACGAGAACACCTGGCAGCCGGCCGGGTTCACGCCCTGCATCACGGAGCGAATGGTTGAATCCTTGCCGGCCGCATCCATCGCCTGGAATACGAGCAGTACCGAGTGATTGTCGCCGGCCATCAGCACCTGTTGCAGGCGATCGAGTTTCTTGTGGGCTTTCTTCAGACGCTTCTTCGCCTTGTCCGGGTTGATCTCCGCCGGTGCCGTTGGCACGTCGGCAACGCGAAAGCTGCCATCGAACGGCACGAGGTAGGGCGAGTCGGGCGCTTTGAACATCGGTGTCTCCGCAATTAAATTATTTAGTGTGCGTTGTTTGACTATTGTGCGTTGTGTTGTGCGAGCGCCCACTCTACATGCTCGCGCACCAGCGCGGAATCGTACCCTCGCCGTTCCTGCAGCGCGGCGATAACGTCATCGCTGGTCGCGGCATTGCCAAGCCCGACGGCAAGATTGCGTAACCACTGCTCGAAACCGATGCGCCGGATTGCGCTGCCGGCCGTGCGCGCAAGGAAGGTTGTTTCATCCCAGCGAAACAGGGCGGCGAGGTCGCTGTCATCGAGCTGATGTCGCGGCGCGAAGTCCGCTTTATCCGTGAGCGTGGCAAACTTGTTCCACGGGCAAAACAGCTGGCAGTCGTCGCAGCCGTACACGCGATTGCCGATCATCTTGCGAAAGGGTTCGGGGATTGCGCCTTTCAGCTCGATCGTCAGGTAGGAAATGCAGCGTCGCGCATCCAGCACGTACGGTGCGACGATAGCCGCCGTCGGGCACACGTCGATGCAGGCACGGCAGCTACCGCAGTGCGAGGTCTCGGGCGTATCGACCGGCAGCGGCAGGTCGGTGTAGAGCTCGCCGAGAAAAAACCAGGAGCCGGCATCGCGATTGATCAGGTTCGTATGCTTGCCGATCCAGCCAAGCCCTGCTTTTTCGGCGAGCGGTTTTTCCAGCACCGGCGCGCTGTCGACGAAAACGCGATAACCGAACTCGCCGACTTCCTGCTCAAGCCTGTCGGCCAGTTGCGCAAGGCGCTTGCGCAACACCTTGTGGTAGTCACGGCCCAGTGCATACCGCGACACAAATGCTTTCTGCGGATGATCCAGCAGGGCTTTGGCGCGCGTCATGTCTTCCGGCAGGTAATCCATGCGCAACGACAGCACGCGCACGGTGCCGGGCACCAGCAGGTCCGGCCGACTGCGTTTTGGCCCGTGCCGCGACATGTAGCTCATTTCGCCGTGAAACTGCTGCGCAAGCCACTCGGTGAGCCGCTGCCCGGCGTTCGCAAGCTGCACATCGCTGACGCCAAGTTGCTGGAAGCCGAGTTCCTGCGCCCATTCCTGCAGCCGCGATTTCAGCGCGGCCCAGTCGGTTTTGCGTGATGAAGTGCTCACTCTGGTGATTGTTCGAAGCCTCGCGGTTGGTTGTCAGTATAATGCGCGGCATGTCCATAGAGTCCACGAAAAATGCCATCTACTCGGTTGCCGACGTTCGCGCAATCGATCAGCGCACCATTGAATCCGGCGTTGCGAGCTTCGAGCTGATGAAACGCGCTGCCCATTTTGCGATGGATACAGCGCTCGACGAATTTCCGAACACAAAGCGCTGGACCATCCTGTGTGGCAGCGGCAACAACGCGGGCGATGGCTATGTGCTGGCGAACCTGGCAACCGGGATTGGCAAAAAGGTGGATGTGCTGTACGTCGTGGATCCTGCAACCCTGACAGGCGACGCGCGACGTGGCTGGGAAGAAGCAAAAATGTCAGGCGTTTCGATTGCGCCGTTCAATGGCGCGCTCGATGAACGCGCCGAGCTCATCGTCGACGCCCTGCTTGGCAGTGGCCTTGATCGTCCCATTGACGGCGTTTACGCCGATGCAGTAGCGGCGATCAGTTTGCACGCGGCGCCCTGCCTGGCACTCGATATTCCAACCGGCATTCACGGTGACACCGGCGCGCAGCTCGGTATCGCAGTGCAGGCCGACGTAACGGCGACCTTTGTCGGCCGCAAGGCGGGCCTGTATTTCAACGACGGCATTACGCACGCCGGGCGCATTTACTATTCCGATCTCGGTGCGCCGGCAGCGGCGTTCGCCGCAAGCAGCCCGGTGCTGGAGCTGATCGATTCAAAGCTGGTTACCAGAAATTTGCCGCCCCGCGCGCGCGCGGCTCACAAGGGTGACTTCGGTCATGTGCTGATCGTCGGTGGCGGGCCGGGCATGCCGGGTGCCGCGCGCCTGGCCGGCGAAGCGGCCCTGCGTGCCGGTGCGGGTCGCGTCAGCGTTGCCACGCACCCTGATAATGCCGCCGTCATTCCGGCATCCCGTCCGGAGCTAATGTGTCACGGAATCAATGCCGATGGTCTTGCGGCGTTGCTCACTGTGGCGACCGTCATCGCGATCGGTCCGGGGCTGGGTCGTGACGACTGGTCGCGCGCCATGTTTGCCGCAGCACGCAAAGTGTCGATACCAATGGTGGTCGATGCTGATGGCCTCAACCTGCTGGCCGCGGCGCCCGACAAGAATTCACGACGCGTGCTGACGCCACATCCTGGCGAAGCAGCGCGGCTGTTGGGCGGCAGCAGCGCGCAGGCGGTGCAGCGCGATCGCCGCGCCGCACTGGCCGCACTGCAGCAGAAATACGGCGGCTGTGCCGTACTGAAAGGGCATCGCACGCTGATTTCCAATCGCAACGGGCCGGCGCTGATGTGCACCGCCGGCAACCCCGGTATGGCGACCGCGGGCATGGGCGACGTGCTCACCGGTATCGTTGCCGCGATGCTGGCGCAGGGCTTGCCGCTCGAAACCGCTGCGGCGGTCGCCGTTGAGGTGCACGCGTCGGCGGCTGATGCGGCGGCGACCTTTGGCGAGCGCGGCCTGCTCGCATCGGACGTGCTCGAAGAACTGCGCCCGTGGGTCAATCCATGACGCAACGACTGTTGCTCGCCGATGAGTCGGCGACGATAGAACTCGGCACACAGCTGGCACGGCAGATTCCCGAGCGCGCGGCCGGCTGGCTGATCCTGCTGCAGGGTGAGTTGGGTGCCGGCAAATCCACGCTGGCGCGCGCCCTCATTCGCGGACTTGGTCACGACGGGCCGGTGCCGAGCCCCACCTACACGCTCGTCGAGCCCTACGAGCTTGCGGGCGGGACCGTGTATCACGTCGATCTGTACCGCATCGGCTCCGCAGAGGAGCTGGAATTCCTGGGCTGGGACGAGCTCAGCGACGGCCTCCTGCTGGTCGAATGGCCGGAGCGCGTTCCCGGATTGTTCGCGCAGGCCGATGTCCTGATCCGGCTCGACTACCAGGCGTCCGGCCGGGTGGCGACCATTGTCGCGCAGAGCGAGCGGGCAACAGCCTGGCAGAAGTCCGTCGATTTCACCGGCGCGGGCGGGCCACTCTTAGTCCCGTAGACTGTTAAGTATCGGCCCTATCTTTATAATATTGAAAGAAAAAATGTTGGCTTTTGCTGCCAGATTCGTATACTGGCCCGACGCGTTTGTCATAACCGGGCCCGCTAACCACGATGCACCTTCGCCAGACATGTCTTGCTTTGCTGCTGCTCACGGCAGGCGTTGCCGCCCATGCCGCGGCAACGGTGCAGGATATTCGCGTCTGGACCGAGGGTGGCCGGACCCGCGTCGTGCTCGATCTGAGCGAACCGGTTGCCCACAAGATTTTCACATTGCGAGGCCCCGATCGCCTGGTCGTTGACCTGAAAGACAGTCGACTAGCCGAATCATTGCAGAACATGCCGCAGGGCAATGGCGCCATTCGTTCGATTCGCAGCGGCCTGCGCACCAACGGCCAGTTGCGCGTCGTGCTCGATCTTGCGGAGACGGTGCGTTCACGCAGTTTCACTGCCGGCCCGAACGGCAAGTACGGCGATCGGCTCGTTATCGACTTGCAGGGACGTGGTCCGCTGGAAGCAGTGAAGCGTGCGACGGATAATTATCAAAGCGGTCGCGATATCGTCATCGCCGTTGATCCCGGCCACGGTGGCCACGACCCTGGTGCAGTTGGACGTGGACGCACCCGCGAAAAAAATGTCGCGCTGTCGGTGAGCCGCCTGCTCGCTGAGGGTATCAATGCGCAACCGGGCATGCGTGCGATCCTGACACGCAGTGAAGATATCTACGTCGATCATCGCGAGCGCTCCGAGATTGCCCGGCGCAACAAGGCTGATCTGTTTGTCTCGGTGCACGCCGATGCAGTGGACGACCCGAATCCGAAAGGCGCATCCGTGTACGTGCTGTCGCTGAAAGGCGCGAGTGATGAAGCCGCGAAAAGACTGGCAGAACGTGAAAACGCTTCTGCGCTGGTGGGTGGCGTATCGCTCGCCGACAAGGACAAGGTGCTGGCATCGGTATTGCTGGATCTTTCGCAGAACGCAGCGCTTAGCGCGAGCCTTGATGTCGGCGAGCAGGTGATCAATGAGCTGGCGCGTATCGGCCCGGTGCATCGTCGCAAAGTGCAGCAGGCAGGCCTGCTCGTGCTGAAATCGCCGGACGTGCCGTCGATCCTCGTGGAAACGGCATTCATTTCGAATCCCGCCGAAGAAAAGAAGCTGCGCAGCGAGCAGCATCAGCGGCGCCTGGCTGATGCGATCCTCGTGGGTATCAACAAATATTTTCATGCGAATCCGCCACCCGATACGCGTATCGCGATGAACGCGAAGCGCGCACCGTCGGCGCCGCTGCAGTACGTGATCGTGCCCGGCGATACGCTCTCCGAGATCGCGGCGCGCTACAAAGTGAGCATGAACGCGCTGAAGTCGACGAATAATCTGTCGGGCAATCGCGTGCGGGTTGGCCAGACCCTGCGTATCCCCTTAATTTCCGGCTCCTGACACCGCGCTACCCAAACGGCCGCGCATTTGAAAGAATGCGCGCTCGTTCCGTACCCGTGTCCCATTCGCATGCCGATTCGCCAGCTTCCCGGCCACCTCGTCAATCAGATCGCCGCCGGCGAGGTGGTTGAGCGACCGTCATCGGTCGTCAAGGAGCTGATTGAAAACAGTCTCGATGCCGGGGCGCAGGCGATTACTGTCGATATCATTGCCGGCGGCGCGAAGCTGCTGCGCGTTCGTGATGATGGCAAGGGCATTCCGCAAGACGAGCTGGCGCTGGCGCTGTCCCGTCACGCCACCAGCAAGATCGCAAGCCTCGAAGATCTCGAAGCGGTCGCGTCGCTTGGTTTTCGCGGCGAAGCATTGCCGAGTATCGGCAGCGTCGCGCGCCTGACCTTGACCTCACGCACGGCGGAACAGGACGGGGCCTGGCAAATTATTGCGGACAACGGTCGACTGTCCGAGCCACGTCCGGCTTCGCATCCGCAGGGCACGACGGTTGAGGTCGAGGACCTGTTCTACAACACGCCGGCGCGTCGCAAGTTCATGCGCACCGAACGTACCGAGTTCGGCCACATCGATAAATGGATTCGGCGCCTCGCCCTCGCGCGAGCTGACGTTGCGTTTACCGTTACGCATAACCGGCGCATCGTTCTGAACCTCGCCGCTGCGCAGGGTGAAGCCGATGAGCTGGAACGCGTTGGCAAGATAGTCGGTGAGGCGTTCGCCGAGCAGGCCTTGTTCGTCAATCGCGAAACCGAAGACATCGCATTGCGCGGCTGGCTTGCGCTGCCAACGTTCAATCGCAGCCAGCCGGATCTGCAGCACTGGTTTGTCAATGGCCGCAGTATCGGCGACAAGACCCTGAGTCACGCTGCACGACACGCGTATCGCGATGTGATGTTTCACGGTCGCTACCCCGCGTACGTACTGTTTCTCAGCATGGATCCTGCCGGTGTCGATGCGAATGCACATCCTGCCAAACACGAAGTGCGCTTTCGTGACGGCCGCCGACTGCACGGCATCGTGTCGCAAACGCTGGAGCAGGCGCTTGCCGCGACGCGGCCCGGTGCGCACAGCCATAGCCCGACGCGAGTTGCTGCGCCAGCCACTCCGGGGCAGCACGCAATGCCGCTGGGCGGACCGGCTGCGCGAGCGGGGCAGGGCGCACACAGCCACAAGGTCGCGGACGCGCTGGCGGCGTATCGGGCGATGTCACCGCCGTCGTCCCTGTCGTCCCCGTCGTCGGCGAGTCACCACCCGCATCCGGCACCGCTGCGGGCCGCCGCCGACACGCCGCCGCTCGGTTTTGCCATCGCGCAGCTCGCGGGCATCTACATTCTGGCGGAAAACGCTGACGGTCTCGTGGTTGTCGACATGCACGCCGCGCATGAGCGCATACTTTATGAGCGTTTGAAAAAGTCATTCACCGCACGCGAGCTGACGCGCCAGCCGTTGCTGGTGCCGACCTCGATCAGCGTGTCGGAACGCGAAGCGACACTGGCCGAAGAATACGCCGATGTTTTCCTGCGCCTCGGCCTCGTGCTGGATCGCGGCGGTCCGACCAGCCTGCTGGTGCGCGAATTGCCCGCCTTGCTGAAACAGGCGGATGCGGAAGCGCTGGTGCGCGACGTGCTGTCCGATCTGGCAGAAAGTGGCAGCAGCAGTCGCGTCGACGACATCTGCGATGAAATTCTCGCGACTATGGCCTGCCATCACTCGGTGCGTGCGAATCGCGCGCTGACGGTGCCGGAGATGAACGCGCTGCTGCGCGAAATGGAAACGACCGAGCGCGCCGATCAATGCAACCACGGCAGGCCAACCTGGACGGCCGTCAGTCTCGCCGAACTCGATCGCCTGTTCCTGCGCGGCCAGTAGTTTGCGAACATCCCCTGTCATCTGCCTGATGGGCCCGACGGCATCCGGCAAGACCGAGGTTGCGATTCACCTCGCCGAACGCTTTCCCGTCGACCTCGTCAGTGTTGATTCGGCGCTCGTCTACCGCGGCATGGATATCGGTACCGCCAAGCCGGATGCGGCAACGCTGGCCAAAGTGCCGCATCGCCTGATCGATATCTGCGAACCGGAAGAAACCTATTCGGCCGGCAGCTTCGTGCGCGATGCACTACTGGCCATCGAGCAAATTCACGCGGCTGGCCGGATCCCCTTGCTGGTTGGCGGAACGATGCTGTACTTCCGGGCGCTGACCCAGGGCATCGCCAGGCTGCCGGATGCCTCGCCGTCATTGCGTGAGACACTGGACAACGAAGCCGCCGAGCTCGGCTGGCCGGCACTGCACGCCGAGCTGGTGAGCGTCGATCCCGAGGCGGCGGCCCGCATCAATCCAAACGACAGCCAGCGAATTCAGCGGGCGCTGGAGGTATTCCGGCTCAGCGGTAAACCATTGACCGAATGGCAAAGAGAAACGCGGCCGGCCGCGGCTCACCGCTACCTGAAAATTGCGTTGCTGCCTGCCGCAAGGGCGGAACTGCACCGGCGCATTGCGGCACGCCTCGAATCGATGCTGGCGGCGGGTTTTATCGATGAAGTCCGCGGCCTGATGGCGCGGCCGGCGCTGACGCCGGCCCATGCCTCGATGCGCGCGGTAGGCTACCGCCAGTTCTGGGCGTACCTGGCCGGGCAGTCTGATTTGCCAACGGCCAGCGCCCGGGCGCGGGCCGCGACCCGGCAGCTCGCGAAACGACAGCACACCTGGTTACGCTCGGAACCATCGCTGCATACCTTCGATCCCCTTGAAGACGGCGTATTGAGCGCCATCGTTGGGCGTATTGGCGACGAATTGTCACAATAATTTCGGATTCGGGCCCGAGACCCTGTGATAGACTTTTCCCGCGCTATGGGCTTTGTGGCGTTCATTTTGGTCGGGTCTTGCCGACCGACATAAATACAACAATGAATGTAATAAAAATAAGGAGGCCGTGACATGGCCAAGGGACAGTCATTGCAGGATCCCTTTCTGAACATTTTGCGTAAGGAAAAGGTCCCTGTGTCCATATACCTGGTCAATGGCATCAAGCTGCAGGGCCAGGTCGATTCTTTTGATCAGTTTGTGGTGTTGCTAAAGAACAGTGTCAATCAGATGGTTTACAAACACGCGATTTCCACGATCGTGCCGTCACGCAACGTGCGCCTGCCGTTGCCCGACGATGATGGCGGAGACGCTGACGACTAGCCGTCTGCAAGGCAAGCCACCGCCGGCTTTTGCAACGCCGCAGCCCGATGTTCAGGGCCATTGTCCTGTCCCCGGTTCCAGCGGTTCGCCGCTTGCCGATCGCCGTGGTTTTCCACCGATTCCTGATCTTTATGGTGCGTCGCCGTCTGCCGCATCCGTCTGCGGGAATAACGCTCGCTGGCGGGTTTGGTACGGAAGGTTTCGCAAGTTGGCGAGGCCCCAACACCCCCTTGCGGGACTCGAGGAGGCCGTGATTGTTTGAGCGCCCCAAGAGTGGCGAACGCGCCATTCTCCTGCACGCGGCGCTCGGCGGCGCCCCCGATGACGCTGAACGCACGGAGTTTGCCGAGCTCGCACGCTCGGCCGGCGCCACTATTGCCGGCGAGCTCACCAGCGCCCGCAAGCACCCGGACCCGCGGTTCTTCATTGGCAAGGGCAAAGTTGCCGAACTGGCCACGCTGGTGCGCGAGGCCGATGCGGAACTGGTTATCAGCTGCGCGCCGTTGAGTCCCAGCCAGGAACGCAACCTGGAACGCGAACTCAAATGCCGGGTACTGGATCGTGCCGGCCTCATCCTGGATATCTTCGCCCAGCGTGCCCGCAGTTTTGAGGGCAAGCTGCAGGTCGAACTGGCCCAGCTCGAGCACCTGTCGACGCGCCTGGTGCGCGGCTGGACCCACCTGGAGCGGCAAAAGGGCGGTATCGGCCTGCGCGGCCCCGGCGAGACCCAGCTGGAGACGGACCGGCGCCTGCTCGCGGCGCGCATTCGCCAGCTGCACCTGCGGCTCGATCAGGTCGACAGCCGGCGCGCCATGAATCGCCAGAACCGCCTGAACGCCGAAATTCCGACGGTCGCACTCGTCGGCTACACGAACGCCGGCAAATCAACCCTGTTCAATGCCTTGACCGATGCCGATGTGTACGTGCAGGACCAGCTGTTCGCCACGCTGGATCCCACGGTGCGGCGTGTCGAACTGCCGGACGGTGCAGAGATCATTCTTGCCGATACGGTTGGCTTCGTGCGCGATTTGCCGCACGAGCTGGTCGCGGCATTCCGTTCGACCTTGCAGGAAGCGCGCGAAGCCGACCTGATCCTGCATCTCATCGATGCCAGCGATCCGCAGCGCTGGCAGCGCGTACGCCAGGTCAACGCAGTATTGAAGCAACTCGGTGCCGATGAAGTGCCGCAGGTCAGGGTTTACAACAAGATCGACAAGCTGGCGCGCAAACCCCGCGTCAACGCAAACCGCAAGGGCAGCGGCAGGGCAGTGTGGCTGTCCGCAATCAGCGGCGAAGGCATCCCGCAGCTCAAAGAAACCATCGCAAATCGCCTGCGCCGGAAAATGGTACACGGTATGATGCGCCTTGGCCCCGATCAGGGCCGCCAGCGCGCACGCCTATTCGAGCTCAGCGCGGTCGAGACTGAGACCGGGCTGGATGAGGGCGGCTGGCTGCTGGAGCTACTAATGCCGGAGAGGGATTTGCAGCGCTTTTTGAAGCGTGAGAGTCTCGCTGCGGATCAATTTGAGCCATTGCGAACGCCGGGTTCGCAGGGCACGGCAATACAGAGATAAAGCGTTATGGCCTGGAATGATTCTGGAAAAGGCAAGGACCCGTGGAAACGCGAGGGTGACGAAGCAGCCGATCTCGACAAGATCGTGCAAAGCTGGCAGCGCCGGCTGGCCGGTATTTTCGGCGGCAAGGGTGGCGGCGGTTCCGCTTCCTCGCCCGGTGCCGGTGGCGGCTGGGTACTCGGCCTGTTGCTGCTGGTCGCCTGGGCGCTGACCGGACTGTACCGGGTGGACGAAGCCGAGCGCGGTGTCGTGCAGCGATTTGGCGGATACACGGCGACGACCTTGCCGGGCCTGCACTGGCATTGGCCGTACCCGGTTGAAACCGTCGACATCGTGAACACCAATGCCGTGGCGAACTACGCGTTTCGCACCGAGATACTGACGGCCGACGAACAGTACGTATTCGTGCAGATGGTGGTGCAGTACCGGCGTGAAGATCCCGTCAAGTACAGCTTCGAAGTCGTCGATCCGGAATCGACGCTGCAGGACGTAACGGAAAGCGCGTTGCGCGAAGTCGTCGGCACCAGCACGCTCGAGGTACTTGTCACCGAGCGCCGCGACCAGATCGCACCGCGCACGCAGGAGATTCTGCAGGCGACCCTCGACAGCTACGACGCCGGCATCACGGTAACCTCAATCAGTCTCGAGAAACTCGATTACCCGCAAGCGGTGCAGGCGGCGGTCGACGACACGCAGAAAGCGCGTAACGACAGTGATCGATTTATTCTCGAAGCAGAAACTTACGCCGGCGACATTATTCCTCGAGCCCGCGGTTCCGCCGCGCGTATGCTGCAGGATGCCGAAGGGTATCGCGATCGGCTGATCGCCGACGCGGAAGGTGACGCGAATCGCTTTCTCGCATTGCTGACGGAATACAAGAAAGCGCCGCGCGTCACGCGCGAGCGCCTGTACCTCGAAGCGCTGGAGGATGTTTACAGTCGCGTCAACAAGGTCATCCTCGATGCGGACGGTAGCGGCAACCTGCTGTACCTGCCCATCGACCAGCTCATCAAGGGCGGTAGCGACAGTCGCGAGGGCGGTCGCGCGGATTCGTCCCGCACCAGTTCGTCGCAGTCGCCGTCGGTGTCGTCAACGCCGGACAGCGAAAAAATTCCGGAACGTGAACGGAGGACACGCGAATGAGTGACGTTCGCTTTGGCGGCATAGTCATCCTTGGTCTCGCCCTGATCATCCTGGGGCTGTCTGCGTTCACCGTTAACGAACGCGAACTGGCTATCAAGCTGCAGGTCGGTGAAGTGGTTGAAGCTAACTACGAGCCCGGTCTGCACTGGAAAATTCCGGTGTTCCAGTCAGTGCGCAAGTTTCCCAAGCGCATCATGACGATCCAGGATCGTCCGGAACGTATCTTCACTGCAGAGCGGCTGGCTCTGCAGGTCGACTTTTTCGTCAAGTGGCGGATCGTCGATTCGGTCCAGTACTACAAGTCGACCGGCGGCGTGCAGCAGATGGCGAATGATCGTCTGTCCGAGATCATCAAGAATGCGATCGTGACCGAGTTCGGCAAACGCTCTGTGTCTGAGGCAATCTCGGTTGAGCGGGCGGAGCTGATGCGCGACATGCTGGAAACAGCAAAGGCTGCTGCGCAGGGTCTGGGTGTTGAATTGATCGACGTGCGCGTCAAGCAGGTCGAATTCCCGGATGAAGTGCGTAATTCTGTTTACCAGCAAATGCGCGAAGAACGCGCGCGGGTTGCGGCAGAACGACGTGCAGAAGGTCGTGAGAGAGCGGAACAGTTGCGCTCTACCGCGGACCGGGAACGGACCGTAATCCTCGCAGAGGCTTATCGCGACAGCCAGAAATTGCGCGGCGAAGGCGATGCAGGCGCGGCTGAACTTTACGCAGAGGCTTACAACCAGGATCCGGAATTCTATGCGTTCTATCGCAGCATCGACGCCTACCGGAACTCGATTGGTGAATCCGGTGATCTGATCGTGCTCGATCCGAAGAACGATTT
Source organism: uncultured Gammaproteobacteria bacterium (assembly GCA_963800915.1). GTDB lineage: Bacteria > Pseudomonadota > Gammaproteobacteria > Steroidobacterales > Woeseiaceae > Woeseia. The sequence continues at coordinate 176,553 of CAWDCR010000008.1, forward strand.
CTTCCGCTATCTGAACAACAAGGATGGCTCGCGCTAGAGCGCCTGCGTCAATGTTGGCGCCGGCTTGCGCTGCATGGCGCAGTCGGCAGGCCTGACGGCGGACAGGGTTAGCGGCACACCACCATGTGGCAGGATATTTTCACGGCGCTCGCGCTGTACCTGATCATCGAAGGAATGATTCCCTTCGTCAGTCCGGGAAATTTTAGGAAGACCGTCGCGCGCATGGCGGCGCTCGGCGACAATAACCTGCGCCTGGCCGGGGCGGTGGCGATGGCAGCCGGCCTGTTGCTGCTGTTCGCAGTGCGGTCCTGATTCGGGCGTCCAAGGAGCCTTTTGCAAAGATGGGAAAAAATGTAGTTGTCATCGGCACCCAGTGGGGCGACGAGGGTAAGGGCAAGATTGTCGACCTGCTGACCGATCGTGCCGCGGCCGTGGCGCGCTTCCAGGGCGGCCACAATGCGGGTCATACGCTGGTAATCGGCGGCAAGAAAACCGTGTTGCACCTGATCCCCTCAGGCATTTTGCGCGATGGCGTGCAATGCCTGATCGGCAACGGCGTAGTGTTGTCGCTCGACGCGCTCATTCACGAATCGAATGAGCTGATCGCGAACGGCGTACCGGTTTATGAACGACTAAAGGTCAGCTACGGTTGCCCGCTGATACTGCCGTCGCATGTCGCGCTCGATGTTGCACGTGAGAAGGCGCGCGGCGCGAAAGCCATCGGCACGACTGGCCGTGGTATCGGGCCTGCCTACGAAGACAAGGTATCGCGACGGGCTTTAAAGGTGTCGGATTTATTCGTCCGTGAAAAATTCGCCGCCAAGCTTGGTGAAGTTCTCGACTTCCATAATTTTATCCTGAAAAACTACTTTCGCACGGATACCGTCGATTTCGCGAAAACGCTGGATGACGCAATGCTCGCGGCGGAAACGGTACGGCCAATTACAGCCGACGTGACCCAGGTACTGCAGGACCTGGCCGATGCCGATCAAAGCATTTTGTTTGAAGGCGCGCAGGGTACGTTCCTTGACGTCGATCACGGTACTTATCCGTTCGTGACGTCGTCGAATACGGTAGCCGCTGCGGCGAGCATCGGTACCGGAGTGGGTCCGCGGCATCTCGATTACATCCTCGGTATCGTGAAAGCCTATACGACGCGAGTCGGTGCCGGGCCGTTTCCTACCGAGCTGTTCGACGATATGGGCCAGCACCTCGCTTCGGTCGGCGCGGAATTCGGCGCGACCACGGGCAGGCCGCGCCGCTGCGGCTGGTTCGACGCGGTGGCGCTGCGCCGCTCGATCATCAACAGCAGTGTATCCGGTCTGTGCGTCACCAAGCTGGACGTGCTTGATGGACTTGAGACGATTCGAATTTGCGTGGGTTACGAGATCAATGGCGAGCCGGTGACGGGGGTGCCGCTAATTCTTGATCGCCTCGCCGAATGCGAGCCGGTTTACGAAGACATGCCGGGCTGGAGCGATTCGACAGTCGGCGTGACGCGCTACGAGGATCTGCCGAAGAACGCGCGGGATTATCTCGAGCGTATAGAGGCAATAGCCGGAATTCCGCTCGATATCATTTCGACGGGCCCCGATCGCGAACAAACGATTATCAAGCGCGATCCTTTCGAATAAGCGTTCGCTGCAACGCGGCGAGCCACAGCGCGATGAGCAGCAGTAAGCCCGGCGCGCCACCACCACCACCACCACCGCCAGAGGCTGGCGCTGGATTGCTGTTCGTGACGGTGACATTCGCGGTCGCCGAGTTCGACAGACCGGCAGGGTCGCTGACCGTCAGGCGGAACTGCAGCAGCGTGTCGGAAGCTACGTCAGGAGCGGTAAACGTCGTGACTGCCGTCGTCGTCGCGCTCAAGGTAACCGTCGGGCCACCAATCTGCGTCCACTGATAATTTAATGTATCCCCGTCGGGATCATTGGACTGGCTGCCGTCCAGCGTGACCGGCGTATTCTCCGCAACGGTTGTGCCGCTCGCAACGATCGCGTTCGGCGCGAGGTTAGTACCGATGCCGTTCAGTATCGTTACGCGCTGGGTTGCGGAACCGCTGAGCGCCGCGCCGCTCGGATTACTGAATGTCAGCTCGAAAAACTCTTGCGATTCACTGCTGCCATCGTCGCTGATCAGGAATTCCAGTGACCTGGGATTGGCGTCGCCGTCAGCCCACGACACCGTGCCGCTGGTCGCGCCGGTAAAATCGACGTTCGCCGTTGCGTCGCCCGCGGTCAGCGAATAATCAACGGACACGGCGCCTGCAGCACTGCCCGTTCTTTGCAAAACAACGATCGCCCTGCCAAAGCCGCGCTCGGTCACCTGGATGTCGTTGTTCAGCAGTTGCAGTTCGCTCGCAGAACCCGCCTCGCTCACGTACAGCTGCGCGGAATTCCGGTCGCCAAGAGTGGCGCCCCCGGTCGGGTTGACGAGCCGTACGATCAGCAGTTCAAGATTCTCGCTGGTGCCGTCTGCGACTGCGGCGATAGCTACGGTGCGCGTGCTGCCATCGCCGTCCGCCCAGTTCAGCGTTGTCGTCTGCAGCGTGTAGTCGCTCGCGTCCGCGGTAGCGTGCACGGTTTCGATGTCGACGCTGACCGCGCCGGCGCCAGAGCCTGTGCGAGTCACGGTCAGCCCGGCGGTTTGGCCTTCAACGGCGCCGTAGGACGATGACTGGAACGAGAGGCTGCCAGCCGCAACGTCGCGACTGCGGTCGCGCGCGAGATAAACGCCGCTGTTGATATCGCTTACCGCGATTGTGCCGTTCGACAGGTAGGGATATACACCCCAGGCCCCGGAAAATCCGGAATTATCGGCAAACGGGTAGGTGTCGAGGTGAGCCGTCAGGACCGGGCTCGCGGGATTGCTGATATCGAGAATCGTCAGGCCGCGTTTGTAGTTCGACATGTAGTAGCGATTGCCGCGCACAAAGCCGTTGTGGTCGATCGCGTTGGTGGGGCCGGTCCAGGTGCCGGCAAGCTGCGGGCTGTTCAGGTTACTCAACGAGAACACCCGCAACGTGGTGTTCAGGCCCGAGCCCTGCTCATCAAGTTCGTCGTGGACGAACATGAATTGCCGGTCTTCGGTCCACCAGCCCGAATGCACGTAGCCGCGCTGTGCGTATTCTGCATTGCCAGCATTGAGGTGGCGCGGATCGGTAATGTCGGTGATGTCCCAGATGGCAACACGTTCTTCATTGAAGTCCAGCAGCAGCTCGCAGTAGGCGCCACCGTTGACGCACTGCGTATCTTTGCGCTGGTCGGTGATCACGAGCGACGCCGCATCGTGCATGTAACTCTGGTCATTACCGGTCAACACGTTCGGTACGCTGCTGCCGGTCACGAACTGCGGCGCGCTCGGGTTTGCCAGATCGTAGGCGCGGTACTGCCCGACGTTCACATTGGAGCCAGCGATAATCAGGTGCGGCGTTGTCGTCAGTGCCAGGCCGGTCGCGAAGTCCGTGCTGGTGCTGTACACGTTGTGCGCGCTGCTGAACTGGCTCGGGTAGCTCACCCGGGTAACGCTGTGCGGCAGATTGCTCAGGTCAATGACGTACAGTCCATCGCTGGAGCCGTCTGTCGTGACGTAGGCGTACGCGCGGTAGCGCTGCGCCGACGTGTCAAAGTACTGGTACACCTTGACGTCGCGCCAGGTCGCGTTCTGACCGTCGATAAAACCCACTTCGCCGGGTGCCTGCGGATTGGTCACGTCGAACACCGCCGCACCGCGGTTGAATCCGGCAATCACGTACTCGCGACCCGTGTTCAGGTCGCGGAAGCCCCAGACATCATTGCCAGCCGTCGGTTGCCGGCTGATCGCCGAGAACGGAACGTGGGCGAGCAGGTCGACGCGATCGCAGGCAAGGTTGTCGACCATGCCGGCGGTGCAGGGCCCCGGCTGATTGCCTTTCTGAAGTTTGGCCTGGACAGTGAGCAGCTTGTCCGTATCCCGGGCCAGCTCCGCGTTGGTGCCTTTGATATCCGCTATGACGTGCAGGCCGCCGCCGCGCAAGCTTGCGCGGTACTGCTCAGGGACGCCGGACAGGGTGGTGGCTGCTTCGCCGCGCTGCACGAAGCCACTATCGCGATCGTAGCCGCCGCCGATCTGCACCGCGCCGCTGATCAGCAGGAACAGGTCTTCCGATTGCGCAACGGAAAAGCTGCCCGCCGCGACGCGGATTTCCGCGCCTTTTCCGGCCTGGCCTAGCGCATAGCCGATGCTCTGGCAGGGCGCAGCGGCGTCCTGGCAGCGACCCGCGTCAACGCCGTCGGCTGCCACAAACAGGGGCTTCGACATATCGCGATGGCTGAGTGCGAGCTCTGCGGCCAGCAGCACAATGGCGGCGCCAGCTATGACGACGAGAATTCTGTTCATCAGGACGGTCCCAAACGACGGCGGGGGTTTGGTGCATTCTACACCGGCTTCGACGCCGCCCGGTGACACAGGGTTCCCGTCGATTGCTGACGCGTCGGACAATGTCGGGCAGAATGCCGCAACTTATCGGCTAAATAGGCGCAAGGTTTGAGCCATCGCAACGGTGCACTCCTTTTCAAAGCGGGGCCTGCGGCATTTGAAGACATTCGCAAACGCGGATTTTCGAGTGAACGCATAGGCACGATTGCTGGCGCCTCCGGCGGCGCGAAGTGGCTCGTGCTGAGCCAGCTCGACCGCGTTATGGTTAACGAAGTGCTGCCGGCCATTGCTGGCCCCGTCCACCTGATCGGCTCGTCGATTGGTTCATGGCGCTTCGCCTGCTACGCGCAGGACGATCCACTGGCCGCCATCGAACGGTTTGAAGAGGCCTACCTTGCGCAAACCTACTCGGACAAGCCGGACGTCGCGGAAATTACCGCAAAGACGCGCGAAATCCTGAAGCACGTGATCGGCCCGCAGGGTGCACAGCAGATTGTTGAACATGCGCGCTGCCGCCTGCACATCATGACCGTACGCTGCGGCTACCTGACGGCCACTGACTGGCGGCCACTGCTGACCGCCGGGCTGCTGATTGCCGCCGCCGGCAACGTATTCAGTCGTCGCTCGCTGGGGCTGTTTTTTTCGCGCGCACTGTTTTTCGACAGCCGCGAATTGCCGCCTTTTTATAATGCGAGTGGCTTCCCCCTGCACCGGGTGCCGCTGACTGCCGAAAACCTGGGTGACGCGGTGATGGCATCGGGTGCTATCCCGCTGGTCATAGCCGGTGTTCGCGACATCGCCGGCGCGCCGCCGGGCATGTACCGTGACGGCGGTGTCATCGATTATCACCTCGACCTGCCGCTCAGCGACCCGGACCGCCTGACCCTGTTTCCGCACTTCTTCGAGCAGCTGACGCCGGGCTGGTTCGACAAGCCGCTGCGTTACCGTCGGCATGGCAGCGACGCCACCGATCGCACGGTGCTGATCTGCCCGTCTCCTGAATTCATTGCCAGCCTGCCACATGGCAAGGTCCCGGACCGCCATGATTTCGTCAATTTCGAGCCGGCAGAACGCGAAAGAAACTGGCGCCGGGTAGTCGCCGAATGCGGCCGTCTCGCGGACGAGCTGCACGATGTTCTGGCAAATGACCGGCTGGCGGCGCGCTTACAGCTGTTGTGATAGGCTTTGTGCACGCCACACAGGGCGTCGCGCCGGAGGGCGACTTGCCTTGCTCCGTGCGCTGATCGCCTGACTGCCGGCGCGCAAGGTCGCAACCATGGACGGGTATACCGCGATGCCGATTCGCGATTTTGCGGTGTCGGCTTACACGGTGCGCTTCTCGCGATATCTTTTCACAGAATTGACTTCGGCTGGTGCGTTAAACGCCTGCCAATTTTCGGATCATCAATATGCAGCAGCTCTCCGGCCTCGACTCGTCCTTCTTGTACATGGAAACCGGCGCGACGCCGATGCATATCGGCTCCTTGTCGATCTACGATCAGAGCAGTGCGCCCGACGGCCACGTTACCTTCAAGCAGATCCTGAAATTTTTTGACGATCGCATGCACAAGGCGCGCGCGTTTCGGCAGCGGCTGGTGCGTGTGCCGATGGGTCTCGATCACCCGTACTGGATTGAGGATCCTGACTTCAATCTTGAATTTCACGTCCGTCACATCGCACTGCCGAAACCGGGTGACTGGCGCCAGCTTTGCATTGTGGCTGCCAGAATCCATGCGCGACCTCTCGACCTGCGCAAGCCATTGTGGGAGGCCTGGATTATCGAGGGGCTCGACAACGTCAAGGGAATTCCGAAAGGCAGCTTCGCGATGGTCACGAAGATTCATCACGCCGCCATCGACGGTGTATCGGGTGCGCAAATCGCTGAAGCCATTCACGACCTGGCGCCTGATGCTGAAGTTGATGAGCCAGTCAAGGAATGGATGCCGGAGCGAATTCCGACCGGCATCGAGTTATTGACCCGCAGTATGGCGCGCAGCGTCGCGTCACCCGTCAAGTTCGGTAAGCTGCTTATGCGATCCGCACCAGCGCTGCTCAAGGTGGCCGGTGGTTTGTGGACGCGCCAGTTAAAGCTGCCAATTCGCGTGCCGCGTACCCGCTTTAACGACAACGTAACGTCGCATCGTGTGTTTGACGGTCGCGTATTCGAACTTGAAAAGATCAAGGCGATCAAGAATTCGCAACCCGGTACGACCGTCAATGACGTCGTCGTTGCAATCTGTGGCGGCGCCCTGCGGCGCTACCTCGACGCGCGCGGCGAGCTGCCGGCGACGTCGCTGGTCGCCATGGCGCCAATGTCCGTGCGAGCCACGGAGCAGATGGCATCAGCCGGTAACATGGTGACCGCGATGAGTCTGCCGATCCGCACGGACATAGAAGACGACCTGCAAAGGCTGCTGGCGATCGCGGAGGAGAGCCAGCAGGCCAAGAAACTAGCGTACACGATGGGACCTAACCTCGCGGCCGACGCCGCCGAGTTCCTGCCCTCTACGATGTCTGCCATGATGATGCGCATGTATGCCGATGCGCGCATGGCTGAGCGCTTGCCGCCGTTGTTCAACACGGTGATTACCAACGTGCCAGGTGTTTCGGTGCCGCTTTATTCGATGGGCTCGCGGCTGGTTGCCACCTACGGTCTTGGGCCCTGTGTGCACGGGCTGGGCCTGTTCCAGCCCGTTCTGAGTTACAACGGCACGATCACGATCAGCGCTGTGGCCGATCGCGACATGATGCCGGATCCTGCTGTTTACAGTGAGTGCCTGCAGTCTGCTTACGATGCTTTGTACGCAGCAACCGTCGGTGCGGCATCAGGGTCTGGCAAGGCCCGCAGCAAGAAGAAGTCGTCGAAGAAGAAAGCAGTACCGGCAACGCGTCAAAACAGCGAGCCGCGTCCCGACGTACATTAGTGTCCAGGCGACGTGCCCGGCGCTGCAGCGCTCGTCAGAGTGTTCGCGAGCAGCGCTGGTCAAGGTATTGGTGCAATGCGTCGACGTCTTCATCCATCAGGTAGGCGCGCTCGTCTTTCCAGCCAGTCAGCATCGCGACGTTTCTTTCGTTAGCAATCAGCAGCCGGTCATTCGCCTGGGCCGCTACTTCCCAACCGGGTACCGCAATCACGTGGCGCACCTGGATGTCCTGCCGCAGCAGCTTGCTGCAGTCCCTTGAGAACTGCAGAACGCGCTTTTGCAGGGACGGCATCGCGACCGCGGACCCGCGGCTCCCGAAAGTTATCGTCTCCCCGTCGACATGCAGCTGCTTGTCAGAGCGTCTGCTGGTTTGCCGGGCTATTACGCTGACGGCATAGACACCGTGCAGACCGGCTACGACGTGATCCAGGGCGCCGTAAGCGGTTTGCACGTCGTGAAACGTGCGATTGCGATTGCCGGACAGTTTGTGCAGTGACTGCGCGATCGCCAGGTTCGCATCGATCCGCAGCCGCTGCCGGTGACGCAAGGCAGTCAGCCGCGTTGCATGGGCCAGTGCAACGATAGCCAGCAGCAGGCTGCTGGCGAGGATGGCGATCTGCAGGCCGCGGTTTTGCAGCAGTGCCGGCGGCACCGGTTCAGCAACCGTTAACAGAGTGGCGGTAATAATAAAAACCAGAATAGGCATCAGAACCTGGGTGCGTTTTCGCCCGAACGAATGCTGCTGTCGCCATAGCCGCTCGGCAGGCGCATTGGCGATGGATGCAAGGAAGGCACGACGTCGCGGCAGGCGTGGTGATAACCAATACGTCGCCATGAGCAGCAGCGCGAAGATGAGCGCGGCGGGCGTCGCCAGGGCGACGGCATAGCTGAAGGCGGCCAGGGACATGCAGCGGCAGACCTGTAAGGAGTATTCCGACAGCCAGCCTAGCGGCTCGATGCGTTACGGCACCGTGACGCAGGTCACAGCGGCGCCAGCCAGCTCGAAACGAATGACTCAACACGAATGTGAGTCAGGTCACGGCAAGGTCGAATGACCACTTGTATGTTGTTGCAATCAGTCAATGTGCCTGAAGGCTCGATCGTCTGGAGAAACGTTATGACACATCGATACATCACCGTATTGTTTGGCCTGCTGGCGCTTGGCTTGAGTGGCTGTGCATCCATGAACGCAAACGAATGCCTGGTCGGCGACTGGGAGGCCATTGGCTTTGAGGACGGTTCTCGCGGCCACACCACGGATCGGCTTGGCGTGCACCGCAAGGCTTGCGCAAAGCACGGCGTCGCGCCGGATTTCGCGGCCTATCGGGCCGGCCGCGAGCAGGGCCTGCTTGAATTCTGTCAGCCAACTCGCGGCTTTAACCTGGGCGAGAGTGGCTGGCGTTACAATGGCGTCTGCAATGCTGATCTTGAGCCCGGCTTTCTCGACGGTTACCGCCATGGTCACGAACTGTACGATTTGCGCTCCAGCGTCAATGCAGTGAACCAGGCCATTACGGCGCGCCGCAACGAGTTAAAAAATACGGAGCAGCTGATTCGGGATACCGAGGCTTTGCTGATCAGCCCGGGCACCACACCTGAAGATCGCATCCTCGCGCTGGTTGACCTGAAGGAGCTCTCGGAAGAGGCGGGGCGCCTCGACGCAGAGATCGTCAGCCTGATCGAGGAGCGCGTTGATCACGAACGCGCGCTGGAATCCTACGAAGCGCTGCTGGCGAACTCGGGCTACTAGCCGAACTGCAGATGGTCGCCACCCGGCGGGTGGCGACGGTCTTCCTGATGGACGCGCCGTTCGCCCGCCGCATCGGCCGGCAGTGCTGCAATGCTGCGCCGGAACGGGGTGCGCCGGTCTTCTCCTGCGCGTCGGTCCTGGTGGTGCATAAAACGGCAGGTGCAGGTCGCTGCGTCGCAGCCAGCCAGCGGCAAACGCGGCGCTTCAGTCGATAGAAAACGGACATTCGAAATCACCCGCGCCGTCTGGCAGCAATCCATTCCCAGTCGCACCGATACTGCGTGATACCGCGTGCTATCGGTTGCCGCCGCCGCATCCGGTGCGGCCGTTTCGCGGCGGGAAATTGTGTAAAACAAGACCAGCAACACGAATACTGCGAGAACGGCGATAATCATTATCATGCGTTGCCCCTGCGGCCGTCTTGCTGTGACTGCGGCGAGGCACTCTTGCTGTGTCGCGATTGCAGCCAGCGGCCCTGGTGCTGGAACTGCGCCTTCCAGCAGATTCTTCGTTTCGGCACCTGCGCATTACAGTGCTCTTACGTACTAACTATAGAACAAAAAAAAGGCCGCGCAAGTGGCCGACTGTTTGTCAGTGGCAACTCGCAACGGCCTGCTACAGATTTTTACGGCCGGCTAAAACACGGGCTTACGTCTTGTTCCTGTCCTCCCAGAATTTCGCATTCTTGATACCAAGTGCCTGTGGATCAAAGCGATATTTTGCGACGCCCTGGCGGCGCTGCGACTCGTAATCCCGCAAGGCTTTCAGCGCGGGCTTTGAAACAAAGAAGATGATCAGCACGGCAATAATATTCAGCCAGGCCATCAGCCCCACGCCGATATCGCCAAGGCCCCACGCCAGGCTGGCCGTGCGCACCGCGCCGTAAAATACCGATGCCATCAGCGCGATCTTCAGCACAAACATCATGCCGGGAACCTTGATCGTGCGACGGATATAGGCGACGTTGGTTTCCGCGATGTAGTAATAGGCCAGCAGTGTGGTAAATGCGAAGAAAAACAATGCGATCGCGACAAACGGCTTGCCAATGCCAGTGAACACACTGTCCACGGCGTACTGCGTAAACGCCGGACTGTTCGGATCGAGCCCCGCCGGCACGTTCTGTACCAGGAGCACGCCGTCCGCGCCCTGGATGTTGTAGGCACCGGTGATCAGGATCATGAACGCGGTCGCGGAGCACACAAACAGCGTATCGATGTAAACGGAAAACGCCTGCACCAGCCCCTGCTGCGCCGGGTGATCGACTTCCGCCGCTGCGGCGGCGTGCGGGCCGGTTCCCTGGCCCGCCTCGTTCGAGTAAATGCCGCGGCGCACGCCCCAGCCAATAGCCGCGCCGAAACCCGCCGTAGCAGAAAAAATATCCGAGAAAATGAGCGCGATGACGTCCGGCAACTTGGTGATGTTCAGGCCGATGATCACGCATGCCGTGACGATGTATCCCAATGCCATGAACGGCACGACGACCTGCGTGAAATGGGCAATACGCTTGACGCCGCCAAAGATGATGATGCCGAGCAATGTTACGACACCGATCGCGGTTACGATCTTGGTCACGCTGATCACGCCGAATGCGGTATCGACCACCGCCTCGGCGCCGAAAGCGACTTCAGCGGCACTGGTTATGCTGTTCGACTGCACGCCCGGCAACAGCAGTCCGGTGGCAATGATGGTCGTGATGGCGAACAGCCATGAATACCATTTCTGGCCAAGCGCCTTCTCAATAAAGTAGGCGGGTCCGCCACGATACTGGCCTTCGTCTTCTTCCTTGTAAATTTGTCCCAGCGCTGATTCGACGTAGGCCGTCGACGCGCCCAGGAATGCCACTACCCACATCCAGAAAACGGCGCTCGGTCCACCGAAGCCGATGGCCGCAGCAACGCCGGCAATGTTGCCCGTGCCAACGCGCCCGGACAGCGAAACCGCCAGGGCCTGGAACGTTGAGATGCCTTTATCGGAACTCTTGCCGCTGAACAGCAGCCTGATCATTTCGCCGAACAGCCGCACCTGCACGAAGCGCGTCTGAATCGAGAAAAAGACGCCAGCACCGAGTGCGAGCGCGAGCAGCGCCGGACTCCATATGATGCTGTTCAGGAAATCAACGATTGCTTGCATGAAATCGGCCTTTATTGTCTGTGGATAGTGAGCCGCAAGCGCCACAGTCTACCGGAATTCGTCCATCAGACCACCTCAGGTCCTGCGTTTCGATGCGGTTCCGCAGGGGCGGGGGGCGCTGTGCGGGATCACCCGACGCGCAAGCGGATCGCTACGCAATCTGTTGCATAGCTCAGGCAGCTAACTATCAGTCCCGTATTCAACTACCATGCGGTGAGCCCTGACACTGGAGCCAAACATGCAGTCTGAACATGTTTTGCCGGATCATCCGTTCAAGAATATCGCCTTGTCGCTTTCGGGCGGCGGCGTGCGCGCCGTCGGCTATCACCTGGGCACGCTTGACTACCTGCACCGTAGCGGACTGCTGGATAGAGTGCAGACGCTGTCATCGGTTTCCGGTGGCTCGCTGGTCGGAATCGGCTACGCACTGTCGCTGAAGAAGGGCGAACCGTTCCAGGATTTCTACGACAATATTTGTGAGTTCTTGCCAGAGCTCAACACGCTTGAGGATTTGTTAAAGATACTCGAACGCCGCGAGCCGCCGGTGGCATCCGGCTCCCGGACCATGATTACGGCATTGGCAGAGGTCTACCGCGAACGCTACCTGGCGCGCTATTACGAAGACCCGACGTTCGCAGTTTTCTGGGAAAAGGAACCGGTGATTCCGCTCAAGGAAATAATCTTTAACGCCACTGAGTTCAAGTCCGGCTTCGCGTTCCGCTTTCAGAAGAGCGAGCACAACGGCGTCATTGGCAATGCAATGCTGCGCCTGTCGGAGGAGCATGCCAAGGCAATTCGCATGTCCGACATCATGGCGGCTTCCAGCTGCATTCCCGGCGGCATGGAGCCGTTAATGTTTCCGCAGGATTTCCACTGGCCTGGCGATGTCTGGCGACGTGGTGGTAAAAGCGAGCGTCCGTATTGCGAGAACGTCGAAAACTACTTGAGAGATCGCTACGGGATAACGAGCGTGCCGCTCATGGACGGCGGTGTTTACGATAACCAGGGCATCACCAGCATCATCCTGACGCTGGCGCGGCGGTTTCGGGTCAGCAAGGGCGTCGATGAAGACACGCTCTATGACCAGATCGCGTCGCTTGAGCCGATACGGCCACGTGACTGGGCGCGCTGGGTGCTTGGCAGCATGGAGCAGGCCTCCGATGTCAGCAACAAGAAGGATCTCGGCGATGTCGACCTGTTCATCGTGTCCGATACGCCAATTCTGCGGGATCCGATGTATGCCGTCGTGCAGAGGCCACACACTGCGCACAAAGGCTTCAAGCACTGGCTGCGCAACCTGACCCTGGGGGCGATCGACAAGTTTGTGTGGGTGACGACGTTTCTTTTGGCGATCAGCTTTTTCATGGTGCCGAAACCGCCCGCAGGCGCGCCGCTGCCGTATACGATATTTTTCTACACGGAAACCGTGTTTCTCTTCATGCTGATGATCCTGACAGTGGGATCGCTGGTACTTATTCGGGTCAAGGGCCGGCAGCTTACCGAGGCAGCAATCGAAGTGATGCCGCCTATGAAACGGCAGTGGTGGTCTTACGCGAAGCGACTGCGCGTCGGCCAGATCTGGGACATGACAACGCTGCGGGCCACGTCGATGTCGGCCCTGACTTCGAGAATTTTCATGAACCGCATCCGCCAGCTTGGCTATTCGTTGCTTTACAGTCACGAAGAATTCGAAAAGCGCGTAATGGACAACAACATTAACGACATCGGTTCGATCACCGCTGGCAATAGCGGTGACCTTCCGGAGTTCGTCAAGTCGCCGTCGATCGCGGTCCAGTTTGTCGTGACGCGCGCCGCAGAGATGGGCACGAAACTGTGGATCGACAAACCGGCACACGAGCGTCATGACCTCGATGTCCTGATCGCCGCGGGGCATGTCTCGACCTGCTTTAACGTTATCGAATACCTGTGGCAGTCGCAGCGCGATGAGAACGGTGAGATTCTCGATAGCTGTCGCGAGTTGTACGAGTTTGCGAAAGCCGACTGGCAGCGCCTGAACGAAAATCCCTACTGGCTGGTCGATGAACGCCAGCAGGTTGGACGCGAGCCCGGCAAATTGTTCTGGCATGCCAGTGCCGGCAAGGCACCGCGTCGCTGGACGCTGCGCAGGAAACCAAAACAGCCCGCCTGATCAGGTTTGCCACTGGCCGCGCCCCGGTCGGCCGCAGGCCTGGGCGCTGATAAACAGGAGTGAACGCTGCATGTCCCGTCGCGTGGCTTGCATAGATGACGGGGGCACGATTCGGCGGCAGCAAAAACGACAACGCCCCGCAAGCGGGGCGTCTTTGGGTCATCTGGTGCCGAGAAGAGGACTTGAACCTCCACAGGGTTACCCCTACTAGCACCTGAAGCTAGCGCGTCTACCAATTCCGCCACCTCGGCAGGCTGGGGCCGCGTACACTGCGACCCTTGCGGGGGGCGCACTTTACTCAAAGCTCCCGTATCCTGTCAATCGGCAGAACGTAGCATTCGGAGAACCACAGTTTGAAAAAGAAAAAACCGCCAGCCAAGGCCTCGCAGAGCGACAAATACGAGCACCCGCTGCCCGATCGCAATGCGTTACTCGACCATTTGCGCGAGGTTGGCCAGCCACTGAAGCCCGACAGCATCATGAATGGGCTGGGTCTGAAGGGGCAGCGCACGCGCTCGATGCTGGTCGATCGCCTCAACAAGATGGTCCGTGCCGGCCAGATTATCGAGAACCGCCGCGGCGAATACTGCCTGACCGAAAAACTGCAGCTGGTGGCCGGCTCCGTGATCGGGCATCCGGATGGCTTCGGCTTCATGCGCCGCGACGATGGTGAGGGTGATGTCTACCTGTCTGCGCGCGAAATGCGTTCGGTTTTCGACGGCGACCGTGTTGTCATAAAAGTAACCGGCACAGACCATCGCGGCCGTGCCGAAGGTCGCATCGTCGAAGTGCTGGAGCGCGGCTTTACCGAAGTAGCCGGTCAGTTCATCCGCGAACGCGGCATCGGCATTGTGATTCCTGACAACCCGAAAATCGCCCATCGGGTCTTGATTCCGCAAGGCGAGGCAGCGAACGCGAAACCGAAACAGATGGTGGTCGCAGAAATTCTCGACTATCCGAATCACGACGAGCAGCCGACAGGCCGGATCATCAGCGTGCTGGGCGCGCCGGATCAGAAGGGTATTGCGACCGATCTCGCCATTCATTCACACGGCATTCCGAACCAGTGGCCAAAAGAAGTGCGCGCTCAGGCAAAGCAATTTGGCACCAGCGTGCCGACGCCGGCGAAGCAGGGCAGGGTCGACTTGCGATCAACCCAGTTGGTGACGATCGACGGCGCGGATGCGCGCGATTTTGACGATGCGGTTTTCTGCGAACCGTGGGGTCAGGGCTGGCGCCTGCTGGTCGCGATTGCGGACGTCTCTGCCTATGTTGATATCGGCTCAGCGCTCGACAAGGAAGCAACGAAACGCGGCACGTCCGTGTATTTCCCGGATCGAGTCGTGCCGATGTTGCCGGAAGTGCTGTCGAACGGGCTTTGTTCGCTGAACCCGAAAGTAGATCGGCTTTGCATGGTCTGCGAAATGCGTGTCGACGCGGACGGCAAAGTGTCGCGTTCGCGATTTTATGAAGCTGTAATGCGTTCGCACGCGCGGCTCACCTACACCGAGGTCAACGACTTCCTCATTGGGGAATCAGACAAAGCGGTACCGCAGGACCTGCAGCCGGCGATTCGGCATTTGCACGATCTTTACCAGGCGTTTGCGAACAATCGGCAACGCCGGGGCGCGCTCGAACTCGATCTGCCGCAAATGCGCATTGTGCTCGGCAAAGACGGTACCGTTGAAGAAATCGTATCGGTCGCGCGCAACGATGCGCATCGATTGATCGAGGAGTGCATGATCGCGGCGAACGTGCAGGCGGCGAAATTCATTCACAAGCATCGGGTGGCAGCGCTTTACCGGGTGCACGCCAAGCCGGACCCGGAGCGATTCGAGGATTTGCGTCAGTACCTGTTAAGCCTGGACCTGAAGGTGCCGCATCCCGACCACGTCGAGCCGCGCCAGTTCAACCGTCTGTTGCTGGAGGTCAAAGACCGGCCCGACAGCCAGGCGATCTCGATGGCGATGCTGCGTTCACTCAAGCACGCGGAATACACGCCGGCCAACGTCGGGCATTTCGGGCTCGCGCTGGAGGCCTACGCCCACTTCACGTCGCCGATCCGCCGCTACCCCGATTTGCTGGTGCACCGCGCCATCAAACACATCGTCCAGGGTGGCAAGCCCGGCGCTTACGGCTACGACGGTGCGCAGATGGAGCGGCTGGGCCAGATCTGTTCGGCGCACGAGCGGCGCGCGGAAGAAGCAACCCGCGAGGTTGAGGCCTGGTTGAAATGCGAGTTCATGGAAGACAAGGTCGGCGAAACCTTCGATGGCGTGATTACCGGCGTGACAAATTTTGGCGTCTTCGTGCAGCTGAACAACCTGCAGATCGATGGTCTTGTGCACGTCACGAGCCTGTCCAACGACTATTACCAGTTCGATTCCGGGCGACTGCAACTCGTCGGCGACCGCAGCGGTCGCGCTTACAAACTCGGCGACGCCATGCGGGTGAAAGTTCAGCGCGTGGACATGGAGACCAAGCGCATTGACTTCCGGCCGGTGGAAGAAGAACAGAGCGGGAAGCCGGCCGGAGAGCCTGCAAAGGGTCGCCGGACCAAGCGAGGACAGCGTCGCAAATGAGCAAGGCGCGTTATGTGACGGGCTTGCGTGCCGTCGAACAGCTGTTGAGTTCCCAGCCGGGCACCGTCAAACGCTTATTCGCGGAATACCGCACCGCGAATCCCCGGGTTGAGGCAGTAATCGCCAGCGCGGCCCGGCATGGCGTTGACGTGCAGGCGGCCAATCGTTCGCGGCTCTCGCAAATGAGCGGCGATGTGCGCCACCAGGGCGTGGTCGCCGAGATCGTGCGCAACACGTCGATGGACGACGCTGCGCTGCGCGGCTTCGTCGAGGCCCGTTTGACCGCTGACGACGATGTGGCGCCGATACTGCTATTGGTCCTTGCAGAGCTGCAGGATCCGCACAATCTCGGCGCCTGCATGAGAACGGCCGACGCCGCGGGTGTCGACGTGGTGATCGGCGCGAAGCACGGCGCCGTGGGGCTGGGCCCTACCGTCAGCAAAGTGGCGGCGGGCGCGGCCGAGACCCTGCCGTACGCGACCGTGACGAACCTCGGCCGCACGCTGGACTGGATCTCCGACTACGGCATTCACGTCGTTGGTACCAGCGATACCGCCGACACCAGCCTCTATGACGCCGACCTGTCCGGCCCGCTGGCGATTGTCATGGGGCAGGAGCACGCGGGTCTGAAGCCCGGCATCCTGAAACGCTGCGACCGGCTGGTCAGCCTGCCGATGCACGGGGCGGTATCGAGCCTCAACGTCTCGGTCGCGACCGGCATCTGTCTGTACGAGGCCTTGCGGCAGCGCCGGCGGCCTCTGGTAGCCCCTTGATCTGACCCGGGATTGCGGCTAGGACCCTGATTTTTTTCGCAATCCGGCTTGCGCAGCCCGGGTCGCTTGGGTAGGATGCGCGTCCCGCATTGGCGGGTGGAGCGCATGCTCCGAACCTCTTGCCTCACCGTACGATCGGGAGGCTTTTATCCGTAAGGGGATACAATGAGACATTACGAAATCGTGTTTCTGGTTCATCCGGACCAGAGCGAGCAGGTACCTGCCATGGTGGAACGCTACCAGGGCATGGTTACCGCATCCGGCGGCACTGTGCACCGCTCCGAAGACTGGGGCCGGCGCCAGCTGGCACACCCCATCAACAAAGCCCACAAGGCGCACTACGTGCTGCTCAACGTTGAGTGCACGCACGAAATCCTTGATGAAATTACCAGTGCTTTCCGCTTTAACGATGCGGTCCTCCGGCACCTGGTAATCAACCGCAAGTCTGCGATTGCCGAAGCTTCGCCGATGGCCGTTGCCGTCGAAGAAGAGAAGGTCAAAGAGCGCGAGGCACAAAAGCGTCGCGACGCGAAAGCTGCCGCCGAGGCGGCGATGACATCGGACGATAATTCGGACAAGAGTTCCGATGACACATCGAATGACGATGACGACGCGGATCTTGACGATGACGATGACGATGATGATGACAGCGACGCTGACGATGCCGACGATTCGGCAGCCGCAGCGAAACGCGCCTGAAGGAGCAGCGGAACATGAGTCGATATTCACGTAGACGGAAGTACTGCCGCTTTACTGCGGAAGGCATCACCGAGATCGATTACAAGGATCTGGGGTTATTGAAGGCGTACGTTACGGAAACGGGCAAGATCGTGCCGAGCCGTATCACGGGCACCAAGGCAAATTACCAGCGTCAGTTGTCGACCGCCGTCAAGCGCGCGCGATTCCTGGCACTGCTGCCGTACACCGATAGGCACTGAGCATGCAGGCGGGCTGCCGGCCGTGCGCGCGGTAGCTGCGTGGCTGACCGCGCAATCCTGGAATTCCGTTCTCGGTTTGTCGCTGTCGCTACTGCTGCCGTTCGCGCCATTGCTGAGCGGCGCGGTCATGGTGCTGCTGGTGCTGGCCAACGGCATACAGCGCGCGACCCTGCAGGCAATCGTGGCCGTGGCGCTGATGGCGGCGACCTTTGCGCTGTTTGGCAATCCGGTGGCGCCCTTGCTGGTCAGCGCGTTGCTGGCGTGGCTGCCGGTCGCGGTCATGGCGGTCGTGCTTGGGCGCAGCGGTTCGTTGACGCTGACCTTGCAGGTCACCGTCATTCTCGCGGTCCTGGCCGTGCTTGGGTTTTACATCGTTGTCGGCGATCCGGCTGCGTACTGGCTGGCAAAACTCGGCGAGGTAGCGGCCGCGTTTGAAGAGATGGGTTTTACGCAACAGGCGGCAGTACTGGAGTCGCAGCGTGAACTCATCGCGCCACAGATGACCATGGTATTCGTGTTTACCAGCTGGTCGATCCTGGCAATGGTCGTGGTGTTAGGTTACGCCTTGTACCAGCAGTTGCCGGAACGGGCGGGGCGTTTTGGCCGTTTTGGCGACCTGCATTTCGGTCGCGTACTGGCGCTGGCAATGGCGGTGACATCGCTGCTTGCGCTGGTTGTAAGTGCGGAGTGGTTGCAGAATCTGGCGTTCGTACTGTTCGCTATTTTCTGGCTGCAGGGACTGGCGCTGGTGCATTGGTTGCATAGCGACGGACCCTTGCCGCTGATGGTCGTTGTTGCGGTGTACGTGATGATGCCTTTTTTGAACGCGCTGCTGATCATGGTACTGGCAGTGATTGGATACACCGATGCCTGGTTCGATTATCGGCCACGCATCACCGCGGCCCGCAAGGCGAAATAGCCAGGGGCCTTGGACATATTGCACACACACAGGGTTTGAACGATGAACGTAATTCTTCTCGACAATGTTGAAAATCTGGGCGGCATTGGTGACCTGGTCACGGTGAAGCCGGGTTACGGCCGCAACTTCCTGTTGCCGCAGGGCAAGGCCGCGCTGGCGACCAAGGCCAACATGGCTGAAATCGAAGCGCGTCGCGCAGAGCTGGAAAAAGCCGCCGCCGCAGAACTGGCCGCTGCCAAAGAGCGCGCCAAGCTGGTCAATGGCATGACGCTGGTGATTGCTGCCAATGCCGGCCCGGAAGGCAAGCTGTTCGGCTCGGTTGGTCCGGTTGACGTTGAGCAGGCGTTCGAGAAGCTCAACATCGAAGTGCCGCGGTCTGAAGTGCGCATGCCCGATGGCCCGATCCATGACATCGGCGAGCACACCGTGGGCCTGCATTTTCACCCCAAGGTCGACGTCGAAATCACGCTGCAAATCGTCGCTGACGAGTAGGCTCCCGGCACACCGCGCCTGTGGTACCTTTGGTGCACAGGTGAGCGCGGTGCCTTCACACTGCGACGGCGGCCCTCCGGCCGCCCGCTGCCCGGGAGTTCCTTAGGCGATGATGAGAGCGCTAGACGATGGTATGCCGCTGGATATGGCGGAGCGGCGCCTCAAGGTGCCGCCCAATTCCATCGAGGCCGAGCAGTCGCTGATTGGCGGGCTCATGCTCGACAATGCCGCCTGGGACAAAATCGCCGATCTCGTCGTCGCTGACGATTTCTATCGCAAAGATCATCGACTCATCTTCAGCGCAATCGCGCATCTTGTGGAGCACGGCCAGCCCTGCGACGTGGTGACCGTGTCCGAGTTTCTCGAGGGACGTGCCGAGCTCGACAGTGCGGGCGGCCTCGAATACCTCGCAACACTGACGAACGAAACCCCCGGCGCTGCGAACGTACGCGCGTATGCCGGCATTCTGCGCGAGCGCGCGGTGTTGCGGGCTCTGATTAGTGCGGGCAACGAAATCAGCGGCAGCGCCTACGGTACCGACGGTCGCAGCGCTGTAGAACTTGTGGACGAGGCAGAGCGCCGCGTTTTCCAGATTGCGGAGAAGGGCGCCCGCGGCAAGTCGGGTTTCCAGGCGTTGAAAGATATCCTGCCTGCAACCGTCGATCGCATCGACTTGTTGCACCAGTCGGATGGCGACGTCACCGGCATCTCAACGGGCTACGGCGAGTTCGACAAGCTAACCGCCGGACTGCAGAAGGGCGATCTCGTTATCATCGCCGGACGTCCGTCGATGGGTAAAACGACGCTTGCCGTCAACATTGCCGAGAATGCGGCGATCGGCAGCAAGGTACCTACTGCAATTTTTTCGATGGAGATGCCATCCGAGCAGCTCGCCTTCCGCATGATTTCCTCGCTCGGTCGGGTCGATCAATCGCACCTCCGTACCGGTCGTTTTCCGGACGAGGACTGGTCGCGGATCAACACCGCGGTGCAGCTGATGTCTGATGCACCGATTTTTATCGATGACACCGCTGCGCTGACACCGACCGAAATCCGCGCGCGCGCGCGGCGCCTGAAGCGCGAGCACGGGCTGGGACTTATCGTCATTGATTACCTGCAGCTGATGCAGGTCGCGGGCACCAAAGAAAACCGGGCTACCGAAATTTCCGAAATTTCGCGATCGCTGAAAGCGCTTGCGAAGGAACTCGAAGTGCCGGTTATCGCGCTGTCGCAGCTCAATCGCAGCGTCGAACAACGCACCGACAAGCGCCCGGTAATGTCCGATCTGCGTGAATCGGGCGCCATCGAGCAGGACGCGGACATGATCGTGTTCATTTATCGCGAAGAAGTTTACAACCCCGATACGCCCAACAAGGGCATCGCCAATATCTATGTTGCCAAACAACGAAACGGCCCTATCGGAGATTTCCCGCTGACCTTCGTCGGCCGCTTCACCAAGTTCGAAAACTGGGTGCCAGAAACCTATGCTTACGAGGGTTACTCGTGAACCGCATAGCGGTACTTTTCACGGGTGAGACCTATTCGTGACCTACGGGGCTCGCGCGCGCATTCTGCCCGACGCGCTTCACCATAACCTTGCAGTAATCCGCCAGCGGGCACCGGGCTGCCGCGTCATGGCCGCGATCAAGGGGAATGGCTATGGCCACGGCATCCGCACCGCCGCACGCAGTTTCGCGGCGGCGGATAGTCTGGCGGTGGCGCGGCTGAGTGAAGCCCGATCACTACGCAGTGCCGGTGTCAGCCGGCCACTGGTCCTGTTGCCTGGCATCATGAATGCGACGGAACTGGAGCAGGCCGCGGAGCTGCAGTGTGAGCTTGTCATTCACAGTCACGCGCAGCTACCGCTGCTTCGCGCCTGCCGGATGACGGGCATGGTCGTCTGGATGAAAATCGACACCGGCATGCATCGGCTGGGCTTTGCGGCCGACGAGGCTGTACAGGTTCTGCAGGAGCTGCGGCTGATGTCAGCTGTCGCAGAGGTACGCCTGATGACGCACCTGGCGAGCGCTGACGAGTCCGCGAATTCGGCCACCCGCAAACAGGTCGAGACATTCCGGGCGTTAACACAGGGTTTTGCCGGATCGATCAGCATCGCGAATTCTGCCGCGATTCTGGGCCAGGAGATTGCCGCAACAGATCCCGCGTTCTGGGGGCACACCGGCGAAACCTGGCTGCGGCCCGGTATCGCGCTGTATGGCATTTCGCCGTTCGCAGACCGAACCGGCAGCGAGCTGGGATTGCGACCTGCCATGGAATTCGAGACGCGCCTGCTCGACGTCAAGGCCATCGGGGCCGGCGCCAGGGTGGGTTACGGCGGCCGCTGGCAGGCGCAGAGTGACAGCTGCCTGGGAATTATTGCGGCCGGTTACGGCGACGGCTACAGCCGCTTCCTGCCCAGTGGCACACCGGTGCTGGTGAATGGCAGACGGGTGGCGCTCGCCGGCACAGTCTCAATGGACCTTGCGGCCGTTGACCTCGGGCCCGCCGCGCAAGATCAGGTCGGAGACCCGGTGCTGCTTTGGGGAGCGGGACTGGCGGTCGAGGAAGTGGCGCGCCATGCCGGCACGATTGCCTACCAGCTCGTGACCGGCGTGATGCATCGGGAAGACCCGGCAATTGACCCGGCGCACGGCGTCTAGGACAGGCTCTGCCGGCAAGGCCCCTTGCGGGGCGCAATCGGTCAGCTGCTGTAGAAGCCCATCTTGACGCCAGCCAGCTGCAGCACATCGTTTTCCTTGAGCTTGCGCGCCTGGGCACCGATCGGTTCGCCGTTGACCAGCGGGTAGTCGCCTTCCTTGCCGCTCTCAACGTGCACCACGAAATAGCCTTCTGCCCGCCGGGTAATCGCGGCGACCTGAATGCCCGGTCGGCCGAGCGTTGTCAGTGCCTTGGTGAGCTCCAGTTCACGGCCTGCGAACGAGCCGCTCAATACCTGCAGTTTGCCAAGCGGCAGCGCGGTCGGGACAGACGCTGCGTCAATTCCGGTCGCGGTTTCCGTGTGCCTGCGCGGCTCTCTCCGCGGTGGCGGCATATCGACTTTGACATCGGTGCGCGCCTTCGCGGCCGAGCCCTGGCGCTCCGCAACCGCTTCCTCAGCGGCCTTTTCGGCCTTGGCGAGGTGCGCCGCATTTTGTTTGCTGGCCGGAATGACCATGGTCTTTTCGAATTCGTCCTGCGCGGGCTCGTTGACCTGCTGATCCGAGAAGCGCAGCTGATGGTGCCCGATCGTGATCACGTCGCCGTGCTGCAGCGCGTGTTTCTTGACCAGTTTGCCATTGACGTAGGTGCCGTTGGTGCTGTTCAGGTCCTCGAGGAACGAGTCGTTCAGAATATTGATGATCAGGGAGTGGTGACCACTGACTGCCGGGTTGTCGATACGCACGTCATTATCGGGCAGGCGGCCAATCGTATACCGCTCTTTTGACATGTTGTATTCAGCAAGGACCTGACTGTCGAGACTGAGGATTAGACGTGCCATTTTGCCGTTCCTTAACGTTGACCGAATTACTATGGGCTGCCGTGAGCGCCCTTGTTTTATTTCGAACGGAACAGGCCCTTGAGCCGTTCCAACAAGCTGCGCCTGGCAGCAAACGAATCCAGAACTTCTGCCAGCATTACGGAAATATTGTCGCGACCGCCATGCTCGTTCGCCAGCTGCACTAACTGTTGACCTACCACATCAAGGCTAGCATTAAACGTGCTGATAGTTAAGTGGATATCTTCATCTTCGACCATGTCTGACAGGCCGTCGGAGCAGAGCAGGATGAGGTCGCCCTGCTGCACCTCGAACTCGTTCACCTCGACATCCACGGTAGGTTCAACGCCCAGCGCGCGGGTGACGTAATTGCGGTTCGTCGAGCGCGCTGCCTCTTCCTCGGAATAGAAGCCGCGATCGACCAGTTCCTGCAGCAATGAGTGGTCCAGCGTCAGCTGCTCGAATTTCTTGCCGCGCAGCCGGTAGGCACGGGAATCGCCGACATGCGCGATTGAGACGCGATTGTCAAAGAACATCGCCGATACCAGCGTGGTGCCCATGCCTTCACAATGAGTCTGGCTCTGCGCAGTCTGGTAAATGATCTTGTTGGCGCGTGCGATCGCGTCACGCAGCACGATCGTCTGACGCATCAGCCCGGTGGTCGGGTCGATCCCGTTACGCACCTCGCGTACCGCGCCTTCCGCGCACAGCTCGGAGATGGTCTGCACAGCAATACCGCTCGCGACTTCGCCAGCGTTGTAGCCGCCCATTCCGTCGGCCAGCACCAACAGGCCGATATCAGCGTTAACACCGATGGCGTCCTCATTGTGCTCCCGAACCTTTCCGGTGTCGGAAATCTCGGCCATCTTGATCTTGCCGCGCAGACTCATATATGAAGCTTCTTATCCCAGTTTTACGTCGACGCGTACTTGGCACAATTGCGTAAAGCGACGGCCATCTCCGCCCCATTTACGAATCGTTCTTCTGGTCGTTTTGCCAGCGCTTTGAACAGTACGGTATCGACACTCGGTGGTACTCCGGGCCGCCTGTTGGAAACGGGCTCGGGGTCATCGCTCGTAATTTTTTTCATCAGTAGCGCAATATTGGTTGCCTTGAACGGCACTTCCCCCGTCAAAAGCTCATATAGAGTAACACCAAGCGAAAATAAGTCCGAGTGCCCGGTGAGTTTTTCGGCGTTGAGCTGCTCGGGTGACATGTACATCGGTGTGCCGAGCACGATGCCGGTCTTGGTGCGATTGTTATCCGTCATCCGCGCGACGCCGAAATCACTGATTTTCAGGACGTCTTCGCGGGCGTTATACAGCAGGTTGGCGGGCTTGATGTCACGGTGTATAACTCCTTGATTATGCGCATAATCAAGGCCTTCCGCGGTCCGGGCGCAGAGCTCCAGCGCCTTGCGCGGAGCCAATAGTTTCTTGGGATCCTTAAAATAGGTTAGCGAAGTGCCCTGCAGGTACTCCATCGCGATGTAGGCAAGATGCTTGTCTTCGCCGCAGTCATAGACGGTGATGATATTCGGATGAGCCAGTCGACCGGCGGACTCCGCTTCGCGAAAAAAGCGCTCCCGTGCTTCGCGCAGTTCCTCGTCCTCGAATTCCTTCTCGATGGGTATGACCTTTAACGCGACCGCACGGTTGATTCGCGGGTCGCGGGCCAGGTACACGGCTCCCATCGCGCCACGGCCGATCTTCTTCTCGATGACATAGCGACCAAGTTGCTGTGGGGCGCCGTTTTTGTTGATTAGCACGTTCGCTTCCGGGCTGCTGTCGGTCAGGGTTGGGCGGGCCGCTTGCTGTACCTCGCCCGGCGGCAGCTTATCCTCGGCGAGCGCCTCGCGCATGTCGTTTCTCTGCGTCTGCTTCATCCAGTGCAGGACCGCCTCGGCGCGATCCGGTTGCGCCTGCTCTTCGAAAGCGACCGACAGGCGGTACATGGCGTTGTTGACCTCGTCGCTGGGATTGCAGCGGCGCAGCTCGGCGAATGCCGGTTCCAGGCGGCCCGCCGACAGAAACTGCCTGGCGCGCTGGAATGACGTGACATGTGCGCCTTCCGATACGGCCGAACGTGCCAGCCAAGCAGTAACGATTGCGGCGCCGGCCAGCACAATGATTGGTCGGCCGATATCAAAACGCATATGCCCGACCGTCAGCAAGGTCGCCTCGATAATCAGCAGGGCCAGAACCGCGGCAGCGGTTACCAGCACGATTTCGCGCCGGCTGTGCCCGGGCAGCAGCAGTATTGCAAGAACGGCCAGCATCGCCGGTGTCAGGATTTCCATGACACCCGTCCAGCTTGGCGAGGTAATCGCTTCGTCGGCTTCTATGCTGCCGAGCATCATCGCGACGAGCTCCGAGGGTGTGACGTATTGACCGGATGGCAGCTGTGCCGCGGCTGTCGCAAGCTCTGGGTCCGCGTCCAGGAATACCGTCTTGTCCCGCAGATCCGCACCGTTGTAGCGGCCGGCGAGCAAGTCATCGCCGGAGATGCGGGGCAGAGGCTTATAGGCCGCGACATAGATCGCGGCATCGTTGCGCGCTACGTCTGCGGCTGGCAGCCCGTCCTTGCTGGCCAGCGCGATTGCCAGCGGCAGCGAGGGGGACATTTGTCCGCCGTTCAGGTACCACAGGTTCGAGCGTCGCAGCACGCCGTCCGAATCGGGGCGCACGTCGAGATAGCCAGCGGCGGTGCTGTTGGCGGCAAGCGGGTGTCGACTGGGCACGAAGACCGGCGGCCCTTCCAGCAGCGCGGGTAACGATTGTTTGTTGGCGCCAGCCGGCGGCCGCGGCATGATGATGCGCCGCGATTCGTGGGTGCGCAGCCGGGTCAGGATCTGGCTGTATTCTGCGACGATTTCGCTGTCCGACTTGCCCTGCGGATTGACCGTGACGATCACGCCATCGGGCACGGTCTGCTCGACCAGGTGGCCGACGACCTGGTCATAGATAAACCGGTCCACGGACACAAAAAAGCTGGCCGCAGGGCCATAGACGATGACCAGCAGCAAGCTGACGAATCCGAGCGCAATCAGCCGATCGCGACGATCTTTGTTAGTCGTATCCAATTCCGGCTCTCTTGAAAGTCCGGCGAGTATAGAAAATCGCAAGCATTATTAATGAGATAGGGTTAGCATTTTTCCGACAGCCGGAGCCGTCGCGGCGG
This sequence comes from uncultured Gammaproteobacteria bacterium, assembly GCA_963800915.1. Lineage (GTDB taxonomy): Bacteria > Pseudomonadota > Gammaproteobacteria > Steroidobacterales > Woeseiaceae > Woeseia. Next base: position 202,305 of record CAWDCR010000008.1, read on the forward strand.
CCCGGCAAGCGCTGAAAATGGCGTAAAATCAGCAAAATGCTGTCCATCGCTGGCGGCCCTCGACACTACCCTTGACCTGTATCGGCAGGGCAAGTCCATATCTGGAGATTTATGGCCAAAGCAAAAAAAGCCTATGTGTGCGACGCCTGCGGCGCGCACAGCGTCAAGTGGCAGGGCCAGTGCCCTGATTGCGACGCCTGGAACACGCTGTCACCGACGTCCGTCCCGGCAACAAGGGCGCCGAGCGGCGCGGTGCACTGGAACTCGCCAGCGTCCGCGAGCTCGCGGCCACGCCCGAAAAGCGCTATGCCACCGGCTTTACGGAGTTCGACCGCGTGCTCGGGGGCGGTCTCGTGCCGGGATCCGTCGTCCTGCTCGGCGGCGATCCCGGAGTTGGCAAGTCGACATTGCTGCAACAGGTTGCCGCGCGCCTGCCAGCAGACCTCAAGGTTTGCTATGCCAGTGGCGAAGAGTCATTGCGGCAGATCGCCGAGCGTGCACGGCGGCTGGGCCTGGGAGCCTCCGACATGGGGCTGCTTGCTGATACGTCGCTCGACAATATTCTCGAGCTCGCCTCGACCGGTGCACGCGTGCTGGTTATCGACTCGATACAGACGATGGTCAACGAGTCGCTGGCATCGGCACCCGGGTCCGTCGCGCAGTTGCGCGAGTGTGTCGGTCGCGTCGTGCAGTTTGCAAAGCGGCGCGAGATCGCCGTCCTGCTGATCGGCCACGTAACCAAGGAAGGTGCGATTGCGGGCCCGCGCGTGGTCGAGCACATGGTGGATACCGTTCTGTATTTTGAAAACGATCCCGCGAGTCGTTTTACGATCGTGCGTGCCGTCAAAAATCGTTTCGGCGCCAGCAGCGAGATGGGCGTTTTTGCGATGACCGAGGTGGGCTTCAAGGAAGTCCGCAACCCGTCCGCGATTTTCCTGACCGGCGACGCCGAACAAAACCCGGGCAGCATCGTTTCCGTTGCCTGGGAAGGTAGCCGACCGCTGCTCGTGGAGATCCAGTCACTGGTGGCCGATGGCAGTGGCACGCACCCGAAGCGGGTTGCGCAAGGGATTGATCAGAGTCGCCTCGCGCTGCTGGTTGCGGTGCTGCAGAGGCATGCCGGTCTGTCGCTCGCCAACGATGATGTTTTCGTCAACGTCGTTGGCGGCTTGCGTATCGGCGAAACGGCGGCGGATTTGCCTGTCATGCTGGCGATCGTATCGAGCCTGCGCGATCGCGCCTGTCGAAAGCGCCTGGTTACCTTCGGCGAGATCGGCCTTGCCGGTGAAGTGCGCCCTGTGCGTTTTGGCACTGAGCGCCTGGCAGAAGCGGCCAAGCAGGGTTACCAGCGCGCAATCGTGCCGCGGGCAAACATTCCGAAGGAGCTGCCGGCCGGCATAGAGGTCGTTGGTGTATCGCGAATCGGTGAGGCGCTGGAAGCCGCGTTTTCTTAAGTATTGCCCGCCGGCTTGTTACATTTCGACAGTCGTCGTGTCGTTGCGTGGTTCGTGCACTCGAGCAGAGAGGACGCGGTTCTCATCGGAACTCACTATCTCAATCGGATAATTCCCGATCGCCAGTTCAGTGCCGGGCTCGGGAATGGTTTCGAGCTGCTCGATGATCAGTCCGTTGAGCGTCTTCGGCCCGTCGGTCGGCAGATTCCAGTTCATCACGCGATTCATGTCGCGAATGTTTGCCGCGCCATTGACGAGAAAGGCTGTAGCGGACTCACGCACGATGTGCTCGTCTGCGCTTGCTGCCGGATCGGTCGTGAACTCACCGACGATCTCCTCAAGAATGTCTTCCAGTGTAACGATGCCCTGGATGTCGCCATACTCGTCAACAACCAGCGCGAAGCGTTGTTTGCTGCGCTGGAATTGCACGAGCTGCGTGCTCAGCGGCGTGCCCTCCGGAACAAAGTAAGGTTCGACAACCGCTGCTTCGATGTCTGCTTTGCTGAATGATGACACGGTGGCAAGTTTGGCGAGGTGGCGCAGGTGCAGCAGGCCGATGACTTTGTCGATGTTGTCGCGATAGACGGGCAAGCGCGTGTGTTCGCTGTTACGAATGACTTCAGCAATCTCGTCAAGTTCTTCGTCGAGATCGATTCCGACGATCTCATTGTGCGGCACCATGACGTCGTCAACCGACACTTTCTCGAGGTCGAGAATATTGATCAACATGTTGCGGTATTTGCGCGAGATCAGTGAGCCGGCTTCAAAGACGATGGTTCTTAATTCCTCGCTGGACAGCGAATGCATTTTTGCGTCGGAGGAACGCACGCCCAACAACCAGAGCACGCTGTTGGAGGCGAGGTTCACGAGCCAGACGATGGGCCAGGTGATGTATTGCAATGGGTAGTAAACGTAGGAGGATGCGTAGGCCAGTCGCTCCGGACGCAGCGCTGCAAGCGTTTTCGGTGCGGCTTCTGAGAAGATCAGGACGACAACCGTCAGGATCAGCGTGCCGATGGCGACGGCAGGCTCACCGCCAATGCGCAGCGCAATCAGCGTCACGAGCGCAACGGCCGTGAAATTGACCAGGTTGTTGCCCAGCAGGATCAGCCCGATCAGGCGATCCGGCCGCTGCAGAAGTTGTTCCGCGAGTTGCGCGCCACGGTGGCCGCTGCGCGCGCGATGTCGCAGTCGGTAGCGGTTGATGCTCATCAACGCTGTTTCCGAGCCCGAGAAAAAGGCGGACAATAGCAGTAAAACCGCCAGCAACCCGAGCAGTACGCCTAACGAAATATCATCGCTCAAAGAATGAGCACCCCTTGCAGTTTATTCGATAAAGTTCAGCAGGCCGAAATGACGGTGTCAAGGAATGCGGTCCCTGCATCGGCCACTAGCCCCAGCTTCGATTCAGTATATTTTCCAGAATGAAGCGACTGCCAAAATAGGCAAGGCACAGTATGGCGAAACCCCACAGATATAGCGACACCGCGCGCCGACCGCGCCAGCCCGCAAAGTGCCTGCCGGCGATCAGAACGCCAAAAATCACCAGTGCGATAATCGACAGGACGGTCTTGTGTACGAGGTGCTGTGCGAACAGGTTTTCCACGAACAGGAAGCCGGACAGGACCGCCAGCAGTAAGGACAGGAAACCGCCAGTTGTAACGCCGAATAAGAGTCGTTCGGTGGTCTCGAGCGGTGCGAACAAGGCATTGAGATTGCCGAGATTGCGGTCACGCAGGCGACGGTCCTGCAGCAGGGCGAACACGGCCACAATCGCACCGACAGCCAGCAATCCGTAAGCGAACAAAGAAACGAGAATGTGCGCCTGCAACTGCCAGCTACTGGCTACTGCATCGCCGGATGTATGTGCGCCCGTTGCTGCCGACGCGATCGCTGCGAGTATCAGCAGGCCGGTGGCGAGGCCGCGCAGGCGCTCGTCAAGACTGCCAAGCAAGGCAATGACGGCGAGTTGCAGGCCTACGAACGAGGCGCTGTTTGCGAGCGACAGCTGCAATCCATGCTCAACGAAAATCTGCCCGAACAGGAACCGCGCGTGAAAAATCAAGGCGACACCAAGAGCCGTCATGGCTGCCCACAGGTAGGGCCTGCCGCTGGCGCCCGCGCGCGGCAAACGCGACAACGCTAACGCGACACCCGCACCTGCATACAACAATGGAATTGTGATTTGAAACACAGAATCGAGGAAGGCTATCACCTAGTTTGAGTAGCAGAATCATCCCACAGGGTGCGGTGCATTAGAACCTTAATCTGCGCACCGTACCCGGCCTGGATTCGGCGCCGTTCATTCTGCCAAGCGCCGCCGTGCCGGCAGCCTCGCGCCACCATCAGGATCGACCATGCAAATACGAATACTGGGTTGCAGCGGCGGTATTGGCGGCGGCGTCCGCACGTCAGCGATGTTGATCGATGACGACATCCTGATCGATGCCGGCACCGGCATCAGCGATCTCGAGCTTGGCGAGCTGCGCCGGATTCGACACGTTTTCCTGACGCACTCCCACCTGGATCACATCGCCGGCCTGCCCATGTTAATCGATGGGGTGTATGAGGAGGCTCTGGATGTGCCGATTACTGTCTACGCGCGGCCGGAAACCATCCAGGCGCTGCGCGAGCACATCTTCAATTGGGTGATTTGGCCCGATTTTGCCGAACTGCCGGATGCGGCCTCGCCGGTATTGCGCTATCAGGAATGCCGCCCCGGCGACACAATAGAGCTTGCGCACCGCGCGTTTCACGCCATCAATGTGGTGCACACTGTGCCAGCGCTGGGGTACACGGTTAGTGCGGGTGGCGTCGCATTCGCCGTCAGCGGCGACACGCGGACCAACGAGACTTTGTGGCCGGTGCTGAATTCCTGCCGCGACCTGCGCGCCCTGGTCGTCGAAGTCTCCTTTCCGGACGAATTTCGCGAGCTGGCCGACGTGTCGGGCCATTACTGCCCGGTCACGCTTGCCAGCGACCTGGGCAAGCTAAGGCACGAGCCGGAAATCTGGCTGACCGGCATGAAGCCCGGTGAAGAGGACACGATATTTCGCCAGGTGCGCGCCGGCTTGCCCGATCGCCGCATCAACATGCTGTCACGCGGCGTTACGATCAGCGTGTAATCCCCGCTCGCCCTGTCGTGGTGAGCTGCCAGCAAAACGCGCTACAATTTGGCTTCAGCCCCCCGGGGTAGCGCACGTTCAGTCGTCTGCAAACGAGCAACGCCAATTATGTTTGACAATCTTTCCGGCCGCCTTTCTGACGCCGCCCGCAGCCTAACGGGTAAAGGGCGGCTAACTGACGCCAACATCAAGGACACGCTGCGACAGGTCCGGCTGGCGCTGCTGGAGGCTGACGTTGCGCTGCCGGTCGTCAAGACCTTCATCGAGCGAATTCGTGAACGCGCGGTTGGCGAGGAGGTTGGCCGCAGCCTTACGCCAGGGCAGGCGCTGGTCAAGATCATCCACGCGGAGCTCGTCACCTTGCTCGGTAGCGACACGGCGCCGCTGGACCTGCGCGCGCAGCCGCCCGTCGTGCTGTTCCTGGCTGGCTTGCAGGGCGCCGGCAAGACCACAACCGCTGCCAAACTGGCAAGACGCCTCGTTGAGGTGGAAAAGAAAAAAGTCGCGCTGGTCAGCGTCGACGTGCATCGACCCGCCGCGATACTGCAACTGCAGACCCTCGCCGCTGAAGTCGGTGCGTCCTTTATAGCAAGCGATAGCAAGGAAGACCCGCGCAAGATAGTGGACCGTGCGCTGGATGAAAGTCGCCGCAGCCATGTCGACGTCCTGCTGGTCGACACCGCTGGCAGGCTGCACGTCGACGACGCAATGATGGATGAAGTTGTCGCCGTGCACGCACGCGCGAAGCCGCACGAAACGTTTTTCGTCATTGACAGTATGGCGGGGCAGGATGCGGTGAACGCAGCCCGTGCGTTCGATGCGCGCCTGCCGCTGACGGGCGTCATCCTGACCAAGGCGGATGGCGACTCGAAAGGTGGCGTCGCGCTGAGCGTCCGTGAAGTGACGGGCAAGCCCATCCGTTTTATCGGCGTCGGCGAAAAGACGGACGCGCTGGAAGTGTTTCATCCCGACCGCATGGCGTCGCGCATTCTTGGCATGGGCGACGTGCTGTCGCTGGTTGAGGAAATTGAAGGCAAGGTCAATCGCGAGAAAGCCGAGAAGCTTGCCGGCAAACTTAAGAAGGGCCGTGGCTTCGATCTTGCCGACCTGCGTGACCAGCTGGAACAGATGATGAACATGGGTGGCATGGCCGCCATGCTGGAAAAGTTGCCATTGCCCGGCGGCGTCAACGCGGCGGCGCTGAAAAGCGATGCCAACGAAAAGCAGCTGCGGCGCCAGGTGGCGATCATCAACTCGATGACGCCCCAGGAGCGGCGCTTCCCGAAGACCATTAACGGCTCCCGCAAGCGCCGCATCGCCGGCGGCAGCGGGCTGCAGGTGCAGGACGTCAATCGCCTGCTGAAACAGCACCAGCAGATGGAGCGGATGATGAAAAAAATGTCGCGCGGTGGCATGAAAAACATGCTGCGCGGCCTCGGCAGCGGCGGCTTGCCGCCGGGTATGGGGCCGGGTAGATAGTAAGATCCTGAAAAATAAAAAGAAATAGCGAAAACAGCGCAACCGGGTGCGCGCCTGTCTGACGAGCCCAATCGGGGTGCCCGGCCGCCGCCGAATTGCTTCACATTTACGGCGAAATGCGTACAATGCGCGCTTTACTCGGGCCCCGGTCCGGGCGTGGGCGTGTCTGCCTGTCTTGAATAACTATTGAATAATTAACGGAAATGCAATGGTAAGTATTCGTCTTTCGCGCGCTGGCGCGAAAAAGCGGCCTTTTTATCACCTGGTCGTCACCGACAGCCGTAACCGTCGTGACGGCCGGTACATCGAGCGCGTGGGCTTCTTCAACCCGGTGGGTACCGAGCGTGAAGAAAACCTGCGTATCGACCTGGAACGGGTTGATTACTGGATCAGCAAGGGCGCACAGCCGAGTGAACGCGTTGCCGGCCTGCTGAAGGCCAGCCGCAAGGCAGTGGCCGCAAACTAGGCAATAGCCGCGGTTCGCTCCGGCCGGGCGCAAGCCATTGGCCTACGACCGCCGCAGCGTCGCCATACACATTGATCGTCCTTGGCAAGATAGGAGCGCCGTGGGGCGTGCGCGGCTGGGTAAGGCTGACGTCCTACACAGAACCGCGCGACGCGCTGCTCGCCTACAGTAATTGTTTTCTGCGCCGCGCAGAGGGTGGCGGCGATGGCGGGGGTGATGGCGGGGAGGCGATGATGAATGGGTAGCTGCTCGAATTGAGGCTAGCCATCCGCAGGGCAAGTCACTGGTCGGCAAACTTGCCGGCGTAGAGGACCGCGATGCGGCGATTGCCTGGCGCGGTGCGGACATCGGCCTGCCAAGGGAGCAATTGCCGACGGCGGGATACGGCCATTACTACTGGGCTGATCTCGAAGGATTGACGGTGCGGCATCGCGACGGCCGCGAGCTGGGCAAAGTGGCCTACCTGCTGGCCACCGGGCAGCACGACGTGCTGGTGGTGCAGGGCGAACGGGAAGTATTGATTCCGTTCGTGATGGACAAGTTTATTCTCGCTGTCGATCTGGCCAATGGGCTGATCGACGTCGATTGGGAATGGGATTGAACGATGCAGATGCAGATCGTCAGCCTGTTTCCGGAAATGCTCGATGCGGTCGTCGATTTCGGTGTCGTAGGGCGCGCGGTGGACCGGGGCTTGCTCAGGCTGTCGACGCAAAACCCGCGGGACTTTGCTGACGATACGCATCGAACGGTGGACGACCGTCCCTACGGGGGCGGCCCCGGCATGGTCATGAAGTTCGAGCCGCTGGCCGCGGCGATCGATGCGGCACAGGCGGCGCTGCCCGCAGGATGTCCGGTCATTTGCCTGACACCGCAGGGGCGCAGATTTGACCAGGCAAGCGCACAACGACTTGCGGCCTTACCGGGGCTTACCCTGGTGGCCGGACGGTACGAAGGAATCGATGAAAGGCTGATCGAGTCGAGGGTTGATGAAGAGCTGTCACTGGGCGATTTCGTGCTCAGCGGTGGTGAAATCGCGGCAATGGCGGTGATCGATGCCGTCACGCGGTTGCTGCCAGGGGTGCTCGGCGACGAGAATTCTGCGGCACAGGACTCGTTTACGGAGGGCTTGCTGGATTGCCCTCATTACACGAGGCCCGAAGAAATTGAAGGTCGACGCGTGCCAGACGCACTGCTGTCCGGCGATCATGCGCGCATTGCGCGCTGGCGCGAGCAGCAGGCGCTGGGGAGAAGTTACCTCAGGCGGCCCGACTTGCTGGATCGAATGACATTGACGGGCGAGCAACAGCGGTTGCTTGACGAGTATTTACGACAGCACCAGCGCACCGATAATTAGTGCGGGCAATGCTAACCACATGAAGCGGCTGCGTGCCGGCAGGTAGAAGATGATGAGCAAAATAATCGAAGCAATCGAAAACGAGCAGATCACGCGTGAGATTCCTGATTTCTCGCCGGGTGACACTGTCGTTGTCCAGGTGCGCGTTAAGGAAGGTGAGCGCGAGCGACTGCAGGCATTCGAAGGCATCGTAATTGCGAAGCGCAACCGCGGCCTGAACTCCTCGTTCACTGTGCGCAAGATTTCGCACGGTGAAGGTGTCGAGCGTGTGTTCCAGACGTACAGTCCCGTCGTTAGCGAAATCGAAGTCAAACGTCGCGGCGATGTACGGCGTGCCAAGTTGTACTACCTGCGCGGTCTTACCGGTAAGGCAGCACGCATCAAGGAAAAGATCTAGTACCACGCCCTGGCCGATCGGAGGCGCGCCGAGCTTGATGCTTTACACGACGGCGCAGCCCGACCGGGCTGTGACTCGCGCAACTGGATCGGCCGGCTAATGTGTTGGTGACGGCTCATGACGCTGGCGCATGCGGTGACATGGGCCGTGTTTGCCTGAACTATCGCCATTTGGAGGAGTCTTTTCTGGCATGAAGCCTCAAGCCCCGTTCCGGCGTGATCACTCCATGCGCATTGGCCTGCTGCTGGTTGCGCTGTGCGCGCTGTCGGGTTGCGCATCGCTGGTTTCCAATGCGGCCAGCGGCTTTGCCGACAACCTCGGCGCCGCGGTATTGAATCAGGACGATCCGGCAACGGTACGCGACGGCGCGCCCGCCTACCTGCTGCTGCTGGACAGCCTGCTTGAGGGCAACCCTGATGACCCCGATATCCTGGCTGCCGCTGCGCAGTTATACGCGTCTTACGGCGCAATTTTCGCTGATGATGCCGGCCGCGCCGGCCGACTGACCGATCGTGCGCGCAACTACGCAGGTCGCGGGCTCTGTATATCATTCGCGCCGTCTTGTGACTGGGATAAACAGGATTTCGCGGCTTATGAGGCGTCGTTGACCCGGCTCAAACCGAAACACGCCGATTACGTGCTGGCCTACGGCGTGGCGTCGCTGGCCTGGATTCGCGCCCACAGCGCGGACTGGAATGCCCTGGCTGAGCTGCCGCACATGGAGGCCTTGCTAAAGCGATACCTCGATATCGGCGAACGCTCAGATGCGGGCGCTGTCTACACTTACCTCGGTATTCTCGCAACCTTGCGTCCGCCAGCGCTGGGCGGGCAGCCTGAGCAGGGCCGGGCATATTTTGAACAGGCGGTCGCGTTGAGCGAAGGCCGTGACCTCAGTGTGAAGGTTGAATTCGCGCGCGGCTATGCGCGACTCCTGTACGATCGCGAACTGCACGATGCGTTACTTACCGAGGTGTTGGCTGCGGATCCGCACGTTGCCGGCTACACCCTGACGAACGTGCTCGCACAGCGCGACGCGGAGGCGCTGATAGCAAGCGCCGATGACTATTTCTAAGTGGCAAGGTATTGCCCGAAGCGCGAATACGGAGATTATGGATGAGTAAGTTGATATTGAAATTGGCGCCGATGCTGCTGGCCCTGGTCAGTGCCGGTGTCGCGGCGCAAACGACGCAGATTAAGATTGCAACCCTGGCGCCTGAGAATTCGCAGTGGATGTCGGAGTTTCGTGCCGGTGCAAAAGAGGTGCGCGACCTGACAGATGACCGCGTGCAGCTTAAATTCTATTCCGGTGGCGTGCAGGGCAATGAGGCGAAAGTCCTGCGCAAGATCCAGATCGGTCAACTGCATGGTGGCACGTTCGCGCCAACCGATTTCCAGAAGCGCTATCCGGATCTTAACATCTACGGCTTGCCGTTCATGTTCCGTAGCGAAGATGAAGTGAACTACGTGCGCGAGCGGCTGGACCCGAAGTTGCTGGCCGGATTCGATGAGCTCGGCTTCGTCACTTTCGGTTTTGCCAGCGGCGGCTTTGCGATTGTCATGTCGAATCAGCCCGTCAGAAGTTATGAAGATCTTAAAGGTAAGAAAGTGTGGCTGCCGGAAGGTGATTTGATTAGCTACGAAGCAATGAAGTCGTTGCAGTTGTCGCCGGTGTCCCTGCCAATGACGGACGTGCTGACCGGACTGCAAACCGGGCTCATCGATATGGTCGCCATCCCGCCGGTCGTTGCGCTCGCGCTGCAATGGCACACGAAGGTTAAGTACGTAACGCAGCTGCCGGTGTTGTACGCGATGGGTTTTATGGCAATCAGCGACCGCACGTTTGCGAAGCTGTCTGCCGCCGATCAGCAGATCGTGCGCAGCGTAATGGGTCGAATCTATTCCGAAGTGAATGCGGCAAGTGCGAAGGAAACCGCCAATGCAGTTGATGCGCTGCTGAATATCGGTTTGCAGGACGTGCAGCCGCGCGACGGCGAGTTCGAAAAAATTGGCGAGATCATGCAGGAAACGAATCGCGAAATGGCTGCCAAAGGTATGTTTTCCGGCGAGCTCCTGGACGAATTGCGGCGCCACCTGCAAGACTATCGTGAGCAGCAAAAGGCTGGCGCACAGCAACCGGCACCTGCAACAGCTGAACAACAAGAAATCGCGACGGCCGGAAACGGTTGATGGCAGCCCGCGCCCGCGGCTTGCTAGCGCGGCTGGATCGCTGGGGCACGGCGGCCGAAAACGGTGCTCTGGTAGCACTGCTGGGGGCAATGATGGTGCTCGCGGTCGCGCAGATTGCGATGCGCATGTTTTTCAGCTCCGGGTTCGTGTGGGCTGATGAGCTCCTGAAACTGATGGTGCTATGGATCGCCATGATTGCGTCCATCGCCGCCAGTCGGAACGGCCGTCATCTGCGCATCGACCTGCTCAGTCATTTTATGCCCCCGCGCATGGCGCGCCTGCCGCAGACCCTCGCTGACGTGTTCGCCGCTGCGATCTGCGCGATCCTTGCCTGGCAGTCCTATCGCTATGTCCAGATTAGCTACGAAGATCAGGACACTCTGCTGGTTAACACGCCAGCCTGGCTTGCCTACAGCATCCTGCCGTTTGCATTTGCGGTGATGACATACCGCTTCGTCGTTGCCGGTATTAACGAGCTGCGCTTCCTGATCTGGCCGCCGGTGGTGGAGTTGCCGGAATGATTGGCAGCAGCGCCTTGCTGGTGTTGCTGGCACTGGTCGGCGCGCCGCTGTTTGTCGTGATCGCGGGTAGTGCGATGCTCGGTTACTACCGCGAAGGAATCGATCTGATGGCCGTCGCGGTGGAAATTCTCGGCATCGCCGGGATGCCGTTCCTGTCCGCGATCCCGCTGTTCACTTTTGCCGGCTACCTGCTAAGTGAGAGTAACGCGCCGAAGCGCCTGGTGCGGCTGACCGGCGCCTTGCTCGGCTGGATGCCGGGCGGTCTTGCGCTCGTGTCGCTGGCAGCCTGTGCGTTCTTCACGGCGTTCACCGGCGCCTCGGGCGTAACGATCATCGCGCTCGGGGCAATCCTTTACCCGGCGCTAAAGCAGGACGGGTACCCGGAGAATTTCAATCTCGGACTCGTAACAACGTCCGGCAGTCTCGGCCTGTTGTTCGCTCCGTCCCTGCCGCTGATCCTTTATGGCATCGTGGCAGAAGTATCCATTGACTCGCTGTTCCGGGCGGGCCTTTTGCCAGGCCTGCTTATGCTGTTGATGCTGTCGGGCTACAGCCTGTGGGTGAACCGGCACAATCGCAAACCGCTGGCGTCTTTTTCGATGAAGGAAGTTGGCAGCGCCTTGTGGGAAGCCAAGTGGGAGCTGCCGCTGCCGCTCGTCGTTCTCGGCGGCATCTACTCGGGTTTCTTCGCTGTTTCGGAAGCGGCGGCGGTGACTGCTCTATACGTCTTGATTGTCGAAGTATTCATATTGCGCGAAATCAGTTTCGCAAGGTTACCCAGCGTCATGCGTGAGTCGATGCTGCTGGTGGGTGGCATTCTCATCATTCTCGGCGTTTCCCTGGCATCAACCAATTACATGATTGATGCCGGAGTTCCGCAAATGCTGCTGGCCTACGTGGCGGAACTCGTCAGCAGCCAGGCCAGCTTCCTCGCGTTACTGCTGATATTCCTGCTGTTACTCGGTGCGATTCTCGATATTTTCTCGGCGATCGTACTTGTAGTGCCGCTGATTCTGCCGATCGCCGCGCAGTATGGAGTTAGCGAGGTGCATCTTGGCATAGTGTTTCTCGCGGCTATGCAGCTTGGTTACCTGACGCCGCCCGTAGGCCTGAACCTGTTCATTGCAAGCTATCGGTTCAACAAGTCAATCATGCGCGTCTATGCGGCGACGTTTCCGTTCCTTGTGATCTTGATGTTGTCGGTGCTGATCATCACCTATTGGCCCAGGTTGTCACTGGCTCTGCTATGACCGCTATGGAGGCGCATGCCTGTCAGGTGGCACGCGTTCAAGTACAAGAACTGGCGCCGGCTACCTTAGCCGGGATTAAATTGAGAGGAGTCGCTCGTGTCTCAACGAGGCTTTTTAGGTAGGTTCTTCCACGCACTGTGGCGTGGCGCAGACGGCTTGCGCAAAGTGCTGCATCTGCTGCTGTTGCTGGCGGTGTTCGGCGTGCTTTTTGCTGTGCTGTCAGGCGGGGCGCCCGTCATTCCCGCAGCCGGTGCGCTGGTGATTCAACCGAGTGGTTCACTGGTCGAACAGCTGGATGGCGATCCGTTTGAGCGTGGCCTGGAAGAGCTGATGGGTGACGGACCTGCACAAACCCTGGTGCAGGACGTCGTTGACGGGCTCCGGTTCGCTGCGACTGACAAGCGCATCAAGACAGTCGTGCTCGACCTGCGCGGCTTTGGCGGGGCAGGCATGAGCTCCCTGCAGCGCGTTGCCGGCGCCATGCTTGAATTTCGCCAGTCAAACAAGTTGATCATTGCGCACGGCGACTACTTCACCCAGGGAGCCTACTTTCTTGCGGCGCACGCCGATGAAGTTTACATGCACCCGCGCGGACTGCTGTTGTTGCAGGGCTTTGGCGCCTACCGCAACTATTACAAAGATGCGATCGATACGCTGAAAATTGACTGGAACGTATTTCGGGCGGGTGACTATAAGTCAGCGGTTGAGCCCTACCTGCGCAATGACATGTCCGATGAGGACCGCAGTTCGATCAGCCGCATTATCGAACGCCTGTGGAGCAGCTACCGCGAAGGCATTACGGTTGCGCGCGAACTGCCGGCCGACAGCGTCGACCGCCTCATTGGCGACTTTGCGGAGCTGGTCGCGCAGAAGGACGTTGACTCGTCGCAGGTCCCGCTGCAGTTGAAATTCATCGATGGCTTACTGACGCGGCAGGAGTTGAATGACCGTATCGCAGAACAGGCGGGCCAGGACGATAAAGAGCCGCAGGGGTATCCCGCCATCGGGCTTCTGGATTACGTCGCTCACCAGCGATTGCTGAACGGTGACCCGAGCAAGGAAAAGAATATTGCGATTGTCGTTGCATCCGGCGAGATCCTCGACGGCTTCCAGCCGCCGGGAACTGTGGGTGGCGAATCGACTGCGGCATTGCTGGCGCGGGCGCGCAAGGACGAATCGGTGCAGGCGGTCGTTCTGCGAATTGACAGTCCGGGCGGCAGCGTATTTGCATCCGAGGTAATCCGGCACGAAGTTCTGGCGTTGCAGGATGCCGGCAAGCCGGTGGTCGCGTCGATGGGCAGCGTCGCGGCGTCGGGCGGTTACTGGATAGCGATGTCCACAGACCATATCCTGGCGACGGAATCAACGATCACCGGATCGATCGGCGTGTTCGGTATGTTCCCCACGTTTGAGCGCACGCTCGACACGATCGGGATCCACACCGACGGGGTTGCGACCAGTGCCATCGCCGGCGCATTGCGTCCGGATCGAACGATGAACGAAGACACCCGCCGCATCATGCAGGCGATAGTCGAAGATGACTACCAGCGTTTCGTCAGCCAGGTGGCTGCTGATCGCGATCTCGAGATAGACGCGGTCGAACGCATTGCGCAGGGGCAGGTCTGGACCGGCAGGGAAGCGCTCGACAATGGCCTGATCGACGAAATCGGCAATCTCGACGAAGCGATTCGTGCAGCGGCAGGCCTGGCCGGTCTCGCCGATGATGGCTACGGGCGTCGCTACTTTGAGCCCGAGCTCAGTCCGGCTGAGCTGCTGGCGCTGCAGCTGCTGGGCGGCGCGCGTGCCGTCGGGCTAATGCCGTCGCTGCACCGCGGGCAGACCAGTGCGCTCGAGCGCATTGCCGGCCATGTCGAAAAACTGTTGCTGCCTGTTGCGAGGTTTAACGATCCGCGTGGCAGCTACGCGCATTGCTTTTGTGATTTCAGTGCGATGTTGTCGCGCTAGTCGCCGCGCATCATGACGCCCAGTCAAGAATGATCTTTCCCGACTGGCCTGATTCCATCAGATTGAAGGCTTCGAGGTAGTTGTCGGCTGCAAAGCGGTGAGTGATTACCGGCGAAATGTCGAGGCCGCTTTGCAGCATGCTCGACATCTTGTACCAGGTCTCGAACATTTCGCGACCATAAATACCCTTTAGCACCAGGCCTTTGAAGATTACCTGGTTCCAGTCGATCGCGGTTTGTTCCGGCGGAATTCCCAGCAGAGCGACTTTGCCGCCGTGATGCATCGTACGCAGCATGTCACGGAACGCCTGCTGGTTTCCTGACATTTCCATGCCGACATCAAAACCTTCGGTCATGCCGAGTTCCTTCATCGTCGTGTCGAGTGACCCGGTCTTCACGTTGAGCGCGCGTGTCGCGCCCATTTTTTCGGCGAGCGACAATCGGTAGTCGTTGATATCGGTAATCACAACATGGCGCGCTCCGGCAAAGCGGGCAATGGCGACCGCCATGATGCCGATTGGCCCGGCACCCGTGATCAGTACGTCTTCACCCACCAGGTCAAAAGACAGGGCGGTGTGGGTCGCGTTGCCGAACGGGTCCAGTATCGAGCCCATTTCGTCACTGATTGCATCCGACAATTTGAAAACATTGAATGCCGGTACTGCGATGTATTCTGCAAAAGCACCAGCACGATTCACGCCGACGCCTTGGGTATTTCTGCACAGGTGGCGGCGTCCGGCGCGACAGTTGCGGCACACGCCGCAGGTGATGTGGCCTTCCGCGGAGACGCGGTCACCCGCCTCGAATCCGACCACCTCGCTTCCGCATTCGACGATCTCGCCGCAAAACTCATGCCCTACAGCGAGCGGTACGGGGATGGTTTTCCGGGCCCAGTCATCCCACTGGAAAATATGAATGTCCGTGCCGCAGATAGCGGTGCGGTGAACCTTTATCAGTACATCGTTGTGCCCCACCGGGGGCTGCTCAATGTTTTCCATCCAGATGCCACGTTCGGGTTTGGCTTTGACCAATGCTTTCATGAATCAGGATTCCTAGTGAATGACGCCGAGTTCGCGGCCGACAGTAGCAAATGCGGCTACGGCTTTTTCGAGGTGCTTGCGATCGAGACCGGCCGACATTTGCGTGCGGATTCGCGCCTGCCCCTGTGGCACGACCGGGAAAGAAAAGCCGACCACGTAAATGCCATGATCAAGAAGCTGATCGGCCATTTGCGCAGCGATTCTCGCGTCGCCCAGCATAACCGGTACGATAGGGTGCGAACCTGGTTTTAATTCAAAGCCCAGCGCAGTCATCTCGCGGCGGAAGTAGTCGGCATTGTCTTGCAGCCTGGCGCGCAGCGTCGCGTCTTTTTCGAGCAAGTCCAGAACCGCGATCGAGGTTGCGGCGATCGCCGGTGCGACCGAGTTCGAGAACAGGTAGGGGCGCGACCGCTGCCGCAGCCAGCCGACGATTTCCTTGCGTCCCGATGTGAAGCCGCCCGACGCGCCTCCAAGTGCCTTGCCGAGGGTTCCGGTAATGATGTCGATACGGCCCATCACGTCGCAATGTTCATGGGTCCCGCGTCCCGTTGCGCCAAGAAAGCCCGTCGCATGACAGTCGTCGATCATCGTCAGGGCGTCATGCCGTTCGGCGAGTGCGACAAGGTCCTGCAGATTGGCAATCGTGCCATCCATCGAGAACACGCCGTCAGTGACGATCAGTCGGTGGCGCGTTTTGTGCGCTGCCTTAAGCTGCGTTTCCAGATCATTCATGTCGTTGTTCTGATAGCGCAATCGCTGCGCCTTGCACAGGCGAATCCCGTCAATAATCGACGCGTGATTCAGGGCATCACTGATGACCGCGTCCTGCTCATCGAGCAGGGTCTCGAACAGGCCGCCGTTGGCGTCGAAGCAGGACGGGTACAGAATCGTATCTTCAGTGCCGAGGTAGTCACTGATGCGTTTTTCCAGCTCTTTGTGAATCGTCTGTGTGCCGCAAATGAAGCGCACCGACGCCATGCCGAAGCCAAAATCATCCAATGCCCTGTGCGCCGCAGCGACGATGTCCGGATGATTGGCAAGGCCGAGGTAGTTGTTGGCGCAGAGGTTGATCACCTGGCGTTCCTTGCCATTCGCACGAACCCGAATCTCCGCCTGCTGCGGGCCAGCGATGAGGCGTTCTTCCTTGAACAGGCCTTCTTCCTTCAAGGCTTCGGTCTTGTGGGCAAGTTCGCTCAGGATGGATGCTGGCACGGCATTGCTCTCCTCGTTGAAAGGCCGCAGAGTATATCAGGACGCCAGCACCCGGCGGCGTCACTGCAGTAATAACCGGACTTCATGGAAGCACGCACCGAAGACGCATTGCGCATCGACCGCTGGCTGTGGTTTACGCGCTTTTACAAAACCCGGACGCTGGCCGCGGCCGCGGTTACAGGCGGTCACGTTCGTATTAACGGCGTGCGCGCTGATGCCGGCCAGCGGGTGCGCTGCGGCGATACTATTGACCTTGTCAGGGATCAGCTGCCGTACGTGTTGGAGGTCGTTCGTATTCCGCAGCGGCGCGGGCCGGCGGCTGAAGCACAACACTGCTACGAGGAGCCTGCAGAGGCGTCGCTACGTCGCGAAGCGCTGCGCCAACAGTTGCGCAGTGATCGACTGCAGATGCCGCGTACGACCGGCAGGCCCGACAAGCATACCCGACGCTTGTTACGGGAACGCAATCGCAGGGACTAGGCGGTGTACCCGGCTGGCCGCCGTGCCTTTAAAGCCTCCTGTTGAACGGCTACACTGCGCCCCCTGATTACGTTCCCCTGAGGCAGCTGCGACTGCAGGTACCCGTATGACCCGTTTTATCAAGCAAGGCCCCGGCGCTACCGATCCGTCGGGCAGCATCAGCCGGCGCTACCTCGCGGACGAGGCAGAAATCGTTGCAGAGCTGGCGGCCGCGGCCGATGCCGGTGATGAACATCGCAGGACTATCCAGCTTACCGCCACTTCACTGGTAGAGGCCGTACGTCGGCAGTCTGCCAACGAAGGTGGCATTGATGCATTCCTGCAACAGTACGACTTGTCCTCGGAGGAGGGCGTACTGCTGATGTGCATCGCTGAAGCACTGCTGCGGATTCCGGATGCCGACACCGCAGACAGGCTGATCGCGGACAAGATCACGGCCGCGCGCTGGGAGGATCATATCGGCGTCAGCGACTCACTGTTCGTTAACGCGTCAACCTGGGGCCTGATGCTGACCGGGCAAATGCTCAAGCTCGACGATGACGCCAAAAGTAATCCGGCGCGCTACCTCGGCAGGATGGCCAGTCGAGCCGGTGAACCGGTGGTACGCGGCGCGATGCGGCAGGCAATGCGCATCATGGGTCACCAGTTCGTGATGGGCCGGAATATTGACGAGGCACTTAAGCGCGCGCGCAAAGGTGATAACAGCGACTATCGTTATTCGTTCGATATGCTTGGAGAGGCGGCACTAACCAGGCAGGATGCGGAGCGCTACTTCAAGTCGTACCGCAATGCCATAGAAAAAATTGGCGCCGCCAGTACCGGCGACGATATCTTCAGTGCGCCCAGTATTTCGGTAAAGCTGTCAGCGCTGCATCCGCGCTACCAGTTCACGCAACACCAGCGCGTGATGAATGAGCTTGTGCCAATCCTTAGCGAGTTGGTCTTGCAGGCACGCGCCGCCGGTATTGCCCTGACGGTCGATGCGGAAGAGGCCGAACGCCTCGAACTATCGCTGGATGTGTTTGCGGCGGCCTTCAAAGACAAGCGGCTTGGCGACTACAACGGCCTGGGCCTCGCGGTGCAGGCTTATCAGCGTCGTGCGCCCGATGTATTGCGATTCGTCGCCGGTCTTGCCGCGCAACAGGGGCGTCGCATCCCGGTACGGCTGGTCAAGGGCGCTTACTGGGATACCGAGATCAAGCGTGCGCAGGAGCAGGGCCTGTCAAGTTACCCGGTGTTCACGCGCAAGTCGCACACCGACGTGTCGTACCTGGCTTGCGCACGCCAGATGCTCGCGGCACCTCAGGAAATCTACCCGCAGTTTGCCACTCACAATGCCCACACCCTTGCCAGCATCATGTATTTCGCAGGCACCGACAGTGATTTCGAGTTCCAGCGTTTGCACGGCATGGGCGAGGAGCTGTACGCAGAAGTCATCGATGCGAAAAAATTCAATCGGCCGTGCCGCGTGTACGCGCCGGTCGGCAGTCACGAAGACCTGTTGCCGTACCTTGTGCGCCGCCTGCTTGAGAACGGTGCGAATACCTCGTTCGTCAATCGCATCGTCGATGAATCGATAGCGATCGAAGACATCATTGAAGATCCGATCAGCGTATCGCGCAAGACAAACTTCAGCGCGCATTCAAAAATCCCGGCCCCGGCCGACCTGTTCGGTGCGCGGCGAAATTCCAGCGGGCACAATCTGGCGGACCGCAGTGCCTGCGCCGAACTGCTCGGCGCGCTGGATGCGGCATCGGTGCAATCGTTTACGGCAGCGCCGATCGTCGGTGGCAAATCGCTGCAGGGCAAGGTGCTGCCGTCGGTCAATCCGGCCGATAACCAGCAGGTCGTTGGTAGTTGCGCGCAGGCAGACGCGACAGCGGTCGACCAGGCGCTTGATCTGGCCAGTGCCGCGCAGCCGGCGTGGGACAGGGCGCCCGCAGAGCACCGCGCAGTCGCTCTCGAGAAGGCCGCCGACCTGTTTGAAGTTCACAGGGCCGAATTGCTGGCACTGTGCGTGCGCGAGGCGGGCAAGACCCTTCCGGATGCCATCGCCGAACTGCGCGAAGCGGTGGATTTCCTGCGCTACTACGCAGCGGAAGCGCGCCGCCTTTATGCCGTGCCGCAGCAGCTGCCTGGTCCGACCGGCGAACGCAATGAGCTCGGCATGCGCGGGCGCGGCGTGTTCGTGTGCATCAGTCCATGGAATTTTCCGCTCGCAATTTTCACGGGCCAGGTGGCTGCCGCGCTTGCCGCCGGCAATTCCGTGCTGGCGAAACCGGCAGAGCAAACGCCGCTCGTCGCCTGTCGCGCCGTGCAGTTGCTGCACGAGGCCGGGGTGCCGGCTGACGTGCTGCACTTTTTACCCGGTGACGGCGCAACCGTTGGCGGCCGCGCGGTAGCCGACCCGCGGGTCGCCGGTGTTGCGTTTACCGGCTCGACGGACACAGCGCGCATCATCAATCGCGCACTGGCCGATCGCAGCGGTCCGATTCCCGTGCTGATCGCCGAAACCGGCGGGCAGAACGCGCTGTTTGTCGACAGTTCAGCGTTGCCGGAGCAGGTTGTGCTTGATTGCGTATCGTCAGCATTCAATGCAGCAGGCCAACGCTGCTCGGCACTGCGTATCCTGTGCGTGCAGGAGGACATTGCGCCGCGCGTGCTCGAGTTGCTCGAAGGCGCGATGCGCGAGCTGGTCATCGGCGATCCCGCCAGCCTCGCAACCGACGTGGGACCTGTTATTGATGACGAAGCCCGCGCAGGTTTGGAGCGCCACCTGAAATTGATCGCTCCGAAGGCGCGGACGATTTTTCAGTGCGCGCTGCCGGCAGATTTGTCGGCCGGCACTTTTTTCGCGCCCGTTGCACTCGAGATCGACGATATTGGCGATTTGCAGCATGAAGTATTCGGCCCGGTGCTGCACGTACTGCGCTACCGGCGCCGCAAGTTTGCCGAGACGATCGCTGCCGTCAATGCGACGGGTTTCGGGCTCACGATGGGCTTACACAGTCGCATTTCGTCGCGCAGCCGGGAATTCGTTCAGCTGTCCGGGGCCGGCAACATCTATATCAATCGCAATATGATCGGCGCTATTGTCGGGTCCCAGCCGTTTGGCGGGCGTGGCCTGTCGGGTACCGGACCAAAGGCGGGCGGGCCGCACTATCTTGCCCGTTTCGGCAGCGAGTATGCTGTCAGCAACAACATTGCAGCAGTCGGCGGCAATGCCAGTCTGTTATCGCTCGGCGATTCCTGAGCGGGGGTACAACGCATGGCCGTTATCAGTATTTTCGATATTTTCAAGATCGGCGTAGGGCCTTCCAGTTCCCACACGGTGGGGCCGATGAAGGCAGCGCGCGCCTTTGCGGCGGCGTTGCACCACAACAAGCTGCCGGTAACGCGTATCGACGTTCGCCTGTACGGATCACTGGCGTTTACCGGGCGTGGTCATGGCACGGACTCCGCGATTCTGCTCGGTCTGGGCGGCGCAGATCCGGCAACCATCGATCCGGATACGATGGAGCCGACGTTGCGGCGCATTCACGAAAAGAAGGAATTGACGGTTCCAGGTATCGGGCCGCTCGCGTTTGACCCGGCGACACAGCTTGCCTTTGATTACGACGAAGAACTGCCGCGCCATACCAACGGTATGCGCTTCACCGCGCTGGACGCGGCGGGCACGCCATTGTTGCAGGAGGACTGGTACTCCATCGGTGGCGGCTTTGTCGTCCGCGGCGACGAGGAAGAGGCCAGCAACCAGCAGGGGGAGCCGCCTTACCCGTTTACCGATTGTGCCGGCCTGCTGGCGCTGGCCAAGCAGCATAAGCTGACGCTCGCCGAACTCGTCTACCAGAATGAACTCAGCTGGCGCAGCGCGGCAGAAATCCGGGAACGGCTGGATGCGATCTGGAGCGCGATGCAGAGCTGCGTGCAGCGCGGTCTCGTAACGGAGGGCGTGTTGCCCGGGCGGATGGCGGTGACGCGGCGTGCGCCGAAACTGCACAAGGCGATTCGCCAGCGGCAGGACGGCGGCGGGCTGGACACGATGGACTGGATTAACGCCTACGCGATTGCCGTTAACGAAGAAAACGCCGCGGGTGGGCGCGTCGTCACCTCACCAACGAACGGCGCTGCCGGCATCATTCCCGCCGTCATGCACTACTATCGCAAGCTGGTGCCAACGTCGACCGACGAAGGCATCGACCGATTCCTGCTGGTCGCCGGGGCAATTGGCATTCTGTACAAGATCAACGCATCGATCTCCGGCGCCGAAATGGGCTGCCAGGGCGAAGTTGGCGTCGCCTGCTCGATGGCGGCGGGCGGCCTGGTCGCAGCGCTCAACGGCCAAAACGAGCAGGTCGAGAACGCCGCCGAGATCGGTATGGAGCATAACCTCGGCCTAACCTGCGACCCCATCGGTGGGCTGGTGCAGATTCCCTGCATTGAACGCAACGCCATGGGTGCCCTGAAGGCTATCAACGCAGCGAGGCTCGCACGACATGGCGACGGTACGCACAAGGTATCGCTGGACCAGGTGATCCGCACGATGCGCCAGACCGGCATCGACATGTCAACGATCTACAAGGAAACCTCGCGCGGCGGTCTCGCCGTGAACGTGCCGGAGTGCTAGCAGCTTTCGCGGAATTCGTTCGCGCGGTTGGTCGAAGCGCAATGCCGGCAGCGAGTGGCGTGGCCGGTGGCCGTTGCGGACGGACTTGCGGCAATCGCCTGCCGCTCTCGTTAGTGCTGCTTCTTCGGGTAGTCGTACAGCAGCAGTTCGCGGTCCGCATCCTGGCGTAACTCCCAGGTGTCGCAGTCGATCTTGACCGCCACCACGCCGCAGGTCGGCAGGTTGCCGGTCAGGCCGGGGATCAGGTAGTTCGCAAGATCGGTCAGGCCAGGATTGTGACCCACCACCATCAGGTTATTGAAGCCCTCGTCCTGGCGACTCACGATATTGAGAATGCGGCTGTGCGACGCGAGGTAGAGTTCCTTCTCGCGTTGCAGGAATTCCAGCGGATACTTTAGCTCGCGGGCTATGACGCGCGCCGTGGTCCAGGCCCGCACCGCATGGCTACTGATAATCAACGAGGGCCGAATGCCCGCGGCAAGAATGCGAGAAGCCATCAGCGGGGCATCTTCTTCACCGCGTGCGTTAAGCGGTCGCTCGCTGTCGGCCAGCGTTGTTGAATCCCAGCTGGACTTGGCGTGCCGTAATAAGGTCAGAGTCTTCATCGGCTCAATTCGCTTACATCGCTTACATCAGGCCGGTTTGCAGGCGCGCTTCGTCAGACATCATGCTTTGATTCCAAGGTGGATCGAACACGAGTTCAACGCCCACGTCGGCTACTGTCGGGATTACTGCAATCTTTTCCTGCGCATCCTGTACCAGCACGTCACCCATGCCGCAGCCCGGCGCAGTCAAGGTCATTTCGACTTCGACCGAGCGCTGGCCGTCGGGCCGGGATTTCACGTCGCAGCGGTAGATGAGCCCCAGGTCGACGATGTTGACCGGGATCTCCGGGTCATAGCAGGTTCGCAACTGTTGCCAGATCACGCTTTCGATGTCCTTGTCCGTGGCGTTCTCGGGCACATCGGGCGGCGGCACCGGTTCCTTGCCAAGCGCATCGGCGTCCGCTCCTGCTACGCGAAACAAATTGCCCTCGACGTAGACCGTAAAGCTGCCGCCGAGCGCCTGCGTAATGAAACCGGTCGTGCCCTCCGGCAGGTCGACGGTTTCGCCGGCCGGAATGATGATTGCACTGACTTTGCGAGCCAGCGAGAACGGTTCATTCTGGTGTCCAAACATGGTGGTCTCTATTCCGTACTGATGGATTGGGCATTTGTCGTTAGCGCAGCTCTCAGGGCGTGCCACGCCAGTGTCGCGCACTTGACGCGTGACGGAAATTCGCGGACTCCCTCCAGAGCGCGCAACTTGCCGAACTCGATGTCAGCCTGCGCTTCACTGCCGTGCTTATCCTCGCCTTTGCCGGCCAGGCGACTCGTTAACGCGTGGCTGTAATGCAGCGCCTTGTCTTTCGTCATGCCGGCAACTGCTTCCGTCATCAGCGATGCTGACGCGACCGAGATTGCGCAGCCAGATCCTTCGAAGCCGACTTCGTCAATTCGGCCGTCGTCTGATACGTGCAAAAACAGCTGCAGTTTGTCGCCGCATAGCGGATTGATACCCTCGGCGCTGTGGCGATACATCAGGCGGCTTGCCGAAATGCCTTGGGCTGCGCGCATGATCGAGAATCAGCTCGCGATACAGCTCACGCAGTTCGTCCATGTTGGTCGGCGCCGCGTTCATCAACGAAATAACTCGACCGCTTTGTTTAAAGCGGCTACAAGGCGATCAACGTCATCGCGATTGTTGTACATGCCAAGCGAAGCACGCGCGGTACCCGGCACGTCGAAAAACTCCATTACCGGCATAGCGCAATGATGCCCGGTGCGGATTGCGACGCCCTGGTGATCGAGGATAGTGCCGAGGTCGTGCGGATGAATCTCGTTGATCAGAAACGACTGGACACTCGCCTTCGTTGCCGCCGTTCCATACAGCCTGATGCCGTCGACCTTGCCCAGCTCAGACATCAGGTAGGCGAGTAAACCGGCCTCGTGCCGCGCAATATTCGCCATGCCGAAGTCTTGCAGGTACCGAACCGTCGCGCCGAGCCCGGCAACGCCCGAAATATTGGGCGTGCCGGCTTCGAATTTGTAGGGCAGTTCGTTATACACGGTGCCGCTGAAACGAACTTCGAGAATCATGTCTCCGCCACCTTTCCACGGCGGCATGGCCTCCAGCAGGCGCTCCTTGCCGAACAGGACGCCGATGCCGGTCGGGCCGTACATCTTGTGTGCCGACAATGCGTAGAAATCGACGTCAAGGGCCTGCATATCGAGGGCCAGGTGTGGCGCCGCCTGCGCGCCGTCAACCAGCACCGGGATGTCGCGCTCATGCGCGGTGCGCACGATGTCGGCCAGCGGCATCACGGTACCCAGTGCATTCGATACGTGCGTGATCGCGAGCAGGGTTACCGTCTCGTCGAGCAGGGCATACAGCTCGTCGAGCAAAACTTCACCGCGGTCATTAATCGGCGCGACAGTGAGCTCGGCGCCGGTCTGCTCGCAAACGAGCTGCCACGGCACAATATTCGAGTGGTGCTCAAGGTGGCTGATCACGATTCGCTTGCCCGGGCCGAGCTTGGGGCGGCAGAAACTTTGCGCGACAAGATTAATGCCGTCCGTGGTGCCACTGGTGAAGACGATTTCGCGACGACTACTGGCATTCAGGAATGCAGCGATGTCATCGCGGGCGCCCTCGTAGGCATCCGTCGCGCGATGGCTCAGTGTGTGTACGCCGCGGTGTACGTTCGCGTGACTGTGCCGCTGGTATGCGGCGATCGCATCAATCACTACGGCGGGCTGTTGCGAGGAAGCAGCGCTGTCCAGGTAAACCAGCGGGTGCCCGTTAATTTGCTGATCGAGCGCCGGAAAATCGCCGCGGCAGGATGCGACGTCACGCAGCTTGTACTGTGAATCAATGGTCGGGTGCACTCTGCTCATTCGCTACGCTCCTGCAACAGTTCATCGAGCCGGGCATCGATCTGCGCTTCGATATGATCGTGCAGGGACGCGATCGGCAGTTTCGACAGGATTCTTGCGGCGAAGGCGCGCGTTAACATGTGCGCCGCCTGCTCGCGATCCAGGCCGCGTGATTGCATGTAAAAAATCGCCGCCTGGTCGAGCTCGCCAACGGTCGCACCGTGTGCGCACTTGACGTCGTCTGCGTAGATTTCCAGTTCTGGCTTGGTATCGATCTCTGCGCGAGCCGACAACAGCAGATTGTGATTCGCCTGCTCAGCATCGCTGCCGTCGGCACCCTTGTGAACGATCGCCTTGCCGTTGAACACGCAGCGTGCGCGACCATTCAGTATGCCGCGGTATTCCTCGCGACTCGCGGCGGGACCGACGCGATGATCAACGCGCGTGTGATTGTCTATGTGCTGTTCGCCGTCGGCCAGGTACAGGCCGTTGAGGTGCACCTCGGCACCGGGCCCGCGAATGTCGGCAATGATGTCATTGCGCACCAGCTGGCCGCCGAGATCGAATGCGGCATGCGACAGACGGGCATCACGCTGCAGCACGGCTGACAGTTTGCCTACCTGCACGTGCTGACGTCCGCGTTGCTGCAGCCGAACGATGTTGGCCCTGGCGCCGGCTGCAAGCCGCAGCTGCGTTACCGTGTTCGCAAAATGCGCTGCATCGTTGCCCGCGAGGTGATATTCCACGAGGTCAATATCGGCGCCGGCTTCGACATCGATAACGATGCGCGCCTGACTGGCTGAGCAGCTTCCGTCGTGCAGGAAGATCGCCAGCGGTTTGTCGCTGACAAAGTCTGCGCTGACGCTGATGTAAAGCCCGTCCTGCAGCAGCGCCGCGTTTAGCGTGTCGAGCGGCCCGTCGGCGAGCACCCGAGCCGAGTGGTCACGCAGCGGGCTAACGGACAAAGTCGTTCCCAGCTGAGCCTGCAACGCCCGCAGTGATACCTGGTCGACCAGTCCGTCAACGATCACCAGGCGATACGCATCGATTTCCGGCAACGACGCCGGCAGCTCGGGCGCCGGTCGGGCACCGTAATCGACCAGCGCCTGCAGCCAGTCGTTGCTGAGGTTTACGGCAGCTGCCAGGTTGGTATAGCGCCAGTCCTCGTCGCGCAGAGTAGGGAAGCCGCGGTTCATGGCGTCACTGAGGTGAGTTTTTCGTAGCGCGCGAAGCCCGTCATCGGGGAGGCCGGCCTCCGCAAGATTTAGCAGATCTGTCCGCAGCTCGGCCTGGCTCATGCGCTGGCTGCCTCGTTGACCCAGTCGTAGCCCTGCGCTTCGAGCTTCAGCGCGAGTGACTTGTCGCCCGAGCGCGCAATGCGACCGGCCGACAGGACATGCACAAAGTCAGGCTCGATGTAATCGAGCAGCCGTTGGTAGTGGGTGACCAGGACGATCGCGCGCTCCGGGCTGCGCAGCGCGTTGACGCCGCCAGCAACCGCTTTCAGCGCATCGATATCGAGACCGGAATCCGTTTCGTCAAGGATCGCCAGGCGCGGCTCGAGCATGGCCATTTGCAGAATCTCGTTGCGCTTCTTCTCACCGCCTGAGAAGCCCTCGTTGACACCGCGGTGCAAGAAGCGCTTGTCCATGTCCAGCATCTGCATTTTCTGCTTCGCGAGCTGCATGAATTCGAACGCGTCGATTTCCGCGAGACCCTGTTGCTTGCGACGTGCATTCAGAGCTGCTTTCAGCAGGTATGCGTTGTTGACGCCCGGAATTTCTACCGGGTACTGGAAGCCGAGAAACACGCCTTCGCGGGCGCGCTCTTCGGCTTCCAGCGCGAGCAGGTCCTGCCCGAGGTAGTGCACGCTGCCGCCGGTCACCTCATAGCTTGGATGACCTGCAATGACCTGTGCAAAGGTGCTCTTGCCCGAGCCGTTCGGCCCCATAATGGCGTGCACCTCGCCTGCTTTGACGGTAAGTGACAGGCCTCGCAGGATCTCGGTGTCACCGATTCGGGCGTGCAGATTCTTGACTTCCAGCATTGGTTTCGAGTCCATAGTGATTATCCGACGGCACCTTCAAGACTAACGTTGAGCAGTGCCTGTGCTTCGACGGCAAATTCCATCGGCAATTCCTTAAAAACTTCCTTGCAAAATCCGTTGACGATCATGTTGACGGCGTCTTCTTCGGAGATGCCGCGTTGCCGGCAATAGAAAAGCTGGTCCTCCGATATCTTGGACGTCGTTGCCTCATGCTCGACGCGGGCGCTCGGGTTACGGATTTCCATGTAGGGGAACGTGTGGGCGCCGCAGTCTTTGCCAATCAGCAGCGAATCGCACTGCGTGTGATTTCGCGCATTCTCGGCCTGTGGCATGACGCGCACGAGGCCGCGGTAGGCGTTCTGTGCCCGCCCCGCAGAAATGCCCTTGGAAACGATCGTGCTGCGGCTGTTCTTGCCAATGTGAATCATCTTGGTGCCGGTATCCGCCTGCTGCATGTTGTTCGCAACGGCGACCGAATAAAACTCACCTACCGAGTTCTCGCCGCGCAAAATGCAGCTCGGGTATTTCCAGGTGATTGCCGAGCCGGTTTCAACCTGCGTCCAGGAGATCTTCGAGTTGGCGCCGCGGCAATCGCCGCGCTTGGTGACGAAGTTATAAATACCGCCTTTGCCATTCTCGTCGCCCGGGTACCAGTTTTGCACTGTTGAATACTTGATCTGCGCATCCTTGAGTGCGACGAGCTCGACAACTGCCGCGTGCAGCTGGTTTTCGTCGCGCATGGGCGCCGTGCAACCTTCGAGGTAACTGACGTGGCTGCCTTCTTCAGCGATGATCAAGGTGCGCTCGAACTGGCCGGTGTTGGCGGCGTTGATACGGAAGTAGGTCGACAACTCCATCGGACATCGCACGCCCTTCGGTATATAGACAAAGGAGCCGTCACTGAATACCGCGGAATTCAGGGTCGCGAAAAAATTGTCACGGTATGGCACGACGCTGCCGAGGTATTTGCGGACGATATCAGGGTGCTTGTGCACCGCCTCGGAAAACGGACAAAAAATAACGCCGGCTTCCGCGAGTTTCGCTTTGAACGTCGTGGCCACCGACACACTGTCGAATACCGCATCGACCGCAACGCCCGCGAGCCGCGCCCGCTCGTGCAGGGGGATGCCCAGCTTGTCGTAGGTCTCGAGCAGCTTCGGATCGACTTCATCCAGGCTCTTCGGCCGGTCAGCATCCGATTTCGGTGCGGAGTAATACGATATCGACCCGTAGTCGATTTTCGGATAATGCACGTGCGCCCATTCCGGCTCTTTCATGGTGAGCCAGTGACGATAGGCTTTCAGGCGCCATTCGAGCATGAACTCAGGCTCATTCTTACGCGCGGAAATCGCACGAACGACGTCCTCGTTCAGGCCGGGTGGCAGGCTGTCCGAATCGATATCGGTAATGAAGCCGTGCCGGTAGCGGCGATTGACGAGGGATTCGATTTCGCTGGGTTCTGTTGACACTATTTCATCTTCCGTTCGACGTTGATCGGGGTTCCCACAAAACTGAACAGCGGCGTCGGCGCGCTGCTGCGCTGCAGGTCATGCAGGCTGATGTCCTGCAGCGCACGGCGAATTGCGACGTTGATGCGCTGCCATGCATTGCCGACACTGCAGACGGATTCGATACCGCAATGACTGTCAGCACCACTGCATTCGGTAATCGAAACCGGGCCCTCCAGCGCATCGATGATATCGGCCGCGCTGATGCCTGCTGCCTCGCGAGCCAGCCGGTAGCCACCCTGCGCGCCGCGCGTGGAATTGACGAGCCCGGCACGGGCCAGGGTCTTCAACAGCTTGCTGACAGTGGGCAGGCCGACGCCGGTGGCGCCGGCGATTTCCGGGGCACTGGCATAACGCTCATCGGCCTGCGCGAGGTGCCCCAGCACAACGGTGCCGTAGTCGGTCAACTTGCTGATTCGCAACATTGAACTGCTCCAACCGCAAAAGTGGACTATTTTAGTCCTATTTGCCGCCCATCGCCAGTCCTGCGGCGGTTCAGGGCCCTGTCTGGCGACGAATTTTGCTATGCTACGGCGTCCAAAAGAGCGGCCCCTCGTCGTCGCCTGCTCAATAAACTCGAATAACAGACTCTGGAGACCGGTTCATGGACCTCAAACAACTGAACGCCGTGGCTAAAGCAATGGTAGGCAAAGGCAAGGGAATCCTGGCCGCAGACGAAAGTGGCGGCACGATCAAGAAGCGATTCGACACCATCAAAACCGAGTCCACCGAGGAAACCCGGCGCCGCTACCGCGAGATGCTGTTTACGACCCCGGGGGCGGCCGACTACATCGGCGGCGTGATCCTGTTTGACGAGACGCTGCGTCAGAAAACGAGCGACGGTGTACCGTTCCCGAAGTACCTCGCTGATCTCGGCATGATCCCTGGCATCAAGGTCGACAAGGGCGCGCACGATCTGCCCGGTTTCCCCGGCGAGAAGATTACGGAAGGCCTTGATGGTCTGCCGGCCCGTATGGACGAGTACTACAAGCTCGGCGCGCGCTTTGCGAAATGGCGCGCGGTCATCAACATTGGCAAGGATTTCCCTACCGAATTTTGCCTGCGCGCCAATGCCCATGCGCTTGCGCGCTACGCCGCAATTTGCCAGCACGCGAATATCGTGCCGATCGTCGAACCCGAAGTCATCATGGATGGCGACCATGGCATCGTGCGTTGCGAAGATGTGACCAACCTGGCGCTGGAGCACCTGTTTGCCGAACTCGCTGCGCATCGCGTCGCGCTTGAAGGCATTGTGCTGAAACCGAACATGGTCATTTCCGGTACCGAAGCGCCGAACCGCGCCGGTCCGCAGCAGGTAGCCGATGCAACCTTGCGCTGTCTGAAGGCGCATGTGCCGGCCGCGGTGCCGGGTATTGCGTTTCTCTCCGGCGGCCAGAGCTCGGAGGAGGCGACCGAGCATCTCAGCCTGATGAACGCAGCGGGCAAACTGCCCTGGGAATTGTCATTTTCCTACGGTCGTGCACTGCAGGCCGCGTCGCTGGACGCCTGGCGTGGCAAGGAAGAGAATTTCAAGGCCGGCCAGGCCGCGTTCTTTAAGCGCGCGAAGCTCAACAGTCTCGCGCATCAGGGCAAGTACAAGAGTGCGATGGAGGCGGCGGCCTGAACGGTCCGCGCATTCCCTGTCGGGTGCGGGCGTAGCGACATGGCGGATTCCTCCGAGCCAATTATCGAGATTCGCGATCTCGACTACACGCGTGGGCACAAGCAAATATTCAAGGGACTGAATATTTCCATCGCCCGCGGCAAGGTCACCGCGATCATGGGACCCAGTGGCACAGGCAAGACCACGCTGCTGCGGCTGATCACCCGGCAGCTGGTGGCGGATCAAGGCTTGATCCTGGTCGACGGTGTCGATATCTCGAAGCTCAAGGAAGCGGAGCTGTTCGAGATTCGCAAGCGCTTTGGCATGCTGTTTCAAAACGGCGCGCTGCTGACGGATCTCAGTGTTTTTGAGAACGTCGCGTTTCCGCTGCGTGAGCACACTCGCCTGACAAACCGGCTGATTCGCCACATCGTGTTGACCAAACTGCACGCGGTGGGTTTGCGCGGTGCCGCCGATATGATGCCGTCTCAATTGTCCGGCGGCATGGCGCGACGCGTGGCGCTGGCGCGTGCGATGGTGATGGATCCCGAGATACTCATTTACGATGAGCCGTTCGTCGGGCTCGACCCCATTTCGATGGGCGTAATCGTTCGGCTGGTGCGCAAAATGAACGACGCGCTCGGCATCTCGAGCATTATCGTCAGTCACGACGTGCAGGAAGTTTCAACCGTCGCGGATGTCAGCTACCTGATTTCTGACGGCAAGGTGGCCGCATCCGGCAGTCCGGACGAATTGAACAAGACGTCCTCCGAACTGGTTCGCCAGTTCATGCACGGCATGGCCGACGGCCCCGTGGCGTTTCATTACGCTGCGCCCAACTACGCTGAGCAGCTGCTCGGCCGCGACGCGGACTGAGCAAACAACCCATGTTTCGTGAGATCTACTACCAGTTCCTGGATTTCCTGCGCACGTTCGGCGCGCTGAACCTGTTTTTCCTGCAGCTGCTCAGAAACACGCCGGTCGTGGTCTGGAAACGCAGTCGCCTGGTCGTGCACCAGGTCTACAACGCCGGCGCGCTGTCGCTTGTCATTATCATGATTTGCGGATTCTTTGTCGGCGGCGTACTTGGCCTGCAGGGTTACTCGAACCTCGCGCGTTTCAACGCCGAGGACTCGGTCGGCACGTTTGCGGCATTTTCGTTGCTGAAGGAGCTCGGCCCCGTCATCACTGCCTTGCTGTTTGCGGGTCGTGCGGGAACCTCGCTGGCCTCTGAAATTGGCCTGATGCGCGCCACCGACCAGCTTTCCGCGATGGAAATGATGGCGACGAATCCGGTGCGCCGGGTGCTGGTACCGCGCTTCCTCGGCGGCGTGATTTCGATGCCTTTGCTGGCCGCGATATTCAGCCTCGTCGGCCTGTTTGGCGCCCATGTCGTAGGCGTTAATCTGCTGGGCGTTGACGCAGGGTCATTCTGGCAACAAATCCAGAACTCCATCGACAGTTCCGATGTCTACGAGGGCATCGTCAAGAGTTTCGTATTCGGCGTGGTCGCCAGCCTCATCGCGGTTTGGGAGGGGTACAATGCTATTCCTACCGCTGCCGGCGTGGGCCGGGCGACGACGCGCACGGTGGTCATCACGGCAATTTGCGTGTTGATACTGGACTTCATGATTACGGCAGTAGCAATTTAGGGCGGAATCGCCCTTAAGGACCAAGCATGCAACAGACACGATCCGTGGAATTGGGAACCGGCCTTTTCGTCCTGCTGGGCGTGGGCGCCCTGTTTTTCCTGACCACCCAAACGACGGGCGTCGACGCCTTTTCCGGTCGCGAGACGTACAAGGTTACGGCGCGTTTCGAGAACGTTGGCAGTCTTAAGCCGCGCGCCCCGGTTGCCATGTCCGGCGTGACCATTGGCCGGGTGACTGGCGTGCGCTTTGACGCCAAGCGCCTGAATGCGGAAGTCTCGTTCGAAATCGACAAGCAATACAACATGATTCCGGAAGACTCTGACGCGAGCGTGCTGACCTCCGGTTTGCTGGGCAGCCAGTACATCGGCCTGGCACCGGGCGGCTCGGATATGTACCTGGCAGAAGGCAGCGAAATCCAGTTTACCCAGTCAGCAGTGGTCCTCGAAAACCTTATTAGTAAGTACCTGTTCAGCAGTGGTGGTAAAAATGAATAACGCGAATCGCAAGAGTAGTGGCTGGGTCAAGAAAATTGCGCTGGTCAGCGCGATCGGCTTGCTCGGTGTCGTTGCCGCGATGGCCGATTCGCCGGTTACCGTGATCGAACAGGGCGCGCAGGAGCTGGAGCAGAAACTCGCCGGCCGCCGTGACGCATTGCGCCAGGACAAGACGGCCCTGTATGCGCTGATCGATGAAATGTTGTTGCCACGTTTCGACCGCGATTACGCAGCGCGCCTGGTCCTCGGACGTTACTGGCGGGACGCCAGCGAAGCGCAGCAGCAGCGCTTTGTTGAAGCCTTCTACCAGGCCTTGCTGCATCGCTATGCGGATGGCGTGCTTGACTACGATCAAAGTCGCGTCGAAATCCTCCCTTACCGCGGCGACGACACGGAAGAACGCACCACGGTACGCACTGTCGTCACGCTCGACGATGGCACGAAGGTGCCGGTGAATTACGCGCTGGTGCGCCGCCCCACTGGCTGGCTAATGTTCGACGTAACGATCGAGGGCATCTCCTACGTGCGGAATTTTCGCGCGGAGATGAATTCCGAAATCCAGGCGAAGGGCCTGGAAGCGGTGATCAAGCGTCTCGAGGCGGAGGCTTCCGCCGCAACGTCATGAGCGATTTTGAATTCAAGGACCTCGGCGACGGACATTTCAGTCTGTCCGGCGAGCTGGGCTTCGCGACGGCCGACCAGATCCTGAAAGAAAGCGAGAAACACTTTGAAGAGCACACGAGGCTCGAGGTGGATCTCGGCGGCGTCACCGCTACGGATTCAGCCGGGCTCGCGTTACTGCTCGAATGGATCACCTGGGCAAATCACACGGTGCGTGAGATACGCTTTCTGAACACTCCCGACAGGATTACCGCGATTGCGCGCACCACGGAAGTCGAAGGTTTACTGAAGCGCGGT
This sequence comes from uncultured Gammaproteobacteria bacterium, assembly GCA_963800915.1. GTDB lineage: Bacteria > Pseudomonadota > Gammaproteobacteria > Steroidobacterales > Woeseiaceae > Woeseia. Next base: position 234,998 of record CAWDCR010000008.1, read on the forward strand.
GAGCGCTGGTCCGGGTTCATCGAAGCGCCCGGCGCCGAAGAAGCCCCAGCCTGAAAGCAGCCTGAGCTGCTAGTTGGTTCCCTCGTCGAGGAAATCATCGTAGAAGTCATCTTCCACCGGCGGGTCACCGTCGTGAATCTTGTAATTTCGATTCTGCAGGTAAGATTCCCGCAAGGTGATGTACGGATCGTTCGAATTTTCCAGAAAGCCTTCCGCGTTCAGCAGCCGTGCACGGACATCGATGATCTGCAGCACCGTCAGCTTGTCACGTACTGATCTTTCCTCGTACCAGTACAGCGGGTTGCTCGCGCGATCCAGCGGCATCGTCAGCGTGTCGCGCAGCGTACTGGGACCGAGCAGCGGCATGACGAAATAGGGGCCGCTGCCGACACCCCAGACGGCGAGTGTCTGGCCAAAATCTTCGTCGTGCTTTTCGAGCCCCATGCCCGTCCCGATATCGAATAAACCGCCAACGCCGAGTGTGCTGTTGAAAACGAAACGGCCCAGGTCATTGAGTCCGGCGCCGGGTTTTCCCTGCAGAAAATTGTTCAGTGCTACACCCGGAGTGCCCAGGTTTTCAAAAAAGTTGCTGACGCCGCGGCGCGCGAAGTTCGGCAGCACTTTGCGGTAGCCTTTGGCCAGCGGCTTCAACGTAACCTTGTCCACCTTGGTATTGAAGCTGTCGATGCGACGGTTCATGGGCTCCCAGGGATCGCTGGGAGCGCGCTGGTCGGGCGGGGACACCGTGCCTGTCGGCGCGCAGCCCGCCACCACGGCGCTGCAAATCAAAGCGATCGTCGACTGCCTCAAACGCGATGTCGTCATGTCAGTGCCTGCTGTTTGCCAGGTCTGCGGGCCCGGCATTGTTATATTTAGTGCGGCTAGGACCGGGCAGGTCGCGCGCGGCGCATTTGCTGAAGCTGTTCTTCGGACATGTAACCCTGCACGTGATCGATACGTGCCTCGAAGCGAATTTTCTGGATTTCCTGCAATTCCGGTACCGCGAGCGCCTGCCGCAGAAATACGACGCCGCCGACGAGATCGCCAATCATAAAGCGATACTCTGCCATGTAGTAGAGCGATTCTGCCTTGTCGCCGGCGTCATTGGCGGCACGGGCAATGAGCCGTACCTGCTCCGGCGTCGGCGGTTCGTTATTCAGCAGGTCCAGCAGCAGCGCGTGGGCGCGCGCGGCCTCGCCGAGCTGCAACAGGCCCTCTGCGTAATGGATGACTAGCGGCACATTGCGCGGGAACAGGGCGAGGGCACGTTCAAAGGTCGCCGTCGCCGCGCCAATATCCTCGCGCGCAAGCTGCGCCTGGGCGAGACCGATGTGATAAGCCGTAACGTCCTGGTCCTTATTCGTCAGCTCCTCGAATATCCGCAGTGCGTCAAGGTGCTGACCTGCCCGCATGTAGGCGAGCGCCCGCCCGTAGCGGTCCGCGTCGGTCTGGGCTGCGTAATCCTGCTGCTCGAAAAAACTGACCGCCTGCGCGGTGCGCTCGAAGCTTTCAACCGTCGCGCGCGCCTTGGCGATACCGTAACCGCGACTGTTTTCTGTGCGAATGGACGGGTAGTCGCGGGCGCGGCCACGCGCTTCCGCGATGCGGTTGCTGGAGACCGGGTGGGTGCGCAGGAATTCCGGGACGCGCATTTCGGACGGTGCTGCCGACCGCGAGATCACCTCGAAAAACGACGCCATGCCGTCGGGATTGAAGCCGGACTGGGCGAGCGCCGCGATGCCAACGCGGTCCGCCTCGTATTCGTGAGCCCGGGTGAAGTTGATCTGTTGCTGAATGGCGTTGCCCTGGGCGACGACAAGGCCACCCTGCACGACATCGCTGTTGCCGCCCGCCACGCCGGCGAGTACGGCACCCAGCATGATGGCGGTGTTAACGATGCTTTGCCGCTGATTCGCATGGATGGCCCGCGCTATGTGACGCTGGGTTACATGCGCAACCTCATGCGCCAGTACCCCCGCCAGCTCGTCTTCCGAGCGGGTGGCCTGCAGCAGGCCGGTGTGGACGCCGATATAGCCGCCGGGCAGGGCGAACGCATTGATGGCCGGGTTCTCGACCACGAAGAACGAAAAGCTGTGTTCGCCGTTGCTTGCCTGCGCGGCAATGCGGTGACCGATCTCATTGATGTATTCGTTCAGCAGCGGGTCTTCGACCACCTGTCCGGTGGCACGCAGCTGGGCCATGATGGCCGCGCCGAGCCGCGCTTCGTCGGATTTCGGCAAAACCGCGTCGGCCGGGCTGCCGATATCGGGCAGGTTAACGTTGTCGTTCGCCGCGTACAGGGGCGATAGCAACAGCGTCGCACTCGCCAGCAGCACGGCACAACGGCAGAACATTCGATTGATCACAGCACAGCCCGGTTCGGAGACACAGCAGTGGACTCGCGGCCGGGGCGGGTGTTCCCGGGCATTGGCCAGCCGGCGGCGCGGCTTGCGGCAATAACGGCTTTTTTACTTGAAGTATTCTTCATAAAATCATGTTTATAAACATTATTTGTCGAGGTCTTTGACCGCCTGCAGTACCTCTTCGGCGTGGTCTTTGACCCGTACCTTGCGCCATTCTGCACGCAGCTTGCCGGCGCTGTCGATCAGGAACGTGCTGCGTTCTATGCCCATGAACTTCCTGCCATAAAGGCTCTTCTCCTTTATGACGTCGAATTTCCGGCAAACGGTCTCGTCCTCATCGCTCAGCAGCTCGAAAGGAAACTTGTGTTTCGTGCGAAATTTCTCGTGACTGGCGAGGCTGTCGCGCGAGATGCCGGCGACTATCGCGTTGTGGCGTTTGAACCGGGCATGCAGGTCGCGGAAGTCCTTGCCTTCCGTGGTGCAGCCTGGCGTTGCGTCCTTCGGGTAAAAGTACAGCACGACGTGCTTGCCGCGCTGCGCTTTCAGCTGAAAGGGCTCGCCGCCGGTTGACGGGCATTTGAAGTCGCTGACGACACGATTCAGGGTGGGTGCTGGCACGCCGGTTTCCTCCATATTTTGATTGCTGGCGAGCGCGCAGCGCTGGCCTCAGGACTTGACGGGTTCGATCAGGCCGTCGAGATTCAGCTGGTCGCACATCTCGAGAAATTCTTCACGCAATTGCGACAGGTGTGTCGACGCCGGCACATTGACATTAATCTGCACGGCAAACATCGGCGAGCCGGTGTGAGCGGCTGCGTACTTGCGCGTCGCCATGTCGGCAATCTCGATCTTGCGGCTCGCAAAGAAATGCGCAAGCTGAAACACGATGCCCGGCTGGTCGAGCGCGACGACGTCCACGGCGTAGGGCATGCTTTTGTCCGCATGTTCGCGCACTGCGGTCTTCTTGATCGAGATCGTCAGGCCGCGCTCTTCGCTAAGCTTGTCGAGGCTCGCTTCCAGTTTGCCCAGCGTGTGCCAGTTGCCGGAGACCAGCAACAGCATTGCAAACTCGGTGCCAAGCGCTGTCATGCGGCTTTCCTCGATGTTGCCGCCACAGTCGAGGATGACTTTCGCCAGGTCGTTGACGACGCCGGCACGGTCAGTGCCAATAGCAGATAAAACAATAAGTTGGGTCATATTTCTCGATACGGTATCAGTAAAAGTTGGCGCGCTCATCAGCAGTCGCGCTTGCGGCTTGCCAGCGCCGGGGGTGAACAGTACCATCGCCGCCTGATTTCTGGCGAGGAGTTCTTGGGGCCGCGGGCAGCCGGGTCGTCGCCAGCGCCGTCGGCATGTCAGCGCTGCCGGAACGATGTGCGCTGCCAGGGATCAACAATGACTGAGACAAATACGGCCGTGGAGGCCAGGGAGTAAACGCGTGACCCGAGCCTACAAGATCGTTCCAATGCTGCTGAGCTGTGTGCTGCTTGGAGCCTGTGCAGGAGGCGTGGATTGCACGAAACCCCAGGCCTATCAGCAGGCCAGGCCCGGCACCCATGTCGAGGTACCCGCAGGCCTGAATCCCTTGCCAGCCGATCGTGAAGTAACGGTGCCGCAGGCGTCTCCTGGGGCGCCGCCACCACCCGGTGACTGCCTCGATTCACCACCAACCCTGCGCACCACTGGCTCGGAAAGTTAGACAAGCAGCGGTGGATCGTTAGAATACGCGGCCCCTGGGCTGGCCACGGCCAGCCCGGCCGCAGGTTCCTGTGCAAAGCAACAATATCCGGAGAGGTGGCTGAGTGGTTTAAGGTGCTCGCCTGGAAAGCGAGTGTGCGGTAATACCGCACCGGGGGTTCGAATCCCCCCCTCTCCGCCACTTCGTGTTTTGCATGAATTCGAACCCCCGAGATAGACAATCGGGTTCGACAAACCGACGGAGTCGGTTTGGACGCGCGCAGCGCGCCCGCAGGGTGGGCTGCCGCAGGCGGCCCATCAATCCCCCCCTCTCCGCCACTTCGTGTTTTGCATGAATTCGAACCCCCGAAATAGACAATCGGGTTCGACAAACCGACGGAGTCGGTTTGGACGCGCGCAGCGCGCCCGCAGGGTGGGCTGCCGCAGGCGGCCCATCAATCGCCTCTCCGCCACTTTGCAGGCCGCGGCCTGAGCAGCCAAATGGGCGCGGCGCTATGCAGGCTCTGCCGTAACCATCTTTTACTTTTTGTTTGCCACAAGCCGTGGATAATGGCCGGCAATCGACCTGATGGGAGAACCGCATGCGCTGGGAAGGCCGCCGTAAAAGCAGCAACGTAGAAGATCGCCGTGGGGCGCGCCGCAGTCCCGGCCTGATCGGTGGCGGGATTACCACCATTGTTGTGCTGCTGTTTGCCGCCTACACCGGCCTCGATCCCACCATGCTGATGCAGGGCCTCGAAACGGTGACGGCGTCAACCGGCGGCTCGGCATCGCAACCGCTGCCGGATAATCTCGAGAACGATCCCGCTGCGAACCGGGTTGCCGTGGTGCTGGCGGATACCGAGGACGTCTGGGGCGAGATTTTCGCCGCTGCGGGGCAGCGCTACCAGCCGCCAGCACTCGTGCTGTTCACCGGTGCCACGCCGTCGGCCTGCGGTACCGGTCAGGCAGCCATGGGCCCGTTCTATTGCCCCGCTGACCGCAAGGCTTACGTCGACCTCAGCTTCTTCAACGACCTGCAAAGCCGCTTCGGCGCGCCGGGTGATTTTGCGCAGGCCTACGTCGTCGCACACGAGGTCGCGCATCACGTGCAAAACCTGGTTGGCACCTCCGGCAAGGTGCGCGACCTGCAGCGCAGTGGTCGCAACCAGGCCGAGGTGAACGAGTTGTCGGTGCGCCTGGAGCTGCAGGCGGATTGCTACGCCGGCGTCTGGGCGAATCGGGCCGACAAGCTGCACAATATTCTGGAAGAGGGCGATCTCGATGAAGCGCTGAATGCGGCGAGCGCGATCGGCGACGATCGCCTGCAACGGCAGTCGCGCGGCACGGTCACGCCGGACTCCTTTACGCACGGCAGTTCCGAGCAGCGCGTGCGCTGGTTCCGCGCCGGCTATCAAAGCGGCAATCCCGACGCCTGCGACACTTTTGGAGCGGCTACTCTCTAGCAACTTCGAGAGCTGCTACCTGGCAACGCCGCCCGGGCGGGCAATCGGCAGGCAATAGCGATAGCACCGCTGGCCGGAATCGTTACAATCGCGGCCATGCTGCAGTTCACCAATCTCGCGTTGCGGCGCGGCGCCCGCCTGTTGTTCGAAGACGCCACGCTGCAAATCCATCCTGGTCAGAAAGCGGGCGTCACCGGCGCCAACGGCAGCGGCAAGTCCAGCCTGTTTGCCCTGCTGCTCGGTGAATTGCATACGGATGCCGGCAGCATCGCCGTGCCCCGCGACTGGATCATCGCGCACGTTGCGCAGGAAACGCCGCAGGACGAACGCGCAGCCATCGAATACGTGCTCGACGGCGATGCGGAGCTGCGCGCTATCGAGCGGGACATCGCTGCGACGGACGGGGCCCGCGATGGCGAGCGGCTTGCCACGCTGCACGGTCGCTTCGACAGTGTTGACGGCTACACCGCACGCTCGCGCGCCGGACGGCTCCTGCATGGGCTGGGTTTTTCGTCGGACGACGAAGCCCGCGCGGTCAACGAATTCTCCGGCGGCTGGCGTGTCAGGCTCAATCTCGCGCAGGCGCTGATGTGCCGCTCGTCACTGCTGCTGCTCGATGAGCCGACCAACCACCTCGACCTGGACGCGGTCATCTGGCTGGAAGGCTGGCTGCGCAGTTATCCGGGGACCTTGCTGCTGATCTCCCATGACCGCGATTTTCTCGACAACGTTGTAAATCATGTCGTGCATATCGAGCATGGCAAGGCGACGCTGTACAAGGGCAACTACTCGGCGTTTGAACGTATTCGTGCGGAACGGCTGGCGCTGCAGCAATCGCAATACGAGAAACAGCAGCGCGAGATGGCCCATATGCGCGCATTCGTTGACCGCTTTCGCGCCAAGGCATCGAAGGCGCGGCAGGCCCAGAGCCGCCTGAAAGCGCTGGAGCGCATGGACCAGATCGCGGCGGCGCACGTCGATTCGCCGTTTCACTTCAGCTTGCCGCAGCCCGCCAGGAACCCGCGGCCCTTGCTGCGGCTCGAGAAGGCCGCGGCGGGCTACGCAGACTTGACGATCCTGCGGGATGTCGACCTGACCCTGCAGCCTGGCGACCGGGTTGGCTTGCTCGGTCCCAATGGCGCAGGCAAATCGACGCTGATCAAGATGCTGGCGGGCACGATCACGGCGCAAGGCGGCGAGCTGCTGGCGGCGCGGGACCTGAAAATCGGCTACTTCGCGCAGCATGCCGTAGAGCAATTGCGTCCGGACGGTACTGCGCTCGAGCATTTGCAGTGGCTGGACCCAAAAGCGCGTGAAAGTGATTTGCGCAACTGGCTCGGCGGTTTCGGCTTTTCGGGCGACACGGTTTTCATGAAAACCGCGCCGTTCTCCGGCGGCGAAAAGTCGCGTCTCGCGCTGGCCTTGCTTGCCTACCAGCGGCCCAATCTATTGTTGCTCGACGAGCCAACGAACCATCTGGACCTCGAAATGCGGCAGGCACTGGCCGCGGCGCTGCAGGATTTCGACGGCGCAATGGTTATCGTTTCGCACGATCGCCACCTGCTGCGGGTTGCGACGGATACCCTGCTGCTGGTCCATGGCGGCGCGGTGACGGAATTTGACGGCAGTCTTGATGACTATCCCGAATGGCTCGCGGCGCGCGAGCGCGATGCAGAAGTGGTAACAGCCGTCGTTGAAAACAGCGCGGCATCCCGCAAAGCCAAAAAGCAACGCGAAGCCGAGGAACGGCAGTTGCTGGCACCGCTTCGCCAGCGTATGCAAAAGGCGGAGCGAACACTGGAAACGCTGCAAAGCGCCAGGGTGGTGCTGGAACAAAAACTGACCGATACGACCTTGTATGAATCCGCCGGCAAAGCCGCATTGCGTGAGCTGCTCGCCGAGCAGGCGGAAACCCTGCGCAATCTTGCGAACGCGGAGCTGGAGTGGCTGGAGAGCTGCGAACAACTGGAGCAGGCACAAAACGAATGAACGAAGCAAAGGACGTACTGCGGCAGGTGTTTGGCTACACCGCGTTTCGCGGCCAGCAGGAGGCGGTTATTTCGTCCGTTGTTGGCGGGCAGGATGCGCTGGTCATCATGCCGACGGGTGGCGGCAAATCATTGTGCTACCAGATTCCGGCACTACTGCGCGAGGGTGTTGGCCTCGTGATTTCGCCGCTGATTGCGCTGATGCAAGATCAGGTCGCCGCCTTGCAGGAGCAGGGCGTGGACGCCGGCTTTCTGAATTCCAGTCAAACGCCTGAAGAGCAGCAGGATGTTATTGCGAGGCTCAAGCAAGGCACCCTGCAATTGTTGTATGTCGCGCCGGAACGCCTGGCGTCTGCTGCCACGCGCGCGCTGCTGCGCAGTGTGCCGTTGTCTCTGATTGCAATTGACGAGGCGCATTGCGTGTCACAGTGGGGGCACGACTTCCGGCAGGAATACCTTTCCTTGCACGAACTGGCGGAGATCTTTCCCGGCGTGCCGCGGCTGGCGCTGACTGCAACCGCCACGCAAAAGACCCGGGATGAAATCGTTGCGCGCCTGGCGCTTAGCAAGCCGGGCATTTTCATCAGTCCGTTTGACCGGCCGAACATCCGTTACCTGGTGCAGCCCAAGACTGACGCGAAGCGTCAATTGCTGAAATTTTTGCAGGCGCATCGCGACGCGGCCGGTATCGTATATTGCCTGTCGCGCAAGAAAACCGAGAGCACTGCGACGTGGCTGCGCACCCAGGGATTCAATGCCTTGCCTTACCACGCGGGCCTGCCCGGCGACGAACGGACCCGCAATCAACGTCAGTTCCTGAACGATGACGCCGTCATCATCGTTGCGACGATCGCGTTCGGAATGGGTATCGACAAGCCCGACGTGCGTTTTGTCGCGCACCTCGATTTGCCGAAGAGCATGGAGTCGTATTACCAGGAGACCGGGCGCGCGGGACGCGACGGCGAGCCTGCCGATGCCTGGATGGTCTACGGATTGCAGGATGTGGTGCGCTTGCGGCAGATGCTCGACGAATCCGAGGCCGGCGAAGAATACAAGCGGCATGAACGGCAGAAACTTGATGCGCTGCTGGGCTGGTGCGAAGTCACCGGCTGCCGGCGGCGCCCGCTGCTGCGTTACTTTGGCGATGACCTCGCGTCAGGCTGCGGCAACTGTGACGGCTGCCTGACGCCGGTTACTACCTGGGACGGGACCGAGGCGGCACAAAAACTGCTGTCGGCCGTGTACCGCACCGGGCAGCGGTTCGGTGCGGCACACCTGATCGATGTCTTGCTTGGCAAAGATACTGACAAGGTTCAGCAACACGGGCATAGCGGCCTCAGCGTTTTCGGTATCGGCAAGGACCTTGCAGCGGACCGCTGGCGTTCGGTTATCCGGCAGCTCATCGTGCGCGGCCTGCTTAAAGCTGACGCCGAACGCTACAACGCACTGGTGCTGACAGAAGAAAGTCGCGCGGCGCTGCGTGGCGAGCTGCGCCTGGATTTACGCGAGGACCCGAAGAAATCACCGCGATTGAAAAGCGTTGCCACGGCAGCAAGTGAGGTACCGGAGCAGGATCGCGACCTGTGGGAGGCGCTGCGCGCCTGCCGCCAGTCACTGGCTGCCGAACATGACGTGCCGCCTTACGTGATTTTTCACGACAAGACCCTGCGCGAGATGCTGCACCTCCGGCCGCGCAATGCCGCCGACATGCTGTCGATTTCCGGCGTCGGGCAAACCAAGCTGGACCGCTATGGCGAGCGGTTCCTGCAGGTATTGCTGGCAAGTTAACGACCCGTCGGGCCGCCGGTGATCTCGAATGAATCGGCATCAACGTCGAACGGGAAGCGGTCGCGAAACCGCTGCATGGCTGCGCGCTCGAGCTGCGCGGTTGCCGTCGCTGCCTGCATGCCCAGTTTCACGGTTTCGTTGCCGTAAAAATCGACCACCGCGCTGCCACCGGCATACGGCAGGTCGTTACCATCCTCGCCAACGCGGTTAACGCCAATCACGTAGCACTGATTTTCAATAGCGCGGGCGCGCAGCAGCGTTTCCCACGCCTGGTGACGCGGTTTCGGCCAGTTCGCGACGTACAGCAGCAGGTCGAAGTCCTGCTGGCGGCTGCGCCGGCTCCAGACGGGAAAGCGCAGGTCGTAGCAGATCATCGGGCGAATGCGCCAGCCCTTAAGCTCAATCGTTACGAGGGTCTTGCCGGCAGCGTATTCCTCGCACTCGCCCGCGAGGCGAAACAGGTGGCGCTTGTCGTACACCTGCCGTTGCCCGTCCGGGCTCGCGAGAATGAAGCGATTAAAATACTGGCCGTTGTCGTTGATGATCAGGCTGCCACAAACGGCGGCACCGCTGTCCTCGGCCATCCTGTGCAGCCACGCCACTGAGGCGCCGTCCATCGTTTCCGCCTGCGCACTCGCGGCCATCGTAAACCCGGTGCTGAACATTTCGGGCAGCACGATCAGGTCCAGGTTGCGATCAAGACTGCCGATCTGCTCCGCGAACGCTGCGCGATTGGCGGCGGCATCGTGCCACGCCAGGCTGGCTTGGATAATGGCGATGTTCAGAGTCGACACAAGCGCTCCGCTGCCTGTTCGAGCATGGCGTCATCCTTGGCAAAACAGAAACGCAGTTTGCGCGCGGCGGGCGGTGTTTTGCAAAACACGGAGACAGGAATCGATGCCACGCCAATTTCCGTGGTCAGTCTGCGCGCATAGTCGGTGTCCCGCTCGCTGGAGATGGCGGAGTAGTCGAGCAGCTGGAAAAACGTGCCTTGCGCTGGCTCGAAAGAAAATTTCGAGTTCGCCAGCAACGCGCAGAAATAGTCGCGCTTGCGTTGGTAAAACTGCGGCAGTTCCGCGTAGTGCTCCGGCGTGGCATTGATGAAATCGGCCAGCGCGTGCTGGATCGGCGTTACGACCGCGAAGCAGGTGAACTGGTGCACGCGCCGAAACTCGGTGGTTAACGCCGCCGGCGCCACGCAGTAGCCGACTTTCCAGCCGGTCGCGTGATAGGTCTTGCCGAAGGACGATACCACGATGCTGCGCTCCCAGAGCTCATCATGGCGCAACAGGCTGTGGTGCTGCTGGCCATCAAAAACAATGTGTTCGTAGACTTCGTCGCTCAGCAGGTACGCATTCGAATCGCGCACGACGTCGGCAAGCTGTTGCAAATCAGACGGCGCCAGGTTGACGCCCGTCGGGTTGTGCGGAAAATTGACGATGATAAGGCGGGTACGATCGTTGATCGCTGCAGCAAGCTGCTCGAAGTCGATGTGAAACTGCCTGCGCGCATCGCTGACCTGCAGTGCGAGGTGACGAGTGGTGCCGCCTGCGAGCGTAACGGCGGGCTCGTAAGAGTCATACGCCGGGTCAAACACGATGACTTCGTCGCCACGACGTACCAGCGCCTGAATGGCGCTGAACAGGCCCTCGGTTGCGCCAGAGCTGATCGTGATCTCGGTTTCCGGATCGACGACGCGACCGTACAGCTGCGCCGTCTTGCGCGCGAGCGCTTCACGCAGAGCGGCGACGCCGTTAGGTGGCGCGTACTGGTTGGCGCCGTTTTGCAGATAGTGGTTAACCCGCTCCAGCAGGCGCGCATCAGGCTCGAAACTCGGGAATCCCTGGCTGAGGTTCAGCGCGCCGTGCTCGTTCGCCAACTGCGTCATCACGGCAAAGATCGTGGTGCCGATATCGGGCAGTTTGCTGTCAACAGGGCGGATAGGTGCGTCCTCAGGAAAGCGCGGGCAGGGTCCAGTCATCCGGCAACGGGCCCTGGTCCATGATGACCTCGCGGTGCCCGCTCCAGGTGTGGATGATCGCCTCCGGGGTACCGATACCCGCACCCCGCGGATCACCACAGGGCCCGAACCAGTGGTTCTGCGGCGCACCCGTGGTGCGTGCCCGCATGCCGCAGTAGGTCGTGCCGTTGACCGTTGCCGCGAGCACGCGATTCTGGAACGTCACGTCATTGCTGACGACTGCCGCCGTCAGGTGATGCGAAATTCGCTCTAGAACCTGCAGTACCGTTGGCAGGTCGTCGTCGCCATAGCTTACGACAACCTGGAACGGGCCGAACAACTCGGTCGTGGCCAGTTCAAAATGTTCGCCGGCGAGGGCGTCTAGCGGTACTTCGATCGCGGTCGGTGCCAGCGTGCCGTAGCAGTCCGGAATCGTGTGATTGTCGAGCGGCTTGCCGCCAAACAGCAGTTTCGCGCCGGGCAGTCCACTGAGCTTTTTGACGTGGTCCTGCATACGCTTCGTGGTCCAGCTCAGCACCGGGCCGATCGTCAGGTCATCCAGGCTGCGCAGCGCGGCAAGTGACTTCAATTTCGGCAACAGCGCTTTGCGCCAGTTGTGGTGCACGAACAAGATACTTTGCGCCGAACACTTCTGGCCGGTCGCATTGTAGGCGTCCTGGTCACATTGCCACGCTACGTAGTCGAGCCAGCGCTTGTCGAAGTCGGGGCCGATGACTTTCCAGTCGAAGCCCGCGTCTTCCAGCCGCACGCGGCCCTGCATGACATCGGCAACGTGCTCCGCCACGGTGCTGGAGCCCGTAAACTGAACAAGACGCAAGGTATCGCGTGAGGCGTTGATCAGTTCGCCCATCTTGCTGCCCCGGCAGTGGATCAGGTCAACGTCCGCGGCTGGCAGTCCGCTATGAATCAACAGTCGCAGGAATTGTTCGAAGACGACTGATACCTTCGAGTCGACCTTCACCGTCGGCTTGTTGCCCATGAACAGCGCGCCCATCACCTGTAGCGCGGGAATTTCCAGCGGGAAATTAAAAGGCGCGACGACGGCTACCGGACCAAACGGCCAGCGATAGCCGCGCGATTCCTGGCCCTGGTGGTCGCCCGGGTTCGAGAAGCCGCGGCCAAGGAAGCGCACGCCATCGCCGGCGAAATTTTCCAGGAAAATCCGCGTAACGACCACTTCACCGAGGCATTGACCCCAGCTCTTCGGCATCACTCGCTGCATGAGCTTGGTAAAGTAGGACTCGACGTCGGGTTCGGCGAGTTTGGCGGCCGCACGCGCGCACACGCTGCCCAGCATCACGTAGCGGTCGGGATTCGAAAAAGGGTTATGCAGGCCGCTTTTTGGGCAGCTGCGCAGGCTGGTGACAAACGGCGCAATGTCGCCGGTGTCCGGAACTTCCAGAAACAGCTCGCCATTCATCGGATCGACGATATCGTCGCGCACCGATTCGGCATCTCGCCAGCGACCTGCGAGCAGGTTGCGCACCCGGCCTGGCGCGTCGGCATTCATCGCCTTATACGGATCTACGGTGGCAAATTCCGGCATTCCGGACATTTGTGTCTCCTGGGTTGGCTCGATGCGACAGGATCGTCAGCGGAAGCAGAGAATAGCAACCCGCCTGCGCGCAAACCATGCCAATTCGTGCCGCGCGTTGTATCCGTGAGGCAGGAAGGCGATAATCGCGCCCGGTCCGCGTCGGCTACCCCGCGACGGTCAGCCGTGAACTCCGTCAGGCCCGGAAGGGAGCAGCGGCAGCGGTGCCACCGGGTGCCGGGGAGCGGCTGGCGCGGGCCACTTTTCTGCCACTACGGCAGTGCCGATATTCGGCTTGTTACGCTCGCTCGAGCGGTTACACTGTCCGGTCTGTTCTAGCTGGCCGTAACGGCACTCCGACTGGCAGTTTTATGAGTTATCTGGTCCTCGCCCGCAAATGGCGACCGAAAAATTTTACCGACACCGTTGGTCAGGCACACGTGCTGCGGGCGCTATCGAATGCGCTGGAACAGGAGCGCCTGCATCATGCCTACCTGTTTGCCGGCACTCGCGGCGTCGGCAAAACGACCATTGCCCGCATCCTGGCGAAATGCCTGAATTGTGAAAAGGGCCTGACCGCAGATCCCTGCGGCGAATGCAGCGCCTGCCGCGAAATCGACGAGGGCCGTTTCGTCGACCTGATCGAAGTCGACGGCGCGTCAAAAACCAAGATCGACGATACCCGCGAGCTGCTGGACAACGTGCAGTACGCACCGGCGCGCGGGCGGTTCAAGGTTTATCTCATCGACGAAGTCCACATGCTGTCGAAGAGCTCTTTTAATGCGCTGCTGAAGACGCTCGAAGAGCCGCCGCCACACGTGAAGTTCCTGTTGGCGACCACGGATCCGCAAAAATTGCCCGTGACGGTTCTGTCGCGCTGCCTGCAATTCAATCTGAAACGAATCACGCCGAAGCTGATTCGCGACCGGCTTGAGTTTATTTGCAAAGAGGAATCGATTGCAGCGGACGCCGCCTCGCTGGCACTGATCGGGCGCGCCGCGGACGGTAGTCTGCGCGATGCATTAAGTCTGCTGGACCAGGCCATTGGCTATTGTGGCGGCGCTATCGATGCGGAATCGGTGGGCACCATGCTCGGCACGATCGACCGCCGTCATGTGGGCCGTTTGCTCAGCCTGCTTGCAGCAGGCGATGCGGCCGGCTTGCTTGCCGCAGTGGCCGAGCTGGACGAACAGTTTCCGGACTACGCCAATCTGCTTGATGATATTGCGCGCATTCTGCAGCGCATTGCAGTCTGGCAGATGATTGGTGCCAGTGACGCCAATGACGAACTTGATGAAGTCGAGTTGCAGGCGTTTGCCGAACAGATTGCAGCGGAAGATGTGCAGCTCTGGTACCAGATCGCGATCACCGGTCGCCGCGATTTGCACATGGCGCCGGATCCGCGCAGTGGCATGGAAATGACTCTGCTGCGCATGCTCGCATTTCAGCCCGAGCGTTCCGGTCAGGGCAGCAGCAGCGGCAAGCCGTCGCTGGCAGCGCCGCGATCGGCGGTTGCCACAGGTACGCGCCAGGCGGCTGCGGCGCCGCGGGCGCGGGTCAGGCAGGCTGCGGAGCCCGCGCCACCCGCCGCGTGGCAGGATCCGGACTGGCCTGCGCTGGTTGCAGCGCTGAGCCTGGGCGGCGCGGTGCGGCTGCTGGCCAAGAACTGCGGCTACCTGCGGCGCGAGGGCTCGGTTATCCACCTGTCACTCGATCAACGCTCCGAATCCTTGCTGACGGCGCAAAGGCAGGAGCAGCTGGCGATATCGCTCAGCGAAAAATACGCAGAAGCACTGCGCGTCGAGATCAAGGTTGGCGGCGCCGCAGTAGAAACACCGCATCAGGCAGAAGCCAGGGCGGAACATGAAAAACTGGCGGCTGCACGAGAGTCGCTGGAGGCGGACCCGAACGTGCGTGCCTTGCAGGACATGTTTGGCGCCACACTGAATTCGGACACTATTGAGATTGTGAACAAGGAACAGTCGGGCAGCGAGGAGCGTAAAGCATGAAGGGTGGAATCGGCCAGTTAATGAAGCAGGCGCAGAAAATGCAGGAACAAATGCAGAAAGCGCAGGAAGACATGGCCAAGGAAATGGTCACTGGCGAATCCGGTGCCGGAATGGTGCGCATCACCATGAGTTGCCGGCACGAAGTGCAATCAATCGCGATTGACGACGCTGTGCTGGGTGACGACAAGGAAATGCTTGAGGATCTGATCATCGCCGCCTTCAACGATGCCGTGCGGCGCGTTGAGGCTACGGTGCAGGAGAAGTTTTCAGGTATGGCCTCCGGACTGTCATTGCCGCCCGGCATGAAGCTGCCGTTCTAGCAACGATCTCGCGGGCATGTCTTACTCACCCCTGCTGGTACGCCTGATCGATGCCTTGTGCTGTATGCCGGGCGTTGGGCGCAAGTCCGCGCAACGCATCGCCTTTCATTTGCTCGAGCGAAATCGCGATGGTGCGACGGCCTTGGCTGCTGCACTGCAGGATGCCGCGAGTGGCATAGGTCATTGCAAGCGCTGCCGCATGTTTACCGAGGCGGAGCTGTGCTCGATTTGTGCCGCCGCGGGCCGCGACCGCGGCTTACTGTGCGTAGTGGAATCGCCGGCGGACGTCATGGCGGTTGAAGACGCGACCGGGTTCCGGGGATTGTACTTTGTGCTGATGGGCCACCTGTCGCCACTGGATGGCATCGGGCCGGACGAGCTCGGCGCGGACCAGCTGGAGGCGCTGCTCGGCGAGCAGCAAACCAAGGAACTGATTATCGCAACCAACCCGACGGTCGAAGGTGACGCTACGGCGCATTATCTCGCAGGGCTTGCCGCACGGCACGGGGTACAGGCCAGCCGCATCGCCCACGGCGTGCCGCTCGGCGGTGAGCTCGAATACGTCGACGGAGGCACGCTGTCGCATGCATTCTTCGGGCGACGTGTCGTTGAGTAGGTCAGTAAAGCAGGTCGATCGGGTTGAATGCTTGAGGAGCGTGTAATGACGAACAAGGACTGCCTTTTCTGTCGCATAGTAGCGGGCGATATCAACGCAGATATTGTGCTGCAGAACGATTCGGTCCTCGCCTTTCGTGATGTCAATCCGAAAGCTCCGACCCACGTTCTGATTGTGCCGCGCAAGCACGTTGCCACCATCAACGATCTGCGGGATGACGATGCGGCAACGGTTGGCGCGATGTTTCTTGCTGCGCGGGATATTGCCGCTGCGGAAGGTATCAGCGAAGCCGGTTTTCGGGTTGCAATGAATTGCAACGAAGGCGCTGGCCAGAGCGTGTTTCACATTCACCTGCACCTGCTTGGCGGGCGCAAACTGGACTGGCCGCCGGGCTAGTAGCGGGTTTTCTCCTGCTGTTCAGTCAGCAGCAACATGCGCTTGTAGCTCTCATAGCGCCGCTCACTGATCTGCGCGGCGGCGACGCCTTCCTTGACGGCACAGTGTGGTTCGTGGCGATGTCGGCAATTGCTGAAGCGGCAGTTGCGCCCAAGTTCGTGAATTTCCCGAAAGCCGAACTCGACGTCCGCGGACTCGGCGATGGAGGGCGCGTAATCCCGCACGCCGGGCGAATCGACAACATAACCGCCCTCTGGCAACGCAAGCATGACTGAATTCACCGTCGTGTGACGGCCTTCGCCGCTGCCTTCTGAAATTGCCGACGTGCGCTGTCCGCCACCGCTAATTTTGTTGATCAGGCTGGACTTGCCGACGCCGGATTGCCCAACGATGATCGCAGTGTGACCCGCCAGCAGTGCGGCCAGCTCGGCCAGGTTGCGCTCTGTTTTCGCCGAGCAGACCAGCGTTGCGTAGTCGATGGCGCGATACACATCGAGTTCCCGTGCGGCGGCGTCTGACACAATGCCGTCGTCGGCCTTGTTATAGATTATTGCGACATCGATCTTCATTTGTTCTGCTGCACACAGGTAGCGATCCACGATAAACCAGTCAGCGCGCGGTGCGGGCGCGCAGACCACCGCCAGGTAATCGAGATTGGCGGCCAGTACCTCGATCTTGCCGCGCATGTTCGGTCGCGTTAATTCATTGCGCCGCGGGTGCACCGACGTGATCACCCAGTCCGATTCGTTAGCCAGTGGTTCCGCCGTGACGTAATCGCCGCACACCGGCTTTAGCTTGCGGCCCTTGATGCGCGCCACAGCGGCGCTGTTATCTGCAAAACGCAGCTG
Organism: uncultured Gammaproteobacteria bacterium; assembly: GCA_963800915.1. Taxonomy (GTDB): domain Bacteria; phylum Pseudomonadota; class Gammaproteobacteria; order Steroidobacterales; family Woeseiaceae; genus Woeseia. The sequence goes on from CAWDCR010000008.1 coordinate 251,984, forward strand.
CAGGCGCGTGCCGTAGGTCGCAGTGATGACCGCGTCGCTGCTGTCAGTCATGGTCAGGGTGCTGCATTGTTGTGCGATCACGGATCATGGCGCGCAGTATGCCGCGCGCGGCGCGCCGGTGCACGGGGCGTGCGCATTGCGGAGCCATGCTGGCCCTGCGGCCGCCGCTCATGCGACACTCTGGCCGCATCACCCTAAGGAAGAGGACGGCATGGCCGCATCGCAGTCGCAACGGGCGCCCGACAACCTGATCTGGATCGACCTGGAAATGACCGGTCTGGATTCTGACAATGACCAGATCATCGAAATCGCAACGATCGTCACCGACTGGCAGCTGACGGAGATTGCTGAAGGGCCCGTGCTCGCCATCCACCAAACGCGGTCGACCATGGCGGCAATGGACAGCTGGAACACGCGCCAGCACGGTGAATCCGGCCTGACAGACCGAGTCTTAAAGAGTCGCACCACGCTGCTCGATGCGGAGCAGCAGACGCTCGATTTCCTGGCTCGCTACGTCGAATCCGGTAGCTCCCCGATGTGTGGCAACAGCATCTGCCAGGACCGCCGATTCATGGCACGGCAGATGCCGTCACTCGAGTCGTTTTTTCATTACCGTAATCTCGACGTCAGCAGCCTGAAGATTCTGGCCCAGCTCTGGGCGCCCGACGTATCGCGTGGCTTTACCAAGGAGTCGTCGCACCGCGCGCTTTCTGATATCCGCGACTCCATCGCAGAGCTTGCCTGGTACCGGGCGGCATTTCTCGATCAATCGAAGTTGACGCGCGCCGGTGACTGACGTGGTTGCCGAGCGACCCGACGCGCCTGCCACCGCGCGCAATCGCGAGCCGCTTCTGCAGGTGCTGCGCGACGAACTGGCTGGCTGCTGCTCCGTGCTGGAGATCGGCTCCGGAACCGGCCAGCACGCGGTGTTCTTCGCCGAACAGATGCCGGAGATTGTCTGGCAAACGAGCGATGTACCCGCCAATCACCCCGGTATTCTGGCGTGGCTTGACGGGGCAGGGCTGGCTAACGTTCTGCCACCGTTGCCACTGGACGTCCTGCGGGACGCCGATGCGGGCGGCCGCTACGATGCCGTGTTCTCGGCCAATACGGCGCATATCATGAGTATCGACGCTGTTGTCGCCATGTTTGCCCTGGTCGGGCGCCTGTTGCCCGCGGCAGGGCCCCTGTGCCTCTACGGCCCGTTTCGTCTGGAGGGTGACTTCACCAGCGACAGCAATGCCGCGTTCGATGCGTCTCTCAAAGCGCGCGATCCGGCAATGGGCATTCGGGATATTGAGTATCTCGACGAGCTGGCGCGCGCCGCCGGCATGGAGCGTCGCGCGCTGATCGCGATGCCGGCCAACAATTTTGTCAGCGTTTGGCGCAAAATTGCGACAGCTGCGGCAATCGACAGGGTATCGTAAACTCTGTCGCCGAAAATCATCGCCACGCTTCCCAAAACGCCACAAGGTCAATGCATGCAAGCTGCCAACCAGTTGAAAATCACGATCAGGAACCTGCCGCACACGCTGCTGCTGTGTGTCTTGCTGTCAGTCACAGCAACCGCACAGGCGGAGTCTGCCTGGGTTAGCGATCAATTCGAAATCATGCTGCGCACCGGACCGAGTACCTCCAATGCCATTCAGCGCATGCTGGATTCCGGAACGGAACTGGAAGTGCTCGAGCGCGACGCCAGCAGCGGCTACTCGCGCGTGCGCACAGCGGGTGGTACCGAGGGCTGGGTGCTCACGCGTTACCTGATGCGCGAACCCGCGGCACGCCAGCAGCTGCAGCAGTTGACGTCGCAGCTGACGGATGCGCAGTCCAGCGGCAGCGGCCTGACCGAACAGCTGCAGGCAATTCGCGCACAGCATAAGCAAGCAACGGACCGCATTGCGACGCTCGAGCGCGATAAGCAGGTTCTGCAGACAGAGCTCGATACCATCCGTCGCACAGCGGCTGACGTGCTGTCGATCAACGACCAGAACCAGCGCCTGCAGGAACAGCTGACAGACGCCGAAATTCGTGTCGATACGCTCGAAGAAGAGAACAGCAACCTTAGCGGTCAGCGCAACCGCAACTGGTTTATTACCGGTGCCTGCGTCCTGTTTGCAGGCATGCTGCTTGGCATCTGGCTACCACGCATCCGCTGGCAGCGCCGCTCACGCTACGACAGTTTCTAGGCGCGGTTTCCCGGCTGCTTGCGGCCGCCTTGCTGGCGGCCAAGAAAAAGCCTGCGGATCATAACCTCGCAGGCCTATGCCGGGGCGCAGCGAAAGAGACTAGCTGACGGTCTCGCCTGCCAGGAACATCCAGGTCTCGATAACGCTATCGGGATTCAGCGACATGCTTTCGATACCCTGTTCGAGCAACCAGCGTGCGAGATCCGGATGATCTGACGGGCCTTGCCCGCAGATGCCGACGTACTTGCCTTGTTTGCGGCAGGCCTTGATGGTCATTTCCAGCAACGCAAGCACCGCCTCGTCGCGTTCGTCGAACAGGTCGGCAATCAGGGCGGAGTCCCGATCGAGGCCGAGCGTCAGCTGCGTCATGTCGTTGGAACCAATCGACATGCCGTCAAAGTGCTCGAGGTATTTATCGGCCAGCAAGGCATTGGTAGGCAGCTCCGACATCATTATGACCTTCAGTCCGTTTTCGCCGCGGCGCAAGCCGTTTTCGTCAAGCAGGCCAATGACTTGCTTTGCCTGCGCAACGGTCCGTACGAACGGAATCATGATCTGCACGTTGGTCAGGCCCATCGTTTCGCGAACTTTCAGCAGGGCCCTGCACTCAAGATCGAAACACGGGCGGAAGGATTCAGAGACGTACCGCGCGGCCCCGCGGAACCCCAGCATCGGGTTTTCTTCTTTGGGCTCGTAGCGATCGCCACCGATCAGGTTAGCGTATTCATTCGACTTGAAATCCGACATGCGCACGATAACCGGTTGCGGGGCGAAAGCCGCCGCGATGGTCGAAATACCCTCAGCAAGCTTGTCGACAAAAAAGCTGACCGGATCCGGATACCCGGCAATCTGGTCGTCCACGGCCTGCCGCGTATCATCGTCCAGCTTGTCATATTCAAGCAGCGCGTTTGGGTGCACGCCGATCATTCGATTGATGATGAATTCGAGCCGGGCCAGGCCGACGCCGCGATGCGGAATGCTGGCAAAATCGAACGCCCGATCCGGGTTACCGACGTTCATCATGATCTTGACCGGAATTTCCGGCAGCGAATCGAGCTTGATTTCTTTTTCTTCGAACTCAAGCAGGCCGTCATACACATAGCCTTCATCACCTTCCGCACAGCTTACCGTTACCGCCGTGCCGTCCTTGATTACCGACGTTGCGTCGCCACAGCCGACCACCGCAGGGATTCCGAGTTCGCGCGCAATGATCGCGGCGTGACAGGTCCGGCCGCCGCGATTCGTCACGATCGCAGACGCTCTCTTCATGACCGGCTCCCAGTCCGGATCAGTCATGTCTGAGACAAGTACATCGCCAGGCTGAATGCGATCCATCTCTCCGGCATTGCGGATGACCTTGGCGGTGCCGCAACCAATGCGCTGACCGATACTGCGGCCAACGCTGATTACTGTAGATTTGTTTTTCAGGGTAAAGCGTCGAATGGTCTGGCCACTGCGACTTTGCACGGTTTCCGGGCGGGCCTGCAGGATGTAGAGCTTGCCGTCGTTGCCGTCTTTGCCCCACTCGATGTCCATCGGGCGGCCATAGTGCTTCTCAATCGTTACCGCCATGTGCGCGAGCTGAATGATGTCGTCTTCTTCGAGCGAAAACGCCTGACACTGACTTTCTTCGACATCCACCGTCGAGACCGTCTTGCCCGGTTGCGGATTGTCGCTGTAGATCATCTTGATGGCTTTCGCGCCAAGATTCTTGCGCAGGATGGGAAACTTGCCGCTTGCCAACGCCGGTTTGTAGACATAAAACTCATCCGGGTTCACGGCGCCCTGCACGACCGTCTCGCCAAGTCCATAGGACGATGTGATGAATACCGCGTCGCGGAATCCCGATTCCGTGTCGAGCGTAAACAGCACGCCGGCTGAACCGATGTCGCTGCGTACCATGTATTGCACACCGACGGACAGGGCGACGACGTCGTGGTCAAAACCCTGGTGTACGCGGTAGGCGATCGCGCGGTCGTTGTACAGCGACGCGTAGACCTGGTGCATGGCAGTGAAAAGGTGCTCTATGCCCCGCACATTCAGGAACGTTTCCTGCTGGCCTGCGAAAGAGGCGTCGGGCAAGTCTTCCGCGGTTGCCGAAGAGCGCACCGCAACGGCGATATCCCTGCCGTCGGACATTTCTTCCCAGGCGGCTTCGATTTGCCGGGCCAGGTCAGCGGGTAATGGTGCCTCCATGATCCAGCCTCGAATGGTCGTGCCGGCTGCGGTCAACGCCGGGATATCGTCCACATCGAGACTGCGAAGCAACTCCGAAATTCGTACGTCCAGTTTGTTATTTTTCAGAAAGTCGCGGTAGGCGGCGGAGGTCGTTGCGAAACCGCCTGGCACGGTGACGCCAAGTTCGCTCAGGTTGCTGATCATCTCGCCGAGGGAGGCATTCTTGCCGCCAACTTCCTCGACCTGATGCATGCCAAGCTGATCCAGCCTGATGACGTAGGACTTCAAATCCGACTCCCTTGTGTTACGCGGTAGGACATGGACAATCGACCATTAATTTCAACAGAGCAAGCTGTATTGCTTGTGGCGGAATGTCAAGGTTGCAACCAATGGATGAGCGAACAGTCTTCTTCTTGTCGGACCAAACGGGTGTCACCGCAGAAACCTTGGGTCACAGCCTGTTGACACAGTTCGACAGTCAGAATTTTCGGCAAGTGACTTTGCCATTTATCGATACTGTTGACAAGGCAAAGGCAGCAGTCGTCAAGATCGACAATGCTGCCAAAAACAGTGCCAATCGACCCATCGTGTTCTCTACCCTGGTTCAAGACGATTTTCGAGCGGTTGTGCGCGAGGCAAACGGCTTGCACCTCGATATCTTTGACGTGTTTCTGGAACCTCTGGAGACCGAGCTAAAACAGAAATCGACGCACACGGCCGGTCGTGCCCACGGCATGAGTGACATGGAGTCCTATATGAAGCGCATTGAGGCAACCAATTTTGCGCTCGCCAACGATGACGGCGGTATTTCTCGCAATTACGATGTTGCCGATGTGATTCTTGTCGGTGTCTCACGATCAGGAAAAACACCCTCCTGTCTTTACCTCGCCCTGCAGTACGGCGTCTACGCTGCAAACTACCCGCTCACAGACGAAGAATTCGACAGCGGCGAGTTGCCTGCTGTTCTGGTGCCGCACAAGAAAAAACTTTTCGGACTGACCATTGCGCCATCAAGGCTCCGGCAAATTCGCAAGGAGCGACGTCCCGTAGGGCGTTACTCGTCGGTGCAGCAGGTGGGCTTCGAGGTGCGTTCCGCCGAGCAATTGTTCAAACAGAATAACATTCCGTACATCGATACGACCGAATTTTCGATAGAAGAGATTGCCAGCCGAATTCTCGATGGTACCGGAGTAGAGCGGCGCGTTCGACCTTGACATTTCGCAAGTAGTAAAGTGTGACACAAGCACGAATTTTGCTGCTTCGATTTACAGTCGCTGTGCTATATTCAGATGCATGTTACTTGATCATCAACTGGTTCCACAGGCACTTGCGAAACCTAAAACGTTCGTTGGTTTGATGGCCCTGTATGAAAGCAATTACCTGCGGCTCCTGCAGCTCATTCCCGAAGTGGAACGACTGGACGGTTACTACCAGTCCAACGTCGCGGGTGACTGCAATCTGCATCTCGAGATCCTCGATCGTAGTCGCTACACAATCACCTTGTCCCTGACCTATTTTTTTCTGGAAGCGGGCAAGCGCATTGCCGATCCGGATCTCAAGGTACGCATGTACCTGGACGGCAACGTCGCCGAAGCCATGAGCCTTACCGGCCAGCACAGGCATGCAGAATTGCGGCGCCTGGTGCGGCAACACAATGGTGAGCTCGATGCTCGCTGGCGGCGCAATATCGTGTTGAACAAGTGGCTTGAGTACCTGATGGACCAGGGACACCTGATTCTCGAGAAATAATTTCCGCCGCCGTTCGGTCAGCGGATCATCGATTGTCGCCCACGGATTTCGCAGGAAACCACAGCGTTTCGGCGAAAAAGTGAGCAGTATTTCAAGGAATTATCGCCAGAAAGCGAGCACCATTTGCGACTGATTTGCGCTTAAAATTTGCGCATGACGTTATGTTAAGGAGCCGGTTTTGGCGGTACTTGCGGGTCTTTTCGGTCATCCAGCGGAACAACAGCCTCAGGACAGCGACAAGCTGCTGAACCTGTTCTGGAACCGTACCGAACTCAAAAAAGAATTCGCATCCCTGCGCAAAGAGCAGTATCGCCTGAGCGACAAGATCAAGCAGCAGGAGGGCGAAATTGCTACGGCAGCCCGCAAGCTGGCCAATCTTGAAAGCATGCTGATGAACCCGGACTGGGGTCGCAATGCGCTGGTTCATTATCAATTGCGTGGTCTTGCACAAGGTTGCGAGAACAAGCTCGCGAAGTTTGCCGAGCAATTGAAGCAGCAGCGCGAGAGCAAGCTTCGTAATCGTGTGCTGGTAGCCTGGAACGAGGAGCGCCTTAAGCAGCGCGCCATGTTCGAGCGCAGTATTGCCGAGGTGCAGCTGGAAGCTCAGGAGCTCGAGATCCAGCTACACGAGGAGGAGGCGCGGCTGGACTCGATGCCCGGCATCATGAAAATGTTCCGGCGCCGCAGCATCAATGCCAAATTGGATAATCTGCGCCGCAAGCTCGGCGTCATCGGGCAGGATGAGAACGAACTGCAGGCCCGAATCGAATCCTTAAAGAATCAGCGACCGCCTGACAATAACGGGCTCGACAATGAATCCAAGCGGTCAATCAACTTAATGATCATTTCATTCGCCCAGCATCTGTTTCTGCAGCTCGGCGACGTCGACTTTGCCACGATGGTGAAGGGAACGATGGATCGAGGCGCCGAGTCCGTTGACTACGGCAGTGCAGCCGATTGCGGTCAGATGATCGAGCGCATTCGCAAACGAGGTGAAGCTCTCGAACATGGCAAGGACATTGGGCCTGAATTGAAAGTGCGTGCGGATTTGCTGGCAGGCAAAGCGACGTTCGGGAGTGAGCAGGACGTCGTGCCGTCGCCGGCCAGTGTTTCGACTATCTACAAAATCGACGGGGACGGCTCGTTCAGTGAAATCAAGGGCAGCATCTTAAGCGAGAATTTCTGGGGCATTGCGCGAGTGCTGAGCCGCTAGCTGCAGAAAACCGTTGCCAACAAAAAAAAACCCGGCTATTGCCGGGTTTTTTGTTTTAAGGAGTTAGGGTCTAGATATCTGTCCGGTACATCTGTTTCTGAAACCGGTGCAGCACACGTGAATTATCGGCTGTGCCATCGGTTTGTACGCTCGTGCCAGCATCCGGCACCGTCGCTGACTCGTTGATAATGCTTCGGTCTGCAGCGGTTTTGGCAACGTCTGCAATCGGGCGTTTCGGTGCGTCAACTTCCTCGCCTTGCGCATCGATCACCACGATTGGCAGGGCGTTGAATACTTCGCGGGTGATTGATGAAGCACGGGGAGTCAAAAGCAATACTGGTGCAGTGCCTGTCGGTCGCTCAATGCCCGTGGCCGCCAACTCATCATCATTGCTCGAGAGGTCGCCGGTTGGCACCTCGAGGCTGCGCAGGCTGGTTTCCAGGCGATCGCAATCGACGATGCTGTTCGTAGCGGCGCGCGACCCCTGTGCCATGCTGATGCCGACCAATACCAGGAGCAGCAAAAACCCTGAACGGACGCTCGCCGGCGCAGCGGCTGGAACATACTCTGCAGACTGCAACTTCATGTCGACCTCGCGTCGGGATCAATGAATCCCGCTGGGTGTTATAGCCGAGTATAACAGCGCCCAAAAGCCGCGCAACCGTGTTGAAAATAGTCCATATGGCCGGTTTGGCGCGTCACCTGGCGGCGTCAGGGCTGAACTTGCGCGGTTTGCGCCGGCCCCAGGCCCAGGGTACGCAGCTCCGCCATGTCCGTCACGATATCGGCAGCCTGGTTCAGCTGCACGTCCGGTGACTCCAGGTCTTCAAGTTCCTCCGGCGTGGCGACAGGCTCAAGACCCAGCGCCGTGCGACGGGCATTTTCGCGGTCCAGACGGCGCTGGCGAATATCCTCGCGCTCCTTGCGGCGCTTCTCGATACTCAGTGACACGGCTTTCTGCGCCCGGGCCGTTTCGACGTCCTCAATGCCGGCTGTAAAAAACAGGTAATCCGGGTCGGCCTTGCTGCGCTCCCGATAATTGTTCGTTAGTGACGCTATCGTCGTATCGAGCGGCTTGCCGGCCCGGAAATGCGTGGTGCGTATGGTGTCCCACGGCAACGCCGTGTCGCGGACGCTTTCGCCTACCAGCGTGGTGTCGATCGGGGAGGGCAGCTTGATGTCAGGATCAACGCCGCGATGTTGCGTGCTCTCGCCGGTAACCCGGTAGTACTTGCCGATGGTCAGGGTCAGCTGGCCCAGGCCGGCATCGTCGGTGCGGCGCACGTACTGGTCAAGCGAATAGAGGTTTTGCACGGTGCCTTTGCCGAAGGTTTGCTGGCCAATAATCACGCCACGGCGATAGTCCTGAATCGCGGCCGCAAAAATCTCGGAGGCCGACGCGCTGTAGCGGTTCACCAAAACAGCAAGCGGGCCATTGTAAGCAACCCGAGCAACCGGATCCGGGTCGTCCAGTCGGCTGATACGGCCGTTGGAGTTGCGCAGCTGCACCACCGGGCCATTGTCGATGAACAGGCCTGACAATGCGGTTGCCTCCGTCAAATGTCCGCCGCCGTTGTTGCGCAAGTCGATGACGAGGCCATCAACGCCTTGTTGCTCGAGTTCTGCAATCAGGCGCTTGACGTCTTTCGTCGTGCTGGTGAAGTCCTTGTCGCCACTGCTGAGCGCTTCGTAGTCGCGGTAAAAGCTGGGTACATCGATTACGCCAATGCGCCATTCACGACCGTCGCGCGGCACGGTTATAACGCTGCTCTTGGCAGCCTGTTCTTCCAGCTTGACCTGCCCGCGGGTCAGGTCGAGCGTCTTTTCACCCATGCCGGCGAGCGCGCCCGCCGGTAATATCTGTAGCCGCACGACAGAGTTTTCCGGACCGCGGATCAGCTGCACGACATCATCAAGCCGCCAGCCGATGACGTCGACCATCTCGCCGTCCGGTCCCTGGCCGACTGCCACGATGCGGTCTTTCGGCTGCAGCTTGCCGTCTACTGAAGCGGGTCCACCAGCAATAATGTTCGTGACCTGCACGTAGTCATCGTCGATCTGCAGCGAGGCGCCGATGCCGAAGTAAGACAGGCTCATCTGAATCCGGTATTCCTCGGAGTTGCGTGGCGACAGGTAGCTGGAATGCGGATCCAGCGTGTGCGCGAACGAATTCATGAATGTTTCGAACACGTCGTCGCTATTTACCTGATCCATCCGTTTCAGAAATTGCGTGTAACGCTTTTGCAGTTTCTCCTGGATTTCTGGCCACTCCTGGTCTGCCAGCGCGAGGCTCAGCGCATCGTTCTTGACGCGCCGGCGCCAGATTTCATCGAGCTCGGACATCGATTTGGCCCAGGGGCTGTCTTCGCGATCAAAAACATAGTCTTCGTCGACCGCGAAATTGGGTTCGATTTCCAGCAGCTTTAGCGCGTAATTGAGACGCTCGCGGGCGCGGGTTCGGTACACTTCAAACATTGCAAACACCGGGTTGAGCGGTTCGGAGCGCACCATGTCGTCGATGCGAAAGCGATACGGCTCAAATGCCTTTACGTCGCTTTCCAGAAAATACAGTCGGTTGTTATCCATCGATTCGATGTAACGATCCAGCACCTGCGAAGACAATTCGTCGTTCACCTCCGCGTGGCGATAGTGCGATTTCTGGACAAACTCGGTGACGAGTTGACCGATTTTCTCGTGGCGCGGTAATGGCTGCAGTTCTGTGGACGAGTCCAGTGCCGGGGTTGCCGCATTCGCAGCCAATCCCAGGAGACCGACGACAGCGATGGCGATCCTGACGGGGACGCCTGTTACAAATTGCTTCAAAAGTCTCTCCAAACTAAGCCATCAAAAGTTTTTCAAAGGTTCCGGTTAAGCTAGGCTAGATGCCCCGCGTGCCCCGATCAAGGGTGCATTTGGCAAAAAACCCAAAGTTCGTCATACACCGGAGGAGGGTGCTGTCCCGCCATGCGTCCATTACATGCCATAACCGGCGTTGTGCTTGGCTCCTGCCTGTCGATTTCTGTCAGCCTGGCCGCCGTATTACTGATTTTCCTGATCCTTGGGGACGACTATCCTCGCCTTGGCGCGGAGTTCCGAGGCCTGATCACCAGTTTTTCAATCTTCCTCGTTATGACCCTGATATCGGGCGCGAGTTTCTACAGTTTGATAAAGGAATTTCGGACCCGCCACCTTGCGCAGGCCGCGATGTGGCTTGGCCTGGCCGGCGTCGGCTGGTTTTACTGGCCCTAGTGGCCCGCGCCTCCCCGGTGAGCCTGGTGACCAGCCCGGAGCCTGCACCACTACAGAAGCCGCGGCGCCGTATCCCGGTGGCTGGCCGCTTTCTTGCGCCGCCGCCGCATGCGCGCCAGCAACTCCTTGCGTCGCTCAGCCAGCCACTCGTCGCGACCCATGTCGGTACTTCGCGGTTTGATCGTGGCACGCGGCGCCATGCGCTGGCGAAAATCGCAAAAGTCCCGGTAGGCCTCGAGCTCGTGGCGCAATTCGCGGGCGACCAGCTCGATCATGATCGCATCATCGAGGAAGCCGAGTCCGGGAACGTGGTCGGGGATCAGGTCTTCGGGATCGCGAAAATAGGCTAGAGCGTTGAGCACGCGCGAGGACTCGGCGACCGGTAGTCGCCATTCGTGATCCTTGAGCATACGGATCATCAGCGCCAGTCTTTCCAGTCGCTCGGAAACGAACTGCGGCGTCTTGCTGGCGTCCACTTGTTCCAGCAGTGCGCTCGCGCTGGCGACGATTTCCGCAGCGCTCAGATTAGCCGCAGCCTTGCGCGCTTCGCGCATGATCAGGCGAAAATGCTGTAGATCGGATTCGTCGAGCTCGAAGGAAACGCGCAAGCTCATGCTGGCGCTCCGGCAGAAGAACGGCTTGAAAGACTAAAGGCTGGAGATTAGAGCGTCAACGCGGCTCGCACAGCGCTATTTGCGGGTGCGGTTATTCCAGGTCTTGCCGCGGTCGAACCGGCCGGTATTGTACGGGTCGATGCCGTCTTCTTCTTCGGATACTTCCAGGTCATCGTCGCCGATGATTTTCAGCCGGTCGTGCGTTCCTGCATCCTCGCGAACATACTTGCTGCGTATCAGTACGTTCTTACCGGGGCCGCCGTCTTCGATGCGCGAACCCGACCCGCTTTCGAATGACAGATCATTGCCTGCATTCTTCTTCGGCGCTTCTTTCTTCACGGCTGCCCGAGAGGCGCCACCCGGACGCTGACCGGGTGGTCTCACGCGCACGCCTGTTTCCCGCAGGTCCTGCGGCGGATCGTCGGCCCCCGGGTACACGTGCTTCCTGAACCATGAGATAAAATCTTCGAACATTGATTTCCCGAGGCGCGTTAGTTCGCCGGTTTTCGAGCAATTTGCGAGTCGCAGGTTCCCAAATCATGCAAGAACATTGACATAATTGCTATAGAAAACAGGCATAAACACGTGCTTGATGACAAAAACCGTGAAGTCCGTCACAGCGTGGCCGATATCGCGGCCGGGCTCAGGCGGTCGGTACGCGCCAGCGCAGTGCCGCAATCGACAGTCGCAGGGTCTGCCAGATCAGGTAGGGAGAGAGCACCAGGAACAGCGTCGCCAGGTCGGCGGATAACAGCCGCGTAAAGACCGCAGCAAAAAAATCCGCGATGCCACCGTCGCCGTAGTCACCAAAGACGCTATTGCCGACGAGATAAATCGCAACGGGCAGCAAGAGCAGGCCAAAGGCCAGCAGCAGGCCGAACAGAATGGCTTCTTTCCTTAGTCGGCTGGCGCCGGCATTGCGAGGTTTTGACATGACCGGGGCTTGTTATTGAGAGTCCCACAATCGTCGGCCCTGTTGCGCGGCGCGTCAAGTGTGCTGCCCGCTATTCTTCTTGCGGCGGCTGGTCGGTACCGGGTTGCTTGCGGCGACGCAGACGACTGACCACCAGCGCCAGGTGCAGGCAAGCGCCGGAAAACAGCAGGTAGTGCGGCAGTACCCAGAACCAGTCACTTATGTAAAGCGTAGCAAAGAAGGCCGCAAAGCCGGCGGCGAGATAGAAATAGGGCAGACCATCGTAAACGAGTCGCGGCAGCCAGACTTTTCGACCTGCCAATGCGCCCGCCTTCATGACGAGCATCTGTGTGCTTGTCAGAGCAGGTACGCTTTTGGTCGCGGAGTTAAACATTGGGCGGCTGGTGGATTAACGGCAGAAAAGTGATCCTACGCCAGCGCCAAAAAGTTTTGCGTGATTGTGCTCACAAATCATTTACTTCGATGATTTCCTGCCGCAATCAATTGTAAACAAAAACTTTCATGAGCAGCCGGGCAGACGGCTATTTGACAATACACCGGGCAGGCGTCCAGCGACAGATTTCGCGATTCGTTGCAAGTCGGCCAGGCTGACGACGTCGCCATTTGCGATGAGCGCTCTGGTCAATTCATCCAGCGCTTGCTTGTTCATCGTCAGTTTCTGCAGTTCACGATCGAGAGCCGCGAACACGCCAACAGCGCGCGCGGTCATAGCGGCCGTGGACGCGGGCGTACACAAGGCATCAGCCTGTGTGCCCCATTTGACGAGATCGTCCAGCGCTTCTGCAAACCGCTCATTGCTGATCGTGCGACTGCGGCGCAGCAGTTCAAGCGAGTAGTATTCGGCGAGCCCTTCGACGATCCAGTCTGCGCCCGCATCCGCGCGCAGTCCCATGCCGAGGTGCATCACCTCGTGCAGAATGGTGCTGGTCGCGTTTTCGCTGATCAGCGGCAAGCTCGCATGGATATAAAGGGAATTCGGGCCTGACAAGCCACCGCGCCACATCTTGTCCTGTGCGCTGACAATCGCTATTCGCTTGGGGAAATCCGGCATTATCTTGACGATTTGCGGCATGGTCCAGTTCAACAAGGCCAGTATATCGAGCCGCCGAACGTTCTGGCCAACGGGTGCGCCTATTACGATTCGCACGCCGGCAATGGTTTCGATTCGAATGCCGAGTTTGCCGAGCAATATCCAGCCGGTCGGTCGATCGAAACGCCGGCCGGTGTTGGTGATGCTGTAGACGCCGCGGCGATCGTTATATTGCGTAACGGCGGACCACTTGTCGGGCAAGTCAAATTGCATTTTCGTGCGGCCGCTTGCGCCTACAACCGAGCGCGTGTTCGCAGGTGGAATAATGTCGGAGGCCCGGAAAAGTCCCCAGTTCTCGACGAGGCGGGCATCGTAAGTGGCACCGTATCGACGGTTGTCTACCTTCACGGTCCAGCGCAATGCCCCGCCTGCCGCGGATGGCGCCCAGCGCAGCTCACCGCCATTGCGTGTCAACTCACCGTCGCCACTGATGCTGCTGAACCTGTCTTCCGGCATCGTCATTGACACCGCACGGAGCAGGCGACGCGACTGTTCAACGCGCATCTCGACCATGACGGTTCCCTTACGCGGCTGTGGCGTAACGGTATACATAACGTCATAGATTTTTTCCGGGAGCGGGTCCGTAGCGGCGACGGCGCAGCCACTGATAGTAAGCAACAGCAATGTCGCGACAACTCCAGGCAGGGCCGGCACGCCCCTGGCTCTCGCGCGTTTGCCTGAAACGCGTGCTAGGTATGGTTGTGCGATGCAGTTCATGGACCCTTCATTCTTCGCTTGGTAACGTGTAATTCTCACGGCGGCGAGAGTGTTGCACATGTCTGTACAGTCAACCAGTCTGATCCGTTGCGGCGTGTTGCTAGTACTGCTGACGACGATAACGGCCTGCGCGACCCATCGATCGCAGCCCGCAACGACGCCGGCAAGTCATGAGATCGTGACCCCGTCACCACTGCCAAAGACGGCCAATGTGGTCAAGCCCCGGCCGTTGCACGAGAAGGCGGCTGCCACAGCGCTGCGCCAGATCGGTACGCCATACCGTTACGGCGGGGCGGACGCCGGTGGCTTCGACTGCAGCGGCCTCGTGTATTTCGCGTACCGCCATGCCGGCAAGCAGATTCCGCGCACCACGGGCTCCATGTGGAATTCCCTGCAGCGGGTTCCAGCAGCAGAGCTACGTGCCGGCGACGTGCTGTTTTTTCGTATCGAGGGAAAAGTGTCGCACGTTGGAATGTACCTGGGCGACCGCCGCTTCGTGCACGCGCCGCAGCGCGGCCGCGAGGTCAGTGTTGCGAAGCTCGATTCGCCGTATTACCGGCAGGCCTATATCGGTGCCGGCCGCCCATGACGCTGTAGCCGCTGTTGGCTAAATGGCCTCGTCATCGTCAACGATAAACAGCTTGAGCTGGTCGGAAAGGCCTTTGCAGGCTTTCGCCTGGGTTCGTGCAAACAGCGGAATCGGAATTACGATGGCCGGCAGGAATGAGGTGCCGCTGAAGTCGGCGCTGACGGTACCTGCATCTTCGAGACCTGTCAGATCCCAAACTGACGCTTCGTAATTCGCATCGTTCTGCCACCACGCGAATCCGAAGCAGCCGCCGCCGCCGGGGCCTGCGGCACAGGACAGGCTGCCACCGCCTGCGACTCTGTCGGTCGCGCCGTCAAGCCAGATGACATAGCGCACGCCCTTGGCTTTGATCGCAGTCTGGACGCCGGGTCTGGCCATCAGCACGGGCAGGCCTTTGGTATCCGCAGGCGCCGTGCGCGGCTCGAACCACGGGAACAGCGCGTCAACAAACTCCTGATTGGGGATTACCCGCAGACCGGTCGAACCCCGCCCGATGGCATCGCCGACGCAATCGATGAACTTGTTTTCGGTTTCGTTGCCGAGGTGATAGCTCTTCGCCATGATGACGACGCCTTCACCTTCGCTGATGCCGGTGCCGCCCTGCCGCGAATCCTCGATGCGCGACGTTACGCAGGCGGCCAGCGGCAAGCACAGCAGCGCCGAAACGACGTGGCGAAACCGCGCATTAGTAATGTGACGCTCAGATTCCTTCATTCAACCGGTCCTCCGCAAGATCTGCCTGAGCAGCGGCCGGTGCGACATCCGGCGAGCCGCCATCTGGCGCGACACTGTTGGTTCTGCGTAATTTGCTGATGCCGGTTGCCTTGTCCATCTGCAGGATGATCAAAGCGGCGGCATCGCGCATTGCGAGCACGGCCGCGCGGCGCAGGGCGTCATCGCCGCCGAACGTCGAGGTCTGGCTTTTGCCGTACGCGGCGATCGGCCAGTTCGCAACCTGCGTTCCGGCGCTGTCAAAAATCTTGATGCGGTAGCGTATCCACACCGCAAACGCGTCGGTCTGGCTTTGCTCGGGAATGGAGAACTCGAACGCGTCAATCGATGGTTCGATCAGCGCATCAATACCGAAATCGTCGGGGTCCGACTCGCTGGCCAGCTCGGTCACGTCGCTGAACATGGAGCCAAGCAGCTGGTCGAAGAGCAGCCGGTTCGATGCGCCGAGGTCGATTTTCCAGACCTCCTTGCCGATGACGCGTTCTTCGTGGACAAACGCATTAAATGAGTCGGGATAGCGGACTGCAATTTTCATCGGCAGTTTGGCGATCAGGGGGTCGGGAATGTGCGGGTCGAGCATGGCGACCTGTGAAGTGCAACCCTGCAGGTGAGCACCGAACAGAATGGCCGCAAACGCGAATAGCCGTCGTGACATCAGTTCCCCATTGATCAAGCGAGGCGCCGCGCCGGCGCCTGCTGATATTTCCTTGGAATCAATTGCGCTGCCGAAGTTCCATCAGGCTGGGGCTCCGGCTGACGCTCTCGACTGTAGACCGCGGCAATTGCTTTCGCAACAGGGCCAAACGGGCCGCCGAAATCGGCCTGTTCAGACGTACCAGGCCAGCGGCGGTTCCTGCACCAGCGCGGTCTGTTCCCGCAGGGCCAGCACGTGATCGTCCCAGTAGCGCCGTGAATTAAACCACGGGAATGCCTGCTTGAAGGCCGGGTCTTCCCAGCGTCGCGCCAGCCACGCGGCGTAATGCATCATGCGCAGGCTGCGCAGTGCCTCTACGAGGTGCAGCTCGCGGGCATCGAAACGGCGGAACTCCTCGTAGCCTTCCAGCAGGGTGCCAAGCTGCGGCGTTTGTTCGTCGCGATCACCGGACAACAGCATCCACAAATCCTGCACCGCCGGGCCGCTGCGGGCGTCGTCGAGGTCAACAATGTGTACCCGGTCTTCCTGCACGAGGACGTTTCCGGGATGAAAGTCGGCATGCAGGCGGAGTTCGCGGACTGCGCCAGCGCGGTCGAAGGCGAGCTCTATATTTTCGAGCAGCAGATTGGCGGTGCCGTCGTAGACTTCGCCGAGTTCGGCCGGGATGAAATTTTCGTCGAGCAAAAAGTCGCGCGAGTCGTAACCGTAGCTGTCGATGTCGATGCGCGGCCGGTGGTGAAACTCCGAGCGTTCACCGATCAGGTGCATGCGGGCGACAAAGCGACCCAGCTGGCGCAGCATGTCCGGGTCATCGAGCTCCGGGGAGCGGCCACCGAAGCAGGGCGACACGGAGACCCGGAACGACCCGGCGTGATGCAGGGTCCTGCCGGCGATTTCGAGTGGCGCGACGACCGGGATTTCAGCAGCGGCAAGTTCTGCCGCAAAGGTGTGTTCCTCGGCGATTGCGTCATCGCTCCAGCGCGCCGGGCGGTAGAATTTTGCAACGACCGGGCGACCGTCCTCTACGCCTACCTGGTAGACGCGGTTTTCATAACTGTTAAGTGCCAGCAATCGCCCGTTGCAGGTAAAGCCCAGGCTTTCCAGCGTGTCGAGAATATCGTCAGGCTGCAGGTCCTGGTAGGCGAGGGTGCCGTCGCCGGCATCGCTCATGCCTGTATCCGTTTATCACGCTTGCGTTCATTCTCGCTCAGTAGTTTCTTGCGCAGCCGAATATTGGCTGGCGTCACTTCGAGCAGCTCGTCGTCGTCAATAAACTCGAGCGCCTGTTCCAGCGAAAAACGGATTGGCGGCGACAGCACAAGATTCTCATCGGTGCCGGCGGCGCGGATATTCGTCAGTTGTTTCGCCTTCGTCGGGTTCACCACCAGATCGTTCTGCCGGCTGTGAATGCCGACGATTCTGCCTTCATAAACCGGTTCGCCATGCCCGACAAACAGGCGACCACGTTCCTGCAGATTGAAGAGCGCATACGCGAGCGCCTTGCCAGCCACCATTGAGATCAGCACGCCATTGTTGCGCTGTCCGAGCGGCTGCGTAATGTAGCGGTCGTATTTTTCAAACACGTGGTAAATGAGTCCGGTGCCTGACGTAGCGGTCAGGTACTCCGTTCTAAAGCCGATCAGGCCGCGCGTCGGGATGCGGTAGTCGAGGCGCATGCGCCCCTTGCCGTCTGACAGCATATTCAGCAACTCGCCTTTGCGTTCCGCGATGCGCGTCATCACAGAGCCCTGGTAATCCTCTTCGAAGTCGACGGTGAGCTGTTCCCAGGGTTCGAGCGTTACACCGTTTTCTTCGTGCAGGATGACTTCGGGTCGGGATACCGCGAGCTCGAATCCTTCGCGGCGCATGTTTTCGATCAGGACGGACAGATGCAGTTCACCGCGACCTGACACGCGAAACTTGTCCGGGTCGTCAGTTTCCTTCACGCGCAGCGCGACGTTGTGCTTCAGCTCCTGGTCCAGCCGTTCGCGGATTTGTCGGCTTGTCAGGAACTTGCCATCCTGTCCGGCGAACGGGGACTTGTTGACCTGGAAAGTCATGCTGATGGTCGGTTCGTCGACGGCGAGCGGGGGCAGCGCTTCCGGCGCATCGCGCGGGCACAGCGTGTCGGAAATATTCAGTTCGTCTATGCCGCTGAAGACGACGATATCGCCGGCCGCGGCCTCGTCGATCTTGCGCCGCTCAAGGCCATGGAACCCATAGAGTTCCAGCAATCGCGCATTGCGGCTCTTGCCATTCGCGCCAACCACGCAAACCGGCGTGTTGGTTTTTACCGAGCCGCGCTGAATGCGGCCGATGCCCAGGACGCCAACGTAGGGGTCATAAGCGAGGCTGGAAACCTGCAGCTGCAGCGGGCCGTCGGCGACGACGGGCGGCTGCGGTACTTTGTCGATGATCGCTTCGAACAGCGGCTGCATGTCACCACTGCGCACGCTGGAATCTTCGCTGGCATAGCCTTCGAGGGCCGATGCATACAGGACCGGGAAGTCGAGTTGCTGATCGTTTGCGCCCAGCCGGTCAAACAGATCGAAGGTCTGGTCGAGCACCCAGTCAGGTCGTGCGCCCGGCCGGTCGATCTTGTTAATTACAACTACAGGCACCAGCCCGCGGGCAAATGCTTTCTGAGTGACGAAACGCGTCTGCGGCATTGGGCCATCGACCGCGTCGACCAGCAGCAGCACGCTGTCGACCATCGACAGCACGCGTTCGACTTCGCCACCGAAATCAGCATGCCCGGGCGTATCGACAATATTGATGTTGTAGTCGCGGAAACGAATTGCCGTGTTCTTGGCCAGAATTGTGATGCCGCGCTCGCGCTCCAGGTCGTTTGAATCCATGACGCGGTCCGGCATGACCGCCCGCTCGTCAAGCGTGCCGGACTGCCGCAGCAACTGGTCGACCAGCGTCGTTTTGCCATGATCGACGTGGGCGATGATGGCGATATTGCGAAGTTTTTCGAGTTTGGACATTGTTATTGGCGAGCGCTGCTGCTGAGAGGGCGCGGATTATAGAGACCGCAACGGCCAATTGATATGCGAATACGTGGAAAAAAGGCATGATGCGGTAAGCTTTAGCCTTCGCTGCCTGGATTGCCCATCTTGACCTCGCCAACTACCGTTCCCGCCGTTTATAGCCAGATCACCCGGGATGTTGATCGCTCCGCCCCCGGACCGGGATCGATCGCATTCTTTGACTTTGACGGCACGCTGATCTTCGGCTTTTCAATAGCGAGCGTTTTTCGTGAGCGGGTGGTCAGCGGCAAGCTCAGTGCACGTGACGCCATTGCACAGTTTCTCGCTCTGATCACGCATGGGATCAACGGTAGTGATTACGCCCTGCTGCTGGCTGAAGCGGCAGAAAAACTGGCCGGCGTGGCGGAACAGGATTTCGTCGATCTCGGCGAACGCGTCTTCGAAAAACATATCGCGGGCTCAGTCTACCCGGAGTCGCGAGCCTTGCTGCGGGCGCACCAGGCGAAGGGCCATACGGTGGCTGTCCTGTCCTCGGCCACGCCTTACCAGATCAATCCGGCAGCTCGCGAACTGGGCATCGAGCACGTACTGTGCAATCACTTCGACGTTGCCAACGGCCATTTTACCGGTGACATCCGCAAGCCGGTTGTCTTCGCGCAGGGCAAGTTGCATGCCGCACAGCAGTTCGCCGCCGAGCGCGGCATTGACCTGGCCGATTGCTGGTTTTACAGCGACGGCTTCGAGGACCTGGCGCTGCTGGAAGTGGTCGGCAAGCCGCGACCACTCAACCCGGACGATACCCTCAGGGAGGTTGCCCTGCGGCGCGATTGGCCGATCCGCGACTTCCACAGCAGGGGGCTTCCGGGGATCAAGGAATTTGTGCGTACCGGCCTCGTGTACGGCGCGTTCTTTTCTGCGGCGCTACAAATTATTCCAACCTGGATGCTGAACCGGTCGCGGCGACAGGCCGTAAACCTGGCGGTGACGACCTGGGGTGAGTTCGGCAGCGCCCTGGCTGGCATCGATATTCGGGTTCGCGGCGAACAGCACCTGTGGGAGCAGCGCCCGGCAGTATTTCTGTTTAATCACCAGAGTGCGATTGACGTTCTGATCATTGCCAAACTGCTCAGGCGCGATTTTAATGCCATCGCAAAGCAGGAAATTGCGCTGAATCCACTGGTTGGCCCCGTGTTTCGCGTTGCCGATACGGTATTTATTGATCGGCGCAATCACGAAAAGGCCATCGAGTCCCTGCGTCCCGTTGTCGAATCACTGCGCTCGGGCCTGTCGCTGGCGATCGCGCCGGAAGGCACGCGGAGCAACAGCGACCGGCTCGGGCCGTTCAAGAAAGGTCCTTTTCATATCGCAATGCAGGCTGGCGTACCCGTAGTGCCGATCGTCATTCACAACGCCAGCGATGTCTTGCCAAAGGGCGGTTTTTTCGTGCGTCCGACGGCAGTCCATGTTGACGTGCTGCCCCCGGTTGCGACCGACAAATGGCGGCCGGAATCGGTTGACAAGCACGTTACCGAGGTCCGTGGCATGTACCTCAAGACGCTCGGCCAGGCCCACGCCGAGGCGGCGCCAGCCTTGCAGCGGGTGAAGTGAAAGCGCGAGGCGCCGACCCGGCGGATTCCTGATTCCTCCCGGCCAGAGGCCATTGGACTCGCGGCAGGACCGGCGAGCCGGTATTCTTCGGCTTTGATTTTTCGCACCGCGGGCCAGATCAGCCTAGTGGTACTTAACGAACTGCCTGGAATTCTGACCATGCCCCGAACCATTTTTTTGCAACGAATCGTCGTTTTAGGCCTGCTTTCCCTGCTGGCAGCCTGCAGCAAGGACGCGTCTGACGGCGCATTTTCCGGCGCAGACAGTCCGCTGCGCTATGTAGACGCTGACACACCGTACCTGTTCGCCTCATTGAAACCGATGCCGGACGAGGTTTACGACAAGATCGAACCGCGCATGGACAAACTGTTGAAGTCCTACCAGGACATCATCCGTCTGTCTTTGCAACAGGGTCTTGCGGCAGCCGACGAGAGTGCCGGCGGTTCGCAGCAAAAACAGGAGCGCGTGGCCGCAGTGATCCAGCGGCTGGTGGGTATGTTTTCTGCCGAGGGCATGAGCGAGGCAGGATTCGATCGCAATTCGAAAATACTCTTTTACGGCACAGGACTATTGCCGGTCTTGCGCGTGTCGCTTAGCGATGTCGATGCATTCGAAAAAATGTTGCAGGAAGTAGAAGCGGAGGCCGGTGGCGAAATGCAAAAGGCCAGGCTGGGCAACCTTGACTACCGCTTTGCCGGCGATGACAAATTGCGGGTCGTTCTTGCGGTTAGTGAACAGCAGATGGTTGCCTCTTTGGTTCCGTCCGGACTGAGTGAAGAGGGCCTTCGTCAGGTCTTCGGCCTTACTTTGCCGAACAAGCCGATGAACAAGGCCGGTCGCCTGGATGCGCTGGCTGAGAAGTACGGCTTCTCGGGCCACGGGGCCGGCTTCATAGATTTTTCAAGACTGGTGCAAACGTTCACGGACGAGCCTTCGGGCATCAACGCAGAGTTGCTGCAACATGCTGAATTCGACGCAGCGCAGCTTAGCGACGTGTGCAAGGCGGAAGTCCGTGGCATGGCTGGTATAGCGCCGTTGCTCGTGACTGGCTATACCGCATTTACCGAACGCGAGATCGCATCCCGAACCGTGCTGGAACTGCGCAGTGATATCGCTGCCGGCATGATGAAGTTGCCGACGGCGGTTCCCGGTCTCGGCAATGATCACGGTGGGCTCGTGTCGTTCGGCATGAGTATCGACTTGCTGGCGGCGCGCGAATTTTATGCCGCGCGTCTGGATGCAATGGAAGCCGAACCCTATAAATGTGAATTGTTTGCCGAGTTGCAGGCAGGTGTCGCGCAGGGTCGCGCCGCATTGAATCAACCGATTCCGCCGATCGTTTACGGGCTGAAAGGCTTTCTCGCGATCATTGAAAACGTAGAGGGTCTCGATCTTGTTTCCAAGCAGCCGCCAACCGCCATTGACATGCGGTTCCTGCTCGCTACGGAAAATGCACCGGGCCTGATGGCGATGGGATCGATGTTCAGTCCTGAGCTTGCGACGCTGAATTTAAGTAACGACGGCAAGCCGGTTCGTTTCCAGTCACCGCAGATGCAAGGCCCGGTTGAAGAGGCCTGGCTGGCGATGAACAACAACGCTATTGCGCTGGCTGCAGGCAACGGTGCGGAGAAAAAAGTGGCTGGCATGCTCAAGGCCGACTCCAGCAAGCCGCCGCCGTTTTTTGCCGTGCACATGGACGCCTCCCGCTATTACTCCTTCGTCGGCGATGCCATGCTGGTGCAACAGGATGAAGAGATGCCGCCCGAGCTTGGCCAGGCTGTGCGCGAACTGATGCAAAATCTTGCTGCCCTGATCGATCGCGTTTCGTTTACCGTGAATTTCACTGATCGTGGCATTGAAATGCCGAACGTAACCACGCTGAAGGACTGATGGCACTGCGACGCTTCTTGTTACGAAAAATGCCAATCGTCACGGCCTGCCTGTTGTTACAGGCAGGCTGCGCGGGGACGACAGCGGTGCCGGTCAGTTTTATGCCGGCCGATGAGCTGACCGCGCCTGCTACCACCTTGCCGAAAGCCGGTTACTTGTCCTCCGGGCAACCCAACAGGGCTGCGCTCGCTGCGATCGCCGCTGCCGGTTATCAGGGCGTCGTGGATCTGCGCGCGGCGGGCGAGCCGCGCGGCTACGACGAGGCCAGCGCAGCTCGGTCGCTCGGCTTGCGCTATGAAACGCTGTCAGTTGCCGGCCCCGCCGACGTAAGCTACAAAAAAGCCGCGCTGCTTAATGAGTTACTCGCGAGTTTTGACGGACCGGTCCTGCTGCATTGCAGCAGCGGCAATCGGGTCGGGGCGCTGCTTGCCCTGCGGGCGAAAGCGGCTGGCGCCAGTGATGAGGAAGCGCTCGCCGTTGGCCGCAATGCAGGGCTTACGCAGCTGGAGGAGACTGTGCGCCAGCGCTTGATTGATTATTCCTCCGAGCCCTGAGGCGCCGTCGGCCTGCTGCAGCGCCTCGATCCATTAGAACCCGATCCGACGCCTGTCCGGACATTCCGGCTTGCGGGCCGTGTCCTTATCGAAGGCGAGCTTTTTCACCATGAGCAAGGCTGGGCCGAGCCCCCCGGGGATCGCCTGTTGCCCGATAATACTGCGGCAACGGTCCTCGACAAGGTGTACCAATTTTGCAACAAGCACGGGGAATGTGCGCTTTTGCGGCAGTTTTTCTTGCAAATTTCCTGATGCTTTTCGGCGGCCCCTCGTCCCAATTAAGATAAATATTTCAATAAGTTAAAGTGAAAACCCGGTGTTAATCCGGGATAGCAGGGCATTAATTAGGTGACAAATTAAAACGTTGTGCTAGCATCACAACACTTCGTGATCCGCCTCGTATTGAATTGGGGTGTTTTTCGAGTGGGAGAAGGTTGGCCGGAGCGGCGGAAAAACGGTCGCGTGAAGAGAAGCCAAATTGCAAATAGACCGACTCTCATTTTGTGTTAAAAAATCTATGTTGACATCCTTTAAGGGGACTATCTCAATGAAGTCGAATCCACTCAATGTGAACCCGATAGCCAAGGCCATTAAGGCCTCGCTGTTTGGTGGCGCCGCAATTGCTGCGGTCATGCCCGCTCAAGCACAGGCGCAGCAAGACCAGAGCCTGGTCGAAGAAATCACCGTAACCGGCTCGCGTATTAAGCGTACCGGTTTCGATACCGCCAGCCCGGTAAATATCGTTACCGACCAGCAGATCGCCATTTCGGGCCAGACCCGTATTGAGGACTTGCTGAACCAGCTGCCGCAGATTGAAGCGGCGCAAACGTCGTTCATCTCCAACGGTTCTTCCGGTACGGCCAGTGTCGACCTGCGTGGCCTTGGTGCAAACCGCACGCTGGTCCTCGTGAACGGCCGTCGTCTGCAGCCAGGTGGTGTCGCTTCGCAGGCCCCTGACATCAATCAGATCCCGGCATCGCTTGTTGAGCGTGTCGAAGTTCTGACCGGTGGCGCATCCGCTACCTACGGTGCTGACGCGGTTGCCGGTGTTGTCAACTTCATCATGAAGACCGATTTCGACGGCGTTGAAATCAACCTTGGCGCGTCTGCTTACCAGCACGACAACGACAACGAGTACATCCAGACTCTTATGGATCGACGTAGCTTCGATTACCCCACAGGCAATTCCGGTCTCGACGGCAAGACCTACAATTTTGATGTCGCGATCGGGTCCGCATTCGCGGATGGCAAAGGGCACGCGGTAGCGTATGCAACCTATCGTCGCAATGATGAATTGCGCCAGGCTGCACGCGACTACTCATCGTGTGCCTTTAACGGCGCTGGCACCAGCTGCGGCGGTTCCGCTAACGCGGTCATCCCGAACTTCATTATCGGCCGCACCGACCTGTCGGATTACGACTACTGGACCCTGGATCGCGCTGGCAACGGTTTCGACGTGAACTCGTTCAACCCGGAGCCTTACAACTACGCGCCGATCAACCACTTCATGCGTCCTGATACGCGCTACTCCGGTGGCACGTTCATCAACTACGAAGTGAACGAAAACGTTCGCCCGTTCCTGGAAGCCACGTTCTACAATGACCGCACGGCAGCGCAGATCGCTGAATCAGGTACCTTCTTCAACACGTACTACACGATTCCGCTGAACACGCCGACGATCAGCAACCTGCAAAGAACGCAGATTGCCAACCGTTTTGGCCTTGATCCGGCAACCGACAGACTTCGGTGTTTACATCGGTAAGCGAAATGTTGAGGGCGGCCCGCGTTCCAACCTGTACGAGCACAGCGCATTCCGCGTCGTACTGGGTTCGGAAGGTGACCTCGGTGATGGCGACTGGAGCTACAACGCTTCATACCAGCTCGGCCAGACGACCTCAGGTTCGACGTACATCAACGACTTCAACGGCGACAAGATCATCACGGCGCTCGACCCGACGGCTTGTGCCGCTGCGGCCGGCTGCCTGGGTTACGACGTGTTTACGCTGAATGGCGTAACGCCGGAACAGGCCAGGTTCGTGGTCGGTACCGGTATCCTCGCCGGCTTCACGCAGGAAGAAGTCTGGAATGCCTACGTTGCCGGTCCTTCCGGTATCACGTTCCCGTCAGCGAATTCGCCGATCGATCTCGTCTTCGGTGTTGAACACCGCGAAGAGACCTTCGAAGTTGCTGCGGACGATACGTTTGCCGATGGCACCTTGCTGGGCCAGGGCGGCGCAACGCCGAGCGTCAAGGGCTCCTACGACGTGAACGAAGTGTTCATGGAAGCCTATGTGCCGATTCTTGACGGCAACACGCAGCTGTCACTTGACCTCGCTTACCGCTACTCCGACTACAACACCTTCGGTGGCGAAAGCACCTACAAGGTTGGCTTCGAGTTCCAGCCAATCGACATGCTGAAAGTTCGTGGTGGTTACAATCGCGCCGTTCGTGTTCCGAACGTCAACGAGTTGTTCACGCCGCAGACCAACGGCCTGTGGAACGGTACTGATCCTTGCTCCGGCACGGCGGCAGTTATTGCAGCACGCGGCTTCACAGCGGCTGAATGTGCCAACACCGGCGTAACCGCAGCGCAGTTCGGTAACATCTCTGCAAGCCCGGCCAGTCAGTATAACGGCTTGTTTGGTGGTAACCCGAACCTGCTGCCCGAGATCGCCGATACGGTGACCTTTGGTTTCGTACTGTCGCCGCTCGATAACCTGCAGTTTTCTGTCGACTACTGGAGCATCGATATCGAAGATGTGATCAGCACCGTCGGCGGCGAGCTGATCGTTGAGCAGTGTGCCAAGACGAACAATCCGACGTTCTGCAGCCGCATCCAGCGGTCCGGCACGGGTAGCTTGTGGCTCGGTACTGCGGGCAAGGTTACGGATACGTTCATCAACACCGGTACCAACAAGTGGGAAGGCATCGACATTGCAGCTTCGTATGACGTCGAAGTTTATGGCGGCAACCTGGCGCTTGAGCTGACCGCCACCAACATGCAGACCAAGAAGACCGAACCCATTCCGCCGACCAACCCGGCAGCGGCAGCGGCGGCTTACGACTGCGTTGGTTTGATCAACACGGATTGCTTTGCAACTCCGGATTGGCGCACGGTGGTAACCGCAACGTACGACCAGGGCGGCGCTTTGACCACCAACCTGCGCTGGCGGACGATGGGCGAAGTTAAGAACGACGGCACCACAGACAGGATTGCCAACAATAACATGGAAGCCCAGCACTACTTTGACCTCTCGGCCGGCTACCAGCTGAACGACAACGTTGCGTTGCTGGTTGGTATCAACAACCTGCTCGACGTTGAGCCACCGATGGTAGGTAGCACGCTGTCCAGTAACGGTAATGCGCCGAACGGTAACTACGATGTCCTGGGTCGCCAGTTGTTTATGAACGTAGAACTTACGTTCTGATCCAAGCCTAAGTAAGTGTTCGGAGAAACAGCGGGCTTTTGCCCGCTGTTTTTTTTGGCGCTGTCTGCGCCTGAAATTTGCCGGAAAGATGCGTATTCTTTAGAGACGAGTTGGCGAGCGACTATGACGGAAGCAGAAAAAACCGACAGCGAGGCAGCACTCATTGCCGCTGCCCAGGCGCACCTGCGCAGCGGATCCTTGTTGCGAGCGATGGAGGCCTACTACAAGGCGCATGAGCTCAATCCGGCATCCGTGCAGACGCTGGCGCAGCTGGTTGCAATCAACCTGCACCTTGAGGCTTACGATCAGGCCATCGTCAACCTGCAGAAACTCATCAGGCTCGAGCCCTTGGTGCAGGTTAACTACGATCAACTGGCGGGCGTTTACGACAGGGTCCAGGAATGGGATCAGGCGGCTGAAATCTACAAGCCGCTGATTATCGGCAGGCCGGAGCTCGCGGAAGCGCATTTTAACCATGCGTATTACCTGCGCAGGGCCGGCCAGTTTGAAGAAGCGATTGCCGGCTACAAGCGGGCCATCAAGCATGGCATCAAGAGTCCAGAAGAAGCGCATCTGAATATTGCTGTGATCCTGAGTGACGACCTGCGTCGGGAGGACGACGCTGAGAAAGCGTTGACACAGGCGCTCGAACTGAATGACAAGTATTTGCCTGCACTTTACAACCTGGCCAATCTTTATGAAGACCGGGGTGACCGCGACAAGACGGTTTCCCTGTTTCGGCGAATTCTTGCGCTTGATCCGAACAACCCCAAAGCGCTGGCGAGGCTTGCGCCACTGGCTGCCGACGAGGCTGACCTGGTCGAGCGTCTGGACGCGGTCAGCCTGTCGAAAGAGATTTCCATCTCGGACAGGATCGATGCACTGCATGCGCTGGGCAAGATTCGCGACGCGCAGGCAGACTACGACCGGGCCTTTGTCTATTTCGAGGCCGCAAACGTTTTAAACGCAACGCAGATGCCACCGTACGATCAGGAGGCCGTTGAGCGATACTTCGATCAGATAATTGAAAGCGTTTCGGCAACATGGCTGGAAACTCACCGTTTGAATGAAACGGCGCAGCCGATATTCGTCTGCGGTATGTTCAGATCCGGATCAACGCTCGCAGACCAGATCCTCGGGTCGCATCCTGACATTACTACGGGTGGTGAACGCGACAGCCTGGTGCGGGAATTCAACTCGTCCAGACTGAGGTACCCGGCCGACCTTGTTGACGTCGAACAGGCAACGCTCTCGGGAATCGCGGGGCGCTACCTGGCGCGTTCCAAAGCCCTGTTCCCGGAAGCACGACTGCTGACCGACAAGCGACCGGACAATTTCCTGTACCTGGGTGCGATGAAAGCCTTGTTCCCGAAGGCGAAGATCATCTACACAATGCGCAATCCGCTCGACAATTGCCTGTCCGTGTATTTTGAAAGGCTGGGTCTGGCGATGAATTACGCGGTCAGCCTCGACAGTACCGCGCATTACTACGAGCAGCAGGTTCGCCTGCGAAATCACTGGCAATCCCTGTTCGGTGCTGACGTGCACGTTGTCCACTACGAGCGACTCATTAAAGATCCGAAATCGCAGGTGTCTGAAATGCTCAGGTTCCTTGGGCTTGAGTGGCACGATGATTGTCTTAACTTCCACGCGCTGGGCAATACCGTAAAGACGGCCAGCGTATGGCAAATTCGCAAGCCCCTGTACACGACATCAGTGGGTCGTTGGCGCAACTACGAAGCACATCTGGGCGCTCTTGCGGAGCGTTACGCGGACGGTACAGGGGACGCCTGAGATGACGAGTACAGAAATGCTCGATGCGGAAGCCATGAAACTGCAGGCTCTCTACGAAAGCGGCTCCGAGCTGGCACAGGAGAAGTCGACGAGCTTCCGCAGCGCATTCCAGTCGATGGCCAGCGCAGAACCGGCAACGGTTACTGAACTGGCTGTTGCAAAGTTCAATGGCGGGAAAGTATTTGCCGCGGAACAGCTGTGCCGACTGGCTCTGCAGGCTGATGTCAAAAACCTCAAGGCATTGCACCTGCTGGCCACCATTGCCACCACGCTGGGACAGCACGAAGACGCGGTGCAGCTGCTGGTGGATTGCCTCGACGTGAATCCCAACGTTGCTGCTATCCATTACGACCTGGCGAATGCCCTGTTTCGGTCGGGCAATTTCCAGCTGACTCTGCGGCAATGCGACGAGCTGCTTGCGAACGATCCGAACAATTCGGACTACGCAGCATTGAAAGCAGCCGCGCTGGTCAAGCTCGGGCAGTACGACAATGCAATTCTCGAGTACGAGAATATCCTGCGACGAACCCCGCAGGATCTGCCGGTGTTGCTGCGCTACGGTGTGGCGCTTCGTATCGTTGGCAGATCACAGGATGCTATCGGTGCGTTTCGCAAGGTGATCGACCAGGACGCAGGAAACGGCGAGGCGTATTGGAACCTGGCTAATCTCAAGACGTTCGAGTTTTCCAAAGCGGACGTACAGGCGATGGAACAGGCGCTTGGCGCAGCCAAACTGAGCACCGCGAACAGGGCCTACATTCTGTTTGCTTTGGGTAAAGCTCAAGACGGCGCGCAACAGTTCGATACGGCGTTCAACAGTTACCGGCAAGGCAACGAACTGGCGAAGGCGGCGAGTCGCTACGATCCGCAGTCGACCACTTCGTTGGTTGACGAATGCATCGAGACGTTTTCCGCCGATTATTTCGCAAGCAGCCCAGCAGCATGCGATGCGCTGGATCCGATTTTTGTCGTCGGCCTGCCAAGATCCGGATCGACACTGTTGGAGCAGATTCTCGGCTCCCACAGCCAGATCGACGCGACGATGGAATTGACCGAGATACCTGCAATGGTGCGCAGCCTCGGCAATCCCAATCGCACGGGGCTGGGTAAGCTGTTTCCCGCTGTCATGACCGAGATAAAGTCCGATGAGCGGGAGCGGCTCGGCCAGGAGTACCTGAAGCGAGTTGCCGTGTTTCGTGGCAGCAAGCGGTTTTTTATCGACAAAACTCCGCATAATTTTTTGCACATTGGCTTGATCAAGTCGATCTTGCCGAATGCCCGAATAATCGACGCGCGGAGAAATCCCTACGCAACGGGCTTCAGCATTTTCACGCAGTACTTCGCACGAGGCAGTGGCTTCGCTTATGATCTCGGCTACATTGGCCGGTATTATCGTGACTACCTGCGATTGATGGACCATTGGCATGCCGTTCTCCCCGGGCAGGTTCTGACGGTCCAGTACGAGGAGGTGGTCGCCGACATGGAGCAACAGGTGCGCCGTATGCTCGATTATTGTGGTCTCGAGTTTGAACCCGCCTGCCTTGAGTTCTACAAGTCAAAGAGAGCGGTCGCGACGGTGAGTTCCGAACAGGTTCGCCAACCGCTTTATGGGTCGGCGCTTGAGCACTGGAAGCACTATGAGGCGCACCTGGGCCCATTGACCAACGCGCTTGAGGGCAAGGCCGCCTAGCCCCGGGCCAGAAATAATGCGACCACACGCTGCCGATTTTCAGAATGCAGTAGCTGCCTTTCAACGCAGCGATTTCACGCAAGCGAAAAAGCTCGGCGAACGCCTCTTGAAGAAAAAGCAGCACGTCGCAGATGTCTGTCATCTGCTGGCGCTGGTTCACAAGTCCGAAGGTGACTTCACCAAGGCCCGACAATATTTCGAACGCAGCCTTGCTGTGGATTCCCGGCAGGCTGCCGTTTGTGCGAACTACGCCAATCTGCTGGTGCAGGGTGGCCACACCGATGCGGCGAACGACATGTACGCCCGCGCGACGCGTGCCAACAGCGCGCTGTTGGACGCCTGGTTCAACTGGGCGAGCCTGTTGATCGAGTTGAACCGGCACGAAGCGGCACTTGAAAAGATTGACACTGCTCTATCATTGAATCCGGGCGATGCGCGATTGCACATCGTGCGCGGCATCGCGCTGCGTGGCATGGAGTCTTTCGATGAGTCTGGCGCCGCGTTCGATCAGGCTATCCAGATCGCGACGCTGGAGTCGGCGCTGGGTATTACCGCGGCGCAAAACAAGGCGATCACTCTGCGCGTTCAGAATCGGCCGGCACAGGCGGCGACCTGTCTGTCCGAGTTGATCGACCGGAAGATCAGCAATGCTGACGTCTATTTCATCAAGGCCTGTGCGCACTACGATGCAGACGAATTCGACAAGGCAGAAGCAGACCTCTGCAGCGCCATCGAACTACAGCCTGATTACGTTGATGCCCATGAAGCGCTTAATAAGCTTTACTGGGAGCGCGGCGATGATGAGCGATTTCTTGTTTCGTACCAGCAATGCATAAGCAAGACTCCGCTAGCCAAAAACCTGCGCTATGCCTACGCCGCACAGGCGATCATGGCCGATCAAAAAGACCTCGCGAAAGCCGTGTTACAGCAGGCGATCGCCGAGTTGGGTGCGGACGCGAATTTGGTGCACGCGCTTGGCGTTCTGGAATTGGGGGACGGCGCTGTCGAGAAGGCGGCGACACTGTTTGATCAGGCGATCTCGCAACAGCCGAATGCCGCGCGGTACCGAATCGACAAGGCCAACATCCTGATTCGTCACGAGGATTACGCCGGTGCCTTGCAGGAACTCGATCATGCCGGCCGGCACAGTCCGCTCGACCAGGAGATCTGGGCGTACCGGGGGCTGTGCTGGCGCTTGTGTGGCGATCCTCGCGCAGATTGGCTAAACGATTATGACCAGCTGATCGACGCCCGCCTGCTTGATGTGCCTGCAGGCTACGACAATCTCGAGCATTTCCTGCAGGTCCTGCGAAGTGACCTTGAGAAGCTGCACAAGACACAGCGGCAGCCACTGGATCAAAGCGTCAGGAATGGAACGCAGACGGTGGGTACCTTGCTGTCGCTGCCGATCAAATCCGTCCAGGACTACAAGAGCGTGCTGTCGAAGAGCATCCAGGATTACATCGACGCGCTTCCGGCTGATGCAGAACACCCGTTCCTGAACAGGAACACCCGACGCTTCGTGCATTCGGGCAGCTGGTCGGTAAAGCTCGCCCGTGGCGGCTTCCACACCAACCATATGCACCCGCAGGGCTGGCTGTCGAACTGCACCTACATCGCCGTACCGCGGGAAGTGCGAGCCGACGATGCGACACGCGCAGGCTGGATTCGTTTCGGGCAAACTTCGCTGGAGCTGGGTGAGCGGGAAGCAGTTGGCAAGGCAATCTGCCCGCAGGAAGGGCTGCGCGTATTGTTCCCGAGCTTTTTATGGCACGGCACCTACGCATTCGACTCGGACCAGCCGCGCATCACGGCCCCCAGCGATATCATGCCGAAGGCCTGACGCAGGCGTCGGTCACCTGCGATTGGCCTGGTGAGTTCTCCAAGCCGGATCATTCTTTTGGGTAAATGCCCAGCCGGGTTCGAACGTGATGTCGAACCCGGCTGGTTTTATTGCCTGGCGTGCGAAGGGCTAGCCGACTTCAGCAGCAAGCTTTCAAGCCGCTTTCTACTGGCGTTGATTCTCGTCAACAGGCGCAGGGGCATCGGCGTCCGCGCCTTCTACAAAGTCTTCAATCGTCACGCTGGCGCCTTCTTCCGCGGCCGCGTCGCTCTTCATCTTCATCTCGCGCATGCGCACCAGCAGCTCCGGCGGGAATCGATCCAGCGTTGAGGTGTTGGCGAGCATGGCAGCCGAATCGGCGGCCAGTGTCGTCGTGATCGTGCCGCCGCTGTCCGTGATGGAGGTGTTCTGGATAGCGCCCATTAGTGCCGCGCGATTGTCAGCTGCGCTGCCGCCTTTTTGCCGGAACGAGCCGTACAGGTCGGTGATGGTCCAGTCGTTGATGTCCGGCCGGATAGCCGTCGCCGTCTGCAATCCGCGTTTGTGCGAGCCTTCCAGGAACTCAAGCAGGTGCGCTTTCAGGTCCGCATCGAAGTTGGCGAAAAAGTCGCTGTTGCGTTCGTACAGGCTCGACACGCGGAAGACTGTCTCATCACGGGCGAAGGTGCCACGATTGGAATTGATGAATTCGGCCGCATTGCGCTGCAGACTCTCGTGCACGGTGTCACCGGTGTACGCTCGCCGACGAATATTCGGACCGCCGATAATTCCCTGGTACAGCCCGTAAATGACTAACGGACTGTTGTTGTAATTTTCCCGGAGGATAGTGTGCTGGATGTCATCAAGACTGAGCGGAACGCCGGCAACCGTTAACAGTTTCTCAGACAGTATCGATTTATTCCCGGCTACAACCTTTTTCAAGGAGCGCTGCGGATAAAGAGCGACCAGTTCCTTAAGTAAGGTTACGTTGTAAAGATTGATCCAGTAGGCAAGTTGCTCATTTCGTGAGAAATACCTGAGCGGGACTTCGTCAGGCACTTTTTCGAGGCTGGACTGAATGTTGTTGAGCAGGTCCGCGTACTCTGGCGTGTCCTTGAACGATTCGAAATAGAATCGATTCCCTTCGTTCGCGGTCTTGTTGTTCACCTTGTTCTTGACGCGGGTACCGGTCTTGGCCTGTGTCGGCGCCGCGGTATCTCGATCCGAGCGGCCAACCGCCAGTACCGTCGCCGATAACAATGAATTCAGGTCTTCATAGCTGATGGTGTAGGTCGATGACGCGTCGAATCCGCGGAACGGCTCGGGCACCGCCGATTCGGCCGCATTCGTGAGCGCTGTCGCCCACAGCGCAATGGCCAGCAGGGCACAGTGCGACATGGTTTTGATTGGATTCATTGCAACTCCTTGCAGCCGGCAGAATGCTGATAATCTTTAGCTGTCGGGGGGCAGGATTTTCCTGTCTTGCTCACAGCTCTGGCGGACGATTATAACCCTGCTACGTGCCGCATCTACGCCGGATTCAACGATTGCCAGTGGCGGTTGGGCAGCGTGCGGCTGCGCGACGTGTGGCTGGCGCCGGTCAGGCCGCAGAAGGCGCGTGACCGTGCTTCGCGAGCCAGGCAGGGCACGCGGCGTTCGGCGGTGGCATCACTGAATTGGACCCGAGTGGGGCCCGGAATTGTTGTTTGAAGCAGCGGGAATGGACGAGCCGCCTTCCGGGCGCACTGCGGGCGACCGGCGACCGGCGCTGCCCACCTCGGATGAACCGCAGCACGCTCGGCAACGCCGAGGGTGCCGCTGTCGATCGGTAGCGTGATGAACCACTTGGGCCGGGAAAAATTGTGGCCAACGGTTACGCGGGTGATTCGCGCAGGCTCCAGTAACCAATAGGGCCCCGAATGGGGCCTATTCCCGGTGGTCGCCGCCAGAGCCCGGCAATATCATTTCGCCGGTCAGCGGCAAGAATGGCAGCCGCCCCACAATCCGTGAATTCCCGTATTGCACTTACTAATGAGAATCATTATCATTTCGATCACTGGTCATTCCGGGCAGGAATAGCGGAGCCAGTATGGCGCGAAACCCCGCTGAATCCACGGCCAAGGACCTGTCATGAACCCGCACCCCGCAACGCTCGCCGCACTGAAACGCGGTCAGAAAGCGATCATCTGTGCCGTGGATACGGCCTGTCCGCAGGTGCAGCGCCTGATGACCCTGGGTCTCGTGGAAGGCGCGCAGCTTGAATTGAAAGGGGCCGCCATCGGCGGCGATCCGCTGGAGTACCGCCTGTTTGGCCGCAGCATCTCGCTGCGTGCGGAACAGGCCCGGCACTTCACGGTTGCCACTCTCGGAGCCGGTGAATAAGGCCTCAGAAACCCGCATACCCGCCAACCAGATACCGATCAGAGGGCAGCGAGATGCCGTTCTGGCGGTGGTTGGTACGCCCAATTCCGGTAAGAGCACTTTATTCAACCGCCTGACGGGCCTGCGCCAGCGAATCGGCAATTATCCGGGCGTCACGGTCGAGCGCCACGTGGGACTGCTGCGCCAGCAAGAGCGCGTGATTGAACTCATCGATCTTCCCGGTACTCACACGCTGAGCGCGAATTCCTCCGAAGAGCGCATTGCCGTCGATGTCATCCTCGGTCGCATGGCGGGCTCGCCAAAGCTGGATGGCATTCTTGCGGTTGTCGACGCCACCAACCTTTACCAGGGCCTTTACCTCGTGCAGCAGCTGCTGGAGCTAGAGCTGCCGATGGCCGTCGCTCTAACCATGACCGATGCGGCCGAGTGGGAGGGCATTCGCATCGATCTCCCGCGCCTGTCCGAGCGCCTCGCCGGCGCAGCGATTTACCCGGTGATCGCGACAACCGGACACGGGCTTCCGGAATTGCGTCGCGGCCTTGAGAGCCTGCACGAGCAGCCACCACCGCAACCTCAGCCGGCCTGGCCGGAACTCAAAAACGCCGCCGCGCAGCTGCGGGCGGCGACAGGCAGCACTATCAGGCTCGTGGAAGCAGAGCGATTGCTGATAGACGGCCCCAACGAATTCAACGCGAGTCTGGTTGATTCGCTGGGCGAGGGCGCAAGGGACGCAATCCGGCGCGCGCAGGATTCCGTGTTCGGCATGGATCCGCCGATTGCGGCCGAGGCGCGGGTGCGCTACCGCTGGGTTCGTGACGTGCTGTCCGAAGTGCAGCAGCAGGGGCCCTCGCTCGTTTCTCTGCGAAGTCGGGTAACCAGCTTTCTGAACCGGCCGATTCCCGGGACGGTCGGCCTGTTTCTCGTCATGGCTTTGGTGTTTCAGGCCGTGTTCGCCTGGGCGACGCCCGTCATGGACATAATCGACGTGGCGGCCGCAGCGCTGGCAACGTCGACTCATCAGGCGCTCGGGCAGGGCGCCTTCGCGAGTCTCATCGCGGATGGCGTGATCAGTGGTGTCGGCAGCGTCGTTATCTTTCTGCCGCAAATCCTGATCCTGTTCTTGTTCATCATCGTGCTCGAGGATTCGGGCTACCTCGCACGCGCCGCTTACCTGATGGACCGCGCGATGCGTTCCGTGGGTCTCTCGGGTCAGTCGGTCATTCCGATGATCTCGAGTTTCGCCTGTGCCGTGCCTGGCATCATGGCGACGCGGGTCATTCCCAACCGGCGCGATCGCATCGCGACGATCATTGCCGCGCCGTTCATGACCTGCTCGGCGCGCCTGCCGGTCTACGCGTTGCTGATTGCGGCGTTCGTGCCATCGCGCAACATCGGCTTCATGAACCTGCAGGGCGTTGTGCTGTTCGGCCTCTACCTGTTCGGTATCGTCATGGGCATATTGACAGCCCTGCTGATGCGGCAAACCGCGCTGCGCGGCCCGAAGCCGCCGTTTGCGCTGATGTTGCCGGAGTTTCGCCGACCGAATCTGCGGACCGTCATCTACCAGCTGTACGGCCGCGTAAAAGTGTTCCTGCGGCGGGCGGGAACCGTCATTTTCACGGTTGCCGTTATCGTCTGGGCGTTGGCGTACTACCCGCGCTCGGTGGCGATTGCTCCCTACGTTGCAGAGGCGCGGCAAACGGCGCAGACGACTCTTCAAGGCGCGGCGCTCGAGGAGGCGTTCGCCGACATCGAACACCAGGCGGCCGCCCGGCAGCTCGAGCAAAGCTGGCTCGGCCGAGCGGGCAAGTTCATCGAGCCGGCATTCCGGCCGCTGGGCTGGGACTGGCGCGTATCGGCCGCGGTTATCGCCGGCTTCCCGGCCCGCGAAGTGGTCATCGCGGTTCTGGGAACGGTTTATGCGGTCGGCGATGAGGCGGATGAGTTGACCTTGTCGGCCCGGCTGAAAGCCGCGACGCATCAGGACGGTAGCCCGGTATTCACGTTGCCGATGGTGATCGGCCTGCTGATTTTCTACGCCTGCTGTTTGCAGTGCGCCGCAACCCTGGCCGTCATCCGGCGCGAAACCAATAGCTGGCGCTGGCCGATCTTCGCGTGGGCCTACATGACGGTACTGGGCTACCTGGGGGCAATGGCGGCGTTTCAACTGTTGTAGAACGCTGCCACGTCACGCGCCAGACCCGGGGCCAAGGAAAACCTCGGTTCGACCCCTGTTTCCTTGTTTGTCGAACGCGGCGGGAATCGAACCCAGCGCGCTTGGGGTAGCGCGCAAGAGCGCAGCGGCCGGTAGCGCGATGAACCACTAAACCGGCGAAAGTTGTGACCACGTGTTACGCGGGTGATTCGCGCAGCCGCAACAGCAGGAAGGGGGGTGCCGACACCGGGACCCCCCTTTCTGCTGTTGGTGGAGGCGGCGGGAATCGAACCCGCGTCCGCAAGCCCTCCGCTATGAGGTCTACATGCTTATCCCTTCTTTAATCTCACCATGAGCTACCCGAAGGGCAGGGAGGACTCATGGCCTGCTCAGATTGGATTTAACGGTTTGCGTACTGAGCACACCCTCCCCGCGGTCCCGTGTGGGTGACCCCTGGACCCCGAACGCACAGGCACATCCGGCGAACGGAGGTGCATCATGAGAACCGTCATCGCCGCAATGTACGTCGCTTTTTCGGGCGCGTTTCACAGCGCATTGTTTGTGCAGCCTGCGATCGCAGCAGACGAGGAGAAACCCATGGCTCGAGTAACCGGTATTGGTGGCGTGTTCATTTTATCGCGTGGCAACGGTAAGGAACTGGCCGCGCGGTACGAAAAGCACCTTGGCATGAAACCGGAAGATTTCGGCGCCGTCGTGTTGCAGTGGGAATAAGACACGGCTGAAGACAATGGCCTGACCGTCTGGGCCGTTGCGGATAAAGACAGTGAATGGTTCAAGCCGAGCACGTCGAGCTTCATGATCAACTACCGGGTCGACGACCTCGAGAAGCTGATCGAGC
The DNA here is from genome assembly GCA_963800915.1 of uncultured Gammaproteobacteria bacterium. Lineage (GTDB taxonomy): Bacteria > Pseudomonadota > Gammaproteobacteria > Steroidobacterales > Woeseiaceae > Woeseia. Next base: position 289,065 of record CAWDCR010000008.1, read on the forward strand.
AGCTGATCGCGGCCGACATCGAAATCCTGCAGGGGCCGGACTATGCCGAAAACGGCGTGTTCACGCGGATCATGGACCCCGACGGCAACTAGATAGAGCTGTGGTAACCGAAAAACTGGGATGACGCGAACAAGCGCTAGCCGTGGCCAGCGCTTGTCTGCTCCCGAGGCGCGCCGCGCAATGCGGCCCACAGCAGGTAGCCCGTCTTCCTGAAGTTCGTCCCGCCAGGCCTCACCGCATAGTTACAAAACGATACAGATCGAAACTGCCTCGACACCAAACCGCTTGCGAAAGCGTCCAGACTTCGGTCCGTACTTTTCTTACTTCTTGAGGACAAAAGAATGAAATCATTAGTCAAGCTGTTAGCGCCGGCACTGCTGGTGTCGCTCGCAGCGTGCAGCAACTCTTCCGGGCCAGACAATTCGTCGACGCCATTGCCGCCGCCGGTTATTGGTAATGCCTCCGTGCAGATCCTGCACGCATCGCCTGACGCACCGGCGGTCAATATCAAGGTCGGTGGCACGACGATCAGCGACGTCGATTACAAGACCGGCACCGGCATCCTGACGCTGCCGAACAACACCTACCAGGTCAGCGTCGAAGGCATCCTTCCGGGCGGACCGGCAGCCGTTATCGGCCCGGTAAGCCTGACGTTCGCGGCAAACACGCGTTACAGCGTGCTCGCGATCGGCGACGTTGCCAGTATCCAGGCGCTGGTGCTTGACCAGCCTGACACGGCAGTAGCCCGCCGGTTCGACGCGGCTGCGCGTCGTGCATGGCGCTCCGAGCTGCTCCGCCCGTGGACGTGTACCTGACGACGCCCGGAGCTGACCTTGCCTCCAGTGCAGCGGTTGGTTCGTTCGCGTTCGGCGGTGACCTCGGTCCCGTTGACGTAACCGCAGGTGACTACCAGATCCGCGTAACGCTGGCCGGCGACCCGGCGACCGTTGTGTATGATTCTGGCACGGTCGGCCTGACCGACGGTGCAAACCTGCTGGTAACCGCGGTACAGAACACCGCGACCGGCGCTGCGCCGATCAGCCTCGTCGTGCAGGACGGAGCAGGCTCGGCCGAGATCCTCGACGCGGCCACGCCGGCTGACGTGCGGGTGGTGCACGACTCTCCGGACGCGCCGAATGTCGACGTTGTTGTCAACGATGACTTCGCCGCACCGCTCGTTTCTGACCTGGCCTACCCGGACTTCACGCCGTTCGTCAGCGTGCCGCCGGCGGCATACAACGTGAAAGTGACCGACAGCGCAACGCAGAGCGTTATCGCTATCAACGTCGACCTGACGCTGATGCCGGGCATTCGCTACAACGTATTGGCTGTCGACACGCTGGCTAACATCGAAGCGCTGCTGGTGATTGACGATCCGCGCCCGGTTGCTACCGAGTCCAAGGTAAGAATCATTCACGGTTCGCCGAGTGCCGGTAACGTGGATATTTACGTCACGGCACCGCAGGCGGACATCAGCACGATCGAGCCGACGCTGACCGACGTGCCGTTCAAAGCCAACACCGGCTTCCTGTCGCTGGCACCCGGCGACTACGATGTAACGGTAACTGGCGTGGGCAGCAAGACGCCTGCAATTGGTCCGGCGACGATCTCCATAGTCGGTGGCGGTGTCTACACTGCGATTGCTCGCGATGCGACCGGTAGCGGTGGTCCGTTCGGTCTGATACTTATGGACGATTTCGCGCCGTAAGTGATGTTGCAGGAAGCAACAGGGACAAAGCCCCGCCAGTGGCGGGGCTTTTCTTATTCATGCCCGAGCCAGGTACATTGTATGCGTTACGCCAGCTGGATAATTGTGCTGTCCGTATTTCTGACAGGAAGCTACGCCATGGCCATTGAAGAACCCGCGTACACGGTGGTGAAAACCGCCGCGGATTACGAACTGCGCCGCTACGACGCCTATCTTGTCGCCGAGGTGGACGTGCAGGGTGAGTTCGACGATGCGGGTGGCGAGGCTTTCAATATCCTGGCCGGCTATATTTTTGGCAAGAACAAGGCGCAGGAAAAAATGCGGATGACGGCGCCAGTGGAATCGTCCGGCGTGCGCATGGCCATGACCGCGCCTGTCATTTCCTACGAACAGCCGGGCAAGACTTCCGGCCAACGCGACCGCGCAGCGCGACGGCAAGAACGCGGACGAAGAGCCGGTGTTCACGTTTGCTTTTGTCATGGAAAGCAAGTACACGATGGAAACCCTGCCAATGCCCAACGATGCGCGGATACGCATCGCAACCCGACCGCCACGGCTGGTTGCAGTACGCCGTTTCAGTGGCCGCTGGACTGAAAAAAATTTCCGGAACAATGAGAACGTGCTGCTGGGTGCACTTCAGAAAGACGGCTTAAGTACTGACGGCAGCCCGTGGGTAGCACGTTACAATGCGCCCTTCATGCCGTGGTTCCTGCGTCGCAACGAAATCATCGTCGCCGTGGACGGCGTGGCAGACCAGGGTGGTTAACCGCTTAATGAATACGCGGACCGCGTCGGCGCAGACCCGTCAGCCCGAAAAACGTCGCGTTAAATACCTGACGTACATCACCATGAGTTTGCTGTTCATAGTGGCCTGCTCCCATTCGTCCGCGTTGCGCGAAGCGCAGAACGCCGGCCCGACCGTCGAGGCAGCAGATCTTGTCCGCGTCACTGGCAGTGGCTGGGCCGGCGAACTGGTTTACCGCGACTACTCTCCGCCGTTCGGCAACGTAACGCTGCAGGTCGAGGCCAAAGTCAGCGTGGTTCCCGACGGTTTGCTGTTGCAGCTCATGTACCCGCAGGAGCCTCACGCGAACTCCACCGATCTGCTGGCCGTATCGCCCGACGGAAAAACGTTCGGCGGCGACCCGGTGATTGCCCACGACGAGCAGGCAGGGATACTGACCATTATCACCCGCGCGGACTGCGAGGACGACGAGCGCGCTGCCGTTTGCGAAAACTTCTACACGTTTGGCAAAAGTGTGATGGGAATTCGCAAAATGGTTTCTTTTCCGGGAGAAACTGCTGCGTTGCAGCGCAACGAATTCGTATTTCGCCGGTAGACTCAGCAGTGCACCGGCGGCGCACCCGGGACGGAGCCAAACCGATGTTTACGTGTAAGGCGACAACCACCCAGCTACGCGCGGCAGCGGCGATCATGCTGGCGGCCGTCGTCTCGGGCTGCGGCGAGAGCGTGCAGGAGTATGAACTGCAGTCAGCCGCTATCGCCAACTTTGAAGCACAGGCCGAGACAATAGCCAGGCGTGACGATCAGAACGCGCCACTGGCAGTGTCGGTACACGGCAGCAACCAGATCGGAGCACCGCCGGGCGTAAAAATCTGGAACCCGGATGCCACGCTGCAGGCGGTGGGCATCCGCAACGGTGACCTGATAGCACTGATCGACGGCGAGGTGCCGGCGTTCGACTACAAATCAGCCTTTCCCGCGAATGCGAAACCGTTTGCTTCAGCGACCGGGCAGTACGTGGATTTCGTACGCTGGCTGCTGGATAAACGTCACTCGCAGGAATCCGTGTTGCTGAGCGTGCACCTGGAGTACCGCACCAGCGCGGAACGCAAGGAGCACGGCGGCATTCATGCGCGCGAACCGGCACTCATCAGGATCGTGTTTCCGTAGGACTCGCTGCGCAGGCCCATCAACCTTTTCTGACGATTACTTCACTGGCTTGCGGTACACGTGCACGAAGCGGTCGGTCTTGCCGCGTATCGACGGATCAAAAACACTAAGCTCACGATCGTCATCGGGATTGCGCAGGTCCGGAATGGACCCCACAAACTCCAGTCCGCGTGATTCCAGTTCGCGAATCGCGAACTTCTCGTCGATACGGTGCAGCGTCTGCGCTGCGCTGCTGCCACTGCCGTCTTGCGCCGCGTGATCGGTGATCAGGAATCGCCCACCCGGCTTCAGCGCGGTGACAATCTGGTCAATGAACTGATCGTGTCCCACATCAGGCCAGCCGTTTTCAGGATCGGCATAAAACAGGTCGTGATAGCTCGTGATGATCAGCGCACCGTCGAGGCGGTTGTTGCCGAGGCCCATCGAATCGTTCGGCACCAGCAGGTAGTCGACGTTGGCCAGCCGCCCATCGGCGAGTCGGGCGCTTAACGCGTCCTTGGCAAAGGCATCGTAGGGCGGGTTGTTGACGAGCAGCACCTTGCCGCTGTCACCGACCACGACTGACAGGATCTCGCTTTAAGTAGCCGCCCCCGCCGAACACGTCTGCGATCGTCATGCGGATAGGGCGTTCAAGCGGCCTTATTCGAGACGTGGAGTTCGGTAACGCGGAAACCGAAGCGGTCATGGCGGGCGTGCGGCCCGGTTGCGGGCGTCCTCCGGGCTGAGCCGGCTCGCTCAGCCTGGCGCATGGCTACCCGAATCTTTGCGTTCGCTCCGGAAATACCGGCGGGACAGGCCACAGGGCAGCACGCGCCCGAGCTTGTCACGCTGCGGGCCCTCAGCCGCGATGCCCGCGTGCAGCGAGAAGCCTGAAGCTTCGGCCACCCCTCGGCGCGGCGTTTCCGGCTCGGCCGGCAGCGTATGCAGCGTGGCTAGATCGTGATCGGACTGATTGTAAACCTTTGCTTTCTGTCCAGTTGTCCTCGACTGGAAACCTCAATCTGCTTCCCAACCAGGTGCCGAGGGTTCGATTCCCTTCGCCTGCTCCACGCGGAGCTCCAGCCGATTACGCGACGTGATGTGCCGCAACCGCATCCCGGTCTGTGTTAGGTGCCGCTCTTGACGAATCCGTCTGCGGCGAGAGCCTCTCGGACAGCTTCCAGGCGACGTCGGTTCTTGCCAAGGTCCGAGTAGCCTAGACGTGAGGCGGAGCGCATCGCGATCTGACCTTCAGCTGGGCGCAAATTGAACTCCACGTCGTCGACAAAACGCAGTATCAGTGTGCGCGATTCGGCCCGCAGGTAGAGCGGCTCACGCACCGCAATTGTCCAGCGCGGCTCTGCTTCGATGTAGGCCAGCAGTGCCTGCCAGGCAGCGTCCGCCTCGCTCGCAATGGCAAGTGGCGGTATCGCGCGATCGCCGCCGGCATCACTCGACACGCAGTTGGGCGATGCCGGGCAGGGAGACAGTTTGCCTGCGGCGCTGAGACCGAGTTCCGGTCCAATGGTGCTCGCGCAACCTGATGCCATCAGCAGAACTCCCGTCAGCGATAAACCTCTGTACAGATTTTTCATTAAGTGATGGTAGTCCGTGCCTGCAGAGACAGCAATCAATTCAAGAGCGCTTTGCGACCGGCAGCAGGCACCTGCCAACACACTTGAAAGGCTTTGCATGCATGCCGCGGCGTCGCATGCTTTGAGCAACAGCGATGACAGCAAATAGTTCCATTTACTTTTTTTTCCTGAATCCGGCACGCGGGTTTTTTAACGCGCATGCTCCGCCGTCCTTGGAGCAAGTTCTCCAACTAACCCAGGAAGGGTAAATAGCCATGAAGACAATTATCGAAACGGCGAAGGAAGCCGGCACATTCAACACCTTGATCGCAGCTGTAAAAGCCGCCGACCTTACAGATACCTTGAACGGCAAAGGCCCGTTCACAGTATTTGCACCGACTGACGAAGCGTTCAAAAAGATCAGCAAAACCGATCTTGACGCACTACTCAAAGACAAGGCCGCCCTCAAATCAATCCTTACTTACCACGTCGTCGCTGGCAGCGTTGCTGCAAAAGACGTCAAAACAGGTGAGGTAAAAACCGTACAGGGCACGACTCTGAGCGCGGTTGTTAAGGGCAAAGACGTCACCGTAAATGGTGCAAAGGTTAGCAAGGCTGACATCGCCGCCTCAAACGGCATGATTCACGTCATTGATACAGTCATCATGCCAGTCGGCATGAAGCTCCCGCGAGCTGCCTAGGCGTTTGCAGTGGCTCCGCGCAGGCGGAGCCATTTTCCGGACACCGCACTCAGCTCCCGGACTGTAGTTCGAGCGACAGGCAGCATTGCGCAGGACCAGCCTGAAGATCCCGTTGCCAGTATCCCGGACAGATGCCAAGAGCCAGTTGCTGCGAAAATCCACCGGCTTTTCATCAAATAGCTGAACGCCACCAGTGGCCTGAAGTCGATGCAAACGTCACACAAGCAGCACGCTCCGTACCGAGGTTTTCCCGCGCGAGCGCCGAAGCTGTTGACTGCCGGGTAGTGTTGATCTTTTCTCAAGTGGAGGCGGCGGGAATCGAATCCAGCGCGCTAGGCGCTTCTGATAAGAAAGGCGATATCCGGCAGCGTGATGAACCACTTAGGCGAAAAAAAGCCTGACCAAGTGGTACGCGGGTGATTTCACCGCGTCCTAAAAAAATGGGCCCCCATCAGGGGCCCACTATTGTTGGTGGAGGCGGCGGGAATCGAACCCGCGTCCGCAAGCCCTCCGCTATGAGGTCTACATGCTTATCCCTTCTTTAATCTCACCATGAGCTACCCGAAGGGCAGGGAAGACTCATGGCCTGCTCAGATTGGATTTAACGGTTTGCGTGCTGAGCACACCCTCCCCGCGGTCCTGTGTGGGTGACCCCTGGACCCCGAACGCACAGGCACATCCGGTCAGAGGGCATTCAACTGGTTTTTAAGCAGCTAATGCGTAGTTGTCGTCGTTGGCAACTATAAGTTTACAGCTGGATTTACGAGGTGATCTGTTCCTCGGCATGCACCCAGAGTTTCGCGACCCACGTCGAAGCCATGTCGCCCCCAGTGTCTTTCCACGGCCAGACCACTGACCGCTGCTCACAGTGTAGGGGCGAATTCCCAAAACACAATCTTGTGATGCGCATTTAGCGCCTGCCGCGGTCGGTACGCGGCAGGGCCGTGCTTGAGGATTTTCCAGTGTCGTGCTACATAATCAGTAGCAAGATGAGGCACCGCTACGCAATTCATAGCAAGAGACTGAAAGCCGCATGGTCAAAGGGGTTCGCAACTGGCGCGAGGCGCCAACCGGGGCTGGCATGGAGGCGCTGACGGACCTGCTGGGGCGCCGCTGGGCCTTGCGCGTAATCTGGGAGCTGCGGCGCGGCGCACTGACATTTCGCCTGCTGCAGCAGGCCAGCGGCCAGATATCGCCGAGCGTCCTGCAGAGCCGCCTGCACGAGCTTGTGGGCGCGGGTGTGATCGAAAAGATCCCGCGGATCGGGTATCGATTAAGCGCCAGTGGCGAGTTGCTGTACCGGGCACTGGAGCCGGTAGCAGACTGGGCCGAGGCGCGTGACCGCCCCTGGCACGTAGCGAAGTAATGACATTAAATAAACCGCATAAATCATTGAATTTTAATTAAGATTTCAGAATACGCGCTTTCTGGCGTTCCCAGTCGCGCGCTTTTTCCGTAGCGCGCTTGTCGTGCTGCTTCTTGCCTTTCGCAAGGCCGATGTCGAGTTTCACTTTGCCCTTGGACCAGTGCAGGTTCAGGGCAATAAGCGTGTAGCCCTTGCGCTCCACCGCGCCAACAAGGCGATCCAGTTCATTGCGGTGCAGGAGCAGTTTGCGGGTGCGGGTCGGGTTGGCCGTGATGTGCGTCGATGCGCTGATGAGCGGCGAGATGTGCGCACCGATAAGCCAGGCCTCACCGTTCTTCACGTGGACGTAAGTCTCGGTAAGCTGCGCGCGCCCGGCACGCAAACTCTTGACCTCCCAGCCCTCCAGCACCAGCCCGGCTTCGAAAGTGTCCTCGATGAAATAGTCATGCCGCGCCTTGCGATTCTCGGCAATGCGAGCGGGCGCATTCTTTTTGGTGCTTTTGTTCATGCGAGGGGTCGGAAGCCGGTTCAGGTCAGGGAGGGCCGGCGATTATACGGTACGAGCGGCGGCGTGCGAGCATGGGCCTTGTTGTCAGCGCTGCTCAATTGCTCCAAAATCCGCCGTTACGCGGACTTAAAGAGAATAAGAAATGCTGACCTCCGACGCAGGTAATGACGGCAAACGCAAGTCCCTGCACGGCCACTGGTCGTCACGGATGGCTTTTATCCTGGCTGTGACCGGATCCGCGGTCGGCCTCGGCAACATCTGGAAATTTCCATATATCGCTGGCCAAAACGGCGGCGGTGCCTTCGTTCTCGTGTATTTGCTGTGTGTCGTACTGATCGGCATGCCGGTAATGATGTCTGAAATCCTGATCGGCCGCCGCGGCCGGCGCAATCCCGTTGCCACGATGGCCTTGCTTGGCGAAGAAGAGGGCAGCAGCCGCAACTGGAAGTGGGTCGGCGGCATGGGCGTCCTGGCCGGCATCCTGATTCTGTCCTACTACAGCGTTATCGGCGGCTGGACACTCACTTACATATTCAAGAGTGCGACAGGCTCCTTTACTGGCGCCACCGTGACGCAAGTGACAGAGGCGTTCAGCAGCTACACCGGGAACTGGTGGCAGCTCACCTTAACCCACACGATCTTCATGGGCCTGACGGTGTTCGTGGTTGCCCGCGGTGTTGAGCGCGGTCTGGAACAGGCCGTGCGCTTCATGGTGCCCGCGCTGCTGCTCCTGATGCTGGCCCTGCTGGGCTACTCGATCAACTCCGGCTATTTCGGCGCGGGCCTCGATTTCATGTTCTCGGCCGATTTCGACGCACTGTCCTGGGATGGTGTGCTGGCGGCGATGGGGCAGGCATTCTTCACGCTGAGCATTGGCATGGGCGCGGTCATGGCCTATGGCGCGTACCTGCCCGAAGAGACCTCGATCACCGGCGCTTCGGCTGCGGTCGTCGCAGCCGACACCGGCATCGCGATTCTCGCGGGCCTCGTGATCTTCCCGCTGGTATTCGCCAACAACCTGAACCCGGCCGACGGCCCCGGACTGGTCTTCATCACCTTGCCGCTGGCGTTTGGGCAGATGACCGGGGGCACATTCTTCGCAACGATCTTCTTCCTGCTGCTGACCTTCGCCGCCTGGACATCAGCGCTCGGCCTGGTTGAACCCGCCGTTGCCTGGTGCGTGGAACACCTGCACAAGAGTCGGGCGCAGGCCGCTGTGCTGGTCGGCGGAACGATCTGGATACTCGGGTTTGCAACGGTGTTTTCGTTCAACCTGCTGGCAGATTTCACGTTTTTCCGCGGTACCCTGTTCGACAACATCGACCATATAACGAGCAATATAATGTTGCCGCTCAGCGGCGTCCTGATCAGCGTGTTTGCCGCGTGGGTCATGTGTCGTAATTCCAGCTCCGAGGAGCTCGGAGGCGCTGGTAGTCTTTATAAGATCTGGCGGTTCCTGGCGCGCTACGTGGCGCCTGTCGCGATCTTGTTCGTATTTGCAAAAGCGATCGGCGTACTTCCCGAGCTGTCGTGATGTCGACTCGCAGCCGCGCGGCTTAGGTTTGCATGCATAGCGTGCGGCGCAGCGCCTTGGTTTTACACAGCGCCGAGCAAATGTTCGGGTTGGTCGACGACATCGAGTCCTACCCGGAGTTTCTGCCGTGGTGCAGTGACGCACATATCGAACATGAAAAGGGCGACGTCATCGACGCATCGCTTGAGCTCCACAAGGGCGGACTGCGCAAGCGTTTCAAGACCCGCAATACACGTCATTTTCCTTATGCCATTGAGCTGGAGTTGCTGGGCGGCCCGTTTCGCCACTTAAGCGGCGGCTGGCACTTTGACGGTCTGGGCGCGCAGGGCAGCAAGGTGTCACTTGAGCTGGACTTCGAGTTTGAGTCCACGTTGCTCGACATGCTGCTCGGTTCCTTCTTCGAGGAAACCTGCAACAAGCTCGTTGATGCGTTTACGCAGCGGGCGAGGGTGGTCTACCCTGAGGCTTGACGAGAGCCTGCCAGCGACGTCAGCGTCGCGTTGAGCGACTGCTTTAGGGAGCAGATGCAGGGAGCCGGCTGGACGCTGTCCAACGAGCGATCGACAGCGCCGATGATGCATACGGTTGGCTTGGAAAAAGGCGGGCTGATCACCAATTTCAACCTGATGTCGAATGCTGACAAGACACATAGCCAGCTGGCCACGATGGTCAAGCCCTGAAATTTGCTAAGCATTCGCGGGAGTCATGCAAGTGCCCGATCAATTAAAAGAGGCCAACAGGAACAGGCGCAGGCAGTTGTGCATCGAAGTCGTCTACGCGGAGCCGGGAAAACAGGTATTGCGCAAACAGCGAGTCCGCGAAGGCACCACCGCAGGTGAGGCGCTGCAGCAGGCCGGCTTGCAGGAGGAGTTTCCCGCTACCGAGTTTGCCAACGCAGAAATAGGCATCTGGGGGAGGCGCGCCGCTCATTCCAGGTTGCTGCGCGACGGCGATCGGCTGGAGGTTTACCGGCCACTGAAGCTGGATCCGCGAGAAGCGCGCCGCCAGTTGGCCGCGCACGGCCTTGCAATGGGGCAGCGGGACGCCGCGGCAGACTAGCGGCTTGGCGGTAACGTCGTCGGTTTCTTTTTGTTTGGCGACTATTGCGGCAATAGTCTGCTCTGGCGGTCAGGCGGCGCCGTCAGATACCGTTGTCAGATATCAAGGTTCAGCTCGCGGTCTTTCACCACACGCAGGACCTTGTCTTCTTCGAAGTAAACGGATACCCAGCGCTTGAACGTTGCTTCCTCGCGCCCGACGCGCAGGTAGTAAACATAGTCCCAGCGCTCATCGTGGAAGGGGTCGCTGACCATTGGCGTGCCGAGCAGGAAGCGCACCTGTCCGCGGGTCATACCCGTCTCAATCTGCTCGATATCCTCGTCGACGAGCAGGTTGCCCTGCGACAGCGGCGGCTGATAAACACAAGCGTTGAGCAGCAAAGTCAGGAGCAGCAGGCTTGATAAACTGGCAATTGGATACATGGCTTAATACGGTTCAAAGGACGTTGAAGAGCCGTTTTGAGGTGACGCGCAGTTGGAGCGCGTACCTCATTGGGTCATAATAGGCCGCGAATGATACCTTCTTGCTGGCTGCGGCGATAGTTGCAGCCAGCGGCGGCAAAACGAGAGTAAATGCGGATGTTACAGCGTCAGGAATTGCGCAAGGCCGGCCTGAAGGTCACGCTTCCACGGCTAAAAATACTGGAGATCCTCGCGGGGAAGGGGTCTCGTCACCTGAGCGCCGAGGATATATACAAGGAATTGCTGGATACCGGTGAAGACATCGGGCTTGCCACTGTCTACCGCGTGTTGACTCAGTTCGAGTCGGCCGGGCTCGTGACGCGGCATAACTTCGAAGGTGGTCACTCGGTCTTTGAAGTCGACGAGGGCGAGCATCACGATCACATGGTCTGCGTGGAGACCGGTGATGTCGTCGAATTCATGAATGAAGAAATCGAACGCCTGCAGCACGATATTGCGCGCAAGCACGGGTATGAACTGATCGACCACAACCTCGTGCTGTACGTGAAGCCGCTTAAGAAAGAATCCTGATAAGAAGGTAGGCCTGCGCTCTGCGCCTAGGCCCGCTTACCGGTACGTTTCTTTTTCTTGCTGAGCTTACCGGTCGCGCGATCCAGCATTTCTGCGGCATGTTGCCGGGTCCGTTCCGTAATCTCCACGCCACCCAGCATGCGGGACAGTTCCTCAACGCGCTCGTCGGCCATGAGGGTGGTCAGCGTGGTGCGGGTGGTTTTGCCGTCGGTTAATTTGTTGACGCGCAGATGGTGATGCGCCTGGCTGGCCACCTGCGGCAAATGGGTCACGCACAGCACCTGTCGTGTCGTGGCGAGCTCGCGCAAGCGGCGCCCGACCATTTCCGCGATGCCGCCGCCGACGCCGGAGTCAACCTCATCGAACACCATCGTCGGAATGTTGCTGCCATCGGACGCGATGACCTGTATTGCGAGACTCATGCGTGACAGTTCGCCGCCGGAGGCAATTTTTGCCAAAGGTTGCGGGCTCTGCCCTGGATTGGCACTGATCAGAAATTCAATATCTTCGAGGCCAGAGGCGCGCGCGGCGTTCTCCGCGCGTGGCGTCAGTTGCAGTTCGAACACACCGCCTGCCATGCCAAGGTCCGCCATGGCTTTCGTAACCGCTTGCGATAGTTTCGTTCCGGCTTTGCGGCGTCCGGCACCAAGTTCTGCGCCCCACTTGCGAAACTCGGCGGCCGCTTGTTTTGCACGAGCGGCGAGCTCCTCACTGCGCTGCTCGGCATTCTGCAGGTTTTGCAGTTCGCCGCGCAGGCGCAATTGCAGCTCGCCCAGCTCGCTTGCTTCCACCCGGTGCTTGCGCGCCACGGACTTGATCGCGTCCAGCCGGTCGTCGACCCATTCGCGGCGGGCCGGATCTGCGTCGAGATCGTCGGCGCAGTGCCTGAGCTGGTCGGCGGCCTCGGCAACCTGGATGACGGACTCGCGCAGCAGTGCCGCTGCCGCTGCCAGTCGCGCATCAAATTGGGCCAGCGGTTCGAGCGTCTGTTCCGCACGCGCAAGCAGTGCGTGTGCATTTTGCTCGTCCGCTTCGTACGCCAGAGCGAGCGCCTCTGCGAGGCCGTCCGCGATCCGGCCACTGTTCATGAGTTTTTCCCGCTCAGCCTTCAGTTGGTCGAGTTCGCCATCCTGCAGGCCGAGGGCATCGAGTTCGCCGATCTGGAACTCCAGCAATTCAAGCCGGGCAGCCTTGTCCGAGCTCGCGCTTTCCATTGCCTGCAGTTCTTTAGCCAGGGCCTGCCAGTGGCCAAACGCGGTTGCGGTCTTGTCGGCTACGTCAGTCAAGCCGCCGAAATGATCCAGCAGGCTGCGCTGCACCTCGCGGCGTGCCAGCGACTGGTGGAAATGCTGGCCATGAATATCCAGCAGCAGCTGGCCGAGTTGTTGCAGGCTCTGCAGATTGGATGCGGTGCCATTCACGAAAGCGCGCGAGCGACCGTCCGCGCCGATGACGCGTCGCAAGACGCAATCGTCGTCTGCATCGAGCGCCTGTTCGGCAAGCCAGGCACGTGCGGCGGCATGATCGCTGACATCGAACTCAGCGGTGATGTCTGCGCGATCCGTGCCTTCCCGCACGAGTCCGGCGCTGCCGCGTTCACCCAGCACGAGGGCGAGGGCGTCGACAAGGATGGACTTGCCGGCGCCGGTTTCGCCGGTCAGCACCGTCATACCGGTACCAAACTCGACATCCACCTGGTCGACAATGGCAAAGTTTCTTACCTGGAGACTCGTCAGCATTGGCTTAGTCTGTGTCCTCCGCGTCCGGCACGCGCTGGCGACTGTCGCGACCCCAATGCAGCTTCGAGCGCAGGATCTCGTAGTAGTCGTAGCCCGGTGGGTGGATCAGGCGGACGCGCTGCTGTGCGTCACGCACCAGCAGCCGATCTTCCGGCAACAGTTCGCCGATCGTGTGGCCATCGACGGTAACCTCCGCCTTGGTGTCGGCGCGCTGCACAATCTTCACCTCAACCTGCACGGACGCGGGCACTACGATCGGTCGATCGCTGAGCGTGTGCGGGCAGATTGGCACCAGCACGATTGCATCAAGCGCGGGTTCGATGATCGGGCCGCCGCAGCTCAGCGCGTAGGCGGTCGAACCGGTCGGCGTTGCGATGATGAGCCCGTCGCCGGAATGCGCGTTTACCAGCCGGCCGCCGATGCGTGTTTCGAAATCCACCATGCGGCCGGTTTCGCGGCGCTGCAGTACGACGTCATTCAAGGCGTACGCGGCACCGTCGACCTTGCCGTCACGTATGCGCTCCGCGATCAGCAGCAGGCGATTTTCGAGATGGAAATCCCCGGCCAATACCTGGTCAACGCTTTGCAGCATCTCATCCGGGGTGATGTCTGCGAGAAATCCGAGCCGACCGCGGTTGACGCCAAGTAGCGGCACGTCGTGACGCCGCGCGATGCGCGCCGCGTGCAGCATGGTGCCATCGCCACCGATCGCGATGATCATGTCGGCTTGCTGTGCGAGGGAACCTTCAGAAACGACACGTGCGGTCAGGTCAGAGTCGTCCGTCGCGTCCGTAATGACGTCAAGGCCCTTGCTCTGCAAATGTTCAACCAGCACCTGCATCGGCTCCGCGACCCGCGGGTCGGCGTTGCGGCCGTGTACAGCAATGGTTTTAAACTTCATACGCGGTCTCAGGTCTGCTCGCCATGGGCTGGGCCGGCTGGAAAGATGGCCGGTGATTGTTGCAAACTGCTTGCCTGCCGCCAAGCGGCTTACCCGTACAGTTTGCCTGATTTACGGCACGATTCCGTCGCTATCTTTGCAGTGGCGGGCTTGTGCCGCGGCGTTCTCGCGTATACTTTTTCGCTACGGCTATGCCGTCACTTGCATGGAATGCCAGCTACATGGCCAGACAGTCCGTAGAAAACGTACCGAATGAACGCGCTCAGTACCTGCTGAAGGTCCTGATCCAGCGTTTCATTCGTGACGGGCAGCCCGTCGGGTCGCGCACGCTCAGTCGTGATTCCGGTCTTGATCTCAGTCCGGCAACCATTCGCAACGTTTTGTCCGATCTCGAGGACATGGGTTTCGTCGCCGCACCGCACACCTCCGCGGGCCGGGTACCCACGCCGCGCGGCTACCGCATGTTTGTCGACACGCTGGTGCAGTACAAGCGGCCCCGGGAGAAAGACATCCTGCGTCTGCAGGAGCGGCTGGCCGGTGGTGACGGCAATCCGGAGCGCCTCGTCAACTCCGTGTCGAAAGCACTGTCACGTCTGACGAGCCTGGCCGGCGTGGTGACCGTGCCGAAAGGTCAGCACGCAACGTTGCGACAGATCGAGTTTTTGCCGCTCGCGGACAAACGCGTGCTGGCTATTCTCGTAATTAACAATCGCGAAGTGCAGAACCGGATCCTGCATACCGATCAGAACTACAATGCCGACGAATTGCAGCGGGCCGCCAATTTCATCAACGAGAACTACGCGGGGGTGGAGCTGGCTGATGTGCACGCGCGCCTGGTTGCCGATCTCGAGCGCACGCGCGATTCCATGAACCAGGCGATGCTCGACATAATCAGCGTTGCACACTCGGCAATGGACGGCGCGACCGATCGCGAAGGGGGCTTTGTCGTCACCGGCGAAACCAACCTGATGGGCTTTGCCGAACTGTCCGACATCGACAAGCTGAAGCGGCTGTTTGATGCCTTCTCGAAGAAGCGGGTCCTGATCGATCTGCTGGACCGCAGCATCAATGCGAACGGCGTGCAGATATTTATCGGCGAAGAATCCGGCTACCAGATTCTCGACGACTGCAGCGTCGTGACCGCTCCATACCGCATCGACGACGACACCATCGGCGTGCTGGGCGTAATCGGCCCAACCCGGATGGCCTATGACCGGGTCGTGCCGATTGTGGAGGTCACCGCACGCATGCTGGGTTCCGCGCTGCATACTTCCGATTGAGTGATCTGCCCGCCATTTGCTCGCCGGCGCGCGGAAAATCTGCTTCGACTCTTGATATTTGACCTGGAACCCCCAGACTCCCGGTTCATTTATGCGGACCGCCGTCGGCGCGACCGCGACCGCAACGGCCAGGCCAGTGGAGCAGATTTGACATGAGTGGACAGCCCGACACTCCGGAAGTGATGGATTCCGACAACGACGCGCGCGCCGACGAAGACTCCGGCGCCACAACGACCGAACAGGCGCCCGCCGATGCGTCGAACGACCTCGAGACCGTGCAGGCACTGGCCGATGAAAACTGGGACAAGTACCTGCGCGCGATGGCCGAGCTCGACAACGTGCGCAAGCGCGCGAGCAGGGATGTGCAGAACGCACGCAAATATGCCCTGGAACCGTTTGCACGCGAACTGCTGGACGTGCGCGACAGCCTTGAAATGGGGCTCGCGGCGGCTGCCGCTGACGATGGCACCCTGCTGCGCGAGGGCTTCGAGGCCACGCTGAAGCAGCTGGCCGCTGCGATGGAGCGCTTCGGTATTGCTGCAATCGACCCGCTGGGCGAGCCGTTCGACCCGCAGCACCACGAGGCGATGACGATGCAGCCATCGGCCGACGCCGAGCCTGGCAGCGTGCTGACGGTGTTCCAGAAGGGCTATGCGCTCAATGGCAGGCTGCTACGGCCCGCCCGCGTGGTCGTGGCACAGGCCGCCGAGCCACCTGCCGCTGATTAAAGGCCCGTGCAGCGCTTGAAACTCCGCCGAGCGACCCCACCTTTCACGCAGATTTGCAGTTTCACACAGAATTTCGGAGACACACGATATGGGTAAGGTAATTGGTATCGACCTGGGTACCACCAATTCCTGCGTAGCCGTCATGGAGGGTGACAAGCCCAAAGTGATCGAAAACAGCGAGGGCGACCGCACCACGCCGTCGATTGTTGCTTTCGCAAAGGACAATGAAGTGCTGGTGGGGCAGTCGGCCAAGCGCCAGGCTGTCACCAACCCGGGCAACACGCTGTTTGCCGTGAAGCGCCTGATCGGCCGTCGGTTTGATGACAAGGTCGTAAAGCGCGACATGGACATGGTGTCCTACAAGATCGTCAAGGCTGACAACGGCGATGCCTGGGTCGAAGCTAACGGCAAGGCCATGGCGCCTCCGGAGATTTCAGCGCGCGTCCTGATGAAGATGAAAAAGACCGCGGAGGATTACCTCGGTGAGCCCGTGACCGAAGCGGTGGTCACCGTGCCGGCCTACTTCAACGATTCGCAGCGGCAGGCAACGAAAGACGCCGGGCGGATCGCCGGCCTCGACGTCAAGCGCATCATCAACGAGCCGACGGCTGCCGCACTCGCTTACGGTATGGACAAGAAGCGCGGTGATTCCAAGATCGCGGTCTATGACCTTGGCGGCGGTACGTTCGACGTATCGATCATCGAAATTGCCGAAGTCGATGGCGAGCACCAGTTCGAAGTGCTGGCGACCAACGGCGATACGTTCCTCGGTGGTGAAGACTTCGACCTGCGGATCATTCAGTACCTCGTGGCCGAGTTCAAACGCGAGAGCGGCGTTGACATCAGCAAGGATCCGCTGGCTATGCAGCGCCTGAAGGAAGCGGCCGAGAAAGCCAAGATCGAGCTGTCTTCCGGGCAGCAGACCGAGGTCAACCTGCCGTACGTCACGGCGGATGCCGCGGGACCGAAGCACCTCAACATCAAGCTGACCCGCGCCAAGCTCGAGTCGCTGGTTGAAGAGCTGATTACGCGCACGATGGAACCCTGCAAGGTTGCGCTGAAAGACGCCGGCCTCAAAGTGGGCGACGTTGACGACGTGATTCTCGTTGGCGGCCAGACGCGCATGCCGAAGGTGCAGGAAGCGGTACAGAATTTCTTCGGCAAGGAGCCACGCCGCGACGTGAACCCGGACGAGGCTGTTGCCCTTGGCGCGGCAATCCAGGGTGGCGTACTGGCGGGCGACGTCAAGGACGTGCTGCTGCTGGACGTAACGCCGCTGTCGCTCGGTATCGAAACGCTCGGCGGTGTCATGACCAAGCTGATCGAGAAGAACACCACGATTCCGGCGAACGCCGAGCAGGTATTTTCGACGGCTGACGACAACCAGACGGCGGTGACCATCCACGTGTTACAGGGTGAGCGCGAGCGGGCGCAGGACAACAAGTCGCTGGGCCGTTTCGACCTCGCGAACATCCCGCCGTCACCGCGCGGCATGCCGCAGATCGAGGTCACGTTCGATATCGACGCGAACGGTATCCTGAACGTGTCGGCCAAGGACAAGGCTACCGGCAAGAGCCAGAACATCGTGATCAAGGCATCGAGTGGTCTCAGCGATGACGAGATCCAGAAGATGGTTCAGGACGCCGAAAGTCATGCCGAGGATGACAAGAAATTCCGCGAGCTGGTCGACGCGCGCAACAAGGCCGACGGCCTGATGCACGCCGCCGAGAAGTCCCTCAAGGAACTCGGCGACAAGGCGAGCGACGAGGACAAGGCGAAAGTCGAAGCGGCACTGGCGGACCTGAAGGGCGCACTGGACAGCGACGATATCGGCGAGATCGAAGCGAAAACCGCGGCGCTGGCCGAGGCGTCAGCGGGCGTCGCGCAGAAGCTGTACGAATCGCAGGCCGCAGAGGCTGGCGAGAATGCGGCGGAAGGCGGCGCAGCGCCGGCCGATGACGGCGTTGTCGATGCTGAATTCGAGGAAGTTGATGGCAATGACAAGGACAAGGACAAGGACAAGTCGGGCTAATCACAACGCAGTCAACTGCATGAACCTGGCGGGCGCTGTCATGGCGTCCGCCTTTTTGACATAGAGGCCTTATGGCGAAGCGCGATTACTACGACGTTCTGGGTGTGAGCCGCAGCGCGACCGGCGACGAGATCAAGAAGTCGTACCGGCGCCTGGCGATGAAGCATCACCCGGACCGCAACACGGACGATGAGGACGCCGCGCGCCGCTTCAAGGAAGCGCGCGAAGCGTACGACGTGCTCAGCGACAAGGACAAACGGGCGACCTACGACCAGTTCGGGCACGACGGACTGAAAGCCCGCGCCGGCGCCGGCGGGGCGGGCGGATTCGGGGCGGAAGGCTTCGGCGACATCTTCGGAGACGTGTTCGGCGATATTTTCGGGGGTGGCGGCCGTCGCTCCCGCAGCCAGGTATTCCGCGGCGCAGATCTTGGCTACGAATTGCGGCTCGATCTCGAGAAAGCAGTCGCCGGCGATACGGTGACGATCGAGGTACCCACCCAGGCCGTGTGCGACGTCTGCGACGGCAGCGGCGCGAAAAAGGGCAGCGATCCCGTCAAGTGCACGACCTGCGGTGGTGTCGGTCAGGTGCGCATGCAGCAGGGCTTTTTCTCGATCCAGCAAACCTGCCCGACCTGCAAGGGAGCGGGCACGACGATTGCCGATCCCTGCGACAACTGCCATGGCCGGGGCCGGGTGGCCCGCACCAAGAAGCTGTCGGTCAAGGTGCCGGCGGGCGTTGATGACGGCGACCGGATTCGCTTGTCCGGCGAAGGTGAAGCAGGCCGTAACGGCGGGCCGCCGGGCGACCTGTACGTTGAGATTCGGGTCAACCCGCACAAGATCTTCACGCGCGAGGGAGCCGATCTGAACTGCGAAGTGCCGGTCAGCATCACCACGGCAGCGCTCGGTGGCGAGGTCGAATTGCCGACCCTCGACGGCAACGTGTCGCTGAAGATCCCGGCAGGCACGCAATCCGGCAAGGTTTTTCGCCTGCGCGGCAAAGGCGTCACGACGGTTCGTGAACGGCACCTGGGCGACCTGTACGCGCGCGTCGCGGTCGAAACGCCGGTAAAACTCACGGAAGAACAAAAAGACCTGCTGAAACAATTTGAAGAGTCCGTAGCGAAGGGCGGTGAACGCCACAATCCGCGTGCCGGCAGCTGGGTCGATACGGTCAAGCGCTTCTTCGATCGCATCGGCCAGCCCTAGCCCCGGCGGCCGTCCCGGCATCCGTTCGCGCCTCGCCGGGCGCGATCCGGGCCAAAAAGAGCAGGCCGGCTGTGGCGCGGGCGGCGCTGCTTGAGTAAACTACGGCGGATCGTCGGATAGCCGGCGACTCTCAAGCGGAAGGCAAAGTCCTTCCGCTTTTGTGCATCTAACGTCGCAGATTTTAAGGCATGCGGCGTGTCCGAACCGAATTGAGGATTGCTGTTGACTACTGCTGCGCTACTCGCCCTCCAGGACGGCACTGTTTTTCGGGGTGTTTCCGTTGGCAGTGAAGGCAAGACCATTGGCGAAGTGGTGTTCAATACGGCGATGACCGGCTACCAGGAGATCCTGACGGACCCGTCCTACTGTCGCCAGATCGTCACGCTGACTTACCCCCACATCGGCAATACCGGCACCAACAGCGACGACATGGAGTCGTCACGCGTGCACGCCTCGGGCCTGATTATTCGCGACAGTTCGATGGTCAACAGCAACTGGCGCTCAGAGCGCAGCTTCAGCGAGTTTCTGCAGCGCGGCAAGACGGTGGCAATCGCCGATATCGACACGCGCAAGCTGACCCGCATCCTGCGCGAAAAGGGTGCGCAGTCCGGCTGCATCATGACCGGGGATGCCGATCCGGCCGTCGCGGTGCAGCACGCTCGCAAATTCCCCGGCATCGCGGGTATGGATCTCGCGAAGTTCGTCACCACGGATCGCCGCTATCAATGGAGTCATGGCACGGAGTTCGGTCGCAAGCCGCGCATCATGACGAGGCGGATCGCGCCGTATCACGTCGTGGCCTACGACTTTGGAATCAAGCGCAATATCCTGCGGCTGCTGTCCGACTTCGATTGCCGCATGACGGTCGTGCCCGCAACTACCCCGGCAGACGAGGTCATGGCACTGAATCCGACCGGCGTATTCCTGTCGAACGGGCCTGGCGATCCAGAGCCCTGTGACTACGCGATCCGTGCGATCCGCAAGCTGCTCGAGATCGGCGTGCCGCTGTTCGGAATCTGCCTGGGCCACCAGCTGCTGGCGCTGGCCGCCGGCGGCACGACCGTCAAGATGAAATTCGGCCACCACGGCGCCAATCACCCGGTTCAGGACCTGAAGACCGGCCGGGTGATGATCTCGAGCCAGAACCACGGCTTCGCCGTTGACGAGGCGTCACTGCCGCAGGACGTCAAGGTGACGCACCGTTCGCTGTTCGACGGCTCGGTGCAGGGCATCAGCCTGAACGGCCGACCCGCCTTCAGTTTCCAGGGTCACCCGGAGGCGAGTCCCGGGCCGCACGACCTGCTGTTCCTGTTCGAACGCTTTATCGACGACATGGAAGAGGTCAAGCGCCGCAGCCTGAAGAAAGCACTGGCGGCCCAGCAATAATCATATTTAAGACAATCCGCTACGTAGTTTTTTTAAAGTCAGTTATCTCGAAAATCCCGCCCTCCCGGGCGACCTGCAGAGCACCATGCCGAAACGCGAAGACCTGAAAAGCATCCTGATAATTGGCGCCGGACCGATCGTGATTGGCCAGGCCTGCGAGTTCGACTATTCCGGCACCCAGGCCTGCAAGGCCCTGAAGGACGAGGGGTACCGGGTCATCCTGGTGAACTCGAATCCGGCCACCATCATGACGGACCCGGAGACCGCCGACGCGATTTACGTCGAGCCGGTCCACTGGCGCGCGGTCGAACAGATTATCGCGCGCGAGAAGCCGGACGCCCTGTTGCCCACGATGGGCGGCCAGACGGCGCTGAACTGTGCGCTCGACCTCGTCCGCGAGGGCGTCCTGGAGCGGCACGGCGTCGAGCTGATCGCGGCGTCACGCGAAGCCATCGACATGGCCGAGGACCGCGAACTGTTTCGCGAGGCAATGGCCGATATCGGGCTCGAGACGCCGCGTGCCGAAATTGCGCATTCTCTGGAAGAAGCGCTCGAGAAGCAGGGCATCATCGGTTTCCCGACGATTATCCGGCCCTCGTTCACGATGGGTGGATCAGGTGGCGGCATTGCCTACAACCTGGAGGAGTTCTCCCGCATCGTGTCGCACGGACTGGAAATGTCGCCGACGACCGAAGTGCTGCTGGAGGAGTCGGTTCTCGGCTGGAAAGAGTTCGAGATGGAGGTTGTGCGTGATCGCAACGACAACTGCATTATCGTTTGCTCGATCGAAAATCTGGATCCGATGGGCGTGCATACGGGTGACTCCATCACCGTTGCGCCGGCGCAAACGCTGACGGACAAGGAATACCAGCGCATGCGCAACGCATCGATCGACGTGCTGCGCAAGATCGGTGTTGAGACCGGTGGCTCAAACGTGCAATTCGCCGTCAACCCGAAAGACGGCCGGCTGCTCGTCATCGAAATGAATCCGCGAGTGTCGCGCTCGTCCGCACTTGCCTCGAAAGCAACGGGCTTCCCGATCGCCAAGATCGCGGCCAAGCTGGCCGTTGGCTACACGCTCGATGAGCTGCAAAACGATATTACCGGCGGCGCGACCCCGGCGTCGTTCGAGCCCAGCATCGACTACGTCGTCACCAAGATCCCGCGCTTCACCTTCGAGAAGTTTCCACGTGCCAACGATCGCCTGACGACGCAGATGAAATCGGTGGGCGAAGTCATGTCGTTTGGCAGGACCTTCCAGGAGTCATTGCAAAAGGCACTGAGGGGCCTGGAAACCGGGGTTACCGGCCTCGACGAGAAGCTGAGCATCCTGAAAGACCCGAAAGATATGGATGAGTTGCGGCAGGAGCTGCGACTACCTGGCGCCGATCGGCTGTGGCTGGTTGCCGACGCCTTTCGCCTCGGTTTCTCGATTGCCGAGGTCGCGGACGTCAGCGGTATTGATCCCTGGTTCCTTGCCCAGATCGAGGACCTGGTGCGCGAAGAGGAGCAGTTGCGCAAAGCAGGCTTTGGCAGCCTGGACGCCATGCGCATGCGGCACCTGAAACGCAAGGGCTTCTCAGATCAGCGACTCGCGGCTCTGGCTTGCTGCAAGGAAGAGGATATTCGCGACATGCGACTGCAGCATGGCATTCGTCCGGTATTCAAACGGGTCGATACCTGCGCTGCCGAGTTTGCGACGAATACCGCGTACCTTTATTCGACCTACGAAGAAGAGTGCGAGGCCGAGCCGACGTCTCGCGACAAAATCATGATTCTCGGTGGCGGTCCCAATCGCATCGGGCAGGGCATCGAATTTGATTACTGCTGTGTGCACGCAGCGCTGGCTCTGAAAGAAGCTGGTTACGAAACCATCATGGTCAACTGCAACCCGGAAACGGTTTCTACTGACTACGACACGTCGGATCGCCTGTACTTCGAATCGCTGACGTTTGAAGACGTCATGGAAATCATCGACAAGGAAAAGCCGAAGGGCGTCATCGTGCAGTTCGGTGGCCAGACGCCATTGAAACTGGCGCGCGCGCTGGAGGCTGCAGGCGCGCCGATCATCGGCACGTCACCTGATTCAATCGACCTTGCCGAAGATCGCGAGCGGTTCCAGAAACTGGTCGACAAGCTAGAGCTGCGCCAGCCGCCGAACAGCACCGCGCGCAATCGCGAAGAAGCCGTGCGCCTCGGTAGCGCTGTCGGTTACCCGCTGGTCGTCCGTCCGTCTTATGTGCTCGGCGGCAGGGCGATGGAGATTGTCTACACGGATGAAGACCTTGATGCCTACATGCAGGCGGCGATCAATGTCTCCAACGAAAGCCCTGTGCTGCTGGATCGTTTTCTCGATCTCGCCACGGAGGTCGACGTTGATCTCATTTGTGACGGAACCGATGTGTTAATTGGCGGCGTGATGGAGCACATCGAGCAGGCCGGCGTCCATTCCGGTGACTCCGGCTGCTCCCTGCCGCCGTTCAGTTTGTCTGAAGAATTGCAGCAGGAGATGATCGACGAGGCGATCAAACTCGCGAAGGGACTCAAGGTGGTTGGCTTGATGAATACGCAGTTCGCGATTCAGAACAATATTGTGTACCTGCTCGAGGTAAATCCACGCGCCTCGCGCACGGTGCCGTTTGTCTCGAAGGCCATCGGCCTGCCATTGGCGAAAATCGCTGCCCGTGTCATGGTGGGCGAGTCGCTCGCCAGCCAGGGCCTGACCAAGCAACGCAAGCCGCCCTACTTTTCGGTCAAGGAGTCCGTGTTTCCGTTTATCAAATTTCCCGGCGCTGACCCGATCCTTGGTCCGGAGATGAAGTCGACCGGCGAAGTCATGGGCATTGGTCGGTCGTTCGGCGAGGCTTATGCCAAAGCGCAGCTCGCCTCCGGTGTGCGGCTGCCGCGTCAGGGCACGGCATTGCTGAGCGTCAGGGACCGCGATAAGGACGGTGCGGTAGAGTTGGCAAAGATTCTCGAGGCGCGTGGCTTCGAGATTGTCGCGACCCACGGTACTGCCGTGTCACTTGCTCAGGCTGGCGTGCATTGCCGCCGGGCCAACAAGGTGCGCGAGGGGCGGCCGCATATCGTGGACATGATCAAGAACAACGAGATTTCCCTAATCGTGAATACCACCGAAGGAAAGCAGGCGATTTCAGAATCGGAATCCATTCGTGGCGAAGCCGTGCGCAAGAACGTCACGTATTACACGACGCTGGCGGCGGCGACCGCGACCTGTCGAGCGCTGGACCATCTCGACAATATAGACGTCAACAGGTTGCAGGACCTGCACGGTGAGGTGGCGGCATGAACAAGGTGCCGATGACCGTCCGCGGTGCGGAGTTGCTGCGCGAAGAACTAAAACAGCTCAAGTCAACGGACCGGCCGCGCGTAATCCAGGCGATTGCCGAAGCGCGCGCGCATGGCGATCTGAAGGAAAATGCCGAATACCATGCTGCGAAAGAGCAGCAGGGTTTTATTGAGGGGCGTATCAAGGATATTGAAGGCAAGCTGTCGAATATCCAGGTTATCGATGTCACCACGGTAAATGCGAACGGTCGCATCGTGTTCGGCTCGACCGTGGAGCTGATCGAAGTGGAAACCGGCGACAAGAAAATCTACACGATAGTGGGCGAGGACGAGGCCGATATCAAAACCGGCAAAATCTCTTTCACCTCACCAATTGCGCGGGCACTGATCGGCAAGAGCGAGGGCGACGAGGTCGTGTTTTCCGCGCCGGGCGGCGAGATGCACTACGAGGTTATCGAGGTTAGCTACGTATAGCGCCTCGCTGCTTACCGCCGCGATCAGGCGCGTGGCAGGACAATCTTCGGTTTGACGTTATTGCGTCGATAGAACAACGCAACGTTGCCGATACGCGCTACGAGCTCAGCGGTGCCGCGATCGCACAGATCAGCGAGGACGGCGTCGCGTTGTTCACGATCGCCGGCCCGCACTTTGACCTTGATCAGTTCGTGGTGATCGATAGTGCTGTCGAATTCCTTTAGCAAGGCTTCCGATACGCCGGCATCGCCGACCATGACGACAGGATTGAGATGGTGGCCAATACTGCGCAGATGCTTTTTCTGTGTTTCGGAGAGTTTCATGGGGCGGGATTGTAGCAGCAGCGCACGGCGCATGAGCAAGGGCGCGCCGCGATGAGCAAGCCGCGCAGCAGCTCGGCCAGCTGGCGCGCCCGCCAGGAAAAAGATCCCTACGTGCTAAAGGCCCGTCGCGAGGGCTGGCGTTCCCGCGCTGTCTTCAAGCTCGAGGAAATCCTGCGGAAAGAAAAACTGCTGCGATCCGGTCTCGTGTGCATCGACCTTGGGTCAGCGCCGGGCGGCTGGAGCCAGTATCTGGCGGAAAAGCACCGCGGCAGCCTGCGGGTACTTGCGGTGGACCTGCTGCCCATGGATGCCTTGCCGGAGGTTGAGTTCCTGCAGGGCGATTTCACGGATCAGGCCGTGCTGGACGATTTGCTGGCGCGGCTCGGTGACGAGCGGGCAGACCTTGTAATGAGCGATATGGCGCCCAATATCAGTGGCACCAAGGCCGTCGACCAGCCGCGCGCCATGTACCTTGCGGAACTCGCGCTGGAATTGGCCCGCCAGGTCCTGAAGAAAGACGGCAGCTTCATTTGCAAGCTGTTTCAGGGTGCGGGCTCCGAGGAATTTATCCGCGATGTGCGGAGCTCTTTCGGACGGGTAAGGGTAATGAAACCGGCGGCCTCAAGGGCTGCCAGCAGCGAGGTCTACTTGGTAGCGAGAAACTATCAACTGTAGTAGTGTCTAACGCTTAGACGCAGTCTAAAACAGGCGCCCCGGCGGCTGTGCAGAAGGCGCTTGGCCAGCCTGACGGACCCAAATTATTGTGAATGATCTGACCAAAAATATTCTCGTATTCATCGTCATCATCGTGGTTTTGCTATCGGTGGTTCAGGGCCTGTCCGGCGTAAACGGGCCGCCCCCCGAGAAAGTTGACTACTCGGAATTCCTGAGCCAGGTGAAAGGCGGCAACGTGCAGCGCGTTGAGTTCGAGGGCAAGCGCATCAGCTTTGGCAATCGAGTGCCGCTGGCGCAGTACACCATCAGCCCGGAAACGGACAACAACACGCTGATCGGGCTGCTCGAGGAAAACGGCGTGCGATTTACCGCCGAGGAACCCGAAAGCCAGAGCCTGATTGGCCAGCTGTTAATCAGCTCGTTCCCGATCCTGCTGCTGATCGGTGTCTGGATCTACTTCATGCGCCAGATGCAGGGCGGTGGCGGCGGCCGCGGTGCGATGACCTTCGGCAAGAGCAAGGCGCGACTGCTGGGCGAAGACCAGGTCAACGTGTCGTTTGCTGATGTCGCCGGCGTCGAAGAAGCGAAAGCGGAGGTCTCCGAGATCGTCGACTTCCTGCGCGACCCGAGCAAGTTCCAGCGCCTTGGCGGCAAGATCCCGAAGGGCGTGCTGATGGTAGGTCCGCCGGGTACCGGCAAGACCTTGCTGGCCCGTGCGATCGCCGGCGAGGCAAAAGTACCGTTCTTCACCATCTCCGGCTCCGACTTCGTGGAAATGTTCGTCGGTGTCGGTGCTTCGCGTGTCCGTGACATGTTCGAGCAGGCCAAGAAGCAGGCGCCCTGCATTATCTTCATTGACGAGCTTGATGCCGTAGGTCGGCACCGCGGCGCCGGCCTGGGCGGCGGGCATGACGAGCGCGAGCAGACCCTGAACCAGATGCTGGTTGAGATGGATGGCTTCGAGGGCAATGAGGGCATCATCGTGATTGCCGCGACCAACCGTCCTGACGTTCTGGATCCTGCGCTGTTGCGGCCAGGGCGATTCGATCGCCAGGTCGTCGTGCCGCTGCCGGACATCCGCGGCCGCGAGCTGATCCTCAAAGTACATATGCGCAAGGTGCCCCTCGACGACGATGTTGATGCGAGTGTTATTGCGCGCGGCACACCGGGATTCTCGGGTGCTGATCTCGCCAACCTGGTCAACGAAGCAGCCCTGTTTGCGGCGCGTGCCAATCGCCGCGTGGTGAGCATGGAGCAGTTCGAAATGGCGAAAGACAAGATCATGATGGGCACCGAGCGGCGCTCCATGGTCATGAGCGAAAAAGAGAAACTCAATACCGCGTACCACGAGGCCGGCCACGCGATTGTCGGTTACTGCATGCCGGACCACGATCCGGTGCACAAGGTCACGATTATTCCGCGCGGTCGCGCGCTGGGCGTCACGATGTATTTGCCTGAGGAAGACAAATACAGCATCTCCAAGGAGCGGCTCGAGAGCAGCATTTCATCGCTGTTTGGCGGTCGCCTCGCTGAAGAAATGACCTTGGGCCCCGGCGGCGTAACGACAGGTGCCTCGAACGACATCGAGCGTGCAACAGAAATCGCGCGCAACATGGTGACGAAGTGGGGCCTGTCTGAAAAGCTCGGGCCGCTGACCTACAGTGAGGACGACGGTGAGGTTTTCCTCGGGCGATCGGTGACGCAGCACAAGCAGGTCTCTGCAACTACGGCGAACACCATCGACGAGGAAGTGCGCGCAATCATTGATCGGAACTACGATCGCGCGAAAATCATCCTGCAGGAGCATGAAGAAAAACTGCACAAGATGGCGAAGGCGCTGATGAAGTACGAGACGATCGACTCTTCGCAGATCAAGGACATCATGGAAGGGCGGGAACCGAGTCCGCCGGAAGGCTGGGACGATCACGGCGACACGCCGCAGCCCGGCAAAGGGCGGCGTCCTGACACCGAATCGACCGGCACCATCGGTGGCCCTGCCAGCGAGCACTAGGTAATCCGGTGCTAACCCTGACCGTGAGCGGCGACTTATCATCGCCGCTCTTTTTTTTGGTAACGCCATGCAATTGATGCTCGGCAGCAAGCCACTGGACCTGTCACGACCGCGCGTGATGGGCATCCTCAATGTAACGCCTGATTCCTTTTCCGATGGCGGCGATTTTTTCTCACGTGACCGCGCCCTGCGGCAGGCGGCTGAGATGCTGGACGCCGGCGCGGATATCATCGATATCGGCGGTGAGTCGACCCGACCGGGTGCCGCCGAGATCACAGCCGACGAAGAAATTGAGCGCGTGGTGCCGCTGATCAGGCAGCTTGCAAGCGACGGCCGCGCTATCGTGTCCGTCGATACCAGCAAGCCCGAGGTGATGCGCGCCGCCGCCGCGGCCGGCGCGACGCTGATCAACGACGTATACGCATTGCGCCGCGACGGCGCATTGCAGGCAGCCAGTGAACTGCCGGTTGGTATCTGCCTGATGCACATGCGCGGTACACCGCGCACCATGCAGCAGCGGCCCCGTTACGGGTCGGTTGTCGATGAAGTCGCCGACTTCCTGCAAGAGCGTGTCGCTGCCTGCGAATCGGCGGGTATCGCGCGCGACCGCCTGGCCATTGATCCCGGCTTCGGTTTCGGCAAGACCGATGAGCACAACCTGCTGCTACTGGCGCAGCTGGAGCGGCTGGCAGCGCTGGGCTTGCCGGTGCTGGTTGGGCTATCCCGCAAAGCAACGCTGGGTAATCTGACGCAGCGCGCGCCCAAGCAGCGCGTGGCGGCGGGGGTGGCGGCGGCGGTATTGGCTGTCGAGCGCGGGGCGCATATAGTTCGGACGCACGATGTGGCGGCAACGGTGGATGCGCTCGCCGTATTGACCGCCTCGGCGGGCGTGCTGGCGCGACATGAATCCAAGGATGTAGCAAAGGATGAATCAGACAAAGTGAAGATCAGGCAATGAGCAGAAAATTTTTCGGCACCGACGGTGTGCGCGGCAAGGTCGGCAAGGATCCGATGACAGCAGACTTCGCGCTGCGCCTCGCCAGCGCGGCGGCGCGCGTACTGGTGCCGGCCGGCGGCACCGTGCTGATCGGCAAGGACACGCGCCTGTCCGGTTACATGTTCGAATCGGCACTGGAGGCCGGATTCGTTGCGGCGGGCGCCAATGTGCTGTTGCTGGGTCCGCTACCCACGCCGGGCATTGCTTTTCTGACGCAGGAGTTCGAAGCGGATCTTGGCGTCGTCATCAGTGCCTCACACAACCCCTACTTTGACAATGGCATCAAGTTCTTTAACGGTAATGGCGCCAAACTCACGGATGCCGATGAAAAGAACATCGAAGGCTATCTGCACGAGCCCGCAATAACGCTCGAGTCGCAGAATCTGGGCAAAGCCCGTCGTATCGACTCGGCGCGCGACCGCTACCAGGCATTCTGCATGTCAACGTTTCCGGCCGGCGAGACGCTGGACGGCATGAAGATCGTTTTCGACGGCGCGAACGGTGCCGGTTATAAAGTAGGACCGCGCGCCCTGAACGAACTGGGCGCCGACGTTATTCCGATTGGCTGTTCGCCCAACGGGCGCAACATCAACGACGGTTGCGGCTCGACCCAGCCCGCGCTGCTGCGACAAACGGTTCCCGCGGTCGGCGCGCATGTCGGCATCGCACTTGACGGCGACGGCGACCGGCTGATCATGATCGACGAGACCGGCGCCTTGCTGGACGGCGATCAATTGTTGTTCATCCTCGCCTCGGCCCGCCAGCAGCAGGGCCTGTTGACCGGCCCGGTCGTTGGCACCGTGATGACCAATCTCGGGCTCGAACATGCGTTTCGCAAACTGGGTATTGATTTCATGCGGGCCAATGTTGGCGACCGCTACGTGCTCGAGGCTTTGCGTGCGCACGGCGGCACCATCGGCGGGGAGACGTCGGGCCACATGATTTGCCTCGACAAGACCACCACCGGTGACGGTCTCATCAGTGCCCTGCAAATCCTCGCGATCATGAAGGAGACGGGCAAGACGCTGTCGCAGCTGGCGGGCGGCATGCCGAAGTACCCGCAGAAACTGCTGAACGTGCGCACCTCGAAAAAGCTGGATCCGGGCCAATCGACCGAAATCCAGGACGCCGTCACCCAGGCGGAGACGGAATTGCGGGATTCAGGACGCGTCGTGCTGCGTGCCTCCGGCACCGAGCCCGTTATCCGGGTGATGGTGGAAGGGCAGGACGCCAGCCAGGTGCTGGCGCTGGCGGAACGGCTGGCCGCTATAGTCGCAAAGGCCGCCGCCTAGGCCGCGCCAGTCGCGCCGCCCGCGCAGCGGCAATCCGGCAGGCATCGGGGGCGCTGCTGCAATACGCCCGCCATGCGTTGATTTGAGCCAGATCGCCGGGTATCCTTGCGCGCCTTTTACGCTACCCATACAACGAGCCCCCGATGCGCAGGTACCTTGTCGCAGGAAACTGGAAGATGCACGGCAGCCGCAAGGCCAATGCCGCGCTGCTGCGTGGGCTGCGCAGCGGCTTTTCCGGCGCCAAATCGGTGGAAATGCTGGTTTGCCCGCCATTCCCCTACCTGGCGGACGTGGTCAGCGAGCTGGAAGGCAGCCCGATCAGCGTCGGCGCGCAGAACGTATCGCAGCACGAAGCGGGCGCATTCACCGGCGAATGCTCGGCAGCGATGCTGAGTGATATCGGCTGCGACTACGTGATCGTCGGCCATTCCGAGCGGCGCGCCTTGATGGGCGAGACCAGCGAAATCGTAGCGGCCAAATTCGTAGCGGCGCTGTCGAAAGGCCTGCGTCCGATCCTGTGCGTTGGTGAGACGCTGCAAGAGCGGGAAGCCGGGCATACGGAATCCGTGATCGACGAACAGCTCGACGCGGTGTTGCAGGCTGCCGGCGTATCGACTTTCGCCGAAGCGGTCGTTGCCTATGAGCCGGTCTGGGCGATTGGTACGGGTCTCACCGCCAGTCCGCAGCAAGCCGAAGACGTGCACGCGCACATCCGCGCGCGCGTCGCCGGCCACGACCGCCAGGTTGCCGACAATCTGCAGATTCTCTATGGCGGCAGCGTCAAGGGTGACAATGCTGCAGGCCTGTTTGCGATGGCGGATATTGATGGCGGTCTGATCGGCGGCGCGGCGCTGAAGGCTGATGATTTTTTGGCGATCGTCCGTGCGGCGATGGCGCAGAGTTGAGGAACAAATGAGTACTTTACAGACAGTTATTCTCGTCAGCGCACACGCTGATCGCAGTGCTTATCATCGCGTTGGTGCTGTTGCAGCGAGGCAAGGGCGCCGACGCCGGCGCGGCATTCGGCTCCGGCGCATCGGGCACGGTATTCGGCGCGCGTGGCAGCTCCAGCTTCTTCTCGCGGATGACGGCGATACTTGCGACGGCTTTTTTCGCCAGCAGCCTGACCCTGGCCTACATCAGCAGCCAGCACGTCAGCGAATCGCCGTCGAGCCTGATTGAGTCGACGCCGATCAGCGACGACGCTGCGCCGGCCACCGATGAGTCTGACGCGCTGCCGGAACTGCCGTCGCTGGAACCGGTTGGTGGTGATGAGGCGCTGCCCGATATGCCGCAGCTCGAGAGCAGCGAGCCGGAGCCGGCCCCGCAATAAGCCCCGCTAGGCCGGGGTCAACGTTTTAGCCGACGTGGTGGAATTGGTAGACACGCTGTCTTGAGGGGGCAGTGGCGCAAGCTGTGCCGGTTCGAGTCCGGCCGTCGGCACCAAATCGAAAAGCCTCTCCTGACGATGTCGGGAGAGGCTTTTTTCGTCGCAAACAGCAATTCTTCGCGCCATCGCAGTTGCCGTTCGGCCGTCAGCCACAGGAAAACGCACTTGTTACCAAAAACTGTTCCCTGTTATCGCCTCAGGGCTGTTATCCGCGTTGAACAGACTGATACAATAGCGCGGCTTTACCAACTCCGAAGGGACGGCACCTTGCTCGCCAGTCATCATGCTTGAAAACTATCTGCCTGTTTTGATTTTCCTCGGTGTTTCCACCGGGATCGGCGTGCTGTTGCTTGCGCTCGGCTTCCTGTTCGGCGGCGGCGAGAAAGACAGCGAAAAGCTGTCGGCCTACGAATGTGGCTTCGAACCCTTCGAGGACTCGCGCAGTCGCTTTGACGTTCGTTACTATCTCGTTGCCATCCTGTTCATCATTTTTGATCTCGAGATCGCCTTCCTGTTTCCGTGGGCGGTGTCGCTCGACACCATCGGCGGTTTCGGCCTGATCGCGATGGGTATTTTCCTGGCAATCCTGGTTGTCGGCTTTGTTTACGAATGGAAGAAAGGGGCGCTGGAATGGGATTGAGCACGGCAGCGGCACCCGTATCGCCGGCCACCGCCGACGGCGCGGGCCAGAGCCTGCAAAAAAAGGGATTCGTCGTCACCAGTCTGGATTCAGTGATGAACTGGGCGCGTACCGGGTCACTCTGGCCTATGACCTTCGGGCTTGCCTGCTGCGCCGTGGAGATGATGCACGCCGGCGCCGCGCGCTATGACCTCGATCGCTTTGGCATCATTTTCCGTCCCAGCCCGCGGCAATCCGACGTGATGATCGTCGCCGGCACGCTGGTCAACAAGATGGCGCCGGCCCTGCGCAAGGTTTACGACCAGATGCCGGAACCCCGCTGGGTCGTGTCGATGGGCTCCTGTGCTAACGGCGGCGGCTACTACCACTATTCTTACTCCGTGGTGCGCGGCTGCGACCGGATCGTACCCGTTGATGTGTACGTGCCAGGTTGCCCGCCGACGGCAGAAGCACTGGTCTACGGCCTGATCCAGTTGCAGAAAAAGATTCGCCGCACCAGCACCATTGCCCGGTAAAGCAACCAAACGATGACTGAAAAATACGAGACACTGGCGGCTCGCATCGAAGAGCGCTTCGGCGAGACTGTCACGCGCGTGGCGTCAGGTTGCGGCGAACTCACCTTCGAAGTCGCGAAAGACAGCCTGCTGGAGACTGCTACTGCAATTCGCGATGACTTCGAATTTGAACAACTTATCGATGTCTGCGGCGTTGACTACCTCACTTTTGGCCAGGACGAATGGCTCACGGCCGATGCCACCGAGTCCGGTTTCAGTCGCGGCGTAATTCGCGAACCGATGATTCTTGATGAAGCCGATACTTTCGATCCGCGTCGTTTTGCTGTGGTCTATCACTTGCTGTCGGTTGCGCACAATCTGCGATTGCGGCTGCGCGTTTACACCGGTACCGGCAATCCACCGGTTGTGAAGTCGCTCGTGCCGGTATGGAATTCGGCGAACTGGTTTGAACGTGAAGCGTTCGATATGTATGGCGTATTGTTCGAGGGGCATCCGGATCTGCGCCGCGTGCTCACCGATTACGGCTTCATTGGCCACCCGTTTCGCAAGGACTTTCCGCTCTCCGGCAATGTTGAGGTTCGCTATGACGCTGAGAAGGGGCGAGTTGCCTATCAGCCCGTCAGCATCGAGCCGCGCACCCTGGTGCCGCGCGTCATTCGCGATGACAACCGCTATAACCCCGATTTGAAGGACGTCGCAAGCGATGGCTGAGATCCAGAATTACACGATGAATTTTGGCCCGCAGCATCCGGCCGCGCATGGCGTTCTGCGCCTCGTGCTGGAAATGGATGGCGAAGTTATCCAGAAAGCGGATCCGCACGTTGGTCTGCTGCACCGTGGCACGGAGAAACTTGCCGAATCCAAACCGTATAACCAGAGTATCGGCTACATGGACCGGCTCGACTACGTGTCGATGATGTGCAATGAGCACGGCTACGTGCTCGCTATCGAAAAACTGCTCGGTATCAAGCCGCCTCCGCGCGCCCAGTACATCCGCGTCATGTTTGACGAAATCACGCGCATCCTGAACCACCTGATGTGGCTCGGCGCGCACGGCCTCGATATCGGCGCGATGACGATGTTCCTGTACTGTTTTCGCGAGCGCGAGGACTTAATGGACTGTTACGAAGCGGTGTCCGGCACACGCATGCACGCCACGTATTACCGTCCGGGTGGCGTCTACCGCGATCTGCCGGAAACGATGCCGAAGTACCAGGCGTCCAAGTGGCGCAAACAGAAAGACGTTGATCGGCTGAATGAAGTGCGCAGTGGCTCGATGCTGGATTTCATCGATGCCTTCACCGCGAAGTTTCCGGGCTGTGTCGACCAGTACGAAACGCTGCTGACCAACAATCGCATCTGGAAGCAGCGCACTGTGAACATTGGCGTCGTGACGCCGGAGCGTGCGCTGGCGCTGGGCTTCACCGGCCCGATGATTCGCGGCTCAGGCATCGAGTGGGACTTGCGCAAGAAGCAGCCTTACGCGGCGTACGACAAGATGGATTTCGACATCCCCGTTGGCGTGAATGGCGATTGCTACGACCGTTACCTGGTACGCGTCGAAGAGATGCGCCAGTCGAACCGCATCGTCAAGCAGTGTGTTGACTGGCTGCGCGCAAATCCCGGTCCGGTCATGGTCGACGATCACAAGATCGTGCCGCCGACTCGTGTCGAGATGAAAGACGACATGGAATCGCTGATCCATCACTTTAAATTATTCACCGAAGGCTATTCGGTTCCTGCCGGCGAAGCGTATGCCGCTGTCGAGGCCCCCAAAGGCGAATTCGGTGTGTACATGATTTCGGACGGCGCGAACAAACCGTATCGCGTCAAGATTCGCGCGCCGGGTTTTGCGCATATTGCCGCGATGTCAGAAATGGTGGAGGGGCACATGCTGGCCGACGTGGTAGCGGTAATCGGCACCCAGGACATCGTATTTGGTGAGATCGACCGATGAGTGAGACGGACATACTGTCGCATCACGTGCGCGAGGAAATTGACCGCTGGACAGCGCGCTTTCCAGCGGAGCAGAAGCGCTCGGCGGTGATCGGCGCTTTGCATGCGGCACAGCATCAGAACAAGGGTTTCCTGACGACGGAATTGATGGATGGCGTTGCCGACTACCTCGGGATGCCGCCGATTCAGGTCTACGAGGTTGCCAGTTTCTACTCGATGTTCCAGACCAAGCCGGTCGGCAGGCACGACGTTGCGATTTGCACCAACGTATCCTGCATGCTGCGCGGCGCTGACGATATCGTTGCGCATGTCGAACGCAAACTCGGTATCAAGACCGGCGACAGCACGCCGGATGGCCGCGTCTTCCTGAAGCAGGAAGAAGAGTGCCTGGCCGCCTGCTGCGGCGCGCCGATGATGATGGTCGATCACAAGTACTACGAGAACCTGACGCTGGAGCAGGTCGACGACATCCTGGACGGGCTGGACTGATGGCGTACGAAGAGAACCTGGTGTGCTGGAGAACCTTCGGGTCGCCCGAGTCGTGGTCGCTGAAGACCTACGAGGCGCATGACGGTTACAAGGCCTGGCGTCGGGTGCTGGCCGGCGAGCTAACGCCGGAACAGGTAATTGACGAGGTCAAGGCATCCGGTCTGCGTGGCCGCGGCGGCGCCGGTTTCCCGACCGGGCTGAAGTGGAGCTTCATGCCGCGCACGGCGCCCGTGCAGAAGTACCTCGTTTGCAACTCTGACGAAAGCGAACCGGGTACCTGCCACGATCGCGAGATCTTGCGCGGTAACCCGCACGCACTGATTGAAGGCATGGCAATAGCGGCCTATTCGATGGGTGCAACCGTCGCTTACAACTACGTGCGTGGCGAATTCATGGACGAACCGTTTCCGCGGTTCGAAGCGGCCTTGCAGGAAGCCTATGACGCCGGTTTGCTGGGCAAGAACATCAAGGGCTCGGGTATCGACATTGATATCTATGCCTTCCTCGGCGCGGGCGCCTACATCTGCGGCGAAGAAACCGCGCTAATCGAATCGCTCGAGGGCAAGCAGGGCAAGCCGCGCTTCAAGCCGCCGTTCCCGGCCAATTTTGGTTTGTACGGCAAGCCGACGACGATCAACAACACCCAAAGTCTGGCCAGCGTGCCGGCCATTTTGACGAACGGTGCGGCCTGGTTCGCGGGCCTAGGTCCGGAGAAGTCCGGCGGCACCGCGCAGTTTTCGGTCAGTGGCCACATCGAAAAGCCCGGCAATCACGAGTTGCCGATGGGTATTCCCTTTAAGGACCTGCTCGCGCTGTGCGGCGGCGTCTGGAAAGGCCGCAAGCTGAAAGCCGTCATCCCGGGCGGCTCGTCGGTGCCGGTGCTGCCGGCGGATATCATCATGGGCTGCACCATGGACTACGACATCGCTGCAGAGCGCCGGCTCGTCGTTTGGCACCGGCGCAGTGATGGTGATGGATGACACCACCTGCATGGTCAGGGTGCTGCGCCGCATTTCACGCTTCTACATGGCCGAGTCCTGCGGCCAGTGCACGCCGTGTCGCGAAGGTACGGGCTGGTTGTACCGCATGCTGTCGCGCATCATCGACGGTCAGGGTCGGCATGAGGATCTGGATCGACTGGTGCAGGTCGCGAACAAGATCGAGGGACACACGATTTGCGCGCTCGGCGACGCTGCGGCCTGGCCGGTGCAGAGTTTCCTGCGCCATTTTCATCACGAGTTTGAATACATGGTTGAGCACCGCGGCCGCAGCATCGTCGAGGCCGGCACCGAGGCGGCGGCATGAGCGACGATACGGTAAACATTGAAGTCGACGGCAAGCCTGTCGAAGCGAAGAAAGGCCAGATGGTGATCGAGGTGACGGACCGGGTCGGTGCCTACGTGCCGCGCTTCTGTTATCACGAAAAACTGAGCATCGCGGCGAATTGCCGCATGTGCCTCGTTGAAGTCGAAAAGGCGCCGAAGCCGCTGCCGGCCTGTGCGACTCCGGTCAACGAAGGCATGAAAATATTCACGCGCTCGCCGAAAGCCATTGCCGCGCAGAAAGCGACGATGGAATTCCTGCTGATCAATCACCCGCTGGACTGCCCGATCTGCGACCAGGGCGGAGAGTGCGAGCTGCAGGATCTGGCCATGGGCTACGGCCGCGATATCTCGCGCTATAACGATGGCAAGCGCGTTGTCAAAGACAAGGACCTCGGTCCGCTCGTGTCGACGGACATGACGCGCTGCATTCACTGCACGCGCTGCGTTCGCTTCAGCCAGGAAATTGAAGGCCTGCAGGAGCTTGGCACCGTGGGCCGCGGCGAGAACATGCGCATCAGCATGTATATCGAGAAAGCTGTCGACCATGAGCTGTCTGCGAACATCGTGGACCTGTGCCCCGTCGGCGCGTTGAACAACAAACCCTATCGGTACAGCGCGCGCGCCTGGGAGATGGTGCAGCACGCGACGGTTTCGCCACACGATTGCGTCGGCTCGAACCTGTACGCACACGTGTTGCGCGGCACAGTCAAACGCATCGTGCCGCGTGAGAACGAAGAGATTAATGAAACCTGGATCGCTGACCGTGATCGCTTCAGCTACCAGGGCATCTACAGCGATGAGCGCCTGCCGCAGCCGCGCATGAAGGTCGACGGCAATTGGCAAAACGTCAGCTGGGACGTGGCGCTCGAGAAACTGGCCGGCGTCCTGCGCGATTGCGACAGCAGCAAGATCGGCATACTCGCCGCGCCCGCCGCAACGCTTGAAGAAGCGCACTTGCTTGCCCGCATAGCGGACAGCCTTGGAACAGCGAATATCGATCATCGCCTGCGCCAGCGTGATTTCGCAGACCAGGCCAATGACCCGCTGATGCCGTTACTGGGTTGCAGTATTGCGGAACTCGAATCGCGTGACGCTATTCTGATTGCAGGCTCGCACCTGCGACACGAAGTTCCAATCATCGCGCACCGCGTCCGCAAAGCGGCCATTGCAGGCAGCAAGGTTTCGTTCGTGAATCGCGAGCGCTATGACTACCACTTCCCGATTGCAAACCACCTTGTAGCGGACGGTCTCGTTGCGGAACTCGCCGGCATAGCCGCCGCGCTCGGCAAGAACAGCAAATTGCCCGCTGCCGTCAGCGAGCTTTGCAAAGGCGTCACGCCGAACAAAGCGCAACAGGCTATTGCCGATACGCTGAGCGATGCGACCAATGGCCACGTGCTGCTAGGGAATATCGCCGTACGGCACCCTGCCTATTCGGCGCTGCGCGCGCTGGCCGCGGCCATCGCGCAGATGAGCAAATCCGGTTGTGGCACCGTGTCCGAAGGCCCCAACGCCGCCGGCGCCTGCCTTGCTGGCGTGTTGCCGCACCGCGCCGTCGCTGGCACGCCGCGCACTTCGGCAGGGCTCAACGCAGCCGACATGCTTGCTGCCGACCTTGATGCCTGCCTGCTGTTCGGCGTCGAACCGGATCGCGATCTTGCAGGCGACGACAGCGTTGCTAACCTGGCGGAACAGAATTTCGTCGCTGCGTTCACCAGTTTCGACTCAGCCTCCTTGCGTGAGACGGCTGACCTGCTGTTGCCAATCGGCACGTTCGCAGAAACCTCCGGAACGTTCGTCAATTGCGAAGGGCGCTGGCAGAGTTTTCGCGGTATCGCCAACCCGCTGGGCGAGGCCCGGCCGGGCTGGAAGGTGCTGCGGGTGCTGGGCAACCTGCTCGATGTCAGCGATTGCGAATACCAGACCAGCGAAGAGGTTCGGGACGAACTGAAGTCGCTGGTCGGCAGCCCGCAGCAGTCATCCGGGAACTACACGGGCAAACAGCCCTTGCCCAGAGTCAACGGCGCCGACGCGCCACGCGAGTCGCTGCACGTGCCGATGTATTCGGTTGATGCGATCGTACGCCGTGCTACCGCTCTGCAACGTACGCCCGAAGCTCGCCGCAGCCGCGAGGAGGGCGCTGAGGAATGAGTGCGCTGGTTCCACAATTTGCGCTCGACATCTGGAACTCGCTGCCGCCGATGCTGCAGAACGTCACAGTGATCACGACGCAGATTCTGCTGGTTACCGTCGCGGTCATTCTGACCGTCGCGTTCTCGACCTATTTCGAACGCAAGATCATCGGCTACATGCAGGGCCGCGTCGGCCCGAACCGGGTCGGACCCTGGGGTTTGCTGCAGCCTTTTGCGGATGTCATCAAGCTGCTGATCAAGGAAGTTGTCGTGCCGACGCGCTCGAACCGCTTCCTGTTTATTATTGCGCCGTTGCTGTCGATCATCCCGGCGCTTGCGACCTGGGCGGTAGTACCGTTGCATCCGACGTTCGTCATCGCCGACATCAATGCCGGCTTGCTGTACGTACTCGCGCTGACCTCGGTGGGTGTTTACGGCGTGATTCTGGCCGGCTGGGCGACCAACTCGAAGTATGCGTTCCTGGGCGCCATGCGCTCGGCCGCGCAGATCGTCGCCTACGAAATCGCGATGGGCTTTGCGCTGGTCGGCGTGCTGATGGCCGGCGGCAGCCTGAACCTCGGCGATATCGTGCGGGCGCAGGCGGGCGGGTTTAGCCACTGGTTCCTGTTGCCGCTGTTCCCCTTGTTCCTCGTCTACTGGATTTCCGGTGTCGCGGAAACGAACCGCGCGCCGTTTGACGTGGCGGAGGGCGAGTCGGAGATTGTCGCCGGCTTCCACGTCGAGTACTCCGGCGTAGCCTTTGCGGTGTTCTTCCTCGCCGAATACGCGAACATGGTGCTGATCTCGGCGCTGACCGCGATTTTCTTCCTGGGCGGCTGGGCATCGCCGTTCGAAGGCTGGACGTTCCTTGGCGAAGGCAGCCTGTTGCGCGAGCCGAGTTTCTTCTGGCTGGCCGTAAAGATTTGTTTCTTCATGTTCACCTTCTTCTGGTTGCGGGCGACATTCCCCCGCTACCGCTACGACCAGATCATGCGTCTGGGCTGGAAGGTGTTTATCCCGATCACGATCATCTGGATTGCGGTCGAAGGTTTTATGGCCTGGATGCGCTGGGGTCCATGGTCAGGTATGGCAGGTTAAGGCAATGAGCAGGATAAGCAGTTACATCAAGACGTTCGCCCTGTGGGAGTTGTGGCAGGGCCTGTCGGTAACGTTTCGCAATTTCTTCCGGAAGCCGGTGACGGTGTATTACCCGGAAGAAAAGACGCCGCAGTCGCATCGCTTTCGCGGTCTGCACGCTCTGCGCCGTTACCCGAATGGCGAAGAGCGCTGCATTGCCTGCAAACTGTGCGAGGCGGTGTGTCCGGCGCTCGCGATTACGATCGAATCGAACGTCGGCGAAGACGGCACGCGCCGTACCTCGCGCTATGACATCGACCTGTTCAAATGCATTTACTGCGGTTTCTGCGAAGAGGCCTGCCCGGTGGATGCCATCGTGGAAACCCGTCTGCACGAGTACCACATGGAAAAGCCGGGCGAGAACATCATGACCAAAGACAAGCTGCTGGCCGTTGGCGACAAATACGAAGCCATGATTTCGGCCGACAGGGCAGCGGACGCGAAGTACCGCTAAGGGGTTATCAGACTTGTTCCACGCAATCCTTTTCTACTCGTTTGCGGCCGTCCTGATCGGCGCCGCGCTCGGCGTGATTTTTTCGAAGAACCCGGTGCATGCCGTGATGTTCCTGGTGCTGGCGTTCTTCCAGAGTGCCGTGCTGTGGCTGCTCGCGGAAGCGGAGTTTCTCGCGATCGTGCTGGTGCTGGTCTACGTCGGCGCCGTCATGGTGCTGTTCCTGTTCGTCGTGATGATGCTCGATATCAACGTCGAAGAGGTGAAGGGCGGCTTCACCCGCTACGCCGGTTTGGGCCTCGCCGTTGCGGGCCTGATGGTTTTCGAATTGATGAATCTCGTCTGGATGCGGAGCAACGGCGTACTGGGTGACAATTCCTTCGCGGCAACGCCGGAGGGGTACAGCAATACCAAGGCGCTTGGTGCCGTGTTGTATACCGAGCATGTGTACGCGTTCGAAATTGCCGCTGTCATCTTGTTGCTTGCCATCGTTGCAGCCATCACGCTGACGATGCGCAAGCGTCCCGGCCTCAAGTTGCAGAACATTGCCAAGCAGGTTGCCGTGAATCCGCAGGACCGCGTCCGCATTGTCAAGGGCATGGACACGGAGGGCTCGAAATGATCGGCTTGCAGCATTACCTGACGATGTCGGCGATCCTGTTCACGCTGGCAGTGGCCGGTATTTTCATCAATCGTCGTAACCTGATTTTGCTGCTGATGTGCATCGAGCTGATGCTGCTCGCCGTAAACTTCAATTTCGTTGCGTTCTCGCGCCACCTTGGCGATGAGACCGGCCAGGTCTTCGTGTTCTTTATTCTGACGGTAGCGGCTGCCGAGGCTGCGATCGGTCTCGCCATCCTCGTGGTGTTGTTCCGCAATCGACGCTCCATCAATGTCCAGGAGCTGGACTCGATGAAGGGCTAGCCTTCAAGGATTCTCACGGCACATGCACAGTACTCACCTAACCATTGTCCTTGCCCCGCTGTTCGCGGCGATCGTGGCAGGGCTGTTCGGGCGCCAGATTGGCCGCGCCGGCGCGCACTGGGTCACGATCCTTGCGGTCGGCCTGTCGTGCCTGCTGTCGCTGCTCGTACTGAAGCACCTGTACTTCGATGGCGGCGAGGCCGAGAACTACAGCCTGTACACCTGGGCGGTAACCGACGGCTTGCGCATGGAAGTCGGCTTTCTGGTCGACCGGCTGACGGCGCTGATGATGGTCGTGGTGACGTTCGTGTCGCTGATGGTGCATATCTACACCATCGGCTACATGCACGAAGACCCCGGTTACCAGCGGTTTTTCAGCTACATCTCGCTGTTTACGTTTTCGATGCTGATGCTGGTCATGTCCAACAACTTCCTGCAGCTGTTCTTCGGCTGGGAAGCGGTAGGCCTGGTGTCGTATCTGCTGATCGGTTTCTGGTACACCCGCGACACGGCGATATTTGCCAACCTGAAGGCCTTCCTCGTCAATCGGGTCGGCGACTTCGGTTTCATTCTCGGCATTGCCGGCGTCGTGATGTTCACGGATTCACTCGACTACGCGACGGTCTTTTCGCAGGCTGACCTGATCGCCGCGCAGCAGATCAAAGTGGCTGGCTTCAGTCCCTGGAACGCGATGACGGCGATCTGCATCCTGCTGTTTATTGGCGCAATGGGTAAGTCGGCACAGGCACCGCTGCACGTCTGGTTGCCGGATTCGATGGAAGGCCCGACGCCGATTTCCGCGTTGATCCACGCGGCGACGATGGTCACGGCCGGTATTTTCATGGTGGCGCGCATGTCGCCGCTGTTCGAGCTGTCGGAAACGGCGCTTGGTTTTGTGCTGATCATCGGTGCGTTCACCGCCTTCTTCATGGGTCTGCTCGGTATCGTGCAGAACGACATCAAGCGCGTGGTGGCGTACTCGACCTTGTCACAGCTGGGCTACATGACCGTCGCGCTCGGTGTATCCGCCTACGGTGCGGCGATTTTCCACCTGATGACGCATGCTTTTTTCAAGGCACTGCTGTTCCTTGGCGCCGGTTCGGTCATCATCGCGATGCACCACGAGCAGGACATCCGCAAGATGGGTGGTCTCAGGAAGTACATGCCGATCACCTACTGGACGGCACTGGTCGGCACCCTGGCGCTGATCGGCTTCCCTGGATTCTCGGGATTCTTTTCGAAGGACGCGCTGATCGAAGCGGTGAAAGAATCGCACTGGCACGGGCAGGGCGCGATTTACTGGATTGCCTACCTGAGCGTGTTACTGGGCGTGTTCGTAACCGCGCTGTATTCGTTCCGCATGTTCTTCCTGGTCTTCCACGGCAAGGAACGCATGGACGCGAAAACCAAATCGCACCTGCATGAAACGCCGCGCGTCGTCACGGTGCCGCTGATCCTGTTGGCCATACCGTCGGCGATCATCGGCTGGTTCACGATTGAACCGGTACTGTTTGGCGGTTTCTTCGGCGATGCCATCTTCGTGACCCGGCAGCATGATGTACTGGCGCATCTTGGCGAGAGCTTCCACGGTAGCTGGGCGTTCATCCAGCACGCGGCGCAAGGTCCCGCGATCTGGCTGGCTGCCGCCGGTGCGCTGACCGCGTGGTTCCTGTGGCTCAAGCGCCCAGACATCCCGGCGATGCTGGCGAAGAAGTTGTCGGGTCCCTACAAGCTGCTCGAGCGCAAGTATTTCTTCGACGAGCTGTGGATCAATGGCTTTGCGGCCGGCGGTCGTTCGCTGGGTTCATTCCTGTGGCAGAAGGGCGACACCACGGTTATCGATGGCTGGATGGTCAACGGCACGGCTAACAGCGTGAGGCGACTCGCGGGCGTGCTGCGTCATTTACAGACCGGCTATCTGTACCACTATGCGTTCGCGATGATTATCGCGCTGACGCTGATGCTCGGCTGGCTGATGTGGCTGCCGTAGTGCGCATGACAATAAAACTACCAAGCCCGCTCCAGCGGCACCGGGGATTCTGAGTTCTAAGCATGGATTTATCGCACAACATTCTGAGCATACTGATCTGGCTGCCTATTTTGGGCGGCGTTGCCGTGCTCGCTTTTGGCGATGCCGGTGATGCAGGGTCGCCGCGTGCTCACGGCATGCGCATGCTGTCGCTCGCGGTGTCGCTGTTGACACTGCTGCTGAGCTTTTTCCTGTATTCCAATTTCGACACGACCACCGCAGCGATGCAGTTCGTTGAGCGCGCACCGTGGATCGACGCATTCAGGATCGAGTACTACCTCGGCGTTGACGGCATCTCCGCGCCGCTGATCCTGCTGACGACGTTCATCACACCGTTCGTCGTACTGTCGGCGTGGGACTCGATCAAGCTGCGTCCCGCCCAGTACTTTGCCGCTTTCCTGATTCTCGAAGGCCTGATGATCGCGGTGTTCTGCGCGCTCGATGCGATCCTTTTCTACGTCATGTGGGAAGCGATGCTGGTGCCGATGTTCCTGATCATCGGTGTCTGGGGCGGCAAGCGCCG
Organism: uncultured Gammaproteobacteria bacterium; assembly: GCA_963800915.1. GTDB lineage: Bacteria > Pseudomonadota > Gammaproteobacteria > Steroidobacterales > Woeseiaceae > Woeseia. The sequence goes on from CAWDCR010000008.1 coordinate 332,270, forward strand.
TGTCTACGCGACGATGAAGTTCTTCCTGTACACCTTCCTCGGTTCCGTGCTGATGCTGGTGTCGTTTATCTACCTGTACGGCAAGACCGGCGATTTCAATTTCTTCTCGTTCATGGACGTGCCGCTGTCGCTGACCGAGCAGAAATACATCTTCCTCGCGTTCCTGCTGGCGTTTGCCGTCAAGGTACCGATGTGGCCGGTCCATACCTGGTTGCCGGATGCACACGTCGAGGCGCCGACGGGCGGCTCCGTGATCCTGGCGGCCATCATGCTGAAGATGGGCGGCTACGGCTTTGTCCGGCTGTCGTTACCGATGCTGCCGGACGGCAGCGAATACTTTGCCGGCCTGATGATCGCCCTGTCACTCATCGCGGTCGTCTACATCGGCTTTGTCGCATTGATGCAGAAGGACATGAAAAAGCTCATCGCGTACTCGTCGATTGCGCACATGGGCTTCGTCACGCTCGGCTTCTTCCTGCTCTGGAGCATCGGCGAAGGCAGCGGTGCAGGGCTCGGCATGACCGGCGGCATGGTGCAGATGATTTCGCACGGCCTGATCTCGGGCGCGATGTTCCTGTGCGTGGGCGTGCTGTACGACCGCATGCACAGCCGCCAGATTGCTGACTACGGTGGTGTCGCCAACACGATGCCGACCTTTGCCGCATTTTTTGTCCTGTTCGCGATGGCCAATGCGGGCCTGCCGGGCACCTCCGGGTTTGTCGGCGAATTCATGGTGATCATTGCCAGCTTCAAGGCGAACTTCTGGTTTGCGTTCCTGGCGGCGACCACGCTGATTCTCGGTGCGGCGTACACGCTGTGGATGATCAAGCGGGTTGTGTACGGCAAGGTCGCAAACGAGAAAGTGCAGGCACTGCAGGACCTGAATCGGCGCGAGTTCATTGTGCTCGGTGTGCTGGCATTCGCGGTGTTGCTCGTTGGCCTGTGGCCTGCACCGCTCGTCGACATGATGACCGTCACCGTGGACCAACTTATTGAGCGCATCAGCCAGCCGAAGCTGGCTGCACTCTAGGATTTACGACGCATGTTTTTTTCTGAATTCACGCCAGCCGCACCGGAAATTGTCCTGCTTGGGCTGATCTGCGTCGTCCTGCTCGCCGATCTTTTTATCAGCGACGAGAATCGTGTGCTGACATTCTGGATCAGCATTGGCGCGCTGCTGGTAACGGCACTCACCTTGCTCGCGACCGCGCCTGACGCACGCACCGAATTGTTTGACGGCAGCTACGTGAGCGATTCTTTGTCGCAACTACTTAAGCTCAGTGCCGTTGGCATGGTGGCGGTCGGTTTCCTGTACGCGCGCGATTACCTGAAGCAAAACGATTTACTGAAGGGTGAGTACTTCCTGCTGGGCCTGTTCGGTCTGCTCGGCATCATGATCATGATTTCGGCGAACAGCCTGCTGACGATGTACCTCGGGCTGGAAACCCTGTCGTTGTCGCTGTACGCACTGGTGGCCTTCGAGCGCAACTCGGCAGTGGCCGCCGAATCGGCAATGAAGTATTTCGTGCTTGGCGCGATTGCATCAGGTGCACTGCTGTACGGTATTTCCTGGATCTACGGCATAACGGGCAGCCTGCAGTTCGATGAGATTGCGGCCATCCTGCGTGCCAGGCCGGAGCTGAACGCGCTGCCGCTGTGGTTCGGCATGGCGTTCCTGATCGTCGGCATCGCTTTCAAGTTTGGTGGTGTGCCGTTCCACATGTGGCTGCCCGACGTCTACCAGGGTGCCCGCTCACCGGTGACGCTGTTCATCGCAACGGCACCGAAGATCGCGGCGCTGGCACTGACGCTGCGTATCCTGGTGGACGGGCTCGGCGACCTGCACGGCGTCTGGCAGGGCATGCTGATGGTCGTGGGCGTATTGTCGCTGATCATCGGCAACGTCGTCGCGATTGCGCAATCCAACATCAAACGCATGCTCGGCTATTCGGCGATCGCGCACGTCGGCTTTATCCTGCTGGCAATCTTTACCGGGTCGGCCGAGGGCTACGGCGCGGCGGTTTTCTACACGCTGACCTATGTCGTGATGGCGGCCGGTGCGTTCGGCGTGGTCATCCTGCTGAGCAGCCAGGGCTACGAAGCCGAGGCCATCAGCGATTTCAAGGGGCTGAATGCACGCAGCCCATGGTTTGCACTGATGATGCTGTTCTTCATGTTCGGCATGGCCGGCGTGCCGCCCTGGGTAGGGTTCTTCGCAAAACTCAACGTAATCAACGCGGTGCTGGAGGCGGGCTTCGCCGGCTACGCGATCCTGATGGTGCTGGCCTCGGTCGTTGGCGCCTATTATTACCTGCGGGTGATCTGGTACATGTACTTCGACGAGCCGGTGGATCGCACCATTCTCCGTACCCAGACGGACACCCGCGTCGTGCTCAGCCTCAACGGCCTGGCCGTACTGGCACTCGGCATCGTGCCCGGCTGGCTGCTGAAACTCTGCCTGGACGTCGTCAGCTAGGGCGTTTTGCCGGCTTTG
>CAWDCR010000009.1:0-85229 GCA_963800915.1 uncultured Gammaproteobacteria bacterium
GCGGCAGCAATTCGTTCAAGTGGGATGCCAACAAGCGCCTGTTTGGCGAGGCGGACCTGTTGCCGTTCTGGGTTGCCGACATGGACTTTGCGATTGCGCCCGCCATTCAGGACGCGATTGCGAAACGCCTGCAGCATCCTGTGCTCGGCTACGAAGAGCGCCCTGCAGAATATGCCGCGGCACAGATTGACTGGCTGCGCAAACGGCATCAATGGGACGTGCCACCAGACTGGCTGAAATTCTGTCCGCCGAGCTCCATCGTAGCGATGCACGGGCTGATCACGACCGCAACAAGCCCAGGCTGCAGCATTATTGTGCCGACGCCAACCTACGGTCCGTTGATTGATCTCGTCGAGCAAACCGGCCGCCGTTTGATTCGTTGTCCGCTCCGCGAAGGCGAGCAGCGCTTTGAGCTGGATACGTATGCGATCGCGGCCAGCGTCGCGGACGACACCGAGATGATCCTGTTCTGCAGTCCGCACAATCCGACCGGGCGCGTGTTCAGCGAACAGGACTTGTCGGCGCTGTGCAACATTGCAGAGCAGCACGACCTGATCCTGGTTTCCGATGAAGTGCATGCAGACCTCGTGCGACCGGGCCATCGGCATCGACCGCTTGGTAGTCTCGGTTATGCAAAGTCGATCACCGTCGTGTCGCCGAACAAGGCGTTTAACACAGCTGGCCTGCCGCAATGCAGCCTCGTGATTCCGGACCCGGCAATTCGCGAAGCCTTGCAACGTTACCAGGACCTGCTCGCGGTAAATCACGACAGCAGTTTCGGCGGTGTCGCGATGATCGCGGCGTACCGGCACGGCGCCGGCTGGCTGGATGCAGTCGTCAGGTACATCGATGCCAATCATCGCTTCGTCGCGGACTACATCGCGGCCGAGATCCCCGGCCTGCGAGTCTGGCCCGCCGAGGCGACCTACCTCGCGTGGCTCGACTACCGGCAACTCAAGCTGTCCGAAGAGGAAGCTCAGCGCAGGCTAGTCAGCCAAGGTGGCGTTGCGCTGTACAGCGGCACGTTGTTCGGCGACGAGGGCAGAGGTTTTCTGCGGATGAACATCGCCTGCCCGCGCCAGACCCTGGAGCGCGGCCTGGCGGGCATCAGGCAGGCACTCGCCTGAACCCCGGGGCCGGCGCGGTTGAATCCCCGCGCGGCCTCCCGCACAATGCGCGCGCAGCAGGACAGCCGCAACAATCAGGAGAGGTGGCAGAGCGGTTGAATGCACTGGTCTTGAAAACCAGCAAGGGTTAGTAGCCCTTCGTGGGTTCAAATCCCACCCTCTCCGCCAATAACTAGAAAAGGGCCCCCTGCTGCCGGCTTTTTTAGTTAACGGTGGAGGGTGGTTGGGCTTGAAGCCCCGGTTCAACAAAACGCGACAGCGTTTTGGACGCGCGCAGTGCGCCCCGCAGGGGCGAGGATCGCCGAAAGGCGATTCGAGTCAATCCCACCCTCTCCGCCAATAACTAAAAAGGGGCCCTCGCGGCCCCTTTTTAGTTATTCGGTGCAGGGTGTTGGGCTTGAAGCCACCGGTTCAACAAAACGCGCCAGCGTTTTGGACGCGCGCAGCGCGCCCCGCAGGGGCGAAGATCGCCAAAGCGATCCGAGTCAATCCCACCCTCTCCGCCAATAACTAAAAAGGGGCCCTCGCGGCCCCTTTTTAGTTATTCGGTGCAGGGTGTTGGGCTTGCAGCCACACGTTCAGCTCATGATAACCTCTTTGTCCGAAGCGCACGGGAAGGGCAAGTATTCAATTTCCCAGTAACGTCACGAAACCGCTCGCCACACCAGGGTAATTTCAAAGAGGCTTTTTCTGCAGGTGACAGAAAGAAAAAAAACGTCCGCGTTAGTCTTTCGCACCGTCGCTTTGGTGTGGGTAGTGATGTCTGCCACCGGTTGCACCAAACAGGATTCGTCGCGTACCTCCGGGCAGCTCTCTGACGTTGCTGCCCTGGAACAAGCGGTGTCTTCGGCAGATTCAGCGATTGCCGACACGGAAATCGGCAACAGGGCCAGCAAAGCATCGAAGTATTCGGACGGATGTGAGACCTCAGGCCTCGCGCCGGGCGTTCACAGTCTTTCCCTCAGCATGATGGCTGGAAACGGAGTTACCTGGTGGCCGTTCCTGACTCACCGAAGTCTCAATCCCGCGGCCTACCCTGTGTTGATCGTGATGCATGGATACGGCGGTAATGGGGCCGGCATGCGAGAAGGGATTGGTCTGAACAGCGGCCTGGAAAAAGATTTCGTGGCGCTGTACCCCGACGGGGCCGGTGCAACCAACAGTGAACGTGGCTGGAACTCCGGGCATCCGCGTTGCTGTGGCGCCGCATTGAGGGAAAACGTGGATGACGTTGCGTTCCTGCGCACGCTGGTGGCGACTGTGGCAGAACAGACCTGCATCGACCTCGAGCGCGTTTACGCTACCGGATTCTCCAATGGTGGCGATATGGCGCAGCGCCTGGCGTGTGACGCCAGTGATGTTGTGGCTGCGGTTACATCGGTTGCCGGTCGCTTTGACTATCATGCGAAAGCCTGTCCCGGAGAGCGCCCGGTCCCGACGGTGCTGTATCGCGGTCAGCAGGACCGTGTGGTTCCCTACGACCAAAGCTTACTCGGTCTGATGGCAATCAAGACGCTGCCGGCGATCGAGGGTTTTGAACAGATCGCGCGAAATCACAATTGTCGCGTTAAGCCGGTGCAGGAACTGGTAGTCGGGGACACCGATTGCATGCGTTTCAGTGATTGCGACGATGCCTTTGAAATTTCACTTTGTACAACGACTGGCGCAGCTCATTGTTGGCCGGGAGTAGGGGGTTGTGCAGGGAGTCGCGCGGGCGCTGGGGAGTTTTCCGCCAGCAATCACATGCGGGAGTTTTTCAGTCGGCATCGCAGGTCGCCGTGATGCTGGCAAGGGCGCACGGCCGGGTCCACCTGATGATGCGATTGCTCCGAAGTTTGGAGAACGTAGCCCGTTGACACGTCGGTTTGGTTCTTGTTCGCGCTTAAACAAACAGGTCGGCGAGTAACGGGCCGTGGCGCGATTTCAGGACGCGATGGCCTGCGCCGCCTGATCGGGCGCCGCCTGCTGCTGGCGCGATTCGGATTGCGCGTTGAACTTAGCCAGCCCCAGCGTCCGCAAGTTTTACCGAACCCTGCGCAGCCTTGTCCGGTCGAAGCCGTCAAGCCCTCTCAAACAAGGTTTCCGTCATGGTTCAACACAGCCGCGCAAACCGCCTGGCGCTGCTCGCGCTCGGCGTCTTCATGGCCGGCAGCGCACTTGCCGACCACGCCGGCCGAAACGCTCAGGATTCTGCAGGAAACCGGCAGCAGCGACCCACAGGCCTGGCGCCAGCTCGCGGTTGACGCACGCACCGCCGGTGACCTCGAGCTGGCGGCCGAGGCGCTGCTGAAGGCCGAGTCCCACGGCCTGCCGCCGATAAATGCCGGCTTCGAACGGGCCCGGCAGTACGTGGCAAAGGCAAGCCGGCGGCTGCGATCGCCGAGCTGCAAACGCTGGTCGACGGCGGATTCACGGCGATTGTGCCGATCACCGGCGACCCGACCCTGAGCACGCTGGCCGGCAATGCCGACCTTTGACAAGATGATTGCAGCCATGCAGGTCAATGCGTTCCCCTGTGCGCACCAGGAACGCTTCCGCGCTTTCGATTTCTGGATCGGCGAATGGGACGTGCACCTTGCAAACGGTACTTTAGCCGGCACTAACAGTATTCAGCCGATCGAGCAGGGCTGTGCGCTGATCGAAAACTGGGCAACCGCAGGCGGCGGCAGCGGCTACAGCATTAACTACCTTGATGGCGCTACCGGCGAATGGGTGCAGGTGTGGAGCGCGGCCGGCGGCTCGCAGATCAATATTCGCGGCGGCATGACGGAAGAAGGCATGCGGCTTGCAGGACAGATACACTATGTCGGCAACGACACCACGTTCCCGTTCCGGGCGCTGTGGACGCCGTTGGCGGATGGCCGGGTACGGCAGTTTTTTGAGCAGTCCAATGACGAGGGCAAGACCTGGAGCCCGTGGTTCGAGGGCTTTTATTCGCGCCGCGAGGCGGAAGAGGATTAAAAGGTAAGGCGTGAACTACTCGCAGAAAAGACACTCCCTTCCGAGCGGCAACCCGATCGCCAACGCGCTCGTCGTGCTGGTCGGTATCGTGCTGATCGGTCTGTCGCTGGTGCTGGGTGTGGTTGCGTTCCTGGCGATTGGCAGCGTGGTGCTGGTGATGGCCTCGATCATCGGCATCCGGGTCTGGTGGCTGCAGCGCAAGTTCATCAGGAAGGCCGCCAGCCAAGGCGGGCCGATCCGGCCGCCGACTGCCGATGGTGATGTCATTGAGGGTGAGTACCGGGTGGTCTCGCGCGACAGCGACAAACGCTAGCAAGCAGGGCGCTAGCGCAAGCCGGGCGGCATGGCCAATAATTCCAAAACACCGTAAGCTCGTCGGCCATGGCCAAGACCAAGACCTTTCCCGAGATCGAACGCCGCCGTAAGCGGCGCAAACAACGCGCCGTACTGATGGCGATCTACGTGGCGATCGCTATCTGCCTTGCCTGGTTCTTCGAATCGCAGGCGACGACGACCATCATTTTCGTGCGGCATGCAGAGAAAGAGGCCGTGCCCGCTGACGATCCGGCACTGTCGCCGCCCGGCGTGCGCCGGGCCGAGGGAGCTGGCCCGGCAGCTGGTCGATGCAGACGTGATCCAGGGCATCGATGCGATCTACGCCACGCCGTTCCGGCGTACGCAGGAGACGGCGCAGCCGCTGGCCGCCGCGCTGGACCTGCCGATTACAAGCTACGAGCCTGATGACAACGGGGCGGTGCTCAGCGATATCCTCGCGCGGCAGAAGGGCAAGATCGTGCTGGTCGTCGGTCACAGCAACACGCTGCCGTCGCTGATTGCAGATCTGGGTGCCAGCAAGCGGGTGCCGCCAATTGAGGATGACGAGTACGACAACCTGTATCTCGTCACCATCCCGTGGTTCGGCAAGACCAAGACCATCCGCCTGCGCTACGGCGATCCGTACCGCCCGATTGCTGCAGCAGCAGAGTGATAGGCTACTTCAGATAAATTGCGTAAGGGGCTGGTAAATAATGGTTTTTCAAACCCGTTTACTGGTTGAGACGCACGGTCGCGGCACCTATGACATTAGCGCTAAGGTCGCCGCCAAAGTGTCCTCGAGCACGGTCAGCACAGGCACCTGCCAGGTGTTCATCCGGCACACCAGCGCGTCGCTGCTGATCTGTGAGAATGCCGATCCGGCCGTGATGCGCGATCTCGAAGCGTGGATGTCACGCGCCGTGCCCGATGGCGACCCATTGTTCACGCACGTTGCCGAAGGGCCGGACGACATGCCGGCACACGTGCGCTCCGTATTGACGCAGACAACGCTGCAGATGCCGGTGCTAGATGGAAAGCTCGGGCTTGGCACCTGGCAGGGCATTTACCTGTGGGAGCACCGTCACGCCGCGCATCGGCGTGAGCTGATCGTGACGATTTCCGGCTAGGACAGCCTCCCGCAAATTGGGCTAGCGCTTTGGGTCCTGGCTTTCTGCCCGGCGCAAGCCGGCCGCTTCCCGCAGCATGACCACCTTCTCCATGAACTCGACGTGCTTGCTGAGCATGAAATCGGCCTGTACCGCATCGTGGATCTTGCGATCCTGGTTGATCAGGTAGGTCGCGCGGCGTACGCCGATGCCCAGCGGGCCGTCCACGTCGTACATCCTGATCACTTCTTTTTTCTCGTCCGACAGCAACGGGAAGGGCAGGCGCTGCTGCGCCCGGAAGCGCCGGTGGCTTGCCTCATCCTGCGGACTGACGCCGGCAACCTGCAGTCCGACGGCACGCAGGTCCGAAAAACCGTCGCGGAATGTACAGGCCTCGCGCGTGCAGATGGCCGTGAAGTCGGCCGGGTAAAAATACAGTATCAGCGGTCCGTTCCTGAGCAGTTCACTCAGCTCCGTGTCCTTGCCGTCCTGGTCGGGTAGTACGAATTCGGGCGCGCGGCTCCCAATCTTCAGCATCTGTCAGTCTCTCTTGATTACGTGGTTCTATTTGCGAAAGTCGGCTTCCATCACCAGGTAGCCGGGGCGCACCATACCGAGTGCCAGATAGGTTTGCTGCGCGCGCTCATTCTCATTCTCTACATAGAGGCGCAGGCCGCACACGTTGCGGTCGGCGCGCGCCAGCGATTCTACATGCCGGTACAGCGCGGCGAACACTCCCTGCCGGCGCTGCTCCGGGTGTACGTACACGCTCTGTATCCACCATTGCATGCCATTGCGCCAGTCCGACCACTCCCAGGTCACCATGATCTGGCCAATAATTTTTCCATCCTGCTCACAAACCCAGTAACGCCCCTTGGTCGGGTCCGCCATTACGGCGGCAACCCCGGCGTTGATGACGTCGGGCGCCAGTGTGCGGCCTTCTGTTTCCTGCGCCATGGCGGCATTGTATTCCGCTATAACATTGATATCGGCCGGCACGGCATCGCGGATGGTTGGCGTCATTATTCAATCTGTTTTTAGGACGACGGACCGGTATTATGCGGCATCCATCGCAGGTTCGCAGGGGAAAGTCATGAATAACGTCAAGCGCCGCCATTGCGTCGTCGTTGGCCTGGCAGTAGCGGCAGGCCTCGTGGCATGCGGAAAATCAGACACGACCGCGAAGCCTGACGAGGCCGTGCCGCAATTTTCAGCGCGCGAATTCTTTGAAACGAAGTCGTTCGGCATGGTCGATCCGCGTGGGCATGCATTCTCGCCGGACGGCAAATCAATTCTGATCTCGTCCGATGCCAGCGGCGTTTTCAACGCGGTGGCCTTGCCGGTTGCGGGCGGCGCGGGCACGCCCATGACGAATTCGGACGATAACGCCGTCTTCGCTCTGACCTATTTTCCGCAGGACAATCGCATCCTTTACACCTACGACGGTGGCGGCAACGAGCTCAACCACGTGGCCGTTCGCGAGGCGGACGGCAGCAGCCGTGACCTGACGCCCGGCGAAGAGCTGAAGGCAGACTTCTTCGGATGGTCCGGTGATGGCCAGCATTTCTACCTGGTGACGACTGAACGCGACACCAAAAATTTTGATATTTACCGCTATGCGGCTGCTGGCTATCAACGGGAACTGATATTCGAAAACCCGGGCCTGCAACTTGAAGAGGTCAGCGACGACGGTCGCTGGCTTGCGCTGAGCAAGCGGCACAGCAGTTCGGACAGCGACCTGTACGTCGTTGACCTGCTAAGCGACGACAAGACGCCCCAAGTGATTTCCGAGCACGATGGCGACGTGACGTTCGGGGTTTTCGAGATTACGCCCGACAGCAGGTACCTGGTTTACGGCACTGACGAATTCAGCGAGTTTCGCCAGGCCTGGCGCTACGATTTTGCCAGCGGCGAAAAAACGCTGTTGCTCGAGGCGGACTGGGATGTCAGCTACGTGCTGTACTCCAACAGTGGCCGCTATCGCGTTTCCGGCGTAAACGCCGATGCACGGACCGAGGTATCGATCGTCGATACGCAATCCGGCAAGTCGATTGCCATGCCGGCACTGCCGCCGGGCGATCTTGCCTCCATCCGCTTCGCGCCGGACGAAACGTCACTGGCGCTGATGGTCACAGCCGACACGTCGCCAGCTAACGTGTACTACGTCGATCTGACGGCGCAAACGTCGCGGCAGCTGACCGAAGCGCTGAACCCGGCGATCAGGCCTGAGTATCTGGTGTCGAGCGAGGTGGTGCGCTACGAGAGTTTCGATGGTCTTCAGATTCCCGCCATCCTGTACAAACCGCACAACGCGTCGGCCAGCAATAAAGTGCCCGCGCTCGTCTGGGTGCACGGCGGCCCGGGCGGCCAGAGCCGCACTGGCTACAGCGCCACCGTGCAACACCTGGTGAATCACGGTTACGCGGTGCTGATGGCGAACAATCGCGGCTCCTCCGGTTACGGCAAAACGTTTTTCCATCTGGATGACCGGCGGCACGGCGAAGAGGACCTCCAGGACATCGTTTACGGACGCAGCTATCTCGAGTCGCTGAACTGGGTCGATGGCGAGCACATTGGCATCATCGGCGGTTCCTACGGCGGCTACATGGTGGCGGCGGCGCTGGCCTTCGAGCCCGAGGTGTTTGACGTCGGGATCAACATTTTCGGCGTTACGAACTGGGTGCGGACATTGCAAAGCATTCCGCCGTGGTGGGAGTCCTTCAAGGCCTCGCTGTACGACGAAATGGGTGACCCGGCGACGGACGCCGAACGCCACCGGCGGATCTCGCCACTGTTTCATGCTGCCAATATCGTCAAACCGATGCTGGTTGTGCAGGGCGCGAACGATCCGCGCGTGTTGCAGGTTGAGAGCGACGAGCTCGTTGCCGCCGTTCGTGCTAATGAAGTGCCGGTTGAGTACGTGCTGTTTCCGGATGAAGGCCACGGGTTCCAGAAGCGCGAGAATCGCATCACCGCATCGGAGGCATACGTCGCGTTTCTTGCCACCTGGTTGCGTGCTGATGACGAGGCAGCGCTCTAGCAACGGGTGGATTGTGCGCAGTGTTTGCTAGAATGCGCTGCGCGCAACATGCGGCGTGCCGCCCCGGTAGCTCAGTAGGATAGAGCACCGGATTCCTAATCCGGGGGTCAGAGGTTCGAATCCTCTTCGGGGCACCATATCTTGAACGACTTGCCAGGCTGAGCGTCTATCCACGCATGACATCCGGACATCGATCGCGGCACTTGCAACGGCAGGATCCCGCATTGATCAGCCGTCGCGAATTGCTGCGCCTGGCAACCGCGACGGGCGCGCTCGGCCTGCTGGGTGGCCTGGTCCCGGCATGGGCGCGCGGCATGGGGGTCAACGGGGTCGCGGATTCGGACCTCGCTGTGCCATTGCAGTTTGACCTCAGTATCGCCGATCACAGAATGCAGATTGCCGGTGGCGAGGGTGCCGTTCAGGCAATCAATAATTCCATCCCCGGGCCGCTGCTGGAATGGCAGGAAGGCCGTGACGTCATACTGAACGTGAGCAACAGGCTGACGTCGGACACGTCTATCCACTGGCACGGGATCATTCTGCCGTTCGAGATGGACGGCGTTCCCGGCGTTACGTTTCCTGGCATCGCGCCGGGCACGACGTTTCAGTATCGCTTTCCGCTGCGACAAAGCGGGACCTACTGGTATCACAGTCATTCGGGGCTGCAGGAACAAGTTGGCGTTTACGGTCCGCTCGTCGTCCATCCGCGCGAAGAGCCGCATACCTATGAGCGCGACTATGTGGTGATGCTGTCCGACTGGACCTTCGAGAACCCGCATCACCTGCTCGCGAAACTGAAGAAGAGCAGTGCCTATTACAACTACCAGCAGCTGTCGCTTGCACAGATCCTGGACCCGCCGCCGGGCAAGCGCAGCGCCGAACTCTGGCGCACCAAGCTAGAGTGGGATCGCATGCGAATGATGGTGTCGGATATCGCCGACGTGACCGGCAGCACCTACAGTTTTCTGATGAACGGCATGCATCCGGCCGCGAACTGGACGGGCATTTTCAAGCCGGGTGAGCGCATCAGGCTACGTATTATCAACGGCTCGGCGATGTCGATGTTCAACGTCCGAATTCCCGGTTTGGCAATGCGCGTCATTGCCAGTGACGGGCAGGATGTCGAGCCCGTTGAGACGGATGAGTTGCAAATAGCCACGGCCGAGGTGTACGACGTCATCGTCCAGCCGCAGGATGATTCGGCCTACACGATCATGGCAGAGTCCATCGATCGCAGTGGCTATGCTGCTGGCACCCTGGCGCCGCGTGCGGGAATGCAGGCGGTCGTCCCGGCACTGCGCAAGCCGCCGCGCCTGTCAATGACTGATATGGGCATGGACCACGGCGCTGCCGGGCATGGCGCAATGGATCACGCGACGATGGATCACAGCGCAATGAATCACGGCGAAACGAGTCGCGGCGCATCCGCAGCGGAAACAATGGACCACGCGGCCATGGGGCATACGACCGCGTCGCCACGGCAGGCCGCCGCCGACGCGGCTAGTGCGGGCGACGTCGACCATTCAACAATGAATCATGGCGCGATGAACCACGCGGCTATGAATCACGGCATGAACGCCGCACCGGCAGCTGCGTCAACCCCGATGGCTCACCAAATGCCAGGCGACAACGCCGGGCCGTCCGCCAACCTTCACCAGAGCTCTGCACAGCCCGGCGCTCCGGGCCCCGTTGTCGCGCGGCATGACGCTGACCAGCACGGTGCCGGCAATGCGGGCGTTGCCGCCGCACAGCGCAATCGGCTCGGTGAACGTGGGACGGGCCTCGAAACCGTCGAACACCGCGTGCTGCGCTATACCGATCTGCGGCGTCTCGCTGATGACTTCGATACGCGCCCGCCAACGCGCGAACTCGAGCTGCACCTGACGGGCCACATGGAGCGCTACATGTGGTCGTTCGACGGCGTGCAGTTTCACGAAGTAACCGGGCCGATCGATTTCAGCTACGGGGAGCGACTGCGGCTGACTCTCGTGAACGACACGATGATGAATCATCCGATTCACCTGCACGGCATGTGGCTCGAAATCGAGAACGGTCGTGGCAACAGGATTCCGCGCAAGCACACGATCAACGTGATGCCGGCGTCACGGGTATCGATGTTGGTCAATGCCGATGCGCCCGGGCGCTGGGCATTCCATTGTCATCTGCTGTATCACATGGAGATGGGCATGTTTCGCGTGGTGCGGGTCTCCTGATGCGCCGGCTGCAAGCACTGTGGCTGCTGACGTGGCTGCTGGTGGCGCCGCAGGCCAGCGCCGACGAACGCGCGGGCACGCCGGACGACTGGCCGCCGCCGATGCACGATCCGGGCCCGTTCTGGATGGTGCAGGGCGACCGGTTCGAATCGACGCTCGGCGAATCCGGCAACCATTACAGCTGGGACCTGCAGGGCTGGTACGGCTATGACCGCCGGCGCCTGCGCTTCAAATCCGAAGGCGAGGGCGAGTGGGGCGAGCGCAGCGACGACGCTGAATTGCAGTTGCTTTACTCGCAGCTCGTGGCGCCGTACTGGGAATGGCAGCTCGGCATCCGTCACGACTTCAGGCCGGCAGATGGTCGCAGTTTTGCGGTAGCTGGATTGCAGGGCATGGCACCGTACCTGTTTGAAATCGATGCCGCGTTTTTCCTGAGCCAGGATGGCGACCTGTCGGCGCGCTTCGAGGCCGAGTACGATTTGCTCATCACCCAGAAGCTCATCCTGCAACCGCGATTCGAAGCAGACCTGGCGTTTTCGGATGTCGCCGCACTGGGCATTCGCGGCGGTGACTTCGGCACCGGGCTCGGGCTGCGACTGCGCTACGAGTTACGCCGGGAGATTGCGCCGTACCTGGGCTTCAGCCTCGAGCGTCGGCGGGACGCGCTGGGGACTCGCACCGACAACGCGTTCATCGCCGGGCTGCACTTCTGGTTCTGACAGCAGCACACTCTGGCTGTCTAACCAAGCGACTAACCAAGCGACTAACCAAGCGACTAACCAAGCGACCAACCAAGCCTCTGGCCGAGAGCCCCACCGCGCACACCGCTGCCGTCGCCGGCTGACCCACAGAGCGTTACCGGCCAGCGAAAACGCGGCTGGCTGCTATGCTTTTGGCAGACGTTGCGTCCTGCAGCGTTCCTAACGGGAGAGCTGTCATGAGACTTTCGGTAGTTTTTTTCGTTTTGATAACCACGCTGATGGCGCCTGCGGCGAATGCGCAGCTTGCCGACGATGAGCGTGCCTATGTCTACGCGAGCTACTTCGAATGCGACCCGACGGGCGAGGCCCGTGCGGATGAGATCATCGCCCGCAACTTCAAGCCACACTACGATGCCGCCGTCGAGCAGGGCAATCTGCGAACCTGGAGCTGGATGAGCCACTACGTCGGTGGCAAGTGGCGCCGCGCGCACATACTGACAGCCACCAACATGGACGACCTGCTCGACGCGTCCGGTGCGCTGGGAGAAATTATCGAGGAGAACACGCCGGAGGCGGGCCGGGCGTTTACCGAGGTGTGTTCCGCTCACGTTGACTACATCTGGGAATCATCAAAGCCACTGCGCAGCGGCCGCCTCGGTGATGCGCGCGGCGAAGTCGGATTCTCGACCTACTACCGCTGCGACATGTCCCGCGAAGAGCGCGCCGACGAGATCGTCGCGGAAAATTTTGCACCGATTTACAACAAGTACATTGTTCCGGATGGACTCGTTTCCTGGTCCTGGCTCAAACACAACGTCGGCGGGGAGTGGCGCAGGTTGCTCGCACTTACCGGCACCAATCACAAGGCATTGATCCGCACCCGCCAGGCGATCATTGCCGATATCAGCGAGCGCCGCATGGATCGGGCGCGCCGCGAGTTCCTCGAGATCTGTGGCGAGCACGAGGATTACCTGTGGGACATCGAACTGGAAACGCCGTAACAGGCCGGGCCCATGTATCACGACGTAAGCCAAGTGTAGCGGTTTGTAACAATGTAAGTAAATGATATTGCGAAAAAAGCGCCGCATCCTTAGTGTTCTTGCAGGCTTTCTTACAGAACCCTGAAGGACGCGTTTATGGCTTTGCATTCGGCAGCTGCCCGAACGCTGGATTTGACCGAGAGCGGTTTGTTGCCGGACGCGCTGGTGCGTGCCGGCATTCGCCGCTTGCTTAAAGCCCGCCTGCAGGCGATCCACGCGGACGA
This sequence comes from uncultured Gammaproteobacteria bacterium, assembly GCA_963800915.1. GTDB lineage: Bacteria > Pseudomonadota > Gammaproteobacteria > Steroidobacterales > Woeseiaceae > Woeseia. The sequence goes on from CAWDCR010000009.1 coordinate 12,728, forward strand.
CATAGAACTGTCGGCGGTATCGCTCTCTGCGTTCGTCGAGATGATGAAGCAGTCGCCGATTGCGCCCGTGCCGGAGCGGGCTAACGAGCAGCACTATGAGGTGCCGGCGGAGTTCTTCACCGAGGCGCTCGGCGAGCACCGCAAATACAGCTGCTGCTACTGGAACGAGGGCACCGACTCGCTGGCCGATGCGGAGGCAAACGCCTTACGCATCAGCTGCGAGCGCGCGGGACTTCGCGATGGCATGTCGGTGCTCGATCTTGGCTGCGGCTGGGGTTCACTCAGTCTGTGGATTGCCAGCCATTACCCCAACAGCAGCGTACGCGCGGTGTCGAACTCGCGCTCCCAGCACGATCACATTGTCGCAGAGGCTGCGGCGCGCGGGCTGACCAACCTGCGGGTCGAGGTCTGCGATATGAACGTGTTTGAGGCGGGCTCGCAGTTTGATCGCATTGTCTCGATCGAAATGTTCGAGCACATGCGCAACTACCAGAAGCTGTTTCAACGGGTCGCGGGCTGGCTCAAGCCCGATGGCCGTTTTTTCATGCACATCTTTTGCCACCGCTCGACGCCTTACGAATTCATCGACCAGGGGCCGCAGGACTGGATGACGCGCTTCTTCTTTGCCGGCGGCATCATGCCCAGCGACGACCTGCCGCTGCATTTTCAGGATGACCTCCTGCTCAGCGACCGCTGGCGCTGGTCGGGAGAGCACTATGCCCGGACGTCGAACGCATGGCTGCGGCGTATGGATGAACGGCGCAACGTGATCATGCCAATTCTGCGCGATACCTATGGCGCTGCGAGCGCGCAAACCTGGTTTGTCCGCTGGCGGATCTTTTTCATGGCCTGCGCAGAGCTGTTTGATTTCAATGATGGCCAGGAATGGTATGTCGGTCACTACCTGTTCAAGCGCCGGCCAATCGCAGCGTCGGCGAAATAGTCGTGGCGCTCATCATCAACTTCGCGGGTTTTCAGCTGGCCTGGTTCGCGGCGGTGCTGAGCGCCGCCGCGCTGGTGCCGGCGGTTGGCGCCGCTGTCATCGCCGGGGTGATCGCGCTGCATCTCGCTCGGGCGGCGAATCCGCGCGCGGAGCTCGCACTGCTGCTGCTGTGCGGTGCAGTCGGTGGCGCGTGGGACAGCCTGCTGGTCGCGCAGGGCTTTGTGGCGTATCCCTCGGGCAATATCGCTACAGGTATCGCACCGTACTGGATCGTGTTGATGTGGATGCTGTTCGCGACCACGCTCAACGTGTCGATGGGCTGGTTAAAGGGGCGACCCTTGCTGGCTGCGGGCTTTGGGCTGTTCGGCGGGCCGCTGTCGTACCTTGCAGGGCAAAAGCTGGACGGCATTATGCTTGTCGAGCCGGTCTCCGCAATGATCGCTCTGGGCGTTGGTTGGGCACTGATGATGCCGGCGTTGCTGCTGCTCGCCGAACGCTTTAACGGAATTCGCGCGTCAACCCGCACGATCGCGTGGGCGACGGAATGACTGCTTACTCACTGATCTGCGCCTTACCGGCGCTTTGTCAGAAACAGGTGAACTTTATGAATCGGATTTTCCGCAGGGCTTTCCTACTCTGCATCGCAGCCGCGTTACTGGGCGGCCAGCTCGCGTACGCTGCCGATGCCGACAACGAGTGGCAGTTTCGCGTGCTTCTCGATGGTTCACCGATCGGCACGCACAGCTTCGAGATTAAAGATTCGGGCGCACGTCGCGTGCTGGAGAGTGAGGCGAACTTTGAAGTCAAGTTTCTGTTTTTCTCCGCCTACCGCTACCAGCACAGCAACACAGAGGAGTGGTCTGACGGTTGTCTGCGCGAGATCGATGCGAAAACTGTGACCAACGGCAAGCAGCAAAAGGTTATCGGCCAACAGCAGGGTGACCAGTTCGTCGTGCAGAATCCCGCGGAGAAGGGCGCCTTGCCGTTCTGCGTCATGACATTCGCGTACTGGAATCCCGATATCCTGAAACAGCCGCGACTGTTGAATCCGCAAACAGGCGAATACCTGGAGGTCAATGTAGAGTCATTGGGTACGGATACGATCGCCGTGCGTGGTGAGCAAAGACCTGCGCAGCGCTTCAGGCTTACCGCGAAAAATACCGACCTTGAGGTCTGGTATTCGATGAATAACGAGTGGCTCGCGCTTGAATCGCTTGCCAAGGGCGGACGCAAAATTCGCTACGAGTTGATTTGATGCTGTGCCAATTCAGTAGTTTTAGAACGCCCCTTTACGCCCTGATTCTAATGCCGCTGCTGGCGGCCTGTGGTACCAACATGCCCGAACTAAAACCTGTCGATCACGTCGATATCCCGCGTTTCATGGGCGATTGGTACGTGATCGCAAACATTCCAACCTTTATTGAGAAGGGCGCCCATAACGCCGTCGAAACTTACGAGCTCAATGACGATGGCACGATTGCGACCACTTTCACGTTTCGTGATGGCGCGTTCGACGGCGAGAAAAAAGTCCACTCGCCGAAAGGATTCGTTACAGATCACCCGTCCAATGCAGTTTGGGGGATGCGCTTTATCTGGCCGATCAAAGCGGACTACCGGATCATTTACCTGGACGACAGCTACTCGACAACGGTGATCGGGCGGAACAAGCGGGACTACGTTTGGCTGATGGCCCGCGCGCCGACGATCGACGAGGCAAGTTACGACCGGTTGCTCAAATTCATTGGCAGCGTTGGTTACGACACGTCTGAGGTCCAAAAGGTGCCGCAGAAGTGGTAAGCGCAGCGATTGCGTCAGGAAACGCAGGCCGATGAGAGTCGCGATCGTGGGTAGCGGCATTGCGGGCAACACCGCGGCATGGTTGTTACGGGACGAGCATGAGATCACGGTGTTCGAAGCCGGGGATTACGTCGGGGGCCACAGCAACACCGTCGACGTACAAAGCAGCGCCGGTCGGCTGGCCGTTGATACAGGCTTTATCGTTTTCAATGACCGGACTTACCCGGAGTTCAACCAGCTGCTGGCCGCGATCGGGCAGGACTGGCAGCCGAGCGTCATGAGCTTCAGCGTGCGCAGCGAAGCGGCGAACCTTGAATACAACGGCGCTTCACTGAATGCGCTGTTCGCGCAGCGCCGCAATGTTATGCGGCCGGCTTTCATTCGGATGGTGCGCGACATTCTGCGTTTCAATAAGCAGGCATCCATGCTGCTGGCGCGCGGTGAGCGTGGCCAGTCTCTCGGTGAGTATCTTGATGAGCACGGCTATTGCGAAGAGTTTTCCAGCTTCTACCTGGTGCCGATGGCGGCGGCGATCTGGTCCGCGGAACCGCAGAAAGTCTGCGATATGCCGGTCTATTTCCTGGTGCGGTTCTTCCTTAATCATGGCTTGTTGCAATTAAAAGATCGCCCGCAGTGGCGCGTGATCAAGGGCGGTTCTCGTGAATACGTCAAGCGGCTGGTCGCAGGCCACCGTGAGCGCATTCGCCTGCGCTGCCCGGTCCGTTCAGTTCGACGTTCGCCCAATGGCGTGTCCATCAGGACGGATGCGGGTACAGAGCACTTCGATTTCGTGTTCCTGGCCTGCCACAGCGACCAGGCGCTCGCGATGCTGGCGGACGCGTCCGGTCTTGAGCGGGATGTACTGGGCGCAATCCCCTACCAGCAGAACGAAGCGGTTCTGCATACCGACTCGTCACTAATGCCACGCCGCAGGCGCGCCTGGGCCGCATGGAATTATCATTTGCCAAAGACTGCGGATGGTCGCGTGTCGGTTACCTACAACATGAACATTCTGCAAAGCCTGCCCGTCGCAGAGCAGTACCTGGTTACACTGAACAGCAACGAGCTGATCGACGAAAGCAAGGTGCTGAAACGTGTGCAATACGATCATCCGGTGTTCAGTCGCGAGTCGGTTGCTGCGCAGGCCCGCCAGTCCGAAATCAACCAGGGCAGCCGCAGCTATTTTTGCGGTGCCTATTGGCGCAATGGATTCCACGAGGACGGCGTTGTCAGTGCGATAAATGCCGTTCGCGATTTTCGGGAGGGGCTGGCGCATGGACAGCTGCATCTTCGAAGGGCAGGTTAGGCACACGCGCCGCGTGCCGGCGCGGCACCGCTTCTCGTACCGGGTATTCATGATGTACCTGGACCTCGACGAATTGCCATCACTGTTCGAGCGCCGCTGGCTGTGGTCGGTACGCCGCGCCGCGCTGGCGCGCTTCCGTCGGGAAGACCACCTGGGCGACCCTGCAGTACCGTTGAAGCAGGCGGTCCGGCAGCTCGTCCAGCAGCACACCGGGCGTTCGCCGTCGGGGCCGATTCGACTGCTTACTCATCTGCGCTATTTCGGCTACGGCTTCAACCCGGTCAGCTTCTATTATTGCTTTGACCACACCGGCGAAAACCTCGAAACCATCGTGGCGGAAGTCAACAACACGCCGTGGGGTGAGCGCTATTGCTACGTGCTGCCGGCAGACAAAAGCCTGGGCCGCGGTGCGGCGCTGCGTTTTCAACCGGCAAAGATGATGCACGTGTCGCCGTTCATGGCGATGGACATCGACTACGACTGGTCTTTCCTGCCGCCGGACGACCGGCTTCGAGTATTCATGGCCAATAATAAAGACGGCGAACGCCTGTTCGACGCCAGCCTTGCGCTGCGCCGGCGCGAGCTGACGGGCGCGGCGCTCGCCCGCGTGCTCGTCCAGTACCCATTGATGACGATGCGCATCATCACCGCAATTCACTGGCAGGCGCTGAAGCTTTGGCTAAAGCGCGTGCCCCTGTATGCCCATCCCGCGAAACGAGTAGAGACGGTAACCACACGATGAACGAGATTTCCCTGACTTCACCGCGCTTTCTTGAAGGAACGCCAAAGCCTTCGGGCCTTGATCGGCTGGCAAGGCGGCAGGTATTGAAGCGTCTTGCGGACATCGCGGACGGCAGCCTGCGCCTGCACGAAGGCGAGCGTTCGACGCAGTTTGGGAGTGCGTCGGCTGCAGAACCCGTGCAGGCCGTCGTCCATGTGCACGACCCGCGCTTCTACAGCGACGTTGCGTTCGCAGGCTCCATCGGGGCCGGTGAGGCCTACATTCGCGGCTACTGGGATTCTCCAAACCTGACCGATGTCGTGCGAGTACTGCTGCGCAATCGTCAGGTACTTGAAAACCTGGAAACCGGCCTCGCACGTCTGACCAAACCGTTGCAAAAAACTTTTCACTGGCTGAACCGGAACAGCCACAAAGGCAGTCGCCGCAACATTGCCGCGCATTACGACATAGGTAACGATTTCTTCAGTCTGTGGCTCGACGAGAACATGATGTATTCCTCAGCCGTTTTCGAATCGCCGAAGATGACACTCGAAGAGGCTTCCGACGCAAAGCTCGAACGAATCTGCCGCAAGCTCGAACTGGGTCCGTCCGACAGCGTGCTGGAAATTGGTAGCGGTTGGGGTGGCTTCGCGATCTACGCGGCCAGTCACTACGGCTGCCATGTCACTACAACCACCATTTCGCGTGAGCAGTTCGAAATGGCAAGGCAGCGCGTGCGGGCGGCCGGCCTCGAAGACCGGATCACCTTGCTGCTGAATGACTATCGACAGCTCGAAGGCAGCTACGACAAGCTGGTGTCGATCGAGATGATTGAAGCGGTAGGCCACGAGTACTACGACCAGTTCTTCGACACCTGCAGTCGATTGCTGAAGCCCGAAGGGCTGATGTGCCTGCAGTCGATAACGATTGCCGATCAGCGCTACAAGGGTGCACTGAAATCGGTCGATTTCATCCAGCGCTACATCTTTCCCGGTGGTTGCCTGCCATCCGTAACGGCACTGAGTGCAGCGATGACCGCCGCCAGCGACATGCGGATCGTGCATGCCGAAGACATCGGGCCGCACTACGCAACCACGCTGCGACACTGGCGCGATCGTTTCCTGAGCAAACTGGATACCGTTCGCAATCTCGGTTACTCGGAAGATTTCCTGCGATTGTGGAAATATTACCTCGGCTACTGCGAAGGCGCGTTCATGGAGCGCGCTATCGGCAATGTGCAGCTGCTGATTGCAAAGCCGTTCAGCCGGCATACGCCGTTTATTGGCTGAAACCTGACGCCTGCACGGTTTTGGCCGACCGTGGTGTCGACTGGTTCATGGAATTCGTTTTCACCTCTCAGTAATTTAAGGCTGTCAATCTCTTACTGAGAGGTGCGGCACTGCAGATGCAGCGCCACGAGCCATGAAATTGCCGGCCTTATTCGTTGTGGCAGGACTGCTGGCCTCACCGGTCCACGGTGAGGAGTCCAGTGCGTTTCAGCGCGGGCTCGCAGCGTTCAATAGCGGCGACTACCCGGTCGCAATGGATGCATGGCTGCCGCTTGCCGAAGCCGGCGACCTGAGCGCGATGTACAACCTTGCGCTGATGTATGACGAGGGTTTCGGCGTTTCCGTCGACAAGCAGCTGGCACTGGACTGGTACCGCGAACCTGCCGAGCAGGGCGACCTCGCATCGCAGTTTGCAATGGCCTCCATTTACGATTTCGGTGAGGGCGTGGTCGAGGACAACGCCGCAGCGATTCGCTGGTACGAGGCGGCGGCGGCGATGGCCGATGAACAGGCGCAGTTCAATCTTGGCCTGATGTACGGTCGCGGCGAGGGTACGGCTCGCGACATCAAGCGGGCAATCGAGTGGTACGCGCTGAGCGCTGACCAGGGCTATACTCCGGCGCAGTTCAATCTCGGCTACCTGTACGACGTTGGCGACGGCGTCGCCGAAGACAATGCCCTGGCACTCGAGTGGTACCGGAAAGCGGCGGCCGCCGGTGATCTCGATGCGCTGTACGCGATCGCATTGCTGTATGACAGCGGCGATGGCGTCAAGCAGGACAAGGCCGCTGCGGCTGACTGGTATCTCGAAGCGGCGCAGCGCGGCCATCTGCGTTCCCAGTTCAATCTTGCAATGATGTACGACATTGGCGTCGGCATCCCTGAAGACAATGCAAACGCGCTGCGCTGGTACCAGGCCGCTGCCGAGCAGGGCCACGTTGGCGGGCAGGTGAATCTGGCCGTCATGCTCGAATCCGGCGAAGGCACGGCGGTTGACCTGCGCGGCGCGTTCAAATGGTACCTGCGCGCAGCCGGGCAGGGTTCACCGCATGCACAGTACGCGGCGGCGCTGATGCTGGACGACGGCAAGGGTACAGCCGAGAACAACGCGCTGGCGGTGCACTGGTATCGACTGGCGGCGGAGCAGGGCAATCACGATGCGCAAAACAATCTTGGCGCGATGTATGACGCGGGTGAAGGCGTGCTCCAGGACAAAAGCATGGCGCTTTACTGGTACCGACTTTCTGCCGAGCAGGGCAACGCGGTAGCGCAAAACAATCTGGGTGCGCTGTATTTTTCCGGTGAAGGCAGCGCCCAGGACAAGCGTGAAGCCTACAAGTGGTTCTATATCGCGGAGCGCCTGGGCAATGAATCCGGCAAGCAGAATAGAGAACGTTCCGCGCAGGCGCTCGCGCTTGAGGAAATCCTCGATGCGCGCCGCGAAGCGCAGGGCTGGCTGTCCGAGCACCTTGGGGTGAATGCCGGCGAGAACTGAAGTGCCTGCGGTCTGCTAGCATGTGCTCCTGCTGTGCAGCGAGGAGTACGCATTGACCATCCAGACCCGAACCTGCGAATACCTTGATGGTGACGCGACGCTGTGCGCCAGCGTCAGCTGGGATGACAGCATCCCGGGACCGCGGCCCGGCGTCCTTGTGGCCCATGCCTGGCGCGGTCGCAGTGATTTCGAAAATAACAAGGCCTTTGAACTGGCCCGGCTCGGTTACGTCGGCTTCGCGCTGGACGTTTACGGCAAGGGCAAACTCGGCACGAACGCGACAGAGAATGCGGCGCTGATGCAGCCGTTTATCGACGATCGGTCACGGCTGCAACGCCGTCTGCTTGCGGCACTGCAGGCTCTGCGCGCACAAGCTGAGGTGGACCCTCAGCGAACCGCGGCGATCGGTTTTTGCTTCGGCGGCCTGTGTGTACTGGACCTCGCCAGGTGCGGCGCCGACGTCCGCGGCGTCGTGAGTTTTCATGGACTGCTGGGCGCGCCGCAAGAAGTCCCGGCCAACGCGATCACGAGCAAAATCCTGGTACTGCATGGCTGGGATGACCCGCTGGCAACACCCGCAGCCGTGCTGGAGCTGGCCACTGAATTGAGCGGCGCCGGGGCCGACTGGCAGCTGCATGCCTATGGCAATACGCTGCACGCCTTTACCAACCCGCTCGCAAATGACGCGGCGAACGGGCTCCTTTACGAGCCCGCTGCCGACCGCAGGGCGTGGCTTGCGATGCAATCTTTTCTCAAAGAAAACCTTATATAAAACAACCGATAATTACGTATTATTGTTGCAAATTCTATAACTGGCGCCGAGCTGCAAAGCACGTCCGCTGCGTGGTAAGGTAGCGGCCCGCAAAACCCGTGAGGAACACCCTTGATTACCATTCGAAGCTTTTTGGCGCTGGCCGCCTGCCTGACATTAACCGCCTGTGGCGGTGAGCCTGCGGACACGCAGAGCACTGGCACCAGCGCGAGCAGCGGCGCCTCAGCGGAACAGGCGGCAACGCTGATAACCGCAGACTCCATGCGTGGCCACATCATCGAACTGTCGAGCGACGCCTACGAAGGTCGCGGTCCCGGCAGTCGCGGCGACCGCATGGCGCGTGACTACATCATCGAGCAAATGAAATCGCTGGGGCTGCAGCCGGGTGCTGCAGACGGCAGCTGGCAGCAGACCTTCAACCTGATCGGTGTAACGGCTGAACAGCCGCCGACCTGGGACTTCAGCGCTGGCAACAAGAAGCTGACGTTAAAGCAATGGGACCAGTTCATCGCCGGCAGCGGTGTGCAGCAGAAGCGCGCCGAAGTGAAGGACGCCGAAATCGTTTTCGTCGGCTACGGTATCCAGGCGCCGGAATACGAATGGGATGATTTCAAGGGCATGGACCTGACCGGCAAGATCGCTCTGATCATGAACAACGATCCGTCCTGGGATCCGGAGCTGTTCGCCGGTGAAACGCGCCTGTACTACGGTCGCTGGGGCTACAAGTTCGAAAGCGCCGCACGCCAGGGGGCGGTCGGGGCCATCATCATTCACACGACGCCGTCCGCCGGCTACCCGTTCCAGGTCGTGCAAACCTCCTGGACCGGCGAGCAGTTCGAGCTGCCGGCCGGCGCCGAGCCCCGCTCGCAGATCGAAACCTGGGTCACTGAGGATGCGGCTCGCCAGCTGGTCGCGCTCGGTGGTCACGATCTCGACGCGCTGCGCGAAGCGGCCGACAACCGGGATTTCAAGCCGGTGCCGCTGGGTGTGAAGACATCGTTCGGCATGGATGTGTCATTGACCAGTGTCGAAACGGCCAACGTGCTGGGCTTGCTGCCGGGCAGTGATCCCAAGCTGCGGGACGAGGTGGTGGTCTTCACCGCGCACCACGATCACCTCGGCATCGGCACGCCGAACGCCGACGGCGACACGATCTATAACGGCGCGATGGATAACGCATCCGGCGTGGCGCAGTTGCTGTCGATCGCCGGCGCGATCAAGGCGTTGCCCGCAGCCCCGCGCCGCTCAATGCTGTTCGCCTTTGTTGCTGCCGAAGAGCAGGGCCTGTTGGGCTCGATGTACTACGCGGCGAACCCGACATTCCCGCCAGGCAAGATTGCCGCGAACATCAACTACGATGGCGGCAATATCTGGGGTCATACACATGACATCACCTTCATCGGCCTCGGTAAATCGACAATCGATGACATCGTCAAGTCGATTGCCGATTCGCAGAACCGCGTCGTTAAGCCGGACCAGTTTTCCGATCGTGGCTATTTCTATCGCTCGGATCAGTTCAGCTTCGCCAAGATCGGTGTTCCGGCTTTGTACCTCGACAGCGGTACGGATTTCGTCGATCGGCCGGAAGGTTGGGGTCGCGAACAGCAGGACCACTACACGGACGTCAACTATCACCAGCCGACGGACGAGTACGATCCGACCTGGAATTTTGACGGCATGATTGACGACGCGCGGCTCGGCTTCTGGACCGGGCTGTCGATCGCCAACGCGGACGAGATGCCGCGCTGGAACAAGGGCGATGAGTTCGAGGCAGCGCGCCTGGAAGCGCTCGAAGCGGTCAAAGACTAAGTTGCTTGACGAGCGCCGCACGACCGTTTGCCGGTCGTGCGGCGTTTTTTTATGCGCGTCGCGACCACAGCGACTCGCGGCCGGTCAGCCAGTAGAGCCCAAGTCCGACCAGCAACAGGATGCCGGTCATCAGCCAGGCATCACCGGCAGACTGCCACATGATCCACAAACACAGCGCCATGGCCACGGCCGGAATCGCGTAGCCGCCCTTGAGCCTGAACGCCGCGGCGCGCGCTGCATCATCTGCCTTGCGCCGGACGGCCGGCAGCGCCGCGATGCACAGCACGTAGCAGATCAGGCGCATCAGCGAACTCGCGACAGCAAGCTTCGCGAAGGTCCCGCTCAGCGCGAACGCGACGCCGAGCGCGCCAAGAAACAGAATGGAATTGCCGGGCGTCGCATGGCGTTCGTGGATCGCTCCAAACCAGCGCGGCAGCGAGCGTTGTTCCGATAAAGCGAAGGTCAATCTGGGCACCGCGAGCATGATGCTTGCAAGATTGCCGCCAATCGAAAACACCGCGGCGATGGTAATCGCCAGCGCGCCGGCGGGCCCGGCCAGTTCGCGGCCTACGTCGATCAGTGTCTGGTTACTGCTTGCGTTCGGCAGAACCGAGATATAGACCAGCACGATCAGGAAATACAGAACGGCGATGAGCACCACGGTTGAAACCAGTGCAATCGGCAGCGTGCGCGTCGGATTTTTCGCTTCACCTGAGATGATGGTCGTGGACTCAAAGCCCACGTAGGCGTAAATCAGCAGCAGGGTCGTACCGCCCAGGTCGTCGATTGTGGGCAGGTTCGACGGCATGAACGTATCGCCCGTGACGTAGGGAAGGCCGAGCAGAATCAACAGTACGATCGGTACCAGCTTCATGAAGGTGAGCACGCCCAGCGTGCGCACGCCGTCGCGCACACCCACGTAGTTGGCCCAGGTCAGGCCTCCGCCGACGCCGATGATCAGCAGAGCGCGCCCGATATCGGTAGCGAAGAACGGAATCACAACGCCAAGGTACTTCGCCATTACGGTCATGTTGGCGGCGTAGGCCGTTACGCGGCTGAGAAACAGGATCCAGCCTGTACTGAAACCGGTCAGGGGGCCGAAAGCCTGCGTGGTGTAAAGAATGGGTCCGCCCGTGTTACGAAAGTAACTGGCCAGCTCGGCGAACGTCAGCACAACGGTAATGACCAGTGCGCCGATGATCAGGAACAACCAGGGGCTCAGTGCGCCGGCGCGTGCGGTGATTGCAGCCGGCAACGCGAAGATGCCGGCGCCGATTACCCCATTCAAGGCAACAACGGCGATGCCGAAGAAACCGATATTGCGTAGCAGCTGCGGTGTTGCGCGCTGGTCCCCGGTCGTCATGCCACCCCCTCGTTTTATTCGACTTATTAACCGGACGATTGGCAGCGCTCCGCGCCGCGCCATGCGCTGGCCGGCGAGGGGTGCACCACGCGCATTATTCCACAGTTTGCGAGCAAACCGCGGGCCACTGACGAATCGCTGTAATTTGCCCGCGAAGTGGTGATAATGCGTGCCTCTGAATCCGGCGCCTGCGTTTCGTTTGAACCGTTGCCAGCCTCGGTTTCTCGCTGTGCTGCCGGCGGCGCACTTAACAAGGCTCAAGAACTTCCTATGGCGCAGAAAATTTCACAAGAAATCAAGCAGCATGGCGACGTGCGCGTCGATGACTATTTCTGGATGAATGACAGGGAAGACCCGCGCGTTATTGAATGGCTGGGTAAACAGAATGAGCTGGCCGATACGACAATGGCGCCAACCGCGCGGCTGCAAAACAGGCTGATCGAGGAAATGAAGAGCCGCATTCCCGAGGACGATACCTCGGCGCCGTATCGTGATGGCGATTACTGGTATTACCATCGCTACCAGAAGGGTAACGAATACCCGATCTACTGCCGCAAACCGAAGTCGCTGAATGCTGCCGAGCACATCTTGCTGGATGTCAACGGGATCGCCGGGGACAAGGAGTTTTTCGCCGTCCGCAGTTTCGAGGTGAGCCCGGATCACCGGCTTGCCGCGTACGCTGTTGACACGCAGGGCCGGAGGTTTTTCACCATCTACTTCCTGGATCTCGAAAGCGGCGCGCTGCTGGCCGACCGGATCGAAAATGTGACGCAGAATTTCGAGTGGGCGAGTGACAGCCAGACGGTTCTCTACAGTCGGCAGGATCCGGCGACGCTGCGCACCTACCAGGTGCTGTCGCACACCCTTGGCGGGACCAAGGATCAATTGCTGTTCCAGGAGGACGACGAGACCAACTCAGTCTGGGTCGAGAAATCCCTGTCCTGCAGGACCTTGTTCCTGGTCAGCGCGTCGACGCTGTCGACGGAGGTTCGTTTCCTGCCGGCCGATGCGCCAAATACCGAGCCGAAGCTGTTCCTGCCGCGCTGCGGCGAGCATGAGTACTACGTCACCGACGGCGGTGATCGTTTCTACATCATGTCCAATGACGGGGCGACCAATTTCCGATTGTTCGAATCGCCACTCGATAACACCGCCCGCGCGGCCTGGCGGGAGGTCGTGGCGCATCGCGATTCGGTATTGATCGAAGGCGTGGACGTTTTCCGTGACTTTTTCGTCCTGTCGACATTGAACGAGGGCGTCGTGCAACTCGAGATCATCGACCGGCAGAGCGGCGCGCTGCACAGCATCGATTTCGAAGAGCAAGTCTTTACCGCGTATACCTACGGCAACGTCGCCTATGACTCAGCATGGCTGCGTTTTTCCTACGAGTCGATGTCGACCCCGGAGTCCACCTACGAGTACAACATGGCGAGTCGCGAGCGGCGCCTGTTGAAGCAAGAAAGCGCCGGTCCGGACTTTGACCGCAATAACTACGAAACGATAGCACTGCAGGTACCGGCCCGCGACGGCGCCCTTATCCCGGTATCCATGGTGTATCGCAAAGGCATGCAGCGCGATGGCAGCCATCCCTTGCTGCAGTACGGCTACGGATCCTACGGCGTCACAATCGATGCAGGATTCAATGCCGATCGCATGAGCCTGCTGGACCGCGGTTTCGTTTACGCGATCGCTCATATCCGCGGCGGTTCGAAACTCGGGCGAGACTGGTACTATGCTGGCCGTCAGCTGCAGAAAATGAATACCTTTAACGACTTCATTGATGTGTCGCGTTACCTGGTTGCCGAGGGCTACACCAGCCCGGAGCATCTTTACGCGCGCGGCGGTAGTGCCGGCGGCCTGCTTATGGGCGCCATCATGAACATGGCGCCGGAACTGTACCGGGGCATTGCTGCGGCAGTGCCGTTCGTTGATATTGTGACCACGATGCTTGATGACAGTATTCCTTTGACCACGAGCGAATACGACGAGTGGGGTGATCCGCGTGATCCGAAATATTACGAATACATGTTGTCGTATTCACCGTACGATAACGTCAGGCGGCAGGATTACCCGCATTTGCTGGTAACCACCGGTTTGCACGACTCACAGGTGCAATACTGGGAACCGGCAAAGTGGGTTGCGAAAATCAACAGCTACCGCACCAATGACAATCTGCTGTTACTGAAAACGGATATGCAGGCAGGCCACAGCGGCAAGACAGGGCGCTACCAGAGCCTCGAAGAGACCGCGTTGTATTATGCGTTCTTCCTGTCGCTCGAAGGCATCGACGAATAGAGAAACCCGGAGTGTGAATGAAAGCAGTAACGTTGATTATTGGCCTGGCTATGGCGTTTGGCGCGCAGGCGGAGAATGGCGAGCTGCAGGATATCAGCAACTTTCGCCAGTACTCGGAGTCGTTCGCAAGCTCCGGCCAACCCAGCGAAACGCAGCTGGCGACGATCCGCGAGGCAGGCTTCGAGCGGATTGTCTATATCGCTTGGTCCGATCACGAAAAGTCCTTGCCGAATGAGGACCGCCTGGTCAAGTCACTGGGTATGGAATACCTGCATATTCCGGTCAACTGGGATAACCCGACCCTGAGCGATTTCTACCTGTTTGCCGGCGCGATGCAGCGTGCGCCGGCGCGCAAGACCTTACTGCACTGCCAGGTTAATTTTCGGGCGTCCGCATTCAGCTTTCTTTACCGCGTTATTTACGGCGGCGTTCCGCTGGCCGAGGCCAAGCGCGATATGAACTCGGTCTGGACGCCAAGCGAAACCTGGCGCGACTTCATTTTTGCAGTTCTGCAGGACAATGGCGTATCGCCGCACTGTGAGAACTGCGACTGGACCACCGAAGAGCATTGATCACGTAGCGGCTGCCTGCGGGCGGCAGACAAGGGGGAGTAATGACAACTGCAGGAAAATGGCTGGTAGGTGCGGTACTGCTTGGTGCCTCGTTCGGCGGCGCAAACGCGCAGGTCGCCGACCTGGTCGTGCGCAACGCGACGATCTGGACAGTGGACAGCGCGCGGCCGGAGGCAACGGCGCTGGCCGTGTCCAATAGCAAGTTCATTTACGTTGGCGACGATGCCGGCGTTGTCGCGCACGTCGGTCCCACGACGCGTGTACTGGATCTCAAAGGCCAGTTCGTCGTGCCGGGTTTCAATGACAATCACGTGCATTTCGCCAGCACCGGGCAGTTGCTTTACGGGCTAAACCTGCTGGACGTTTCCGATGAGCGAAATTTTGTTGCACGTATTCGTGATGTGCACGGCCGCTATGCGCCGGGCACCTGGATCACCGGCGGCGACTGGTCTGCCTATGAAACCTGGGCGGCAGGCGATGTTGCCGAAGCCGGCCGCGAGGTCAATCCGGATGATCTGTACGGCAACCTGTTTCTGCCAAACAAACGCATGATCGATGGCATCACGGGCGACCGGCCGGTGCTGGTGCGACGTTTTGATCGCAAGGTTTACCTGGCGAACTCCGCGGCGCTGGAGCGCGCCGGCATTCGCAAGGGTATGCCGGATCCTGAGGGCATCGCCGTTGAACGTGATCGCAATGGTGAGCCTACCGGTGCCTTGTTTAACCCGGTGTCGGGTGCGGTCGAATCCACGGTGCTGGTCAAGGACAACGTGCGGACGTTATTCGATGCGCTGATTCCGGAACCCTCCCGCGCCCAGCGCACGGCCGAGACCCTGCGGGCCTGGGAGCAAATGCGCAAGGTCGGTGTCACGAGCTACTCGGACGTAACGTCGCCGCCGATTCAGGTCGATATCTACCAGGAACTGAAAGATGGCGGTCAGATGACGGCGCGCGTGCGCTACCGCCCGCCGCTCGATCAGTGGGAGTCCATGGAGGCGCTGGGCATTCATATCGGTTTCGGCGATGAATGGATTCGTTACGGCGCTGTGAAAGCCTGGATCGACGGCATCATGGGTAACAGCTCTGCGCGCTTCTATGAGCCGTACACGCACAATCCGGCGAGCCGCGGGATCTGGCGCGACATCATGTTTCCGTTTGAGCGCAGTCCCGATAATCCGGAAGACATGCAAAGCCGGCTCGAGCGACTCGCCTTGCTGGCCGATGCGCACGATATCCAGCTGACGGTGCATGCGATCGGCGACGAAGCGAATGGCTACCTGATGGACATGGTGGAGCGCCTGATCGAAAAGAACGGCGTGAAAGATCGCCGCTTCCGGCTGGTACACGCGCAGGTCATGACCGATCGCGATATTGAACGGGCGGGCCGCATGGGGGTGGTGATGGAAGTGCAGCCATTCCATACCTCCGATGACATGCGCTGGATGGAAGAGCGCATCGGTCGCGAACGATCGCGCGGCGCTTACGCGTTCCGGCGCATGTGGGATGCAGGTTCGGTTGTCAGCTTCGGCTCCGACTCGCCCGGCACTAACGCATCGCGTTACTACCTGAACCCGTTGCTCGGCATCTATGCGGCAGTCACGCGCAAGACGCTCGCCGGTGCGCCGGAGGGTGGCTGGTTTCCGCAGGAGAAGCTGACCGTTGAACAGGCGATTCAGGGCTACACGCTGAATACCGCCTTTGCCGCGTTCGAGGAGGATATCAAGGGCTCGATCACGGTTGGCAAGCTCGCGGATTTCGTGGTGCTGTCCGATAACCTGCGCACCATGAACCCCGATGCCATCAAGGACGTTACCGTGCGGAAGACCGTTGTCGGTGGCAAGGTTGTGCATGAAGCGAACTAATGTGCGCTGAGCGGTCTGCCGGATGAGTGGCTCGCCAGCGCCGGTTGCGCGGCGATCGATTGCGATTGCCGGCAATATCGGCGTTGGCAAGTCCACGCTCGTGGAGTTCCTGAGCCGGACTTACGGGATCGCGCCGTTCTACGAACCCAGCGAAGACAATCCGTACCTGCCGGATTTCTACAAGGATATGAAGCGCTGGGCGTTTCATTCGCAGATTTACTTTCTCGGCAACAAGTTTCGCATCCACCAGGAGCTCGATCGAATGCCGGGTGTTGTCGTGCTTGATCGCACGATTTTTGAAGACGCCGAAATTTTCGCGACCGCTTTGCACGAAATGAAACAGATTGACGAACGGGACTGGCAGACCTACTGCAGCATTTACGAGTCCATACTCAACGCCATCCGGCCACCGGACCTGATGATCTATCTGCGCTGCTCGATGCGCACGCTGCGCCAGCGCATTCGGCTGCGCGGCCGGGAGATGGAGAACAACGTGCCGCTCAGTTACCTGAAGCGACTGGAGCGCCTTTACGAGCAATGGATCGACAGTTACGAGCTCGGCGACAAGCTTATCCTGGAGACGGACAGGCTCGATTACATCCATGATCTCGTGCACCGGCTTGATGTCATGGAGCGAATCGAGGCGGTGCTGCCTGATGATGTGGCGCGTCGCGGCCGCTGACGCCTGCCCTGGCGCAATCGGCCGCAATGGACCGCGCCGCTATAGCATGCCGCTGGCGAGGCCGGCGCCGATCAGCAGCATCATGCCGGCAACGGTGAGCTGAACGAAGCGAAGGGTAACTTTGCCGAGCAGGCGGACGCCCGCGAAGGCCCCGGCAAACGCCGCCGCAATGGCGACCAGCACGGTCTCCTGCAGTGCCGGGTCAAGAAACGTTTCCCGGCTGCCGAGAAAGACAAAGCCATAAACCAGCAGGCGCAAGGTATCCACGATAACCGAGCACACGACACTGGTGCCCACGAAAGCGGTTTTGTCGAGACCCGCCCGTACCAGGAACGCGGCGCGCAGCGCACCCTGGTTGCCGCTCAGGCCGCCAAAAAAGCCGGACACCAGGCCACCCAGCGGCAGGAAGCGCGGCGGGATTGCGAGCCGCGCAAATCTTGGGCTTAGTTCGAGCGCCGCGAACAGCATAATCAGGATGCCGATCGCGAGCTGCACCGCCTCGACGTTACGAGTCGCGCCGAACCCGTCGTAGCGCCAGACGACAGGCAGCGATGACAGTTGCAGCAGCGCGTACGCGCCAAGCAGGGCGGCCGCACCGGCCGGGACGCCGAAGCGCAGTACGACATCGAGCCGCGCGTGACGTCCGATCAGGACGAGCCTGAAAAGATTGTTGCAAAGATGAACGACGGCGGTTGCGGCGACGGCAACCGGGACTGGAAACAGCAGCGCCAGTACCGGCATCAGCAGCGTGCCGAGGCCAAAGCCGGAGAACAGCGTAAGTGCCGATGCAGCCAGCGATACGCCGGCAACGAGCAGCAGTTCTGCCATCGCCGCGCGCTGTGTCAGTTACCGAAGGGTTCGATAAAGCTGGACGGCGCCGGCTCGCCATCGACCATGGCAGGCGTAAAGATACTGTCGCGCAGGGTAGCGATGATGGCCGCACGGCATTTTTCGGTAATGGGCGCACCCTCACCGGGCACAATG
This sequence comes from uncultured Gammaproteobacteria bacterium, assembly GCA_963800915.1. Taxonomy (GTDB): domain Bacteria; phylum Pseudomonadota; class Gammaproteobacteria; order Steroidobacterales; family Woeseiaceae; genus Woeseia. The sequence continues at coordinate 30,618 of CAWDCR010000009.1, forward strand.
CTGTAATTGCTGTGGTCACCCTCCGGTCCTACGTAGGCTTTCGCCCAGACCAGGTAGCGCGCGCGTTTCGGGCAGACGCTGGTGAAGTGGTCCGTCGCCAGTCCGCGTTGTGGCGCAATATATTCCTCGCCGTAGGCTTCGACGTTTTCCTGCAAACCCGGATTATTCAGAATGCGGATTGTTTTCTCGTCGCCGGCTTTTTTGAACTCGACCTGGAACTGCACGTACACGCCAAACGGCTCGCCGTTATTGGTTGCCGGGATCATGCGCGCTTTCTTCGCGGCCTTCACAATGGGCGCAACGTAAACCTCGTCGCCGGCCGTATTCAGGTAACAACCCGTCTTTTGCATCCTGCCTTTGCGGTCGACCTGGGAGGCACAGCGTAATCGTGCCGTGGCATCGCCGCGCAGCTCCGGAAAGACCATCAACCGCAGGAGGCTTTTTTCGGGATGATCAAAGCGCGCAGGGCTTAACGCCGCGACGGCGGCCTGCGGCAGTGAGAGCACTAACAGCAGTGCAGCAACAGGTTTCGAATACATAAGCAGCTTGCGGCGAGGTATGCGGGGAATTACTGGCTGACCGCCTGGAATTCATAGAGTGCCTCTATGACCGGCGACATCGGCTCCCCGAAACCGCCGAACCAGTCCTGGTAAAGCCGACGGATTCGAGCGCCGCCATACAGCTCGGCCAGAGCCCGATCGGCGAGCAGGCGGAATTCCGTGTCGCCACGCTGCAGCATCAGCGAGTACGGCTCGCGCGAGAATACGCGCGGCGCCATGATGTATTTGGATGCATCGACACTGCGGAACACCTGTCCCAGCAGCATCGCGCGATCCGATGCGTAACCATCGACCTTACCCTGGTTGAGCAGCAGCATGCCGTCGTCGTGGGTCCGAATCATTACCAGGGTGAAACTGAAGTCGTTGGCGACGCCGAAACGACGCAAGGCATCCTCGGTTGTCGTGCCCTGAATCACCGCAACCCGCTTGCCGGGCAGCTCGTCGAGCGTGCGAATAGGCTTGGCCTTGGTCGATAACACCGTGCCGCCGGTGATGTAGGTCATTAACGTGAAGTCGACCTGCTCGCGGCGCGTTAATGTGACCGTCGTTGCGCCGCATTCGATATCAACATCGCCGTTTATGATCGCGTTGATTCGATCGGCCGGGGACACCAGCGGAACGTACTCGACCTGCAGGTCGGCCACGCCGACTGCCTTGCGTACACTTTGGGTAATGTGCCGGCACAACGCGATCGAGTAGCCGTTCGGCTTGTTGCTGGCATCAATAAATGACATCGGTGGCGCATCCGGTACGAAGCCGATGCGGAATACGCCACGTTCGGCGATGCGCTCAAGCGTCGGACTGTGCCGCTCGGCAGCGGCGAGACCTGAATAAAAGGCGAGCGCGGCGCATAGTGCGATAGTCGGCCAGCGGGACATGGGGTTCTCCGGAAAGCGAAACAAGTCAAATAATCCTGTGCGTGTGCAGTCTGGCAAGCGTATCGCGCCAAGTAAAGCGACGACCCTCGGCAGCTACTCAGACCCGCTGCAGAATGCTGGGTTTCATTGCGGCGTCGTCGCTGCCGCCGCGCACTCAGTGTCGAACAGCAGCCACCGCAGGCCGCTGCTTTGCTGCTTCAGAACGCACTGCGTGCCGTCGCGCAGCAGCAGGAACTCCTCGCCAAGACCCAGCACACGCCCGGTAGCAGGCGGTGCATCCATCCGCGCGGGCGCACGGTGCTCGATGGCAAGAATACTGCTATCGGTCAGCGCATCGGCGGCAAGCGTAACCTGCGCGCCGTGCAGCGCGGTGCGAACGATGGCCTGCAGCTCGGCGCGACTCTTCGCGTCCGGATTGACGATAACGGCAGGTTCGCCCTCCGGCAGCTGTCGCGCGGCGCAGCCCGTCAGCGTCAATGCGATCAGCCAGGGCGCGATGTGCCTGGCGTCCACTAACGTTCCATGATGCGCATTTCGCGCACAGGTGAACGCGGCAGGATGAGGTCTTCATCGCGGTACCTGCCGGCGCCGGGCTTGCTGACGCCCGGCAGAGCAATCGAGGTTGGCGCCGGGCAGCCCTGGCCGTCGCGGTAGGCGAGGGCAGCCGCGAAGCGTGCCTCCAGTGGATCACCCAATGCCCGCGTAAAGTCATCCGCAACCTGGCAGCCCGGCAGCGGCGTGGTCTGGAGCGACGCGTTCTGTGGCGAGAAGCCATCGGAGTAGTCGCCGAAGCCGGCGGCATTCTCGCCACGGAACTGAATCGTGAAATAGGTTTCACCGCAATTGTCCGTGGGATAGAAACCGTAAGGCTTGCCGCAGGTCGTTGAGCCGATCTGGATCACTTCCACACCAATGCCGCGCAGTGAATTCATGATCGATTCGCTTGCTGAGCAGGTGCCGGGTCCGGTGAGTACGAATACGCGGGACAGATCCAGTGCCGGCAAGGACTGGCCGGTGGTCGCAGTGTTGTAGAACGGCGTGGGCGCGAGTGGCTGGCCGGTAACCGGATTGGTCGACGGGTACTTGTCGTTAAAATTCAGGGTTTCGAAAATCCGTCCGCCGGTCGCGTTCGCACCTGCCACCATGTAGGACAACTCGCTGGCAATAAACAGGAAGCCGCCGCCGTTGTAGCGCAGATCGATGATGAGGTCGGTAATGTTGCTCGCTGCCAGCTGCGTCACCGCGTTGATCAGCTGCTGCTCCGCCGTGCGAATGTGATCGTTGAACAGCAGGTAGCCGACGTTGCCGGTTGCGGTGCTGATCGCTTGCACGTTCTGCACCGGGGCGGAAGTAATCTGCTGCGACGTCATGCTGATGTCGCGCACAGTGCCGTCGGGGTCGCGCACCCGGAAATTGTGGGTTTCGCCCAGCGCTGCCGGAAACAGTCCGGCATTCAGCGTGTCGGTATCCGTGCCGTCGATCACGTCGACGCCATCGATCTCGAGCAGTTCGGCACCGCGCAGCAGGCCCGCAGCGGTGGCCGGTGTATTCGGGTCCGTGTACGCAACGCGCACTTCGCGCGGTCGCGTCGCCGACAGCAAGACCCACTGCGCGCCGTAGCCCGCACTGACGCCTGACTGGGACAGCTCGAACCACTCATCGCTGGGTATCGAAAAATGAAACTTGTCTTTCGGTGCGCCGGATACCGTCAGGTCGGTCGTTACCAGCAGGTCGAAATAGGCAGGCGTATCAAACAGCGCCGGGTTCTGATCGACGATCTCGCTGTACCAGAGATAGGTGTCATTGCTGTAAGAGCGCAGGAAATTGTTTTCAGCGGTGCTGGTGCCCGCGACGTCCGGATAGGGTTGGCCAGTGGCCGGGTCGGTGCCGCTGCGCGGGGCAACACAGCGCGCCGCATAGGTGCTTGCCGGCTGAAATACGCCGGCGACCCAGCCGCCGCCGGAACCGCCTCCCGTGATGCTGCCACCACTGCCGCCGCCACCGCAGCTGGCCAGCAACAGCGGTGCAAGCAAAACGACAACGCCCGGCAGAAAACTGCGCAGGCAGCGGGTGGGTTTACTCATTGAACGCATTGCTGGAACTGGCCCTCGAATTGCTGGCAGCATGATACCGTCTGCACCGGTGCCTCGCGAGGCGAAATAGCGGGCTTTAAAGCGGACCCGGCGCAGTGCCGGAGGTTCAGTAATCCCGAGGAAAAGCGGCTTGTCCGGTGAAACTCTGAATATTGCGTCACGTTTTTGCGGGCCACCCAGCTCGGCCAACGGTGGCTACGTGGCCGGCCGGCTGGCATCTTATGTCGGGCGGTCCGCGGAGGTCACGCTGAAGAGTCCGCCACCGCTGGATATGCCACTAACGGTAGTGCTGAGGGACGGCGCCGTCGAACTGCTGGATCAGGACCGACTGCTGGCCGTCGCGCGCGCCGCGACGCCTGAGCGTCACGTGCTGCCCGGCGTCGACCAAGGGGATGCGACGGCAGCCGCCGGCCGCACCTTCGCCGCGTCAGCACACCCGCTGCCGGGCTGCTTCGTTTGCGGGCCGGCGCGCCGTGCCGGCGACGGCTTGCGTATTCATGTCGGGCCGCTCGACCCCGACGACCATGACTGGACCGGTGCATTGGCGGCACCCTGGGTGCCGGCTGCAGAGCTGGCCGACGCGCACGGCCGGGTGCGCGCGGAATTCATCTGGGCGGCGCTGGATTGCCCGACCGCTTATGCCTGCAGCACGTCGCTTGGCATGTCGCCGATCCTGCTGGGTCGCCAGACCCTCGCGATCGATCGCTTGCCGCGCGCCGCGGAGCCCTGTGTCATCGTGGCGCAGCGTCAGCACCGCGACGGCCGTAAACAATACGCGGACGCCGCCATGTTTGGCGCGGACGGAACGTGCATTGCCTACTGCAATGCGATCTGGATCGAAGTGAGCGAGGCGCAGCTCAATCGCGGTGCGGCGGCGGGTCGTCGCTAGGTTTGCTGCACCGGTATGCGGAACTCACCGGACGGGTCATTAATATGCGAGACGCGGGTCAGGTTGCGGCCGCCGCGCTTGGCCGCGTAAAGGGCGTCATCGGCGCGCCGCAGCCAGTCTTCACCGGTCTCGCCTTCGTGCAGTTCGGCCACCCCGAGCGAGATCGTGACCTCGCGTTCCGGCGCCAGTTCGTTGGCCTCCACGAGCGTACGCAGCTGCTCGGCGAGGCGCGTCGCGCGCTCGATATTCTGGCCGTCGACGACGATCACGAACTCCTCGCCACCGATGCGATACAGGCTGTCCGTCACCCGGATACGGAGATTGATGATTTCTGCCAGCCGCACGAGGATCTGGTCACCGACGCCGTGCCCGAAGTCGTCGTTAATCGCCTTGAAGTGATCGAGATCCAGGATGATCAGTGACGCAGGGGCGCTCTTGCGCGCCCGATTGGAGATGACTTCCGACATTTTCTGGGTCAGCGCGCGGCGGTTACCCGCGCCTGTTAGCGGGTCGCAGGTCGCGAGATCCATCAGCTGCTGCTGCTGGCTGCGCGTAAGCGCGGCAAATGCGTAGGCGAAGACGCTCGTCATGATCATCGTTATTGATACCGTTGCGATCGCGAACACATCCACCTGAGTGCTCAGGATCGGCACCATGGCGAGCAGCGTCAGGCCGGTCGCGGCGACGGCTTCTTCCGGTTTCAGCAGGTAGTAGGCTACGACCAGCGCAGGGTAGCCCCAGTAGAGCTGCGAGGAGCCAATCATGTACAGGGTGGCGAGATAGCCGAGCAGGCACAGCACCGTGATACTGATGCTCGCAAAACGTACCCGCCGCGAACGCAACACGAACATGCCGAGTGTCAGGAAGCCGGCCACGATCGCCGTATCCAGCGCGCCCACCCACCATTGCTGGTTAATAAAACGAATTATCGCGAACGGCAGCACCCCCATGGCGCCGGCGGCGCACAGCATCAGCGGCAGGAATTCCGCCAGCGACAAGCGTGAACGCGCGCCTGGGCTGGTCTTTTCGATCGCGGTGTCGCGCACTGCCGGCCCCCTTTCACAGCCTCATGCTTCGTTTCGAAATACTCTAAAGAAAGTAATCTAAATACTTGTAATCTTTTAATTTAAAAAGTATCTGATCAGGCAGTCATTGCCAATTTCGGGAACGTTGTACCGATCATTCTAGCCTGCAGACCGCCGTGCTGTCCGATCCTTTCGCGATTTTCGCCGTACCGGCAAATTGCCGCGCACGCAGTGCGCTTCGGCTCACTGCACGGTGGCGCTGGCTGCAACAAAGCGCAGCAGACGCGTGCCATCGTTTGCCAGCACGACGAGGTTGCGGCCCTCAAACCCGATGCTGGCCGCCCTGGACAGGTAGTCGAGCAAGCGCTGCTCGAGCGGCCTTACCGCGGCCGCACAGGTCGACTCAGTGGCCTGCAGCCCTGAAAAGCTGACCGCTACCTCGGCGAGCTCGTAGCGACCCGAAAAGTGCTGGCAAAGGCCGCTGCCCGTCAGCATGCCGCCGCGCGTGAACTGCAGTTCGATGGCCGCGGCCTCGGCGGCCGCATTGCCACGCAGCGCGACCAGCCGCCAGCGCTCGCCGGTCAGCTCTGCCGTTGTCGGGCCGCGCAGGCTGCCGGTATCGCCGGGTGCAAGCTTGCCAATGTTGATAAGCGCGAGTGCGGCGAGGAACAGCAGGAAGAATCCGAATGCCACTACGCCTTTCATGCAAGAGCTCCATTGAGCGACTGTCGAGACAGGCCGAGTTTAGCGCGTCGGGGCTTTGCGATGCCCGTTCGGCGCCCGGGAGTGGCATCACGGGGCTCATCTCGGTTAGCGTTACGCTCCCGCAACAGGCTGGCCACGATGATCGAATCCCTCATTAATTACCTGTCGCCCGAGAATCTCAGCGCAATTCACCCCGCGTTGCCCGCCCTGAGCGGTATTGCCGGGCTGCTGTTGCTGGCGCTCGTGGCGCACTTGATCGCGCGTTTCGTGCTGCTGCGGATCATTAACGGCATTACCCAGCGCACGGTGACGACCTGGGACGACGCGCTCGTTCACAACCGGGTGTTCGGCAGGACCGCGCAGGTGGTGCCGGCGCTGATTTTATTCACCGGCCTGCCGTTCGTGCCGGACCTCGCCGGCCCGCTGTTCACGCTACTGCGCAACATTGCCCTGGCCTACATGGTGCTGATGGCTACGATGGCCGTTAGTGCGACCCTGCGCGCGGCACACGAGGTTTATTCGCAAACGCCGCTGGGCAGCGAGCGACCGATCAAAGGTGTCGTGCAGATAGCGCAGCTTGGCGTGTTCATCCTTGGCGCGATCCTGGTCATTGCCGCCGTCATGGATCGTTCGCCGCTGATCCTGCTGAGTGGACTCGGCGCGATGGGCGCGATTCTGCTGCTGGTATTCAAAGACACGATTCTGGGTTTTGTCGCCAGCGTGCAGCTGTCATCGCAGGACATGGTAAGGGTTGGCGACTGGATCGAAATGCCGCAGTACGCGGCCGACGGCGATGTAATCGATGTGGCGCTGCACACGGTCAAGGTGCAGAACTGGGACAAGACAATCACGATGATCCCGACGCATGCGTTGATTGCGAATTCGTTTCGTAACTGGCGCGGCATGCAGCAGGCGGGCGGGCGCCGCATCATGCGCAACGTATTCCTCGACATGACCTCGATCCGCTTCCTGACGAGGGATGAGATCAGTCACTTCAAGCGCTTCGTCCTGCTGGCTGACTACATGGAAAAAAAGCAGCAGGAGCTGGACGAATACAATGCGAGCCTGGAGCACGCCACGGCTGATGACGTGAATCTGCGCCGCCTGACCAATATCGGGACGTTTCGGGCCTACCTGCTGAACTACCTGCGCAATCATCCCAAAATTCACAAGGAGATGACGCTGCTGGTGCGCCAGCAACCACCCGGCGCTGAAGGCCTGCCGATGCAGGTCTATGCGTTCTGTAACGATACGAAATGGGAAAACTATGAGGGTGTGCAGGCCGATATTTTCGACCACATCCTGGCGATCCTGCCGAAATTTGGCCTGCGCGTTTACCAAAAGCCGAGCGGCCATGACCTGCAGGGGCTGGGTACGCCCGGCGCGGCGGCTGCCGATGACGTCTAGCAGCAAGCACTAAAGGCGGTTTCGCGCCGGCCGCGTTGCTTTCTCCTGCACGCAGCCGGGAGTCGGGCAGCTAGTCGCTCCAGACCGGCGCCCGGGTGCCTTCGAGGCGCGCCTTCATGACGTCCCACAGGAATCGCCAGCCTTTCTCTTTTTCTTCAAGCAGGCTGCCGGAAACGCGGCCGATGGCGTGCTCCTGAAACTTCAGCCGCGTGCCGGTGCCGTTCGCGCGCAGTTCCCAGTTGCCGAACCACTGAGACGGGCCGCCCCAGCCGGGAAAGGCATAGCCGATCACCTGCAGGCGAACCCTGGGTTCGACCATAACGACCGTCGCCCATAAAACGCCGCCGCCATCCTGCCAGTCCTCGCGCATGTGGCCGCCGGGTTTGGCCTCCAGCCGGAACGTGCGCTTGCCCTCGACGCCGCCGGCATAAAACTCGGCGGGCCACCACGCGCCAATATCCGTTGTCAATGATTGCCAGACGGCGGCCGGCGGGGCGGCAATCGAGATTTCCAGCCTTAGTGCACTGATTTTTACAACGTCGTCCGTCATTTCCTTATCCCGGGTCGTACGGCTGCCAATTGACGAATACGCAGAAACCGGGCAGCAGCCGGTTTCCAAAATGGCGGGATCTCACGTCATTGCAGGGCTTGCAATGGCGCCAGGTTAAGGCGATCAACGCGCTCCCGTCGGCGCCATCCCTGCCGAGTTGCGTTTGTTCATCATTACAAGTGACCGCACAGTCCCAGTTCGATCGGGCGGAGTCAAGCCGGCAATGGCCGCCTGCAGAACGGCAGCCATGACTAGGGTATTGTTGCCATCCCCCTGGAAATTCTGGCGCCGTATGAAACAGGAAATACCGCTCAACGTTCGGGTTCGGCTCGAGAACCTCGGGCACAGCTATCGGGAAGGTACGCAACGCCACCCGGTGCTGGTCGACGTGAGTTTCGATTTCAAAAGTGGCGAGACGGTAGCGCTGCGTGGCCGCTCCGGCTCGGGCAAATCGACTCTGCTGAATCTGATCGCCGGAATCGACAAGCCCGATTCGGGGAATGTCATCGTAAACGGCAAGACCCTGACGGCCGTGCCTGACAACCAGCGCACGCGCTTCCGGCGACGACACATTGGTTTTGTCTACCAGGCGTTCAACCTCGTGCCCACCCTGAACGTCAGCGACAACGTCGGTCTGATGCTTGAGCTAAACGGGGTCGCACGCGCCGCAGCCCGAACCCGTATTCACGAGATGCTGAGCGCGGTCGGGCTCGAGGATCGCGCGGCGAGTTTCCCGGAGCAGCTGTCCGGCGGTGAACAGCAACGCGTCGCGATTGCACGAGCACTGGTGCATAGACCGATGCTGTTGCTGGCTGATGAGCCGACCGGCAATCTCGACGACGCCACGGCGACCAGCGTGCTGCATCTCCTGATGTCGCTACGCAACGAATTCGGCAGTACCTTGATCATGGCTACGCACAGCGCGTCCGTCGCCGCGCATTGCGACCGCGTGCTTGACTTGCGCGGTGGACAGCTCCTGGAGACGGACAGCTAGTGCGTATCCTGCAGCGCGCCAGTTTCGGTTTTCTGCTGCGCCATCCGGTGCAGCTGCTGCTCGCGCTGCTGGGCATCGCGACCGGCGTTGCCGTCATCGTGGCGGTGGATCTCGCCAATGGCAGCGCGAATACCGCGTTCCGGCTTTCTGTCGAGGCGGTGACCGGTGCCGCGAGCCACCAGATCGTTGCTGGTCCCGGCGGTATTGATGACTCGCTCTACAGCGAGCTGCGTGTCGAGCACGGTGTCGCTGCGATTGCGCCCGTCATAGAAGGCGAGGCCGTGTACGCCGATGTCAGTCTGCAGGTGCTGGGCGTAGATCCGTTCGCAGAGCGCGAGTTTCGTAACTTCGTGGCGGTCTCGGCCGACAACGACAGTGCGAGCCTCACGCAGTTGCTGACCGTGCCCGGGGCTGTGCTTGTATCGAGCGCGCGAGCCGACGAGTGGGGCTTGCAGCGTGGTGACGAATTTCAGCTTGGCATTGACGGCATTCCGCGGATTGCAATCGTTGCGGGCACGATCGATGGTCAGGGTCGCGCCATGCAGTATCGCGATCTGCTGATAACGGACATTGCGACCGCACAATCCTGGTTTGGTCTCGCCGGGCGCCTGACGCGCATCGATGTGCGGCGCGACACCGACGCTGAAGTTGTCGCGCTGCGTGCCCTGTTACCGGCGGGCGCACAGCTGCTTGCGGCGGCGGGGCGTACCGAGTCCGTTGCGCAGATGAGCAGCGCATTTACCGTCAACCTGACCGCGATGAGTTTGCTCGCCCTGCTGGTCGGGGTCTTTCTCATCTACAACAGCGTCAGTTTCGCCGTTGTGCAACGACGCACACTGATTGCGGTGCTGCGTTCACTGGGCCTCACGCGCAGTGGTCTTTTCGCGCTGATCCTGAGCGAAGCGTTGTTACTCGGAATCGTCGGCTCGTTGCTCGGCGTGGCCGCGGGAATCTGGCTGGGCGAAACCCTGCTGCAGCTGATTTCGCAGTCGTTGAATGACCTGTACTTCCGCAGCAGCGTGACGCAGGTGGATCTCGATGTCGCATCGCTTGCCAAGGGCTTTGCAGCGGGGCTGCTTGCCACGGTGCTGGCAGCGGCGTTGCCGGCGCTGGAGGCGGTCGCCTATCCGCCGCGGCTTGGCATGCAGCGCGCGACCCTCGAGCGACGGGTGGGCGGCGCGCTTTGGAAACTGGCGCTGGCCGGGCTGGTTTTGACGGCTGCCGTTGTTCCGATGTTGCGCTATTCAGAGCAAAACCTGGTGGCGGGACTCGTCGCCTTGTTCATGGTCATTCTTGGCATCGCGCTGTTCATACCGTTGCTGATGCACGGTGTGCTGAGCGCATTGGCGTGGCTCGTCGGTCGCCTCGCCGGGCCGATTCCGCGCCTGACCGTTGCCGGCATCTCTGCAAACCTGAGCCGCACGGGTGTCGCGATTGTCGCACTCAGCGTCGCCGTGTCCGCAACGGTGGGCGTCAGTATCATGGTGGACAGCTTTCGTGTTTCGGTAAGCCAGTGGATCGAACGTACGTTGCAGGCGGATCTTTACCTGGCACCGCAGCACGGCAGTTTCCAGCCGCAACTTGTCGAGGAGTTGCGCAGCGTTGCGGGCGTTGCCGACAGCAGCAGTAGCCGACGCGTCTGGCTGGAGACAGCGGACGGTCGCACGCGCTTGATCGTGCTCGACATGGCGCCACGCAGTTACGCCGGCATCGAACTGATCGAAACCATTAACGACAATCCCTGGCCGCTGTTTGACGAAGAGGGTGCGATACTGGTCTCGGAGTCTTACGCCTATCGGTACGGTGTGAAACCGGGCAATGCGGTGCCGTTGCCAACCGAGCGTGGCGAGCGCGCTTTTCAGATCGGCGGCATTTATCGCAGCTATGATGCACAGGCCGAGGCCATCATCATGAGTCGCGCAATCTATGAATTATTCTGGTCCGACACGGAGCTTGATTCGCTGGGGCTCTACCTGGATGACACGCTCCCGGCGCAGGCGGTGATCGACGAAGTTACTGCCGCCGCCGCCGGCAAGCAGCTTATTCAGGTGCGCTCCAATCGCGAGCTTCGCGAACTGTCGCTCGCCATCTTTGATCGTACGTTCCTGATTACGAACGTCCTGTACTGGCTCGCCGTCTGCGTCGCCGTTGTCGGTATCCTGGCCGCGCTGCTCGCGCTGCAGATGGAACGCTCGCGCGAACTCGCAACGCTGCGCGCGCTTGGCCTCACCAGGGCGCAGCTCGGTGGCATGGTCATCACGCAGAGCGGCCTGATCGGCGTATTAAGCGGCCTGTGTGCGCTGCCGCTGGGTTACCTGCTGGCGCGACTGCTGATAGAAGTCATCAATCGCCGCGCATTCGGCTGGAGCATGCCGCTCGAAGTCAGCGGCGGCGTGTTGCCGGCAACGCTGGCGCTGGCAACGATTGCCGCACTGCTTGGCGGCGTATACCCGGCCTGGCGGGCGGGTCGCAGCCAGCCGGCCATCGCGATGCGTGAGGACTAGCGATGATTGTGCGCAAGCTGCTGCAGAGTGCCCTGATCATTGCCGCTGGTTGCGGGCTTGCGGCTTGCGTTCCTGCGAAACACCCGGAGCCGGATGCAGATCTTCCGGCGCTATCGACCCTGCTGGGCGGTAGTGCAAACGAGGGCTTTGCAGTTGCAGACGAGCTGCGCTCGTTCCAGTTTCCGGCGGATCACGGTCCGCACCCGGAGTATCGCAACGAATGGTGGTACGTGACTGGCAACCTGGATGGCAATAACGGGCGCCGCTTCGGCTATGAGTTGACCCTGTTTCGCTTCGCGTTGACGCCGCCACCGGCGGAACGCGAGGCCGGCTGGCGCGCGAATGAGGTGTACGTCGGTCACTTCGCCGTCAGCGATGTGGAGAACGATCGATTTCTGGTGGCTGAACAAATCTCGCGCGGCGCGGCCGATCTCGCCGGGGCGTCGCGTAACCCGGTACAGGTCTGGCTGTACGACTGGTCATTGCGACATCGCCCGGCGGCGGGAACGGCCGGCAGCTGGCAACTGCGGGCGGCCGCGCAGGATTTTGCCATTGAGCTGAGCCTCGAGGCGCTCAAAAGCCCTGTGTTGCAGGGCGAGAAGGGTCTGTCCCGCAAGTCGCTGGATGGCGCCAATGCGTCGTACTACTACTCCATGCCGCGACTGCGAACGACCGGCAGTTTGCGCATCGATGACAGGCAATTCGAGGTGAACGGCCTCAGCTGGCTCGATCGCGAATGGAGCACGAGCGCACTGGGCGCGCGTCAGGTTGGCTGGGACTGGTTTGCGCTGCAGCTCGACAATGGCAATGAACTGATGTTTTACCAGCTGCGGCGCGCCGACGGCAGCGCCGATGAAGCCAGTGCCGGCAGTCTGATCATGCGCGACGGCACCCGGCTTGCGCTCGCGCACGACGAAGTCGAACTTCAGGCCAGCGGTTCCTGGGAGAGTCCCCGGGGTGGGCGCTACCCGCAGGGCTGGCAGCTGCGCATCCCTTCACAGTCGATCGATTTACGCATCAGCCCTGTCATGGCAGACCAGGAGCTGGACACGTTTGTGCGTTACTGGGAAGGTGCCGTTGATGTCACCGGCACCCAGGGCGCGACTCGGGTGAGCGGGCGCGGCTACGTGGAGCTAACCGGTTACGCGACGGCAGGAGGAGCAAAATGAAGGTTGTTGTCGCCTCGAAGAATCCGGTCAAGATCAAAGCCGTACAGGCCGCGTTCGACGCCTGTCTCGGCGCAGGCGTTGTAAACACGCTTGGCATCAGTGCGGCTTCGGGTGTCAGCGATCAGCCGCAGGGCGATGCCGAGACCCGTCGAGGCGCACGCAATCGGGTCGCGGACGCGCAGCGTCAGCAGCCGGGCGCCGATTACTGGGTGGGCCTCGAAGGCGGTATTGAACTCATTGATGATTTGCTGCAGGCCTATGCGTGGATGGCGGTACGCGATGCCGCCGGCCGCTTCGGCATGGCGCGCAGTGCAACGCTGCCGCTGCCGCACGCTATCAGGAAGCTGGTAGAGTCCGGCCTCGAGCTTGGTGACGCCAACGATCGCGTGTTTGCAACCGTGAACAGCAAGCAGCAGGGCGGTGCGTTCGGCTTGCTCACGGAAGGCCGCTACACCCGTGAAAGTATTTACACGCAAACCGTCGCCCTGGCACTCGTGCCGTTACTGCATCCTTTGTTTCGAGACGCCTGACTCAGCCAGGCGTGGCGCTACAGCCAGGCCTCGAGCAAGCGACGGAATGCGTCGGGGTCCGTTCCGGCGACAAACGCAAGTCCGCTAAGCGCACCGCAGAAGTGCGCATCGTGATTGATGCGACCGCGGGCCTGCTGTGCTGCCCACCATGAGTACGCGACGTAGCCAACGGCGAAAAGCACCGCCGGAATCGGGATGGGAATTGGCAGGATCAGCAGCGTCGCGTCCGGGTAGTAGACGATATAGGCGAACAGCACCGCCGAAATTGCGCCTGAGGCGCCGAGTGATGCGTAATGCTGGTTGTTGCGGTGCTTGAAGTAGCTGCAGGAGTGACTGAGGACCAGTCCGGTTGCATATAGCAAAGTGAACTTCCAGCTGCCGATGCGGCGTTCCAGCGAAAACGCGAAAAAGAAAAACGTCACCATGTTGAACAGCAGGTGGCCGACGTCGGCGTGCACAAAGCCGCTGGTAAAAATGGTTTCGTAGTGCCGCGCGCGTAAAAACCAGTAGGGCCGAAACAGGCTGCGTTCGACAACCTGCGGCATGCGATACATGCCAAGCAAGCTGATTGCAATGGTCACAACAAAGATGGCGGTGGCGGCGGGTGTATCTATCATGCGGATTCATGCTCCTATCTGCGCCCTGGCAGCCTAATGCAGCGGCAGCGACTTGGAAAGTGCGATACAAAGCGGCAGGAGCGGCGCGCCGACCGCTTGGTGACAGACCACAAGGGGCGCACTCGCACTCCCTGCAGGCGTCGCCGCACAGCGCCAAAGCGGGTGATTATGCTAAAGTTTGTGGCTTCATTCGCAGCCCTGATATCCGCCATGACGAATCTACCCCGCTACGCCCTGATGCTGCTGCTGGCCATGGCCGGCTGTACCAAAAAAGACAGTTCCGAACCAACCCCGGACATCGAGTATCCAGCTACCGTGAAAATCGACCATACCGACAACTACCACGGCACCGAGGTCGCCGACCCCTATCGCTGGCTGGAAGACGACGTGCGTGAAAGCGATGACGTCCTGCACTGGGTCGAGCAGCAGAACAACACGACGTTCGCCTATCTTGCGACCATCGCCGAGCGTGAAAAAATTGAGACGCGACTGCGCCAGTTATGGGACTACGAACGCTTCGGACTGCCGAGCAAGAAGGGTGGGCGGTATTTCTTCGAATTTAATAACGGCCTGCAGAACCAGGACGTCCTGCTGGTGCAGGAATCCCTCGATGCGCAGCCGAAAGTATTGATCGACCCGAACCAGTGGGCCGACGATGGCACGGTCGCGCTCGCCTCGTGGCACCCGAGTCCGGATGGTCGGCTGCTGGCCTATCTCGAGCAGGACGGCGGCTCCGACTGGCGCATAGCGCGACTACTCGATGTCGAGACCGGCAAGGTGCTCGACGATCGCCTCGAATGGCTGAAATTCACCGGGCTGACCTGGGCGAAAGACAACAGCGGTTTTTACTACAGCCGCTACCCCGCAACAGCGGCTGCCGATAAGTTCCAGTCACTGAATGAGAACATGGCGGTGTACTTCCATCGTATCGGTGATACGCAGGAGCAGGACACGCTGATCTATGCACGGCCGGATGAACCGGCGTGGGGCTTCAGTGCCGAGGTTACGGACGATGGCCGCTACCTGGTAATTACCGTCTGGCAGGGAACCGACAATCGCTACCAGATCGTGGTCAAGGACCTGCGCCAGGCAGATGCGCAACCGTACATGCTGATCGAAGGATTCGACTACGACTATTCGCTGGTTGGCAATCTGGACACAACGCTGTTGTTCCTGACGACGAACGCCGCGCCGCGCGGTCGCCTGATCGGAATTGACCTCAACAGGCCACAAGCGGCCGACTGGCGGGAGATCATCCCGCAATCCGAGCAGGTGTTGAACCAGGTTGAGTATGTCGGGGATCAGTTGATCGGCGAGTACATGCAGGACGCGTGGTCGCTCGTCAAACGATTCGATGTGCAGGGCAAATTCCTTGCGGAGGTCGAGTTGCCGGGTATTGGCAGCGCGGCCGGATTCGCGGGCGATCCCGACGACTCGGAGACCTTCTTCTCCTATTCCAGTTTCGATACGCCGCCTACCATTAATCGGCTGGATGTCGCATCCGGAAAGGTTGCGGTGTTCAAGCAGCCGGACGTCGACTTCGATAGCGATAACTACGTCGTGGAGCAGGTTTTCTATGCGTCGAAAGACGGTACCCGGGTGCCGATGTTCCTGACGCATCGCAAAGACCTGAAGCTTGATGGCCGCAATCCGACCTTGCTGTATGGCTACGGTGGTTTCAATGTTTCGCTGACCCCGAGTTTTTCCGTAACGCGCATTGCCTGGCTGGAGATGGGCGGTGTCTGGGCGGTAGCGAACCTGCGCGGCGGCGGCGAATACGGCGAGGCCTGGCACAAGGCAGGGACCAAGCAGAACAAGCAAAATGTGTTTGACGATTTCATTGCCGCGGCCGAGTACCTGGTAGACAAGCAATACACACAGCCTGCAAAGCTGTCGATCATGGGCGGCAGCAACGGTGGCCTGCTGGTCGGAGCGGTGACCAATCAGCGGCCCGACCTGTTTGCGGCAGCATTGCCGGCGGTGGGCGTAATGGACATGTTGCGCTTTCACCGCTTCACTGCCGGACGCTTCTGGGTCGACGATTACGGTTCGGCTGACAACCCGGACGAGTTCGAAGCGCTTTATGCGTATTCGCCGTACCACAATATAAAAAACGGCGCGAAGTATCCTGCGGTGCTGGTAACGACAGCCGACACGGACGACCGCGTGGTCCCTGGTCACAGTTTCAAGTACGCGGCCGCGTTGCAGGAAGCGCAGGCGGGCGACGCGCCGGTTTTGATTCGCATCGAGACCCGCGCAGGACACGGCGCCGGCACGCCGACCGACAAGGCGATAGAAGCTTACGCGGACCGCTGGGGATTTCTGTTGCGGGCGCTCGATATGCGGCTGCCGGAAGGCTTCGGCGAGAACGCCGCGGATTGAGCGCAACCCTGAATGACGAAGCCGGCGGCTGATCAATACTTTGCAAACGCACAAGCATGGCGCGCGGAGTTGCGTCGGCTACGCGAGCTTTGCCTTAACTGCGGGCTGCAGGAAGAAATAAAATGGGGGAGTCCGTGTTACACGCACAACGGCAGGAACGTCGTCGGCATTGCTGCCTTCAAGAGCTACTTCGGATTGTGGTTTTTTCAGGGGGCGTTGCTGAGTGATGCCGTCGGCGTCCTTACCAACGCGCAGCAGGGCAAAACCCGCGCAATGCGGCAGTGGCGCATGACCGCAGCGAAGGATATCAAGGCCACGCTGCTGCGGCGCTACCTCAAGGAGGCACGGCAGCTGGCCGCGCAGGGTCACGAAATTAAATCACTGAGAAATGCGTCGCTGCCGGTGCCGCAGGCGCTGCAGGCTGCCCTGCAGGAGAATTACAGCGCAAAACGGGCTTTCTATGTAATGCGCCCGCGCTTGCAGCGGGAATACGCAGAGTTCGTTGCGGCGGCGAAGCGACCGAATACCGTCGCGCGCCGGCTCGCGAAAATCCTGCCGATGATCGAACAGGGCATGGGTTTGAACGACCGCTATCGCTAGACCGGCGGGTCGCCAACGCTGGCCGCTGCTCCCCCGTAAAAATCAGTCGAATCGCGCTGCGTAAGCTGTCAGGATGGCTGCTGCGTCCCGCCGCACTGACTGCCAGGATTCACATGAGCCCGAATGCACCGGCTGCTGCCACCGAAACTCCGCAGGCACGGCTGCGTAACGGTGTGCTGACGGCACTGATCGCTTTCGGCATCTGGGGCTTCCTGCCGATCTATTTCAAGATCCTGCAAGCGGTGCCCGCTCTCGAAATTCTCGCGCATCGCATACTGTGGTCGATCCCGTTTGGGGCACTGATCATCGCGACCCGGTCCCAGTGGCCGGAAGTACGCCAGGTATTTCGCAATCCGCGGACCTTCGGCCTGCTCGCGCTGTCCGCCTTCTTTATTGCTGTGAACTGGCTTGTTTATGTCTGGGCTGTTCAGCATTCAGCGATTTTTCAGGCCAGTCTTGGCTACTACATCAATCCGCTTATGTACGTTGTTATCGGTGTCTGGTTTTTTGCAGAGCAGTTGCGACCGCTGCAGATCGCGGCGGTGGTACTGGCCGCGCTCGGTGTTGCCGTACTGACCGTCAGTGGCGGTCAGTTTCCGTGGATCGCGGTGACCCTCGCCATCTCGTTCACGATTTATGGCGTTGTTCGTAAGCAGACGGACGTAGGGGGCATGCCCGGCCTGTTTACCGAAACACTGATCTTGTGTCCCTTCGCACTGACCTACCTCGCATTCATGATTAACACAGGCACCGCGATTTTCATGTCAGGATCGCTTGCGGGGGACGCGCTGCTGGCGCTGGCCGGACCGCTTACCGTGATCCCGTTATTGTGCTTTGCGCTTGCGGCCCGGCGATTGAACCTCAGCACTATTGGCATCATGCAGTTCATTGCGCCAACCCTGCAATTCCTGGTTGGCGTCGCTTACGGTGAGCCGCTGACCACGGCGCACATCATTTGTTTTGGTTGCATCTGGACTGCAGTGGCGGTGTTCAGCTGGGATGCCTGGCGGCGCAGCCGGCCGCAGCTTGCGTTACCAGGCACAGGTTGAAAGCGGATCAATAATTGCGGCGGAACGCGCGATCCTTGCCAGATCCGCCTGGCCGGCTCGGCATTCGACGAAAATTCAACAAGGGGGAAACCATGAATAAAACATTCTGGCTCGGATACGTTGCAGTGTTCGCCGCTGCGCAGGCGATCTATTTTCTTGTCCACGAAATCCTGCTCGGTCCGACGTACGAGAGTCTGGCGGCGGTGTTCCGGCCGGAGGCCGAAATGATGAGCATGATGTGGGTCATGCTGGTCGGCAGCGCGGTTTCCTTACTGGCTTTTTGCTACATCTTCACGAAGGGGTATGAGAACCGCGGCATCGCCGAGGGCGTGCGCTACGGTGTACTCATCGGGCTGCTGTACGCAGTTCCTTACGCACTGGATCAGTACGTCATCTACCCGATATCGACTTACCTGACGCACATGTGGATCATCAGCGGCGTGCTGATTTTTGCAGTATTGGGGGCGGTTTTCGCAGCGATCTACAGACCGAGTCGCTAAGCCTATTGGCGGCATACCCTTCGGTTCAGCTGCGGGTAACCACGAAAGCGAGGTAGGCGGCATAAAGGGAAACAAACAGCACACCGTGCCAGCGCAGCACGGCGCGCTTCTTGGTGGTCACCATCGCCAGCAGGATCATAACGCTGGCCGCGATCACCATCACGAGGTCCGTATTGCTGACGACTTCGAACGGCAATTCAACGACTGTCGAGGTGAGTCCGAGGATCCATAGCAGGTTGAAAATGTTGGAGCCAACGACGTTGCCAACGGCAATATCGGTTTCGCCACGGGCGGCGGCGACCACCGAGGCGACCAGTTCCGGGCTTGAGGTTCCAATCGCGACAATCGTCAGGCCGATCATCGCGTCATCGACCCCCCAGGATTGCGCCAGGCCAACCGCGCCGGTGACGACCCAGTCGCCACCAAAGTAAAGGCCGACAATTCCAATTACCAGGTAGAAGGTGTCGCGCAAACTCGTTTGTGATTTGCCCTCTTGTCCCTCGAAGTAGCTCGAGTCACGCGACATCGTGTACACGTACAGCATGAACAACAGGAAGAAGCCGAGCAGAATCACGCCATCGATTCGGCTGATGGTGAGTGCGGGATTATTGGTAAACAATGCCGCGTTGGCCAGGAAGCCCACCAGTAATGCCGACGTCAGCGAAAAGGGAATCTCCGTGAACACGGTCGAATCCCGGACCTGCAGTGGCCGAACGATCGCGGACACACCCAGCACCAGCAGTACGTTGCAAATGTTGCTGCCAACGATGTTGCCAATAGCGAGATCAGGTTTTTGTGCCAGCCCGGAAATCAGGGTGACGACCAACTCTGGCATCGATGTGCCAAACGATACGATGGTTAGTCCGATGACAAGTGGCGAAATACCGAAGCGGCGCGCGAGGTCCGATGCCCCGACGACGAGCCAGTCGGCGCTCTTGATGAGCACCAGCAATCCGACAATCAGATAAGCCGCATCCAGCACTGGCAGAACTTCCGAATAGTTAGTTTACAACCCAGGAATTCTAACACTGTTTAAAGCGTCAAGGGTTCTTGCAGGACTGCCGAGTCCGGATTCCCTATCTACGCAGGCGGTGCTACTGTATCGCTCACAATATCCGGGCAGCGACGTCGCGGGGTTTCAAATGTCCATCGATCTTCGACATGGCGCGGCGGCTGCGCTGATTATTTTTGTGACGGGGCTGGCATGCGGTGCCGGAATATCGGGCGCACTCGATCCGGCGCAGGTTGCTCCGCACATTTACCGGGTTGCGTTGGATAACGAACGGGTACGGGTTCTTGATGTCACCGTTCGCAATGGTGAAATGTCGCCACTGCACAAACACCCGGACCGCCTGGTCGTCTATCTGAATGCCTGTGCCTGGCTCGAAGTAACCGGCGACGGCAAACGCCGGATGCAATCCTTTACGACGGGTGACATTGTCTGGGAGCCCGGCATGATGCACGGGGCGGAACCGAGCAGGGTTGTGCACGATTGCCGCCAGCTTGAAATCGAATTGAAAGACGGACAGCGGAGCTAAAAGTGAAGAAACTGTTATCGCTCGAATACGGACTTGATACCCTGCTGGCGGCCTTCGGCACGCTCGCCTTACTGGCGGTGCTGCAGACCTTCGTTGTTGGCAAGCATTACATCATCCCTACCATGATCCTGGTCCTGGCGACTCTTTGCGGCAACCTGGCGCGCTACGGCTTTCGTGACCAGGCGTGGGCAAAGCAAGTCAATTTCTGGATCGGCGTGTTGTTGACCTGTCATCTTTTTTTCGCGCTGTTCTGGAGCAAACGGTACCGGGAAATTCTCGGCGATGCGTTTGAGTATGTTGGCGGTGCTGCGTTTCTTATTCTGTTCTTTTTAACGTTCAGCTATGCGCGACGTAATCGATTATTTGGAGCCTGACACTATGAGTATTTCCGTGTACGACCAGACGCTGGGCGTCATGACGCCGATGCTAAAGAATCTCGATCGCATCGTTAGCAAAGCCGAAGAGTGGGTAGCCGACAAGCAGATCGAGCCCGAGGCGATTCTTAAAGCCCGCCTCGCGCCGGATATGCTGACCTTCATTCACCAGGTGCGTATCGCGACCGACGTCGGCAAGGGAGCCGCTGCCCGCCTGAGCGGACAGGAGCCACCGTCGTGGGAGGACAATGAGGCGACGTTTGCCGATGTCCATGTGCGAATCCACAAGGCGCTCGACTATTTTTCGACATTTGAGCCCGGCCAGTTCGAGGGCTCGGAGAAGCGCGCTATCCAGCTGAAGCTGCGTTCCGGCACGCTGGATATGACCGGCCACCAATACGTGCTGAATTTTGTGCTGCCGAATTTTTATTTTCACGTAACCACGGCCTATAACCTGCTGCGCCACAATGGCCTGGCAATTGGTAAATTTGATTACCTGAGCGGTGGCAAGCGGCCGGGAGAATAGCGCCATGCTGACAGTGCATCATCTTGAGAATTCCCGTTCGCAACGGATCCTGTGGCTGCTCGAGGAATTGGGCGTCGACTATGCGATCAAGCGATACGCACGCGATCCGCTGACCAGCCTGGCACCGCCGGAACTGACTGCCGTGCACCCGCTTGGCAAGTCGCCGGTTGTTACCGATGGCGAGCGGACGATCGCCGAATCCGGTGCGATCGTTGAGTTCCTTCTGGATCACCATGGCGCGGGGCGCCTGCGCCCGCCCGCAGGCAGCGCCGCATTCGATCAGTACCGCTACTGGCTGCATTTTTCCGAAGGCAGTTTCATGCCGTTGATGGTGATGTCGCTGATCTTCAATCGTGTCGCGACCGCCAAGATGCCGTTTTTTGCGAAGCCGATTGCCAGGAGCATCGTCGGCAAAGTGCGTCAGTCCTACATTGATCCGAACACGCGGCGCGCGCTGGATTTCATGGAAACGAGCCTGTCTGCTACGGGGTGGTTTGCCGGGGGTGAGCTAAGCGCCGCCGATATCCAAATGAGTTTCCCCGTTGAGGCCGCCGCCGTTCGCAGCGGTCTTGGCGAGCACTACCCGAATTTGCAGAGTTTCCTTGACAGGATTCACTCCCGACCGGCCTACCAGGCTGCATTGGAGAAGGGTGGTCCTTATGCACTGCTTGGCGGACAGGCAAACAGTTCCGCGACAAGCTAGACGCCACGTCAGGCACCATTCAATTACATCAGCCGGGGAATCAGTCATGACCTTTAACAAACTTCTTGTCAGCATTGCGGCGGTTTGTATTTCGCTAAGCGCGCTGGCGGACGATTCGAAAAAAGCCGTGCTGGTTACAGGTGCCAGTTCCGGCATCGGCTTGAAGATCACCGAGGTACTCGCCGCGCAGGGCTATTTCGTCTACGCCGGCGCCCGCAAGCCAGCCGATCTCGAGCGGCTCGATGCGATGGAAAACGTGCAGGCATTGCGGCTCGACGTAACCTACCCGGAAGATATTGAAGCTGCGGTAGCGACCGTTACGGCAGCGGGGCGCGGTCTGTTCGGCATCGTGAATAACGCGGGCGTTGCCATAATGGGTCCGCTTATCGAGACGGATATCCAGGAACTGGAATGGTTGTTCGACGTGAACGTGTACGGTCCGTATCGAATTACCCAGGCCTTTGCACCGCTGGTCCTCGAGCAACAGGGACGGGTCGTTAATATCAGTTCGATCTCCGGCATTCTTAGCGGTGGCATGCTCGGCCAGTACAGCATGAGTAAACATGCCCTCGAGGCCTATACGGACGCGCTCGCGGCGGAGCTCGAGCCTTTTGGTGTGTCGGTATCTGCGATAGAGCCCGGCAACTACAATTCCAACATCGGCGAGATCATTGTGAAGCGCATCGAGAGCGGCTCGCTCGATCTGGAAAATTCCCGTTATGCAGATCGGCTGAAAGCCATGACCGCACAGGGTGGCGATCGCAGTCGCTACAAGGAACCCGACGAAGTGGCAGAAGCCGTATTCCAGGCACTGTCGGCGAGCAAGCCGAAGCGCCGCTACATGGTGACGCCCGATCAACGTTCTGCCGAAATCACCATTCGCAAGGCTATCGAAGAGCTGGTCCAGCTTAACGAAGATCATCGTTACACCTACAGCCGCGACGAACTCCTGCAGATGCTCGAAGAAACACTCCAGCGCTCACGCCTCGCTCGCGCGTCGACGGAATAGGTGGCGGGCTTTTTGCTCCGAGGGCTTGTGCGTCCGCAGCGCGCCATCCTGGTGGGCGTGTCGGGTCAGCCCGCAAGTCGACAAAAAAACGCCCGCAATTGCGGGCGTTTTTCTTGCAGGTGCTGCCAGTGCAGGCCTACTTGCGTGCTTTGCGCTCTTTGGTCTCTTTGACAACCGCTTCGGCCACGTTTGCCGGGCAGGGGGCGTAGTGCGCAAATTCCATCGAGAACTGGCCACGGCCGGAAGTCATCGTGCGCAGATGACCAATGTAGCCAAACATCTCGGCAAGCGGTGCCTGGGCCTTGACGCGGGTACCGGTCGGGCCGGTGTCCTGCGACTTGATCATGCCGCGACGACGGTTCAGGTCGCCGATAACGTCACCCACGTGATCTTCCGGGGTGAATACGTCAACTTTCATGATCGGCTCGAGCAGCTGCGGGCCGGCTTTCGGCATGGAATGCCGGTACGCCGCACGCGTTGCGATTTCGAACGCCATGGCGGACGAGTCAACCGCGTGGAACGCGCCATCGAGCAGCGTGAACTTGACGTCCAGCATCGGGAAGCCGGCGAGCGGGCCTTCGACCAGTGATGAACCAAACGCCTTTTGCACCGAACTCCAGTACTCGCGCGGAACGTTACCGCCGGTCACTGCCGAGACAAACTCGTAGCCGGTATTCGTTTCGGCAGGCTCGATACGGTAGTCGATCTTCGCGAACTGGCCCGAACCACCCGTCTGTTTCTTGTGGGTGTAGGAGTCCTCGATCGTCTTCGTGATCGTCTCGCGATAGGCGACCTGCGGCTTGCCGACTTCGACCTCGACCTTGTGCGTACGACGCAAGATGTCGACTTTGATATCGAGATGCAGTTCGCCCATGCCCATCATGATGGTTTCGCCGGAATCCTCGTCGGTCATGATGCGGAACGACGGATCTTCCTGGACCATCTTGTTCAGCGCGACGCCCATTTTCTCGTTGCCAGCCTTGTCTTTCGGCGCGATCGCGATCGAGATCACCGGATCCGGGAACACCATCGGCTCCAGCGTCGCGGGATTGTCCGGGTCTGCCAGCGTATGGCCGGTCTGGGTATTCTTCATGCCCAGCAGCGCGATGATGTCGCCCGCCTGGGCGCTATCAAGTTCTGAACGGGAATTGGCGTGCATCTCGACGATGCGGCCAATGCGCTCGGTTTTGCCGGTGAAGGTATTCAGCACCGTGTCGCCTTTCTTGATCGTGCCCGAGTAAATCCGGGTAAAGGTCAGCGCCCCGTAGCGGTCGTCCATGATCTTGAACGCGAGTGCGCGGAACGGCTTGTCAGGATCAACGATGGCAACCTTGCCGGTTTCATTGCCTTCGAGGTCCACTTCCGGCTGCGGCTCGACCTCGGTCGGCGAGGGCAGGTAATCAACTACTGCATTAAGAACATTCTGGATGCCTTTGTTTTTAAACGCTGAACCACAGAAGGTCGGGAAGAAATTGAGCTTGATCGTACCGCGCCGCACGCAGCGCTTGATCTCGTCGACCGACGGCTCTACGCCCTCCAGGTACTTCTCAAGCAGCGCGTCGTCCTGCTCCAGAGCGGTCTCGATCAGCTTCTCGCGCCACTTCTCGACGTCGGCGGTCATGTCGGCCGGCACGTCCTGTTCGGTGTAGGCGGTCGGGTCGCCGGTTTCATCCCAGATGTAGGCCTTGCGGGTCAGCAGATCGACCACGCCCTTGAATTTCTCTTCAACGCCGACCGGCAGCACCATAACGAGCGGGTGTGCGCCCAGGATGTTCTCAACCTGCGAGACGACACTCATGAAGTCCGCACCAATGCGATCGAGCTTGTTGACGAAAATAATGCGCGCCACTTCGGAGTCGTTGGCATAGCGCCAGTTCGTTTCCGACTGCGGCTCAACGCCGCCGGAGCCGCAGAATACGCCGACGCCGCCGTCGAGTACCTTCAACGAACGATAAACCTCGATCGTGAAGTCAACGTGCCCCGGGGTATCGATGATGTTAAGGCGATGACCTTTCCACTCGCAGCTGGTCGCTGCGGACTGGATCGTAATACCGCGCTCCTGCTCCTGTTCCATGAAGTCGGTCGTGGCGGCGCCATCGTGCACCTCACCGATCTTGTGGATCTTGCCGGTAAGCTTCAGGATGCGTTCGGTCGTCGTCGTCTTGCCCGCGTCTACGTGAGCGAAGATGCCGATATTGCGGTATTTGCTGAGGTCTCTCATAGCTGTTCTTCAGTGTCGTTAAAGTTTCAATGCTGCCGCTTGCGGCAACAAAACCGCCGCACAGGGTGACATCACGCTGTGCGGATCATGTCGGGTGTCCGGGTACCGCTGCTGGCGGCTCTGGTTGGCGCCGATCAGGCGGTGCATCGGCCGTCGGGCGCGGATAATATCAGCCGCCAAGCCGCTAAACCACCGCAATATTCAAGAATTCCGCGAAAGCCGACCCGGACCCGATGCGCCTGCAATGCCGGCCGTTGCCGCCAGCAGCAGGGTCGGGCGCGTTGCGTCGCCGGTGGGCGCCGGGCTAGATTGAGCGATTACCGAATCTGAGCAGGATCTAAGTTGTGGCGAACCGCAAACAATCAAGTCGCACGCGCATCGCGCAGGGCCTGCATTTTATCGATCCGCAGACCGGCGGCGTCGTGCCACCCATTCAGCCGTCAACGACCTTTGCGCGGGATGCAGACTATGCGCTGATTGCGGCGGGCAGGAGCTACGGTCGTGACGAGAATCCCTGCTATCTGCCGGCTGAGTCGATGCTGGCGGAGCTGGAGCAGGCCGACGCGGCCTTGTTGTTCAGTTCCGGCATGGCGGCGGC
Organism: uncultured Gammaproteobacteria bacterium; assembly: GCA_963800915.1. Lineage (GTDB taxonomy): Bacteria > Pseudomonadota > Gammaproteobacteria > Steroidobacterales > Woeseiaceae > Woeseia. The sequence goes on from CAWDCR010000009.1 coordinate 56,039, forward strand.
GATGGCGGTAATCCAGGCGCTGCAGCCCGGGGACCGGATCGTCGCGCCGCGGGTCATGTACTGGGGGCTGCGCGGCTGGCTGCAAACCTTTTGCTCGACCTGGGGCCTCGAACTCGCACTGTTCGACGCCCGCGCGCCCGAGGGCCTGGCCGACAGTATCGCGGCAGCGCCGACCCGGCTGGTCTGGATCGAAACGCCAAGCAACCCGACCTGGGACGTCATCGATATTGCGAAGGCCGCCGGGCTGGCGCATGCGGCGGGCGCGCAGCTGGTGGTGGATTCAACCGTGGCGACACCGGTGCTGACGCGGCCGCTCGAACTGGGTGCGGATCTCGTCATGCATTCGGCAACCAAGTACCTGAACGGCCACGGCGATGTTGTGGCGGGTGCGCTCGCGACCGCCGCCAGCGATGACTTGTGGCAGCGCATTCGCGAGGTGCGTGCGCACGGCGGGGCAATCCTCGGCAGCTTCGAGGCCTGGCTGCTGCAGCGCGGAATGCGCACACTTTACCTGCGGGTTGAGCAGGCCTGTCGCTCCGCGCAGCGAATCGCAGAGCACTTCGCCGATCATCCCGCTTTGGAAGAAGTGCTGTACCCGGGACTCAGCTCGCACCCGGGCCATGCCATCGCCAGTCGGCAGATGGCGGGCGGCTACGGCGGAATGCTGTCACTGCGCGTGCGCGGCGGGGAGCAGGCGGCACTCGGCGTGGTCAAGCGCTGCGAGCTGTTCATTCGCGCGACGTCGCTAGGCGGCGTCGAGAGCCTGATCGAACATCGTTACTCGATTGAGGGACCGACCAGCCCGATACCCGCCGACCTGCTGCGCCTGTCGGTTGGTATCGAGCTCGTGGACGACCTGATCGCCGATCTCGAGCAGGCCCTCGCCCCGGTCTGAGCGGCCTCAGCGCCGGAATGCGGGCGGCAGGTCACTGTCGCGCTTCAGGTAGCGGTCACGCAGCAGGGTCTGGCGGCTTTGCATCGGAATCGATTCGCCCCGGATGAAGACCTTTTCAGGGAAACTGGTCAGCTCAAGCGGGTCGTCTGCCCAGACCACGAGATCGGCCTCCTTGCCCACTTCGATACTGCCGATGCGATCGGCGACGCCGTAGAACTCGGCTGGCGTCAGCGTGATCGCGCGCAACGCGTTTTCCCAGGTCAGCCCGTTCGCAACCGCAATGCCGGCTGCCTGCGTAATGTTACGGGCATTGTGATTGATGGCCTGGCGATCGATGCCGAACGACACGCTGACGCCGGCAGCGGCCAGCAGCGCCGCCGCGTCCAGGCGCGCGTTAAGTTCGTCAAACGTATTGGGCAGGTTGCTTACCGTGTTAAGGATGATGCCGACGTTCGCCGCGGCGACTTCGTCCGCGAGCATCCATGCCTCGGTGCCACCGGCGATGATCAGTAGCAGGCGATACTCGGCGGCGAGCGCTAGCAGGGCGCGAATGTCACTTGCCCGGTCGGCCATCGCGAGCACCGGCGTTGTCCCGCCGATTACCGGTTGCAGGGCCTCAAGGTCGGCGCGGCTGAGTGAGTAGGCGCGGCGGCTGCCGCTGTCGTAGTCAGCCTTGTGCTCCGCATAATCGCGCGCATCATCGAATGCGGCGCGCAACGTCTGCAAGGCGGCAGCCCGGGAGCCGCCGGCGAGCTGCCCGCCGTGCTCGCCCATTTGCACGACCAGCATCGCACGCCGTTTGACCAGCGGTTCGCCGGCGCCGCCGAGGTGCACGATAGCGCCGAGTCCCGACAGCACCTGGCTGACGTTACCCAGTTCGTCAGGTGCCGAACCCGCCGGCGTCACCGCCGCACGGGTGACGCCCTCGATACGATTGACGGCAATCAGCGTCGAGTAGGGATTGAAGGCATCGGCGATGTCAAAGGCGGCACTGAATTCGCTGCCGCGTTGCACATAGTCACGGGTGCCGGCAACCGCATTGACTTCGGTTACCCCGATCTGCCCCATCGGTGTGAAAAGCCCGGGCGTTACGATTTTTCCCTGCGCATCGATCACGGTCGCGCCGGGCGGCGTTTGAGCGTTGCTGCCGACCGCGCGAATAATGCCGTTCTCGACCACGATGTCGGCGCTTGCCAGTGTTCCCTGCGGTCCAACGGTGTGCACTGTCGCGCCGCGCAGCACGAAAGTATCGGCACCGGCCATTACCGGCAGCAATAACAACGCTGTAATCCACTTCGCAGAGTTCATTTCGCACCTCCCGTGAGCGCCGCCGTACCGAGACTGAAGTCGGTCACCGGATTGCCGGCAGGTTGCAGCCGGTCGTATGCCAGCGCGCCGTCAATGTAAACGCGTTCTACCGTCGTATAGACACTGAACGGATTGCCGCTCCACACGGTCACGTCAGCCATCTTGCCGGCTTCCAGGGTGCCCGTTTGTTCAAGAATGCCAAGCGCCTGTGCGGCGTTTGCGGTGATCCAGCGGATGGCGCGTTCCGGTGCGATGTTGATACCTGCCGTCGCCGCAGCGCCCATCACCTTGGCGCTTTCCTGGTTCAGGCGCTGGATACCGTAGTTGTCGTCCGAATGGATGACGGCGCAGGCGCCTGCATTGTCGAGCAGCGCTGCGTTCTCGCGAATGCCGTCGAACGCTTCCATCTTGAAGCCCCACCAATCGGCCCAGACTGCCGCGCAGACGTCGTTTGCAGCGAGCAGCTCAGGAATCTTGTAGGCCTCGACCGCGTGATGAAACGCGGCAATCTTGTAGTCGAACTCTTTCGCAATCTCGAGCATGACCGCCATTTCATCCGCTCGATAGCAATGGTTGTGAATCAGGATTTCACCATCCAGGACACCGGCCAGCGTCTCGAGCTGCAGGTCGCGCAGCGGTGCTTCGCCTTCGCCGTCTTTCGATTTTTGCAGCTTGTTGCGGTAGTCGCTGGCAGCGATCCACGCGGCGCGGTAGCTCGCAACGTTACCCATGCGGGTAGCCGGCTGCTGGCTGCGGCTGCCGTAGACCCGCTTCGGGTTTTCGCCACACGCCATTTTCAAACCGTAGGGTGCATCCGGGAATTTCATGTCCATGACGGTTTTTCCCGGGATGTTCTTCAAGGTGATGCTACGACCACCAAACAGGTTTGCCGAGCCCGGCAGTACCTGCAGCGTTGTTATGCCACCCGCCAGTGCCGTAACGAAACCCGGGTCCTGCGGCCAGACGCTGTGCTCTGCCCATACCTGCGCCGTGTTCGGCGCCGTTGCTTCATTGCCGTCCGAGTGAGCGTCGACATCCGGGCTCGGGTAGACCCCAAGATGTGAATGCACATCGATAATGCCGGGCGTAATCCACAGTCCTGTCGCGTCGACGGCACCAGCGGTGGCGTCCGCGAGATTCTTGCCAATCCGTTCTATGCGGCCGTCGCGCAGCAGAACGTCAGTGTTGTCGAGCCGTTCGCCAGTGCCCGTTAACAAGGTGGCACCTTTGAGCAGTACAGGCTGCGACGGCAGCGGCTGGTAGCGGCTGGCATAAGCCGCAGCGGAGGAGCCGCTATCGTCCTTGTCAGCCGCACAGCCAACGAGCAGTCCGCCGGCAAGAAAGGTCAGGACAAATAAGAATTTCCGCATGAATAACTCCGCAAAGGGTTGGTGTCTTTGGCGCCGGTCGTCCAGGATCCGCCCGCCGGATGGACGTCCGCGCGGGCCGGCCGCTGTTGACGCCGATGCGCAAGGCTAGCAAGTGACGGGCGTCGCAACAATCAATCAGCCGGGCAGCGGGCGCGCCGGGGGACCCGGCTGGCCCGTCGCGGAAGCCGCGCGGCGCTTGAAAAAATGGGCGATTTTCGGCACAAAATGAGACTTGTTTGGACTATTGTGCTGCTGTTTTTTGTTACATTGCCTGCAGACCAATCAGTGGACTGGAAGCCACATGCCATGAAATCAGAAATCATAATAACCGAGGGCGAATTGCCGGCCGACGTCGTCAAAGCGATCAAGGGTGGCCGCAAGCTCGTTGCCATCAAGATTCTGCAGGAGACAACCGGTATCGGTATGGCAAACGCGAAGGTCCTTGTTGATCGCGCATCGGCCAAGCTGGCGCCACGTCCACCGCGGCAGGTCTTCATGAAGGACTATTACCATTCCGCCAACGCCCGCTTGCTGGGTATGGTGCTCGCGCTAACGATTGTTTTTGCGATCTATCGCTACATCAACGCGACCTGACAGTGCCCGCGGTGGCTGCGCCGTCCGGGCGCCATTGCCACAAATATCAACAAACCATTTACACTAGGGATCCCGATTCGTTGCCATGACGGCGGAGAACCCCGATGGAAAATTCCGAACCCGCAGCGTCCACCGACCGGGCGCTACTTGAGGAAAACGTCAAGTCGCGCTCTACCTGGCTGCGCCTGCTGTTCATGATCGTTTGCGGCGCCCTGTATGCGCTGTCGCGGCTGGTCGTTTTCGTTGTCGTGGTGCTGCAGTTCCTGTGGTTGCTGTTTACCGGCGCACCCAATGAGCGCCTGACAGCCGCAGGCCAGTCGCTGGCCACCTACACCTATCAGCTGGTGCGCTACCTGACTTTCAATAGCGACGTGCGACCGTTCCCGTTCGATGACGACTGGCCCACAACCACGCCATTGTAGCGGTTAAACGCCGGGCCAGCGGCTAGCGCGGCGGAGCCGCGTTGTTCGGCCAGCCGCTCCAGCCGGGGCCGCGCACCACCTGGCCGGGTCTGGCGTCGGTGTGGTCACCGTCTTTGAGGACCTGCACGCCGTTGACGAACACCTGCTCTACACCCTCGGCGTATTGATGCGGCTGTTCGAAGGTCGCGAAGTCCTGTACTTCTTTCGGGTCAAACACGACGACATCTGCGAAATAGTTGGGTGCCAGCATGCCGCGACCGCGAATCCCTGTGTTAAAGGCGGGCAGTGATGTCATTCTGCGGATCGCTTCTTCGAGCGGCATAAGGTTTTCGTCACGCACGAAGCGACTGATGACGCGTGCAAATGTGCCGTAGGCACGCGGGTGCGGATTGCGATTCAGGAAGACTCCTTCGGCAGCCGGGGCACTGGCATCCGAACCAAAACTGACCCACGGCAGCGCCGCCTTGCGGCTCACGTTGTATTCGGACATCAGGGTGTACGCGGCATCGACACGGCTGTTATCTTCGACGACCAGATCGATGGCGGTTTCCGCCGCACCCTGCCCGCGCTGGTTCGCAACCTCCTGCAGCGTTTTGCCGATCAGCGGCCGCAGCGCCTCGTTTCGAAAGCCGAGCAGGCGGATATTCTCAGGGCCTGCCTGGATAAAAAAGTTTTCCCAGTCGTTACTGTCCTGCTGCATTTCACGAACGACTCGCGCGCGAATCTGCGGGTCCTTCAGGCGTTCAACCCAGACGTCGTGACCGCCTTCCTGGACCCACAATGGCATCGTTGCATCGAGGCCGGTTGCGCCGGCCGAGTAGGTGTACATGTCGGCCGAAATGCGCAAACCGGCGGCGCGTGCGATGTCGATCATTTCGATGACATTACCAAGCTTGTGCCAGTTGTCCTTGCCGGATGCCTTGAGGTGATAAATTTCGGCAGGAGCGCCACTCAGGCTGGAAATCTTGATCAGTTCCTGGACGGCCTCTTCAAGGCGATTACCTTCACTGCGTATGTGCGAAATGTACGCGCCGCCAAACTCGGCCGCCGCGCTGGCGAGTGCAACAAGTTCGTTCGTATCGGCGAAGTTGTCTGGCGCGTAAATCAGCGACGAACCAACACCGAGCGCTCCCTCGCGCATCGCTGCGCGAACCAGTTCCTGCATGCGCGCAAGTTCTGCCGGCGTCGCACGTCGATTGTCGTAGCCGACTTCGTGTATGCGCACGGTACCGGCGCCGATGTACGACGCCACGTTGACGGATACGCCCTTGTCGACAAGATGGTCGAGGTATTCGCCGAGTGTCGTCCACGGCACGTCGTAGCGAATGTCGTCCTGGCGCCCAAGCAGGTCCGCGCGCATCGCGTCATTGAGCGGGCCCATGGATGAGCCTTCGCCCATGATTTCCAGCGTGACGCCCTGGTGGACATCACTCATCGCGCGGCCATCGTGCAGCAGGGATACGGTGGCCCACGACAGCATGTTGATAAAGCCGGGCGCTACAGCCTTGCCAGTGGCATCGATTTCCTGCGCGCCGATGGCATTGCCGATATCACCGACGGCCACGATGCGCTGGCCGTCAATTGCAACATCGCCGCGATACGGCAGATCGCCGCTGCCGTCGTAAATCGTGCCATTGCGTATCACAACGTCGTAGTCCGCAACGGCGGGTGCGGGGTCCTGTTTGCTGCAGGCAGCGAGCGCAAGAACGGCCGCCACAGCGATAAGTGCTGCGCTTCGACAATAACGATTCATGATTATCCCCGGTTAGATTGCTTATCCCTGGCTGTCAGCGGCGTCTTCGACAGCGCGCCATACCCGCAGCAGATTACCGCCAAGAATCTTGACGATATCGGCTTCGCTGTAGCCGCGTGCCAGCAGACCGGCGACAAGATTGGGGTAAGAAGCCACGTCCTTGAGACCAACCGGCAGACTGTCACCGACGCCGTCATAATCCGAGCCGATACCGACGTGGTTAACGCTGCCAGTCAGCTTAACGACGTGATCGAAATGATCGAGCGTCTGCTCCAGGGTCGCGTACGGATAGGCGCCATGTTCGGATTCGTACAACGACATGAACTGTTCGCGGAGTTCGTCACTTTTTTGCAGTTCATTCTCTTCGATCCACGCGTCGTAAGCGTCGCCGCGCGCATTGCCGTACTTGTAGGCCTGTTCTGTCAGGAATGCAGACCCGAAGTTGATCATGATGACGCCACCTTCTTCGGCAAGGCGCTTGATCATGGCGTCATCCATGTTGCGTTCCCAGCCGGGCGTGAAGTGTCGCGCTGAAGAGTGCGATGCGATGGCGGGCACGTCGGTCAATTCCATGACGTCCCAGAATGCCTCATCGGACACATGGCTGATATCGACCATGATGCCGAGGCGATTCATCTCGCGCACCACTTCCACGCCAAACTCACTAAGACCACCCCAGCGCTTGTTGTCGTCGTAGCTCGAGTCAGAAATGTGGTTAGACAGGCCGTGAGTCAACGTGATGTAGCGGATACCGCGATCATAGAAATGCTGCACGTTGGCAAGATCGCCTTCAATCGGCGAGCCGTTTTCCATGCCCATCGGCAGGGAAATCAGTCCTGCCGCAAACTGCGCTTCGACTTCGGCCGGCGAGCGCGCGATGGCAAACTTGCCCGGGGCCGCTTTCGCGATGTTCTCGACGAGGTCGATGAGCTTTTCGGCAACTTCCTTCGAGCGGCCTTCGGCTTCGAGCGATGCCGGCGTGTAGATCGACATGAACGGGGCATTTAGCCCGCCCGATTTGGCCCGCGGATAATCGAAGTCGCCGGATGCTGTTGCTTCGCTGACGTCTTCCCAGTCCTCTTCCAGCCGGTACGGCACATCGATATGGGTATCGATAATGACGTTGGCGAGCGCAATTTCGCGCGCGCGCGACGCGGGGTCGGCCGCACTGTGGTCGACGGGCTGGGCGTTGTCCTCAGCAGATTTCGGCCCGCAGGCGACCACGGCAACCGTGAGCAGGGAGACAAGGAATGGGCGAAAGGTCATGGTGACTCCTGGGTTGTCGGCGCTGCGCGCCGGCTTGGATTGGGGTCGGCAGAGTATAGGCAAAAGTGACGTGAGGTTGGCGCCGCCGGTTGCAGTGGCCACATTCGCAGGCAGGCGGCTGCCGGGCCTGAGGAATTCTTTATAAATACCAGTAAAATAGCAATTAAGGTGCATATTTATCCGGAATTACTACTATAATAGCGTTTATGAATTATTCAGACACAGGCAATGACGGCATCCTGCGGGAGCTCGGTCGCCGGCTGCGCGCGCTGCGGCTGCGTGCTGACCTGAGCCAGGAGGCGCTGGCCGCCGCCAGCGGAGTTTCGTTCAATACCGTTCGCAACGCTGAGGACGGGCGCAACATCTCGCTGGATACCCTGATCAGCCTGCTGCGGGCATTGCAGGCTTTGCCGGCGCTCGAGGCGCTGCTGCCGGAGCCGGGCCCGAGTCCTGTCGACCTGGCGCGCCGTGCCGGCAAGCCGCGCAGGCGCGCCTCGGGGCAGCGCGCCACGGAGCAGGATGAATGGCAATGGTAAAAACCGTTGACGTTGCAGAGGTACGCCTGTGGAACCGGACTATTGCGGCGGTTTACTGGGACGAGGCAGCACGGGTTGCGGCTTTCGAATACACGAGCGCGTTTCAGAAAAGCGGGATCGAAGTTGCGCCGCTGACGATGCCGCTGGGCCCGCAGGTATTCCGGTTTCCCGCGCTGGCGCAAACCTCGTTCCGCGGCCTGCCCGGCCTGTTGGCGGATTCGCTGCCCGACGACTTCGGCAATGCCATCATCGACCAGTGGCTCGTTCGCGAAGGCCGTGACAAGGGGCTGTTCAGCCCGGTTGAACGGCTTTGCTACATCGGCCGCCGCGGCATGGGCGCGCTGGAGTTTCGTCCGGCCATGCGGAGCACACCCAAAGGTTCCGTACCAGTCGAGATAGAACACCTGATCGAGCTGTCACAAAACGTGCTCGACCTGCGTGACGGCCTGCGAATTCGATTGCAGGGCGGCAGCGAGGATTACGCGAAAGCGCTCGATGACATCCTGCGCGTGGGCACATCGGCCGGTGGCGCCCGTGCGAAAGCGGTCGTCGCCTGGAATCCGCAAACGAACGAAATTCGCTCGGGACAGCTTAACGCGCCGCCCGGCTTTCAGTACTGGATCCTGAAATTTGACGGCGTGGAGAATCGCGAGCGAGGCGTGCGCGATCCGCAGGGCTACGGCCGAATCGAATACGCCTACTACCTGATGGCGCGGTCTGCGGGCATTGCGATGGCCGAGTCGCGCCTGCTTGAGGAAAACGGCCGCAGCCATTTCATGACGCGGCGCTTCGACCGCACGGATGATGGTGACAGGTTACACATGCAGTCGCTGTACGCGATGGCGCATCTCGACAACCAGCTGCCCGCTGCCCATAGCTATGAACAGGCACTGCAGGTCATGCAAACCCTCGGAATGCCGGCAAGCGACCTGCGGGAGCAGTTCCGCCGCATGATTTTCAATGTGCTCGCGAGGAACCAGGACGACCACACAAAAAATATCGCCTACCTGATGGACAAGGCCGGACGCTGGAGATTATCACCGGCGTTTGACATGATTTATTCTTGGAATCCGGATGGTGCGTGGACGCGTGCGCACCAGATGTCGATCAACGGCCGGGTCGATGAGTTTACTCGCCGGGATCTGCTGCAGGTGGCCGATCGCTTCCGTATCAAGACGGGCGACCGGATCATTGACGAAGTGGCGTCGGCTCTCGACGATTGGCAGAAGTTTGCAGAGACGGCCGGGATTGATCGACGCACGGTCCAGCGCGTTGCAGGCGCTCACCGGCGGCTTGACTAAAAAAAATGCCCCGCAGTGCGGGGCAGTCCTGCGCTCTTGCCGGGGGGAGGTCGTCGAGCGCAGGCCTGCAGTATGAGTGCATTGACATGCCAGAGGTTGTCACAAGGGTAACGAAATGTATCAGGGCGTATCCGACCGCTACTCAAGCCAGACCAGCGCGTTTTTCAAGAGTATGATCCCGCCATGACGAAAATCCTGTTAATCGACGACGACGAGCGGCACTCCAGTCTGTTGCAGAGTTATTTGCAACGATTCTCGATGACGCTTGAATGTGCCGGTGAGGCCAAGACCGGTCTGCAGAAACTCGCGAACAAGCAGTTCGACCTGCTGCTGCTCGATGTCATGCTGCCCGGCAGGGACGGCTTTGACATTTGCCGCGAGGTGCGCAAGAAAAGCGCAATTCCGATTATCATGCTGACCGCGCGGGGCGACGTTATCGACCGCGTTTCCGGACTTGAACTGGGGGCAGACGATTACATCGCAAAACCCTTCGAGCCGCGCGAGCTGGTCGCGCGAATTCAGTCGATTCTGCGGCGTGTCGATGCCAAGGATAATGACGGCCCGATCCTGCGCTTCGACGGCATCGTTATTGATCGTGACGCGCGCACTGTCGAAGTCGACGGAAAGCTGATTGAACTCACGTCAATGGAATACGAATTGCTGTCAATGCTGGCCAGCAATGCTGGCAAGCAGTTGTCGCGCGACAAGATACTGTCTGAATTGCGCGGTATCGATGCAGCAATCCTGACGCGTTCCGTAGACATCATGATAAGCCGCCTGCGCAGTAAATTGGGTGACCCCGGCAAACCGGCGCGCTTTATACAAACGGTATGGGGTCGAGGCTATCTGTTCGTCGGTCGCCCGGCTCAGCATGCTTGAACGCCTGTCGCGGTCGCTGTCGTTTCGACTGCTGATTATATTCCTGACGCTCGCCGCGTCGTTTGTCTATTTTTCCATCGCCGCCGTTCGCTGGGTCTACGACACCGACGAGGTGCGCGAGCTGGTATCGGGCCATCTTTCGCTGCATATCGACTACGTGCTGGATGATATCGGCGAACCGCCGCGGATCGCCCGTGCGATTGCGATCACGCGGCGGGTGCCGGTCGATATCCGCATTGCAGGTCCGCAAATCGACTGGGCATCTGATCCGGATTTTCCGCTCATGTCGGAACTCGATTTCAACACCGGCATGGCGTTGAGCGATACCGCTGGAGCCTGGCTCAGCCGTCTGCCGAATGCAGAATTTGCAACTTTTGATGAGCATACGTTTCTGCGGATTCGACGCGGCGATCATGCGATTATCGTGGCATCTCCAAAAATCGCCGATGACGTTTCGAATCGAACGCTGATGCCAATTATTGTTGGCGTCGGACTTACGCTAGTGCTGTTTGCGTATCTTGCCGTGCGCTGGTTGTTCCGACCGGTGACGGCCATCCGGCGCGGCGCGGCGCGAATTGGGCAGGGCCGATTCGACGAGCGCATCAAGAATGTGCGCCACGACCAGCTCGGCGACCTCGCGGAGGACATCAATCGCATGGCGGCTGATGTGCAGGGCATGCTGGATGCGAAGCGGCAGCTGCTGCTTGGCATTAGTCATGAGCTGCGGACGCCATTATCGCGGCTGCGGCTTGCCATTGAATTGCTCGATGGCAATGACCAGCCCGAATTTGATGCAGACGGTATGCGTGGCGACATCGATGAGATGGACAAGGTCATTACGTCGCTGCTGGAAGCCGAGCATCTGAACAGCCGGCACGCCGCGCTGCACCTGGCGGAGTGCGATGCAAAACTGATGATCGAGACCTTGATCAGCGACTTTTTCGCCCGCGACCGACAGCGCATCCGGACCGAATTTCGCGGCACAGATCGTCCTGCCAACATCGACGAAGCGCGTGTCGCCCTGATGATAAAAAATCTGATCAGCAATGCGCTGCGCTATTCAGGGCCGGAGGCGGGTCCGGTGGAAGTCATTCTTGAGATGCGTGCCAGTGAACTGCTGCTGCGGGTACAGGATCACGGTCCCGGGATCGCCGAAGAACATCGCGACCGGATCGGCGAGCCGTTTTTCCGCGGCGATCCGTCGCGAACCCGTGCCACGGGCGGCAGTGGCCTTGGTCTTTACCTCGCGACTTTGGTGGCGCGGGCGCATGGCGGAACGCTGACTCTCGATCGCAACTACCACGACGGCGCGGCGTTCGAAGTACTGATACCGGGCTAAGCCCTGGCGAAAACCCTGCGCTGTGACACCGATGACGTAATTCATCACCCTGTTGCGCCACGAACGCGCAGACTTCAACGCCTAGCGATGCGCGTCCGCAAGTTCCTTGCCGATGCGCACAACGCCGTCGAGCAACGCATCGAAGTCGCTGCGGCGACTACGATGGTTGGTGTTGGCCACCCGAATTGAAAAACGCCCCTGCAAATCGGTAGCAGACGGCGCGGCGATGCCTTGCTCCTGCAGGCGCATCAGCAACTCGGCATTCAGGTCGTTGAGTTTTTCATCGTCCAGCCCGTCCCTCGCGAAGCGAAAGTTGACTATATTCATTGCCGTTGGCGCAAGTCGCTCAAGATCCGGGTGTCGATCAATGAGGTCACTCAGGTAGCGCGCCTGGTCGACGTTCTGGGTGATCTGTTCAGCGTAGCGATCCGCGCCGGCACTGCGTAACGCCACCCATGCGCGCAGCGCATGAAACGAGCGCGACAGCTGCACGCCGTACTCCGAGAAATTGATCGGCCCTGACGCCAGTCCGCGGTCGAGCTTTCGCAGGTAGGCGGGGATTACCGAGAAAGTGTTTTTGTGAGCGTGAGCGCCGCGAATGAGCACGGCGCCACAGTTGTACTGCACGTACAGCCATTTGTGCAGGTCAAATGCGACGGAATCGGCAAGCTCCAGCCCGGCCGCGAGGTCGCGGTATTGCGGCGACAGGCGCACGCAGGCGCCGAAAGCGCCGTCCACGTGCAGCCACATTTTTTCCTTGCGGGCGATCCCGGACAGGGCAGGCAGCGGATCGCAGGCACCGGTGTTCACGGTACCGGTGGTTGCCACGATGCAGGCAGGTTGATGACCTGCAGTGCGATCTTCCGCAATTGCGGCGCGCAGCGCCTCGACATCGATCGAGAAGTCCTCCCGCACCGGCACCGTGCAGAGCGCATCAGCGCCAAGACCGAGCAACTCGACTGCCTTGCGAATACAGGAGTGGGCTTCGCTGGATGCATAGAACTTAAGGCGCGGACCAGCGTGCCGGTCGATGCCGGTCTGGCGTACGTCGTAGCCGGCCTGCGCCGAGCGGGCCACGGCCAGTCCGACCAGATTCGCCATGGATCCGCCGCTGACCAGCAAGCCGCTCGCGTCGCGCGGATAGGCGAGCAGATCCTTCAGCCAGTCAAGCAGCTGCAGTTCGACATGCGAGGACGCCGCTTCGTCGAAGCCGAGGCCGCAGGAGTTCATCGCCGAGATCACCATGTCAGCCAATAGCTGTGTCGGCGTACCGGTTCCGCCAACCCAGCTCCAGAAGCGCGGATGAATATTGCCGGTCGGGTAGGGCAGGATATGCCTGCTGACTTCCCCGAGCACCGCCATATCGCCGAGGCCTTTCCGTGGCAGCGATTCCCTGAACAGCGCTTTGGTCTCAGCGGGCAGCGGCTGCCACACGGGGCGCTCGGCAACGTTCTGCAGGTAGTCCACCAGCTCGTCGAAGACCTGGTGCCCAAGCTTGCGGAACTGGTTCCAGTCCTCGGGATCGAGTGATCGCTCGCTGCCTTTCGTTACTTGCGCATCGCTGCTGTTGGTCACTGCGGGTCCTTTTTTCAAGGGGAGCCTGGCGCGGTATTGCTGCGCCAGGCCTTGCTGTTGGCTTCCGGCGAATTGCCGGCAGCAATGGCCTCTTGTGAAAGAGTTTCACGAAGCTCAGGCGCATACTTAGGCAAGCCAGGTATATGTTGACGAGCGGGGTGGACGATATCATAAGGACATCCTGCTAATGCAGAGTAGGAGATCAACATGCGGCGATGCCGTGTTGGGCCTCCTCGGGTCGCAGCAACCCGCGAGTTAATTCGGCTCCTGTCAGGGCATCATCCGTATGTTTGTGTCAACGATAATCACGTTGGGCAATGCCAGTGCTTTGCAGGTGTTTTTCCGGTTCAGCTTTTTTCTGCGCGTTGTGTAAGAACAGGCGGCTGCACAAACCTGCTTCCCGCAAGCGCGAATATAAGCACCGGTGATGGGTGCAACTGCTAGTATCGCCATATGAACCTGTTGTCACTAATCATCATTTTCCTGGCGATCGTTATCTGCGTGGCGGTAGCCTATATCGCGTGGCAACTAACGGCGGTCGCCGCGGAAGAACAGGTTGACAGTGACGCAGGCGACTCCGCCGATTCCGATACCGAAAATACCCCACCGAGGCAGTAGTGCGGGTCGCATCCGTTTCCACCGGCGTTGATGCCGGCTGGCATCACAAGTTGCAGCTTGCACTTCAAACCACCAAACAGGCGAAGGGCCTGCGTTTGCGAAATCGCGGAATGCGATCGCAGGCCGCCCCTGCCACATTGTGGATTGTGCTAATTTGGCCTCTGGGGTAACCGGGTCGTTGTGGGGGTAATTTATGCGATGTCTTGGCGTGCTTCTCGCGGGATTGGTGTTGGCGATGCCTGCGGCTCACGCGGCTACAACGGACACGCCGCGAGCGCGCGATTTCATTGAGCTGCACGGCAGCGACATCAGCGGTCGCCTGGTGCCGGAGTCGCGCAAAATCTACAGTGACTACATTACAGCCGCGGCCTATCCGAAAGCGCAGAAACTTTCGGACCTTGCCTACGGTCCGCACGAGCGTCACCGCCTCGATGTTTTTCGGCCGACAACTTCGGCGACGCCTGCCCCGGTGCTGTTGTTCGTTCACGGCGGTGGTTTTGTTTCCGGCGACAAGGGCGATGGTCGAATCTTCGACAATGTACTCGACTACTTCGCGGCTCGCGGCGTCATGGGCGTCAATATCAACTATCGGCTCGCGCCGCAGCATGCCTGGCCTGCCGGTGTCGAAGATCTGCGGCAGGCACTGGCGTGGGTGCGCAAGAATGCGGCTGCCTACGGTGGTGACGCCGACCGTATTTTTGTTATGGGCCATTCGGCGGGCGCGGCACATGTCGCCGGCTACGCGTTTATCGAATCGCTGCAGTTAGACGGAGGCAATGACGGGGTGCGGGGCGCGATACTCGTATCCGGTACCTACTCGGGCAGTAACCTGGAATCGCAGCACGTGTACTACGGTGATGACATTGCTGCCGATTCAGATCGGCTGCCGGCCAACAACGTGGCGGGGCGCAAATTGCCACTATTTATTATCGATGCGGAATATGACTTTCCGATGATGCAGCGCGAAGCGATCGAGTTGATCAGGCGCGTCTGTGATCGTGACGGGCAGTGCCCACGGCATCAGCAGGTGCCGGGGCACAATCATTACTCGATCATGCATCACTTCAATACCGCTGACGATTCCATCGCGCATGAGATTGCCGGTTTCATCAGGCAGTGGAGCGCACGCTAGCCAGCCCATCCGCTGGAAATTTCCAACCAGCAGCGGCCCCGTGCGGGAGCCACTGCCATGCCGTTCTAGTCACGATCGCGGCGGCGATCACCGCCGCGGCTTGAGCGGGCGCGTGACGAGTCCGCGGCAGGTGCCTGGCGCTCAGCGCTACGACGCTGCGGTGCAGGTCTGCTTGCGGCCGAGCGCTGCGGCGCGGCGGTTTCCCGCCTTGCACTGGGCGCGGCCGGTGCGCTTGCCTGGCGTGGCGGCGCTACTGATTGACGAGCCTGACGCTGTTGCGGTGCCGCGGATCGAGTCGCATCGCGATTCGCCATGCGGGCCGGTGCTGCTGTCGTGCGGGGCGTGACGGGATTCGTGCGTGCCCGCGGCGCCTGTGCCTGCCTGACCCGCTCATTGCTGTCGGCAACCCGGCTGTCGGCAACCCGCGGCTGCGGCGTGCGCCGCGCATCGGCGACAACGCCGCTGCGACGATTGTCGCGGCCATTCGTCTGCATACGGTCGCGCGTATCTGCGCCGGCTGAGCGCGTCCTGGCGGGCGCACTGTCCGCGCGTTCGGCGCGGGACTGGACGTTGCTGCGGGCGGTCACCGGGGCGCTTTCGGCCGTTCGCGCGCGCTGACTGGTAGCAGCGCGATTGACGCTCCCACTGCGGTCGCGAAAGCGAATATCGGCACGCTCGTTGGTCCGTTCTGCCGCGCGACCGCTGCTGCTGCGCCTGGTCCCATCCTGCGCTGCACGAGCGATGTCGCGCTGATCCGTAGCCGTTTCCCGATTCCGTAAACGCGGTGTCGCGCCGCGGCGGGATTCAGCGCTCTCACCCCGTTCTGCGCGTGCCGGTACGTCGCGATTCGCCGAATTGTCGGTAGCGCTGCGACGGGTTGCCCGCGGCGTGTCGTTGTTTGCCGCGGCGCGGCGCCCGACCTGGCCGTTGTACTGGCGGTCGTCACGCCGGTAGTCCCTGCGGTCAGTGTCGCGGTCGGCATAGCCGTCATCGCTGCGGCTGCGGCGTCGGTCGCTGTAGTAGCGATCGCGTGCCGGATGCACACCGGGGCGGGCACCGCCGTGACGGCGCGGGCGCCAGTAGCTGCCGTAACGAGAGCGGTCGTAATTGCTGGCGTAGCCGTTCCCGCCATACCAGGTATTAAAAATCTGGATGCTTGGGCGGCGCCAGTAGTTGCCGTAGTAGCTGCGTCCGTAATAGGGATGGCCGTAATAACTGTGGTGAAACACCTGCAGGTGATTGCTGTACCAGCCAATCTGATAGGCCGTCGTCACGCCCCAGAAATAGTCATAGCCGAAATGATAGCCAGCCGGGTAAGGGTAGTAATACACCGGGTAAGCGCGCGGGTAGTAGTGATACACAGGATCTGTCTGGTACACAACAACGCGCTCCGGCTCATAGTAGGGCACGTAGATCACGTCTTCTTCGACCGGCTCGATCACGATGACCTCGTCGTTGTTGCGCGATACCTTCTGGCGCTCATCACTCTTCAGGTTGCCGGCTGCATAGGCGCGATCGCGAAAATTTTCAACCGCGGCAACTACGTCGCCCTGCTGCGCAACGACTGCCTCGCCGAGACGCCAGGTCCAGTCGATATCGTCGCTCATCATTTCGAGAACTTCCGGATAGTTGAGCAGGGCAACAACCGAGTCGTCCCATTCATCATCCGGCTGCAAGCTTGAATCGCTCTTGCGCAGATCAAGGTAGCGCGCCGCTTGTACGATCTGCAGCGGATAGGTCGATGCGGGCAGCACGACGGCCAGCAGGTCGTCGGGATAGAGCGCGATCGGCCCGATCAGCGCGGCAAGTTCGTCGGCCGACAGCAGCTCTTCAGCGCTGACCGCTGCCGTCTCATCAGCCGGATAAACCGTCCTTTCGTCGGCGGCCTCAGGTAATGCCTCTGAGTCGGCGTAGACCGGTCCCAATGGCTTGCCATCCTCGTCGACCGGCGTTTGTGCCAGTACGGCCAAAGCCGTCGACAGCAGCGTCAGCAACACGAGCAGGCGCGGGGTTGAATGCGGTGCTTGATTTTTCATGGCGGTCTCCGCGGGCAGTGCGCACAGTGCACACTTCTCCGAATGTGTCCCTACCTTAATACCTGCTTGCTGAACGGTACCTTAATAATGCCGAGACCACACAAGTTATTGTTTTCAATGATTGATCCTGAGCTTTCCCGGCGCGGCTGCGCGCTGTGGTAACGGTCCCTTCAGGGACTTCGATCGGCAGAAAGGCGTTTCGTTCATCCAGCTGCCGGCTGACGCATAATGCCGGCACAACGGTCAGGCGGCCAGGGCGGCCATCGGGAAGGAACGCAGCGGCATGAATAACGGCTTTCTATACGCCCTGACGGTGGCAATCTGGGGTTCGACCTGGCTGGCGATCGAGTTTCAGCTGGGTGCTGTCGCCCCGGACGTGTCGGTCTTCTACCGCTTTGCACTGGCCGCAACCCTGTTAATCACCTGGTGCGTGGCCCGCGGCAGGAAACTCAAATTTGCGCCTTCCGTGCATCTGCGGTTCATGGCAATGGGGCTGCTGATGTTCTGCCTGAATTACCTGCTGACGTACTACGCGCAGGTGCATATCACCTCGGCGCTCGCCGCCATCGCGTTTACCGCAATGCTGTGGATGAACATGATATTCGCGCGTCTGTTTTTCGGCGTTCGCAGCGGCAACCGGGCAATCGCCGGGTCTGTGCTCGGCATCGTCGGCATTGTCATTATTTTCTATCCGCAGGTGAGCGAAGTGTCGCTGAACGATTCGACAATGTTCGGTTTCCTGTTGGCGCTGACCGGCGCCACCCTCGCATCGCTTGGCAATATGGTGTCACAGGAGGCGCAGCTGCGCGGCTACCCGATCGTCGAATCCAACGCCTGGGGCATGACCTATGGCGCGTTGTTTACCGGCACGATCGTGCTGGTCGGCAACAGCCAGTTCACTTTCGATTGGTCGGCGCCCTACGTAATTTCACTGCTCTACCTCGCGGTATTCGGCACGATCATCGCGTTCGGCGCCTACCTGACGCTGCTCGGCCGGATTGGCGCGCACAAGGTTGGCTATGCCGTCGTACTGTTTCCGGTTATCGCGGTAATGCTGTCGGTCGTGTTTGAAGGCATGCCGCTGTCGCCGAGCCTGCTGCTCGGCGTCGCAATGGTGCTGTCCGGCAACGTTTTCGTGCTGCAATCCCGCAAGCAGGCGGCGCGCAAGGCGGCGGTGGTTGTTCAGGGTGCCGGCGAAATTGACATGGCCAGCAAGGTGTCGCGGACGCCTGACCGCAACGCTGCGCCCTCAGCAGCAGCTCCGCGCAAGGACGCACTGTAAATGTGCCGCAAATCCGCTTCGCGCAGGTAGTCGGGGTGATGCAGTTCAGTAATGGTGGCGTACAGGTAGCGCTGGCCGTTTCGCAACACTTCGAAGCGGTACGCGTGCGTCGCGAGGCTGGCAGGCAGGTCGATTTTCATCAGCCGACTGGCGATACGTTCATCGGCCGTGAGCTCGATGGTGCCGATGAACAGGGTGGGTTTGTCGATTGTCCAGCCTGCATTCTTGAACGCCGCACCGATGGATGCGCCTGCGGAGATTTGTGCGGCGACGTCCGCAAAGGAACTATCGGGCTCCGCAAAGCGGGTTATGGCCAGCGTGCGCGTGACGGCCTGATCGCCGTACCCGCTCTCCAGGCTGCTGATGCGCATTGCCGAATCCTGCTGTATTACCCGAACCGCGTAATTGCCAAAACGCGAAGCGATCCGTTCACTGTTCAGCGGCAGACTCGCGCTGCACGCAGAAAGCAGCAAAAGCAGCAGCGCCGCTCGCACGAAGCGGCTGCGGCCAGCGATTTGGCGGGAATTCGCGCTCATTTGCGAATCCGCCATGCCCGCCATTGGCAACGGCGATCTGCTGGACCGGCATCGTAACGATGCGGGTATAATTGGCGGCTTTCCTGAGAGTCTGGATTTCGCATGTCGGATATTCTGCACTGCTTTCGCTGTGGTGCCTCACTGCAGGCGCTGTCGTTACCGTTGTCGCGGCAGGACCAGTGTCCGCAATGCGCGCGCTACCTGCACGTTTGCCGGATGTGTGAGTATTACGATGCGCAGCTTGTAAAACAATGTCGCGAGGACGATGCAGAAGAGGTCATGGACAAGGAAAAGCCGAATTTCTGCGACTGGTTCAAAGCCGCGCCGGGGCGTTTCAATAACCAGGCGGATAGCGCCGCGAGCCGTGCAGAACGGCAGCTGGCATCACTGTTTGGCGATAGCGACGCTGGCGACGGCGATAGCGATAGCGATGACGCCAGCAAGGCAGCAGAAGACCTGTTTCGGTGAACGCGCAGGCGAGCAACAGCGGCGACCAGCGCGCGCTGGTGGTGCTGTCTGGCGGGCAGGATTCCACCACCTGCCTGTACTGGGCGCTCGACCGCTTCGCCGAAGTGCGCGCCGTCACGTTCGACTACGGCCAACGGCATCGCATCGAGCTTGAGTGTGCTGCCAACATTGCGCGCCAGGCGGGCATCGAGCATCGCATCCTGCCGCTGAGTGCGCTCGCGGCACTGGGCGGCAACTCGCTGACAGACGGCAACATCGTCGTAGAATCGACAGAGCCGGCAGCGGGTGAGTTGCCGAATTCTTTCGTGCCTGGCCGCAACCTGCTGTTCCTGACGCTCGCCGCCGCGTACGCGTGGCAACTAGGCATACGGCATCTGGTTACCGGCGTGGCGCAAACCGACTACAGCGGCTATCCGGACTGCCGCCAGGAAACACTCGATTCGATGCAGCAAACCCTGCGGCTCGGCATGGAGCGGGATTTTGTCATTCACACGCCGCTGATGAATCTATCGAAGAAGCAAACGGTGCAGTTGGCCGAGAAACTCGGCGCGCTGCAGGCGATGGCTCTGACGCACACCTGCTACAACGGTGAGCGGCCGCCCTGCGGTCACTGTCCGGCCTGCACGCTGCGCGCGCGCGGTTTCCTCGAGGCCGGCATCATAGATCCCTTGCTGGCGCCATGACCTACTCCGTCAAGGAAATGTATTACACGCTGCAGGGCGAAGGTGCAC
The DNA here is from genome assembly GCA_963800915.1 of uncultured Gammaproteobacteria bacterium. GTDB lineage: Bacteria > Pseudomonadota > Gammaproteobacteria > Steroidobacterales > Woeseiaceae > Woeseia. Next base: position 76,080 of record CAWDCR010000009.1, read on the forward strand.
AATCCGGCCGCGCCGCGGTGTTCCTGCGGTTCGCCGGCTGTAATCTTTGGAGCGGGCGTGAACAGGATCGCAGTCGTGCAATCTGTCGTTTTTGCGATACCGATTTCGTTGGGACGAACGGCATCAACGGCGGCAGGTTTCGCGATGCGGCGACGCTGGCTGCGGCCGTCCGCGATTGCTGGCCGCGCCACAGTGCCGGTACGCCGTATGTCGTTTGCACCGGCGGAGAGCCCTTGCTGCAGCTGGATAGCGACGCACTTGATGCCTTGCATGGACAGGGCTTCGAAGTCGCTATCGAAACCAACGGCACCTTGCCAGCCCCGGCCGGTATTGACTGGATCTGCGTCAGCCCGAAGGCGGTGGCGACGGTCGTTCAGCAAACCGGCGACGAACTAAAGCTGGTTTATCCGCAGCAGGAAGCCGCAGCGCAACCGGAGTGTTTTCAGGACTGGCGGTTCGGTCATTTTTTTCTGCAGCCACTCGACGATTCGCAACGACAGGCCAATATTGAAGCGACGGTCGACTATTGTTTGAAGCATCCGCAATGGAAATTGAGCCTGCAAACTCACAAGATCATCGGCATTGACTGAATCACGACAAACAGCCTCTTTGCTGCATAATTCGTTGCGCCTGCTCATCGCGTTTGGGTTTGGTATCGCGCTTGCGGTCTATGCGTTCCAGCGTATTGCAGATCCGGAGCCGCGTTTGCAGCGGGTCAGGGAGGAACAAGCGGTGATGGCCGCGCGCGCGATCCTGCCGGCCTACGTGGCGCTCGGCCGCACGCTGGAAATCGTTGATCCGCTGCACAAGAACCGGGTAGCCGGCAAAGTCTACGTGTACCCGGTGGCTGCGGGCTGGCAGGTGTCAGGGCATTATCGCCGCAGTGGCGAGACGCGCTGGCAGCCGTGGCTGATGACGCTGGATCCTGAGCTCGCGCTGGTCGAACTCAGCGTGCAGGACAAAGCGCTGAAGAACGCCTCGAGCCGTGATTCGCGACTCGTCGTCAAATCCACCGACTAGAACAGCCCGGCAGGGTCAGGCCGCCGCGTTCAGTTGCCGGCGCGCTTGGCGTAACCCAGCGCGAATCCCACGTGGGCGCGCACGCCGGTCAGCAATGCACCTTCCCAGGAATCAAAAAACGGCGAGTGATTGGGCGGATGGTCGGCCGGCGCAACGCCGGGCTCGTTAATGCCGAGCATCAGGTACAAACCGGGGATGCGCTCTTGGAACAAGGCGAAATCCTCGGCGCCGGTGATATAAAAATGGTCACGGACGTTGCCATCACCCGCCGCCCAGCGTAACGCGGGCATCATTTCCTGCAGCAACTTCGGGTCGTTGGTGGTGACCGGGGCGTAGCCGTCGATCACCACTTCGGCAGTGGCTCCCGCGGCGGCCGCCATGTTTTGCACGGTGCTGCGGAGCTTGGCGTGGAGCTGCTCGCGGACGCCGGGATCGAAGGTACGGATCGTGCCCGTCATCTCGACGTCGTCAGGGATAATGTTGCCGCGCACGCCGCCGTGGATGCTGCCGATGGTGATAACGGCGGGTCCGCGCGTGATGTCGAGTTGCCGGCTCGGAATCGCCTGCAAAGCGGTCATGATCTGGCCCGCCAGGAAGATGGGATCAACACCTGCCCAGGGCGCCGAGCCGTGCGTCTGCCTGCCGGTAATCTTGATGTAGAGTCCGTCCGCCGCCGCCATGAAAGAGCCTGAGCGATAGCTTAGCGTGCCGCCTTCGGCAGGCCAGGCGTGGATTCCGAAAATTGCCTCCGGCGCGACCGGGCCGTCGAGGACGCCTTCTTCAATCATCAGGCCTGCACCGCCTTTCTCGCCGGCCGGCGCGCCTTCCTCTGCGGGTTGGAAAATGAACTTGATCGTGCCGCTGATTTCTTCACGATGCTTGGCAAGCACCTCGGCAGCGCCCATCAGCATCGCGACATGCGTGTCGTGACCACAGGCGTGCATGACCGGTACTTCCTTGCCGTTGTATTCGCCGATGGCTTTGGACGCGAAGGAGAGGCCTGTCTGTTCCTTGACCGGCAGGCCGTCCATGTCCGCGCGCAGCGCGATTACCGGACCGGGCTTGCCGCCTTTCAGCACACCCACCACGCCGGTGTGGGCCACTTCGGTTTGCACTTCGTCGAAATTCAGCGCTCGCAAATGCTCGGCAACAATTTTTGCCGTGCGAAATTCGCGATTGGACAGTTCCGGGTTCTGGTGAAAATCCCGCCGCCACTCGATCACTTTCGGTTCAATGGCCGCGATGGACCAGTCGACCGCGGCGGTCGGCTGCTGCGCCGTTGCGGCACCGCTGAAACCGCAAAGTAGCATCACTGCGAGGGATCGATTCATTGCCGGGCTCCGTCTGTTGGATCGATGAACGATATCACGAGCCCCCTGCCGCCGCAGTCGTTAACGGGGCAGCTGCGCTCCAGGCACTTCGCGGGTATTTGCCGGCCCGTTCAACTAGTCGCCTACCGGGCCGCGGCGGGCCTTCACCCGCGCGCGGTGCGATTTGTCGTCGAGGCGCTTCTCTCGCTGGCGGCGACTCGGCCTGGTGGCCTTGCGGGGTTTCGGCTTGTGTACTGCTTTAGCAAGCAATTGGCCGAGCCTGGCCAGCGCGTCGCGGCGATTCTGGGCTTGTGTTCGATAACTCTGCGCCTTGATCACAATGACGCCGTCGGTGCCGATGCGTCGATCGGCCAGCTGCAGCAGGCGTGCCTTGACCGCATCGGGCAGCACCGCCGAGCGCTGGCTGTCGAACCGCAAATGCACGGCGCTTGCCACCTTGTTGACGTTCTGGCCGCCAGCGCCCTGCGCGCGAATTGCGGAGAACACGAGCTCGGCGTCGGGGATCTTGAGATTGTGATTGACCTGCAGCATGGCCTATTGCCAGGTTTCCCAAACGGGTGTGCACTCCGGCGGCAGCGGCGGGCAGCAACCGAGATCTGCCCAGGGCTTGTCCGGTCCGTGAAAATCCGAGCCACTCGAGGCGAGCAAATCGAAATCCTGCGCCAGGCCGGCGAGCTTGCTCGTCACGTTGGCCTCCTGCCGACCGGAAATCACTTCCATCGCGGTACCGCCCGCAGCGCGGAAATCCTCGAGCAACTCGCACAGCTTGCTGCGGGTTAACTTGTATTGCGCGGGGTGTGCGAGGACGGCAGTACCTCCTGCCGCGCGAATCCAGCCGATGATTTCATCGAGCGGCGGCCACAGGTCACGTACGTCACCTGCCTTGCCGTCGCCGAGGTACTTCCTGAAGGCGGTCGGCATATCCGGCACATGACCGGCCGCGACGAGGTGAGCTGCAAAATGCGGTCGGCCGATATGGCCGGCGTCCGCCGTTTTGACGACCGCCTCATAGACATCCGGCAGGCCGGCTTTCACCAATCGATCCGCAATTTTCCGTGCCCGCGCCTGGCGCGCAAGCTGCTGCTGCCTGATCCCTTTCAGCAGCCCGGGATGATCGATTTCGATGTTCAAGCCAACGACGTGCACGCCACGCTTGCGCCAAAACGAGGAGAGCTCAATTCCGGAAATGATCGACAGGCCGGCAGGGCATTGCAGGGCATGGTATGCGCCCACCGAGTCGTGATCGGTTATCGCCAGGTGCGTCACTCCCTTGTCGCAGGCGCGCGCCAGCAACTCTGCCGGCGTCAATTTGCCGTCAGAAACGTTCGTATGGCTGTGGAGGTCGAACTTCATTGCATTCCTGCTGCTGCATGCGTGGCTGCGTTTGGGGACAGCGCCACGATGCCCTGCAGGTTACAGCAAAAAACGCCGGCCCGGCGTGGCGTAATGTGTGAAAATGCAGCTACCGCGACGCTGCAAGCAAGCATTTTATCTGATGTCCCGACGTAACCTTACGCTGCTGTTCCTGTGCCAGCTGATATCCGCAACGGGCTCGTTTTCGATCGTGATGCTCGGCGGAATAATCGGTTCGACCTTGAGCGCCACACCCTCGCTTGCAACGCTACCGGTTTCGATGATGGTCGTCGTCGTGGCGGCGACGACGGTGCCGGCCACGATGCTGATGCGGCGCATCGGCCGCCGCGCCGGATTCGGACTCGCATCCCTCTCTGCCGCGGTCGCTGTTTTGCTAGCCGCCTACGCGATGAGTGTCGCCAGCTTCGCAATCTTCACAATCGCCGCAGGTTTGTTCGGCGTCAACATGGCGTTTACACAACAGTATCGCTACGCGGCCGCGGAAAGCGTGGCGGCGCAGTATACGAGTCGCGCCATTTCGCTGGTTCTGCTGGGCTCGATCGGCGGCGCCATGCTCGGGCCGGAGCTGGTCAATCGCGGCGCGTCGGTCGTGGCAGGCGTGCCGTACGCCGGAACGCTGTTCGTGCTTGGCGGAATGTACGTCCTGCAGGCGCTGCTGTTCACGATGCTGCAACCCCTGCGCGGCGAGGAGCCGGGCGCGACCACGGGAGCAGGGCGATCACTTCGCGAAATAGTCCGCCAGCCGGTTTTCATCGTGGCGGTGCTTGGCGGCGTCGCGGCCTATGCCGTCATGACTTTGATCATGACGGCGACGCCTCTAAGCATGCACGTGCACGACGGTTTTTCGCTTGCTGATACCGCGCGCATCATTCGCAATCATGTACTGGCGATGTACCTGCCGTCGCTGGTGTCGGGTTTTCTTATCGAACGGTTCGGCACGGTGCGCATGATGGCGGCGGGTGGCCTGGTGCTGCTGGGTAGTTGTATTGTTGCGCTACAGGGCCAGGCGATCATGCATTACTGGATCGCGCTTGTGTTGCTGGGAGTTGGCTGGAACTTCCTGTATGTCGGTGGCACGACGCTGCTAACCCGCAGCTATACGCTTGAAGAACGATTCCGCGCGCAGGCCGTCAATGAATTCAGCGTATTCGGCGCCTCCGCAAGCTCATCCTTGCTGGCCGGAGTTGTCATTCACCTTTACGGTTGGCACACGCTGGTGGTATTGCCGCTGCCGCTGCTGCTGGTCACGCTGCTTGGCCTTTACGCGGTGCGGCACGATCCGCGTACGCAGCGTGCCGTTCCGCAGTCGGCATGACGGCAGGAGGCCCGGCGATTCATGCCGGGCCTGTGATACCGATCAGAAGAAGTTGAAGTGAAGGCCGAGTGAAATGACGGGCCAGGCTTTGAAGTCTTCCGCTTCTTTCTCAAGCTCGCGGCGCTCTTCCTCGAGGCGCTGCTGAAAGATCGCATCATTAGCCAGCGTTCCATCCGCAGTCAGGGTGACCTGCGGGTCTCCCTGCCACAGCACACCCAGGTCGAGATTCAGGCCGAGCCGATTCGCAAGTTCGAAATCGAAGCCGATACCGAGGTACGGCGACGGGCTGTCGAATGATGCGGTGCTGCGCAGGCGACCGACTTCGGCGCTGGTGAAGGTCTGGCCGCCAACCACGTACGCATTGGCATCGGCGCTTTGCATGACCAGCTGGTTGCTGTTGTTAAAGGCGCCAACCGACAGTCGCATTGGGCTTAACGGGAACCGCAGGTTAGCCGTGCCATAGAACGTATCGAGTTCGAGCGTCGCGTTGTAGGCGATGCCTGCCTGCGCGCCGTTGTCTTCGTAGTCATAGCGATTGAGACCGGCCCGCACATCGAACCACGGGATTGGCTGCCAGCGTGCTTCGACGCCGAGCCCCAGCGTGCTGGCTTTGGCGCCGAACCAGAAGCTATCGTTTGCCGCGGCATGGCCGCTGGCGAGCAGCAGTGAAATCGCCAGTGCGGCGGTTTTGAAAACGTTCATATCGGTATCCGGTAGTGATAAACGGGCTAAACCCTGCAATCTGCAGCCTAAACCTGCCCCACAGCCGGAACCGTGACCTCCATCACAGGCAGGCTACCGAATCGCCAGGAGCGGGCGGAAATTGGCTGTATATCTCTTTTTTTCGGCGGATTTGCCGCCAGCCTTGCTAGTGCAGCCGGGCAGATCGGGAAGTAGGGCGGACTCATCCCGCTACTCGCAGGCCTTCCGGTCGACGGATCTGACGAGTTCGCGCCCGCTGGCTTGGCTGGGAGTTCACTGACTCCGTTTGCCGTCCGCAATGGGCAAATTTTTATTCGTACGGCCGCGGCAGCGGCCGATCAGCTGACTAAACCGGGCTCATTCGCCAGCAAATACGCCTGGCAATTCAGCCGTTTTCTATTCGCGAATACGCACGAAATCATCCCGGTAGCGTACCGAGCAATCCGGGCAGGAGAAATCATCGGGCAGGCTCTGGAAATCGGTGCCAGGCGCGTAGCCTTCGTTTTCGTCACCCTGCAATTCGTCGAACCGGTAGTCGCACTCCGGGCACTTGTAAACATTCACGGAGCCTGCTCCAGCGCGCCCGACAGGCCGTATCGTTTGACGATGCACTCGCGGCGGCTCGAATCAACGTTGACGTTGCCGAGATCGTGGTTGACGTGCGGCAGTGCCAGCAGCCGTTTGTCCATCACGCGGAACCACAGTGGTGGCACCCATGCCAGCAGGTAGCAGCCAAAATAGCCGGTAGGTAAAGACGGCAGGTCCGGGAAATGTCGCAGCGACTGGTAGCGCCGCAACGGATGCGCATGATGATCCGAATGGCGCTCCAGGTGAAACAGCGAAAGGTTGCTGAATGTATGATTGCTGTTCCATGAGTGCTGCGGCAGGCAGCGCTCGATCCGTCCGTCCGCGTCGCGCTTGCGCAACAGGCCGTAGTGCTCGACATAGTTCGCGCTCGTTAGCTGCCAGTAGGCGAGCGCGTTGTGCACGACGAGAAAGACAATCATGTGCCAGCCGAACGCAACAACAACCGCGCCCTGGATAAGCAGCGACAGCGCGAGAGACCGCAGGATGGAATTCTCTGTACTCCATACACCGAGGCCGCGGCGCAGCAGCCGCTCACTTTCGATCTGCCAGGCCCTGCGAAATGCGCCGGGGATTTCGCGTAACGCGAAGCGGTAGATGGACTCGCCCATGCGCGAACTGGCGCAGTCTTCCGGCGTCGACACATCACGGTGATGGCCGCGGTTGTGATCGATCGTGAAATGGCCGTACATAGGGATGGCGAGCGCCAGTTTCGACAGCATGCGCTCGAACGGCGAGCGCTTGTGGCCAAGTTCATGGCCCGTATTGATCGCGAGTCCGCTGGTCATGCCGGCGACAGCGGCCAGTCCGACAAAAGCCCACCAGCTCAACGGCTGTGTGCCTGCCCACCAGGCCGCACCGTAGAAACTCAGGAAGTGCATACCGACGACGACATAGGTTAGCAGGCGGTAATAAAGGTCCTGCTCCAGCTGCATGACCACTTCTTCCGGCGGGTTATTTTCGTCTTCACCAAACAGCCAATCGAGAATCGGGCCGCCGACGTAGTTCAGCACCAGTGGCAACAGGAGCCAGAGTTGCTGGCCGGTCTGCGCGTGAAGCACGATCCCGATATAGATCTGTAACGGAAACGTTACCGACAGCATCCACCACCAGCGTTTCCTGTCCTGGTAATGCACCGCAGTGCCGTCTGTGGCGGTCGCTACAAAGTCTTTCATAAAGTTCCCAGCCGTCGTGCTGCACATTATGTCGCCAATGCCTGGCGGCTGCCAGCGCCCCGCGGGTGTCGAAATACCTTACACAATCAGGAACCCGTCTTGCACGGCAAGCTGAGAATCAAGGCAATTCAGCCACTTACAGAACTGGCACGGAGCTTGCTGCATACCGTACAGGGGTTCACTGGAGAAAAACTGGGTTACGATGTCGGCATGTTATCCCGCACATTGTCACGACCATCCGTATCCGGCCTCGCCGTGGTTGCCTGCTGCCTGTCGCTTGCCGCCTGCGGCGGCGAGCGCGGCGCTGTGGCCACCGATGGCCCGGCCCCGCTTACCGCTGCAACGCTTGGCGAACAGCAGGTTCGTGCGCCGTCTGAGTATCTCAGCGAGGCACCCTATGTGTCGGCAAGTCCGCAACTCGGCGAGCGCCTGCTTATGCAGTGCCGCGCTTGTCACACTCTGGACGAAGGGGCGAGCCATTCACTGGGCCCCAACCTGTACGGCATGTTTGGCAGGCGCGTCGGGACGGCCGACGGCTACGGCTACACCCGCGCATTGCGGGATGCCGAGTTCGTCTGGACGCCGCGGGCACTGGATGCCTGGCTTGGTCGCCCCCAGCAATTTCTGCCCGGCAATGCCATGGCCTTCGGCGGCCTCAACCATGCAGACGACCGTGCGGCCGTGATCGCCGCCCTGCTGCGGCAAACTGCTGATAGCGTGACCAGATAGAATCAAGCGGATAGATGTTAAGAGAGAGACGGACGCCCGACCCACAGAAAAACAAAAATTAAGGGAGTAACCGGCAATGCCTGACGCCACTGCAACCACCACGATACGGCGGGAAGACGATCGACGAAACCTCAGTTGGCGCACCGTTGTGCATGGCTTCACCAGGTCACGGCGGCGCCAGGGCAGGCGCTGCGACGAGGACGAGCCGGTGTTCACCGACTGGCACCACCCGTGGCTGTTCTTCCTGGCAGTATCCACGATGTTACTGAGCTGCCTGGATGCGTTCCTGACCTTGCAGCTGCTGGATCGCGGTGCTTACGAAGCCAACCCGATCATGGCCTCTGCACTGGGGGGCAGCGTCCTTACGTTTACCAGCAGCAAAATGGCCATGACCGGCCTTGGCATCCTGGCGTTGGTGTTCCTCGCTCGCTCAAGGTTCATGAACCAGGTACGCACAGGCGTCTTTCTCACCGGCATTTTCTCGATGTATGCCTGCCTCGTTTGTTATGAGCTCGTTTACCTGATGGCACTGCACTAGTACCAATGCCCGGCACGTTTGCGTCCGGGCGGTCGCCCGTCTGGCCAGACGGGTACGGTAAATCCGCAACAGCCATGCTGCCGCGGCCCAGGCCCGGGGGCTGTGTGATCCGCTCCACAGTTTAGACGCGACGCGGCTTTCAGCAGCCGGATCAGTCCCTTATCCGTTCCATGCCCGCAGCGCATGGGCTACACTAGCGGCCATTTTTTGGGCGGCTGAAAGCTGCCATTACGGTCATCACCCCGGGTAAGAGCCCGCACGCCGCATGAGCACATCGCTGAAAGAGCAGTACGCGACAACCCCGTTATTCGGCAGCAACGCTGCTGCCATAGAAAGCCTGTACGAGCAGTACCTTGCCGACCCCGACTCGGTGGCGCAGGG
>CAWDCR010000010.1:0-408711 GCA_963800915.1 uncultured Gammaproteobacteria bacterium
ACCGACGTATTGCTACGCCAGCGACACCGTCTTCTGGCAGGCCGGCTTCTTCTACTTCAAGTCAGACTTCAACGTCTTTACCGAGCCGTTCTTCGTACCGGGCACGTCCGTACGCCACAAGAACGAAGCGTGGGCGGTGTTCGGCCAGGCCGCTTTCGACCTGTCCGATGCCACGACGCTGACCGTTGGCCTGCGTTTCACGGACGATGAGAAAGACATGCTGACCGACGGCGGCCCGAACCCGCAGCCGCCGGTGAACGTTGGCGACGAGCAAGTGAGCTGGGACTTAAGCCTGATGCACGCGCTGAACGACAGCTTCAGCGTTTACGGTCGCGTGGCGAATGGCTTCCGTGCTCCGTCAATCCAGGGCCGCAATATCGCGTTCTTCGATCCGAACCCGTTCTCGGTAGCGCAGTCCGAAACGATCCTGTCGACGGAAGTGGGCTTCAAGGCCGAGATCAATAGCCGGACCCGCATCAACGGCGCCGTCTATTACTACACGATCGACGATCAGCAGTTCTCGGCAATCGGCGGTAATACGAACTCCAACGTGCTCGTCAACGCCGACAAGGGCACTGGTGTCGGCTTCGACGTGGACGCCGAGTTCATCCTGTCCGAGAACTTTATCCTGACCTTCGGTGGCAGCTACAACGACACGGAGATCGACGATGCGAACCTGGTGACGGCAGTCTGCGCCCAGTGCACCGTGCTCGATCCGCTGGACATCAACGGCTTCGCCAGGCTCGACGGCAACCCGTTCCCGCAGGCCCCGGAGTACCAGCTCAACCTGACCCTGCGTTACTCACAGCCGGTGGGCGATGATGACGAGGTCTACTGGCTCGCGGACTATGCACACCAGGGCGACGCGAACTTCCTGCTGTACGAATCGGCAGAGTTCCGTTCCGGTGATCAATTCGAAGCAGGCCTGCGTGCCGGCTACATTGCCAACAACGGCCAGTGGGAAATTGCAGCGTTTGCCCGCAACATCACGGACGAAGAAAACCTGAAGGGCGGTATCGACTTCAACAACAACACGGGCTACGTCAACGAGCCACGGATCTTCGGCGTGAACTTCCGGATGAACTTCGGCGAGTAGCCAGTGTTAGAAAGCAGGAACGAAAAGCCCGGCACTTGCCGGGCTTTTTTTTAGTAAACGAGTAAACGGGGTCGAACCGATTTTTTCCCCCATTGTGTCGCTTTGGGGAAAAGGGGTCGAACCGATTTATTTTCCCATTCTGTCGCTTTGGAAACTGTACGTGCGAAATAAATCGGTTCGACCCCTTTTCACTGGCAAATAAATCGGTTCGACCTTTTCACTTTTCACCAGGGACTAACTGCGTAGGTACAGCAAGCATCTGTTGCCAGAATTGAAATTCTGGCGGCACGAGGATTTAATGGCCAACCGTCCCAATGTGAACAGTGAGAGCTGCAATGACTTCAAGGCTACCAATTACCTTCCTGGCGCTCGCAGCGCTGTGCTTCTCGGCCAACAGCGTCGCCTCCGACGTGCATGCCAAAGGCGAAGCTAAAAGGCGCTGGGAACTGATGAACCAGATCCGCCTCGAGAAGTTCGACCTGGTCCTGCCGGAGGTCATGCGCGAGAACGACATCGACATGTGGATCACGGTAAATCGCGAAGGCTTCGAGGATCCGCTGACGGAAGATTTCGGCAAGGGCTACGTGGGTTCCTACGGCTATTACATCTTCACGGACCGCGGCGACAGCCGTATCGAACGTGCCATCCTGGGCGTGGATACTGCGCTGGTCACCGACAACGGCGCGTACGACATTAGTCGGCAACGCCGACGAACTGAAGTCCTTTGTCGAGGAGCGCGATCCGCAAAAGATCGCTCTCAACTACGCACGCCACATCGGCGCCGCCGACGGGCTGAGCCACACCTCCTACGAAAAACTTAGCGAGGAACTCGGCAAGAAGTTTGCTGATCGATTCGTCTCCGCCGAAAAACTCGCCTCCGATTTTCGCTCACGTCGAGTCGCCACCGAGATCGCCGCGTTTGCCCGCGCCGGCGAGTTCTCGCGTGATATCGCCGAACGGGCTTTTTCGAACGAGGTCATTACGCCCGGCGTTACGACGCTCGAACAAGTGGCGTGGTGGATGCGCGAGCAGCAGTTCAAGAATAACCTCGGCACCTCCTTTGGAATGCCATCGGTCTACATTACCGGGCCCGACGGCTTTGTCGCGACATCCAACGACCATGTGATTCAGCGCGGGGATTTTCTGGCGATTGACTGGGGCGTCGGCTACCTCAATTTTTTCACCGACTTGAAACGACAAGCCTACGTACTCAGGGAGGGTGAGACGCATCTGCCGGAAAGCATACAGCGTGCCTTCGACAATGGGCGCAAGGTTCGCGAGATAATCAAGAACCACATCAAAGCAGGACGCACCGCCGGTGAGATCTATGACCTGGTCAATGAGCAGATCAACCGGTCGGGCTTCACGGTCATGAAAACCTTCAACCAGCCTACCAACGACCCGGACATCGTCGACGTGATCATCGGCTGCCACTCGGTCGGCAACCTGGGCCACGGAATTGGCCCTTCGATCGCCTGGTTTAACCCGGAGCGCATGACTTACGAGGTCAAGCAGACGAATATGCTATCGATCGAGCTGTTCGCCTACACGGCAATCCCGGAATGGGGCGGCAAAAAACTCAGAATCCCGCTCGAAGACAATGCCATTGTGACCCACCGCGGTATCGAGTGGCTGTACCCCGTCACACAGGAAGTCCTGTTAATCCGCTAGTGCAGGATCGTATTGCAGACCACGTTCGGGAAAAGGGGAAAAGAGGAAAAGGGGTCGAACCGATTTTTCTTCGCGAGCGGAAAAGGGGTCGAACCGATTTTTTTTCCCGAAGAAAAATCGGTTCGACCCCTTTTCCCCTTTTCCCCCTTTTCCCCGGAAGCGTTGAGGCCGAGGTCGGGAAGGGTGTCCGTGAGGTAAACTGCGGTCCAGTCCACGTTTTATTCCCGTGCCAGACCGAGTTGTAGTTCCAGCGCACGGCATTCCGGCCAGCGCAGGCGACGGCGTTGCTTGGCAGCGAACACTGCTGGCGGGCTCTTTTTGCCATAGCGACGGCTTGTGCTAAGAGCAAACGCATAGCAAATCACTATTCGAGCTTAGGCGCACGGACCCTGCGACAGGCTTTGGCTAAACCACCATGTAGTCGAGGACCGGGTAACGCCCACTTCGAGCCAAAAGCGCCTGACGATCGAAATTCGAAGGGCTGGTGTCCGGAACCTCGGAATGTATTCGTCTGATCGCTCGCATCGCTAGCCGTTTAAGAGCAATCATCTCCATCTTGGCCATTTCCGTCATGGCGCCTGCGTCTCCAGCGACCACGAAACAGTAAATCTCGAAATACCGCGAGTATATGGACTCGTATTCTTCCAGCAGCTGCACACTCACGGGATCACTCATTACATCAATTAAGTGATCCGTGGAGACTCGACTGGATACCGCGAGCGTGTACTGGCGATGCTCCGCCAACATCGCGTTGGTCGTTTCCATGGGTCCGTAAAAAACGGCGAAAAGTCTGTCGCGTTCTTTGCCGACTATGCTGTGCTTCCGAATATGCTGAATCAGGGCGCGCCGATGCACCAGCCGCACCTCAATATCTCGAAGTGCAAATATCTGGGGTGCTCGTCTACTCCGCTCGGCGACGGGCAGCAGCATTTCTGCATGACGTGACTCCCATAAACTCAGACTCCGGGAATCTCCAAGAGTCTGGCTTGCGATACGTCCCGCGCGGGTGCTGCAATCCTGTGCCGCATCCGAGAGAGCTCGCTCGGATTCATCCATCAAGCATCGGTGGCGATGCGATTGGTAACGCAACATTGCTCTAATCTCTGAGGTACGCGCTCGTTATTGTTTCTATGGCACGATAATCGCGACAACATATTGCGGAATCGACCGCCATGCAAGTGAAATTGGTTCGCTCTTGCTACTCGCTCGTGTCCGCTTCGGATCAGTAGTGTTTGCTAAGTAGGTCCTGCCAATTATAGCCAATATATGCGCATTTTGTCGAAAACCGACCACATCACGCCTCGATCCCCTAAACCATTGTTTGATCTGCACAGGTACCAATCGACCAAACAAACAGCGCTACAATCTTTATTGATATTGCCATTTTAACGACACCAGGAGCTGCCGTGAAGAACCTCAACCAGCCAGGACGAGCATTTTCGCTGCCCTCGATTTTACTGCTAGTGCTGAGCGCCTGTGCGCATCAGGATGAAGCGGCTTTGCCGGGGTCTGCCACCGTATCGATCATGACCTTCAACGTCGAAAACCTGTTCGACAACTCCGACGATCCCGGCAAGGACGACCGTACCTACTTCCCGCTCGCCGCCAAGCAGAACGACGAGCATCGTGCCGCCTGCAACGCGATCGAAGTCGATCGCTGGCGGGATCAATGCCTGAACTGGGACTGGAGCGACGAGCTGGTCGAGAAAAAACTCGGGCTGGTTGCGCAGGCGATCCTGCAGGTCGATGGCGGGCGCGGCCCGGACATCCTGGCACTGCAGGAAGTCGAGAACCTGTCGATCCTGAACCGGCTGCGATCGGAGTACCTGCAGGCCGCCGGCTACCGCGAGCCGGTGCTGATCGAAGGCACCGACCTACGCGGCATCGACGTCGCCTTCCTGACGCGGCTGCCGGTCGTCGGTCACCCGACTCTGCATCCAATGACCTTTAGTGACGAGTTCGCAGACCGCGCGCAGGACACGCGAGGCATCTTACAGGCGACCTTCGAATTGCCGGACGGCAGTCGCCTGACGGGCTTCGCCGTGCATTTTCCTGCACCGTTTCACCCGACCGACATGCGCGTTGCGGCGTATGAACGACTGAACGGTTTGCTGGCTACGCTGCCGGCCGACCGGCCCGCCTTCGCCGCCGGCGACTTCAACACCACCTTCGTCGAAAATCGCGACAAAGACATGCTGGCGCGCTTCGCGCGACCGCACTGGACGATAGCTCACGAGCTGGGCTGCGGCGCGACTTGCCGCGGCACCGCGTACTACGCACGCGATGACACCTGGTCATTCCTCGACATGCTGCTGTGGTCACCGACGCGCGGCGGCGCGGTTGTCTGGGATATCCAGCCAAACTCTGTGCGCATTGCCAACCAGTTTGATGAACAGCGGAATCCTGACGGCACGCCGAATCGCTTTGATGGCGTGACGATGACCGGCGTATCCGATCACTGGCCGATCATGATGCGTATCGAGGCGCGCTGAGCTGGGCGCTACTGGTTAGATTGTGCGGACCGCAGCGCTGGCTTGAGCAGGCCGGGCAGTCACTGGTTTGCAGCGGATCGCCTATTGCCTGATGTCGGCTGAGCTTGCACCGCTGCTGGTCGTAGAACGATCAGTGCGGACTACAGCGCTGGCTCGAGCACGCCGGGCGGTCCCTCCTCGTCTGCAGCCGATCGCGTATTGCCTGATCTCACCAGCCAGGCGGGCTGCTCATGACGAGCCGCAATCGAAGCAGCGACCCAAAGTCCAGAGGAGGAGCCAGTGCAAAAAAAAGGCGGCCCGCAGGCCGCCTTTTCGTCTTGCTGGTCGAACGCCGGATCAGAAGCGGTAACGAATACCGAACTGGATACGGTAGACCGAATCGTCAACGTCAATCTGGTTAACCGCATTGTATGACGGCGCACTGTTGCCGCCACCCGGGTTGAAATTGTCGTACAGGTACTGCGTACCGCCGTTGGTCAGCAGTGCGTCGAGCACCGGCACGCCTTCCTGCACGTCACCCGTGTCGACATAGCGCGCCACGTTGTTGCCATCCGAGAACAGGTTCAGGACGTTTTCGATGTCGAGGAACAACTGCAGCTCGTGATCCGTACCCCATGGCGTCGGCAGGTTTTGCTGGATACGGATATCCAGGTCGCTGGCCCAGGGCTGGCGGAAGCCGTTCTTCGGTGCAAAGCCACCCGCGTAGGCATTCAGGCCGGAACGCTCGAGGAAATCGAAGAAATCCTGAGTCGTGCCGTCGCTGTCGAGACCTGCGAAGCTGACCAGCGGATCGTTCGGGCCGGTCGGTACGTACAGCAGGTTACGCTCCTCGTTATCCGAATCGCCGAAGACCGTCGTTGGCGTGTTGTTGTCATACACGTAGCTGAACGGGCGACCCGAACGCTTGCGGTAGAACATGCCGATGGAGGTCGGGTGGCTATCCAGGAAGTAATGCTCGAGGCGGGCGCGCAGTACGAAGTTCTGCTTGTTGGCCCACAGTGCCGGGCCGAGCTTCACGTCGTTGATTACAGCGGTCGCCACTTCTTCGAAAGACGAACTGGCGGTAGAGCTGTTAACCGGGTTGCCAACTTCGGCATCCAGGTACGCCCAGCCCAGGCCAAGGTCGAGCGTGGTCTTGTCAGTCAGATCGAACGTCTTCGAGAGCTGGATGGAAACGGATGATGTCGAACCTTCAACGCCATTGGTCATCAGGATATCCTGATCGTCGCCGCCGGCGTCGCAAGGACCGCCATCCGGGCCGGCATTGCTGAAGCCGCGACCGATGCCGTTAAACGTTGCATTACAACCCGCGCGCAGCGGATCGACGGCAAAGAACTGTGGCCGCCCGTCCGGCAGTATTACGCCGTTCGGCGTCAGCGTCAGGTCGATCCAGTCAACCGCATCCTTGTGCTCGGTGTAGATGTAATCGAACTGAATTTCCCAGCCGTTCAGGAACTCGTTATCAAGCTCCGTGACGTGGTTGATGCCGAAGTTGTAACGGTGGTTTGACGGCACTTTGAAATTCGGATCCACGGCCGCGACATCGCCGGTGTTGCCATTGGCACTGTTTTGCCCGGCCTGCCGTACACAGGCGGGAATGCCGGTGAACTGTCCATTGTTGATAACCTGCAGGTCGGCTGCCGTACACAGCGCACTGGAGCTCCGACCGCTACCGATCGCACCACCGAAGTTCTGGTAGGCGTTCGCGAAATGCACGGTCGGGTCACCGCCGCCGAAGACGCCGTAACCGACGCGCATCTGGGTGGTGCCCCAGTCATTCTGCGGCAGGTCCCAGGTCAGGCCGATACGCGGCTGCAGCAGGTCGAGACCGTCAAACGTCTGCGTATTGCTGAAGCCGTAGCGCTGCTGGAATACCGGGTTGGAAATCGGGTTCCTGTTCGTCGAGTACTCGTCGTAGCGCAACCCGGCGATCAGGGTAAAGGCGTCATTGATCTGCCATTCGTCCTGGATGTAGACGCTGTCGATGGTTCGTTCGAAACTGGCAGCCGCGTCAGACGCTACTCCGGTAAACGAATCGTTGATCGAGATCGAACTGGCGGTGCCGGCCTGCAGGTCCGCTACAGTATCAAACGTGATCGTGCCGGTCGCGTCCGGGATAAACAGGTTGAAGATATCGCGGGCTTCCTGCTCGTAACCAACCGTCACAATGTGGTCGCTGATCTGGTAGTCAGCCGACAGCTTGATCTGCGAAATCTCGTACTGCAGGTCGTTGGCGGAACGGAAGAAGCCAGGACCGCTGGTCAAGATCACGTCGCCGCTGCCGTCTTCAACTTCGATACGCGGAATCGGGACAGCGTCCTGCGCCTCACCACCGCCCTGCGGACCCTGGATGTCGGTCACGTCAAACTTCGAATAACGCACCTCGGTGGACAGGCGGTCGGTCCAGTTCGAGTAGAGGCGCAGACCGATCGTGTCCTGCTCGATGCCTTCGAACTCGAAGTTGTCACCGAAGGTAAAGCCACCAAAGCCGAGGTCGTCGGGATCGAGGTTCAGCTCTTCGAGCTTGGTGTAGGTCAGCTCCGCGCGATGCTGGTCGTTGATGTTCCAGTCGAGCCGTACGAAGGTACGCTCACTGGTCTGCGGCAAGGTCCGCACGATGTCGCCGACGTTACGGTTGTACTGCGAATCAAGGATGCCCTTGATCTGGTTTGCCTCAGCAAGCGTCAGCCAGTCTTCGTTGGCGAAGCCGGCGCCGATCGGACCGGAGTTCTGCACGCTGCCTTCATCGGTTTCTTCGTAGGCTACGAAGAAGAACAGCTTGTCCTTGATGATCGGGCCGCTGAAGTTAACACCGTAGTTGGTGTCTTCGAACGGATCGGTGATCACAACGTTGTTGTTGATCGAGTCGCCGGTCAGGCTGTCATCGTTAAACAGGTAGAACGCGGAGCCGTGGAACTCGTTCGAGCCAGGCTTCGTGACGACGTTGATGTTGCAACCCGTGAACTGGCTGTACTGCACGTCAAGCGGCGCAAACTCAACCGATGCCGAAGCGACCGTATCGAACGGAATCGGGAATGCGAAACGCGCCGAGGTGCCGGTACCTTCGTTCAGGCCGAAACCATCGTTGGCCAGCGAGCCGTCGATCGTGAATGAGTTCGAACGTGGCGAGCCGCCCAGGCAGTTGATGCCGTAGCCGCCGCCGCCTTCCGAGCGACCCAGGTTAACGCGCGGATCGATGCGGATCACGTCGCGAATCTGGCGCGCGATGCTCGGCATCGATTCAATCTCTTCGAGCGTAAAGCTGGTGCCCGGACCGACCGCCAGCGCGGCCGTCTCGACCATCGCCGCGGTGACGGTGATTTCTTCCATCGTCGCGTCCATCGCACTCAGTGCGATGCTGAACTCGGCGGCCGACGACAGGTCGGCGTAGACATCGGTAACAAACTGCGACTGGTACTGCGAGGACTCGACCCGGATCGTGTAGGGGCCGCCGACCGATACGCCGCGTACGCTGAAACCGCCGTTGGCGTTCGTCGTGACCGTGCGCGTCGTGCCCGTGCGGGTGTCGCGAACCACGACCGTCGCACCCGACGCCGGCGAGCCGTCAGGGGCCGAGACGGTGCCGCGAATCGTGGAGGTGGTTTCCTGTGCGTTTGATACAACAGGTAGCGCGAGCGCGAGCATGGCGAGTGCTGCCAGGATATTTCCCTGCCAGAACCTCGCTGCCCGCAGTTGGCGCAATCGATGTCTGTAATTCATGTTGGTTCCCCGAGGTTTAATTGAACTTGCAATATCATGGCCGGCGTTGGTGACGCTTTCGTGACCGTCCGGCCAGTGCTTTTTGCGGCGAGAACGGCGCCCAGAAGCCGTTCCCAGCTTGATGTGCGGACAATCTAACGCAGCAAAAAAGCCTGTGCAATAAAAGGTTTGCGGCTGCTGGCGGGGTATCCGGGAGGGCTGCCCGGGGCGTGCCGGGCGCAAGCTAGAGCGAACCTGACGAAGCGCCCACAAGCCCTTGTTTTGCTGCCAAATCGGCCTTTACATAAGCGATCGGGAGCCGCCGCAGAATACGGCAGCGCCGGCCTCGCGGGCGGGCGCCGCCGCAGCTCGCGGCGTTACTCGCTGCGTGCCACCGGCGACCAGCGGGCCGAGTCTGCGCGACAGCTGTGTTGGGTTTTTACAACATCGTGGCGGCGGCCACTCCGGGCCGGGCTCACGCCGACCAGTCCCGCGGCAAAGCGGGCGCCGCTGTCGACGACCCTATTTCCAGCAGTCCTGGTCGGCGTTTTGCAGGATGACAATGCGCAGATTGTCGGGATCGGTGGCCGAACCGATTTTCAGGCCCTGCGCCTGCGCAGCGGCAATCGCATCGACGACCCGGTATTTCAGTTCGGAACCCGGTAACGACACCTCCGTCGCCGCCTTGAAGTTATAGCCGTCGCCGCCGCCGTACAGGAAGTCGGGCGCAACCAGCGTGTATTCGCGGGCAGGCTCGAGTTCCTGCCAGCCGCTGTCGGTCGGCACCTGCAGGGACACGATGCGCTGCAGGCTGGGCCGCGAGCGATCAACGCAAACCCGGAAGCCGGAAATCTGCGGGAAATAACCCTTGCTCGGACCCGCACCGCGATAACCGGCTTCGAGCAGCTTTCTGAAATCCGCGCCGGTTATCTTCATATGGCGCAGGAACGACGAAAACCCGAAGGTGCGGCCGACATCTTCGAAAGACACGTCGTCAATGATGTAGTCGTCGATTCGCAAGGTGCCGCCGTTAACGAAGGCAAGCTGCGCCGGCTTACCGAACGCTGCGCGCATCTGGTCGGCAATAAAAACACCCCAGTTGCTTTCGCCACTGCGCACGGCGGTTTCGCGGCCGTCGAGCGGCACCGCCGCTTCTCCCAGCTTTGCTTCAAGGTAGGGAATCTTCGCCAGCAGCTGGCTGCGCCACTTGCGTTCGATCACAGCGTACTCGGCGTCGGACGCGATGCTGCTGTCGATCGCAATGCGGCGTGTGCGCAGTTCGATTTGCCCGTCTGCCTGCCTGAAGAACTCAAGCGCCCAGATCGTGCGGGCATTCGAGGCACCTTTGAGAATCGTCGCGCGCGTTGCGTCGCCCGCTTCAAATTCCACTTCGTGCTCATGACCGCCGGCAATCAGTTCGAAGCGCGGGAACTCTGCCGCCAGTTCCGCAACCTCGCGATCCTCCTCGAGATTCAGGTGCGTCAGCCCGATGATTACATCGGGCTCAAGCGCCTGCAGCTCGCGCAACGCGCGTCGCCCTGCCTCAACGTAGTTCTTGTCGATCTTCAGGTAGTCGCGCCTGTTGCCGCCGCCGTCCGCGTGCACCGTCAGCGCGAACAGCCCGAGTCGCAGCCCTTCCGCTTCGATGACCAGGTTGCGCCGCAGCCTGAGATCGACATCGGCAGCGCCGGTCGTGAGCGCCAGGTTGTCCGCCAGCCACTCGAACGTCGACTGGCGGATCGCGTTGACGATCGCGCCGGGCGAGCGCCCATCAAACTCGTGATTGCCGGGTACCGCGTACATCGGCGCCAGCGCGTCCAGAAAATTCAGCGCCTCGATCATCTGTTCGCCATCCCACAGCTGGCTCTCGAGCGACGGGTACAGAAAATCACCGCCGTGCAGCAGGCGCACATCGCGCCCGTCGCGCTTCATTTCGCGCAACAGGGTGACCACACGACCGAAGCCACCGCGCTGGCCGTCTTCGACGGCGTCAATGCGGTAGGTGTCGTTGAGGTGCAGCAGCGTCAGGACGGGTGCGTCCGACGAGACGGGCTGCTGGGCACAGCCCACCACAAGTATTGCGATGCAGGCCAAACAATATTTAAGCGAGGTCATGAAAACTATCCACCGAGTCGAGTGTAGAAACCATGCCCTGACCGACCATCGTGGCGGTCGATCGGGAGACAGCTTCCGGAATTGGATTCCCACGAGTTTACTGAATTTGCACCCCGTATTTCGCCCGCGCTCGCGAAGCCGCATGGCGGGCGCCCCAAACTGGCCCCGTTCCGCGCCCGCGTGCTAGTCTGAGTGGCCTGCAAACGACTGTTCTACCCGGCGCTGGCCTGGACCGAAGCGACTAAAAACTATGACAAAAGCAGCATTTCGCCTCCTCTGCCTGAAAGGCTCGCTGACCCTGCTGGCAGCCTGCGCCACGGCGCCGGCTGACGAACCCGAACCGAACGTGCACGGCGGCATCGTGTGGGTACTCAATTCCGCGGAGTTCGAAGCGAATGCCCTGCAAACCTACCGCGACGCCACGGACGATCTGGCCGCCAAGGTTAACGACAAATCGTGGAGCGCGCTGCCTGAGCAAAAGAATGCCGCGCAGCTGCCGCCTGCGATCATTTTCGACGTCGATGAAACGGTTGTCAGCAACGTTGAGTTTCAGCTGACGCTCGTGCCGCCGTTTCGCGACGAGGACCTGAACGCCTGGAACGCAGCGAACAAGGCGCGCGCCATTCCGGGAGTTGCCGATTTCGCGAAAGCGGCGCGCGCGCTAGGCGTCGAACTGTTTTTCGTAACGAACCGCCCGTGCATGGCCGATGAACAAGCAGGCGAGCCCTGCCCGCAGCTTGCGGTGACCACGCAGGACATCGTTGAGGCGGGCATTCCAGTCAGCGAAGACCGTGTCATGCTGTCGTTTCAGCAGCCGGGCTGGAACAAGGAAAAGCAAAACCGCCGCGACGTTATCGCACGCGACTACCGCGTCATCATGCTGATGGGCGATGACCTGGGTGACTTCATTGCCTGCTCGCGGCGCCGCGTGGAAGCGCCCTGCAAGGTCGGCGCCAGCGTTGCAAGTCGCGCGGCGGCAACCAACGAATATCGACACTACTGGGGCAATGGCTGGTACATCCTGCCGAACCCGATGCACGGTTCGTGGACTACGGTGAAATAGTCAAAGTCGCGCAACATACATTATGCGATGCGCATTGGCGCAGCGCCGGACTGATCAGGACGAGGTAGCAATGGCCAAGCTCAAATGCGGTTTGATCCAGATGGCGTTGAAGGGCGACGCCGCGTCGATGAGTCCGGACGAGATCCGCGATCTGATGCTCGACGCACACATGCCGTATATCGACAAAGCCGGCAAGCAGGGGGTGCAGGTGCTGTGCTTCCAGGAAGTGTTCACGCAGCCGTATTTTTGCCCGAGCCAGGATCGCAAGTGGTACGCGGCGGCCGAAAAAATTCCGGACGGTCACACGACGCGCCTGATGCAGGAACAGGCGAAGAAGCACAACATGGTCATCGTCGTGCCCATCTACGAAGAAGCGATGCCAGGCGTTTACTACAACACCGCGGCCGTCATCGACGCGGATGGCAAGTTCCTCGGCAAGTACCGCAAGACGCATATCCCGCAGGTCGATCCCGGCTTTTACGAGAAGTTTTTCTTCAAACCTGGCGATCTGGGTTACCCGGTGTTCGATACGGCTTACGTCAAGCTGGGCGTGTACATCTGCTATGACCGGCATTTCCCGGAAGGCTGGCGCGCGCTGGCACTGAATGGCGCGGAATACATCGTCAATCCGTCGGCCACCGTCGCCGGCCTCAGCAAGTACCTGTGGGAACTGGAGCAACCGGCATCCGCGGCGGCCAACGGCGTGTTTATCGGCGCGATTAATCGCATCGGCACCGAAGCACCGTGGGGCGAGCGCATGGGCGAGTTCTACGGCTCAAGCTATATCGTGAATCCACGCGGCGAGATCGAAGCGCAGGCGAGTTACGACCAGGACGAGCTGCTGATTCATGAAATCGATCTCGACATGGTGCGCGAAGTGCGCAACACCTGGCAATTCTTCCGCGACCGGCGGCCGGAAACCTACAAGCCGCTCACTGACGTTTAAGCGTTAAGCGCGAGGCGGGGCAGCAGACTCATGGAACTCGAAAAATCCCGCAGCCGCGTGCTCCAGGTCGGTGAGTTTATCGAGCTCATCCCCGGCGAAGACGTACTCGAAAGCCCGCGCTACAACGCCGACATCGCGCCAACCAGAGCCGAGCAGCGCACCTGGACGAAGTGGAACGTCGCATCGCTGTGGGTCGGCATGGCGATCTGTGTGCCGACCTACACGCTCGGCGGCGTGCTGACCGCCTACTTCGGTCTTTCCGTCAGCGAAGCGCTGTGGACGATTCTCATTGCGAATATCGTCGTGCTCGTTCCGCTCACGCTCAACGCCTATCCCGGCACGAAGTACGGCATCCCCTGCCCGGTCGTGTTGCGCTCCTCGTTCGGCATCATCGGTTCCAACATTCCCGCGCTGATTCGGGCCATCGTCGCCTGCGGCTGGTTCGGCGTGCAGACACTGTTCGGCGGCATTGCGATTCACCTGCTGTTCTCGGCGCTGATTCCCGGCTGGTCAGAACTCGGCGGTACCGGCGAAGTGTTCGGCTTTTTTATCTTCTGGATTGCGAACGTGGGCATCGTGATTCGCGGCGCCGACGCGATCAAGCATCTCGAAGCACTGGCGGCGCCGTTGCTGTTGATTGTCGCGATCGGCCTGATCGTCTGGGCATTGCCGAAAATTTCACTGGGTGAACTGCTCGCTACGCCCGCCACGCGTCCCGCTGGCGCACCGCTCATCGGCTATTTCATGGCGGGGCTGACGGCGATGGTTGGCTTCTGGGCGACACTGTCGCTGAACATTCCCGACTTCAGCCGCTTCGCGGACTCGCAGAAAAGCCAGGTTGTCGGGCAGATCATCGGCCTGCCGCTAACGATGCTGATTTTTTCCGGGCTGGGTGTGCTGCTGACCGCCGCGTCCATGCAGCTCGTTGGCGAATCGATCTCTGACCCTATCAACCTGATCGGCAAGATCGACAACACGCTATGGGTCGTGCTGTCGATGCTGATGATTATTCTGGCGACGATCTCGACCAACACCGCCGCGAACATCGTCTCGCCAACCAACAGCTTCCAGAATATTGCACCGAAACACATCAGCGAAACGCGCGGCGTGCTGATAACGGGCTTTATCGGCATCCTGCTTATGAGCTGGGAGTTGCTGCAGAAGCTCGACTGGATCGATAGCGACATCAGCCTCGAAAGCCTGTACTCGAACTGGCTGATCGGCTACTCGAGCCTGCTCGGGCCGATTGCCGGCATCATGATTGTCGATTACTTCCTGGTCAGGAAGCAGTCCTATGACCTGATCGCGCTGTATCGCGACAACGCCGGCTATCCGGCGTGGAACAAGGCTGGGCTCGTCGCTTTGTTCGTTCCCGTTGGCCTGACCGTCATCGCGATCACCACCGGCTCGCTTAGCTGGTTCTATACTTACGGTTGGTTCACCGGTTCGTTTCTCGGTGGCCTGATTTACTACGTTGCCGCACGCGGCAGCAGGAGTCCGACATGAGCGTTTTGATCAAGGGCGGCACGGTCGTGACCGCCGAACACAGTTATCGCGCCGACGTGCTGTGCGCTGACGGCAAAATTAAGGCCATCGGCGACAAGCTGGACACGCCGAAAGGCACCCAGGTAGTCGATGCGGGCGGCCAGTACGTCATGCCGGGCGGCATCGATCCACACACGCACATGCAGCTGCCGTTCATGGGCACCGTTGCCAGCGAGGACTTCGAAACCGGCACGGCCGCGGGGCTTGCCGGCGGCACGACGATGATTATCGACTTCGTCATTCCCAGTCCGCAGACCAGCATCCTGGGCGCCTACCAGCAGTGGCGCGAGTGGGCGGAGAAATCCGTCGCCGACTACGCCTTTCACGTCGCCATCACCTGGTGGGACGACAGCGTCAGCGACGACATGGAAACGCTCGTCAAGAAACACGGCATCAACAGCTTCAAGCACTTCATGGCCTACAAGGGCGCGATCATGGCCGACGACGAGGTGCTGGTGAACAGCTTCTCGAAAGCCGTTGAGCTTGGTGCGATCGTTACCGTGCCATGCGGAAAACGGTGAACTCGTTTATCGCCTGCAGCAGAAGATTTACGACATGGGCATTCGCGGTCCGGAAGGCCACCCGCTGTCGCGTCCGCCGGAAGTGGAAGGCGAAGCGGCCAACCGCGCGATTCGCATCGCCGAGGTCCTGGGCGTGCCGATCTATCTCGTGCACACCTCCTGCCGGCAGGCGCTGGAGTCGATCACGCGCGCCCGCAATGAGGGTCAGCGGGTGTACGGCGAAGTGCTCGCCGGGCACCTGCTGATCGACGATTCGGTCTACCGCAACCCGGATTTCGAGTTCGCCGCGGCGCACGTCATGAGCCCGCCGTTCCGTTCGAAGGAGCACCAGGAGCTGCTGTGGCGCGGCCTGCAGTCCGGCAACCTGCAAACGACGGCGACCGATCACTGCTGTTTTTGTGCCGACCAGAAAGCGGCCGGTCGCGACGACTTCCGCAGCATTCCGAACGGCACCGCCGGCGTCGAGAACCGCATGGAGGTACTGTGGACGCACGGCGTTAACACCGGCCGGCTGACGATGAACGAGTTCGTCGCGGTAACGTCGACGAATGCCGCGCAGATTTTCAACATCTTCCCGCGCAAGGGCGCGATCGCGGTCGGTGCCGATGCCGACATCGTCGTGTGGGATCCCGAGGCAACCAAGACGATCTCGGCGAAGACCCACCATCAGAACATCGACTTCAATATTTTCGAGGGCATGGAACGTACGCGGCTGCGCCTCGCACACGTTGAGCCAGGGCAAGGTCGTGTGGGCCGACGGCAAGCTGAACGTCAAGCGCGGCGCCGGCCGGTATATCGAGAAGCCGCCGTTTGCGAACTACTACGACGCGATCCAGAAGCAGACGAAACTGAAAACGCCGACCGCCGTGATGCGCAAAACACCGAAACGCACAGCCGGCGGCCAGGGCTAGCGGGCAGATGGGCTCATCGGCAAAGGATGACAATGCGCCTGACATTCGTAACGGGCGCCTGTCCGCGACCGAGCTCGAGAAAAACTTCGGCGACCTGCACGCGCCGCTGAGCCGCTCGGAGGCGCTGATCGAGGCTGACCGTTGCTACTTCTGCTACGACGCGCCGTGCACGACCGCCTGCCCGACCGACATCGACATCCCCGGCTTCATCCAGCAGATTCGCAGCGACAACCTGAAGGGCTCGGCGTACACGATCCTGAAGGAAAACATCATGGGCGGCATGTGTGCGCGCGTCTGCCCGACCGAGGTGCTGTGCGAGCAGGACTGCGTGCGCAATACGCACGAAGACCAGCCGGTGCGCATCGGCATGCTGCAGCGCTTTGCGACAGACGGCATCGTCGAGCACAACACGCAGCTGTTCGAGCGCCAGCCGGACAGCGGCAGGCGCGTTGCGGTCGTGGGCGCAGGTCCCGCCGGACTGTCCTGCGCACACCGGCTCGCGACCCTCGGTCACCGCGTCGTTGTCTACAACCGCGACCCGAAGCCGGCCGGTCTGAACGAGTACGGAATCGCCGCCTACAAGACGGTCGATGACTTCGCGCAGCGCGAAGTCGAGTACATCCTTTCGATCGGCGGCATCGAAATGCAGAACGGGAAAGCGCTGGGGCGTGACGTCACGCTGGAGCAATTGCGCAAAGAGTACGATGCCGTGTTCGTCGGCGTCGGTCTCGGCGATGTCAATCAGCTCGGACTCGAAAAGGAAGACCTCGACGGCGTGCTGAACGCGGTCGACTACATCGCCGAGCTGCGCCAGGCCAGCGACAAGGGCAAGCTGCCGGTCGGCAGGCGCGTAGTCGTGATCGGCGGTGGCATGACAGCAATCGACATCGCGGTGCAGAGCCGCCGCCTCGGCGCCGAGGAAGTGCACATCGTGTATCGCCGCGGGCCTGAGCAAATGGGTGCCAGCGTCTACGAGCAGGAACTGGCGATGACCAACGGCGTGCAGATTCATCACTGGGCGATGCCGGTTGCGCTGCACGGCGACCAGCACGTTAGCGCCGTCGAGTTCGAACGCACGTCGCTGGACGGGCAAGACGCGCTGCGTGGCAGCGGCAAACGTTTCGCGCTGCAGGCTGACGTCGTGTTCAAGGCGGTCGGCCAACGGCATCTGAAGACCTGTTCGGCGATCTCGCAGCGTCGCTGCAAACGCAGCGCGGCAAGCTGCAGATCGATGAGGAACGCCGCACGACGCTCGACGGTGTCTGGGCCGGCGGCGACTGCGTGTACGGGCGACGACGACCTGACGGTCACCGCGGTGCAGGACGGCAAGCTCGCCGCAATCTCCATCGACCGTGCGCTGCGCGCGGCCGGAGCGTGAATCATGGCTGACCTGACAAGCACCTTCCTCGGCATCACGCTCGCCGAACCCGTTCTGGCTCGCCTCGGCGCCGCCGACCGACAAGGCCTACAACGTCAATCGCGCGTTCGAAGCCGGCTGGGGCGGCGCGGTCTGGAAGACGCTGGGCGAAGATCCGCCGATCGTCAACGTGAACGGCCCGCGCTACGGCGCGATCCACAGCAACGACCGGCGCGTCATCGGCTTTAACAATATCGAACTGATCACCGACCGGCCGCTGCAGACCAACCTCGACGAGATGCGCCAGGTCAAGCGCGACTGGCCGGATCGCGCGCTGGTCGCCTCGGTCATGCTGCCGATGAACGAGGCGACCTGGGCGAAGTACGTGCCGATGATCGAGGACACCGGCGTCGACGGCTTCGAACTGAACTTCGGCTGCCCGCACGGCATGTCGGAACGCGGCATGGGCGCTGCCGTCGGCCAGGTGCCCGAGTACATCCAGATGGCGACCGAGTGGGGCAAGAAGTACGCCAGCACGCCGGTCATCGTCAAGCTGACGCCGAACGTCACGAACATCCTGCCACCGGCGAAGGCCGCCGCGGCCGGCGGCGCCGACGCGGTGTCGCTGATTAATACGATCAATTCGATCATGCGCGTCAACTACGACACGCTGACGATGTACCCGACCACCGACGGCATGGGCTCGCACGGCGGCTACTGCGGTCCGGCGGTCAAGCCGATTGCACTGCACATGGTCGCCGAGATCGCGCGCACGCCGGATACGGCGAAGCTTCCGATCTCCGGCATCGGCGGCATTACGGACTGGCGCGATGCGGTTGATTTTCTCGCACTCGGCGCCAGCAACGTGCAGGTGTGCACCGCGGCGATGGTCTACGGATTCAGGATTATCAACGACCTGACGACTGGCCTGAGCAATTTTCTCGACGAGAAGGGCATGAAGTCTGTCAGCGATCTCGTCGGCCGCGCCGTACCGAGCGTGACCGACTGGCAGTACCTGAACCTGAACTATGTCGAGAAGGCGGTGATCAACCAGGATCTCTGCATCCAGTGCGGCCGTTGCCACGTCGTGTGCGAAGACACCTCCCACCAGGCAATCACGCACACCGTCAACGGCAAGCGCCGCTTCGAAGTGATCGACGAGGAATGCGTGGGCTGCAACCTGTGCGTCAGCGTGTGCCCGGTCGACAGCTGTATTACGATGGAACGCATGGAATCCGGAACCGACCCGCGCACCGGCCAGACGATTCGCAAAGAGAAGGCGGACTGGACAACGCATCCGAACAACCCCATGCGCAAGGAATAGAGCTGATGAGCCTGCGAGATGTCGAACTGATCGCCGCGGCGACCGAAGCACGCAACCATGCCTATGCACCCTACTCGCACTATTACGTTGGTGCGGCGCTCGTCGACGAGCAAGGTCGCCTGCACGTTGGCTGCAACGTCGAGAACTCGTCGTTCCCGCTCGGCGCCTGCGCGGAAGGCGGCGCGATCAGCGCGATGATCGCGGCCGGCGGCAAGAAAATTGCCGCTATCGCTGCAGTCGGCGGTTGCGAGTCACTCGAAGCCTGCACGCCCTGCGGCGGCTGCCGCCAGCGCATCGCGGAATTTGCGGATGAAGAAACCCGCATCGTGCTGCTCGATGACAAGGGCCGCGTGGTTAGTCACACGATGGCGGAGATGTTGCCGGACTCATTCCGACTCGAGATCAATTAGCAGGTGACGAGAACGAGCATTGCGTGAGCGTTGCTGGTGTTCGCAGGCCCGACCCGGTTAGCTAGAGTTCGACGAGATTCGTGACAATCCACGGCTGCAATACTTGGTAGTTACAGGTACCGGCCTCGAGGTTGCCAATCAGGAATTGATGAGTCTCAATATTGTCCACGGATAATTTGCAGCCATTCAGTCGAAGAAAGACATCTGTCGCGAAGAATGCAACCCGCTTGTTACCGTCTATGAATGCGTGGTTGAGGAGTAAGGATTCGAAAAGTGCCGCGGCCATCGATGCAAGATCATTGTAGTAGCCGGTTTGTGGACGATAGAGAGCGCTTTCGAGCAAGCCCTGATCACGAATGCCTGCACTTCCGCCGAATCGTTCGATGAGTCGTTCGTGGATGGCGAGGACTTCGTCGACGGAAAGAAATTTAACAGGGTTACTCTGCAAGCCGGCGACCAAGCTCTTCGTTTTCATCCATCGAGGCTTCCAGGTGATCCAGCACCACCGGGCGAACCCGACGTCGTCTGACGTAGTCCGTGATCGCCTCGGTTAGCAGTCCGGAGATACTTTGGTGGGATTCACGAGCAATATCCTGCAGCGCCGTCCACGCGGCCTGTTCGACTTGAGAGCTGATCTTGATGTTTGCCATGGACCGGTATTATCTTGAAAAATCATGAAATGTCAAGACAGTGGCGGTAAAGGGCCAATTTGTAGCGGTTTACAGCGGGATCTATGGACAGGTGCTGTTGATTATCGCTACAGAGACAAGATGCTATGGTCAGGCAAGCCAAAAACCCGTTCCATCCCGGTGAAATCCTGCTGGAGGAATTCCTTGAGCCGAAGGGCCTTACCCAAACAGCACTCGCAGAAGAACCGGGCTGGACCAGGGCGCGACTGAAAGAACTCACATCAAGGGCAAACGAGGTATCACTGCGGGCGCAGCTCTGGATTTGGCTGACGCATTCGGCACATCGGCGAAACTCTGGATGAACCTGCAGGCCACTCACGGTCTGGACAAGGCGACTAAAGCACGGGAAGTGGCCTGACCGGCGATTGCGTCGAGCAGCTCGTCCGTTTACGGTTCAATTACCTGTCGGCTGGCGTTGACCTATCGATGCAGCAAACGTCAGGCGCTTGCCCGCACACCCAGCATCCCCAGCACCTCACTGCGACGCGGCATTGACGGCTGCGCGCCGGCGCGTTCGGTGGACAACGCGGCTGCGGCACAGGCAAACGCCAGCGCGTCGGCCGGAGCCTGCTTTTCAACGAGCGCCAGCACCAGCGCCGCTGTAAATGTGTCGCCCGCGCCAGTCGTATCAATCGCATCCACCGGCGGCGGCTCCTGCTTCGCGACCGTGCTCGCGCCGCGCAGCAGGCTGGCACCACGACTACCGTAGGTCAGTGCGACAAACCCCGGGGCGCGGTGCAGTTTCTGGCCGTAGTGCGCCGCTTCGATTTCATTAACGACGATCAGGTCGGCACGGGCTATAAGCGCATCCGGCACCTCGGCGATCGGCGCGAGGTTGAGGCACAGGAACCCGGTAAATTGTTGCGCCGCTTCCAGCAAGGTCGCCACCGGCACCTCGAGCTGGCAGATCATCGCGGCGGCATCCGGTATGACGAAACGCTCCGGTGACAACCGGCGATTGGCGCCGGGGGCAACGACAATCTGGTTCTCTGCGTTGTCGTCGACGGTGATCATGGCAACGCCGGTTGCTGCATCACGATCGACGGTAACCTGCGCCAGGTCAACGCCGTCTTTTTTCAGAAGTCGCAATGCATCCGCCGCGTTCGTGTCGTCGCCGACACAGCCGATCAGGCTGACCCTGGCGCCGAGGCGCCTCGCCGCGAGCGCCTGGTTCGCGCCTTTGCCTCCCGGGTAGCAGTGTAGTTCGCCGTTTGTCACCGTTTCGCCCGCGCGCGGCAGGCTGCGAACCCGTATCGTCATGTCGAGGTTAATCGAGCCAACGACCACGATGTGTGGCGGGCTTTTCGGAGTGGCGGTCATTGACTCGTGCCTTCGTAGTTTGCGAGACGTTTGCTCAGCAGTTCGTAGAATCCATCGGCATCGACGCGCCATGCCCAGTGTGCATTCGGCGCGCGTCCGCTGACGCCCCAGAAGTCGACCGCGGTATGCCCCATCGTCAGCGCCGATTCGACTTCAATCTCGATATTGCAGTGTCGCGTTTCAAACAACTCCGGCTGCAGCAGGTAGGCAACGGTGCAGGGATCGTGCAAAGGCGCGCCGTCTGCACCGTACTTCGCACTGTCGTAGCGGCTGAAGAACTCCAGCATACCCGCAGTCGCCTGCGCCGGCGCAGTGTCAATGGCACGAAGCCGCGCCACCCGCGCCCGGTTGGCGAGCACCTGGTGCGTCACGTCGAGTCCCATTGCGACGACAGGCCGACCGCAATGGAACACCGTGTGCGCCGCGTGCGGATCGACCAGGATATTGAATTCGGCCGACGGCGTCGTATTGCCGCCCTCACGCAGTGCGCCGCCCATCAGCACGATCTCGTGCACGGCCGCGAGTATCGACGGTTCGCGCTGCAGGGCAGTCGCGATGTTGGTCAGCGGTCCGGTCGGCACCAGGGTGATCGAGTCCGGCGCGGCCGACTGCAGGGTTTCAATAATAAAATCCACGGCATGCATCGACTGCGGCGGGGTCCTAGGCAGGCCGATTTCGATGCCGTCGATGCCGCTCCTGCCGTGCACGTTCTCGGCCGTGATCAGTTTGCGCTGCAGCGGCTGCGCGCAGCCGGCGAAGACCGGTACGTCGGTTCTGCCGGCGATGTCGCACATCAGTCGCGCATTGCGCTCGGTCAGTTCGAGCGGGACGTTGCCGGCGACGGTCGTGATACCCAGTATGTTCAGCGCATCCGGCGCCGACAGGGCCAGCAGCAGGTTGATCGCATCGTCCTGACCCGGATCGCAGTCGATAATGACCGGACGCGCTGGCATAACTAGATCCCGTCTCCCGGTTGATCATGGCCGCGCTGCAATCCAGCGTTGGTGTTCGCTGCCGTGGCGAGAACGCACGCAATACGCAGCGCCGTTACTCGCACTTGGAATGCCATCGTCACGATCACACTAATTTCCGCGCGAGTTCTAGTTAAAGCTGATCAGCAGGCCGGCCAGCGCCGCACTCATCAGGTTCGACAGTGAACCTGCCGCAACCGCGCGCAGACCGAAGCGCGCAATCAGTTCGCGCCGTTCGGGCACAAGACTGCCGAGACCGCCGAGCAGGATCGCAATCGACGACAGGTTCGCGAATCCGCACAGCGCGAACGTTGTCACCGCGACGGTGCGTTCGCTGGCGGTCGCGAGGTAGTCACCCAGGTGACTGAACGCTACGAATTCATTGAGTATCAGTTTCTCGCCAAACAGCGCACCGGCAGCTTCCGCTTCGGCCCACGGCACGCTGAGCACGTACATCAGCGGCGCGAACAATTTGCCGAGCAGGAACTGCAGGGTCAGGTCCTCGATACCGAACCAGCCGCCGATGCCGCCGACGATGCCGTTGAACAATGCGATCAGTGCAACGAAGGCGACCAGCATGGCGCCGATATTGACGGCGAGTTTCAGGCCGTCGCCGGCACCGACGGCGGCCGCCAGGATGACGTTCGCGTGCTGGCTGTCTTCCATCTTTATCGATGTCGCTGCACTGGCGTCCATCGTTTCGGAGTCCGGCATCAGGATCTTGGCCATCAGCAGGCCGCCGGGTGCCGCCATGAAGCTCGCAGCGATCAGGTATTTCATTTCCGCGCCCATCAGCACGTACGCGGCAAGTACCGTGCCCGCGACCGACGCCACGCCCGACACCATGACGGCGAACATCTGCGGCTCGGTCAGCGAGCGCAGGTAGGGACGCACGACCAGCGGCGCTTCGGTCTGGCCAACGAATATATTCGCCGCGGCATTCATCGACTCAACCGGGCCGGTGCCGATGACCTTCTGCAGGCCGCCGCCGACGATGCGCACGAGCCACTGCATGATCTTCAGGTGGTACAGGACCGACATCAGCGCCGAGAAAAAGATAATGATCGGCAGCACATTGATCGCGAAGCTGAAGCCGACGGCATCGCCGGCCAGCGGCCCGAACACCATGTCGATGCCGGCGCGCGAATAGTTGATGACGGCCTGCACGCCGTTGCTCAGTGCCAGGATCGCGCGTTTGCCCCAGTCGAAGTACAGCACGAAAGCGGCCAGCACGACCTGCAGCGCGAACGCCGCGCCGACCACGCGCAGATTGATCGCGCGCCGGTTCGCCGACAGCAGCACCGCAATACCGAGAATGACGGCGATGCCGACGAGACCTATCCAGCCACCAGACATATCAACTCCAGACCGGACCTGCGCCCGGCGCTGCCAGCGGGCTCCCGCCCTGCCGTGTCGCCGGACGCCACCCGGCTGCCAAGCCGGGGTTCGCGCGACCTGCAGGCCGTGCCACACCCGGCAATTTCTTGTTATTCGTGAACTGCTTGCGGCTGCGGGTCGGTGGCGCCTGGCCTCGCCCGGAACGGCCCGGCAAGGATACCCGCTGCGGCCCGGCCCGTCATTCGGCGTGCAGGGTCTGCAGCACCACCGGGCGTGCCGGCGGCTGGTCCGCAGCGAGCCGGCAGGCCTGCCGGACGAGATCAGCGGCGCCTTCCGCCTGCGCCGCCGATGCCGCGTGCACAACGGCCACCGGACGATCCGGCCCCAGCTCCGTCCCGACCGGCACGAGATCGGAAAAACCGACCGACAGGTCGAGTTTGTCATCCAGCTTGCGGCGACCACCGCCGAGGAAAATCACCGCGTTGCCCATCGCAAAGGTATCTACTTCGGCCAGGTAGCCGCTGCCTTCGAGGAACACCGGCTGCGTCACACTGGCCTGCGGCAGGTGCCGACGCGGCTTGTCCATGAAATCCTTCGGCCCGCCGAGCTCGGCAACCATTTTCGCAAAACGCTCGGCAGCGGCGCCGGTGCTGATTGCCGCGGCGACGCGCTGCTGCGCGCCGGATGCGGTCTCTTCGATACCGGTGAGCAGCAGCATTTCCGCACACAGCGCGCGCGTGACTTCGTCGAGCCGCGCATCAGCCGGTTCATTGCGCAGGTAGGCAACGGCCTCGGCAATCTCGAGTGCGTTGCCGGCCGTCATGCCCAGCACTTCGTTCATGTCGGTGATGATCGCGCTGGTTTTCAGACCGGCCCGCCCCGCCGTGCCGATGATGGACTTCGACAGCTCCTGCGCGCGCGCCATGCTCGACATGAACGCGCCGTTGCCAACCTTGACGTCCATGACGAGTGCATCGAGACCAGCAGCGATTTTTTTAGAGAGTATGGATGCCGTGATGAGCGGCACCGATTCGACGGTGCCGGTGATATCGCGAATTCCGTAGAAGCGGCGATCGGCCGGCGCCAGTTCGCTGGTCTGGCCGATGATCGCGCAGCCCGTTGAGCGGACGACTTTGCGGAACAGGTCGAAGTCCGGCGTCGCGTTGTAACCCGGAATGCTTTCGGCCTTGTCGGTCGTGCCGCCGGTGTGACCCAGGCCGCGCCCGGAAATCATCGGCACGTAGCCGCCGCAGGCGGCAACGATCGGTGCCAGCAGGAAACTGACCTTGTCGCCAACGCCGCCGGTCGAGTGCTTGTCGACGACGGGGCCGTCGAGTCCCTCTTCCCGCCATTCGAGCACGGTGCCGGACTGCGCCATCGCGGTGGTCAGGTGGCCGGACTCCTCGAACGACATGCCGTTCAGGAAGATCGCCATTGCGAGTGCCGACACCTGTTCCGCCGGCAGGCTGCCATCGGCCAGTCCGTCAACCAGCTGCCGGATCTGTTCCGCCGACAGCGCGCGGCCGTCGCGCTTGGTGCGAATGACGTCAGTGAACAGCAAGGAAAAACACCTCAGCGAAATCCGCGCAGCGGCAATTCCGGGCTGCGCTGCAGCCAGTTGTTGGCAGGGTAATGTGCGGTGCGATCAATCGCGTGCAGCGTGTAGGCATGGCGTGAGCGCGCCGAACGATTCGGGCCGCTCAGGTGCGGCGCGCGACCGTCGAAGATAACGAGCGAGCCGGCGCGCGCTTCGGCCGGCATTTTTTGCGCTTCCGGCCACGGGCTGTTATCGAGCGTATCGGTAACGAGCTGCCGCTCGGTCAGGCGGTAGTTGCGCTGCTTCAGCGGCCCTTTGTGCAAGCCCGGAATGAAGTACATGCAGCCGTTCTCGATCGTTGCATCTTCCAGTGCAAACCAGAAGCCGGTGCAGGACTCGGGTTCCGTGTAGATGTAGGTGGAATCCTGGTGACAAACGACTTCGCCGCCGATGCGCGGCGGCTTGAAGATATACATCGACTGGATAATCGCCGGGTCACTGAACCCCAGGCTATCGGCGAGCGCCGCCAGCTTTTCGGTATGCGAAAACTGCACGAAGGCGGGGTCGAGGTCGTGCATCGCGTGACCCATCTTGTTCAGGCACTGCTCTTTGGGCTGGCGCAGCCGGCCGCTGTCATCGAACGCTTCCTTTTCGAGGAAAAAGCGAATCTTGTCGCCGGATTCGATGAAGTAGCGGTCATCGAGCTGCGACTGCTGGGTGGTCGAGAACACGCTGGAAACGCTCGCAGGATCGAAGTCCGCGACCAGCGCGAGTGCCTTGCTGATCAGCTGCTGGCAGGCGGCTGGCGCGACAAAGTCTTCCAGAATCAATACGCCATCGCGACGGTACTCCGCCAGCATTTGTTCCGTCAGGCGACCGTCGCCAGGCGCCGCATGGCGCGACAGCGGGCGGGCGGCGGCAGAGTCGGTCTTCGCAATATCAGCAGGCATGCGGCATTAATAAAGGATTCAACAGTTTGGCGCAATGCGCAGCAGGCAATCAGGGTCTGCGATTGCCGCAATATATTGCCAATATGAATGCCGCGCTGGCGACCGTTGCGCTACAATGCCGCCACTCCGGCGACGGCAACGACAGCTGACATGTGAGCGATTGCGATACCTCCCGCAATGGACGCCATCGAGGTATTGGCTCGACAGGTTCAGTGCCGTCGCAACCAGACACGATAAGCCTTTCAAAAAGGAAACCATCATGAGCAAATCAACGCGAACGGTCGTTCTGTTTGCTGTAGCGGCGGGCGCCCTGACGTGCGGCACCACGCTGCACGCGCAGGGCACCGACAGCCAGTTCGAAGAAATCACGGTCACGGCGAAGAAGCGCGAGCAGAACATTTACGAAGTACCGGTTGCGGTCAGCGCATTCTCTGGCGCAAGCATCGAGAAACAGGGCATCACCGACCTCGTCGATATTGGCAAGTTCGTGCCGAACCTGAACGTCACCGGCTTTTCCGCAGGCCATACTTCCTCGGCCAACCCTTTTATTCGCGGCATCGGCCTGCAGGATCACCTGATCACGACTGACCCGGGCGTTGGCGTGTACGTCGACGGCGTCTACCTCGGCCGGCAGGTCGGACAGAACTGGAGCCTCGCGAATATCGAGCGCGTTGAAGTGCTGCGCGGACCGCAGGGAACCCTGTTTGGTCGCAACTCGCTCGGCGGTGCAATCAACATCATCACCAAGAAACCGAGTGCCGGTGAAGGCGGCCGAGTCGGTATCGAAATCGGCTCACGCGGACGCGTCAACACCGACATGTTCGCCAATGTTGACCTGAGTGACGACGTATCGATGGCCGTTTCCGGTGCGTTCAAGCGCCGCAACGGGATTGGTGAGTTTCCCAATATCCCGAACCCGGAAGCGGACGTCGGCGAACTGCAGGACATCTCGGCGCGTGTAGCACTGGAGTGGCGCGTCAATGACCAGTTCAACCTGCTGTTCGCAGCGGACGGCAACGAAGGCCGCAACGGGCTGCGCCCGTACACGACGCTGATCGACGAAGTGCCGACCGGCGCCGTATACCTGGCTGGTTATCGGAACTCGGACCTGGCGGCTGACCCGTACGATAACAACACGGGACAGACAAGCCAGACCGGCGTCAACAACAAGGCCTTCGGCGTCTCGCTGACGGCGGACTACACGATCAGCGATGAGCTGAGCGCGATGATTATCATCAGCGACCGTCATTCGGAATATGAAAGCGGCCTCGACGATGACAGTTTCTTTGACGACTACCTTTCTTTCCCGGAAACCGGCTTCGCCGACCAGACGTCGGTCGAGCTGCAGCTGAACGGTGAATACGATGGCTGGGATTTTGTCGCCGGCCTGTATTTCTTCGATGAAGACGGCGTGAACGATCAGGACCCGACGATTTTCCTCGGTGGCGCGGGCGACTTCACGCTGAGCCAGGACCTGTCGAGCCGTGCCATCTACGGCAACGTCGGCTTCGATGCGACGGACCGGCTGCGGCTATCCGGCGGCCTGCGCTACACGGAAGACAAGAAGACCGCCGGCATTATCATCAATACCGGCCTGATCGACACCAGCGCGTCGCGCGACTGGGACGAACTGAGCTGGGAAATTGCAGCGACCTTCGATCTCAACGAGCGCATGAACGTGTACGGCACGATCCAGAACGGCTACCAGTCGGGCCAGTTCCCGCCGCGTCCGTTCTGCCTGTTCGGCTCGCTCGACTTCACGCAACCCGGCAACGTCAGCCAGCCGAACTGCTTCGTGGCGAATGACAACATCACCGCTGTTAACTACGAAGCCGGTGTGAAGGGCCAGCCGTTGGACAACCTGCAGATGAGTTTCGCCGTGTTTTACACGGATTACTCGGATCTGCCCTACCAGGTCAGCACGACCACCGGCAGTGGTTTCGACACGCGCAATCTCATTGTCGACCAAACCTCGACCGGCCTGGAGTGGGAGAGCACCTGGCTCGTCAACGACACCTTTAACGTGCATGCCTCGCTCGGCCTGATCGATGTCGACGTCAAGGATCCGCAGGCGGTCGCTCCGTTGACGCCGGAACTGACCTTTTCCGTCAGCCCCGAGTTCACCCTGCCCGTGGCGGGCGGTGGCGAATGGACCTTCCGTGCCGATTATTCTTACCGCGATGACATGTACGGCGAGCCGAGTCCGTGATCCGGGTCGATTCACGCAGATCGATAGCCGCGCACTGCTCAACCTCGATGTCAGCTACCAGCCGGCCGACAAAGACTGGACCGTCGGTTTCTACGGCCGCAACGTTACGGACGAGCGCTATGACAACGCTCGGCTCAACACGGGCGACTACACGCTGGTCATCCTGAGCAACGATGCCAGCGAGTTCGGCGGCCGTTTCGTGCGCTATTTCGACTAGTTGTCGATGATTCGGTGCCGCTGCTGGCGGCACCCGCGAACCGGGGTGGCAACTGCAGGGTTGCCGCCCCTTTTTTTTTGCGGAGTCAAAGCCGGCGGCAACGGTCGGCAAGACAGTCGTATGCGTCCAGCGCATTGACTGGCGCAGGCGCCTGCGCTTGCATTGGAAACCATCGGCACTGCCAGCGCCGGCGCCACGCAATCATCGCGCGCTACAGGCATCGGGGTACAATGGGCCACGTTCAGCAAGCCCGCGCAGGATCAGCATCAATGATGAATCGCCGTTCGTTCCCGCAGTTTGCCGCCGGCATGACGCTGGCGTTATTGCTTGCCGCCTGCAGCGGCGGACCGCAGGATGCCGCTGCGCCTGCCGCAAGCGACGATGCTCGCCAGCAGATCGATCTGATCGTCGCCGGTGACTACGTCGTGAGCATGGACGCCAATGCCTCGATGATTCTCGACGGGGCGGTCGCGATCGACGACGGCGTGATCGTAGCGATCGGCGATGCGGCAGCGATCAACGCGCGTTACCGCGCCGCGGAATCGCTGGATGGCAAAAATCGCGTCGTCATGCCCGGCCTGATCAACGGCCATTCGCACGCGGCAATGACCTTGCTGCGCGGCGTTGCCGATGACCTGGCGCTGATGGACTGGCTCAACAACTACATTTTCCCGGCCGAAGTGGAGTTCGTTGACGCCGAGTTTGTGCGCATCGGCACCGAGCTCGCCTGCTG
Organism: uncultured Gammaproteobacteria bacterium; assembly: GCA_963800915.1. GTDB lineage: Bacteria > Pseudomonadota > Gammaproteobacteria > Steroidobacterales > Woeseiaceae > Woeseia. The sequence goes on from CAWDCR010000010.1 coordinate 29,115, forward strand.
GGAAATGATTCGCGGCGGCACCACGACCTTCGTCGACATGTACTACTACCCGGACGTCATCGCCGAGGTTGTCGACGCCTGCGGCATGCGCGCGCTCATCTCGTCGACCGTAATCGGCCAGCGCAGCCCCGATGCCGAGGGTGCCGGTGATTCGCTGCAGAAAGGCAGCGCGTACATCAAACGCTGGCAAGGCGTAAACAGTCGCATCACGCCGATCTTCGGCCCACACGCGAACTACACGCTGAACGCGGAGCAGCTTGCCGCGACCCGCGCCGCCGCGAACGAAGTAGGCGCGCCGATCAGCATCCACCTGTCGGAGTCGCCGTTCGAGCTGCAGTACTCGAAGCAGACCTACGGCAAGACGAGTATCGAGTTTTTCAATGACCTCGGTTTTTTCGACGGGCCGACAATCGGCGCGCACGTGGTCTGGCCAACCGCCGCAGAGATTCCGATTCTTGCCGAGAAAAAGGTCGGCGTGATTCACAACCCGACATCGAACATGAAGATCGCATCCGGCATAGCGCCCATCACCGAGATGCTGCGCGCCGGCGTGCGCGTCGGTCTCGGCACTGACGGCGCGGCAAGCAACAACGATCTCGACATGTGGGAGGAAATGCGGCTCGCCGCGTTTCTGCAGAAAGTAAACCTGATGGACCCGGAGGTCATGTCGGCACAGACCGTGTTGACGATGGCGACGCGCGGCGGTGCCGAAGCCATCGGGCTTGGTGGACAGACCGGCGAGCTGCGGCCGGGCCTGCGCGCCGACCTGATCCAGGTGGCGCTCGATGACGTGCACTTCGTGCCGATGTTCGACGTGATATCGCATCTCGTCTATGTCGCCGATGAACAGGACGTAGCCGCCACGATTGTCGACGGCAAGGTGCTGATGCTGAACGGTGAATTCCGCACGCTCGACACCGGCCGCATCGCCAAAGAAGCGCGGGCGCTGGCGGGACGGATTCAGACAGCATTGGCCGAGCGCAACCGGGCACCAGACTAGGGACTTGTCGAAGGACGGAGTTTTTCGATGTGCAACGACGCAGATTTCATGGATGACTTTTTTGGCAGACCGCAGTATACCGCCAGGGATATTTGATGAAGCGACTGCTTATTCATTACTCGATCGCCGGCCTGGTCGCCTACCTGGGGCTGTGCGGCTGGCTGTACGCGGCGCAAGGCAAGCTGCTGTACTTCCCGACTCCCGAGGTCACGGCGATGGCTGCGGAATCGATGACGCTGCGCAATGGCAGTGAGTCGCTGAAGGTCTGGAAAGTTGGCGACGGCAGCAATGCCGTCATTTACTTCGGCGGCAACGGGGAAGACGTCGCGCGTAACATCGACAACGTCAGCGGCTTGCTGCCGGACACGAGTGCTTACCTGCTGAATTACCGCGGCTACGGCGGCAGCAGCGGCACACCGAGCGAAGCAGCCATCATGGAAGATGCCGTACTGCTGTATGACGATGTCGCGCGCCGCCACCCGCAGGTCGCGGTCATCGGGCGCAGTCTCGGCAGCGGCGTCGCAACCTGGGTTGCCAGCCAGCGCGACGCCTGGAAAGTCGTACTGGTGACGCCGTACGACAGCATCGAGGACGTTGCCAAAAAAGAGTATCCGTTTGCGCCGGTATCTTTATTGTTGCGCGACAAGTATCGCTCAATCGACAACGTGCCCGGCATTCGCGCGCCGGTACTCGTGCTTCTCGCCGATATCGACAACGTCATTCCGCGCGCACATTCAATGAACCTGATAGGCAGCTTTCCGATCGAGCAGGTCACCGTTCGGGTCCTGCCTGACACCACGCACAACACGATAGGCAGCGCGGCGGACTATTTCCTGCTGATCCGGCAATTCCTGGTTGAGGAAGCGGCCGATACAGCAGCGCAGCGCGCCGCCTCAGGAGCGGGCCGATGAACGGTGAACGCCAGGTTACGGTCCTGTTAGCTGCCCTGCTGCTGCTCTGCGCCTGCGCGACGGACAGCGAGCCGGCCGCAAACATTGAGTGGTCACCCGAGTGGTTCCAGTGCGACGGCCGTTTCGATTGCATCGCGGTTTACGATGCCTACTGCAGATACACGGGCGTAAATACCAACTCCCTGCGTATCTACCAGGACTGGGCGCGCCAGCAGGTTCACCAATCCGGCGAAATCCTGTTCTGCGAGCCAGTCGGAAATGACAAGCCGCTGGCAGCCTATTGCCGCAACAAGCTTTGTGAGTACCCGTAGGAGCAATGGCGTGGAAGAACTCAAATTTCTGGTCAAGGGCTCCGCAGCCGAACCCTACGAGCTGACGTTCATCAAGGACGGCGCCAGTCTTACCGCGATCTGCAGCTGTCCCGCCGGCCAGTTCAGCAATTTCTGCAAGCATCGCATTTCGATCCTCGACGGCAAGACCAAAAACATCGTGAGCGACAATGCCGTTGAAGCTGTCCGGGTCGTGGCCTGGCTTGAAGGTACCGATGTTGCCTTGGCGCTGTCGGAACTGCGCGAGCTGGAAAAATCCGCGACCAAGGACAAGAAGGCGCTCGATGCGGCCAAGAAAAAGCTGGCCCGGGCCATGAACTCCTGAGAACTCAGCAGATAGTGAGCCACAGACCCGTACTTACCTGGCCCACCGGCTGACTCAATTTGATTGCTTTTAGGTCAGCGTCAACGGCTTGCCGTTCCTGTCGCAGCCAAGGAACTTGCGGACGGGCAGCACTACGCCGCCCGTCACGGCCGTAGCAGCGCCACAGCCTGTTGTTGGCAGCTTTCGGCAACGAGGTGATTAGCAAGTTAAACCTGCCACCGCTTTCCGTAGCTGCAGCTCGGGATTGCGAAGTGAGTTATCGTGCGCCGATCCAGGCGCTTCGAACAATCCGGCGCTAGCCCCAAAGATGGCGATCCTTCTCGATGACCTGCGATGTCGTGCCGACGATTAGCGGATCCGGGCCGCGGACGACGTGTTTGTCCTTGCCTGCATAGTCGAGGCTGGTCAAAAAGTGCTGCATGCAATTCAGCCGGGCACGTTTTTTGTCGTCTGACTTGATGACGGTCCAGGGTGCATCCGCCGTATCCGTGTAGAAGAACATCGATTCCTTCGCTTCGGTATATTCCTGCCACTTGCCACGCGACTGTTCATCGATCGCACTTAACTTCCAGTGTTTCAAGGGATGACCCTGGCGCTGCGTAAATCGGCGCACCTGTTCGTCCTGTGTGACCGAAAACCAGTACTTGAACAACAGTATTCCCGATCGGGTCAGCATACGTTCAAGGTTCGGAACCTGGCGCATGAACTCGAGGTACTCAAGAGAACTGCAAAATCCCATCACTCGCTCGACACCGGCACGGTTGTACCAGGAGCGATCGAAAAAAACCATTTCACCGGAGCTCGGCAGATGCTGAAGGTAGCGCTGAAAATACCACTGCCCGCGCTCCCGATCGGTAGGCTTCTCCAGAGCGACGACCCTCGCCGCACGAGGATTCAGATGCTCCATAAATCGCTTGATTGTGCCGCCTTTGCCTGCCGCGTCACGTCCCTCAAAAATCACAACGATACGTTGCCCGGTCATTTTGACCCAGCTCTGCACTTTTTGTAATTCGACCTGCAGCTCCTGCTTATGCTTTTCGTAAACACCGCTCTTGATTCTTGTCTTGTACGGGTATTTTCCGGTGCGAAACAGCTCCCGGATCTTGTCCGAGTCGCGGCAAGTTTCCCCGTAAATCTGCGCCGGCGATTTTTTCGTTTTCGACTGCGTCGGCGTCTGCTCGGGCTCCAGTGCGCGTGTTTTGCTCGCGCTTACTTTTTTATTTGACATAGGCAAGTGACGAATCAATGGTAAATATTGCTTTGATTATCCCGAAGGGATAAAAAACAGGATATAGGCACATTTCCTTACGACGCATGCCACCGTCGCACTAACCGGTAATTGAACGCGGTCTTTTTCCTGTTTGCAGGTTCGACCGGCGCGGTTTCAATACCCGCAGTTGTTGCGTTTCGAAATCGTGGCCATTGATAATCTGACCTGATCCCTTTTTCAGGACAATTTTCTACGAGACGTCTGAAACCGCGAGGGATTAGGGGGCCAGGACGGTTTTGGGGTCAGAGTACTTTTGGGTCCTGGATTTCGCCCCGGAGCACATTGAAAACTTACCGGGACACGCTGATCCTTTTCAGCCCGCTTTGGCGGATCTGAGGAAACTTTCGCCGTAGTCCATCGCGGCCAGATCGAAGAACTCTGCCAGGGTCTGGCCGATGTCCGCGAAGGTTTTGCGCTTGCCCAGTGGCCCTGCCGCTACCGCGTTGCCGTAGGCCAGCACCGGGATGTGTTCGCGCGTGTGATCCGAGCCTGGCCAGGTCGGATCGCAGCCGTGGTCGGCGCAGATGAACAGCAGGTCGTCTGCGCGCATGGTTTCCAGCAGCTCCGGCAAGCGGCTGTCGAAGTACTCGAGTGCCGCGGCATAGCCCAGCACGTCGCGGCGATGCCCGTACAGCATGTCGAAGTCGACGAAGTTGGTGAACACAATAGAGCGATCCGGGGCATCCGCCATCGCAGCGAGCGTCGCATCGAACAGTGCCGGGTTACCCGTGGCCTTGATCTTCTTCGTGATGCCCTGGTGTGCGTAGATATCGGCAATCTTGCCGATGCTGATCACTTCGCCGCCGCTTTTCGCGAGTTTGTCCAGCACGGTGTCTGCCGGTGGCGGGGTAGTCAGGTCGCGACGGTTGCCGGTGCGCTCGAAGTTGCTGCTGGTGGTACCGACAAACGGTCGCGCGATGACGCGCCCGATGTTGTACTCGTCAACGAGTTCGCGGGCGATGTTGCAAAGCTCGTAAAGGCGCTCAAGCCCGAAACTTTCTTCGTGTGCGGCAATCTGGAACACGCTGTCCGCCGAGGTGTACACAATGGGCTTGCCGGTCTTCATGTGCTCTTCGCCGAGCTCGGCAACGATCGTGGTACCGGAGGAATGGCAGTTGCCGAGCACGCCGGGCAGTTTCGCGCGCTCGATCAGCTTGTCGAGCAACGCCTGCGGAAACGTATCGGTTTTCTTCTTGAAATAGCCCCAGTCGAACAGCACGGGTACACCGGCGATCTCCCAATGCCCGCTCGGCGTGTCCTTGCCACTCGACAGCTCTGCGGCGAAGCCGTAGGCGCCGATAACCTCGACGTCGGATTCGGTGCCGGCCGGGAATTCGCCGGCGCTGTCGCGGGCGGCATGGAACAGCCCGAGTTTGGCGAGATTCGGCATCTTGAGTGCCGTGCCTTTCTTGTCGACGCGATAGCGCGCGATGCTGCCAAGCGTGTTCGCGCCGGTATCACCGAAGTCCGGCGCGTCGTCGGTAGCACCGATGCCAAAAGAATCGAGTACCAGAATTACTGCCCTGCCCATCGTTGTTCCTCGTTAGTGCCCGGTGTGCTTAGTTCGCATGCTATCAGAGCCAGCCGATTTCGCATGGATCAGGCGTATTCCGCCGCCAATGTCTCGACTTCGGCAAGGGATGAACCGAAGGCTCTGCCTCGTTGGGCGTCTCGCGCAGGGCGAGCCGCACGCAGCACTCGTAGCGCGGCGCGCGTTACAGGCTGAAGAAGATTCCGGCCAGCGACGCGCTCATCAGGTTGGCCAGTGTACCTCCAATGACCGCCCTGAGACCAAGCCGGGCAATATCGCGGCGGCGGCTCGGGATAATCGAGCCCAGCCCGCCCATCAGGATCGCGATGGAGGCGAGATTGGAGAAGCCGCACAGCGCGAAGGTAATGATCACCTGCGTCTGATCCGACAGCGTGTCCTTGATCTGCACGAAATTCGCGTAGGCATAAAACTCGTTGATGACGAATTTCTGCCCGATCAGGCCACCCGCCGTTACTGCTTCCTCCCACGGCACGCCGACCAGGAACGCGATCGGCGCGAACAATTGGCCGAGCACCAGCTGCAGGGACAGGTCCTCGAACCCGAACCAGCCGCCAATGCCGCCGAGCATGCCGTTCAGCAGGGCGATCATTGCGACGAATGCCAGCAGCATGGCGCCGACGTTGAGCGCCAGCGTCAGCCCGGTAGCCGCACCGTTACCGATCGCCTCGAAAATATTGACGGGCCGGTCCTCGGCCGCCAGCTCTGCATCGAACGTACCGGTCGACTCGGAGGTCTCCGGCATCATGAGCTTCGCAATCAGCAGGCCACCAGGTGCTGCCATGAAACTCGCCGTGATCAGGAATTTCAGGTCAACGCCCATCGATGCATACGCCGCCATCACGGCGCCGGCGATCGTCGCGCAGCCGCCGGTCATGATCGCGAACAGCTCGGAGTTGCTAACCGTTGCCAGGTAGGGCTTGACCACCAGCGGCGCCTCGGTATGGCCAACGAACACATTCGACACCGCCGACATCGACTCGGTCTCGCTGGTGCCGAGCAGCTTGCGCAGGCCGCCGCCAAAAAAGCCCACAACGCGCTGCATAATGCCGAGGTAGTACAGCACGGACATCAGCGCCGAGAAGAAAACGATCACCGGCAGGACGTTCAGGGCAATCGTGAAACCTAGGCTTTGCTTGGCCTGCGTACCAAACACGAATTCGATGCCGTCATTGCCGTAATTAATCACGTGCTGCACGCCGTTGACCACCGACTGCAGGGCATCGCGTCCGTAAGGCACGTAGATAATCAGCGCAGCGATACTCACCTGCAGTAGACAGCGCGATACCGACGGTGCGCAGGTTTATGGCCTTGCGATCAGTCGACAGCAAGACCGCGATAGCGAGCAATGCGGCCATTCCGGCAAAAGCAATCATTTACAACTCCTGGCCTGCTAACGAAAAACGCCGGGTCTGTCAGTACCCGGCGTTGATGATCGATCCTGTCGTGCCGCGCTCAATGGTGCGGCGGCGCCTGCGGCACAAAGTCACTTTCACCGAAGAATTCGATGCGCGTCAGGAAAGTGTGGTCAGCTTCCAGCGCCATCAACGCGATCAAAACCAGGATGGCAACAGGCGGCACAAGAATAGCCAGCTGCAGCCCCATGCGCTCCCATTTCATGTGCATGAAGATCGCGACGATAAAGCCGGCCTTGATAAACATGAAGACGATGATCAACGTCCAGCGCAGATAACCGTCGAAGCCAATGTAGTCGACCATGTACGAGAAAAAGCTGACGACGAATAACAGGCCCCAGATCCAGAAATAGATCGCCAGCGGGTGTTGTTGTCCTTCCTCTGCCATAACGGCGAGCTCCTGTCGTGACTACCAGAGGTAGAAGAATGCGAAAATAAAGACCCACACGAGATCGACGAAATGCCAGTACAGGCCGGCGATCTCAACGATCTCGTAGTTTCCGCCACGTTTCTCGTAAAAGCCGTTCTTTACGCGAAACGCGACAACTAGCAAATAAATGACGCCGGCCGACACGTGCAGGCCGTGAAAGCCGGTAATCATGAAGAAACTGGAACCGAACTGCGCAGCACCCATCGGGTTACCCCAGGGCCGTACGCCTTCCTCGACGATCAGCTTGGTCCACTCGAACGCCTGCATGCCGACGAAGCTCGCGCCCAGAATTGCCGTAGCGACCATCAGCCAGAACGTTGCATTGCGGTTCTTGCGGTAGCCCATGTTGACGGCCATGGCCATCGTGCCGCTCGAGGTAATCAGGATGAAGGTCATGATCGCGATCAGCACCAGCGGTATCGGGTCGCCGCCGAAACTCAGGGCAAACACTTCGCTGGGAATCGGCCATGGGTCGACAGCTGACATCCGCACGGTCATGTAGGACACGAGGAAGCAGCTGAAGATGAAGGTATCGGAGAGCAGGAAGATCCACATCATCGCCTTGCCCCACGGGACGTGGAACGCCTGCTTGTCGGACGAGAAATCTTGAACGACTCCGCGCGTGCCATCCGGCAGGAGGTCACCCGTGTTGGTCAGCGCAGCTTCCGACATAAGTCTTTCCTTATCAGGTTGATAGCAACAGCCCGAACAATACGATCCAGACCAGCAGCAGGTAGTGCCAGTAGACGGCGCACAGCTCAACGCTGAGCCGCACACTCTCGGCACTCGCGCCGCCAAACACCCGGACCAGCGAGCGCGCCCAGACCCACACGCCACCCAGCAGGTGCAGGCCGTGCAGGCCGGTCAGCAGGTAGAAAAATGCGTTTGCCGGATTGCCGGTAACCGTGGCGCCGGCCCTGGTCAGCTCGACCCATGCACTCAGTTGCCCGACAAGAAACAGCACGGCCAGCCCGCCCGCGACGATCAGGCCCGGCTTCAGCCGCGCCGTGCGCCCGGCAACCGCGGCGTTACGCGTCCAGTGATAGGCAATACTCGAAAGCACCAGCAGTCCGGAGTTGACCCACAGCACGCGCGGATCGGACAGCGGTATCCAGTCCGGCGCGAGCCGCATGCGAATGGTATAGGCGCTGATGAACAGCGCGAACAGTGACGTCGCCACGGCCAGGAACGTGGTCAGGCCGATCGCTTTCGTGCTGCCTTCCAGCGAGGCACCGCTGACCGCATCGTCCGCCGCGTTCGATACCCAGGGCTGCGTGTTGAAGGTTTGCTTCAGCAGCCAGGTGATCACGGTGGCCATAATGATGGCCAGGAAAATGAGGGTGATTGTCACTTAGTGCTGAACCCCGTGTTCGCGACCGACCGGCACTTCACTCGCCGGCACCGTCTGTGGCGTGAAGTCCTGCTCCTGTCCGGGCACGCTGAAGTCGTAGGCCCAGCGATGAACTTCGGGCAGGTGATGACCCCAGTTGCCGTGCTTCGGCGGCGTATCAGGCGTCTGCCATTCGAGCGACGTTCCGCCCCAGGGATTGCCCCCGGCAGGCTTGCCGCTCTTCACGCTCCAGATCATGTTAACGAAGAACAGGATCTGGGTGAGTGCGACGAAGATAGCCGAGATCGTAATACTGGTGTTCAGGTCGTGCGCAGACTCCGGCATGAACTCGGTGTTACCCATGGCGAAGTAACGACGCGGCACGCCGAGGAAGCCGAGATAGTGCATCGGCAGGTAGATCGAGTACGTGCCGAGGAACGTCAACCAGAAGTGCCAGCGGCCGAGCGTTTCGTTGTACATCTTGCCGGTCATCTTCGGGAACCAGTGATAGATCGCACCGAAGACCACCAGGATCGGCGACACGCCCATCACCATGTGGAAGTGCGCGACCACGAAGTAGGTATCCGACAGCGGCAGGTCAACCACGACATTGCCGAGGAAGATCCCGGTCAGCCCGCCGTGAATGAAGGTAAAGATAAAGCCGATGGCAAACAGCATCGGCACGCGCAGGTGGATGTTGCCCTGCCATAGCGTGAGCACCCAGTTGTAGACCTTGAGTGCGGTTGGCACCGCAATAATCAGCGTGGTCGTTGCGAAGAAGAATCCGAAATAGGGATTCATACCGCTGACGTACATGTGATGCGCCCAGACGATAAAGCTCAGGCCGCCGATCGCGATAATGGCCCAGACCATCATCCGGTAACCGAAAATATTCTTGCGCGCGTGGGTGGCCAGCAGATCGGACACGATGCCGAAGGCCGGCAGCGCCACGATGTACACCTCGGGATGCCCGAAGAACCAGAACAGATGCTGGAACAGGATCGGGCTACCACCCGTGTGCTCGAGTTGCGCGCCGGCAGAGATCATGGCCGGCATGAAGAAACTCGTCATCAGGGTCTTGTCGAGCAGCATCATGATGGCGCTGACCAGCAGCGCCGGGAACGCGAGCAGGCCGAGGATCGTGGCCATGAAGATGCCCCAGACCGACAGCGGCATGCGCATCAGGGTCATGCCGCGGCAGCGCGCCTGCAGCACGGTCGTCACGTAGTTAAGACCGCCCATCGTGAACGCGACAATAAACACGGCAAGTGACACGAGCATCAGGATGATGCCCCATTCCACGCCCGGCGTGCCCGCGGCAATCGCCTGTGGCGGGTACAGGGTCCAGCCTGCGCCGGTCGAGCCCCCCGGCACGAAAAAACTCACCAGCAGGATGATGACCGACAGCAGATACACCCAGTAACTGAGCATATTCATGTACGGGAACACCATGTCGCGCGAGCCGACCATCAATGGAATGAGGTAATTGCCGAAACCGCCGAGGAACAGCGCAGTGAGCAGGTAAATCACCATGATCATGCCGTGCATGGTCACAAACTGGTAATAGGACTCGGGCGTGATGAACGAGAAGTTATCCGGGAAGCCGAGCTGCAAGCGCATCATCACCGACAAACACAGTGCGACGACGCCAACAAAGATTGCGGTCAGCCCGTACTGGATAGCGATGACCTTGTGGTCCTGGCTCCAGATGTACTTCGTAATAAAAGTCTGCGGATCGTGGTGCTCGATCTCGTGATCACGATCGGCGATTGCAACATAGGCCATCTGGCGTTCCTCGTTATGTCCCGTTTACCGCATTGCGCTTTATGTACTTGCGACGCTTACAGCGAATGCAGGTAGGCAATGACGTCATTAATTTTCTGCTCGTCGCGGAAAACCTGCGCCATGAATCCCATCTGCATGCCGTAATAATCCTGCAAGTGACCACCGCGCACACCGTCGCGGAAATTGTTCAACTGGCGCTTCAGGTACCAGTCCGTCATGCCGGTCAGCCGCGGGGCATTCATGCTGTAGATGCCCTGCGCCGTCTGGCGCCGTGACAGTAGGCACAGACCACGTAGGTTTTCGCGCCCTGCAGCGGCATTGCCACCGATCGTTGCCGGCGCCGGCGTGTCCGGCAAGCGTCTGGATGTAGGCAATGACGTTGTTCAGTGACGGCATCGTTGGCCAGCGTCATCGCCATCGGCGCCATCTGCCGGCCGTAGACGTCGTCGGCGTTCGAGCCGCGCAGGCCGTTCTTGAACGCGTGAATCTGGTTGCGCAGGTACCATTCGCTCTGCCCGGCCAGCTTCGGTCCGTTAAGCGCTTCGATGCCTTCGCCCTGCTGCCCGTGGCAGGCCGCGCAAACGGCATACTGCGCGCGGCCGATGTCTGCATTGCCGGCGGCGACCGCCTGGGTTTCGGCAAAGGTCGAGGTGCTGGCGAGCCAGGTCTTGTAGACCGCTTCCTCGTCGACTACCACCGCGCCGCGCATCGCGAAATGCGCAATGCCGCACAGTTCCTCGCACAGCACTTCGTAGCGGCCCGGCGACGGTCGGCGTCAGCCACATGTAGGTTTCCATGCCGGGCACGAGATCCATCTTCACGCGGAACTGCGCGACCGTGAAATTGTGCAGCACGTCTTTCGAGCGCAGGTTGATCTTGACCGGCTGACCGAGCGGGATATGGATCTCCGGGCTCGCGATCAGCACGTCGTCCTGGCCCAGTTCGGGTCGTCCGGATCGATGCCGAAGGGGTTGGCCGTCGAGATCAGCCGGGTATCGACGTTGCCGAATTCGCCGTCTTTGCCCGGCAGTCGGTAGGACCAGTGCCATTGCTGCCCGATCGCCTCGATTTCCATGGCGTTTTCCGGCACGTTGACGAATTTCGCCCACACCCACAGGCCGGGCGCGAGCATCGCGGCCACGCCGATGGTCGTGACGATCGTCAGGATCCATTCGAGCTTCTGGTTTTCGGGGTCGTAGTGCGCCTTGTGGCCGGCGCGGGCGCGGTAGCGAATGACGCACCAGGCCATGAACAGGTTGACGGCAACGAACACGATGCCGGTAACGACAAACGTGATATCGATCGTGAAATCGATCTGGCCCCAGTTGGATGCGAGCGGCGTAAACGTCCATGGACTGAGGAAGTGGAACATTAAAGAACCCACAACCAACAGGATCAACACTACTGCTAAAGGCATACTCGTCGCATCCTTTGTTTCGTGACCTTCGAGACTTTTTATAAACAGCAAAGAATAATTGCTGCTGGTTATCTGGTCAGCGCGCCGTTGTAATTATTGTAAATCCAGTTCGCTTTGATCCCCTGCTCACGGTTGTCTGGGCAACCCTATGAAGCTTCCCCCGCGGAATGCCCGACGGCCGCTTACGTAAAGATACGGACGGCTCGATTCCAGTTGGCAGGATAGTGTATTGAGCTTTTGATTTCCACTGGCACGGTGTACCCGCCACCCTGGAATCGGCAGCCTGGAGCAGGATCGCACAGGCGCCAGCGGCGCATTCGTCGCTAGCGAACGTGGCGGCACTCAGAGCGTCGAGCGCAGCTCCTGTTCGATCGATGCACGGACCCGTTGCAGATCGCTCTGCAGTGACAGCAGTTCCCGCTCAAGTGGCTGGGTGACATCGACCGGTTGCACCTGCAACAACAATGGCGAGGCCTGTTGCGGCGTATAGGTCGGCGTTGCGGCAAAAGCCGGCGTTGCATCGGGCTCAACTGCTTCGAGCGGCGGATCGTCGCCGCGCAGCAGCAGGACGCCCAGTACGGCAACACCCGCCGCCGTTGCCACGCTGAGCCACGCCGCTGGCTGGCGCTGCCGCCGGGCCGGCCGCTGCTGCACCGTGCTCGCAAGTTGCGCATCGATTCGAGAGCGCAGTTGTGCCGGCACCTCCGCATCGATCGCATGGGCGTCCTGCTTCAGCCGTTTCTCGAAATTATCCATAAGCCTTACCTTCCAACGGGCCGTCGCTTACCGCGGCCAGTGCTATTTTCAGGCGGCGCCTTGCCCGCAGCAAGGTCACCTTGGTCCAGGGCAATGAACGCTGCATCGCCCGCGCAATCTCCTTCAGCGGCATGTCATCGACGTAATGCAGCCACAACGCCGTACAGGCATCAGGACTTAGCACGCTGCGCGCGAGCAGCCACAAATTGTCGCGTTCGTTTTCGTCAATGCAATGCATTAACGGATCAGCCGTGACCGCGATATCCACGGCCGCCCGGGTCAACTCCTGCGCGCCGCGCTGCGCGCGCCGTATCGCGATGCGATACAGCCAGGTACTGAAACGCCAGCGCGGGTTGAAGCTGTGCAAATAGCGCCAGGCGTCGAGAAAAGCCTCCTGCAGCGCATCGTCGGCGTCGGCGGGCGTGGTGCAGCGTGTGCGCAGGAAGCGCAGCAGCGGCTGCTGATAGCGGTCCACCAGCCCGCCAAAGGCCGCCTGGTCACCACGAAGCGCCTGCTCCACGAGTTGCTCGTCCGTCAGCACTGCGACACGCCGGAGTCCGACTAGTCGCTCATCAGGCGTACGAGGTCTGCCGGGTCGAAGACGGCGCTGATGTTCAGTATCGCGTCATTGGTCACCACTTTGGTATTCGACAGCGCGGTGCGCAGCGCCTGCGGGATATCGTCACTGAACGCCTGCAGACTGATGAGCCCGTTAATCACGCTGCCGAGCGACTGCGCGAGGCGTGCGTCAGTGGACTTCAGCTGTGCCTCAACCGCCAGCAGGCCGCGCTGTTCCGCGACCATCACGGCAACCTGTTCAGTATTACGCAGGATATTCGAGTTCCAGCCACTGTTGTTTTCCGCAAATGCCTTGGTCTTGACGCCGGCCTGTACGAAGGTCTTGTCCGCCGATAACACGAGCATCGCGCCGTTGTGATTACCGCCGCCGGTGATCCGGCCCTTGTTCTTCAGCAATGCCTGCATAGGCGGCTCATGAGACGTCACGATGACTTTGCCCGGAATCGCGAAACTGACAAACGCAGCTTCTTCGAGGTCAATTGACAGCTTGCTGCTGTCGAACGCCATCGACTCCTCGCCCGCGAGGAAGTATTCCTTGCCGTCAAAATCGCGCAGGTCGAAGTCGCCGCGCAGCGCCATCATCGCCATCAGCTTGTCGCGCGTCGTCTTGCTGACAGGGCCCTGCATGACGATTTCGACACCCTCGTCCATCCCCGAGTACGCCGTAATCTTGTGCAGCTCCTTGCCGACATCGATACCGGTTTCCGCCCTGACCTCGGCGAAGACCTCGCCTTCCAGCCATTGGTAGAGGTCGCGTCCGGCCGGGCTCGCGCGCATGGCCTCGAGATCCGCGTGCAGGTACCAGACGGTGCCCGCGGGCATGTCGAGCTCGGCCAGCGCGGCCGCTGGCCATGCCATGAGAATCAGTAGTGCCGTCACTAACTTGTTCATCTTCGCTCCAGGTGAAGAACTGTGTACCGGCTTATAGGCGGCTGGCGGCGAAAAGGTTACACCTCGGGGAAGATTTTTTTCGGCGAGCCGAGTTGGCGATGGCGCCACGGGCAAAGCCGGGGATCGCCGTCGCACCCGGCGCCCGGCTTGCCGTTGCCGTATCAGGCCTCGTAGGTGGTGCGCCCGCCCATCACCGTTCTGACGATCGGGATATTGACGATCTCGAACGGGTCAACTTTGTGCGGATCGGCCGCGAGGATCGTGAAATCCGCGAGCTTGCCCGGCTGCAGGGTGCCTTTGATGTCTTCCTCAAACGAGGCAAAGGCGCCGTGCACCGTGCAGATCTGCAGCGCCTCGGTAACCGATACGCGCTGGTTGGCGCCCCAGACGCGCCCCTGGCTGTCGGTTCTCGTGACCATGCTCTGGATCGCCATCATGGGCTCGTACGGGCCGGGCGTGAAGTCGGAGGCGGGCGCGACCGGAATACCGGCGTCGAGAAAACTGCGGTGCGCAAACATCGACTGCATCTTTTCCTCGCCGTAATCCAGCCACTTGTTGCCGTGGTAGTAAACGTAGGTGTAGAACGGCGCCGGGATCGCGCCGGTCTTCTTGATGCGCATAAGAAGCTCGTCGTTGATCAGCGAGCAGTGCTCAATGCGATGGCGGGGATTGCGACCCTGATGGTCGGCGAGTACCCGTTCATAGGCGAGCAGCACGCGATCGATCGCGACGTCACCGTTGGCGTGAATGCCGACGCGAAAGTCATGCGCGACGGCATCGTCAACGGCCGCATCGATTTCTTCCTGGGTCATCGTCAGGATGCCGTAGTTGTCGGGCTGGTCCTTGTACGGGGTGCTCATGCTCATCGTGCGCTCCGACGCGGAGCCGTCAGCCGAGTACTTGACCGCGCCGATGCGCAGCATGTCGTCACCAAACCCGGAAGCAATGCCGGCCATCTTCAGGCCCTCGAACACATCGCTGCCGCCGCCCGGCATGAATGACACGCGGCAATGCAGCTGCCCTGCGGCCCGCGCATCCTGAAATGCGATCAGGTTGGCGCGCGTGCCAAAAGCATCGGTCGTGGACGTCAGTCCGGCCGCAGCCATTTCGGCGAGCGCCAGCGCCACCGACTCGCGGCGCTTCGCACGATCCATGACCGGCCATGTGCCTACCTTGAAAAACACATCGAGCGCGTGCTCGGCAACCTTGCCGGTGAGCTCGCCCTTTTCCCGGAAGAATTTGCCGCCAACCGGATCGAGGGTTTCGGCATCGATGCCTGCGAGCTCGAGCGCGCGACTGTTTACCACCGCCGTGTGGCCGCCGCGATGCGCAACGTACACAGGATGGTCGCTGACGACTCTATCGATATCGCGGCGATTCAGCGGCCTGCCCTCTTCGAACTTCGTATCGTCGTACATGACGCCACGCACCCAGTGACCTTTCGGCGTTTTGGCCGCCTGGCTTTTCAGCGCCTGTTGCACATCGCCAATGCGCGGCAGGTTGACGTTGACGCCGAGGGCATCTTCCGCGAGCAGCGGGTGGCTGTGCGCATCGATAAAACCGGGCGTGACGGTCATCGTGCGGCCATCTATGCGGCGGGTGCTGGCCGTGGCAAACGCCAGGATTTCTTCGTCACTGCCGACTGCAAGGAGATGATTGCCGCGGACTGCCAGCGCCTGGGCAACCGGCTGGCCCGGGTGCATCGTGAGAATGTTGGCGCCGGTGACGATCAGGTCGGCATTGCCTGTCGGGTACGCTGCCGCCGCCGGCGTTGCGCCGCAAGCCAGCCCAAGTCCAAACGGCAAAGTGCCGCTATTGCGCAGAAAACTGCGCCGTGAATACTTAGCCATTGCCTACTCCTTGCAGGGGTGCCGGCGGTGGGTAACGGTGGGCTGTCAGCCGCGACACCACGACGGTCAGGAACATGCCGACGATAAAGCCGGGAATCATTTCGTACAGGTCGTAGGTGTACTGCTTCATCACCAGCACCCACACGACGCTAACCAGGAAGCCACCAATCATTCCTGCCGCGACGCCGGGCAGGTTGGTTTTGCGATAATAGAAAACGCAGATCAGCACGGGACCAAACGCGGCGCCCAGCCCCGACCACGCGAACAGCACAAACCAGAAGATCAGCTTGACCTCCTGCAGCGCAAACACCAGCGCAATCGCACCGATCAGGATGGTAACGAGCTTGCCGTAGCCCGCCAGCACGCGATCATCGCGCGTGCTGCCCAGCATTTTCTGAAAACCGTCGCGCACGACTGCCGACGAGGCGAGTAACAGCAATGAATCGACGGTGGACATGATCGCGGACAGCACGATCACCATCAGCAGGCCGGTAATCAACGCCGGAAACAGCTCCGTGGCCAGCACCGGGAAAATCGTTTCGGCATCTTCGAGTCCGGGAAACAGCGCGCGCCCGGCCATACCCGCCGTGACCGCACCCACATCGAACAGCAGGATCACGATGATCGACACGGTACGCGCCTTGACGAGCTGCCGATCGTCGCTCGCCGACATGAAGCGCGACATCAGCTGCGGCGCACCGAGAAACGGCAGGCCGATCGCCATGAAACTGAACAGCGCCACCCAGCCTGCAATGCCTTCACCGCCAAGCTGCCACATCGACAGCAGGGCCGGATCCTGCGCCGCGAGATTGGCACTGACGGCAGCCCAGCCGCCGGCACTGCCGATAGCGACGGTCGGCACCAGGATCAGGCCGAACAGCATCAGCACGCCCTGCACGACGTCGGTGTATGCAACGGCCTTGAAGCCACCGACAAAAGTGTAGGCGATAATAACGGCCGCGCCGAGCACAACGGCGGCGCGATAGTCGATGTCGATGAAACTGCTGAACGCCTTGCCCGAGGCAACGAGCTGCGCCGACACGTACGCGCACACCATTGTCAGGATGATGACGATAGCGATTGCGCGCAGCACATGGTGCTTGTCGTCGAAACGCGCCGCCAGCACGTCGGGCAGCGTGATCGAATCGGTTTCGTCACTGAGTTTTTTTAATCGGCGGGAAATCAACGTCCAGGCAAGATAGACACCGATGACCTCGCCGACGACCACCCAGTACGCCTGCGCGCCGACCGCGTAACCCATGCCGGTCAGGCCCAGCAACAGCCAGCCCGATTCGCCGGTTGCGTTCATGCTGAACGCTATGACCCAAAACGGCATTTTCTTGCCGGCGAGAAAAAATCCCGACAGCGTGTGGGTTTCGCGGCGACTCCAGACGGCGACCGCAGCAAGGATCGCGAGATAGACAAGCAGGACAGCAATGATCGTATTCACGGCTAACCCTCAGTACGCGCCGATCGGCGAACCCGGCGGCACGCTGACCGTCGGCAGCGCCTCAACGCTGGACGGGTCCTGTGCGAACAGCGCAATGCGCTGGCGGGCGAATCGATAGTGAGCGCGCCAGTCGGGATCGATCTCGCTGTCGGCGCGCGGCCGCAACCAGTCGTCGAGCGCCTTGACGGCATCGCTTGCCAGCGCCCGCACCTGCGGCGCCGCCGTCGTGTTGCCAGCGAGCCGCAACAGTTCAGCGAGGACCAGCACGTTGACGGTGCGTCGTACTTCCGCCTGCTGGCCATCCTTGCGTGGGGCCAGCCAGCTGGCAGACAGCAGGGAGTTCAGCAGTTCGTCAAACCCCGGATTGGCCGGGTTCAGCGCGTGCGCGCTCGATAGCCTTGCCGCGCGGCTCGGCTCAAGCAACGCCTCCAGCGTCAGCGCTGCCGCGCTGCTCGCGGGCCCCAGCGGATCAAAGCTCGGCCCGGTATGCCCCGGGAACGTCTCACGTGATTTCGGGAAACCCGGCGGGCGCGGTGGCAAGCTGTTTAACAGGCCCTCCGGCAGCACCAGCCGCGCCGGGTCCAGCGTCAGGAGCAGCGCGTTGATCGCCGCACGTTGCCGGGCCGGGCTGATCGGGTCGACCGGCGTTTGACCATCACCGCGCAGCGCGTACTGAAATGTCACCCCGCCGATCAGCTTCGCGACAGCATGCAGCTGAAAGCGATGCAGCAGGTAGATCGGCACCAGCGCCTCTTCTATCGATGCCAGTGGCCGGCCCTGACGAATGTTGGCAGTCCCGAAACGCCGCAGCGCAATATCGCGCACCCGCAGCAGGTGCGTCAGTTCGGCAATCGCATCGGCACCGTTGTCCCAGAGATTGCCATCGGGATGCGCCGACCCGACCGAGCGCGAGTCTTCATCAGCGACGTACTTCAACGTTGCCAGCGTCTCCGCGAGGATTTTAGCCCGCGCCGCGTTGGCATCGACGCCGTCGGGAAAGTCCTGGTAGGCGTACTGAATAACGCGACGATCCCAGGCGCCCATGCCCACTGCGTACGCGTCACTCAGGTCCAGCTCGCCGTTCGCGTCGATCTGAATCAGCGGAAACGGGTAGTCCATCACCGAGGCACGGTCCTGCGTGCTCGCAGCAAAGTTATGCTCAATCCCGATCGTGTGGCCCACTTCGTGCGCCGACAGCTGGCGAATGCGCGCCAGCGACATTTCCAGCATTGCGTCGCTCTGTTCTTCGTTGTTGTAGGGCGCCAGCAGGCCCTCGGCAATCAGGTAATCCTGTCGCACGCGCAGCGAGCCGAGCGTCACGTGGCCCTTGATGATTTCGCCGCTGCGCGGATCAACGACGGAGCTGCCGTACGACCAGCCGCGCGTAGAGCGATGCACCCACTGAATGACGTTGTAGCGCACGTCCATCGGGTCGACGTCCTCGGGCAACACTTCAACACGAAACGCATCCCGGTAACCGGCGCTTGCGAATGCCTCGTTCCACCAGGCGGCGCCGTCGAGCAGCGCGGAACGCACCGGCTCCGGCGCACCGCGGTCCAGGTAGTAGACGATCGGTTCGACGGCTTCGCTGACCGCAGCGGCCGGATCCATTTTGTGCAGGCGATGGCGCCGCGCGTAGCGCACGATCAGGTCGTCACCGATCGGCGACGCGTAGTCGAAATACCCCGCCGCCTCGTAGCTAAGCGCGATAACGCCGGCGCGCGGGTCATACGGCAGCGGCTCGTAGTTATCGTCGGGCAGGCGGATGAACGAATGATGCAGGTGCACGGTGATGCTGGTGGCATCCGGCGCTACCGTGCGCAGGATCTGGCCGCTCGGCGTGCCGACGTAGGTGACGATCGATTCGATCTCGCTGTTGTCCGGGAATGCGCGGGTGCGCGGCGCGAAATTCGCGGAGCGCGTCGGGTCAACGGCGTAACTGCCCTCGCCGGCATCGCTCAGTCGCTGTACCAGTCCGTGCGAATCCCGCAGCAGGAATTCCGTCGCGTCGATAATGATCGCATCACCATCGCGCCCGGCGATTTCGAAACCCCACAGGACCGATTGCGCGAAGGACGCGCGCACGGCGGCCTGCTCGTCGACATCATCGCTGCTGGCACGGTAGCTGGTATTGTCAGCAACGAGCAGCACGCGGTTGCCGTGCTGCTGGAACCGGACGATCTGCGTATCGCCAAGCTGGCCGCGATCGAGTCCGAGGTCGTTCGAGCCGACGCCACGCGCCATCGAAGTCTGGTACAGCAATGGCGTATCGAACGCGTCAAGCCGCAGGTAGATACGCCCGCCAGCGTTGTCACGATACAGATCGATGAAGCCAACAAGGCGTTCGAAACCCGCCAGCCTGTCGCTGAACGAGACTGTATCAGCCGGCTGCCCGCAGCCCGCCAGCAAAAAGACGGCCAGTATCGTGGCTCGACGAAATCGAAGCATGGTTCCCCCCGGAAACGCTTTTTATGAAACCGTGACTTCCTCCAGCGCTGCCGTGAATGCAAGCAGGAAAGTCGCGGCGTTGTCGGGGGAGAATACCATTGGCGGCCGCAGCTTCAGCACATTCGCGTACGGACCGATCGTGTTGGTCAGCACGCCGCGCTGTTTCAGGCCGTTAACCAGCGCACGCGCCTGCGCTGTCGCGGGTTCGCGCGTGTCGCGGTCAGTGACGAGGTCGATCGCCAGGAACAGGCCGTGACCGCGCACCTGGCCTATCACCGCAAACTGATCTGCAAGCGCCTCGAGCTGCGACCGAAGATGCGCGCCAGTGTCGAGCGCGTTCTGTTGCAACGCGTCTTTCTCGAGCACGTCGAGCACGGCAAGCCCCGCAGCGGCCGACACCGGGTTGCCGCCGAAGGTATTGAAGTAACCCGTACGTTGCGCGAATCGCACCAGCAGCTCGCGTCGTGCGACCGTTGCGGCCAGCGGATGGCCGTTGCCCATCGGCTTGCCCATCGTCACGATGTCAGGTGTCACGCCATCTGCCTCGAAGCCCCAGAAATGGCGGCCGGTGCGACCGAAGCCGGGCTGCACTTCGTCGGCAACGAGCAGGGCGCCAGCGGCGCGGGCGCGGGCCGCCGCGTGACGCAGGTAGCCTGCGGGTGGCTCGACAACCGCGCTCGATGAGGAAATCGTATCGACGACGAATGCGGCGGGCCTGATGCCGCGACTGGCAAGCAGCGCTACGGCTTCATCAATATGTGCGGCGTACCGTTCACCCGCATCCGCGCCGCGATGCTCGCCGCGATAGGTATCGGGAAACGGCACGCTGACAACATAGTCCGGGCGCCGCTCGAGCGGCGTGTCTTCCGTGCTGATGTCTGCAATCAGGCTCGAATTGCCGTGGTAGGCGAACTCGGTGACGATAATGCCGCGCGCGCCGGTAACTTCACGCGCGATGCGCAACGCCAGCTCGTTCGCCTCCGTGCCGGTGCAGCTGAACATGACGGTGTCGAGATCGGCAGGCAGCAGTGCCAGCAGGCGTTCTGCGTAGTCCAGCACGGTGCCGTGCAGGTAGCGGGTGTGGGTGTTGAGCAACGCTGCCTGGCGACAGATTGCCTCGACGACTTCCGGCCGGCAGTGGCCGACATGCGGCACGTTGTTGTAGAGATCGAGGTAGCGGCGGCCGTCCGCGGCCGTCAGCCAGACGCCCTCGCCGTGCACGATGTGCAACGGCTCGTCGTAAAACAAGCGGTACGCGGGGCCGAGCAGCTGCCGGCGACGTTCGAGCAGCGCGGCATTGTCCCGGGATTGATGTGAAGTCATGATGCGCAGGGTGCGGCCAGCAACCGAGCGTGGCCGCCGCGGTCAGGCCGTACCGAGTCGCCTGCCGTGCAGACGGCCCGCGACAATACCGGCAATAAGCAGGAACAGCGCCATGCCGAACAGCAGCTCCGGGTAGCTGCGCGTGATGCCGCAATAGTAGGACGCGACAAAATTGAAGCCCTGGAAGGCGTTGATGAAATTGCTGTCGCGGCGACGAAATTTAGGAAAGCGGATGCTCGAGACCATGGCGAGCGCCAGCACGAACATCAGTATCGGCAGGTACGCATGCAGCGGCAAAGCATCCGCAACGCCGTCGTGACGTGCCAGCAGTATTACGCCTGTCGCAATGATGCCGCCGCCGCAAACGGTTATCGGAATGCCGGCAAACCAGCCGTCGCTGGTCTCCTGCGACGCGAGGTTAAAACGCGCGAGACGCAGCGCACCGGCCAGCACGAACACGCCGACCGCAACGAGCAGCACGGTGAATGCGCCGCTGCCCATCTCGACGCCGCCAAGATCCATTCCGGTATGGAAGATCAGCATGCCGGGCGCGACGCCGAAGGAAATCAGGTCGGCCATCGAGTCGAACTCGGCGCCGAACGTCGAGGTTGCTTTCAACAGGCGCGCCGCGAGCCCGTCAAGCACGTCGAGCAGACCGCACCAGACGATCATCCAGCCGGCCAGCTCAAGCTCACCGAGCTGACTGGTAACGATCGAGCCGAGGCCCAGTAACAGGCTGGCGGCGGTGAAACTGTTCGGAATGGTGTAACGCAGGATGCTCAATGCGACGGGCGTCCATCTGAAAGGTCCGGGCGCCATTCTGCATGGGCGACCCGCTCATGGCCAGTCCGCTTGCCGACGGCGTCTCGCTGCAGCGGCTGCGCCGTGCGCTGCGATACGCGCTGGCACCGGGTCCCTGCCGCCCGCTGCGTGACGTTCGTCACGGGCAATCCGCGCGCGGCGCGCGCTAGCGGCGGCGGCCGCGGCCGGCCGTAATACCCAGCGGTCCGCGCCGGATCGCGACCTGCATCGTGACACCGTCGCGCACAACCTGCGCCGTAACGGTCTCACCGGCCACACCTTCCAGCATCGCGCGGTTCAGGTCGGACATGCTGTAAACACGGGTTCCGGCGTAGCTGACAATCTCATCACCCGGCTGGATGCCGACATTCTGTGCCGGCGACGTATCGAGGACGCTGCCAACAACAACCGATGTGGGTCGGCCAGTGCCCTCAAGATAACGCTCGTAGTCGGTGCTGCCGAGCTCATTGCGGAAGGCGGCCATTTCGGCCTGCTGAAGCGCGCCGTAATCGCTCGCTTCGCCGCTCCGCTGCGCCTCGTAGCGCGCCTCCATCAGCGACATGCGAATCTGCGCTTCGCGTTGCAGGATCCACTCTGCGCGATCCTGCGAAATACCCGCCGCAACCAGCCGCTGCACGCGATACTCCGGTGAATCGCGATTCTCGAAACGACTGCGCCGCAAAGACGCCGCGGCCGCGCCTGGCACGTCGCCCGCGCTATTGCCTGCCGTGACCACGGTCGCGGGCTCACTCGCCTGCTCGCGCAGCGCTTCGACTTCCTCGTTCAGGTAGACGAGCTCCTCCTGCAACAACTGGCGCGCCTGGCGCTCTTCGTGAATCGTCCGTTCCAGCGCTGCCAGGCGTTCTTCCACTGGCATTGCTGACAGATCCACGGCCACGTTTGCGGCAGGCAGCGCACTGCGCGTCGTGGCCGGCTCCCTGGCGGCAGGCACGAGATACGCGACGGCGATGCCGCCGGCGAGCACGACGATGATCGATACCGCTAGCTTGAGCATGGAATGTCCCGTTCATTGACCGTCGAGTGGATCATTGGAGCCTGTGCCTTGCCGCCGGTTCCCTGAGTTTCGCTGCGGCGCTTATGGCGCCGAGGATTGGTGCAGGAACTCGCGATCGGCCGCGGCCTTGCGCTCTGCCAGGCCCGCCGTGTAGCGCCAGGTCGGCAGCCGGTCAAAAAACAACAGGCCCGCTTCGCCGCGGCGCGCCAGGCATTTGGAGAACTCGTCGCTGGCCTCGGCCGGGTAGCCCGCTTGCAGATAGGCCGCCGCGATGTGGAAACGCACCAGCCACAGGTCGGCCTTGCGCAGCGCGCGACGGTAAGCATCGATGGCAGCGTTGTAATCACCTGCGTGATGCGCGAGCAGGCCGACGATCATGTCGGCATAGGCAAGCGCCGACGGTGCCGCGCGCTCGCGCAGCTGCGTTGCGATCGCGGTTGCTTCGCTGGTGCGCCCGGCTGCGACGTATATCGCAGCAGCCTGCACGAGCTGTGCGGTCGCTGCGGTTGGCGGCAGTGCCTGCAGTTCACGCAGCGCAGCGTCATTCTCCCGCTGGCCGACGTAAACTTCGGCCAGCGTCGTCGTCTTGCTGGCAACGCCGTATTCGTTGGGCGCAGCCTGATCCGCGGCGAGGCCGTCAGTCAGCAGCGTCAGCGCGTCGTCATAGCGGCGCTCGAACAGTGCGATGTCGGCCAGCCCGCTGCTGGCCACGGACGCACCCTGCGCATCGACTCCGGCAATCTGCCGGTAATGCCCTGCAGCAGCTGCAACATCGCCTTTATGCAGCGCGGCGATCGCCAGGATTAATTGCGGCAGCACAAGCTCCGGCGCCTGGCCGTGGAGCTCCGTAGCAGCCGCCGTTGCCAACTCGAATTCGTTCGAGTAGAGCGCGTACTCTGCATTACTGGTGCGCAGCGACAGGCTCTGCGGGCTTAACGCCAGCAGTGCGCTATTGCGTGCAAACGCCTTGTCCTGCTGCCCGGTGGCACGGTACAGCCGGGCCAGCGACTGCAGCGCGGCGCCGTTCGCCGGCAGGAGCGTGACAAGCTGTTCGTATTGCGCGATTGCCTTGGCGTAATCCGGCTGCAGCGTCGTGAAGTAGCGGGCGCGCAGGCTGATCAGTATTGCCGGATCGATTCGCGCCTGCAGCTTGTCGGCCTGCTGCCACAGTTCACGGGCGACGCTGCCCTGCCCGGCCGCAGAAGCGGCAAACGCTGCGCCGTACCAGGCGCGTGCGAACTGCGGGTCTAGCTCGGTTGCGCGCTGATACTGTTGCAGCGCCGCCGGGTAGTCATGGTTGCGCATCAGGGCTTCGGCCGCGCTGAACGATTGCAGCGCTGCGAACGATTGCGTAATTGCGCGTTCACCGCTAAACGCTGGCGCGGAAGCGTCGGGGGTGTCGCCGACCGAAGCACGCAACTCGGCGAGCAGTTCATCCAGCGCGGGCAGCAATTCAGTTTCGTTCGCGGCCCCTGCATCCTCTTCGAAAATAATCTCATCGCTCGCCTGGTCGACGGCGCGCAGCCGGATTCGCAGGCCACCGCCATCCTTGGTGACCGAGCCGGAAATGACTATCTGCGCGTCCTGCGGCGCCATAGCGGGCAGTGCCTGCCCGGCCGCGACGCTCGCCCCCGCCGCTGCCATTTGCAGCTCGCGATCCAGCAGGTTTTGCAAGCTGATCGATGGCGTCGTTTCCAAACCCATAATGAGCGCCTGCGCAAGCGTCTCCTCGAGGCCGGGACTGGCCGAATCATTATCGATGCCGGCGAGCAGCACAGTTTTCGGCGCGGCTGCCTCGCCGACGTCGGGGGCGGCGGTAAAGTTCTGGTACACCGAGATGATCAGCGCGACAGTCAGTACGCCAATGACCACGAAGTCCATCTTGTAGCCGCCAACCGGCAGCGCCACCGATTCGTCGGTGTCCTCCTGCACCACGATACCCTTGTCGCTGATGTCGAAGATCCAGGCGAGGACCAGCGAAATCGGGAATCCGGCTACGGCAAGATAGACGAGCCACTGCAGCGCCGCGTCCGGCATGTCGAACGCCGGCAATAGCACACTGGCAACTTCAATCGTGATCCAGGCTATACCGATATAAAGACCGGCAGTACGAAATACCTCGCGACGTCGTAATTCAAGGAACAGCTTTTTGAACACTACTCGGCAACGCTCGCAGAGGTGATCGCGACGGGGCAGGCGCTGCCTGCGGTGTATCCGCCAAGCCCGGTGTTGACGCTGGCGATTTCGCCGGGCGCCAGGGTCTGGCTTACCGATTTCTGCAGCTGTCGCACACGTCCCGCGCTGTCGTTGTACTGCACCGCGAAGCTGACGCCACGCACCGGCAGCTGGGTCGCATTGCGAACCGACACAACCAGGTTGCCGCTGCCGTCGGGATCGCAGCGATTCTGGATGTAGGTGCCCGGATTCTGGCCGATATCGAGGCGGGTCATCGAGGTCTGCGCGGCCTGCGCAACTTCACCGTCACCCTGCGCGACGACCTTGTAATGCTCAAGCGCCTTCGCCTTATTGCCGCGCCGTGCGGCGATATCGCCAAGCGTCAGGTGGGCGGGCGCCGTTGGCAGCAGGGTGAGGCTTTTTTCGAGATCGGCTTCGGCCGCAGAGTAGTTGCCGGTTTGCTCATACGCGCGGCCACGCTGCAGGTAGTAGTAGAAAAAATCAGGACGACGCCGCTGCGCGATATCGTAGTTCTGGATCGCGCCCTTGTAGTCTTTTTGCACCAGCCGCGCATCACCGCGCAGCGCGTAAAAATGGGCCTCGTCCGGCAGCAGGCCGATCGCCCGCTCCGCTTTCGCGAGTGCTTCCTGCGGCTTCTTCTCACCCAGCGCTTTGCGCCCTTCGTCGTACGCTTTGTAGGCAGGTTCGGCAGCTTTGGTCCTGGCCATGACCTGTGCGAAGCGTTGCTCACCGAATTCACCACCAGCGCCCAGCTCTGCCGCCGTCTTGATGTTGGTAGCGACCCGTTCCGCGGATGGCGGATGGCTGGCAAACAGTCCGGACAGCCAGTCCGTGCGGCGGCCATCGCTTAGCCGCAGGAAAGTTTGCTGCAATGAAACGGCGCCCTCCGGGTTATAGCCCGCGCGTTTCATGTATTGCATGCCGTAGTAGTCCGATTCGAGCTCGGCGCTGCGACCGTACTTCTGACTGACGAGCTGCGCCGCGACGTTTGCACCGCCGACCGCAAAGTTGCCGTAGTCACTGTCACTCGTTGCCACGGCAGTGGCCAGCACGAGACCCTGCAACAGGTATCCCTGCTCCATGCGTCGGGCGGTGTGCCTGGCGGCTGCGTGCACAATCTCGTGGCCCAGCACGGCGGCCAGTTCGGCTTCTGAATTCAGCTCCGTCAGCAGGCCGCGATTGATCGCAATCTTGCCGCCCGGCAAAGCCCAGGCGTTCGGCACCGAGTTGTTCAACACGACGAACTCGTAAGGCAAAGGCCGATCGCTCACTGCCGCGAGTCTTTGCCCGACGGTGTCGACATAGGCGGTTAATGCCGGATCAATATCGTATTCACCGCCCTGCGATTGCTGCATCGGCGCGTAGTTCTGCTGGCCCATCTGGATCTCGGAGGCCTCGCCGACGAGCGTGATCTCGCGCTTACCGGTAACGGGATTCACCGCGCAGCCGCTGGCAAACGCCAGCAGCGATAACAACAGCAGTATTCGGGCAGTCACTTTCATTTTCCTGAAACTCCGCGTGGCAGATGGGTCGCGTAACCACCAATCATACGCTGCCACTGGCGCGGCTGCTGTACCGCCGGTGTCAGGCGCGCAGTGATTCGCTGCGAATCAGCAAGGTCAGAACGCCCGCCAGCGCCATTGGCAGCGCAAACACGGCGAAGTTGCCAACGAGGCCGAGTCCGGCCGCGATCAGGTAGCCGCCGGCAATAGGCCCGACAACCGCGCCGAAGCGGCCAAGGCCGATCGCCCAGCCGATCCCGGTGTTGCGCAGCTCGGCCGGATACAGGCGAGCGGCTACCGCGTACAGACCAACGAAGCCGCCCTGCACCGTGAAGCCGATCAGGCCGAACATCAGCAACACGAGCCAGGATTCGGCAACATAGCCGAACAGCAGCATGAACAGCGCAGCGGCAAACATGAACACGGCGATCGTGCGCTGCAGTCCGAAGGTCAGCGACAGCCAGCCCTGCAGGCAGATGCCGAAAAATGCACCAAGATTGAACACAGCGCCGGCATAGATCGCGAGTTCGAGCGCAATGCCGGTCGCGGACGCCAGCTTGGGAATCCAGCTCAACAGGAAATACAGCGCCGCGAATGACATGAAAAACGCGGACCACAGCATCAACGTCGCCGGACGGCGCTCGCGCCGCAGCAGCGCCGGCACATTGGCCGCTTTCTCCACTCTGGCAAGCGCCGGCAGTTCAGTGAGCGCTGGCATAGCCATGCGCTGCAGGATGCGGTTGATCTTCGCCAGCGCATTGTGCGGCTGCACGCGCGCGAGGAAATCCAGTGACTCGGGCAATAACCAGACAAGAAACGGCAGCGTAACGAGGGATGCCACGCCAGCGATAACAAACATCATTTGCCAGCCGTAGGCCGGAATAATTTGCGCGGCGATGATGCCGGAACCGAAGGCGCCAATCGTGTAGCCAGCGAGCACGAAGCCTACGACGAAATTGCGTTTGCGATCCGGCGCATACTCCGCCGCCATCGTTGCGGAACTTGCCAGCAACACGCCGATGCCGAGTCCGCTGATAAATCGCAGGACCAATAATTGCTGGATGTTGCCGGCGAGCGCGGTCAGCGCGACGCTGCTGCCCACGGCGGCGACGCTTAGCAAAATGAGCGTGCGACGACCCAGGCGATCCGCGAGCGGTGCCAACAGCATTGCACCGGCCACCATGCCGAAGGTGCCCATGCCAAACACGATGCCGAGCGATTCCGGGCCGATCGACCACTCGGCGGCAAGCGCCGGCGCGGCGAACGCGATGACCAGCACATCCATACCGTCCATGACGTTCAGCAGGAAGCACAGCGCGATCACCGCGTACTGCAAAGGCGTAATCCGATGCGCATCTATGCGGGCTCTCAGGTCATTCAAAATCATGGTCTCGCTAATTGGTAATGGCTGCCACGGGATTGCGGTCGCGGCGAATAATAACCTTTGATTCAGGCAATGCGCTGGCAAATGGCACCTGGCGGTAAATCCCCGCGGTTTACCTGTAGACTTTGCGCATTCCGGCACCGGGGAACGCGCACATGCATGCCATTCGATTCGCCCTGCTTGCAGCGCTGACCCTGCTGTCAGCCTGTCACGTCAACC
Organism: uncultured Gammaproteobacteria bacterium; assembly: GCA_963800915.1. GTDB lineage: Bacteria > Pseudomonadota > Gammaproteobacteria > Steroidobacterales > Woeseiaceae > Woeseia. Next base: position 57,290 of record CAWDCR010000010.1, read on the forward strand.
TGACCATCAACAGCCAGTACCCGGACGGCGCCGTTATCGAAACCCGCGACGAGCCGTCCGCAAAAGAACTGCAGGAGCCGACCCGGGTCGTTGTGCTCGGCACCGGCACACCGGTGCCCGATGCACGTCGCGCCGGATCCAGCATTGCCGTTATTCATCGCGGGCAGGCGTACCTGTTCGACGTGGGCGCAGGCTCGATGCAAAACGCAATCAGGGCGCGCTATGAGTACGACATGCCGTCGCTGTACCCAAGCCAGATCTGCTGCGTGTTCCTGACTCACCTGCACAGCGACCACACGCTCGATTATGCCGAGCTTGCGTTCAAGCTCTGGTGGCGCCGCTCGCAACCTCTGCGAGCTTTCGGCCCAACCGGCCTGCGCGAAATGACGGACGGCCTTTACACCATGATGGCGGCCGACACGATTCTGCGGACGACCGGGGTGCAACCGGTGCAAAACCCGGATCTGTATCGCGTCAGCATCACGGAAATTGACGCCGGCGTTGTATTGCAGCAGGACGGCATTCGCATCGAGGCGTTCAACGTGCAGCACGGTACGATCAAGCCGGCGTTCGGTTATCGCATCACAACCGACGACCGCACCATCGTAATCTCCGGCGACACGGCTTACAGCGAGGAGCTGATCGACAAGGCGCGCGGCGCCGACCTGCTGTTCCACGAGGTCATCAGTGACGCCGCGCTCGCCAAGAGCACGCCGTTCTGGCAGGACTATCATCGCCAGGCGCACACACCCGCGAGCGACGTTGCCCGCCTGGCGAATATTGTTCGCCCGAAGAAACTGGTGCTGTACCACGGCTTGTTCTACGGCGAACCGGAAAATGACGTGCTCGATGAAGTGCGCAAAATCTACAAAGGTGATGTCGAACTTGCTGATGATCTCGACACCTTCTAGCTAACAGCGCCGCGGCAAGCTGCGTCGGGAAGCGCCGTTTTCAGACTACAACCGGAAATGGCGAGTCAGTTAACTGCTATAGATAGCCGTATCTATGCTAGTCATTCGCCCTTGTGAAATGCTGACATCGAAGCGTACATTGCTGCCCTGCTCTGCAACAACAAGATCTGCAGCAAACCTGATCGTTATCATTGTTCTGGAATCCGAGCCATGCGGCATAACCTGCTCCTATGTCTGACCACCTTCCTGCTCTTGTTTCAGGCGGAATCCGTTAAAGCCGATGCGAGCGAACGCGAGGCAATTCTCGCGGTTATGGACAAGGTTTTCGCAGCTGTGCGAACGCTCAATCCGGACCATTGGCGTGCTATCCAGCTGGCGGAGGGCACGACCCTTTCGTTTCGGCAACACGCTAACGGGCAGCCAGGCAAGCTTGAGATGCGTATCGCTAACAATGAAGAATTCATCGCAGACCTCGAACCTGACGGTCACGATAATATCGAGCGCTGGACGGAAGAGCCCACTGTCTTGATTCGGGGTCCGATTGCAGTGGTCTGGGGAGAATACGAGTTCTTGATCGATGGTGAGTTTTCGCATTGCGGTGTGGACTCAGTGGATCTCGTCAAGACCGGTGGAAACTGGAAGATTGCTAACTTCATGTGGACCGTGGAAAAGGACGGGTGCCCAACAGCACCGCGGAAAAACAATTACAGGGAAACAGAATGAAGATTTCTAATGTGCTGATCGTCTTTGTCGTGTGCGGCGTGTTCGCTTGCACCAGCAGCGCGTGGTCTGCAGAACAAACAAAGCAAAAGGCCGTGCTGGTGACAGGCGCGAGCTCCGGTATTGGTCTGCGAATCGCCGAGACATTGGCGAAGAACGACTACTACGTGTACGCGGGTGCGAGAAAAAACGCCGATCTTGAGCGACTCGATGCGCTGGAGAATATGAGCTCCGTAAGGCTCGACGTTACCGTTCAAAGTGACATCGACGCAGCGGTCGAATTTGTCAGGAGCCAGGGCCGAGGCCTTTGGGGTGTTGTCAATAACGCAGGTGTCGTCCGACTATCACCCCTTGCGACGGGCTCCGCGGACGACGTCCGATTCACGTTCGACGTCAACGTATTTGGCCCGGTCCGTGTCAACCAGGCGTTCCTGCCGTTTCTGCTTGAAAGCGGCGGGCGAACGACGACGATCGGCTCGATCAGTGGCTATATCGCGGCGGGCGCGGATGGTGGCTACAGCGCCAGCAAATTTGCCGTGGAAGGGTACACAGACTCACTTGCCATGGAATTGGCGGAGTCTGGCGTCCACGTTAGCGTTGTGGAGCCCGGCCAGTACAAGTCAGAGATTCGCGGCAAAATGCTCGCACAAGTGCTGGCGTCGGCTGACGCAGGACAGGTCGAACTGGACGACGCGAAACGCGCGGAATTAATAAAGACTGATTTTGGCAACAGTAATCTCAAGGAACCTGACGAGGTCGCAGCAGCCGTACTTCACTCAATGTCGAGTGCTACACCCAAGCGTCGTTACATGGTCACGCCCAATGCCGAAGAAGCAGGCTGGACAGTTCGCGCGGCACTGCAGCGACTGTTGGAGTTAAATGCGGAACAACCGTACAGCTTCGATCGTGACCAGCTGATCGCACTTCTTGATGAGCTAATGGAGGCGCAGCCAGCCAAATAGAAAAGGATACCTGTAGCTGTGGACAGAGAGCTTAATCGGCTCAACTACTACATACACATGGACTACCTGCACGTGAGCAAGCAAACCCGGCGAATGGTTGCAGTCATCGCGTAACGCGGCAATCCGCGATGCAAAAGGCTGCTTTCAGATAGCGACCCGGAGGCGCAGAATTGGCTAACTGTCCCTGGACAGGAATCTGTGAAGTACTGGTTGGGCGCCCGTCCAAAACGCCTCGAAGCGGCGCCCCGCTCTTTCTGCGATTGGTGATGACATGATTGCGAAATTTAGCCTACTGCTGTTGCTATTCTGCCCCACCTTCACGATTGCCCAAGATGCGGTATCCACGGATGGCGATAAATACAAAGTGATTTTTGAAAACGAATGCGTTCGGGTTCTTGACTACAAAGATTTGCCCGGCGAGCAAACGCATCAGCATACAGCATCCGGCCTTCATACTGTATGCGCTCGCGCCATTTAAACGTTCGATAATTCTACCCGACGGAAAAGTTCTCATACGACAATTCGAGAAAGGAGATGTCATGTGGTCAGATTCGCAAATTCACGTTGGCAAGAACACGGGCGAGACTCCGACTCACGTAGTGATGGTTGAGTTAAAAAGCGACATCGGCATCTGCGCCAGCAGATGACTCTCAACAACCTGTGCAATTGGGGACAGTTAACTCAATAGGCCCAGCCACTGCTTGCGCCAGAGAAATCAGCTCCCTCCGACATCACGCTCCGCTTTGTTACACTCGCGCGAATACTTGGTGGCAGGCAAATACGTTGACGATCGACCAGATCGCACTATTCGGACTCCTTTTTTTTGTATTCGTATTCCTTGTCTGGGGACGATGGCGCTATGACCTGGTCGCGTTTGTTGCGCTGCTGGCCGCTGTTTTGCTCGGGCTTGTGCCCACGGCGGACGCATTTTCCGGATTCGGCCATCCGGCGACGGTCATCATTGCGCTGGTGCTGATTGTCAGCCGCGGCCTGTCAAACTCGGGCGCTGTGGAGCTGCTGGCTCGCTTTGCCATCGACTCATCAAGGCGCCTCGCCGTACACATCGGCATCATGTCCTCGCTGGCGGCGGTGCTGTCCGCCGTGATGAACAATGTCGCGGCGCTGGCCCTGTTGATGCCGGTCGATCTGCAGGCAGCAAAGAAGGCCGCACGCAGCCCGGCCCTGTCGTTAATGCCACTCTCTTTTGCCTCAATTCTTGGCGGCATGATTACGCTGATCGGCACTCCGCCGAATATCGTAATCGCGGAGTTTCGCAACGACGCGCTCGGCGCGCCCTACCAAATGTTCGACTTCGCGCCGGTGGGGCTGGCCTGCGCTGCCGTCGGCGTCGCTTACGTCGCGCTGATCGGCTGGCGATTGCTGCCCGGCGACCGGGTGAGCAACGACGCCGGCAAGGAGCTGTTCGAACTCGCCGACTACATTGCCGAGTTGAGGGTGACAGAGAAATCACCCGTCACTGGCAAGCGCGTACGGGAACTTGACGAGCTGGCGGCGAAGAGCGATATCGAAATCGTCGGACTCACGCGCGATGGCAAGCGTGCCCCCGGGTTCGCACGCATTGAAGAAGTACACGCGGGCGACATTCTCGTCGTTGAAGGCAGTCCCGACAGCATTGAAGAAGCGGTCGGCACGCTCGGCCTGGAATACGTCGGCACCGGCGAAGGCCAGCTCGCGGAACAGGACCTTACGCTGCAGGAAGTCGTGGTACCGGAGTCGGCAGTACTCGCCGGTCGCACCGCCGCCTCGTTCCGCTTGTTGTATCGGTACGGTGTCGCCCTGGTGGGTGTGTCGCGTCACGGCGAACGATTTCGCGAGAACGTGCGTACGCTGACGCTGCAGGCTGGCGACGTCCTGTTGTTGCTGGGCGCGCCGGACAGCATCACCGATGCGAACGTGCGTCTCGGATTGCTGCCACTCAAAGACCGCGGGCAACGCGTGATACAACGCAGCAAGGCCTGGACGGCCGTTGCGATTTTCGCCGCTGCGATCATCACCGCAAGCGTCGGGCTGGTCTATCTGCCGATCGCGCTGGGTGCCGTCGCTGCGGGCTTTATCGCGCTGAACATCGTGCCGATTCGAGAGGTATACGATTCGGTAGAGTGGCCCGTGATCGTACTGCTCGGCTGCATGATTCCGCTTGGTGGTGCGTTGCAGAGTACCGGCGGCACTACGCTAATTGCTGAAGGCATTGTCGATATCGCATCGGGGTTCTCCCCGGTCGTCGTCCTCGTGTTGCTGTTCCTGGTCACCATGACTTTGTCGGATGTGATGAATAACACCGCCACTGCGGTGATCGCGGCACCCATCGCCATTGAAATCGCCAACCGGCTTGACGTGAATCCGGATGCGTTCCTGATGGCAGTCGCCGTATCGGCATCGAGCGCGTTCCTGACGCCCATCGGGCACAAGAACAATACGCTCATCATGGGGCCCGGCGGCTACCGTTTCGGCGACTATTGGCGCATGGGTCTGCCACTCGAACTGCTGGTTGTTGCCGTCGGTGTGCCGATGATCCTGTGGGTCTGGCCGCTGTAGCTCGGTCATTGGGGACAGTTAACTCAAAAGACGCAACAACCACCTGCGCCTGAGCATTCAACGTTCGCCGACAGCTTGCTGTCACCGCGTTGCGCGGCAATCGGCGTCAAAAGGTGTTGCCCTCAGATCACGGCGCCAACGCTCAGGATTCGGCAACTGTCGAATTAGGTTAACTGTCCCCAATTACTCAAAGATTCTCGAACACCGGCTTGCCGGCCACGATCGTCATCAGCACTCGACCGTTGAGGATGTCAGCCGGGCGTTCTTCTCCCAGCACGAACGGATCGATATCCAGCACCGTCAGGTCCGCCCAGCGGCCCTTTTCGATAATGCCGGTATCGTTTTCGCGAAAGCTCGCGTACGCCGACCAGTCGGTGTAACCGCGCACCGCTTCCTCGGCATTCATGCGCTGCTCGGGGTACCAGCCGCCTTCCGGCTCACTGTTCTTGTCCTGGCGCGTGATCGCGGAATGCAGACCGTAAAAAATGCTGTGATCGGAGCCCGGGTTGTCGGCGTTGAAGGTCAGGCGCGCACCGGCTTCGCGCAAGCTGCGCCAGGCGTAGCCACCCAGAATGCGTTCCGGCCCGACGCGCTCTTCCGCCCAGGTCTTGTCTTCCACGGCATGCGGCGGTTCCATCGAGGCGATAAAGCCCAGCTTGCTGAGCCGCGGAATGTCTTCCGGACTAATGATCTGCGCATGCTCGATGCGGTGCCGTTGTTTCGCGGATGCCGGGTGCTCCTTGATGATGCGCTCCAGGATATCCATCGCTTCGCGATTGCCGGCGTCACCGATCGCGTGAATGGCGATCTGGAACCCGGCGGCCATGGCATCCGCCATCAGCGCCTGGTCGAAACCGTAGTTGTCGCCGCTGACGCCGCGATGACCCGGCATGTCGGAGTAGTCGTACAGCATGCGAGCGCCGCGTGAGCCGAGCGCGCCGTCGTAATAGGCTTTGACGGTGCGCGTTACCAGCATGCTGTCATTGTCTTTATCCGGGCCCCGCTTGACCCACTCGCGCGTCAGCGCGTCGTCGCGCAGCGACAGCATCGCGTAAACGCGTATAGGCAGGCGGCCTTCGTCCTCGAGCTGCTGCAGCACGCTCATGTGCGAGGAATCGAGACCCGCATCGTGCACGGCCACGTAGCCGTCCTTCGCCATCTGCCCGAGGCCGGTCAGCACATAGCTGATCAGGGTTTCCCGCGACGGCGCGGGCACGGCATCCTCGATCATTGGCACCGCGCGATTCAGAAACAGACCGCTCGGCTGGCCGTCCGCGCCAAGGCGCATCTCGCCGCCGACGGGAATTTCGCTGTCGGCAGTAATCCCCGCCACGTCCAGCGCTTTCTGGTTTGCCCAGCCGGCGAAAGCCGTGCAGGCTGTTCAGGAATACCGGGTGATCAGGCACCGCGGCAGACAGCAATACCTTGTCGGGGTAACGATTCGCCCAGGCGCCTTCGTCCCAGCCACGACCGACGATCCATTCGCCCTTCGGCACGGTTCTGGCGCGCTCGACGACACGTGCGATCGCTTCTTCTTCAGTCCTGACGTCGACCAGGTTGACGCGTTCCAGGCCGGCACCGAGGCCGAACACGTGCGTATGCGAATCGACCAGCCCGGGAATGACCGTGGCACCGGCAAGGTCGACCACGCGGGTGTTTTCACCGCGACGTTCCAGCGCCTCGCGGGTCGTGCCGACGTAGGCAATCTCGTCGCCATTGATGACCACCGCGTCGGCATCCGGATGCCAGCCGGAGCCGTCATGGGGTGCGCCAGGCTGCAGTGAGCCATCCGGTGCCGCCTGCGCCCAGTCGAGCGTGTAGACGCGCGCGTTCGTCAGGATCAGGCTGGCGCCTTCGTCGGCCGCCTTTTCTTTAGTACCGCAGCCAAACAAGCTGAGCGCGAGCGCGACGGCGAAAAAATATTTCATTTGTTTCATTTAGGTCCCCCTGGCAACGCAGCGACGTTACCTCAGTGCCTTGTGAAAATCGACCGTCACGCGCGCCGCTGTCTTGACTTTTTGCGAGCCACAATCGAGGCTCGACGCACTCCACGCTCAAGGAAAAACCATGTCGATGCAAAATCTTCTGACACGTTGCGTTTCTGTCGCACTCTTTATCGCCACTAGCGCAGTGCTGACCAGCGGCAGCGCACAGGCCGCGCTGGATGCGGACCTGCTGGCGGGCTTGCAGGCCCGCAATATCGGCCCTGCAACGGTAAGCGGCCGCATCGCCGCTATCGATGTGGTGGAAAGCGACCCGAACCGGATCGTGGTGGGCGCCGCGACCGGCGGGGTCTGGGTCTCGAACAATGGCGGCCTGACCTGGGAACCGGTATTCGACGATCAACCGGTCGCGTCAATCGGGGCAATCGCGATCAATCAGTCCAATCCCGACATCATCTGGGTCGGCACCGGCGAGAGCAATGTCCGTAACTCGACCTCGATCGGCGGCGGCGTGTTCAAATCGATCGACGGCGGCAAGAGCTGGAACCTCGTCGGCCTGGCCGGCAGCGAACGCATCGACCGCATTGCCCTGCACCCGGACAACCCGAACATCGCCTACGTGGCAGCGATGGGCACGCTGTGGGCCGCCAACGAGGAGCGCGGCGTTTACAAAACGACTGATGGCGGCAAGAGCTGGCAGCGCATCCTGTATGTCGATGACAAAACCGGCGCGACGGACGTCAAGATGGACCCGTCAAACCCGCAAAAACTTATCGCGGCGATGTGGCAGTTCCGCCGCTGGCCCTACAAGTTTGAATCCGGCGGCCCGGGCTCGGGGCTGTACATCTCCTACGACGCTGGCGCGACCTGGCAGCGCAAAACCGAAGAAGACGGCCTGCCGGCGGGCGACCTGGGCCGAACCGTCATCGCCGTTTCGCAAACCGAACCAAAACGAATCTACGCGCTGATCGAAGCAAAGAGCAGCGCACTGCTGGTGTCGGCGGACGGCGGTGAGAGCTGGAGCAAGGCGAACGAAGAGTACAACGTCGCGGACCGGCCGTTTTACTACAGCGAACTGGCGGTCGACCCGCAGAATGCGAATCGCCTGTACAACATCGCGACACGGGTACGCGTCTCAATCGACGGCGGCAAGTCCTTTAGCTACCTCGATGCGATCAACTGCTGCGCGACCGGCAATACCGTGCACATCGACAACCACGCGTTCTGGATCAACCCCGCCGATTCCCGCCACATGATCGTCGGCAACGATGGCGGCCTCGCGATCACTCACGACCGCGGCGCGACCTGGCGTTTCGTCAGCAACCTGCCGCTTGCACAGTTCTATCACGTGGCTGTCGATGACGCGCAGCCCTACAACGTTTACGGCGGACTGCAGGACAACGGCTCGTGGCGCGGCCCGTCCGAAGTCTGGCGCAGCGCCGGCATCCAGAACCTCGACTGGACCGAAGTCGGTTTCGGCGATGGTTTTGATACGGTGCCGTTTCCGGACAACGTGCGCGCCGGCTACACGATGTCGCAGGGCGGCTACCTGACGCGCTGGAACATGGATACCGGCGAGCAACGGCTGATCCGGCCGAACCCGCCGACCGCCGATACGTACCTGCGCTTCAACTGGAACGCGGGCTTCGCGCAGGATCCTTTTGACATCGACACGATCTATTACGGCAGCCAGTTCGTGCACAAGTCGACGGATCGCGGCGAGTCCTGGACCACCATTTCCACCGACCTGACCTCGAACAACGCGGACCTGCAGCTGTACCGCGAGAGCGGCGGGCTGACGCCGGATGTCACCGCGGCAGAAAACTACACATCGATCGTGGCCGTCGCCGCAAGCAAGCTTGAAAAGGGCCTGCTGTGGGTCGGTACCGACGACGGCCGCGTTCACATCACGCGCGACGGCGGCGCGAGCTGGGAACGTATTGATGGCCGTGCACGCGGCGTGCCGGCCGGTGCCTGGGTGCCGATGATTGCGCCATCGCCGCACGATGCGGCCGTCGCGTTCGTCGTGTTTGACGACCATCGGCGCGGCAACATGAACAGCTACGCTTTCAGGGTCAGTGATTACGGCCGCCGCTGGGAATCGCTGACGACCAGTGAGGTGTCCGGCTACGCGCTGTCCGTCCTGCAGGACCCGGTCGACCCCGCGCTGCTATTCCTCGGCACCGAGTTCGGCCTGCACGTGTCGAACGACAACGGCAAGTCCTGGACCAAGTTCACCGCGGGCGTGCCAACGGTCTCCGTGATGGACATGGCGATCCAGGAAACCGAAAGCGATCTCGTACTGGGCACGCACGGCCGTTCGATTTTCGTGATCGATGACTATTCCGCGCTGCGCAATCTGCCAGGCGACGCGTTCACGGCCCGGCTGAAAGCACTCAGCGCGACACCCGGACTGCAGTACGAGGACGACCTGCTGCGCTCGTCACGCTTCACCGGCAACAGTGAATTTCGTGGCGACAACGAACCCTACGGCGTGCTGCTGACTTTCGCCGCCAACGGCGACGACCTGACGCATCCCGATGAAGACAAGGATCGTGAACGTCGCATCCGGCGCCGCGAAGCCGCTGCGAAAACGGCCAAACCTGCTGACAGCGACGGCGCTGACGAGGCAGACAAGAAAGATGACAAGACGCCGAAAGTGACGGTCACGGTGGCCGATACCAGCGGTGCTGTGATTCGTACCTTCAAGACGACGGTTCACCAGGGGCTGAATCGGCTTGCCTGGGACACCCGCCGTGATGGCGCCCGCAACATGCCAAGCGATGAGCCCGCCGACTACGAAGATGGCCTGCCGACGGGCCCGGAAGTACCGCCCGGCACGTACCGCGTAACCCTGTCGTTGCCGAGCGGCGAAGACAAAACAGAGTCCGCCATCGACGTGCGGGTTGTTGCTGACCCACGCCTGCCGTACTCGCAGGCGGAGATCGAGCAAAACTACGCCGCACGCCTCGATAACCTTGCCATGATCAAGACAGCCGTAGCCGCCGTTGAGCAGATCGGCCTGGCGCGCGACGATGTCAAACTGATCAAGGCGCGCATCGACCGTCGCGACAAGCAGGACGAGGCAGCGACCAAGGCGCTCAAGGAGCAGGCCGACGCGGTGGTCAAGGCACTCGACGAACTGGAAGCGCGCTTTCGCGTAGCGCCGAAGACCAAGGGCATCGTGTACGACGACGACAAGGTCATGAGCTACCTCTATCGCGCCGGCGCGTTCGTTGGCTCGACGCTGGCGCCGCCATCCGCCACGGCGCGCCTCGCCGTTGATCAGGCCCGCGCGCAACTCGACGCTGCGGTCGCTGCGGTCAACAGCTACCTGGGTGATGAACTGGCAGCGTTTCGCCAGGCGGCCCAGGCCGCCGGGCTTGGCTTACTGATGGATACCGGGCCGGTAGCGGCGCGCTAGCCGCAGGCAGAAATCGCAGGCGGCCTGGTTACAGGAAGTTGTTGGGCCAGATAATGCTGCGCCACATGTGCGCGGTCGGGCTGCCGTCGAAGCCAAGGCCTTCTTTCGGCTGCCTGAAGTTGCGCCCGATCACGTCCGTGAACTCATCGATCTCGACCTCTACGCCTTTTTCGAAGGAGTAGAGGTCGTTGACCGTGATCTGTCGCGACGTCATGTACCACTTGTGCTTACGTGCGCGCTGGTACTCGTCGACGATGTAGGGTTCGGGGCGGTAGTCAGCCCCGAAAAATCGAATGTAGGCCTCAGGGTAGGCGTAGCCGACCGACTCATCAGGAAAGAAGCGCAGCGCCTGGTGTTTCTCAATCGCCCAGACCACCTCCTCGCTGACGTACGGACGCATCATCTGCGCGCACCAGTAGCCGTGGTCGGTGCGCAGCAGCGCGTACACGGAAATGTCATGCAGCAGGCAGGCGATAACGATTTTTTCGTCACTGCCATTCTTCAAGGCAAGGCGTGCGCTCTGCAACAGGTGCTGCGCCGGGCCGAAGCGATACTTGAAAAAGTCGATCAGCGTGGGCCTGGCCGGCATAGTCGGCAGCCGCGGGTCATCGCCCATCAGGAACGGGCCGGAATCCGCGCCCTCACCTTTCACGTTGCAGGCATAGGGCCGCACAACGCGCCGGTCGAGCTCGGCGCTCATGGCATTTTCGAGTGCGTCGGCTTTGCCGGACAGGGTGGTCGCTGCCGCGATGGAGGCAGTTGCCGTCGCGCCCAGTGAATTCAGAAACGCACGCCTGTCCATGTCGTTCTCCCGTGTGAGTCAGGTTCTAGTGAGCGGGTCCCTGCGGTGCCCCGATCTCAACGTCGATCGAACCGATACCATCAACGCCGCCGTTGAGCTTATCACCGACCACGACGGCCCCGACGCCCGCCGGCGTACCGGTGAACAGCAGATCGCCCGGCGCGAGCGTAAACAACGTGGATAGCTGGACCAGCGCATCCGGCACCTGCCAGATCAGATCCGCAATATCGCCGTCCTGGCGCCGCTCGCCATTGACGTCCAGCCAGATGCGGCCTGCATCCGGGTGGCCTATTTTCGCGGCGGGCTGGATCGGTGACAACGGCGCCGCGTACTCGAAACTCTTCGCCGGATCCCAGGGCCGTCCGTGCTTCTTGAATTCGAGCTGCAGGTCGCGCCGGGTCATGTCCAGGCCGACGGCGTAGCCGAATATGCATGCGGTCGCCTGCTCCCGCGTCAGCTGGCGGCCGCCGCCAGAGAGTGCAACGACCAGCTCGATTTCATGATGCAGATTGCTCGTGCTCGGCGGATACGGGATTCGACCGCCACCGGGTACGACGGAGTCGGGCGGCTTCATGAACCAGACCGGTGCTTCGCGGGTCGGGTCGTTGCCCATCTCGCGCGCGTGCGCCGCGTAATTCTGGCCAATGCAGTAAATGCGATGCACTGGAAAAGATTCCTGCCGGCCTGCAACCGGTACCGTGGGATACGCAATCGTGAACAAAGTGCTCAATGGCTGCCCTCTTCGTTAGTATTGTGCCTTTTATAGCTGAAACCGACCGGCCGCGCCCGTCGCAGGAGCAATGTCATGGCAAGAACCGAATCCCGGATGCTGGCACTCGGCGTCCGTGCGCCGCATTTTGCGCTGCCGGACCCATCCGGCACGGTGCATGACGCTGCGGGAAGGACAGCCGGCAACGCTCGTCATGTTTATTTGCAATCACTGCCCGTTCGTCAAACATGTTCGCGAAGAACTGGCCGCTATCGGGCGCGAGTACGGTGCCCGCGGCGTGGCGATCTATGCAATCAACAGCAACGACGCAGCGGCGCATCCGGACGACAGCCCGGCGCGAATGCTTGAGGAGAGCGAGCGCTGGGGCTACGAGTTTCCCTACCTGGTCGATGCCGACCAGTCCGTGGCCAAAGCGTATGACGCGGCCTGCACCCCGGATTTTTACGTGTTTGACGACAAGCTTAAGCTCGCCTACCGCGGCCAGCTCGATGACAGCCGTCCCGGCAATGGCAATGCGGTGTCTGGTAAAGACTTGCGTGCAGCGCTGGATGCGGTGCTCGCTGGGCAACCCGCCGCCCTGCAGCAATTGCCGAGCGTGGGTTGCAATATCAAGTGGAAGCCGGGAAATGCGCCGGCCTGGTTCGCGTAACAGCGCGGACGGAGAAACCTCTGGCGCTATCGTCTGGCGCTGTCGAGCGGCGTGACCTCGCGGTCACGCCGCCGTTGCCTTTAAAGCCGCTTACTCGAAGTCGTAACGATCCCGCGGTTTACGTGGCTTGCGTGCACGCTCCTTCGCATCGTGTTCGCGCCGCTGGCGCATCACTTCCTGACGGTCCTCGTGCAGAGCAACCTTGGTCAGGCGACTGCCGAGCATGCGGTACGTCGGTTCGTCGAGATCGTCGACATCACTGGCGTAGTGGCGGATAGACATTGGTCATTCCTCTTCCAGGCGCTGGTCGATGGCAGGCAACATCGCCGCCGCGCCTCACAAGTTTTTCGGCACTTGCCCCGGATTGCCGGTTGGCTCGACATTCGAACCTCGACCACCGCTACCAGGGCAGGTGCCAGCCTGCGTCTTACCTTGTCGTGCCTTAGAGAATACGCTTAGTGCGCGTAACTTTCGGTCGTGTCACCTGAGTGACTGTCAACACGATCGTAGTCGTCAAAATCCGCAAGCTCACGCTCCAGGAAGCGATTCTCGCGCGACATTTCAATCAGGCGCCATACCGGCACATTACCACCGGCCGCTACTTCAAGCTTCTCTTCCGGCAACTCGACGACTTCATCGTCGGCGAGCTCATCAACTTCAAAATCGTCTTCATCGCTCATGCAGTCACTCTCCGTGTCGGTCGCGCATCGCTCATCGATGGCGTCCCTGTCAGTTTGCCGAGGCATTCCGCGCTCCTCTGGCTCACCTATTTCGGCGAAAGATAAGCGGATCTGGCCTGAAGTCAAGGGATTTTGCACGAATTTCAGCGCATGCGTAAAGCATTGAAATCGAGCTAATTTTTAGCTGCTGTTCGGGGCTGCCGCGCTGCCCGCGGCGGCGCGATTTAACCTTGCGCCGCGTTCGTGTCGCAGCCCCGCGCAAGTTGCCGGCGGCCGCTCGGCGGTAACCGCAACAGCCTGCAGCCCGGCGCTCCGCTCAGGGTCGGATTACAGCGGCTGCCGCGCGCCGTCAGTCAGGTAGGACAACGCCGCCGCGGTCATGGCACGCTCGCGGATCTTCAAGGTCTCGAAGGCCGCGCGCGACTCGACGGCATTGCCCTCCAGCAGCATGGTCAGCTGGTCCCGCGTCATTGGAAACCAGGCGTAGCGATCGAGCAGCAGGCAGGCTGCGCGCACCGCAAAAGCAGGCGCCGGCAGGATCAGCTTGCGGCGGCCGGCGGCCGCAGCGATGCGCTTGATAATCTCGGGCCATTCGAGCGTTTCGGCACCACCGAGCGGGTAGACCTGGCCCTCGCAGCGCGGCTCTGTGAGCGACCGCACGAAGGCTTGCGCCACGTCCTCAACCTGCACCGGCGACATGGCGAAACCGCCGCGGCCTGGCAACAGGCCCGTGAAAAATGCCGGCGCCGGAATCGGCGGCTCAATCATCTGCTCGAGCAACTGCGTGCAAAACTCCATACGCCCGCGCGGCTCACCGAACAAGACGGAAGGTCGAAAAACGGTCCACGCGAGGCCGCTTTTTGCCAGGTATTGCTCCGCCCTGAATTTGCTGCGCTGGTAGGCAGTGCCGTCGGCGCAAACGCCGTTGGCACTCATCAACAGGAAGCGCGACACACCGCGCTCTGCCGCCGCATCGATGCAACGTTTTGCGCCGTCAAACTGCATTGATTCGAAAGTTATGCCGGCTGCCGGAGCTTCGCGCAGGATACCGATGAGGTAAATCGCCGCATCGCAGTCACGCAGCGTGGCTGCGATCGCGGCGCCATCGCCGATATCGCCGGGAACGGTAATGCAATGATCCGATTGACGGACTTTGTGTTCGCTGCCCGGTCGCACCATGACGACGGGCAGGTGCCCGGCGGCGAGCAGCGCATCGATGATGTAGCTGCCAACGAAACCGGTTGCGCCGAACAGCGCGACTCGCATCCTTCACTCCTAAGGTATCGACAGATCAATTTGTCGGCGATCACCGCAGTGATCGATCTTCCGACAGGACCTGTGCGGATCTTTACCGGCGCAAAACGAAAGTCAGCAAAAACGCCAGCAGCGCCATTATGCCGAGACCCGCATAGCTCCAGCGAGGCACATAGTCGGCCCGCTGGAACGCGTCGCTCAGGCCCGGCACTGCCCACAGGTTACCACTGCCTTCCCCGACCTTCAGTTGCGCGCGCATACCTTTTTCCATGTGCTGCGCCATGTCACAGTGAATCAGGTAGTTACGATCCTCGGCCGGCACAATAAACGTGCCGCTTTGGCGCTGGCCGCCCATCGCCTCGATATGAAACATGCCGCCGGGATACAGGTAGCGCGGCAGGCCGTGGACCATCCACTGGTGACGCACGTCATCTTCGTTGACGAAATGCACGGTCACGCGGCTGCAGGGTGAGACGACAACTTCCGGCGTATCCATGCCGAAGATCACGCCCGGCTCATCATTGGCATAGCGGCGGCCCGCGTGAATTGTGAACTCCTGGTCGCGACTGATTGCGTCGCAGCCGCGCGGCAGCTGATCGCGGTTCTCGTTCATGACCATTCCGCTCGAGTCCATCTGCATGCCGTCGTGATGCGCGTGCTGTGCGGTGCCGCTGTTTGCGGCCAGCAGCAGGAGCCATGGCAGGAGCCAGCGCATCATGCGCGACGGCGGCGCAGCGAACCGAACAGCAGCGCAACGAGAACGCCGGCGCAAGCGGCAAGCAGCAACAACCGCAGGATCATGCGCTGATCGCTGCCGGGTTCGCCGAGCAGTCCCGGCAGATAGGCATCCCAGACCGGTACTTCGCGCCGGTAGTAGGCAGCCGTAAAGTAATTGTCCCAGGACACGCCCTGCGTCTTCGGCCAGCCGTCTGCCGCGAGATAATCAGCGTAAACAATCGCACTGATATTGCCGCCGGGGCCGATGCCATCGTTGGTTACGCCGCTTGGCTGGTGATCGTGGAACGGCCAGATGCCGCGGCCGTACGCATGCAAACCGTCATTGACGAAGCTGAGCGCGAGATCGGCGCGTTGCGAGGTTGCCAGCCAGACAACGTCCTGCGGCGATCGCGCCGCCTCCGGCAATGGCGCACCATCGCGATCCGTGACGGTGAACTTGTGGCCGTGCGTGTGCAGCGCGATGCCTTTGGCACCGCCGTTCACGACCCTCAGGCGCACGGTCTCGTCACGCTCTGCAACGATGAGCGACTCGCGAAAAGTATAAGGAAACGACCGCCCGTTCAGGGTGAAGTAGTCGCTGGTTGCATCGGTGATGTCGTAATCACGATGCATGGACTGCGTAACGAGCCTTGGATCGTTGTCGTGCTGAATGCGTTCGTTCAGCTGCCGGTCGAGATCGAGATAGTGCAGGTCGTACTCCTGCGCGTAGCGTTCGCGGCTCTCCTGCGAGGTGACGCGCACCTGCCCGGCGCCGACGTTCATCGTCTGCAGCCAGTTGTTCGGCCGGTTTTCTTCGACGATGAACAAGCCCTGCAGACCCATCATCACGTGCACGTGCGGCTGCACATGGCAGTGATAGAACATCGTGCCCGCATGCCGTGGCGTCAACTCGTAGGTTCGCGCACTGCCCGGCAGCACCGGCACCTCGCTGGTCACCGGAACACCGTCGTTGCCCTGGCCATTGACCAGCGCAAAGCTGTGATCCGCCCCGTGCAGGTGCAGCGTGTGCGGCATGTAGTGCGTATTCTCGAGCGTGATCCGCACGACGTCGCCCTGCTCGATACGTATCGCCGGCGACGGCAGGCGCAGCGCGTCGCGTGCCTGCTGCGACTCCAGGTTCTCGACCGCCATCCCCGCGAGTTTCGGAGCGAAGACCCACAGCCCGGGTTCGATACCCGGCGCGATCGCATAGCGGGTGACGGTACCGCTGTCGATCGGCGATGCACCGTTCAGTTCGGCAACTTCGAGGCGGATGTGAATCTCGTCGGGATCGCCGTCACCGTCGAGGTCGCGGCCTTTTTCCACCGCATCACGGGTCAGGCCACTGGCCATCAGGGTTGCGGCACTGACGTTGTTCGTGCCGCGCACGAAAGCGGCGACCGCGCTTGGATTGTCGGCGACGCAGCTGCGCGACGCCGCGATTTCAACGCCCTCGATCGTCTGCTGCTCGCGCCAGCCGCTGGCGTCGGGCGGACAAAACGGCTCGGGTATGTTGACAGCCTGGTCCCTGCTCGCCGGCAAGGCGCGGTAACCGGCCGCGCCGAACATCGAGGTCAGCGCGAGTCTCAGCGACATCGGATACCACTGCGGCGGCCACGCCAGCAGCGCAATACACAAGACAAAGAGCCAGGGACCGTGACGGCGGACTTTGCTCACGCGGGCTGCTCCGCCGGCCGTTCACCGAGGTGCTTCATGCGCAGCAGCAGGCCGGCACCGAGCAGAATCGCGGCCAGAAATCCCAGCCAGCCCCACGGCAGGCGGGTCTGGCCAACGGTAAACGGAAACACCGAAACGTACAGCTTGTCGTTGCTCGGGTGACCTGCCGTGACGATGCCGATGTACTCACCGTCGTCCGCGAAAACGTATTCCACCTGCAGCGAGCCACCCGGACGCACGACGGGCGGCTGGTAGAAAACCGTTACAGCGTCGATATCCGCCAATGCCTCGACGTCGGGCAGTCGCGCGAATTCGCTCTTGCCGGTGACATTGCGAATGATACGAAAGTCGATCGGAACCTCGCGCATGCTGCGATGCAGGTAGTCGAGCACGACGACCGTTTCGCCGCTGACCGGAAGATTCTCGCAGAATTCCTGATCGCCACTCGACTGCGGCTGGTAAGCGGTGAAATGCGCTTCGTAGAAGCCAATCGTCATAATGCAGGAATCGTTGCGCAGCACCAGGCCGCCGCCGGCATTGGCCGCGCCACTCACGAACAACATAACTAGCAACAGCCGGCGCATCGTCTTGAGGTCACGGCGCAGGCTGCGCGTTCAGGCAGCCGCCGGCTGCGCTTGTTCGTCGAGCCGCTTGATCGTGAAGCCGGTGTAACCATAGATAACGGAGATGAGCGGATTGATCAGGTTGAAGAACGCGAACGGCAGGTACGCGAGAGTCGGCACGCCGAGCGTTGCTGCCATGTAGGCACCGCAGGTATTCCACGGCACGAGCGGCGAGGTGAGCGTGCCGGAATCTTCCACAACGCGCGACAGATTGCACGGGTCGAGGCCACGACGCTTGAACTCGGCTTTGAACATTTTGCCGGGCAGCACGATGGCGATGTACTGATCGGCCGCAACAATGTTGATGCCAATCGCGCTGAGGACAACGGTCAGAATCAGTGAACCGGTGCTTTTCGCTGCTTTCAACGCGGATTCGATCAGGCGCGCGAGCATGCCCGCGTGCTCGAGCACTGCACCATACGACAGCGCGGTAAGAATCAGCCAGATCGTAACCAGCATGCTGCTCATGCCGCCGCGCGACAGCAGGTCATCGACATCGGCTACGCCGGTAGTGGACACGTAACCATCCGACAGCGCCAGCCACACGCCTTTGGTCAGTGCCAGCCCGGTCGGCAACTGCGGGGAAGCGGCGAACTCCAGCACGATCTCCGGCTGCAGCACGATGGCAACGAAACCGCCAAGCAACGCACCGAACAGGATGGTCGGCAGCGGCGGGACCTTGCGGTAGGCCATGAAGAACACGACCAGCAGCGGAATCAGGGCGAGCGGCGTGATATTGAACTTGCCATCAAGCGTGCTCATCAGGTCCTGCAACGCGAGATTCTCGGCCGGCACCTCGTTCATCAGGCCGATTGAAGCGAAGATCACCAGCGCGATTGTCATCGAGGGCCCGGTGGTCCACGCCATGTGCCGGATATGCGTGAAAAGATCGGTATCGACAACCGCGGGCGCCAGGTTGGTGGTATCGGACAGCGGCGACATCTTGTCACCGAAGTAGGCACCGGAGACGACGGCGCCGGCCGCAATCGCCGGCGACATGCCGAGCCCCATCGCAACACCGATCAGTGCGACGCCAAGCGTACCGGCGACAGTCCACGAGCTGCCGGTTGCCAGCGCGGCGATCGCGCAGATCAGGCAGGTTGCTGCAAAGAACCACTGCGGATCAAGAAGCTCCAGCCCGTAGTAAATCAGGGCAGGCACGGTGCCGGCCATCAGCCAGGTACCGATCAGGCCGCCGACCGACAGCAGGATCAGGATCGCGCCCATCGCGGTACTGATGCCCGCGACGATCGCCTTCAGGATACTCGGCCAGCTGTGACCGTTCTGCATCGCGACAATCGCCGCGATCGCAGCACCCAGCGTCAATACAATCTGGTTCGGTCCGGACGACGAGTCGGAACCGAACAGGTAGACTGACAGCGCCAGCATCAGGACCAGCGAGACAATCGGAATCAGCGAATCGATCAGCGTGGGCGACTTGACTTGGCTCATTGGCAATCCGACCTTGCAGGGAGTGGTGAAATTGGCGCCTTTGGTCCAGTGTCGACCCGGGCACGCTTTGTTCTTTGGACTTCAGACTACCACGGCAATCGTTCACCGTTCGCATGCCAGAAACCGCCGCTGCTCGCGAGCGTAAGCTCATCAATGCGTGCAATCAGGCCGGTCGCCGCCGCGGCGGGCGCGATGCCGGTGCCACCGGTCATTTCGGTCGCCACCAGGCCCGGGTGCAGCAATGCCACCGCAACCTCCCTGGGCCTGAGGTCGTGCGCGAGGTTGACACCGACCATGTTGACCGCGGTTTTTGAAACACGGTAACCGTAATTATTGCCGCTGCCGTTGTCGGCGATAGAACCGACCCGGCTGGAAACGATCGCAACCTTGGCGCCTTTGCCGAGGCACGGCAGCAGCGCGCGCGTGACTTTCAGCGGACCGAGTGTATTGACACGGAATTGTTCCAGTATGTCGTCATAGTCCAGCGTATCGAAGTTGTCACCGCGCAGGATGCCGGCATTGTTGATCAGGATATCGAGTGACTGATTCGCCAGCTGCGCCTTGAGATCAGCAATATCGCTGTTGACGCTGACGTCAACACCGGCGATGACAGTCACGCCGAGCTCGTTGAGCGGGTCCGAACGGGTACGACATACGGCGATGACGTCTGCGCCGCGCGCCGCGTACTGCCGCGCCAGCTCCAGTCCGATGCCGCGATTACTGCCAGTGATCAGCACCCGGCTCAACGGAATACCCCTGACGGTTGCTGCTCACCGCGAGTTCGCATAGCGCTGACGGTGCCGCAACTCACGGTGCAGGCACCAGTTTGAGCAGACGCCCGCCGCGCCCGTCTTCCAGCAGCCATACCGCGCCGTCCGGACCCTGGCGGACAGCACGAATGCGCGCGCCCATGCTGTAGCGCTCTGCCTCGCGAGCCGACTCGCCGTCGATTTCGACACGCACCAGCGCCTGCGAAGACAGGCCGCCGATCAGCGCGTTGCCGCGCCACGCCGGGAACAGCGCGCCGTCGTAAAAGATCAGGCTGGATGGCGAGATCACCGGCGTCCACCACGTCGCGGGAGCGGCAAACTCCGGCCGCGTGTCGTGATCGGGAATGTCGGCGCCGCCGTAGTGATCGCCGTTCGAGACGATCGGGTAACCGTAATTATTGCCGCGCATGACAAGGTTCAGTTCGTCGCCACCTGCCGGACCCATCTCGTTGTTCCACAAGCGGCCGCTGTTATCGAACGCGATGCCGAGCGGATTGCGGTGACCCAGTGACCAGACCTGCGCGGCGACACCGCCTTCTGCGGCGAAGGGGTTATCAGCAGGCAGGCTGCCATCGTCTTTGAGACGCAGAATCTTGCCGAGGTTGGCCCGCATGTCCTGCGCCGGATCGAATTTTTGCCGGTCGCCGGACGAAATAAACAGGTGGCCGTCAGCGGCGAACAACAGGCGATGGCCGTAGTGCCCGCGGCCCGTCACCTTGGGATATTGACGCCAGATAATCGCGGGGCTCGACAATGCCGGCCGGTCACCGAGCGTCAGTTTGGCAAGCGCCACTACCGCGCCTCGGGTGTCGCCGTCACCGGCCTCGACGTAGCTGAAGTAAACGAGATTATTGTCTGCAAACTCAGGATGCAGCACGACATCGCCGAACCCGCCCTGGCCGCCATAGTCGACATTCGGCACGCCGCTGACTTCCGTTTTGTCACCGTCCGTTGTAACGAGCTGCAGCTTGCCGGACTTTTCCGTCACCAGCAGGCGACCGTCCGGCAGGAACGTCATTGCCCAGGGCTCGTTGAATTTAGCGATCGACTCGACCGCAAACGGCCGCTCCGCACTGGCGCCGGAACAGGCCGCAGACAGGAACAGCAAAAGCGGCAGCAGCATTCTTAACATTGTGACAAATCCTCGCGGTATGACAGGCCTAGCGTCGCAGCTCGAACACCGATTCAATCTCGACGGCGACATTGCGCGGCAACGAATTGGTACCGAGCGCAGCGCGCGCCGCCAGGCCGGCATCGCCGAATACATCGCGCAGCAGGTCGGACACGCCGTTGATCACGCTCGACTGCTCGGTAAAATCGTCCGCGCTGTTGACAAAGCCGCGCAGTTGCACGCACTGCAGCACACGATCCAGGTCGCCTGCGCAGGCAGCATTGAGCTGCGCGAGCACGCGCAGCCCGGCAAGGCGGGCCGCCGCATAGCCCTGCTCCACGCTAAGGTCAGCGCCGAGCTTGCCGGTCGTTGGGATAGCCGCATCCAGCGGCGGAATCTGGCCGGCGATAAACACCTGGCGCCCCGACACGCGATACGGCACATAGACTGCGGCCGGTCCGGCGGGTTCCGGCAACTCGATACCGAGCTCCGTCAGGCGCTGCTTAACGTTGCTGCGCGATTTCGCAGCCGCCGTCGTCGTCAGGCCAAGGGCGACCGAGGCGGCGCCCAGCATTTCAAAAAAAGTACGTCTGTCCATCGGCACTATGCCCCTGTCACTGCGGGATCGCTTACAGCCGGGTCGGCTGGCGCCTTACTCTAGCGAACGGGACAGGCCATTGCCACGCGTAACGGCAGGGGCCGCTCACGCCACCGGCCTCAGGCCACTGGGCGCACGGCGGCTGGCGCAACGGCTCAGCGATGCGGATCGAGACTGCGCGACTCTGCCGGAAAACAGGTGGGGCGTGCACGCTTGCCGGCCACCAAAACGCCGAATCCGGCACGGCGCTGGCAGACACTGGAACAGAAGCCCTGGTCGCGCCAGGCGAGATCCAGCTCATTGCGCCAGCCAAACACCAGGCCACAGCCGACGCAGGTTTTTTCGTTCGATTTTAATGTCGGCGACATCGCATTCCCCTCGTGACAGTCGGCGCAGCAGCGCGGGGCGCGGCCTGCAGGACGCCAGTGCACGGCTGTGGCGAAGGGTCATACTGCAGCTGAATTTGAGCTGCCCTTGCAGTTGTAACAATTCCTCGCCTTCCCGCCGGCGTGGCCGGCTGCAACGGCTTGTGTAGAATGCGGTCCAGCCACAATTCATCTGCCATTTCATTCGCTGAACGGGGAATTTCATGCGTCATGCCGCTTTTCGCAACCTGCTTGCGGGTTTCATTGCCACCCTCCTGCTGTGCCAGGCACTGCTCGTCGACGCCGCGACTCGCGAACCGGTACGCGCACGTAACGGCATGGTTGCCAGCGCGTCGCTGCATGCCTCGGAAGTTGGCGTTGAGATTCTGCAACAGGGCGGCAACGCCATCGACGCGGCGATTGCCACTGCGTTTGCCATGGCAGTGACCTGGCCGACCGCCGGCAACATCGGTGGCGGCGGCTTCCTTGTCTATTACGGCGCCGATGGCACCACGACCAGCTTCGACTTCCGCGAGAAAGCGCCGCTGGCGGCCAGCGAACGCATGTACCTCGACGCGGACGGCAACATTCCCGACAACATCAATCACGACCATATTCTCGCCGTGGGCGTACCCGGCACCGTCGCCGGGCTCGCGCTGGCGCATGAGCGACTCGGCAGCCTGCGCTGGAGCAAACTGGTCGCCCCTGCCGTCAAGCTCGCGCGTGACGGCATACCGATCAGCTGGTACCTGCACGACTCGTTCAAGGGCCGCAAGTCGCGGTGGGATCGCTACCCGAGCTCTGCCGAGGTCTTCCTGAAGAAGGATGGCTCGTTTTATGAGCCTGGCGACACCTGGAAGCAGCCCGACCTCGCGAATACCCTGCGGCGCATCCAGAAGCAGGGCAAGGACGGTTTCTACAAGGGCAGGACGGCTGAACTTATCGCCGATTTCATGGCCGCCAACGGCGGCATCATCACGCTCGAAGACCTGGAAAAATATTCAGCCGTCGAACGCGAGCCGATTCGCGGCAGCTACCGCGGGCATGAAATCGTCGCGATGCCGCCGCCGAGTTCCGGCGGTGTGGTGCTGGTCGAGATGCTGAACATCCTCGAAGGCTTCGATCTGGCGAGCATGGGCCACAACTCGGCGCAGTACCTGCACGTATTGACTGAAGCAATGCGCCGCGGCTACGCGGATCGCGCGCGGTTTCTCGGCGACCCGGATTTCAACGAAGACATGCCGGTCGACCGACTGACATCCAAGGAGCACGCGGCCAGCTTGCGTAACAGCATCAGCCTGACGATGAAATCGGAAAGCGATCCGCAGCAGTTCGCGGATCGTTACGAGTCGCCGGAGACCACGCATTTTTCAGTGGTCGATAAAGACGGCAACATGGTATCGCTGACGTACACACTCGAGTGGGGCTACGGCTCGCACATCGTCGTCGACGGCGCGGGCTTCCTGCTGAATAACGAGATGGGCGATTTCAACGCGCAGCCGGGTGTTACCGACGAGCAGGGCCGCATTGGCACAGCACCAAACCTGATTCGGCCGGAGAAGCGCATGCTGTCGAGCATGACGCCGGCGATTGTCGCGAAAGATGGCGTGCCGCTGTTCGCCACCGGCAGTCCGGGTGGCAAGACCATTATCAACACGACGATGCAAACGATTCTGAACGTGATCGATCACGGCATGAATATCGCCGACGCCGTTGATGCCGGCCGCATGCATCACCAGTGGCTGCCGGATCGCACGCTGATGGAGTCCAGCGGTTTCTCACCGGACACGAAGCGCCTGTACGAGGAATACGGCCACTCGATCCGTGAAGTGAGCGGCATCGGCTCGGCGATGGGTGTCTACAAGGACCCGGAAACGGGCATCCTGTACGGCGGCGCCGACAGTCGCGCCACCGATGGCGGTACCGCTTCGTACTGAACAGGCAGTCACGCTGGCCAGCGCGCGCCGTCTGCCTTGCGGCGCGGCGCCTGCTGCGCGCCGGCTACCCTTCGTCGTCAGGCAACGGTGGTAAGGCCTTCAGGTAAGTGGCGATCGCCAGCCGATCTTCCGCCGTCAGCCTGCTCGTGTTGTCTTCGATGACCGGCGCCATTGCGCCACCGGTGAAATCGCCGTCAGGCTCCATGCCGATTTCAAGAAAGTAGTCGATGTCCCGCATCGACCAGCGACCGATGCCATCGCCGCGATGCGGCGTAATGTTCGGCACCTTGCCGTCGTCCGGCCCCTCCGGATTACCCGCCAGTTCGCGATCCTGATCCAGCGCTCCCAGCCTCTTGCGCGGTGTATGGCACTCGCCGCAGTGTCCGAGGTGCCGCACCAGGTAAGCGCCCCGATTCCAGACCGGATCGCGCGACCGGTCCGGCGTAAAGCGGGCCGCTGTGAAGTAGCTTGCCTGCCAGGCGCTGGCTGCCAGGCGCGTCGACATGTAGAGCGGCAGCTCATGATCCTTGTTCGCGTTTGCGACTGGCGCAAGGCTGAACAGGTAAGCCTTGATGTCGAGGATGTCCGCGCGGGACATGCCGGTGTACGCGGTGTATGGAAACGCAGGGAAGTAGGCATCGCCTGCCGGGTTGCGGCCGTCGTGGAAGGCCCGCACGAAATCGTCATCGCTCCAGCTGCCGATCCCGGTTTTCTTGTCGGGCGTAATGTTGGGCGAATAAAACGTGCCGTAAGGCGATTCGAGCTTGTGGCCACCGGCCAGCGGCACCGCATCGTCACCATCCTCGGTGTGGCAGGTGATGCAGCCACCGGCAAAGGTCAGGTACTGACCACGTTTAATCGCCTCATCGTCCGCTGCCTGCGTCACGCAGCACAGCAGGAGACCGGCAACAAGGAATGCTGATCTTTGCATTGCCGCGATTACCGTTGCCGGCTTCCCGCTGTGCAAATCCGCGTGGCCTGCTATTGCGCTACGCGGAAATCGTCGTGACAACCGCGACATGACATTCCGACTTCCTTGAACGCAGCACCAAGCGCCGCTTTATCAGCACCGGACGCTGCGACGCGGTGGAAGTTTTCGGCGGCATCGGCTGCTTTCTGCAATGCCGCTTTGAATTTCTCCGGTTGCTCCCAGATGACCGGCAGTGCTTCAGAGTCGCCCACCGCGGAGCCCGGCTGGAACACGCGGTGAATTTCGCCAGCGCTGTTGGCAAGGCCGCGCGCATGTTCGACGAGATAACCGTCATCGTCAGCGAGGCCGCGCACAATCATCGAGGCTGCCAGCAGGTGGCCCTTTAACGTGGTCATTACTGCTTTGCGGTAATCGAGCGCGTCTTCTGCGGTAGTTTCGGCGATCGCGCTGAACGACAAACCGCACACTACGCAGGCCGTCAGTAAAACACCGGTGAATTTTTTGAACATGTCTAGCCTCCGTGGACTCAAGCACTATGCGTGGGCAGGGTAGCAGAAGCGCTGCCAGTAAAAATACGCTTTCCGCTGCAAGTATTCGCCGGATTGCCGCCGCACAAGAATCATCGGAACTTATCGGAACTAATGTGGCAGTGCGGCGGACCAAGCAGCAATGCCCGGGGGGGGGAAACGCCATGACTGGAACAACAAGCGGAGCTGGCGGCACCATCGCACTGGTCGCCATAGTCCTGATCGCGCTGCCATCGGCAAGCCCTGCGCAAAGCGGCGTGGCTGAATCACAGCAGCACTTGCGAGACGCCAACAAGGCTTACGAAGCGGAGGATTTCCCCGCCATGATTCGTTCGCTGGAAACGGCGCGCGAACTAAACCCGGCAAGTCTCTACACGCGCTACAACCTGGCCGCGGCCTACGCGCGCAACGGCGATACTGAACGCGCACTGGAGCTGCTCGAAGCGCTGGTGCGGGCACGGGTCGACTACGGCATTGCGGACGACAGCGACTTCGCCTCGCTCGCCGGGCTGCCGCGGTTTAAGACCTTGCTGCAGCGCCTCGTCGAGAACACGACACCGTCCGGCAACAGCCGCATTCATTACGACATACAGCGTATCGACCTGCTGCCGGAAGGCATCGCCTGGGACGCCGCGAGCGAGCGGCTGTTTTTCGGCAGCATGCGCACCGGCGAGGTGTTTGTGCTCGACGCCGAGCAGCAGTTGACGAAGTTCGCCGAACTGCTACACCCGACGCCGCAGGCTGCCATCGGCATGACGGTCGATAGCAAACGCGACCTGCTGTGGGTCATCGGCAGCGCGTTTTTCCTGACCGAAAACGCCAGGCCCGATGCGCCGCGCTGGTCCGGCGTGTTCGGCTTTGACCTGAAAAGTGGCGAGGAAAAATTCCGCTACCTGCGCGACGATGTCGGCTTCGGTTTTAACGATGTGACGGTCGCGCCCAACGGCGACCTGTACCTGAGCGGCAATGTCATCGGGCGCGTACCCGCGAACGGCACGGCGATCGAAAAGCTCGAAACCTCGCAACCGATCTTCGGCAGCAATGGCATCGTCGTTACGCCGGATGGCAATCACCTGATCACGTCGTCATACCCGGCAACGCTCGCGGTGGTCAGGCTCGCCGACGGGCGCACGAATTTCCTGACTGCTCCTGCTGACATCGAACAGTACGGAATCGACGGACTGTACCTTCACGCAGGTGACCTCATCGCCGTGCAACAGGGCATCAAGCCGTGGCGGCTGATGCGCTTTACCCTGAATGACACGCTCACTGCAATTACAGCGGCGCGAACACTCGATTTCGCGAACCCGCTGGTGATCGCCACGACCGGCGCGATCGTCGGCGACGAGATCCTGTTAATCGGCCAGGGAGCGCCGGTTGGCGAGATGCCGGCGCACATTCCGGAAGCGATGCGTGAGTTTGTCGGCCGGTCACTGATAATGACAGCGCCGCTCGACTGACATACTCTCGCCTCTTCAACTGGCGACGAGCTCAATACTGATGACCGATCCCGGCTGGCTGTCCGTGCTTCCTCCGCTGCTCGCGATCATGCTCGCGATCTGGAGCAAGCAGGTGATCCTGTCGCTGTTCGCCGGTATCTGGATCGGCTCATTTATCCTGGCCGGCTTCAACCCGCTGATCGGCGTGAGCGAAGCGCTCGATGCCATCGTCAACGTGTTTCAGGATCCGGGCGACACGCGCGTGCTTATTTTCACGCTGCTGATCGGCTCGCTGATCGCCACGATCGAAGAATCCGGCGGCGTGCGCGGCTTCGTGCATTTTCTCGAGACGCGTCGTTTCGTGCACAACGGCAAGCGCGCGCAGTGGCTCGCCTGGGTCACCGGCATCGTCATCTTTATTGAGTCCAACATCACGCTGCTGGTCGCCGGCGCTGTCAGTCGCCCACTGTTCGACCGTTACCGGGTTTCCCGCGAGAAACTCGCCTACCTGATCGATGCAACGTCGGCACCGGTGTGCGTGATGATTCCGCTGAACGCCTGGGGTGCTGTGATCATCGGGCTGATTGCCGGCACCGGCATCGAAGATCCGCTGCAGACCTTTATCGCGTCGATTCCTTATAACCTGTACGCGATGACGGCCATTCTGCTGGCCGCCGTGGTGATCTGGAAGAACATCAATATCGGCCCGATGCGCGCTGCCGAAGAGCGCACCGCCCGCGGCGAGCTGTTGTGGCCGTCAGCGACGCCGATGATTGACATCAGCGCCGATCACGACGCGCAGTACGAAGGCAAGCCCATACCGCCCGCCTACCTGATGATGCTGCCGATACTGGCGATGATCCTGATGATGCCGGTAGGCCTGTACGTAACGGGCGACGGCAACCTGATCGAGGGCTCCGGCTCCGTGTCCATACTCTGGGCGATCAGTTTCGCGCTGGTCGTGGCATGGACCCTGATGCTGGCCAGGCGGCAGGCGTCGATCAACAAGCTGATGCGCGTCTTCATGAAAGGCGCCGGTTCGCTGCTGCCGATTGCGACGATCCTGCTGCTGGCCCTGGCGCTGGGCGACATTGCAAAGCTGCTGGGCACGGGCCCCTACGTCGCCGGCGTGGTCGGTGCAGCGGTGCCTGAGCCGCTGCTCGCCCCACTTATTTTCCTGGTATCGGCATTCATCGCGTTTTCCGTCGGCTCAAGCTGGGGCACTTTTGCAATCATGATTCCCATCGCGATACCCATCGCGACCACGCTCGGGCTGCCGGTGCCGCTGTTACTCGGCGCGGCTATCTCCGGCGCGATCTTCGGCGATCACGCCTCCCCGATCAGCGACACAACGGTCGTTGCGTCGATGGCTTCGGCCACCGATCACATTGACCACGTGCGCACACAGCTCCCCTATGCGCTGCTCGCCGCTGCAATCAGTACCGCCGGCTTCCTGGCGCTCAGCTTCCTGAGCTAACGCCGCTTTGTAAACGATTGTGGCAATGCCGCGTCGTCCGCAAGTTCCCGCCTAAGCTCTGTTTGTCATACCTCGCTGGCAGCCATGCCGCATGAGCAGCGCCCCCGGCGGCTGGTGCTTTCGAGGCTTGGCACGCACGGAGAACGTCGGCGCTGCAAGTGAATGGGCAGGCGGTGGTGGGTGCGTTGGAGGCCCGCCGTTGCTGATATTGCCGAGCGGCAGCGTGCTTTGACGGAGCAAGGCAGACCAATGGAGCCAGTGTTGCGCGTACTTCGGTAGCGCCGCGCGGGTAGCGAAAGGATGACCGCAATGCAGGACGGCTTGCCGGCCGGCAGTTTCAATACCAGGAAGGTATTGATGAGGCATTGGGTCCGACCCCTGACCTTGCACCTCGTGCTGTACAGGCAGCGGGCAGTAATCTTAAGGATTGCTGCCCGTTTTTCTATAGCTCGCCGCGAAACGAAAACGCGACCGGCCCGGTCATGATCGCGACATTGTCTTTACGAATTTCGATCATTACTTCACCGCCGGTTAAAACCACGGTCATCTCTCGCGCGGTCGTGAGCCCAAGCTCCCGTGCTGCGAATACCGCGGCGCAGGCGCCGCTGCCGCAGGCCATCGTCAATCCCGCACCGCGTTCGTACACCTTGAGGCGCAGGCGCCGGCTATCGATGATCTCCGCCACGCCAACGTTCACCTGCTGCGGGAACAACGGATCGGTCTGAATTGCAGGCGCATGCGATGCGACATCAATGGCGTCGAGCGACTCAACAAAAAATACCGCGTGCGGATTGCCCACGCTGCAGGCGACGGGGTCACGCAATGGGCCGCTGGCCAGCGGCAGGTGCAGGGTGTCGCAATCGCGCGCCAATGGGATCTCCTGCCAGGCACGGCTTACCGCGCCCATCTCGCAACGCACCCGCTGCAATCCGGCCCGCTCACAGCGGAGCATGCCCGCAACGGTCTCGATTGCAACCGCGTCAGTTTGCTGCTCCTCAAGCAATAGCCAGGCAACGCAGCGCGTCGCATTGCCACAAGCCTCCGCCTCGCGCCCGTCGGTATTCAGTATGCGCATGAAGGCCGTCGCTTTGGCACTGGCCTTAATAATAATGAGCTGATCTGCACCGACGCCGACCTGTTGATCACAGATGCGAACAATGTCATCAACGGCGGGCACAAACGGCTCGCTGCGCGCATCGACAATCACGAAATGATTGCGCAGCCCGTGCATCTTGACAAACGGCCGCCTCGAAGCGCTGCGCATCTTGTCGTCGTTACTCATAGTCTTCCGTCTTGGTCTGCCGTCCTGGTCTGCCGCCTTGCGGGAAAAGCCGGCGCCGCGGGCAGCGATGGCCAGGGCCACTCTCGACACGAAGTCAGCAAGGGCTGCGCCGCAACAACAGTCACGGCCACACAGCGTGCGGTCAGTTCGCGGCAGATCGGGTGTCGCAACAGCACGGCCAGGGAAAATCACTCGCAACGGAGATGCGCCTCCGGGGCGGCCATAATCGCAGGAAGCGGCGCGTCTGTCAGCCACGGCATTGCCCCGGTGCGAGGTCTCAGAGTAAATTCCGCTTATCACTTGAAACGGGTGAGTTGCAATGAGCATGACCGAAACACTTTTTCGTGACGACGCCTACCAGACCGAATGCGAAGCGTCAGTGCAGGATGCGATCGACGGCTACGTCGTGCTTGATCGCACCGTTTTCTACGCGATGGGCGGCGGCCAGCCCGGCGATACCGGTGTGATCCGCTGGGACGGCGGTGAAGCACGGGTAGTCGATACGCGCTACGCCGACCGCGGTGCGATCCGGCATATCCTCGCCGACGACGCGGAGCTGCCGCCGGAAGGCGTCGGCGTCGTCGCGGAGATAGACTGGGACCGCCGCTTTCGCCATATGCGCATGCACACGGCGCTGCATTTGCTGGGAGCAGTACTGAAGTACGGCGTGACGGGTGGCAATATCAGCGCGGAGCGCAGTCGCCTCGATTTCGACATGGAAGATCCCGTCGACAAGGACGAGGTAGCAGCAAAAGTTAATGAGCTTGTTGCCGCAGACGCGTCGGTGACCTGTCGCTGGATTACCGATGCCGAGCTCGCGGCACAGCCCGAGCTCGTGCGCACGATGTCGGTGCAGCCGCCGAAAGGCGCCGGCAAAATTCGCCTGCTGAATATTGAGGGCGTTGACCTGCAGCCCTGCGGCGGCACCCATGTGCAACAGACCGGCGAAATCGGCAGGGTGCAGATCAGCAAGGTTGAGAAGAAAGGTAAGCACAACCGGCGTGTTCATATCGAACTCGATTGACCCCTGCGGTCCCGACAGCGCGCAGCAGCGCGTGGCGCAGGACTCACCGGCTTCGACTACCCGCGCATCGTCTGCCTGCAGGCGATCAGCCTGATGCACGGCTATCGAATCTGGTTGGGCAATGTACTTTGTTACTGCGCGTTGTCGCCATGCCGCTGCACCCGGCACCCAAGTTACAGCCGCGCTCGCTGGCCTGCTGGCGACTGCAGCCAATAAAAAGCTGACGAGCCGCTAAAAAACCCGCCCGCAGTCGCGGTCGCGCACCGCTTGCTGATAGCATGCCCGACTCCTTCAATATAAAATAAGAACCGATGGCCCAGCCCGCCGACCGCTTGAGCGAACTGAAGATCGACCGCAGCCGCCCGTACCACAAGCGGCAACGGCCGGCTGTGGCTGACACTCGCGATAGCCGCGCTGCTGCTGGCCGCAGTCGCCTGGTTTTTGCTGGCCGGCAGCAAGGCGGTTGAGGTCGAGACGGAAGTGGCGCGCCGCCCGCCCAGCGCGGCGGCGGCCAGCAGCGTGCTTGACGCCTCGGGCTACGTGACTGCGCGCCGTGAGGCAACGGTGTCTTCGGAAGTAACCGGCAAAGTCATCGAAGTGTTGATCGAAGAAGGCATGAGTGTTGCTGCCGGCCAGGTCGTGGCGCGGCTTGACGATACGACACAGCGCGCACAGCTCGCGCTGGCCAACGCGCAATTGCAGTCCGCCCGGGCGGCGATCGCCGAGGTTGAGGCCCAGTTGCGGGCTGCGAAACTCGAACGCGACCGCTTGCGCGAACTTGTGGCACGCAAGTTAACCAGCACCTCGAGCGTCGACACCGCTGAAGCGAATTACGACGCACTCGCGGCGCGGCTTGCAGCCACCCGCGACAACGTAACCGTTGCCGTGAAAAGCGTTGCGTTAACGCAGGACGCGCTCGATGACATGACCATTCGCGCGCCGTTCGGCGGCATGGTCGTTTCAAAGAACGCACAACCCGGCGAAATGATCTCACCGATATCGGCCGGCGGCGGCTTTACCCGCACCGGCATTTGCACCATCGTGGATATGGACTCGCTCGAGATCGAGGTCGATGTGAACGAGGCCTACATCCAGCGGGTCAAGGCGGGCCAGGCGGTCAGCGCAACACTCGACGCCTACCCGGACTGGCAGATACCGGCCGACGTCATCGCAATCGTGCCAACCGCTGATCGCCAGAAAGCCACGGTGCGGGTTCGCATCGGGTTTCGCGAGCGCGACGAACGAATATTGCGCGACATGGGCGTGAAGGTTGCGTTCCTCGGCAGCGAAGCGCCGCCCAGCGCCGAAGGCGAACAGTCCGGCGTGATGATTTCGGGCTCGGCGCTGCAGCAGGACGCTGCCGGCGATTACGTCTGGCGCGTTGCGAATCAGCGCGTCGAACGGCGTGGTATCACGCTCGGCGGCCCCGCGGATCGCGACAGGGTACTGGTTCTGGAAGGATTGCGGCCGGGCGATACGATTGTGCGCACGGCGAGCGCGCCGCTCGTCGCCGGGCAGGAAGTTATAACGAAATAACGGGAGCAGAGAATGAGCGAGATACTGGCAAAACTTGAAGGCGTCAGTCGCGTGTACCAGAAAGGCAAGGAACGCGTTGACGTGCTGCACGAGCTCGACCTGCAGATTGAGAAAGGCGACTTTCTCGCGCTGATGGGGCCGTCCGGCTCCGGCAAGACCACGCTGCTGAACCTGCTGGGCGGACTCGATAAGCCAACGGCCGGTACAGTGCAGGTCGGCGGCGCAATGCTTTCGTCAATGAGCAACAGTCAGCTATCGAACTGGCGTGCGACGCATGTCGGCTTCATCTTCCAGTTTTACAACCTGCTGCCAGTGCTGACGGCGCGCAAGAACGTCGAACTGCCCCTGCTGCTGACCAACATGTCGGGCAAGGAGCGTGCGCGGCGCGCCGACATCGCGCTCGAGATCGTCGGACTCGCCGATCGCGCGAAACACCACCCGCGCGAACTGTCGGGCGGTCAGGAACAGCGCGTTGCCATTGCCCGCGCGATCGTGTCGGATCCGGAACTGCTGCTGTGCGATGAGCCCACCGGTGACCTTGATCGCAACACCGCGGACGAAATCCTGCGCCTGCTGCAAAGCCTGAACAAAGAGCACGGCAAGACCATCATCATGGTGACCCACGATGCGCAGGCTGCAGACTTTGCACGCCGCACGCTGCACATGGACAAGGGTCGTCTTGAAGCCAGGACCGCAGCATGAAGTACTTCGGTCTGATCTGGAAGAACGCCTGGCGCAAGAAGATTCGCACCTCGCTGACGGTTCTGTCGGTGCTGGTCGCGTTCCTGCTGTTCGCCCTGCTGAACGCAATCGGCTATGCGTTTCGCTCCGGCGAAGACGTCTCCTCCGCCGAGCGGCTGGTCGTCATCAACAAGATTTCGCTGATCAATCCGCTGCCGATCAGTTACCAGGCGCGTATCGCGTCGACGCCGGGCGTCGCCGACGTTACGCACGCCTCCTGGTTTGGCGGCTACTACCAGGATCCGCGCAACCAGTTCGCGCAGTTCCCGGTCGACGCCAAAGCCTATTTCGGCCTGTACCCGGAACTGATCATTCCACCGGAGCAGCTCGAAGCCTTCGCGAAAAACCGTATCGGCACGGTCGTAGGCCGTGAACTCGCCGAAAAATTTGGCTGGAAGATCGGCGACCGCATTCCGATCATGTCGACGATCTGGCCCAAAGCCGATGGCGACCGCACCTGGGAATTCGACCTGGAAGGCATCTTCCGCACCGACGACCCGCGCGGCAGCTCGGCCTACATGCTTTTCAATTACGACTACTTCGAAGAAGCGCGCGGCTTTGGCAAGGGCACGGCCGGCTGGTACATCCTGCGCATTGCGCCGGGCGCCGATGCCGTTGAGGTCGCCAACGCGATCGATGCCCAGTTCGCCAACTCGCCGAGCGAAACCGAAACCAGCACCGAAGCGGCCTTTGCCGCCTCATTCGCCAAGCAGTTCGGCAACATCGCAATGATTGTGCAGCTCATTCTTGGCGCCGTGTTCTTTACCCTGTTGCTGGTTGCCGGCAACACGATGTCGCAGTCGGTACGCGAGCGCATACCGGAGCTGGCCGTGCTGAAGACCGTCGGCTTTCGCGATGTCTCGGTACTCGGCATCGTGTTATCCGAATCGATATTGATCATCATGATGGGTGGGCTGCTGGGCCTTGGAATCGGCTGGGTGCTGGTGCAGGGCGCGGCCAGGGAAATGGGTGCGTCGTTGCCGGGCGTCTACCTGTCGCCGGAGGCCATGCTGTTTGCCGTTGGCATCATGATCGGCGCCGGCATTCTTGCCGGCCTGTTCCCCGCATTGAAAGCAATGCGCCTGTCGATCGTTGACGCGCTGGCGCGCGGCTAGGAATTCTTATGAAACTGCTGAACCAGATCTTCGCCGTCACCGCGCTCAATATTCGCAACTTGCCGCAGCGCGTTGGCGGCTCGCTCGTTGCGGTGGTGGGTGTTGCGGCCGTCGTGCTCGTGTTTGCCGCGGTACTGTCGATGGCTGCCGGCTTCGAGCGCACGATGCTGACCGCGGGCGCCGAAGATACCGCGATCATATTGCGTAGCGGCTCAACGGCCGAGCTGAACAGCGGCTTTTCCAACGAGCAGGCCCTGATCATCGCCGCAGCGCCCGGCGTCATGCGTGACGGCGATACGCCCATCACGTCGTCGGAGCTGTACGTCGTCGTCGACATTCGCAAGAAGTCGACAAACGACGATGCCAACGTGCCGTTGCGTGGCGTACAGCCTGCCGCGTTCGATGTGCGCAATAACCTGAAGATTGCAGAAGGCCGCATGTTCGAAGAAGGCAAGAACGAACTTATCGTCGGCCGCGCCGCGCAATCCGAATTCGCCGGCCTCGAGATCGGCGACGATATCCGCTTCGGCCAGACAAACTGGACGGTCGTCGGTGTTTTCGATGCCGGCGGCAGCGTGTCCGAGTCAGAACTGTGGACAGACCTGCGCGTACTGCAGACGATGTACCGACGTGGCAACAGCGTGCAGTCGGTGCGCGTGCGACTCGAAAGCCCGGCGTCGATTTCGGCTGTCGAACAGGCACTGGCGGATGACCCGCGTGTCGATGTCGACGTAAGCAGCGAAAAGGCCTATTACTCTTCGCAGGCAGCGCCGCTGAGCCGCTTCATCAAGATCGTCGGCTACCCGCTGACGGTACTGATGGCGATCGGCGCGGTATTTGGCGCATTGAACTCGATGTACGCCTCCGTCAGCGTGCGCGGTAAGGAAATTGCAACCTTGCGTGCTCTCGGCTTCGGCCCGCTTTCAGTGCTGATCTCGACCATCATCGAGTCAACACTACTGTCACTGATTGGCGGGGTGCTGGGCGGCGCGCTGGCCTACATCGCGTTCAATGGCTTCCAGGTTTCGACGCTTAACGGCGCGAGCTTCAGCCAGGTCGTTTTCGATTTCGCGGTGACGCCGGACCTGCTGTCGCAGGGATTGGTCGCGGCGCTGATCATCGGCCTGGTCGGTGGTTTCTTTCCGGCGATTCGCGCGGCGCGCCTGCCGGTCGCGCAGGCCTTGCGCGAGCTGTAACAGCAGCCGGCGCCACTTTGCTGCGTGCAGCAGACCGGCAAAACTACAAGTCGCCGGTCGTTGCCTGCTAGTCGCGTGGCTTATAGAGCGCTGCTTCTTCGCGCGACAGCTCTTCGACTTTCAACGTCCAGCGAGCCAGCGTAGAGCTGACCCGAAAGCGGTAGCGGCCACTCGTATTGAACAGCTTGACGCCGTCACCCGGTCGCTTGGTTTGCACGAGCAGGCCCTCGTGGAAACCGGTGTTGCCATCGACCAGCGATATCTCGATCGCCATCGAACCCTGAAATTCACTGTTGGCGCGCCAGTCGAGGATCCACGGCGCCTCAACCTCAAACCACTCCGTCGTCAGGGTGCCATTGCCGGAAAACTGCCGCACCAGCTCCTTGCTGCCCGCATTCACGCAAAGCATCGTTACTGCTAACGCAATAAGGGAAAACGTTCTGACCATCGTTGCGAATCCTGTCGTCGAAAAGCCAACAGCGGCGCTGGCCTGACTGAATGAGACCGGCACTGTAGCAAAAGGTGCGATGGTGGGGGAATGCCGTGACAGGGCGGACGCCCCGCCACGGCCTTGACTCAGAAGAACTTTTTGGCGAGCCCTATCAGGCCGCCCAGCCCGCCGGACTTGCCGCCGCCCAGCATTGCGGCGATCGCGCCGAGGCCGCCGTCGTTGTCGGAGTTCTCCGCGGCCTGGGTTTTCTTGCGCATTGCGCCCATCGCGAGGCTGGCCAGTAACGGCAGCGCCTTCTTCAGAATGCTGGTATCGATACCGGTCTTGGCGGATGCATCCGCCGCAACGGCGCGACTCACTTCCTTGCTACCGAGCAGGTGCCCCAGAATCGCATTACCATCCTGCACGGTCTCAGGCTGTGCCAGTAATTCCGGATTCTTCAGATAGCGATCGTGATTGCCGCTCTTCAGTGCTTTTTGCAGGTTCTGCAGGCCGCCGGGCGACGTTATCTGCTTTTGCAGACCCGTTTGCAGCGCAGGTCCCAGCGCCTCGATCAACTTGCCCGCATCCGACGTATTGACGCCAAGCTGCGCTGCCATCTTGCTGACGCTGTCACCGCCACCGGCGGCTGCTAGTAATTTCATCAGGTCCATTACAGACTCCTCTCCTGGTCGGACGCTTATTTGGGAATACGAATTTTCTGGCCGGGATAAATGCGGTCCGGATTGTCAATAATGTCCCGATTCGCTTCAAAAATTTTCATGTACTTCGAGGCACTGCCGTAAAACTTCTTGGCAATCTTGCCGAGCGTATCGCCGCTCTTGATCTCGTAGAACTCATCCTGTGATGCGGGCTCCGCGGTGGCGGCAGCAGCGGCGTCTGCTGCTTTTGCGGCAGGCTTCGCGGCAGCGGCCGGCGCAGTCAGTTTGTCCGCGACGACTTTCTGGACGCCCTTGACGTTACCCGCAATCAGGATTGCCTGTTCGCGTGTCTGCTGACTGTTGCAGCTGCCGCACAGGGTAGCGACACCGTCGTCGAATTCGACCGTGAGGTCTTTCAGACCCGTCATCTTGATCTCAAGGTGTTGCTTGATGTTGTCTGCCGCTTCGGCGTCGGTATCGAACAACTGACGGCCTACATCACGTGCAAAATCGAAAAATCCCATGGTCGTTTCCCCTTAAGGTTGGCTAGTGGATCGGTGGAGACTGTATACCCTTAGCGCAGCGGCAACAGTGACAAATTGTTAACAGCGAACGCAGCACCCGGCTAGCTGCGGTCGTTTCCTGTTGCGGAATATACCCGTTCTTCGGTCACGACGAGGTCCAGCGGCACATCGTGCGGCTCCGGCCGGATGGTCGCAAGTCTAAGGCATTCGTAGGCAATACCGACGAGCAACGGCCTGTGATCGGGTCCGGCAAAGCTGCGGTCATAGTAGCCGCCACCGTTGCCCAGCCTGAACCCGGCCGGATCGAAGGCCACGCAGGGCGCGCAAACCACCGTCGGCTGCACGGATGCTGCCGCAGCGGGACAGGGAATGTTCAGCGCGTCTCTCGTCAGCGTGGCGCCAGGCTTCCAGGCCCGGAACGTCAGCGGCTGCCCGCGCGCCTCGACGACCGGCAGCGCCAGCCGCAGGCCCCGCGCGGCAGCTGTCGTATACCAGTTGCTCAAATCAGGCTCGCCGGGGAGCGGCCAGTACACCGCGACGCAGGGATCCTGCAGGGGCAGAAGCATGTCCTGCAGATGATCGGCAATCTTGAGGTCTGCAGCGGCTTTTGCAGCAGGCGCAAGCGCGAGCCGGCGCGCGCGCAGAGCCGCTCGCTGCTGCTTTCGATTTGCGCAACCGGGGCCGTCGCGGCTTTCGGTCGCGGGTCGGCGCGCGCCGCTCATGCCGGACCTCCGATGGTTGCCATCGAAACGAGCCGGTCGACCCGCGGCGGTATGTCCAGGCGCCGGCGGCAGCGTTTGTCAGTTGGCATGTGTCTCTCCGGGCTCAGCGCGCAATTCGCCGGGCTTTTTTGCTGCAGCACAAGAATCCATTGTACCCTCGCTGCACCCGGCGGGAGCGGCGCGACGCCGCCGTTGCACACGATTGTTCACAATTGGCTGCCGATTCAGGCAGCAGCGGCTGCTATGCTAAATAGCCAATCCGGGCAATGCATCGCGCCCACGGCGGGGTGCAGCCGAATAACCAACCTTGAGAATCAGGAGATCAAGTATGTCTATTGCACGCATCACCGAATTATCGTCATCTTCGTCCAAGAGCTTTGACGACGCTATATCGAAAGGCATCAAGCGCGCCAACGAGACCCTCGAAAACGTCGAAGGCGCCTGGGTACAGGACATGAAAGTGACCTGCAAGAACGGCAAGATCGAGGAGTACCGCGTGCAGCTCAAGGTTACCTTTATCCTGCGCTGAGCGGTTGACCACGAATCGGCAATGCGTCATCGCAGTAACCGTCGATTCGAATGGAGGCTATGTAAAACTTTGTCAACGCAGCCTCGACATTAATAGTTGTTGATTACACTGCCGCAGACGGTCTGGCCCTGCGCCACACCGGACTGACGGTATTCGTCATTGAGTCCAATACCAACGAACGGGAGCGAAAGATGGCAAAGCGGATTGAAGATATTGAGGGCATTGGCCCGAAAAAAGGCGCAGCTCTGCGCGAGCACGGCATTCGCAGCGTGGATGACCTGTTGAATGCGGGCGCGACCAAGAAAGGCCGCGCGCAACTCGCGGAAAAAACCGGCATGAACGAGTCAAGTATTCTGAAGTGCGTGAACATGGCAGACCTGTTTCGCGTGAAGGGTGTCGCAAGCCAGTACGCAGAACTGCTGGAAGCAGCTGGCGTCGATACCGTCAAGGAACTGAAGAATCGCAATGCCGAGAACCTTGCGGCGAAGATGGAAGAAGCAAACGCGGCGAAAAAACTGGTGCGCAAGACCCCATCGGTAAAAGTCATCGCGTCATGGATCGATCAGGCCAAAAGCCTGCCCGGTATAGTCACTTACTAGAAGCAAATTGAAGTCGCGGTTGGTGCTGCACAGGCGGCACCAACTTCACTTCCGGAGAGAGAGATGAAGAAGTTTACAATGCTGTTCCTGGCCCCCCTCGCGGCCCTGTCAATCGCGGCCTGTTCCGACAGCGGCAAGAGCGACGACGCCAACGCTGCCAAAATGATGGACAAGGCGGCCGATTCGGTACAGGAAGCTGCATCCGATGTGGGCGCTGCGGCGAAAGAAATGGGCGGCGATGCAGCTGACGTAGCGCGCGACGCGGCCTCAGCGGCAGAACAGGCTGCAATGGACGCACGCGATTCTGCGGCTGACATGGCCGATGACGCGATGAAGTCTGCCGAACAGATGGGCGAAGACGCCACGGCGAAAGCAGGCGAGATGACCGATGCAGCGAAAGCCAAGGCTGCCGAGCTTGAAGCAGCTGCCAAGAAGAAGGTGAACTACTAGCAGCGCTTGCAAGTTTACCGGAGTCGCCGCGCCTGTCAGCTGACGGGCGCGGAGTCTCCCGATGCTGCGCTGAGGGCCGGTGACGCAGACGAAAATTTTTGATTCGGTAGCTGGCCAGGGACAAGAAAACACATGAGCACGGTTGAAATTGCCGATCCGTTTGCCAGGAAATTGATGGCCACCTACCTCGGCCATCGGCAGGATGACATCCGCAAGCTGCGCGAGTCGCTTGCAACGGCCGATTTCGAAGCCGTCCGGCTGACCGGTCACAACATGCACGGCTCGGGCAGTGCCTACGGCCTGGACTGGATTTCGGAGCTTGGCAAGTCGCTGGAAACGGCAGCCATCGACCACGACGCGGCAGCGGTGAGCCAGCTCATCACGCGCCTGGAATCTTACGTAAGGTCCTTGCACATCGCCTGAGGCGCAACGCGCGAGACCCGCGGCCGCAGAGACGCCCGCCAGGGCGGATACCCACCCAAACCAATATCTGGACCGATTGGTCCAATTCTTCGAAATAGCAGAACGTGGGCTACTGTGGCGGGCCCGGTGCCGGTAAGATCGGGGCGTTTGCGCACGGCGGCGACTATCAAAACGACATGCCGCCGTCCGGGGAGATCAGATTGCGAATCGCGTTACTCGAAGACGATCCTGACCAGGTCGGCATTTTCACGCTGTGGCTGCAGCATGAGGAACACTCCGTAAAATCCTTTGGCACCGCCGCGGATTTCCTGCGCGCAGCACGGCGCGACAGTTTTGACCTGTACATGCTTGACTGGATGCTGCCGGACCAGAGCGGCATTGATGTATTACGCAAACTGCGCGACGAGATGCAGGACTTCACCCCGGTACTGATCGCTACCGCAAAAGATCGGGAACGGAATGTCGTTGAGGCACTGGAAGCCGGGGCCGACGACTACCTGGTCAAGCCTTTGCGCCAGCGCGAGATGATGGCGAGAGTCGCCGCCCTCGCCCGCCGCGCCAAAGGTGGCGGCCCGAAAGAGGATACGCTGGAGGCGGAACCTTACGTGCTTGGCATCAAGCACAAACGAATCGCACTGAACGGCAACGAGATCTCGCTGACAAGCCGGGAGTTCGATCTCGCCGCATTTTTCTTTCGCAACAGCGGCCGTGTCGTGTCGCGCTCGCACATACTTGAAGCGATCTGGGGCATCGACGCACAGAACGTCACCACGCGAACAGTAGATACTCACATCAGTCGACTGCGCAAAAAAATGCAGTTGAACGAAACCAATGGCTGGAAATTATCCGCCATTTATCAGCACGGTTATCGTCTTGAGAAAGCGCAGGCCGGGCAAGTACCATCGTCGGAGGCAACAGACCATGCCTAAGAAAGCCAGCCCCGGAAGCAACAAAGACAACGATGCCGTGATGGATCAGGACGCCAATGTCGACAAGATTCGCGACATCCTGTTCGGCGGACAAATGCGTGACTACGAGAAACGCTTTGCCGCCCTGGAGAAACGCCTGGCGGACAGCATTGACCGCACGGCGCGTGATATGGAAAAGCGCATCGAACGGCTGGACACCTTCACTCGACGCGAGTTCGAGAAGCTCGGCGAGCAGCTGAAGGCTGAACGCAAAGAGCGTGCGGCGGAAGGCAAGAAATCAAGTTCCGAGTTGTCCGAATACGCGGACCAGGTCGAAGGCTGGTTCGCGGAAGTGGAACAGCGTCTGTCGGAAGAGACCAAGGACATCCGCGAATCGCTGCATGAACAGGCTACCGATCTGACGGTTCAGCTGCGCAAGACGCAGGATGCGCTGCAGGAAGAGCTGAGCCGGGAAACCGGCGAGCTTGCCGACCAGAAAGTCGCGCGCGAGGATCTGGCGGCATTGCTGACCGAGGTCGCGCTGCGCCTGAACAAGGATTTCAAGTTACCGACGGCCTGACACGCGCCCCGGTAACCCACGCCTGTGAGCGATCTAGATGACCTGAAGACGCTGCTGTTCGGCGCCGAGAAAGAAGTTCTCGACTCCATCCAGCAACGCGTCCAGTTGCCCGAAGCCCGGGCGGCTGATGTCGCCGCAGTACTTCCCGAAGCAATTCGCCTGCGACATCGCGAAGACGATGAGCTCGTCGAATCCCTGCGCGATCCGGTCGGCCGCTGCGTGCGCGATTCCATCCGCAAGTCCCCTGAAGAGTTCGGTGACGCGCTGTACCCGGTGATGGGCCCGGCGATTCGCAAATCGATCGCCCATGCGCTCAAGGCGTTCGCCGAGCAGATCAATCGCACGCTTGAACACAGCCTGACCATCAAGGGCTTGAACTGGCGCATGCAGGCCGCGCGCGCCGGCGTCCCGTTCGCCAGTTACGTGATTCAGCAATCCTTGCTGTATCGCGTCGAGCAGGCTTACCTGATCAGCCGCGAGAACGGCCTGCTGATCAGTCACGTGCATCACGACGCCTCGCGCATTAAAGACAGCGACGCGGTATCCGCAATGTTCACCGCGATTCAGGACTTCGTGAAAGAATCGTTTTCGCCGGATCGCAGCGGCCGCCTCGAGACGGCCGATATGGGGGACTTCACGCTGTGGGCCGTGCATGGCCCGCACGCGCTGCTGGTCTGCGTTATTCGCGGCGTGCCGCCACGTGCGCTGCGCAATGACCTGAGCCGGGTGCTGGAACGGCTGCATTTTCGCTTCGGCGACGGGCTGCGCGAATATGCCGGCGACAGCTCGACAGTGGTCGGTATTGACGAGGAACTTGAGCGCTGCCTGCTGTTTGAGGCCACCCGCCCGCAGGCGAACGGCAAAAAGAAGTTTGGCTGGCCGCTCGTGATTGTCGGGCTGTTACTGCTGGCTGCCTGCGGCTACTTTGCGTGGCAGGCCTGGCAACAGAGCCAGCAGCGAAATCGGCTGCAGGCGGCGATCGATGCGACGCCCGGGCTGTTCGTAGCGAATATTGTGGCGGACAACAGCCGCTTCACTCTGCAGGGACTGCGCGATCCGCTGGCCGCCGACATGGACGACGTCGCGGCGCGCGCTGAGCTCGAACCACAGCAGCTGGTCAGTGAACTGCGGCCCTACCGCTCGCTCGACGAGGCTATTGTCCTGCAGCGTGCGCTGCAGCAACTTGCCCCCGAAACGGGTACGCGAATCGAATTGCGCGACAACCATCTGCTCGTTAGCGGCAGCGCAAGCCAAAGCTGGATCGAAACGGCGCAGCAAAAAGCGGCGGTGCTCGATCTCGGCTGGCCCCTGCGGTTCGGAGAATTGCAGATTACGGGGCTGGCGGCGCTGCGTGAGCGGGCCGCAAATCTTGACGGCAGCAACTTCTTTTATGCCACGAACGCCGAGCTGGCAGCCGAATCCGCAACCCGCCTGGCACGTTTCGCGCGCGACGTCCGCGCGCTTGCTGCAGATGCCCTCGCACGGGGCGCCACCTTGGAACTGCGCGTGACCGGCTATACCGATGGCACCGGCACCTTGCAGTACAACGCGCGGCTGGCCAGCGATCGCGCGAGTGTTATCGTGGAAGCGTTGCGTGCTGCTGGTGTCGACGCAAGCAGCCTCGCTATCGGCACGCACATTCCGGACGCATCGCAAGCCGTTGCGAATGCAGAGTTGCGCAAGGCGACGGTCGCAGTGGTGCTGCAGACGCCCGGCCAATGACGCGACTTACCGCAAAGGTTTGCGTCATTGGTGATTTCGCGGTCGGCAAGACGAGCACGATCGAACGCTTCGTCTCCAACCAGTTTTCCGAAAAGTACCTGACGACTGTCGGTGTAAAGATCGACACCAAGGAAATCACGCTCAACGAACCGGCTATCGACCTGAAGCTGGTGATCTGGGACGTCGCCGGCGCGGAACGGTTTGGCGCTCTGGAGTTTTCCTACCTGCGCGGTACGGCTGGCGTCGTGCTGGTCGCGGACGGTACACGCAGCCAAACGGTGCGCGCGGCGCTCGGCCTGCGCGAACAGGTTATCGAGCGTTATGGCGACATGCCGTTTGTGTTCCTGATGAACAAGGCCGACCTGCGATCGAGCTGGGAAGTTGACGAAAGGAAACTGGCGGAAGTTCGCGAGGTCTGCCCGGATGTCTACGAGAGCAGCGCCAAGACGGGCGCGGCGGTTGAAGACGCACTGCTGCGGCTGGCCGAACGTATCAGCCGTCGTGAGCTGTCTGCCTGAGGCATGTCGCTGCAGGAAGACATTGGCGCGTACCTGAAACGCACCTTGTTCGAGGCCCACGAGCCTTTCTGCTTTTGCGTCGACGCTGAGTACCGCTTGACGGACTCGTTCGGCAACGCAGCCACGTACGGTTTCGATAGCCTCCAGCCGGGTGCCGACACGCTGCAGGCGGCCCCTTTTCTGCTCGGCATGCTGCAGGATGACGTCGTCGTCATTCCGTTCGCGACCCTGCCCGGCGCCGGCACTGTCGAAATCCATATCGTGCCGCGGGCTGCTTGTCACGCAGTACTTATTCTCGCCAGCACGGCGGGACACGCGGCGCGGCAGGAGCGACAGCAGGCGGCGAACGAAAATCGTTTGCTGCAGGTAGAGCAGCAACGCCTGATCCGGCGCCAGCGAGACCTCATTGCCGACCTGGTGGAGGCACGCTCGCAGCTCGAGTCGCAGCGGCAGAAAGCGATTGAGGCAAACGAAGCCAAGGGCCGCTTCATCGCAATGATGTCGCACGAGTTCCGCACGCCGCTCGCGTCGATTATCGGCTACGCCGAACGTCTCGGCGAAGGCGATATCGATGCACAAGCCCGGGCGAGCGATGGCAAAGCGATCGCCCGGGCAGCGCGCCACCTGAGCGAGCTCGTCAATGATGTGCTTGACGAGGCGCGACTGGATGCCGGCCGGCAAACACTGAACCTGCGCGCCGTAGATATCCGTTCGGTGATCGATGATCTGGCCGCGATCATCGCGCCACTCGCCGGCGAAAAAGCGCTGGCATTCGTTGCACAGGTCAGCCCGGACGTACCGAGCCACCTCGAACTGGATGACGGTTGTCTCCGCCAGGTGTTGCTGAACCTGCTCGGCAACGCGGTGAAATACACCGACGATGGCGGCATCCGCATCGGCGTTGACTGGAGTGATAATGAGCTCAGAACAATCGTTGCGGACGATGGACCGGGCATCGCCGCGGCGGACCAGCAGCGTATGTTTATGGCGTTCGAGCGGGGTGCCGCGAAAGCGAGCCTGGTGACAGGCAGCGGGCTTGGCCTGTCGATCAGCCTGCGACTGACCGCGTTGATGAACGGCACCCTGAGCATGGATTCGGACATCGGCAAAGGCTGCCGAATTACCGTGTCAGTACCGGCGCAGATTATCGACGCGGGCGCCATGGAGCAATCGCTCGCACCGCCGCAACAGGCGCTGCAAACAGACAGGCCAGCATTGATCCTGATCAGTGACGACGATGAAGACA
This sequence comes from uncultured Gammaproteobacteria bacterium, assembly GCA_963800915.1. Taxonomy (GTDB): domain Bacteria; phylum Pseudomonadota; class Gammaproteobacteria; order Steroidobacterales; family Woeseiaceae; genus Woeseia. Next base: position 101,752 of record CAWDCR010000010.1, read on the forward strand.
TGCGCTTGCTCCACGACTATTATCTGACCCGCGCCGGCTACGAACTGCTGCTGGTCGGCGATGGCAAGACGGCACTGGAACTGGCGCTCGGACGCGAACCGGACCTCGTCATTCTCGACATCAATACGCCGGGCATGAACGGCATCGACGTCGCCCGGCAACTGCGGGCCGCCGGTTGCGGCGCGCCGATCGTGGCGCTCACCGCCTCGGATGCGAGCCGGCTTGACCCCGGTCTGTTCGATGCCCGACTGCGCAAGCCCTTACAAATGGAGCGCCTGCTGCAGGCGGTCAGGGAGCTGCTGAGTCCCAGTGAATAGTGCCTGTCAGCGGGCGGAGATGCGATTGTCAAGAATTGTTGCAGCGCACAGCGATGTGAGCGCGTTCGCTACAATGCGTAGGTAGGCGATAAGGCCACATTACGCCGTGTGAAAAACCGTCGGGCATGACCCGGCACAAAGCAGCCCGATTCGGGCGATGGCCAAACCCAAGGGGAATACAATGTTAAGTGAGTTCAAGAAGTTTGCGATGCGCGGCAATGTCATGGACATGGCCGTCGGTATCATTATCGGTGGTGCGTTCGGCAAGATCGTCGCGTCACTGGTAAACGACGTAATCATGCCGCCAATCGGGCTGCTGATGGGCAACGTCGATTTCAGCCAGCTGTTCATTAACCTGACAGACACAGCGTACCCGTCGCTGGCAGCAGCACAGGAAGCCGGCGCAGCAACGATCAACTACGGCATGTTTATTAACGCGACCGTCAATTTCGTCATCGTCGCTTTTGCCATCTTCATGATGATCAAAGGCATGAATTCGATGCAGAAGAAAGAAGAAGAAAAGCCGGCTGAGCCGGCGAAGCCGTCTGCGGAAGTCGAACTGCTGACGGAAATCCGTGATTCTCTGAAAAAGCGTTAAACGATTCTGGCGTCGTGATCCGACGTGTTTAACCCCGCCCCTGTGGCGGGGTTTTTTTTGCCCGGACGTTGCAGGAAATCACGCCGGCAGGCGCGGGCCGGCTTGGTCTACCTGGTTTCCGGAGAACGGTGGATGCGGTTGGAACCCGTTATTGTGCCGAGCGGAGAATTAGCGAACATGCGACGTATCCGCTGCGTGTCCGCAATGCCGGAGCGCGGATCAACAACGTGCACCTGGTTGCGGCCAGCATTCTTGGCGGCGTAGCAGGCAGCATCCGCCAGCCGGAACAACGACCCCATATCCTGTACCGCGCTGGTAGGCGCAACGCCGACACTGATGCCGACCGAATAGTACTCACGGCCCCAGGCAAGGCGGTAACCTGACACGGCATTGCGAATGCTCTCGGCGATCCGGCGCGCACCTTCCATCGTGCACTCCGGCAGAAAAACGCAAAACTCGTCGCCGCCCAGGCGGCCGACCGTGGCGCCCTTGCCGCTGCATTCACGGATGATCCGGGCGACATCCTTCAACAATTTGTCACCGGCCGCATGCCCGGCATTGTCGTTAACCTGCTTGAACAGGTCGAGATCACAAAACAGCAGTGAATGCCCGTCATGGTGCCTGTCGAGCAAGCGTTCCACGCTCATTTCTGTCTCGGCACGATTCAGCAGGCCGGTCAGCACGTCGACACTGGCCTGGTGTCGCAGCTGGCTCTTGGCGCGCTGCAGTGAATTGAGCAAGGCGCCGACGTAGGGCGGTATGACCGCCAGCAGAATCAGAATATTGGCACTCAGCGTGCCGTGCGCGCGCCAGTATTCGCTGGTCGCCGAGACAACGCCGAACGCGATGAAACTCATCACGGCGCAACTGTAAAGGTAAAGGTTGCCGTAGCGAAATCCGTTACCGAGCGTTACCCAGAGATAGATCGCCGCGACACCTGCCGCGCTGCCTTCACCGAGGAACATGGCGGCCGAGATCGCGAGTACGTCGTGTATCATGCCGATGATACGGCGCGTGATCGACACGCCGGGTCGTAAAACCAGCGCTACAGCAAGTGTGACAGTGATCAGCAGGGCAATTGCCGTTGCGATGCGCGCGTACTGCACGTAATCCTGGTTCGCCGCGCCGTTCGCGAAATAATCGGAAAAAAAGTAAAAGACCGCTACACCGACGATAAGCAGGCGAATGACGCTCTGCACGTGCTCCTGGTCGGCACGCTCGCTGAGTCGGCTGCTTACGAAGTTGAATGTGTCGCGAATCACCGGAAGTCCCCGCCAGCTACGCTGGAGAGCGCCCATTGGCTGCTCATCCGGATTGCCGCTGGCATGCGCATTGATTACCTTGTGACCTGTTAGTCCTTTGCCCGATACTACCCGTCTGCGGCAGTGCAATCCGGGCACGGCGCACAGTTTGCCCGGATAGCCAAAGAGCAGGTTTAAACTACTGTTTTAATTAACTTTTCGAAACGCGCTTTGAGCCCCGACTGGGCATCGATCCGGACCGGCTCCGGATTCATTTGGCGCCAGCCGGGCAAATCCGAACCCACGAGGCCAGCAGGCCGGCCACACTGATGAGGCATTCATGAGCACGACCCCTTTGAAATTCCTGTTCGTTTCGATCGACGCCCTGATTAGCGACATCGCCTGGCAGGTCGCCAAGGAAGGCCACGAAGTTCGCTATTACATCGACAACAAAGAGGAACGCAGCATCGGCGACGGCTTTGTCCCGAAGGTGGATGAATGGAAGCCGCATGTCGACTGGGCCGATGTCATTGTGTTCGATGACGTGCTTGGGCAAGGCGACATTGCCGAGCAGTTGCGGGCCGACGGTCACGCTGTCGTTGGCGGCACCGCCTACACCGACCGACTGGAGGACGACCGCTCGTTCGGCCAGGAAGAGCTCAAGAAGCACGGCGTGTCGATCATCCCGTTCCAGGATTTCAGCGATTTCGACTCGGCCATCGAATACGTCGAGAAAAACCCGGCGCCGTACGTCATCAAGCCAAGCGGTGAGGCGCAGAATATCAAGCGACTGCTGTTCGTCGGACAGGAAGACGATGGCAAGGACATCGTCCACGTGCTGCGCTCGTATAAGGCCGTTTACTCGGACACGGTGAAACAGTTTCAGCTACAGCGCCGCGTGCGCGGCGTCGAAGTGGCGGTCGGGGCGTTTTTTAACGGCAAGGAATTCATGATGCCGATCAACGTCAACTTCGAGCACAAGCTGCTGTTCCCCGGCGATATCGGCCCGGCGACCGGCGAGATGGGCACCTGCATGTACTGGAGCGGGCCAAACCGGATTTTCCGCGCCACGCTGGCGAAACTCGGATCAAGGCTGGCGGAGGAAGGTTACGTCGGCTACATCGATATCAATTGCATTGTGAATGGTCAGGGCATTTATCCGCTTGAATTCACCGCGCGCTTCGGCTATCCCACCATCAGCATCCAGGCGGACGGCCTCAATATGCCGGTCGCAGAATTCCTGCATGGCATGGCAACCGGCACGCTGACCAATTTCAAGGTACGCCGCGGCTTCCAGATCGGTCTGCGCGTGGTGGTGCCGCCGTTCCCGTACAACGATCCCAAGACGTTTGAAGCGAACTCAAAAGACCGCGTCGTTATCTTTCGCAAGCCGGTTTACGACGGCATTCACATTGAAGACGTCAAGCTCGTTAACGGCGAATGGCTGATCACCGGCCATACCGGTGTTGTGCTAATCGTGACCGGGCAAGGCATATCCGTAAAACAGGCGCAGGCACAGGTCTACCAGCGGGTGCGCAATATCCTGATTCCGAACATGTACTACCGCAAGGATATCGGCGATCGCTGGTTCGAAGATCACGACAAACTGCACTCCTGGGGCTACCTGCGCGAAAGCTAGGCGGCGGGCGTGCGGCGGCGCCAGCGGCGCACTGTACCGCGCGGCACCAGCTGCCAGGCGCGTTCGTGCAGGTAGTAGATGACGATTTTCAGCAGCGGCTCAATGGCGCCGATCGCCAGCGCAAGTTGTAACTCGCCTGTCATTGCGTATACCAGCAGCGCGGTGGTTGCCGTGCCGGTGATGCGATAGGTAATTGCTTTCAACAGGCTGCGCAGGCGCGACTCGCGCTCGTCTTCTGCAGCGCGCTCGGCATCGGTCATCGTCACGTTCATTCTCCCGCTGGCGGATTGCCCGCGTCGCTGCAGTTTACTCCAGCGCGATCAGCGGTAAACGGTATTCGGTCGGGCTGCCGGGCGGTCCGCATCGCGCCGCTAATCTGCTACATTTCCCGGTGAGCCTGTCAGTCTTTTCGAGGTCGGTAACTTATGGCGAGAAATTCAAAATTGCTGGAGATGTTGACGGGCTACGCGGCGGCCCACCGACACCCGCTCAACATCGGCATTCACCTCGTTTGCATACCCGCCATCATGCTGGGTGCGCTGATCGCGCTCAGCTGGGTTTCGCTGGAGATTCGCTCCGTAACACTGAATCTTGCCTGGCTGCTGGTCGGCGCTTTCTTCCTGTTCTACCTGACGCTCGATCTGCTGTTCGCCAGCGTTTTCCTGGTCGCCGCCGCCGTGCTGACCTTTGTGGCCATGCGCCTTGGCGAACTGGAGTTCGCGGCCTCTGCCACCATCGCGGCGGCCCTGTTCGTCGGTGGCTACATTGCGCAGTTTATCGGCCACGCTATCGAGCGTTCGCCACCGGTGCTGCTGAAGCACCCGATCCAGGCCCAGCTTGCGGCGCCGTTTTTCACTATTGTTGAACTGTTTCAGCTACTTGGTCTGCGCGACGAACTTTTCAGCGAAGTTGAGCGACGCCTCGCGGCAAGGGCCGCCGAGCAGTCATCCACGACGCCGACCTGACGCCACCCGACCACCGGCGCGCATTGATTTTTGCCTCCGCCCTTCCTAAGCTCGGTGCTTGCAAGGTGCATTGGGAGCAGTGAGATGAAAACCGGTTTCGCAATTGTCATGGCGCTGTTGTCCGGCGCCGTGGCGGCAGATGTCGAGTTGAAGTTCAGTGACGGTACGATTGGCCTCGTCAATGACGGCCGCGTGCTGTTCGGTGATGACAAGGGCAGCGTGCTGTTCGTGCCCGGTGACGAGGGCATGATTCTGATCAGCCACGAGGAACGCAGCTGGGTGCGCCTGAAGCCGGGCTTCGCGAACGCCGTTGCGGATCAGATGCAGGCGCAGGTGGATGCGATGCTCGCCGGCATGCCTCCGGAACAGCGCGCCATGGTGGAGCAGCAGATGAAAGGCATGATGCCGCCGAAACCGGGCGAAGCGCCGCAAATGAGCATTCGCAAAACCGGCAACAGTGCCGAAGTCGCTGGCTACGATTGCGATGAAGCGGAAATCGTGCACGAGAACGGCAACGTCGAAGAAGTTGTTTGCGTGGCGAGCGCCGACGAACTCGACATCTCCGGCAAGGATTTCGCCGCTATGATTCGCGCGATGGAAGGCATGGCCGAGATTGCCGCGATCGGTGGCGCCGGCGCGCCGCAGCTCGATTTCGACAAGCTCGGCGGCATTCCGGTGCGGACCCGTGCGCGCGACAAAGGCAGCGACAACGAGATAGTCAGCCTTAGCACATCCAGCATCGATGCCAGGCGGCTTGAGGTTCCCGGCAGTTACAAGGAAACCTCAATGGAAGCAATGATGGGGCAATAACCGCGGCAGGATCCTGTCAACCGCGCCCGCCTCCCGGCGGGCGTTTTTTTACGCGAAGTGGGTACTGCGAAGCTATGGCCCGGCGCGTTCCCTGAAGGTGCTGCCGATACAACGATGTTGCTCGTCGAATTCCAGCAGGCAATCGGCACGGGTCGGCAGCGAGCGCAGAGCCGCCCTCGTCAGGCGCTCAAAATGCTGGATGAATTGCTCGAGTTCGGCGCCGCCCATGCCGCTGCCACGGCGCGCGACGAGTTGCGCTTCCTGCAACCCGCGCCACCGCCGCACAACGCTGAAGTCCGGAATACGCAGGAAGCACAGGCGATCGAGACCGGCGAACAGCGCCGCGTAGTCATCGGCTAAGCGCGCGTTGACATAGTTTCGCCAGCGGCCGTCAGCATCTGCCGTTGCCTCAAGGTCGTTTAGAGGCGTAAGCAGTTGCGCAGGATCTTCAGGCGCGGTGCCGACGCACCAGCCCTCCAGCAGTATCGCGTCAGGGCAGCCTTGGAACTGCTGCTGTTGCGCTGCCGGCTCGTCAGTCGCCTTGTCAAACTCGGGCCACGTGACGACGCTGTTCGCCGACGCCGCTAGCAGCTCTGCCAGGCAGCGGTTCAGCCCGGCGACATCGTGGGTGCCGGGCACGCCGCGCGTGGCAAGCAGCGGGTGCACGGTTGCGGCGAGCTGGCGCCGTGCGGCGCCCGACAGGTAAAAGTCGTCGAGCGACAGCACGACCACCCGCAGCTCGCGTTGCGCCAGTGCCCGCTGCAGGTAGCGCGCGAGCGTGGATTTGCCGCTGCCTTGCGCGCCGTTGATTCCCAGCAGCAGCGGGCCGCGACCAGCGCACAGCGACGCCAGCCAGTTTGCGACACGGGTGTAGTGCTGAGCGATGCTGTCGCAAACCGATGGCGACAGCTGCTCGGCGGCGGCAAAGTCTGCGAACCATGCCTTGTTAGTCGTAGCGCCGTCCGCTTCGCGATTGCTCATGAATGGATTATGCCTGCCTGGCAGCCGCTTGCGCGGCGCTCGCTCGCAGGCGCAGCTGCCGATCGCGGCGGCATCGTGGTTTATCAGTGAGGTCCGGGGGCGCCCCGATTAAATTGCGGACGCGGGACTGGCGAGTGCCAGTAGTGTCATGACAGTCGATGGAGAGCATGCCGCCTCGCAGCGGCAAAGTGTGGCAGCGCGTTAAAAAACGTTGTGTTTGCGGCGACGAGCGCCTGGTCGATCTAGCTCGCGGCCGAGTCGCCCTCTGAGCCATCGTCATCGTGTGGCGCGCCGTGCACGCGCAGGTAATGCACAACCAGTCCGCCCGCAATCGAGACGAGGCCTATCGCGACATAGAATCCGGCACCGAAATCGCTTTGACCGAGGTAGTAGACGCCCGCAAAAAACAGCAGGCCCATAGCCACGTAAGCCCAGGGGAGCAATTTATAAACTTTATCTGGCAGCCACATATCTTTGTCGTCCACGCACTGTGCAATCAGGAACAGCATCGTGCCGATCCACCGGTTCAAATGCTATGCGCTATGTCACAGAGTGGCAAATTTGCATGCTCCGGGCAGCTGACGACGCAGGTCTTTTCGAACGCCGAAGGCCTGCCGGGGAGCGGTCGGGACGCCCGTCGATCGACGGTCCCTAAAGTATGACTGTTCTTACTAAATGTAAGATAAACTTGACTCACACGAAATGTAATGTTTATATTACATCGAACATCAACGACGGATTCCTGTGGAGAACGGTATGGACGCAATTTCGGGCGCACTGGCGTTGGGCATCACGCTCTGGCTGGCACTTTGCGCAGGCCTCGCAGCCTGGCTGATTCGGCGCAACCGGCCGCTCCGTCGCGAGCAGGCGCTGGCACTCGTTGGCACCGGCCTGCTGGCGCTTGCACCCTGCACTTACCTGGCGCTGCGACTGCTGCCGGGTATCACATCGCTGCTGCCGAGCGTTGTGCAACTGGCTGGCGCCGCGCTGGCATTCGCCGCTGCATGGCTGGCGCGCAAACGTCGCCTGCACCCGGATGCGGAGGACGGCACCTGGACCTACCCGCAAAAGAGTGCGGCGGTCGTCCTGCTGGCTCTGCTGGTACTCACCTTGAGTTACTTTGGCAGCGCCTGGCAGCAGCCCGGCGAAGCAGCGCTCGGGCATTTTATCGAGGCCATTATCCTGCTGACAATCCTGATGATCGTCGGGCACATCGTGATAGCCGTCTTGCACGGCGCCAAGAACGAACTGAACGTCCCGCGTGATGAGCGCGACCGCAGCGTCGATCTGCACAGCATGCGCAACGCCTACTTTGTGCTGGCGGGCGCGTTCTGGGCGATACCCGTTATGTTGCTGGCGGAGTTGCCGCTGCTAACAGCGCTTAACATCTGGTTCGGGCTGCTGGTTGCCGCCGAGATCGTGTATTACAGCTCGGTCATCGCGTACTACCGCTTTGGTACAGACTAATGGGCAAGAAAAAGAGCGCGGTCAGCAACCGAATCCGCGAACTGCGATTCAGCAACGGCGAGATGACTCAACAGCAACTCGCCACGCAGATCGGCGTCGCGCGGCAAACCATCATCGCGATGGAACAGGGCAGATTTTCGCCTTCACTCGAGAGCGCGCTGCGACTTGCGCGAATCTTCAATACCAGTGTTGACGACATCTTCACGCTGCACGAACCGGAGTGACTGCGGCGCCGCGCGCGGTCCTAGTGTATAGCGGGAATAACCGGCGAGTTAATCATGCGCGAATCGTCCGGGACGCAGGCGCACTTGTCGTTTGCCCGTGCGAAGGTGCCGTGCCGAATGCGGCCAATCGTCTTTGCTTCGCACATCATGGTGGTGCCACCCGGGCAGTTAACTCTCTGGGCGCTGGCCTCGGCGAATTTCGGCGTCTGGGGCGCGCAAGCTGCAACCAGCAGCGCGAATGACAACGCCGTCGACACCGACCGTAAAATTTTGAATTCCTGCTTCATGAGCGCCACCGCTGCCTGTAGTCCCGGCTGGGTAGTATAGCGGACGAAAACAACAACCCTGGTGCCTCATAGCCAGATCATATTGGCAAGCGGGCGCGCCTCTCTGAAAACGGCGCCACTTCTGGCCCGCCGGCTGAAGAGCGCGCAGCCATCCAGCGGTCCGGCTGCGCCAGCCGCGCGGGCCCGGCGCGCCGCCGGCCTCGCCTGCCCAGCCCTGCCGGACGGTTGCCGCCGGACACCTCGGGCAACAAGCGCATACACGCTGGTACTGCGACCGGCGCATGACGCTGGTATGGTTTTGGCTGGCCACTGGGATCGAGCGGCACAGGCAGGATTCGGAATACGAAGCAACGCATCGCAAACTGGAGCAGTGCAGCAATGACGAAAATAATCGGGCTATCAGGCAGCCTGCGCAGGAAATCCATCAACACATCGTTACTCCGCGCGGCGCAGGCACTGGCCGGTGACGGCATCGAATTCGAAATCGCTACGCTGCACGACATCCCGGTTTACGACGGCGACCTCGAGGAGCGCGACGGCATCCCGCAGGCGGTCAATGTGCTGCGAGAGCGCATTGCGAATAGCAGCGGTCTGCTGATCGCCACGCCGGAGTACAACAATTCAACCCCGGGTGTGCTCAAGAACGGCATCGACTGGTTGTCGCGCCGACCAACGAAAGCGCCACACGTCTTTCAGGATCTGCCCGTTGCCTGCATCGGCGCCTCACCGGGTGGCTTCGGTACACTGCTGGCGCAGAATGCGCTGCTGCCGGTGCTGCGCACACTGCAAACCCGCCCCTGGTTTGCTGGTCGGCTGATGGTCTCGAAAGCCGCCGCGAAGTTCAGCGCAGACGGCGAGCTGACTGACGAGGCAACCCGTGATCTGCTCGAAGAATTCGTAAAGGGTTTTGCCAAATTCGCGAAAGAGCGAGCCTGACAGAACCCGTTCAGCTTTTTTTTGCCAGCAGACGGCGCCGGAACAACCAGCCGTCGAGCAAGGACAGTGGTACGACGGAAGCGATCAGCCAGAAGCCGGCGCGCAGCTCGATCGTGGCAAAGTCCGCCAGCTTCACGCTGACGATGATCAGCGCCAATACATAGACCTCCCACATCGTCCACTTTTCGCAGGCGATCGCCAGACGCGTCAGTGTTTCAGTCGGCTGTCGCGACATGCGCGTCGCCGTGATACTCAGGAACCGGCACAGCGGCAGTACGATGACAAAAACCAGGATGACGGCTGGCAGCAGGAACTCCCGCTCCGCCAGCATCCGCGGCAGCGCCGTTACCATAGAGTACTCGTTGTTCCAGAACAGCCATTTTTCGACGGTAAACAGCGGCAGCACAAGCCCGGCGAAAAACAGCAGCAGGCTCAGCGTGCCGATGGTCACTCCTGCAACTCGCTCAGCGAGCGGAATCTCTGCGAGCGCAAGCGCCAGCCTTACGCGCAGTTTGCGCTGCAGCAGGAAACTGGCAATCATTGACAGAAAAATAGCGGCACCGAAAATATAGACGCCGGCTTCAGCGGTCGTCCGGTTCAGGAACCTGAGGTTGGCCGCGCCAATGGTAATCGCGATCACGAACACGTCCAGCATCGACCATTTGCCCAGCACCTCGAGCCAGTGCATCGTGCGTTTTTCCGTATCTGTCTCGAACCGCATTGCCCACAGTGCAAGCATCGCCAGCAGCTTGGCGCTCGGGAATACGACAGAAAAAAGCAGAATAATCGCCATGAATGCGACGTTGCCTTCTTCGCCCAGTTTGCGTGCGCCGGCTACGATCGACAGTGACTCGCTGCTGAGCGCGATTCGGTCCGTCAGGAATGCAGGTAGAATCAATCCAAGGATCAGCAGAACGATGGCGCACAGCAGGACCGTGAGGAACGCGTAGTCCACGCCGCTGAATTTTCGACTGCTGATAAATTCGCGTAGCTGCATGACGGTCAGTATGTCATGAGCCGGGTTTTTGATTTGTCACGGAGTAGTCACACCATGTTCAGAACATCGCAGGCGCAGATCCACCTTTCCGGACAGCTGCTGGTCGCGGTCCTGTTATTGGCGGCAGTGCCGGTGGTGACTGCGGCGGAGTTTGACGAAGCCAGGTTTACCGACGCCGTCGAGCGCGGCATGACATTGTGGAACGTGCCTGGGCTTGCCGTTGCCGTCATCCAGGATGGCCAGACGGTGCTGCAACGGGGCTTCGGCAACGTCACGACTGGCGGTGCGCAGGTTGACGAACACACGCTTTTTTCCAATGCGTCCACCACCAAGGCCATGGTGGTTGCGGGCCTGCTGATGCTGGTGGACGAACAGCGACTGACGCTCGACGACCCGGTCGTGCAGTACATTCCGGAACTGCATTTTCACGCCAGCATGGATACCGGCGCTATCACCCTGCGCGATCTGCTGGCACATCGGACGGGCCTGCCGAGCACCGACTTCTGGACGTTTCACCAGCGCTTCCCGCTGGCAGAACAAATCCGCCGCATGCCAACGGTGGCGCCGGAAGCCGGGCCACGCGAGCGCCTGATCTACCAGAACACGATGTACGAGCTCGCCGGCATCGTCATCGAGCGCGTGTCGGGCAAGGCCTGGCACAAGTTCCTGGAAGAGCGACTGTGGCGGCCGATCGGCATGCGCGAAACCTACGGCACGCGCGGCCAGATTCCGCGTACCAAGCAACAGGTGCTGGCGCACGGCGTGCTGGCTGGCGAGGTACGCGCGATACCGTACGACCTGCTCGCCGACGACGCCGATGCGGCGGGCTCGGCCTGGTCGTCGATTCATGACATGACGCTGTGGGCGCAGTTCCTGCTGAACAACGGCGTCACAGCCAGCGGCAAGCGGCTGATTTCCGAGACACAGATGGCAGAGATGTTCGAACCGCAGCAGCTCGCCAGCGAGGACGACTTCTACCCGAGCGTCGCACTGACCAAGCCGCAGTGGCGCAGCTACGGACTCGGCTGGTTCCAGCAGGATTTCGCCGGCCGCCGCGTGGACTTTCATACCGGCAGTCTTGACGGGCTCACGGCAATCATCGGGCTTGATCGCGCCGCGCAACGGGCGGTGATCGTCATGCAGAACATAGGCCGCGCCGAACTGCGCCATGCCTTGCTGTGGGAGACGATGGATGCAACGCCGGCGGCCAAGAAGCGCGACTGGGTGCAGGACGTGTATGCGCTCTACGCCGGGCGCACCGCGAAGAACGAGCAGGAATGGCAGGCCATTGAGGCAGCGAGAATCGCCAACAGCACGCCTTCACTGCCCCTGGCAGCTTACGTTGGCCGGTACAGGAACGAGTCTTTTGGTGACCTGCTCTTTGCGGCAGAAACGGCCGGGCAAAACGGCCCGATCGCGCGGCCGGCGCGAGCGGAACACCGGGGGCCGGTAGTGCAGAGCGGCATGTACGAATACGAAGCCACGCACTGGCACCACGATATCTTTGTCGTCAAGTACCTCAACTGGACTTACGGAGACTTCGCCGAATTCCGCCTCGGGCCGGATGGCAAAGTGGCAGCTCTGAACGTTTTCGGCATGACGTTCGACAGAGTCGAATAGTGGACCAGGCTGCTGAACCACTGCGGCTCGGCCTGCTAGAATCCACGGCATTGCAAACCTAGCGGAGACCCAAGTGGCAACCGGCTGGGCCCGTGACGGGGCCGTTCAGGACCAGATAGACGCCAGCGTCGAGGACGCCGTGAAGCGCGCGCGCAGCAAAATGCCGAGCGGCGAATCGCGCCGTCACTGCGCGGAATGTGACGCGTCGATTCCGGAGGCACGCCGCAAGGCGATCCCCGGCGTAAAGCTGTGCGTCAACTGCCAGTCAAAACTCGACGAACACGCCAAGTCGGCGGCGGGCTACAACCGCCGCGGCAGCAAGGACAGCCAGCTGCGCTGAAGCCGGCTAGTCGGACAAGGCGAGTTCGCGCACCCAGAATTCAAACATGGAGCGGTACAGGTGCGCCTGCGCCGCGTCGTCCGAAATGCCGTGCTTGCGCATCGGGTAGATCATCATGTCGAACAGTACTCCGGCTTCTATCAATGCATCGCTGAACGCCCACGCATTCTGTGGGTGAACATTGTCATCGTAAGTACCGTGGACGATAAACAGGCGGCCGCTCAGCTTGTCGGCTTTGTTTACGAGTGACGTCGATTCATAGCCCGCTTCGTTGTCCTGCGGCCGGCGCATGTAACGTTCAGTGTAGATCGTGTCGTAGTAACGCCAGTCAGTAACACCGGCGACCGCAATGCCCGCTGCAAATTCTTCACTGCCGGTCATCGCCGACATCGTCATCGTACCGCCGCCGCTCCAGCCCCAGATGCCGACGCGGGCAGCGTCCACATAAGGCTGCGCCTTGAGCCAGGCAACGCCATCAAGTAAATCCTGCAATTCAACCGGGCCGTAAAGCTGCTTCAGGATGGTATTCGCATCGGTCTTGCTCTTACCGGCAGCGCTGCGATTGTCGACCTGGAAGACCACGATGCCGTTGTCGGCGAGCAGCTGGTGAAACAGGGCGCGCGCCGTACCCTGCCAGGCATTCTGCACCGTTGGCGCGGAGGGACCTGCATACACATAGACCACTGCCGGGTATTGCCGGGTCGGGTCGAAGTAGCGCGGCTTCAGCAACATGGCCGGCATTGCGAAGCCGTCGCGCGCCTCGATCGAAAATAATTCCGGGGGCTGCAAACCGAAACGACGCTTGAACGCGGTGTCTGCTTCGACCACCGTAGCGGTTTGCGCACCGTCCGCCTCGTGCAAGGTCATTGCCGGCGCGGTATCGAGTGCCGAGAACTGATCGAGGTAGCGATCGCCAGCGGGATTGAAATAGATAGCGTGCGAACCGCTTGCCGTGGTCAGTCGCTGCAACCCGCTGCCGTCAAGGCGAATGCGATACAGGTGCCGCTCGGTGCTGGCTTGCTCCAGTGCCGTAAACCACAGGGAATCGCCGTTGATCGCGGCCACCGCCTGGTCCCTGTCTCGCGGACCGCCGGATGCTTTCAGCGCCCAGTGACCCGAGGTAACTTGCCGCAACAGTTCTCCGGCCATGTTGTACAGATACAGATGTGCATGTCCGTCGCGTTCGGAGCGCCACAGGAAACGGTCGCCGTCGGCCAGGAACCAGAGATCGTCGTGAACGTTCACCCAGCCTTCGTTCGTTTCGCGGAGCAGATGCCGGGCATCCCCCGTTTTCGCATCGGCCAGAAAAACGTCGAGCTTCGTTTGTGCCCGATTCAGCGTTTGCAGCGCGAGCCGCGAGCTGTCAGGCAGCCACTGCAGGTTGGCGAGGTACTCGTGCGGGTAGGTGCCGAGATCGATCCAGGTCGTTTGCGCGTCTGCAATCCTGACGACGCCGGCGCGCACGCGCGGATTCGCCGTACCGGGCTTCGGGTGGCGCTGCTTGCGGACGTCCGGCAGACTGGGCTTGAAATCAACGTAGTTCATGATGCCAACCATGGATTCGTCACTCTGCAGAAACGCGACGGCGCTTGAATCCGGTGACCACAGGTAGCCGCGATTGCTCCGGTGTAAGAGCTCCTCCCAGTACACCCAGGAAACATTGCCGTTTAGCAAGGTGTCTGAGCCGTCGCGCGTCAGTCGTTTCTCACTGCCATCCGCAATGTTGTATGCGTACAGATCGTTGTCGCGCACGAAAGCAAGCCACTCGCTGTCCGGCGAAAAGCGCGCCGAGCTTTCATCGGCATCGCTGTCGGCAATTTTCACGACTTCGGCACGACGCAGGTTCAGCAGGTACAGGTTCTTGTCGTGCTCGTAAAGCGCCCACTTCGCGTCAGGACTAAATGCATTGGGCCAGCCGAGTTCGTCGCGTGGCGTCTCGGGCTGCAATGTTTTGTCGAGCGCGGCACGAGCGCGAACGGCATTGGTCAGCGGCCGGCGGCGGCCGTTGGCCGGATCGACGGTCTCCAGCGTCCTGTCGGCCTTCGGCTGGCGTTCGTCGTAAATCACCAGCAAGCCCGTTTCCAGCCAGGCCTGCTTCGGCATAGCCAGCGTTGTTTTCGCCTCGTCGCTGAACAGCCAGTCGACCGACAAACGTTCCTCCTGCGCATGACCAGCGGTGGCCAGCAGCAGCAAGAGCAAGACGGCGCAGCCAGTCCAGCAGGGAACTGAGGTCGCTGCGGGATTCGACAGCAGATTCATGACGCGGCTGGCGACTGACTGTCGGCCTGTGACCAGGCGCCCCGCAAAAGCCATCAATGCCAGGTGATTGGAGCTGCGGGTCGGCCGGTTCGTTTCCATGCTTGTTCCTCTGACTCGAAATCATTGCTGCGCGCTGCACGGCCGCCGCTGCCAAAGACGGCCACTTTACGCGATCCAATCCGCCCCAGCCAACGGCCATACGCGGCCGTTCCCTTGCGCTTCAACGCCTTAACTGCAGCCGCAGGAAAAATACTGGCGGACAGGTGCGTTCCTGCATCCGCTCAGTCAAACTTGCCGGCATGGTGAGACGAAATCGAAATAGCTACAGCGCGGCGCGGCGCTATGCTGTCGCGCTGGCCTGCTTGCTGCTGGCGGTATCTGCCGGTGCAGCGCCCGGCACCACGGAGCACACGGTGCCGGCACTGCTCGACCTGTACAGCAGGCACAGCGCCTTCGGCCTGCCAGCGATATCGAGCGCCGAGATCGCGGCACTGGAATCCGGCGATGCCATCGTCAAGGTATCCGGCGCGCCCGCACCACCTGGCAGCGCCACCACTGCCGGTACTGATACTGATACCGATACCGATACCGATACCGATAACGATAACGATAACGATGAGATTGTTGCCGTCGGTGTGTACGGGCTGCAGGTCGTTGCGGCGCCGCGCCTGCTGATCTGGCTCACGGTAATGGGTGGTAATGACGAGCGCGATGAGCGGCTGACGACGGCGATGCTGTCGCGCGGTGACGCTGGCAGTTATCTGCGCTATCAGCATATTAATTTGCCGTGGCCGGTGCGTGACCGGCACTGGGTTATCTACTGCGAGAAAAACCCGCAGATCGCTCTCGACAGCGACGGCGTGATCTGGGAACACCGCTGGAGCCTCGCGGAAAACGGCGGCAGCCTGCTGAATGCGGCGTTCGCCCAGGGCAGGATCGCCGGCTTGTCCGTCGACGATCTCAGTGAGTCCATTTACCTTCCCGAGAACCAGGGTGCCTGGGCCATGTTGCCACTGGATGCCAATCGCACGCTGGTAATTGCCTATCTCGACGCCGATCTTGGTGGCCGCTTTCCGGCGGCGGTGGTGCGCCGCTTCACGCGCAGCAACCTGAAGGCGGGACTCGCGTCGCTGCGCGACCTGAGCAGCCGCGTGCACCTGAATTACGCCAGTGAGCGGCCCATCCACAACGGCTTTGGCAACCTGGTCAGCGAGCAGGAAGCCATGGCCGCCGCCGCTGGCTGGCAGGACGCGCCGTCGCTGGGCGCCAGCGATTAGCAACAAATACAAGTTGTTACAGACCTTGAGCGGCTGTGAGGCGTAGTATCGTTTGTCCTTCTGGCGATTGCCCTGCACCGCTGCCCGTCACCTTCAGCGGCTACCTGGCTGCAGCGTTCGCCCCTGTAACGCAAAGGACCTGCAGCACCGTGACGGAACCCAATCAATCCGCGATGACTCAATCCGCGAGTAGTTCGCATGGCAACCCGCGCCGTCGTGCCGTCGTGGGCATTGCCCTGCTGATCGCTGTCGCCTTTGGCGCGGCAATGCTGCCTGTCAATGCGTGGCTGGAAACTGCCTCAGTCTGGATAGCGGCCAACCCCATGCCGGGACGCTTCCTGTTCGTCGCCGGCTTCGTCGTGCTGGCGGCGCTGATGGTGCCGGGGTCGGTATTGATGCTGAGCGGCGGCTACCTGTTCGGCATGACGCTCGGCCTGCCGCTCGTTGTCATCGGCATCGCGCTCGGCGCGCTGGCCAGCAGTTTCGTCAGCCGCACGCTGGCGCGTGACTGGCTCGCTGCGCGCTTTGCACAAGACAAGCGATTCAAGGCCATCGACCGCGCGGTCGCCAATCGTGGTCTTCTGATTGTTTTCCTGTCGCGCCTGTCGTTGCTGATTCCCTATAACGTGCTGAACCTGATCTACGGACTCACCGGGATTCCACTGGGCAGAATGACCGTGGCAACCGGCATTGGCATGATTCCCGCTGCGGCGCTGTACACCTATCTCGGTTCGATCGCCGGCAATTTCGACGAGCTCGTTGCCAACCGTTCGCAGGAGGACTGGCTCGGTCAGCTGGTGCTGGTTTCCGGCCTTATCATGGTAATCATCGTGACGATCGTTATTCATCGCACGGCGACGCGCGAGTTAAAGCGCGAACTCGGCTCCGATGTGTAGCGAGTGGTTTGCCCATGAACAGGATAGGGTTCGCCGATCGATAAGCGCAGCGCATTGCCATGCGGCATAAAAATTCCCTCGCAACAATCCAGACCACCCGGTCGCTGCGTCTGCTAGTCTGGAAACCGTCGGTTCGATCCATGAGACCTCCATGCTTGACGGACAGGTACCCGGCAAACTCTGCCCTGGCGCCGCAAAATCTGCCGGCGACGCAGATCGCCGGAACGAAATTAGCGAAGTCATCAACGTAGCGCCGGCCGAATTGCCGCGTCGTCGCATGTCCCGCCTGCCAGCGGGCGTGGGCTGATGTTTGCGGCATCGCCAAACACCGTTGCACCCAGGCTCGGCATCGAGCCGCTGCGCCTGTTCCTGCAGGAGTGGGACCTGCCGGGCTACTGGCGCAGCCGCCTCCTGCCTTGCAGCCTGTTACTGCTCGGCTATGCGATCTGTCATGCCACCCTCGTTGCGATTGGCTACCGGCTAAGCTTTGAGGCCGGTTCAATACTCGCGATCTGGCCGTCGACCGGGCTGCTCGCAGCGATGCTCGCGCTCACGCCCTACCGGATCTGGCCACTATGGCTTGCCGGTGCCTTCACTGGCCGTCTGGCTGCCGAGGCGCTGCTGCCCTCGGGCGCCGGCCTCGGCATTGCGCTCGGCTATGCGCTAAACAATTGCATCGAGGCCAGCGTGTTCGGCTGGCTGTTTCGGCGGCCGCTGGACCTGTCGTACCGCCTGGGACGGCCGCTGTACGGCATGGCAGCGCTGTGCATTTCTGCACTGATCGGCACGACGATGGGCGGCCTGCAGGTCATGGCAGTCGCAGCCCTCGACATCACTGGGTCACCGCAGGTGCTGTGGAACTACTGGCGCACCTGGATCATCGCCGACTACCTCGCGATCATCCAGATCACACCGCTCATGGCATGGCTGCTGCTGCCGCAAACGCGCGACCGGTGGCGGCAGCGCAGTACGGCAGAACTGCTTTGCTATTGTGCTCTGGCAATCCTCGTTGCCGCCCTGAGCGTCTACTTCGCCCCGCAGGACGACAGCGTGTCGAGCCGCGCGACGCGTGCCGCACTGTCTGTAATCATCATGTTGCCGATGCTGTGGGCAGCGCTCCGGTTTCCCTATCCGGTTATCGGCATCTCGCTACTGCTCTTCAGCGTGGGCTCGATCGTGGGCGCGACCCGCGGAATCGGTCCGCTATCTTTTGGGCCTGACGACATTGTTGCGGGCATGGCTGCATTGCAGGCGCATGTGCTCACCGTCGTGCAGTTTGGCATCCTGATCGCGTTTGCGGTTCGCGAACGACATCGAGCGACAGTGGATGTCGAGCAGAATCGTCGTTTCCGGTCGCTGGTGCTGACACTGTCTGACAAACTGGTCGCTGCGGGCGCCGACGAAGTCGAGTTCAGGATCGACGAGGTGTTGGGCGATCTTGGCGATTTTACGAGCGCGGACCGCGTGATACTTGTGCAGCTCAATCATGAGCTGCAGCAGGTGGCATCGATGCATCGCTGGAACCGGGCGACGGTCCCGCAGCTAACCCTGAACATGAGCGGCCGGCCGCTCAGCGAGTTCAGTAACGTCATGCGCTACATTGAGAAAAAGGGCTACGTTTCGCTGCAGGATATCCGGCACGGGTTCGGCACGCTGCCGGACGCAGTAACGCGCGAGCTCGAGCCCATATTCAACGTGACGGGCAGCACCCAGTCGGCAATCTATATAGGTCTGTTCGCCAGCGGCAGGCTGATTGGTGTCGTCGGCTGCTCCTGGGTCAAGCCAGGCGTGTGGTGGTCGAACGAGTCGCTGTCTTTGCTGTACCTGCTCGGGCAGCTGCTCGCCAATGTTTTGCAGCGCAAGGCGGTCGAGCGGGCGCTACAAAATTACCAGGACCGGCTGCGCAGCATGGCCACCGAAGTATCACTCAGTGAAGAACGTGCGCGGCGCCGAGCGGCAATCGACCTGCACGACGGTATCGGCCAGAACCTCGCGGTCGCACGCATGCGCATCGGGCAGATCCTGGCGACGCACTCCGAGCGATCCGATCAATGGCAGGTTGCGCGCGACCTGATCGACCAGGCCCTGCTCGGCACGCGCCACGTCATATCGGATCTCAGCCCGGCGATTTTGTACGAGCTGGGCCTGGTACCGGCAATACAGTCACTTGCCGAAAATTTCAAACTGCGGCACAGCATCGATAGCGAAGTCCTGCAAAGCGGCGAGCCGTGGATCCCGACCGAAGACCAGAAGGTGATGCTGCACAGAAGCGTCCGCGAATTGCTGAACAACGTTGCGCGTCACGCAATGGCGAGCGCCGTGACCATCAATATCGACTGGGCGGACGATGAACTGAGTTTGCGCGTTGCTGATAACGGCGTTGGCATGACCGCCCCGCTCGACAACGATCTGCTGCTGTCGACCGGGCGCGGTTTCGGACTGTTCTCGGTTCGCGAAGCGGTTATTGAAGCCGACGGCCAGTTCGCAATCGATTCCGCCGCAGGCATCGGCACGTCGGTCAAGCTGAGCGTGCCGCGCGTGCGCGAGCAGGCTATTGCGACAGGTTCGCCTTAGAAACAAGCGCTTGGCAGATGACTGAAGGCGTCTTGTCACACCGCTTGCCGGGATCGGCCGGGCCCACACGCTACGTCACACCGGGCTTTGTTGCGGCCACTCGTTGTGCCCTGTTGTATATTCAGAACATCCTCGTTGTGACCAGTGCCCTGCATGGACCTGAAAACCACACCATTGGCGAAAGCCGCCCTGCTGCGCGTCATCATCGCCTGCGTTGCCCTGGCGACAACAGGCGCAAACGCTGCGGAGTTCGCGCGGGTCGACAAAGACAGCAGCGGCCGGCCGCGCGCGCTGCAGATCGCGACCCGCAGCTATGCTCCGGCGGAGCCGGGCGGCGGCTATACGGTCGACCTGATCGGGGCGGTACACATTGCCGATCGTCGTTACTACAAGCAGCTCAACGAGCACTTCCAGCGCTACGATGCGCTGCTGTTCGAATTGGTCATCGCCGATGCGGCAGCCGCGGCGCAATCTGCGGAGACCGGACACAGCCTGCTGTCCCGGCTGCAAATCGATATGAAAGATGCGCTCGGGCTTGCCTTTCAGCTTGAGGAGATCGATTACGGCGCAGCCAACTTCGTGCACGCCGATTTCTCCGCGGACATGCTCTGGCAAAGCATGGAGGAGCGCGGCGAGTCACTTTATGTGTATTTCTGGCGCCTGTTCTACGCGGCTATCGCGGACTATGCGCGAGACCCGCTGGGTTTGCAGAGCCTGCAGCTGCTGACGCAGCTCGCGACCGAAAGTGACGACGATGCGTTTAAGATCGCAATCGCCTATGAGCTGGTCAAAGCAGCACAGGCGGGCGACATACTGGGCAGTGACCAGGGCTCCGCCATTATCGTCGCTCGCAACGAGCACGCGCTGGCCGTCCTGCAGGAACAGATTGCAGCCGGCGCAAAGCGCATCGGGATTTTCTACGGCGCTGCGCACATGGTGGACTTTGACGAACGCCTGAGGCGCGAACTGAAGCTGACCGCGGTCGGGGAAGAATGGACGGACGCCTGGTTATTTGGCGAGACAGTGAGTAGCAGGGAAGCGGCCGCCAACTGATTCGCAGGCGGGCGCAGCCTTCGTGGCTGCTGACAGGACGTGCAGAGATTTCGCGGTGGCGGTGCCTCAGATACCCATTTTCGCCAGCGTGTCGGCAAGCTCCCGCGCGACCCGCGCGATCGTCGGATGCTCCGCAGCAAACTGCGCTTCCACCTCGTCAACCCTGTTTCTGAGCCAGGCGACTTCCGTCTGATCGTTCGGTTTGACCTCTGCCGCACGACTGTGCAGCTCCTGCAGCTTCTGGCGCGCGTCGATATCGACATCTTCCGCACGCTGCAGCTCGCGACTTAGCTGCGCCAAAATCTCCTGCAGATTCCTGATCTTCATGGCTCACCTGGCATGGTCGGTTTGCAAAGGGACCTCAATAATCTCACAAAATCCTGCGTCTGCCGCAAATCTCGCCAGATGGCGCCGGCCGGGCGCGTCTCGGGATTGTGCCAATAGCGGCAATCGCCGCGCTGCGCCGCCGCGGGCCCGCGGTTTCGAATTCGCGCCGAAATTTTGTTAGGGTCCCTGTTCACGCCCGCCCGCGATGATTGTTGCACCAGCATCCCGCCCCTGGAGGTCCGTGGAGCCGGCGCGACGACCAGTCTCGACTGCGGCAAGTCACGTTCAAAAAAAGGTTTTTCACATGAGTCACGCAAAGACGGGCGACAGCGTCCGCATTCATTACACGGGCACGCTCGAAGACGGCACCCAGTTCGACAGCTCAAGCGGCCGCGACCCGCTCGAATTCAAGCTCGGCGACGGCGGCATCATTCCGGGCTTCGAGAAAGCCGTTGACGGCATGACTGTCGGCGAAAGCAAGACCGTAACGATAGAGCCACCGGATGCCTACGGCCCACGCCATGAACAGCTGATCCAGGCCGTTCCGAAAACCGCGCTGCCGGAAGAGATGGAGCCCAGCGTTGGCATGCAACTGCAGAGCCAGACGCCGGAGGGCCAGACCATGTTACTGACCGTTACCGAAGTCGCGGCTGAGACAATCACCGTCGATGGCAATCACCCGCTGGCTGGCAGGACGCTGAATTTCGATATCGAGCTGGTCGAAATCGTGTAGGAATATGCAACGGGCCACGGCGCAAGGCCGTGGCCCGTTGCGCACCGGTCTGCGTAGGCCGGCCCGGCAGTTACGTTCGCTGCAGGATGACTGTGCTTAGCTCGATTAATGCGCGCTAGTCGCCGCGCATCACCAATCCTTCGAGCGCCATTACCAGGGCCTGCATCGCCGGCGTGCGGCCCTCGCCGTTGACGAGCACCATCACTTCGGCATCGCTGCCGCGATTGGCATGGAAGAAAAAGAAGCCGCGTTCGGAGCCGCCGATACCAACGCCCTCACCGAGGTAGCGCCGGGCAAAGCGCTCTTCCAGCAACTTGCCGGAACGCACGAAAGCGTAGAACCGCAGCATGTCGCCCAGTGTCGACGACATGCCGCCACTGCCCAGCACCAGCCACGATGTCGGCCCCCAGTTTGGCGGGATATTCGGCACGCCTACCGAACTCGGCCCGTAACCAACGGCAAACTCACGAATGCCGAGGCCAAGGTCAGTGCCGTACATCCCGGTGCGCGACATGCCCGCCGGTTCGAGGAAATTTTTCCGCAGAAAGTCGAAATAGGTCTCATTACTGACGCGCTCGATTACGGCCGCCGCCAGCCCGTACGCTGAATGCGAGTGGGCGTTACTGCTGCCGGGTGCGAACAGCAACGGCTGCGCAAGAATTCTTTGCACCGCGGTCTCGCGATCTATCCAGGCGAGATCGGCATCCCAGTCGCCCGGCCGGTCGTGAAAATCGGGCAGGCCTGATGCACCGCTGATCAGGTGCCTGACGGTCATACCGCGCTTGTCTTCCGGCACACCGTCGAGATAGCTGCTGACAGGCTCATCGAGAGCGATTTTTTCCTGCTGCGCCAGCAGGAAGATGGCAGACACCGTGAAGTCGATTGGCGTAGAGCCGATACCGTACACCGTGTCGAGATTCGTATCGTAGCCAAGCTCGCGATTGCTCTTGCCGTAAGCTCGCTCCAGCACCGTGTCGCCGTCGCGTGATGCATGCACCACGCCGGCAAAGCCGTTGCGCTCAAGCTCTGCAAAATGTGCCGCGAGATCGTCCCAGCCGAGCTGCAGTGGCGGGGCGCCTGCCTGCACGCGTAGCGCGTCAATTGCGAAAGGAGATCGCGACTCCGGCCTGAAGACAACGACTTTCGTCTCGCGGCCGTGCAGCACCAGGTGGATATCGTCACCCACCGCGTCGACCATGATGCCGCCGGCCTGCGCCGCGGCCGCGGCGATCTCCGCGAGCAGGGCGCTGCGCTCGTCGCGAGTCGTCTCTGCAAGGTAGGCCGCAGAGAAGCGTTCGCGCTCAAACGGTTTCCAGCAGGGCTTGCGGATCCTGCTCCGCTGACCGCTCAAGCGCCATGACGTGTTGCTCGTACGGCGGCCTCGCGCGCCGCCATGTCGTTGTCGTCAGCAGCCATGCTGCAACATGCCAACGACCAGTGCGGCCAACAGCACGATGAAACGCACAGATCCTTTAGCCATTAATCCGATCCTTCTTTTTGTTTTGCGGTTACTGGTTGACAGGAGAGAGATGCATCAGCCGCATCGATCGTCGCAGCAGCAAGGCTAACGCCGCCGGGTGCATGCGGATTCCGCGGTCGAAAACCCGCGCGGAAAACCGCGCGAAAATGGCTGGCGTTGCAGCAATAATGGCGAATGCGGCGGTAGCCTCGAAGCCATGGCAGATCGCCTGGTACTGATCGCGGCTCACTCATGAGCCAGTATGACGGGCAGGCACTGCTTGCCTGAGGTTTGGCCGGTGCTAGCGACGCGTTCGGTGCGAATGCGATTTTGGACCGCTGGATTGAAACTCGACGCCGCCCAGGGAGCCGACATAGGCCTCGGCGTGCGGCTGCCAGCGCAGCGTCACCTTTGCAGACCGCTGGATGGTCGCGATGATCATGTCCTTCTCGCGAAACGTGAGTATTTCCCCAGTGACAGTTGCGCCATTACTGACACCTGAAATTTCGCAGGTATCTTCAAAAGTGGTTTCACGCACGATCGGCATACCGGTACTCCGCTGCTTGCCTTGCTGTTCCGCTAAGTTAGCACGGCAGCACGGCTGGGTGGGCAGGTGACGAAGATTTTCAAGACCGCGCAGCGCAGGCATGCCCCCGGCAGCGGCAGTGGCGCAGCGGCAAGCGGGCAAGTCCATCGCGCTGCCAGTTGGCAGGCTGCCCGCAGCAGCCCGGTCAAACTTTGCAGCAAGCTGCTAGGTCGGCCCCGGCCAGGCGCTGCGCGCGGCGGCGGCCTTCAGTTTGCGGCGGTTCTCGTCGGTGGGCGGCGGCTCGGAGTCGCCGAATATCGCCCGAACCCAGTGACCGTCGGTGGCGTTGGGCAGCAGGATGAACTTGCTGCCCCAGTCCGCACGGTCGCGCTCCATCAGCGCCAGTCGCTCCGCAATGTCCTTGACATAGTAGTCACGCCGAAAATCATTGAGGTTGTCCCCGAGCATCAGCGCGACATCGAATCGGCTGGCGATCGACTCGCGAGCCGGCGTCTTGTCCGAGGTATCGCGAAACACGTAAAGGTGCTCGTCATCAGAGTACGGAAACTTCAGCGCCTCGATTTGCCGCAGTGCGTATTCGAAAGTCCGTTCTCCCTGGTCACGATTCGTCACGTAGAAGACCTCGACGCCCTGCTCCGCGCAAAAATCCAGGAACTCGAGAGATCCCGGCACAGCGGTCATCAGGTTTGCCGGCAACCATTCATCCCAGATCGCATCATCGAAGAAATCCATGCCCTCGTTGACGAGGTAACCCCAGTAGCTGTTCGCGTGCAGCACGGTGTTGTCGAGATCGGTGATCACCGCCAGCGGCTTGCCGTCCGGTTGCCGGTTCGCCAGCGCCGCCTCGAGGCGCAGCCGCGCCAGGCTGAAAGCCTGGTAACACAGCGCCTGGAACTCGGCGGCGGTTTGCTGCCAGGCCAGCGCCCACAACAAGGGATTGCTCACCGGATCGCGCGTGCAGGAATTATCGGTGGCCGTGCTGCAGCCGGCTGCAAGCGAGGCGGAACCGCCGGCAAGCAGCGCCAGGAACTGGCGGCGCAGCGGCACGGTGTCAGGGTGATCAGGCTTGCTGGACATGCGGGTACTCCCGTCAGCGCGTATTGCGATCCAAGAAAACGTTGCAGCGATTTTGCCGATTCAGAGAAACTCTGGCGTACTGCCGTAGTCGATCGGGAGTGCGCGCTTGAATCCAGGTACAGCATAACGCCGGATAAGCCTGCGCCGCCAACTAACGCTGTTATATTAGGCAGCGCCGATACTTCCGTGGAACCCGTTATGAACAAGCGACAATTTATCAAGCTGGCTGCTGCAAGCGGACTGGCATCGACATTGCCTGCTGCGGGCAGCGCTGCGCAGGATAGAAAAATGCCGAATCTGGCAGCCGGCGCCAAACCCATCACGGTCGCGGAACGCATGGCGCGTGTGCAGAAAGCGCAGGAACTGATGCGCAGAAACGGCATCGATGCGCTGCTGCTCGAAGCGGGCTCAGCCCTCGTCTATTTCACCGGCATCCACTGGTGGCGCTCCGAGCGATTTACCGGCGCAATTATTCCGGCCAGCGGCGACATTGCGATCGTGACGCCATACTTCGAGGAACCGTCGATCCGCGAGTCCCTAAGCTTTGGCGACGACGTGCGCACCTGGCACGAGCACGAAAGCCCGTTCGCACTGGTCGCCGGCATCCTGCGCGATCGGGGACTGCGCCGCGGTACGATCGGTATTGAGGAGACGGTGCGGCATTTCATCGTCGACGGCATCCAGGATGCTGCGCCGAGGTTCCGCACGGTATCCGCCAACGCTGTAACCCGCGGCTGCCGCATGTTCAAATCGCCCGCAGAACTCGCGCTGATGCAAACCGCAAATGACATTACGATCGCGGCGTATCACAACGTGCATCGCAATATCGAAGCCGGCATGAGCCCGCAGGACATCAGTGCGATGATGTCGAACGAAACGCGTGCGCTCGGTGGTGTTGTGCAGTTCTCCTCGGCGTTGCTGAACGAGGCGAGCGCCTATCCGCATGGCTCGGACCAGCCGCAAACGGTTACCGAAGGCGGCATTATCCTGATGGACTGCGGCTGCTCCGTGCACGATTACGAATCCGATATCTCGCGCAGCTGGGTCTACGGCGAGCCTTCGGCAAAACAGCGCAAGGTATGGAACACGGTGAAACGCGGCCAGCAGCTGGCCCTCGAAACCGCGCAAATCGGCACGCCGGCGGGTCGCGTCGATGACGTGGTACGCGCCTACTACGAAAGCGAAGGCTACGGCCCGGGCTACAAGACACCGGGCCTGTCACACCGCCTCGGCCATGGCATTGGCATGGATGGCCATGAGCCGGTCAATTTCGTGCACGGTGAAAAAACGCCGCTGGCACCTGGCATGTGCTTCTCGAATGAACCGGGCATCTACCTGTTCGGCGAATTTGGCGTGCGCCTGGAGGACTGCCTGTACATGACGGACGACGGTCCGCAGCTGTTCACCGCGCTTTCACCATCGCTTGATAAACCCTTCGGCTGACACCATGACTATTTCTGCTCGCTATCACCGATTGCTCATTTGTACCGCACTGCTGTTGTGCGGTAGCGCGTCCAGCGCGCAGGCCGCGGGAGATTCACCTTTGAAAACCGTCAACTCGGTCGACCTGTCACGCTACGCGGGGACCTGGCATGAAGTGGCGCGCATGCCGAACCGGTTTCAGCGGAAGTGCGTGCGTGGCACGAAGGCAGACTACGCGCTGCGCGACGACGGCCGCATCAGTGTGACGAATTCCTGCGTGCTGAGTAACGGCAAGGTGGACGACGTGAGCGGCATGGCGCGGATTGTCGATACCGTCAGCAATGCGAAGTTGCAGGTCAGCTTTGTCAGCCTGTTTGGCTGGCAGCTGTTCTGGGGCGATTACTGGATTATCGGGCTCGATGGCGACTACCAGTGGGCCGTCGTTGGTCACCCGAAGCGCCAGTACGGCTGGATCCTGGCGCGCAGCGCCACGCCGGATGCCGCTGTCCTCGAACGCGCCTTCACGTTGCTCGAACAAAGTGGCTATGCCCGTGCCGATTTCGAGCTGAGCGCGCCGTAAGCCGGCAGCCAACGGCGGTACCGGGCTCAGCCCGCCCGGCGCAGCGGCCGCCGAGCCGCCCGTAATCCTTCGAATACGCCGGAAATCCCCTCAAAAACCGGCCTTTAGCCGCGCGCTGGCGGAGCGGAGCGTATAGTATTGGCGGCCCGTTCGACTGGCGGCCGATGCCGCCACGATCGATTTCCACGACAGGTTCCAGCTGATTCCGCATGCCCGTTCCCGCCACACCACTTTACGATCACAACAAATACTGGGCCGAGTGCTTTGGCACGGCGCCGTTGCTGCCGATGTCGCGCGCCGAGATGGATCAGCTTGGCTGGGACTCCTGCGACATCATTATCGTCACCGGTGACGCGTACGTCGATCACCCGTCGTTCGGCATGGCCATTATCGGCCGCCTGCTCGAAGCGCAGGGCTTTCGCGTTGGCATCATTGCCCAGCCTGACTGGCGTTCGAAAGACGCGTTCGAAGCGCTCGGCCGGCCGAACCTGTATTTCGGCGTTGCTGCAGGCAACATGGATTCGATGATTAACCGCTACACGGCGGACAAAAAAGTCAGGAACGACGACGCCTACACGCCGGGTGGCGTTGGCGGCAAACGCCCGGACCGCTGCTCGCTGGTCTATACACAGCGCTGCAAGGAGGCATTCAACGATGTGCCGATCGTGCTCGGCGGTATCGAGGCATCGTTACGCCGCATTGCACACTTCGACTACTGGCAGGACAGCGTGCGCCGCTCGATCCTGATCGACGCCGGCGCAGACATGCTGGTCTATGGCAATGCCGAACGCGCAATCGTCGAGATCTCGCACCGCCTCGCGCGCGGCGAACTCATCGGTGAGATAAAGGATATTCGCGGTACCGCGTTTGTGCGCGACGACACGCCGCAAGGCTGGTGGGAAATCGACTCTACCCGCGTGGACCGGCCAGGCCGTATCGACGCGATTGTCAGTCCTTACGTCAACACACAGGACACAGAGGCCTGCGCCACGAAGCAGGAAGAAACCGGCGACGTCAGCAACGTGCTTCGTTTCGTGCCCGACGCAAAGCGCAATCGCAGTCGCTCGGTCATTCGACTGCCATCGTTTGAAAAAGTACGCAACGATACGGTGCTGTATGCGCACGCCAACCGCGTGCTGCACCTTGAAACCAATCCGGGCAACGCCCGCGCGCTGGTACAGACGCACGGCAATCAAGAACTGTGGATCAACCCGCCGGCGCTGCCGCTGTCGACCGCAGAAATGGATTACGTATTCGGCATGCCGTTCGCGCGCGTGCCGCACAAGGCATACGGCGATGCTCGCATCCCCGCCTATGAAATGATTCGGTTCTCGGTCAATATCATGCGCGGCTGTTTCGGCGGCTGCACCTTCTGTTCAATCACCGAGCACGAAGGCCGCATCATCCAGAATCGCTCGGAAGAATCGATACTCGAGGAGATCGAGAAGATTCGCGACAACGTGCCCGGCTTCACCGGCGTCATATCCGACCTCGGCGGACCGACGGCCAATATGTATCGCATCGCCTGCAAGAGCCGCGAGATCGAGGCCGCCTGCCGCCTGCCGAGCTGCGTCTACCCCGGCATCTGCAGCAACCTGAACACCGATCACTCCGCGCTGACCGGCCTGTACCGCAAGGCGCGCGCTCTGCCCGGGGTGAAGAAAGTGCTGATTGCGTCCGGCCTGCGTTACGACCTCGCGGTGCAGGACGAGGAGTACGTAAAAGAGTTGGTCACGCACCACGTCGGCGGCTACCTGAAAATTGCGCCGGAACACACCGAGCGCGGGCCGCTCGACAAGATGATGAAGCCCGGCATCGGCAGCTACGACCGCTTCAAGGAACTGTTCGAGAAGTTTTCCAAGGAAGCGGGCAAGGAACAGTACCTGATCCCCTACTTCATCGCGGCGCACCCCGGCACCAGCAACGAGGACATGATCAACCTCGCGCTGTGGCTGAAGAAAAACAATTTTCGGGCCGACCAGGTGCAGGCGTTTTACCCGTCACCGATGGCGACGGCGACGGCGATGTTCCACACCGGCAAGAATCCGCTGCGCCGGGTGACGTACAAGAGTGACGGCGTCGAAATCGTCAAGAGTCCTGAACAGCGCAAGTTGCACAAGGCATTGCTGCGCTACCACGACCCGCAGAACTGGCCCCTGATTCGCAAAGCGCTGAAGGAAATGAAGCTGCTCAACCTGATCGGCAGTGGCCCGAATCAGCTGGTGCCTGCGCATCAGCCGGCAGATGACACCCAGCATCGTTCGCCACGTCGCAAGAACTCGCAGACGGCACATGACAAGCGCATCAAGCGTGGCAAGGTTCTTTCTCAGCATACAGGGTTGCCGCCGCGCAGCGAAAACTGACAGCCGCTTTAGCCGGTCGGTAGGAGTGTCAAGTCCCTGCGTGGATCCCGGCTCACCCGCAGGGGCCAGGAGAGTGCACTGCAACGAGCGGCCAGCCTGTCGTTGCGACAAATCCTTACGGCAGCTCCACGCCGACAGCGCAACACCTGCCCGATGACCCGACGCACCGAGTCATCCTCAAACTGCGAACGATTTGCGGCTGAAACCCGCACCGTCATTGGCAGCCGAATGAAAACGAAGAAAAACTAAGACATTCATTCTGCATCGTCCTGATGTTCTTCAGGCATTCGCAGCGCTGGCGCGCCAATCTATGCCTGCACGTTCAGGCAGTGGCGCCATTCCGGCCGAATCTGCCAGTTTACAGGAGCGCTACGTGCAGCGCGCGGAGGCAGGTATGTTTACGATTAACCGGGCAAGCCGCCCAAAACAGTTCTTCGCGTACTTTGGAATTTTCAGCAAGATCAAAAGCGCCCGCGAGGCACACTGCCCGCTGCTGATGGCGAGCGGATGCCTGCTGATGTTTAGCTACTACCTGCTGCGACCCGTCCGCGAAGCGCTGTTCCTCAATGCATTTGCCGCTGAGTTTCGCAGTTACGCAGTCGGTGGTCTGGCGCTCGTTATCCTGATTCTGGTCCAGCCATACAGTCGCTGGCTCAAGGCGAACTCGCTGCACAGAGTGTTCACCACGGTTCTGACTGCCGGCATTCTAATACTGATGATATTCGCAGGTTTGGGCGTGGCGGGAGTCAGTGTGCAGCTTCCGTTTTTCATTTGGCTCGGACTCTTCAGCCTGCTGACCATTGCGCAGTTCTGGGCAGCAGCAACACGTTGCGTTAACAGCGACAGCGCGAAGCGCGTTTTCCCTTCGATCGGCGTTGGCCTCTCGCTCGGCGCCATTGCGGGATCGCAAGTGGCAGCGACGAGCTTTGCACCGCTGGGGCCGTACGGCCTCATGCTGCTTGCTGCACCCTTCCTGACGCTACATTTGCTTATCCAGTCGCAGGTGCTGCACCGCCTGGAGGGCTCGCGAGATCCATCGCCGGCGTCGCAGACACCGCCTGTTCGGGCGAAGCCCGCCGGTAGCTTCTGCGGTCTGCCGCTGATTGCCCGTAGTCGCTACCTGGCATACATCGCGCTGCTCGTGATGCTGCTGAACTGCATCGATACCACGGGTGACTACATCCTCGCCAGCACTGTCCAATCTCATGTTCTTGGCCAGCCTGAAGTGGCGGACACCGGATCCCGTGCAGCGCTCGGATCAATATTCGCTGACTATTTTTTCTGGAGCTGCACCATCGGGCTGGGACTGCAACTCCTGGTGGTACCGCGTCTATTCAAGAAGTTGGGGGTCGGCAATGCACTGCTGTTGCTCCCGTCTGTCATGTTGATCGGCTATAGCCTTGTCAGCTTCCTGCCGATTTTCTCGCTTGTCTATCTCGTCAAGATTGTTGAAACCGCAACGAACTACGCGATAAACGGCACCGCAAGACATGCGCTGATGGTACCGCTCGATCCCGTCAGCAGTTGCCAGGGCAAGACGATCATCGACACGTTCTTCTGGCGTTGCGGTGACCTGCTGCATGCTATTCTGTTGTACGTCGGAATTCACGGCCTGGGTTTCGAAACCGTTCATTTCGTAATTCTGAACGTACTGCTGGCCGCGATTTGCCTCTTATTGGTTAGTCGCATTGGCGGGAGTTATCGAGTTCGGTCTCGATTCGCATTAGAGAGCGCAGGTGCTGAACGGGAGTCGTTCAGCATGGCCGAAATCGGTCACGAATCGATCGCCAGGCGTTCAGGCAATTCCGGGCTGGCGAACTGGCCGGCGGTACCGCAGAGCGGTGTGAGCCTGGACAGGTCGAAACCGCCGTCGGCGGTTATCGCAATCCGGGCCGGCCTGCTCTGGCAGTCGGCGCGCAATGGCGGGAATAGCGCGTCAGATTACGAAGTTGTGAAGCTAGGGGCAGCTACGGAAGTGCCATTTGCCGGCGCTGGCCGGTCATTTACTCCAGTTTCTTCAGAAGCTCGAGAAACCGCGGGTTGTCGTGCAGCGGGATCAGATTGGGATCGTGATTCAAGCGAACGATTTGCACCGTCCGTTCCGTCGCGGCCGTCTCGAGCCAATCGACTGCCGCCTCGTAGTCTCCCAGGTTCAGGTAGATGACGGCGGTGAAGTACGGGGAAACGTAATATTTCCCCGCGGCGCGCGTCGCTTTGAGTTCTTCCAGAATGGCCAACGCTTCGGCACGATAGTCCGCGGCCGCGTACGCGGCGGCGAGGATTTGCCGGAACACCGGCAGCGGCTGCGCCACCCGCAGAAATTGCGCAAGTGCTGCCTCAACATTGCCGGACAGCTGCAGGGCCCAGGCCATGTAGAACAGCGCCGGAATATACGTTTGATCTATCGACAAGGCGTGCCGCGCTGCATCGATTGCCTTGTCAAAACGGTGCGCCATGATGTTCGTGTACGCATACTGCGAATTAATAATCACATTGAGTCGATCATGTTCGGCCGCGGCATCCAGTTGCGCAAACGACTCATCAATGAAGCCTAAATCTGCCAGGTAGACCGAGTACCAGTTGCGAGCAGTAGAATAAGATGGGTCCAGGCGCAGCGCCTCTTCGAAACTGTCTCGCGCGCCTTGCCAGTCCCAATCCCAGTAATGCGCCAGTACGCCCATTGCGGCGTGTGCGCCCGGCAAAGTGGGATCCAGCTCCAGCGCCCGGGCCGCGGCCTCACGTGCCTTCGTCACCGGCTCTTCGAGATCAATGTACCCCCAGATTGCCAGCAAGACCCAGGATTCCGCGAGCCCGCTGTAGGCGTTCGCATACTCCGAGTCTTCCTCGATAGCCTGGTTGAAGTACTCAATCGACTGCATCAGGGCGTCGTAGCTGCGCCGGTACCAATGCGATCGGCCGCGCAGATACAGGCTGTAAGCTTGTATGTTCTTGGTCGGTTTATTGATCAGCGCACCAACCGACGGCTGCAGAATATTGAGTTGCAGCGCGTCACTGACGGCGCGCGCAATGTCTTCCTGAATTTGGAACAACTCTCCCAGCTTTCTTTCGTAGCGCTCACCCCAGATTGGAAATCCGTCACTCACGTTGATTAGCCGGACGTTGACCTGAAGCCAGCCGGGCCGTTTGGAGCCTACGCTGCCCTCAAGCACAGCATCGACGTGCAGGGCTTTGCCAATTGTTGGAATGTCTGCATGCTTGCCCTTGAACGAAAACGCGGAAGTTCTTGCTGCGACGCGCAGCTCCGGAATCCTTGAGAAGGCGAGCAGCACTTCTTCCGCGAGGCCGTCACAAAATGATTCGTCGGCGATCGTGTTGTTGAGACTGTCGAACGGCATGACGGCGATCGCCCGAATACTGCTACCCAGCTCAACGGGTTTGACCAAGCGATAGCCGATTTTCGGGATTGTCTGCAGAAATTCCGGCAACTGCGGCTGATCTCCCAAAGCCAGGCGCAGCTCGGAAATGCAGCGCGTCAGTGATTCGTCGCTGACAGCCCGGCCATTCCATACCTGCTCCACGATCTCCTCGCGCGTGACGACATTGCCGGCACGTTCGGCAAGGCATAGCAACACTGCCATGACCTTGGGCTGCAGGTGGACCGACTTTCCGTTGTTGCTGACAAGGCCCTGCAACGGATACACGATCCGATCACCGAGATTGAAGCTTTCCCTCAAATGCAGGTTCATAGCACCGCCGTATTCCGGAAGCGCCGGCGAGCGGCGCGTTTATCGGTTCACCAGCCAATTTATACCAAATTTGGATCGGGTTTTGGCTCAAGCTCGCGGAACGGGGCAGTCGACGTTGGTTCCGGCTGGCGCACCCGGTTCATCGCGTGACGTAAACTTGCGACCTCTCGCATGATGACCCGCCGCGCACGATTGATCCCGCCCAGTGGCCGGTGAGCCTTCAGGCAGTGCCAGGGTGAAAACGACAGATTGTCTCCATACTCAAGCTGCGCCGGGGAATCAAAAGTCTGTGCCGGTATGGTCAGGGTTGCGACCGTTAAGAAGGGCGAGTCGGTCTCACGCCATGGTTTGGCAGGATTTTCTATGGGCATGTCACGCGTCGCGTCGCGAAGCTGCACTTCCATGTCGAATTCGTATTGATCAATTTCCTGCAACACGCGCTTCATACCAAGCCGCATGTAGTTGAACGGCTGACCGCGCCTAGGTTTCAGCTGACCCTGCTTGCGATGCTCGGTGAGACTGGGTACGAAACGGAATTTCATCGCCTGTCCGTCGCCGCACAGGAACGGCACGGTGCTGAAGTAAGTAAGGTGCAGGGGATTCGAGTGGCGACGGAAAGCCCGCCAATAGTTTTTCCCAATGTACAGGCGACTCGGAAAGCGGCTCAAGAGCATCCTGACTACCGCCAGCCCGCCGGCCAGCTTGCTCTCGTCCAGCCGCAGAACGGCGTGAATCAGGGCATCGAAGTCGTCAACGTTGCGCGTCGTGAAAACGTTGTGCGTTATGGCCAGAAAATCCTGCGACACGGCAGGTTTGCCGTGATGCCAGACCATATCGCCCTGGAGACCGCAGATCTTGACCGCCATCCCGCGTACGTCTTTCTCGAAGTCGTGCTTGGGAATATTGCTTTGATTGGAGAAGCGTACCAGCGCTTCATATTCTCTGGCCTCGGCAAACAGGCCTTTGCGCAAGCGTTCGTCGAGGTTGTCCGCAATCGTAAATCGCGCGTACAAAGTGCCATGCTGCTTGGGATGGGCATCGCGTTGCGCGGCACCGGGCGGATTGTTGGCATACACTTTGTCGGTCAGGGCCCGGATGAGCCGTTGCGTATGGTAGGGCTCGTTTGGCGGTATTTTCTCCAGCGGATCAGTCGCCGCCGTTTCAGCATCCCTCCGCGTGTCCCGGGAAGTGCCGAGCTGCGCTAGGTAGCGAAGTGTCCTTATCCCCGGCAGGAAAAAATACTCGCCGCCGCGCACGGCAATGTAATGACGTGGTGAGCGGCGCACCGGTGTATCGGGATCAATCATGCTGCCTGGCGTGGATACGCCGATGTCGGCGGCGGTCAGGGTACTGCCCGGCGGCATTGCGCTGTCGGCACCGGGCGTAACAGCCGCCGTCAGATACGGCATGTCGGGGAACTCCGGCGCCTGGTCCTGGCGCTTCGTGCGCCATTTGGCGTCGACACGAAACAGCGGATCAACCTCTTCGTAGCCGCCGTCGAACTTCGGGTTGTTTACCCAAGTTTGCAGTATGAACTCGAACTGGCGACCGATGTCGGTGTTCAGGCACAGAAAAAACAGGCCGCGCGGTTGCTGGCTTTCGAATTGCAGTTTCTTGATATCAATCGCGCCGTCGTCGGACATCGCGCCAGGAATCGGCTCGCCGTATGATCTGCCACGCCGAATAATGCGGTGACGCCTTACCTCGCGTGCCGGATCGTTCTGCGAAATTGCCAGGCTATCCCGCGGATTTGCGCGGCGTATATGCGCGCCAACCGGGCAGCGTTTACCGAACGGATCGGTCCCGTAGCCGAAGTCATTCTCTCTTGCCATGCGCAATGTTTCTTGCCTCGGCGCAAACAACAGTGGCGCCCCATTCGGCCAGCGACCGACGCGTCGCGAGGCAAGTAGCTTGGCACGCTCGACATCATTTTTCGCAGCTGCCAGCGTATCGTGCCAAAACTTCGGCACGTTTTGCTCAAGCTGCCGGGCGACCAGGAAAGTTCCGTTGAGACCGAAGTCGGGGTTCTCCGGCGTCGATGGCATGGCCGGGTAACAGCCGTACTCGTTCTCGTAGCCGAACAGGAACTCGCCGGCGCAGACGGCATCCGGCGGGCGATGATGACCGTCGACCAATGCGGGCTGAGAAATGCCATCGCGAAATCCGAAATGCTCCTTGCCCGCGGGCAAGTTGCGGGTCCAGTGGATGTCATTTATTAGCCGCAGCCCATCGTCGCTGGTTACCAGCTGCTCAAACAGCTGCTCGAGACGCGGTTTGTCCGGCGCGTAAACTGCCAGCAGCAAATGCACGGCCTCTTTCCCTGACCGGTCACCTCCCCATTCCCATTCGGACGGGTCGCTATCGTCGAACTCGCCGAGCGCACGCTGCCGATGCGAGCGCAGGTCTTCCGGATTAACGAACTCCTCGGAGACCTCCGCGAATGCCTGCATGTCGAGGCCTATCTTGCTCAGGCCAGGGTAGCTGAACGCAACTTGCAGGCGAAATCCCTGGCAGTGATTCTCCGCATCCGGGTCCGCGCTCGACACCTGTCCGCAAACTCTTCCCAGCCAGCGTCGGGCCTTTTTGGGACTCCCGATATGATACAGGGCATAGGCCGCCTCAAATTTTCCGTATCCCTGCAGCACTATCCCCTGGATGTCGTCTCGCTCGAGATACTTCATGTGAACCTCCGCGAGAGGAGTTTCGCCCACTCCCACGCCTCCTCTTCATCAAGCTCCTTGCCGACACCGGCACAGATCCGGCCGTTGTCGATGATATTGGCGACAGAAAGATGCTTGTAGGCGCTGTAAAAAACGTGGGTTCTCGACATCATTGCCCGGCTGTAGGCTTTAAAGGCGTGTTCGTCGGTTACCCCGCCCCAGAAAAGAAACCGGGTACGCGGAAAGTAAACGGAATTTGTCCAAATGCCGGTCATGCCTATGGGCCCCTCGCTGATAAAGTCTCCGAGGTAGCTTTCCCAGCTGCCGTCGTAATCGCTGATGAACAACAGCGCACGCGGTCGACGCACCACGGCCCAACGCCCGAAATGGATTGAGCGAATGCCTGCGAGACTGCCGTCAACGTGCAGCAGGCTGGCTCCAAGGTGTATTCCCAGGAATACCAGCCGTGTCCACAACAGCCTCACCAGGCCCGGCTTCAAACGGATCATGCTGGTTATCGCGTTCTGGCCGATATGGTCTTCGTTCAGACGCGTGGCAGTGGTTTTTTGCAGCATGGTGTTTGCGTTGGCCTTGCATCGCTGCCGCCACGCCTGGCGCTCTTCGTCGTCGCGAAACTCACAGCGTCGAATGTAGCGGCGAACGAGGTAAGCCAGGAGCAGTAGTCCGGCAACCGTCAAGAAACCCCACAGGCCGAAACGATAGAAAATGTAGACGACACCAAATAACGCTGCGGCGCCGAGTTTTTTCCATGACAGCCAGGCACACAGATTGATGATCCTCTTCGCGAGACGCTGCGGCCAACCGGGCCGCACATCAGCAGCCTGCGTTACCTTCGCGAAACTGTCGGTGCCAGCACCCTGGTATTCCTCCTGCAGGAAATCCCTGATTTGCCTGTGCAGCGACAAGGGCTCGCTGAAATCGATTAAATGAGAGGGGTCGGCCAGGCGGCGATTGATCAGCGCGCGCATCCTGGCCTGCGCACGGATCTCTTCAACGCTGCGGCCGACGGCGCCAATGTAAAAAGTATGGACCGGAATCGAATGTGCTTTCAGGTAGGCCACGCGGTTGACCGGGTTCGCGGAAAGCCCAAAGCCTTCGCAGTTCTCGTAGATGCGGTCGATGCCCGCACCCGCTACCAAGCCTGACTCGCCGGTTGGTTCCGACGAACACCACATCGCGAGGTGATCCTTCAGCGCGCCATCGAACACTGATGCAAACAACAGGTATCGTAACTTGTCTTCGCCCTCTGGATCGCCGCCCAAGCTGACGATCGACCACCTGGCGAAGTGCAATCCTCGTAACTCTGTAAACGGGATTAACGGGTTTTTCTCTACGTCTTTTTCCTGAATCGACTCCAGCAACTGACGCAAGGCACTTTCACGCCCTTCAGCGATGCGAGTTAGTACGGTGAGAGTTTTCTGCCGCCGCAACTCAGTCACCCGCGCCTTATGAGAGGATCTGCGGCTTTGAATGTCGACTCAATCAATATTCTTCCGCCGTTGATTATTCTGGTGTCGAACTTGGAATGCGTCGGCTGGCGCTTGCACCTAAAGTATAGGAGAGAATCCGGAATGCTGCCGTCGTTGAGCCCGCACTATGAGTGCTACTCGGCCAGACTCCTGGTATCAGTTGTAAACCTTGCGCTCCAGCCAGCTCCCGAGCAAGGTGGCGTCGGCGAAACCGGGCAGTTTCGCGATCGTCCGGTCTACCCTGGCCGCCGCCAGCCGACCCTCGTCGCCGTCGAACAGGCAGGCGGACACCCAGCAGGCCAGCTCATCCGGCTGATGGCTGCTGCCCACCGGCACGTACAGGCGGTCCATGATCGCCCGCACTTTTCGCGCGACGCCCGGCCGCGCGAGGCGCTCCTCTGCCTGCCACATGTAAAAGGAAAAGTGCCGCGCCTCGTCATAGACGATGCGCCGCAGCAGTTCATTCAGCAGCGGGTGATCAGTCATGCTCATCAGGCGACGATAGGCGTGGATCGTCGTGCATTCGTGAACGGCACCCCAGGCCATGTGCATTGCAAGGAAGTCTTTCCACACGGCAGCCAGCAGCGTGGTCATCGTGCGATCGATATGATCCATGAACGTCGTTCGCGGCCGCGTCCGCTCCGGCACCGGGTGACCGGCTGCAGCGAGAAAGCGCGCCAGCGCCCGGCCGTGCATACCTTCTTCGTATAGCCAGCAAATTAGAAACGTGCCGATCAGCTCATCATTTACCGCGCGCTGCGAAAAAATAGTGCGCGGAAACACGACCGTGTGGCTTTCGACGTCCTGCATGTACAACAGGATCTTGATGACCTCATCCGACAACGGGTGATCGCGCACGGTCGCCCAATCGAGCCCGTCGAGCGAAATCGGTGCGGAGCCGGAAATAAACCGCTGAAACTCTTCAGGCTCACCGGGCAATGTTGCTCCGCCGGCAGATGTGCGAAGGGAGTCGACTGGCAAGACGGTCGCTGAATTCATGACATAACCCCGCCGGATCCGCCGGCTATCGTGAGTATAGTCCGACTGCAGGGACCGGCAGCCTGGCGCCTGCAAGAAATCCGAACCGGGGCGCTGCAAGCGAGTCAGAGCCCGATTAAGCAAACAGCCCGGCAAGCGTTACAATGCCGGCAGGTACCACTACAGGACCAAGCCAGGACTAAGCAATGAATAATCGTCAAAGTCAGTCAGGGACGGCGCGACCCGCTGCAGCGAGATCGCGAATTCCTTTCATTTTCGCCGCCGCCCTGGTGGCTTTCGCGCTCGGCTTTACCGCGGCGTCACTGCCCGGCTCGCAGGCCGTCGCCGATGACGTGGACGTCGTCGTTTACAAGTCACCGTATTGCGGCTGCTGCACGATGTGGCTGGAACAACTGCGAGCAAGCGGGCTTTCCGTGCGCGCCATTGATGTTGACTCGACCGCGCCGGTGCAGTCGGAAGTCGGTGTACCGCGCGCACTGCGCTCCTGTCACACAGCCAGGGTTGGCGATTACTGGGTCGAAGGTCACGTGCCGCCGGACCTCGTTGCCGATTTGCTGAAGAATAAACCGGCCGGTATCGCCGGCCTGAGCGTACCGGGCATGCCCATCGGCTCAGCCGGCATGGAAGGCCCGAATCCGCAGCGCTACGAAGTGCTGCGCGTTACCACCGAGGGCAAAGTCGAAGTGCACGCGGTGCGCGCCGGGAAAGCGACTCCTCCGTAAACAGGGAGCGTAAACAAAAAGCCGGATGCCGCCGTGACGCGGCATCCGGCCCGCTTGCTCTATTTCTGTTTCCAGGTGCCGCCTTCGCGGTACCACCAGCCTTTATCCGCCTTCGCGATCCAGCGCTCGGCGAAGGTGCTGCGAATGCTGTCCTGCCACTCGGGATGGTCGTTCAACCGGGCGATCTCCGCGTACAGCGCATTCCAGTCGTTATTCTGCGCGGCGACGAGTTGCACGACGGTGTTGCGATCTTTCAGCGGAATCAGGCCGCGGTCGCGAATATCGATCAGACCGGCATCCGTCAGGCCGACCGCGCCGGAATCGTAGTAGGGCTTTAATTGCGGAAAGCGTTCCGCCAGCGCATTCTCGAGCGCCGTTTTCTCCGGAGACGGCCGATCGAAATTGACCGCGCCCTGCGCCTCTGCATCACTGACAAAGAAACTCACCACGCCATGCGCCAACGCCACCATGAGCGGCAGTTCCTGCGCGTCGCCTTCCTGCCTGAGACTGGCGCCGCCGTTATTTCCTTCGCCACGCACTTTATCGATGATGCGATCAGCCGCTTCCGTCGCCGCCGCCTCCGGAAAGTAGACGTTTATCGTGACGCAGGCTGCAATGAACACAGCGAACACGGTCATTGCCGCAACGGTTACTTTTTTCATAACAATAGTACTCCAGTGATCCTGCCAAGCCGCCAGACGCCTAGTTTACAACCGGCGCCTCGCTGCGGGTAATGTTTGCAAGCTGTCGCACCAGCGCGTCCCAGCTCACCTTGCTTCTAAAACCAACCACGTCAATTCGCGGTACGCCCTTGCCCTTGACGATGTAATAACCTTTACCGAGCGGGCCGTCACCGGCGGCGCCCGCACCACTCATTGCGCAGATGCCGTCACGCAGCACGCAGCGCAGGGCGATCCGGTCGTAGGCGAACACCTCGAAAAACTTCAGCAGACCCGACGACAAGGCCGCTGCCGCACCGCCGCCGCCGACGCTCGCCAGGTTCTCGACAGCGCGCTGGCTGATGCGATGTGGCGTACGGTCCCTTTCCGGGGTGTACAGGTGCAGGTCCATGGCCGCCGCGCGCCAGCCGAGCATCGACAAGCCTGTCACTTCGCCGCTTAACGTTCCCTGAATGAGACCAAAGGAAAAAGTATTCGTCAGGCGCTCCAGGTCGAGGCCCCTGAGCGAGATATTGGCGTCCAGCCGCGGCACGCGACCAAACGGCTGGCCAATCCGCAGGCCGGATACCTCGATTTCACCGCCGAATGCGGTGGCGGTCAGGCTGCCGCCGACGGTCATCGCATTGCCCTTATATTGCAGCAGCGGCAATCGACCCGCGAGTGACCCGGAGAATGCGGGCCAGCCGAACGCGCCGCTTAGCTGGCCGAGCTGCACCGGCTCCAGCTCGGCATCAAGCAGTCCGTTCGTTGCGTCCGAGAAGTAGTCATTGACGACCAGTTTGTTGACGCGCAGCGCGCCACCCATCGTCGGTACGCGCATCGGCTGCAGTAATTCGAAATCATCGCCGCCCAGGCGCGCGTTGATCTCTGCCGCGCCGAGTTCGATGTTGTAGGCGTTACCACTCTCCCACGTGAGCAGGCTTGGCGATGTTTCGGCCGGCGCACCAGCTGGTCCTGGCCAGACGAGTTTGCCGTTCACACCGTACAGGGCGAAGCGCCGTTTTGTGTCATCGAGGATCAGGTCCTGCAGTTCCAGCACGGCCGACTGCGGTTCGTTGTTCAGTACGACAATACGACCGGCGATCCGGCCATCCGTTTCGAGATCGCCGAGCACGGTGCCGGCGGCCATGATGCGCAATACGCTGGCATAAATAGCCTCCAGCGAAGTGTCGACAATATCGAAGGTGCCGCTGACCGAAACGTCATTGGCGTCGTTATCGGCATCGCTATTGGTCTCGCTATTGGTACCGTTGTCAGCAGTGTCACCAGGCAAGGTGACAGCAGCATCGCCGGTCAGCGTTAGCAGCGAATCCTGATCGATGAGAAAGCTGTCGATAACGAATGAATGGAAGTCACGGGTGCGCACTCCGCTGGCAAGAAGTTGCAAGGCGTGCTCGGCGAAGTTCGCGTAGACCGGCTCTATATAAGCCTCCCCCTGCTCCGCCGTGAACGCGATATCGAACTGCCAGCCTGCCGCATCATTGCTCGCCTCGACACTCAGCTTGCCGCTCAGCGAATCCGTCACCAGGGTACCGAGTTCGTTGGACAGCGAAGCGGATTGCAGCACGGCGGTGCCTTTCGATTGCAGCGTGCCGTCGACTGCCGTCCTGAACGACCCATTGATATCGATCGCGCCGGATGCGTCGAACGCGCCATCCAGCAACTGCAGCGCGTTCGCGAGCGCAACGAGGCCACTGAGCTGCAGGCTACTGCCAGCAAACGTAGCCTCGGTAGCCACCGCATCGGTCTGGCCGCGAACAGTCAACTGGCCGCCGGCAACCGGCAAACTTTGCAGTGCGAACACGGTTCTGCCGGAAGCACGCTCGTAGTCGAACGTCGCGGGCACCGTTACGCGACCGAGGCCGGGAAGCTCGGCTTCCAGCGTGGCCTCGGCACAGCGCAGCTGCGATCGGCTCAGCAGGATCTTGCGGCAGCGGATACGCGAGTCCGCAAAGGACAGGTCTGCGGCAGGCAGGCTTAACCGGCCAAGCCGTATGTCGCCGAGTATGCCGCTGTCGGAAAACTCGAGGCGGGTATCGAGCCTGTCGATCGTCCAGTCCGCAGCCTCGATTCGCTCGACTGAAAAATCGAATTCAGTGACATCCGCACTCTGCGCGTCGGTCAACAGCATCGAGAATAACAGTACGAAACGAAAGCGGATCATCTTGGTAAGGCAACAACCTGGTATTGGCAGGGACTGAACTATGATGACAGTTTCGCTGCAATAAAGGTCATGCAATATCATGCGGTCAGCACGCTGACTGAGCGCGTAGCGCTGACACGGCGCATCGAACGCCGCGTGCTGCGCAAAAAAATGCGGCGTCCGAAGACGCCGCAAGGGTTCGAGCATATGGGGTACAGGATGTCGCTAGTCGTCCTCAAGCTCGGGCAGCTCGTCGCAGCGCGGATCGAAGTTGCAGCCAACCATTTGCACTGACTCGTCCTGCTCTACGTTGGTGCCCAGGAAGAAGCCGATGCCGCGCGCATAGTATTTGAGCTCGGACGAGCCGGGATCGAGCGGCGAACTTTCCCTGACAACCAGGCAATCATCGTTGCACAACAACTCCGCCAGGTCTTCAGGCACCAGCTCGTCAAGATCGGCGTCGTTACCGTAGCCGTAGTTGATTGACACTATCTCGCCGACATCTTCGGCATTGCCCACGTCAAATTCCTGGCGGAAAACCGCGCCTACCACCGGGATGCCTGGCAGAACGGTACCGCTGCGTGCGCGATCACGCTCAACCTTGAATGATCCGTCAATGGCAACCAGCTCCGGAACGCTTGGCAGGTCGCCTTCGAAGTATTCATAGTCTTTGACTTCTTCGCCGCAGTACCAGATCGACCCGTCGGCTTTTGCCAGCGCGAACCAGTCGTCGGTATCCTCAACCAGCAGACCATCCTCGTAAACGATGTCCTGCACGACGAAACAGGTGACATCGTCGATCAGTTTCGTTTCATCGTGCACGATGATCTCGATCTGCTCGTCGCCGTCGTACACGGCGCGGTTGCCCACGGCCAGCGGATAGTAAGGGTTCGGCGTCATCGGATTGTCGAGCGATGTTTCAAACATCTCCGGTTCAAACTCCGGATCGTAGGGTGCCTGACCGATGGCGTCACAGACTTCCTGGCGCGCCTCGTACTGCTCGCCGCAGCTTTCGCGCTCTTCGGCAAACGTCTCGCGGGATTCGACAATACATTCGCGTCGTTCATCCCGATCTTCTTCGTTGTAACAACGAGCCTTTTCGGTCAGCAAATCGTCGCGAGTTTCGGCGTAGCAGGCCGCATGCATGAGCTGGCTGGTTCTGGAGCATGCCTGTACCCCGTTACCCGATGCGACGGCGGTGGTCGAAGTGGCAACCAGTGCGAGCGCGGTGGCCAGCACTAATTTGAATCTACGTATGGTGAATCTACTCATGGTGATGGTTCCCCTTATTCTTCGTTGAAGAAGCTATCTACGGCGCAGCTCCCCGAGCCACGCGACATGACGCTGGCAACGAGCTTGCCTGCCGCAGTATCGAAAAATCTGCTTGCAGCGATCGCGCTGCAGGTGCGCTGGTAAAGGGATAGACGTCAGCGCCGCAGAAAAGCGGTCGCGAATTGCAGGAAAGTTTGCAGCAACAGGCGTTGCCGCGAGCGATGCACTGGAAATTCTGCAGAGAACCCGCCGTTGCAGCTTGTTCGGCGGCAAACATACGACGGCTTTAACAGCGGCCTGTTTACGTTGCAGGTGAAAGTGACCCTGCCCCCGTGGCGCTCGGCAGGCGGTCATCAGAACCGTGGTGTGA
Source organism: uncultured Gammaproteobacteria bacterium (assembly GCA_963800915.1). Lineage (GTDB taxonomy): Bacteria > Pseudomonadota > Gammaproteobacteria > Steroidobacterales > Woeseiaceae > Woeseia. Next base: position 144,784 of record CAWDCR010000010.1, read on the forward strand.
AGAGCGCATGATCAACGCTCGCCGCGGTTTATGGCTTATGGTTTATGGTTTGTTAGAGGATGCTGCGGCCGAAAGCGCTCTGGATCAGCGTAACGGCACGCTCGGCCGACACATTGCGATGGTCGAGGAACGGGTTCAGTTCCACTACTTCCATCGACGTCATGCCGCCATGCACCGCGCATTCTTCCAGCAGCATGTGTGCCTCGCGGTAGCTGACGCCGCCGGGAACCGCCGTGCCGGTGCCCGGAATGACATCCGGGTCGCAACCATCGAGATCAAAACTGACGTGAAAACCGGCGGTGCCGTTGTTGACGATCTCGAGCGCGCGGCGCGCCACCTTCGCCATGCCGATCTCGTCAATCTCACGCATCGAAAATGCGGTGATGCCGGACTTGCGGATGATCTCGCGTTCGATGCGATCGATATCGCGGATACCGATCAGCACGACGTGCCCGACTTCAACCGCCGGGTGGCTGCCGAGGATGTTAGACAAGTCCGGATCACCCATGCCGATCAGGTGCGACAGCGGCATACCGTGGATATTGCCGCTCGGCGAGCTCTCCGGCAGGTTCATATCGCCGTGCGCGTCAAACCAGATCAGGCCGAGCTTTTGTTTCTTCTTGCGAAAATGCGCGGACAGGCCGGATACCGTACCCATTGCGATTGAATGATCACCACCGATCACGAGCGGAGTTTCGTTCGCATCCATCGCTGCCAGAGTCGTCGTTGCCAGCTCATTGCAGACGGCGAGGATCTCGTCCTTGAAGCGCGCATTGGGATTCTCGGCTTTGCGCGTTTCCATCGCCGGCACCGGAATATCCGTTTCCTCACTGATCGTGTAGCCGAGGCGCTTGATCGCAGCACTCAGGCCTGCAACGCGAAACGCAGAGGGCCCCGCATCGGTACCGCGGCGCGACGCGCCAAGATCCAGCGGCACGTTGATGATATGAATGGGTGATGCTGCGTTAACCACGATGAATCCTCATTGCCTGCTTCAGGCTGCTTGTGCTGCGGTACGCGCCGCCGCATTCCCGGTGAGCCGGCCGAACAGATCTTTCGGATCGGACAGTTCCGGTACCAGGTCAATCTCTTCACCTTCGTCCAGCTCCGCGGCCAGCTCGAAGACACAGGTCAGCGCAGAAAAATCTTCAAGCGCAAAACCGACCGAGTCAAACACGGTTACCTGCCAGTGATTGTCGCGGCCGTTGCGCTCGCCTGCGATGACGCGCCACAGATCGTACACCTTATGGTCAGCCGGCAGCTGCTGGATGTCGCCCTCGACGCGCGTCTGCGGTTCGTATTCGACGAAAATCTTCGCATTGCGCAACACGTCAACGTGCAGCTCTGTCTTACCCGGGCAGTCGCCGCCCACGGCATTAATGTGCATGCCCGGTTCGACCATGTCCGGCGTAAGGATGGTCGCCCATGCCTTGTCCGCTGTGCAGGTCGTGACGATATCGGCACCCTTGACGGCGGCAGCCGGCGTCGCCGCAGCAATGACCTTCAGTCGCGGAAAGCGCGCCAGGTGGCTTTGCAGCTTGCGCATCGCAGCCCTGTCGATATCAAAAATGCGCAGTTCTTCGATACCCAGCAGGGTATGGAATGCCATGGCCTGGAATTCGCTTTGTGCGCCGCAGCCGATCATGCCCATGACCCGCGAGTCGGGCCGGGCCAGCGCCTCTGCCGCAAGCGCCGAACAGGCCGCGGTGCGAAATGCCGTGGTCAGGGTCAACTCGGACAGCAGGACCGGGTAGCCCGTCGCCACGTCCGCGAGCGCCCCGAATGCCATCACGGTCGACACGCCGCGGGCAGCGTTCGCCGGATGCCCGTTGACGTATTTGAAGGCATAGCGGTCCGCATCGGCTGCCGGCATCAGTTCGATGACGCCGATGTCACTGTGGCTGGCAACGCGCGCGCACTTGTCGAACGACTCCCAGCGCCTGAAATCCTCGCGCATGCGGTCGGCGATGCGCCGCAGGAAATCCTCCATGCCAATCTTGTCGACCAGGCGGCACAGGGCGGGTACATCCACGAATCGGGTCATTTTTTTGTCCAGGGTCCACGCAAAGTGCGCATCATAGGCAGGTATTGCGCTAGATAAAAGTCAACAAATAGTGCAATGAAAGCGGTTTGTGGGACATAATGTCAGCAATTTCTGATCACTTTGTATCCAGGAAGCCTGCGGATGACCATTGACGAAACCGACCAGCGCCTGCTGTCGCTGCTGCGCAGCAATGCCAGGACCCCTGTCGTTGAACTGGCGCGGCAGCTCGGCATATCCCGCGCGACGGTGCAGAACAGGCTGCGCCGGCTGGAACGCGACGGCGTCATCCGCGGCTACACGGTCAAGGTCGGCTCCGAGCTCGAGACTCCGGCCGTCCGCGCGCTGATGAGTATCAGCACCGAAAATGCCGACGAGGCCGAGGTCATCCGCCGGTTGCGCGGTAACCCGCGGGTTGCGGCCGTGCACCACACCACCGGCCGCTGGGACCTGATTGCCGAGATCCACGCGGAGTCGCTCGCCAGCTTCAATGCCATCGTCGGTAACCTGCGCCTGATCGACGGGGTTACCGCCACCGAAACCAACCTGCTGCTGGACAGTTACGAGTAGCGGATCCAGGGTCTTGCGCGCGGCTGCCGGCGCGCACTTCGCGGTCTTTGGGAGGCGCCGCCGGCATACGCCCGGCAAGTCCTTTTTGCTTAAGAAAACTTAATCCACGGCACAATTGCAAAGCCCTGATAACAATGCTTAATTGACTGATCACTTCGACAGAACGAATGCGCCGTCGGTCGGTCACAAAACCGTCGCGCCGACCGTTCCAGAGCCCGCATGGATTACGAACGAAACCAACTCGCCTGCCTGTTCGCAGCCGCCGCCTTGCTGAGCGGCTGCAGCGTCTCCGGCATCACTGCTGATGTTGCGAATCCGCCGGTGCCGGCCGCCTGGGCACGGGGTGGCGATGCAGGTACAGCCGGCAGCAACTGGCTCGCAACCTTCAATGACCCGCAGCTTGAGCAGCTGGTAGGCGAGGCGGTAACCGCTAATTATTTGCTCACGCAGGAACGCGAACGTCTCGAACTGGCGCGGCAGGGCGTCATCGTGACACGCTCCAGCCGTTTTCCGGTGCTCGATGTGTCAATTGACGGCCAGCGGCGCGGCTCGGAAGACGCCGCCGGCAACAGTTTCGTTGTGGAGTCTTTCGATGCAGCGGTGTCAGGTCGCTGGGACGTCGATATCTGGCGCCGGCTTTCGAAGCAACAGCAGGCAGCCGAACTGGCGCTCGCTGCACAGGAAGCGCGCCTGCTGGCCGTCGAACGCGACATCGCGGGCACCACGGCAAGCCAGTTGTTTAATGCCATGGAAGCCACGCAGCTGCTGCAGGTCGCCGAGCGGCGCCTCGCCAATGCGATCGAAAGTCATGACATCGTTGCGAGTGGCTATCGACAGGGATTGAACGATGCGCTCGATTTGTACCTGGCGCGCAACCAGCTCGAACGACAGCAGGCGAATTTTGCGCAGCAACAGCAGCTGCAGCTTGAAGCCGTTGCGAACCTGCAGCTGTCGCTGGCACGTTACCCGGACGGGCAGCTGCCGATCGCCGGCGAGCTGCCAATCATTGACGACGCGATTCCCGCCGGCCTGCCCTCCGATTTGCTGACGCGGCGTCCGGATATCCAGGAAGCCTGGCTGTCCCTTTTGGCGGCCGATGCCGACCTCGCCGCTGCACACCGGGCGCGCTTCCCGAACCTGACTATCGTTGGCAGTGACGGCGTCACGTCGAGTGAGTTCTCCGATCTGCTGAGCAATGGCGCGTCCGCCTGGTCGCTGACGTTCGGCCTGACGCAGCCGCTGTTTAACGCGGGCCGGCTCAAGGCATCGCAGGCGCAGGCACTGTCGCGGGTGCGCATCGCGGAGCAGCAGTATTTGGATCTCGTCTACCGCGCCTTCGCAGCCGTTGAGAATTCGATTTCACGTTCGACGTCACTGACGCAGCGCTACAGCGCGTTAGTCGAAGCCGAGAAAAATTCACGCGCGGCCCTGGAACTCGCACTCGAACAGTACCAGCGCGGCCTCGTGCCCTACACCACGGTACTGGAATCTCAGCGACAGGCATTTGATGCCGAAACCACCGTCGTGCAATTGCGAAACCAGCGTGTGCAGAATCGCATAACTCTCTATCTCGCCCTGGGTGGAGAGTTTCAATGAGCCAAAAACAATGACTTTGACGAAACGCATGATTATTCCCGCCGCAATCTTTGGCGGACTGCTGTTAATAGCGGCGGTGATCAAGATGAATCCGCCCGAGACACGGCAGCGCAGCAATGTCGCCGGACCGCAGCTGGCCGTGGAAGCACTGACGCTGACGCCGCGTGACTACCCGATCATGCTGGAGAGCTATGGCACGGTGCAGCCACGCACGCGCAGCATGCTGGTTGCGCAGGTCAGCGGGCAGATTGTCGCCGTCAATCCCAACGTGCGCGATGGTGGCTTTTTCGAGCGCGGTGATGTGCTGGTCACGATCGACGAGCGTGACTACGCCGCGAACGTACGCATTGCCGAAGCCGCACTGGCCGACGCGCAGCAGGCGCTGGCCGAAGCCGGGGCGCGCACCGAACAGGCGCGCGAAGACTGGCTGCGACTTGGCAATACCGGCACTGCACCCGACCTTGTCCTGCGCGTGCCGCAGCTCGAGGCGGCGAAGGCCAGGGTCCGCTCGGCGCGGGCAACGCTCGAAAAATCGCAGCTCGATCTCGAACGCACGCGCATCAAGGCGCCGTTTGCAGGCCGCGTGCTGAGCAAGTTCGTCGACCTTGGCCAGGTAGTTGGCACGAACTCGCAGGTCGCCGAGATCTACGCAACCGACGTGGTTGAAATCCGTTTGCCGCTGCGCAATCGTGACCTGCCGTACATCAGCCTGCCGGAAGCGTACCGCGATTCCGACACGGTCCATAACAGCGGCGCCGCCGTCAAGATCCAGTCGGAACTTGCCGGCAATGCAACCTGGGACGCTGAACTCGTGCGCACAGAAGGCGCGATCGACGAAACGGCGCGACAATTGCACGTCATCGCGAAAATTGATGACCCGTTCAGCGACGTTGCGTCGACCAGCACCCCGCTGAAGATTGGCCAGTACGTGACGGCGAAGTTACAGGGCAACACCATTTCCAATGCGCTGGTGATACCCAACCAGACGATTTACCAGGGCAGCTACGTGTACGTCGCGGAAGACGGCATCCTGCGCCGTCGCGACATCGACATCGCGTGGCAGAATGACGAAGAGGCGATCATCGCAGCCGGGCTCGAAGCCGGCGATAAGCTCGTCACGACTTCACTCGGCCAGGTGACGTCCGGTATTCGCATCTCGATCATTGGTGAAAACGACAATGAACAACGCCAGGGCCCGGGGCGCCGCGAGGCGCCCGGCACCGCGGCACAGACCGCGCCGGCGCCGCCAGCCGGAGGTGACTCACAATGATTGCCTGGTTCGCAAAAAATTCGGTCGCCGCAAACCTGCTGATGATCTCGATCGTCGCCGGCGGCGTGCTGGCAATGCAGAACGGTGTGCGACTCGAAATTTTCCCGCCGTCCGATCCCGATACAATCTCGGTTACGGTGCAGCTGCGCGGCGCGACTCCGGAAGACATCGAACTGGGTGTCGCGGTACGTATTGAGGAAGCGGTTAAGGACCTCGAGGGAATCGATCGTATTTTCTCCGTGTCAGCGGAAGGCAACACGAACGTGCAGATCGAAATCGATCCGTCGTACGACCCGCGCGAACTGCTCGATGACGTCAAAGAGCCGAATCGATGCCATCAACACGTTCCCCGGCGATACCGAGAAGCCGATCATCGGCCTGCGTACCCGCAGCTTCGGCGTGATCGACGTCGTCGTGGCCGGCGACTACAGCGAAAGCGAGATCCGCATGTTCGCGGAGCAGGTACGCGATGAGTTGCTGCGCGTCGAAGGCATCACCCAGGCGGATCTCGACGCGGTGCGCCAGTACGAGATCGCCATCGAAGTCTCGCCCGACCGGCTGCGCGAATTTGACGTGACGCTGGCCGATATCTCGCAGGCAATTCGCGCCAGCTCGGTAGACCTGTCCGCCGGCAACGTGCGGACTGAAGGCGGCGACGTGCTGATCCGCTCCAAGGGACAGGCCTACCGGCGCGCGGATTTCGAATCGATCGTCGTCAAGACCAATTCCGACGGCAGCATCGTGCGCGTCGGCGATATCGCGACAGTCATCGACGGCTTTGTCGAGGATGCCATGCGCACACGCTTCAATGGCAAACACGCGGCCTTCGTCAGCGTGTCACGCGTCGGCAGCCAGAGCGCGATCGACATATCGCAGAAAGTGCGCGACTACATCGACGCGCGGCAGGACACGCTGCCGGTGGGACTGGAACTGAGTTACTGGGACGACGATTCGGCGCGCCTGAAAGATCGTCTTGGCATCATGACCAGCAGTGCGATCCAGGGCAGCGTCCTCGTCATCCTGCTGCTGTCGCTGTTCCTGCGACCGGCCATCGCGCTCTGGGTATTCCTCGGTATCCCGATCAGCTTCTTCGGCGCGTTTATCATCATGTACATCTTCGACATCAGCCTGAACCTGATGAGTGCATTTGGCTTCATCATGGTGCTCGGTATCGTGGTCGACGATGCGATCGTGACCGGCGAGAACGTCTACGCGCGAATGCGCAGCGGCGATAGCGGCCTGTCGGCTGCGATCCACGGCACCAAGGAAGTCGCAATCCCTGTCACGTTCGGCATCCTGACGACGATTGCTGCATTCGGCCCGCTCGCGTTTATCGAGGGCCGGCTCGGTGAAATTTTTGCGCCGATCCCCGCCGTGGTGATCCCGGTACTGCTGTTCTCGCTGATCGAATCCAAGCTGATCCTGCCGTCACACTTAAAGCACATCGACCTGCACGAGAATGACAAGAAGGCCACGGGATTCCAGGCCTGGCAAACGCGATTCGCCGATGGCTTCGAAAACCTCATCATGAGCCACTACAAGCCGTTTCTCGACAAAGCGCTGCATCATCGCTATTCGACGATCGCCATCTTCCTTGGCGTGCTGATCATCATGGTGACCTTGATCACCAGTGGCTGGACCCGCTTCGTAGCGTTCCAGCGCATCGAAGGAGAAACTGCGACTGCCACGCTGGTCATGCCGGCCGGCACGCCGTTCGAAGTGACCAATCGCCATGCCGAGAAAATCAGCAAGGCGGCCGAGACGCTGCGCGACAAGTACGTCGACCCGGCAACCGGCGACAGCATGATTACGAATATCCTGACCAACGTCGGTACGTCGGCGCGTGTGCAGATAGAGACCGTGCCGCGGCAGAACCGCACGATTCCGTTCTCGGTGTCCGACATGAACGACGAATGGCGGGATATGGTCGGGCAATTTCCGGGCGCGGAGAACCTGAATTTCCGCGCCTCGTTCTTCCGTGCGGGTGATCCGATCGACGTGCAGTTCAGCGGCAATTCGCTGGAAACGCTGCGCGCCGTTGGCGAAGAGCTGAAGGCGCGGCTCGCCACTTATCCCGGCGTATTCGAGATCAGCGACAGCCTGTCGAACGGTAAAGAGGAGCTGCAGATCGAACTCAGCCCGCAGGGCCACCTGATCGGCCTGACCCGCAGCGACATCGTCAACCAGGTAGGGCAGGCGTTCAAAGGCCTGCAGGCGCAGCGCATCCAGCGCGGCCGCGACGACGTACGGGTCCTGGTGCGCTTCCCGCTGGGCGAGCGCAGCACGCTCGCCTCGCTGAACGAGATGCTGATTACGACCCCGGAAGGCCGGCAGATTCCGCTGTCAAACGTCGCCGACATCAAGCCCGGTCGCGGGCCGTCGGAAATTCGCCGCATTGATGGTTATCGCGTACTCAACGTGACGGCCGACGTCGACAAGGACAACACCAACATGCCGGTGCTGCTCGACGATGTCATGCAGTTTATCGACCAGGCACTGGTCAAGTACCCGAGCATCACCTACACGCTGGAAGGCGAGCAGCGTCGGCAGCAGGAAACTTTCGGCAGTCTCGGACTCGGCCTGATGGTCGTGCTGTTTGCGATTTATTGCCTGCTGGCACTGCCGTTGAAGTCCTATACCCAGCCGCTGCTGGTAATGACCGTCATTCCGTTCGGCATCATTGGCGCCGTGATCGGTCACTGGATCATGGGCCAGACGCTGACGATCCTCAGCATGCTCGGCCTGATGGCGCTGACCGGCGTGGTGATCAACGACAGTCTCGTGCTCGTCGACTTTATCAATCAGCGACATCGCACGGCGGGCGAAGATCTCGAGTCTGCGGTCAAGCGCGCCGGCGTGGTGCGCTTCCGGCCGGTAATGCTGACTTCGCTGACCACCTTCTTCGGGCTGCTGCCGCTGCTGTCGGATCAATCGTCGTCCGCGCAGTTCCTGATCCCGATGGCGATCTCGCTCGGCTTCGGCATCCTGTTCGCGACGGTTATCACACTGGTACTGATCCCAACCAACATACTGATTGCTGACGATATCGCGCGTTTCTTCAAACGACGGGTGAAAAAAATCAAGGCCGCGGTTGCCATCGAACCCGGCTAATAAAAAGGCCCTCGCAAGAGGGCCTTTTTTTGTCCGACAGTTTTTCAGCTGGTCGCCGACAGGCTACTTTGCCGCGCCGATTTCAATGACGACATTCCACAGGAAGCGCACCATCTCCTTCATCGATTCTTCCGAGATACGCTCATCGTCACTGTGTGCACCGAAGCGGCTGTTACTCTCTTCGAGCGTCCGTTTCGGGCCGATGCCATAGGATTGCGTACCCTTCGCGCGCAGCTGCGCCATGTCGGTAGCGCCGGTTGCCATGACCGGCAGAGTTGTCGATTCGGGGTACATGCGTTTCGCAACCGACTCAATGGCCTCGAACATTTCGTTATCGATACCTGACGGCACCGCCGCAGGCCGGTAGATGTCTTCCGGCACGATCTCGATCGCCGGATTATCGATGACGGCGGCAAGCTGCCGATAAAACTCATCCACGTCTTCGTCGGGCAACATGCGAATATCAAGAATCGCACTCGCTTCCGATGGAATGACGTTCTTGCGGAATCCGGCGTCGATAATAGTCGGCACCACCGAAGTGCGCAGCGTTGAGTAATGCAGCGAATCGTTGTCGCGGAACCAAGCATCAATGTCCGCCTGGTATTCCGGATTCTGGACGTTGCGATAGCGGAACGCTTCCTCGCCGGTAGACAGGCTGGCAAGCCTTTCGAAATAGGCGTTCGTCGTACTGTTCAAACGCAGCGGCGTTTGCCAGCGGCCCGCTTTCGCCACGGCCTCTGCAATCATCGTCACCGCGTTGTCGTTGCGTGGCCGTGATCCATGGCCCGCCGTACCGCGTGCAACCAGCGTCGCGCGGCGCGGCAATTTCTCGGTGGTCTGCACGCCGACCACGTGCACGTGGCCGTCGACTTCCTGCATCGAACCACCTTCGGCCAGCGCGTACTCGGCCGCGATCTTGTCCCAATGCTTTTCCACCATGAAATTGATGCCAACATGCGGCGTGCCCTCCTCTCCCGACTCGGCCAGCAGGATGATGTCGCGATCCATCTCGATATCGAGGCGATGCAACATCAGCAAGACCATGATGCCGGCTGTCAGGTTGTCTTTGTCATCGAGCGTGCCGCGGCCCCAGACGTAACCATCTTTGCGCAATCCGCCGAACGGCGGTTCGGTCCATTTGTCCGCCTGCACACCCACCACATCGGTGTGCCCCATGATCAGCAGCGGGCGCTTCGAGCCATTACCCCGGTAACGCGCAACCAGGTTGGCGCGGCTCGGGTCGAGCGCATAGACCTCCGCAGGTATGCCCTCTTTGGCGAGCAATTCCTTAACGTAGTTGACGGCTTGCGTTTCGTTGCCGGGCGGATTCGACGTATCGATGCGCACCAGGTCTACGAGGTACTGAATGGATTCATCGCCGACTGCGTCCCAATCGATCAGGGCATTGCCCTGCCCGAACGCGATTACGGGCTGCAACAGGAACAAGGCAAACAGATTGCGCATCGTGGTTAACTCCCGAGGGTATCGAATCAGGAGTCTAACCAATGCATGCAGGTACAGCACGTGTTCAGGCAAATACATGCTGTACCCGTTCGCAGGGAGCGACCGGGCGGTCGCAGTCAGAATTACAGGACGGTCGGGTTTTCCGCGTACTCGTTCGGCACAATCAGCTCTTCAATCGCCGGCAATACTTGCCGGATGATCGACTCGCCATTCTCGCTTTCAACGAGTGCGACCAGCACATAATCGCGCCAGTAGGTGCCGTTAACCATGATCGCATCAGCATGCCATTGCTTCCAGGTTCCGGACTTGCGGTACATCTTGGCACCGGGCGCGCGTTCGTCGATCTGCGACACGAACTTGTGGTGCAGACGCGGATCGGCAAGATCGGCAAGCATTTGCTGCGAACGATGTGCGTTGATCAGCCGACCGGTTGCCGCAAGGTAGAAGAATCGGCAAACCTGGGTGGCAGTCGCACCGTGCGAAATATTGTGCAGCGGATCTCCCTTGCGCGGACCGGCGCTCGCGTAGCGCTTGCCAACCCACAGACCGCCGCCACGCTTTTCATCGTACAAACCCAGCTTCGGGTCGCGCAGCACCTGCTGCACCTTGTCCATGCCGACAAGGTCGAGCGCGGCAGTCGCGGCGGAGTTACTCGATACGCGAATCATTTTGCCCAGCAGGTCGTGAACTTCGTCAGTTTCCTGCAGCGAGCCGTCTTCAAATGACGCGTAGACCGCCAGCAGGATTGCGATTTTTGGCAAGCTTGCCGCGTACATCATTTCGTTGCCGTTGACACGGGCAAAGCGCGGCCGCGTCGTACTCATGTCAATGAGTCCAATCGCCATTTTCTTGCGCTTGATCAGCCGCGCCCATTCCGGATTCTGATTGAGACGCTTTTCAAGTCCGGCCTGCAGCTCAGGATCAACGTTCTCGTAGAGCGGTGTCCACGCCGTCGCCGAAGATGCGGCATGGCAGACAAACAACAGCACAATCGTGTTAAGCAACTTGCGCATTATGAGTTCACTCTGGGGTAGGTAGGGAACGGGGTGGTGGAACCGCAGCGGTCTTGGTCCACCGGCCGTGTTCGCGCTGCAGGTAGACGCTGATCGAGATCCAGACCAGCACCAGCAGGATGTTCACTATGACAAAACCGGTAATGCTCAATTCAAAAAATCGCGTACCGACCAGCGGAGTATTCGTGCGCTCCGACACCAACGTTGAAGACCTGCCGCAGTTCACCGGCGCGGGATTGAATGAAACGATTGCGAACGTCGTTGACCCTGACGCGCAGCTGGCCGCGATCACGCGCGTCTGGTCCTCGGTGTTGAGTCCGCGGGCGCTGACATGGCGCTCCAGCATCCTTGCCAACCCTGCACGCATTTACGCGTCAGTGCTGCTGATGAAAAGCGTCCCGGCGAGCAAGTCCGGCGTGCTGGTCACGCGCAACCTGTTCGACCGCTCTGTGCCTGGGCTGACAGCATCGGCAGCCTGGGGCGTCGGCGGCGCCGTTGCCGGCGAGGCCGCCGAAAGCATCGTCATACTTGATGACGGTATAGAACTGATCTTCGATGCGAAGTCGCCGTACCAGCGCCACGTGCTGGCGACGGACGGCATGGGCTGGCTGCCCGCTGATTCGGGCACGGTGCTGGAAGCAGCAGAGATTGAACAACTGCGCGCGCTGGCGCTCGAAGTGAACCAGAAGTATGTCCCTGCAGTGGATGAAAGCGGCCAGCCGCGACCGTGGGATATCGAGTTCGGCTTTGTCGACGGCGAACTCACACTGTTCCAGATTCGCCCGCTCGTTGAAAAAGGCAGTCGCAATGCTGACGCGCTGCTGCAGAAATTGAAACCCGACGCGCGCCAGGAAATGCCGGTCGCGCTGCAGGTCCCCCTCGATGTCACACCAGGCGGTAACCAGGATGCGATTTAACACACCACGAATACTGCTGCCGCTTGCTCTTGCAGGCACTTGCGGTCTTGCCAATGCCTACCCGCTTGATGGCCTGGAGGAATCGGGCATTCGCCGCCTGCAGGGTTACCTGCTGGTGCAGGCGGCGCCGACGGGCGCAAAACTCGCGCCGGGTCAGCTGTGGCACAGCGATGACGTTAAGCTGCGGTTGCTGGATTACCAGGGCCCGGATTTCGACGCGCAGCCGGAAGACCCGGCCCTCGCCGCCTTCCTCGCGAAAAGCCTGCGGAATCGCGATCCCAGCTACGGCATGGTGCTGGTCGACATGAGTGATCCGACGCTGGTCCGCTGGGCAGGCTTGCGCGCCGATACCAAACAGAACGCCGGCAGCGTCGGCAAACTGATCTGCATGACCGCGCTGTTTTACGCGCTGGCGGAAGCATTTCCCGATGTCGAAGATCGCGCCCGGGTGTTGCGCGAGTCGGTGTCGCCGGCCGGCACCTGGGTCAGCAATGAAATCCACGCGGTGCCGAAATGGAATGAAACCCTGCAGATCAACCAGTTCTCGGTGATCAGGCAGGGCGATTCATTTCGGCTGAGCGAATGGCTGGACCACGCGATCTCCGCGTCGGCAAACGGGGCCGGCTCCATCATCTGGCGCGAAGCCATGCTGATTCGCCACTTCGGTGCCGAATACCCGAAGAGTTTTGAGGAGAGCGAACAGTTCTTCAAGGTGACGCCGAAGACTCAACTGGCCGAACTGGCGCGTGCGGTCGTTACCGAGCCACTCGAACAGGCCGGCATCGATATCAACAGCCTGCAGCAGGGATCATTCTGGACGACGCTGTCGAAGCAGAAAGTACCGGGTCGCATCTCGTTCGCCACGCCGCGCGAACTGGCGCGCCTGTTGTTTCGTATTGAGCAGGGCCGGCTGGTTGACGAATGGTCCAGTCTGCAGATGAAGAAGTACATGTACCTGACGAAACGGCGCTACCGCTACAGCTATGCGCCGGAACTGAAAGACCATGCGGTGTTCTTCAAGAGCGGCTCACTGTATTCCTGCAAGCCCGAGGAAGGCTTTCGCTGCGACAAGTACATGGGCAACGATCGCAACATGATGAATTCGGTGGCGATCGTGGAATCGCTGGAAGACGTCGAGGGCGAAGGCAATCGGCACCTGCATTACATCGCGACGCTGATGTCGAACGTGCTGAAGGTCAATTCTGCCTGGGACCATTCGCGCATCGCCGCCGCCGTGCATGAAACGATTCGCACCAACGTACCGCAGGCGCTGCGCGAAACGGCGTCGCAAAAGGAGATGCTGGACTCAGGCGTCAGCAACTAGTTCGGCATCGCCGCGGTTAGCTGCTGGCGGGCGCGGTCAAATCGCTGACGATCAGCGCTGATCGCTGCGACTGTTCGGCGTGATGTGGTCGATGCGACCGTCGCCGTACGAGCGAATGATTTCAGACACGACGATCTGGTAGCCCTTGTACCAGTTGCGGTACTGCTTTTTCGCCTCCAGGTGCCGCACGTGGCCGGCAAACTCCTTGAGCGACTCCAGCGATTTCCAGTAATACGTCGCGTTGCGCCGTTTGCCGTCTGCGGATTGCCAGGACTCGGTCCCGATAAAGCCCGGGTTAGCTTTTGCGGCAGCGTCAATCAGGTCGTTCAGACGGTGAAACTCGGCGTCGTACTCACCGGGCTCGAAAATAAACGCTGCGCTGTACATTGCCGCAATCCTCGACCGGGGTGGCTAGGGACGGCAGTCTGGCACCACTCGCGTCCCGGGCGCAATCGATTCGCCAGCGGTCCGTGGTTCTAAGCTACCCGGCTTTGCTTGTCCTGCAGCTGCGTGCGCAGGTAGTCGTCGTAGTCGCCGCGGAAATCGACGATGCCGTCGGCGGTCATGTCGATGATGCGGGTTGCCAGCGATGACACGAAATCGCGATCGTGACTGATGAATATCAGCGTACCGGGATAGTGCTCCAGCGCCAGGTTCAGCGCCTCGATCGATTCCATGTCGAGGTGATTGGTCGGCTCGTCCATTACGATAACGTTCGGCTGTTGCAGCATCAGTTTGCCGAACAGCAGGCGCGCCTGCTCGCCGCCAGAAGCAACCCTTACAGACTTCTCACTGTCGTCGCGCGAAAACAGCATGCGACCCAGCGTGGCGCGCAGCAGCTGCTCGTCGGTTTTCGGCGGCTGCCATTGCGTCATCCAGTCGAACAGGTTCAGGTCATCTTCGAAATCGGCGGCGTGATCCTGCGCGAAGTGACCCACCTTGGCGTTCTCTGCCCACTTGATCTCGCCTTTGTCAGGCGTGATATCGCCCAGCAAGGTTCGGATCAGCGTCGTCTTGCCGATGCCGTTCTGGCCGATGATCGCGACCCGCTGGCCAGCTTCGATGGTCAGGTCCAGCTTTTCGAACAGCGGCCCTTCATCAAAGCCTTTGGTGAGTTCACTGGTCTCAACAACGATGCGTCGCAGCAGTTTTTCCTGGTCGAAGCGAATGAAGGGACTGACCCGACTCGATGGCTTGATCTCTTCCAGCTGGATTTTTTCCAGCTGCCGCGCACGCGAGGTGGCCTGCTTGGCTTTCGATGCGTTCGCAGAGAAGCGGCTGACGAACGCCTGCAGGTCAGCCATCTTTGCCTTTTTCTTGGCGTTATCCGACTGCACCCGCTCGCGCGCCTGTTCGGCTGCGGTCATGTATTCATCGTAATTGCCCGGGAACAGCTGCAGAGCACGGTAATCGAGGTCGGCCATGTGCGTGCAGACGCTGTTCAGGAAATGGCGATCATGCGAAATAATTACCATCGTCGCCTTGCTCGCGTTAAGAAATTCTTCGAGCCAGCGAATCGTATTGATATCGAGGTTGTTGGTCGGCTCATCAAGCAGCAGCACGTCGGGATCCGAAAACAGCGCCTGTGCCAGCAGCACGCGCAGCTTCCAGCCGGGCGCAACTGCGCTCATCGGACCCTGATGCTGTTCGATAGGAATACCAATACTCTGCAGCAGCTCGCCGGCGCGTGATTCTGCGGAGTAGCCGTCCATCTCGGCGAACTCCACTTCGAGGTCAGCGACGAGCATGCCGTCCGCGTCGCTGAGCTCGGGCTGTGAGTAAAGCCGGTCACGTTCCTGCGACACTTCCCAGAGCCGCTCATGGCCCATGATCACCGTATCGAGCACGCGGAATTTTTCGTAAGCGAACTGATCCTGGCGCAGCCGCCCCACCCGCACGTGCGCTTCTGTCGACACGTTGCCGGCACTGGGCTCGAGTTCGCCTGCCAGGATTTTCATGAACGTCGTTTTGCCGGATCCATTGGCGCCGATCAGGCCGAAGCGATGGCCGTTGCCGAACGTGACGGAAACGTTCTCGAAAAGTGGTTTGGCGCCGAACTGGATCGACAGGTTTGCAGCAGAGATCACGATGAATTACCTGGTAGAGCGACTGAAATCGACCCGGAAATGATCACCGCGACGGACCCATAACGGTCGGCGGGCGAGAAACACGGGGGCCGGATGGCCAAGAGGCGGGGCGCATGATAGCAGGCGCGCACCGTTTTGCCAGTAAATCCGCGACGCTGGCGCAGTCGTCCAGGTGCTTGTTGAGCGATAGCAGCAACGCTCAGGCGGCGTTGACGGTTGCCAGCCCGGGATTCGCAGCCGCCGTGACGACAACCCGGTCGCGGCCAGCCGCTTTCGCCGCGTACAGGGCTTTATCAGCGGTAGCCAGCAGCTTGTCGAAACTGGCGGTGTCCGGGGCCACTTCGGTGATGCCAAGGCTCAGGGTCACCAGCACGGCACCGTCCAGCAGATCCTGGCTGACCGTCCGCATGTCGCAGCGTATGCGCTCAGCCACCACGGCCGCGGCGGCAGCTTTCGTGTGTGGCAACAGGATGATGAATTCCTCGCCGCCGAAGCGACCGACGATGTCGGTTTCGCGAACGGATGACTGGCACACGCGGGCAATCAGGCGCAGCGTGGCATCGCCTGTGCTATGACCGTAGTTGTCGTTGACGTGTTTGAAGTGATCCGCGTCGATCAGGATGATCGAAAACGCTTCCGCGTAGCGCAGGTAGCGCCGCAGCTCACGATCGATGCAGGCAAATACGTGCCGCCGGTTGAAAAGGCCGGTCAGTGGATCGGTGAGGGCCTGTTGCCGCAGCTGCTGGTTGAGATGCCGGCCGATCGCAAGGTGCCGCAACGCGGCGCAGGCCGCAACCCAGATCAGCGTGATGCTCATCACCCGGTTGATGATGACAGTGCTGAATTCGCCGCCCTGTTCTGACAGGGCCATGCCGGCGAATAGTCAGCAAGGAGCCGACGACTGCACCGGCGATAACCATCCAGGACGAGCGGGCGAGCAGCCCGACCAGCGGCAGCACAACGTAAGGCATGCTGCCGGCAATACCGAGAGGCTGTGACCAGTCGAACACGAAAGTAGCCAACGCCAGGGCAACGGACAATAGTGTTGCAAGCCTTTCGGTCAGGGGTTTAAACAGTAACACCGCATGCCTCTTTGACGCCGAATCGACGACAATCGATTGTCATCAAACATAATCTTGCTGCCTTGGCAGTATGAAGACCGGCTGTTTCAGTGCCTGCGACTCTGATCACAGTTTGTGGCGCAAACGCGCGAATTGTGTGCCTGTGGCGCAGTCCGTCAGCCCCTGCAAGGCTGATCGCAAAGCGGTGTCGTATACTCTCAACGACGCTTTTTTCAGTAATCCGCAAATCCTGAGGATGCAGCAATGACCCGTTCGATCCTGTTAGCCAGCCTGCTGATCTGCTTGGGCTGCGACGCACTGACCGCTGAACTGCGCACCGCACATACCTACCAGCTGGCAGAAAACGAGGCGCGCCCCGCCGCCACGCTCGATGACGCGCGCTGGCTGGTCGGCGCCTGGCAGGGCAGCGGCTTTGGCCAGCAGCTGGAAGAAACCTGGAACCCGCCGTCCGCCGGGTCGATGGTCGGGCTGTTCAAGCTGTACGGCGACGAGGGTGTCGCTTTCTACGAAATCATGCTGATTACCGTCGAGGACGGTACGCTCACTCTCAAGGTCAGGCATTTCAATGCCGACTTCAGCGCCTGGGAAGAAAAACCGGACTTCGTCAGTTTTCGCCTCGTCAAGGTCGAGGAGAACGCGCTGCATTTCGGCGGGCTGAGTTTTTACCGGAACGGTCCGGACGCGATCGATGGCTACATCGTGATGCGCCAGGGCGACAGCCTTACCGAGCACCATCTGCAATACACCCGCTCAAGGGATGACTGATGCGCGGCGCCGCCGCTTGAAAGGGGAAACTATGAAATTTCGACTCTGCAGCACTCTGCGCAGCTCGGCCTTGCTGCTTGTTGCGGTCGTGCTGGTCACGGCCTGCAGCAGGAACAGCGAAGCGCCGCAGCCGGCCTCGATGATCGTTGTCGGCGCGCCAATCTGGACCGGCAATCCACAGCAACCGTGGGCGGAAGCCCTCGCGAGCCGCGACGACCGTATTGTCGCGGTAGGCTCACGCGCAGAAATCGAGGCAATGTCCGGCGCCGGCACCCTGGTGATCCAGGCAGACGGCGGCCTGCTGGTACCCGGCTTTATCGATACCCACGTGCATTTCGCCACCGGCGGTTCAAGCCTCGCCTCGGTGCAGCTGCGCGACGCGATGACACCGGCCGAGTTCACGCGACGCATCGCAGAGTTCGTCAGGACCGTAGCACCCGGGGAATGGGTGCTGGACGGCGCCTGGGACCATGAGAACTGGGGCGGCGAGCTGCCTGCCAAAGAATGGATCGATGCGGCGACGCCTGACAACCCGGTGTGGATCTACCGCCTCGACGGGCACATGGCGCTGGCGAATTCAGTCGCGTTGAAACTTGCCGGCGTCGATGCAGATTCGCCTGATATCGATGGCGGCGAAATCGTTCGCGATGCCGCGGGTTATCCCACCGGTGTTCTGAAAGACAACGCAATGACGCTGA
The DNA here is from genome assembly GCA_963800915.1 of uncultured Gammaproteobacteria bacterium. GTDB lineage: Bacteria > Pseudomonadota > Gammaproteobacteria > Steroidobacterales > Woeseiaceae > Woeseia. The sequence continues at coordinate 162,722 of CAWDCR010000010.1, forward strand.
TCGACGATGCGATACCGCCGCCGGGCGACGCACTGCTTGATCGGCAGGTGCTGGCCGCGATGCAGCATGTCGCAGCGCAGGGTGTGACAAGCGTGCACGACATGGCCGGATTCTCATCGCTGGCGTCGTACCGCCGCCTGCACGCGGCTGACCAGATGATTACGCGCGTGTACTCGGTGGTGCCGCTGAACGAATGGGAAAAGCTGCGCGACGATGTGCAAAAGAACGGCACCGGCGATGCCTGGCTGCGCACCGGCGGTCTGAAAGGCTTTATGGACGGCTCGCTCGGCTCGCACACGGCAGCGATGCTCGAGCCGTTTACGGATGCGCCGGACGACCGCGGCTTCCTGATCAACAAGCTCGACGACATGCGCCGCTGGGTCGACGGCGCCGACCAAGCCGGCCTGCAGGTGATGGTGCATGCCATTGGTGACAGCGCGATTCGCGACCTGCTCGACATCTACCTCGACGTTGCGGACCAGAACGGCAGCAAAGATCGGCGCTTCCGCATTGAGCACGCGCAGCATATTCACCCGAACGACGTGCCGCGCTTTGCGGCGCAGCAAGTCATCGCCAGCATGCAGCCGTACCACGCGATCGACGATGGACGCTGGGCGGACAAGGTGATCGGGCCATTGCGCGCGGAGACCACCTACGCGTTCCGCGCGCTGATTGATTCCGGCGCGCACGTGGCGTTCGGCAGCGACTGGTTCGTCGCGCCGGCAAAACCGCTGCTCGGTATTTACGCGGCTGTTACGCGACGCACGCTTGATGAGGCGAACCCTGACGGCTGGGTGCCAGCGCAGAAAGTATCCGTGGAAGAAGCGCTGCGCGCGTACACCCGCGAAGGCGCCTACAGTTCCTTCGAAGAAAGTGACAAGGGCATGCTGGCACCCGGCATGCTTGCCGATTTCGTGCTGCTCGATCGTGACCTGACGAAGATTCCGGCGGCAGAGATTCGCGATGCGCGCGTGCTGCGGACGGTGGTGGGTGGCAAGACGGTGCATCACACGCTGTAGCGTGTGATGCGTCCTGACGGCTCGGGCGGTCATTCAGTCTCTGTTAACTACCGCGTACCAGGCGAGAAACTGGCGACGAAAAAGAGGGGCCGCATGGCCCCTTTTTTTGCTCACTAATAGCTGATCTTGCAGGTGCCAGAACTACTCACCCGAGCCGATGGGTGGCGTCGCCTGCACGCTCGTCGACCAGTATTCGCGGCGATCCGGCCGTGGCGCCACCCGCGTGCCGCACTGCCCGTCGCTATTTCCTGAGCAGCAACGCGACACCGGCAATCGCGGCGGCCGCGCCACCGATCAGGTAAACCATGGTGCGGTCCGAATATTGGCCGGTTAACGCTTCAGACATCTCTTCCATCGGCGCGTTCGCGGCATTGATGCCGAAGAACAGCGCAACTGCGCCGCCGACGAGCAAGACTATCGCGATGATCTTGTTCTGATTCATGGAGTGATTCCTTCCGGAGCAGATGGCTGTGGCCCAGCTTAACCCAGTTGCGGGTACAGGTGGCGATCCCGGTCCGGGTCGCAGCCACCCTACGCGCCGCCGGGTGGCCGTCAGCGGCTGCGCGCAGTGCCACGCTGCCAAGCATGCCTGTGCGCCGTATTTCAAGGGTGACATTGCGCGTTGTAATGCGGATACTGCGCCGCCCTCGTTCTGCAGAATCCCGCTCATGTTTCGCAACGTTCGCTACTTTCGACTCGACAACAGCTGGCCCGACAGCGAGGACGCCTTGTCAGAAACGCTGGCCGCGGCTGCCTTTGAACCCTGCGGGCCATTGACGGAACGCAGTTCCGGATGGATGCCGGTGTTTGCGGATGCCAGCGATGCACTCGCCCGTCGCGTCAACGGTGCAGACCTGCTGAAGCTGCGCAGCCAGTCGCGGCTGCTGCCGCCGGCAGCCATCAATGAAGAACTGGAACTGCGCATCGCCGACTATCGCGAGCGCATGGGCGAAGCACCGCACGCGCGTGAAAAACGCCGCATGAAAGCCGAGACGCGCGACGAACTGCTGCCCAGGGCGATGCTGAAATCCGACAAGATCTGGGGCTACTTCGACATCGGCGAAAAAATCATCGGCATCGATTCTGCCCAGGAATCTGTCGCGGAGCGCTTCCTGCGCAGGCTGCGGGCGCCGTTCGGTGACCTGAACCTGCGACCGCTGGAATACCGGCAGCCGGTCAGTGAACTACTGACCGGAATCTTCCTGGGCGGTGCGCCAAAGCAGTTCGCGCTCGGCCGCGAGTGCCGCATGCAGGACGCCGGCGATAAGAGTTCTTACGTGCGCTGGTCTGATTTTGATTTGACGGACAGGACCATTCGCGACCATGTCGCCAACGGCATGCTGCTGACGCATCTCGCTATCGAGTACGACAACGTCATGGGCTGTGTGCTCGACGAGAACGGCGTTATCAGCAAGCTGCGCTTCCTCGGGATGGACGATGACAAGGATATCAACAATGACCCGCTGGCGAGGCTCGACGCAGAATTCGCGTTAATGACCGGCATCCTGCGCCAGTTTGTTGGTGACCTGAAAAAACTGCTCGGCGGCTACGCCTGATAACACTCGTCGCGGCGCCCGCACCGTTCGTGATCAGGCAAAGCGACAGGCTGCGAACTACGGCATGTCGATCATGATTTTGCCGCGTGCACGACCATCTTCCGAATAGCGGATCGCAGCAGGAACGTCGGCCAGTGAGAAGTGCTGATCGATCACTGCGGTCAGTTCTCCGGATGCCAGCAGGTCGGCCAGGTATTCCAGGTCGTCCTTGCTGAACTCGGACAACAAGGTGCGCAATTCCTGGCTGACAAATGGCGCCACGGCCAGTGCCTGTAACGGGCGCAGGAAGGGCCCCACCCAGTCGCCAGGCTGACCGCCCACCAGGACCAGCCGGCCGGACGGCGTCAGCACCCGGCGATTGGCCAGCGGCGAGTTATTGCCGACGTTGTCGATGATCACGTCATACTGCAGGCCCGACTCCAGGTAATTTTCCAGCTTGTAATCGATCACGTGATCGGCGCCGAGTGAGCGCACCAGCTCGACGTTGCGGGTACTGCAGACACCGGTTACCTCGGCACCCATCGCCCTGGCGATCTGCACGGCGAACGTGCCGACTCCGCCGGATGCCCCGTTGATTAACACTTTCTGCCGCGGTTCAAGCTTGCCGAGATCACGGAGCGCCTGCAGCGCAGTGACGGCCGCAACCGGCACGGCCGCAGCCTGTTCGAAACTCACGCCAGGCGGCTTCCTGACGATCGCGCGGCTCTCGGGAATGGTCAGGTACTCGGCAAACGCACCGGACCGGCCGCCGAATACCTCGTCTCCCGGCAGCAGGCTTGTGACCTCACTGCCAACCGCCTCCACCGTGCCGGCGAAGTCCACGCCCACGCTTTCATCGGCTGGCGCACCAATGCCGGAAGCGAGACGCATGATGTAGGGCGAACCGCGCATGTAGTGCCAGTCCAGTGGATTGACGGCGGCGACGCGGACTTTCACCAGCACCTCGTCGCTGGCCGGCACTGGCTTTGCAACATCCTCCAGCCGCAGTACATCGGCCGAGCCATAGCAGCGATAAACGATCGCCTTCATCGTCGGTACGCCGGCCGCAACAGCGGGTGCCTCGGCGCATTCCGCGTTGTAGCTGACAGTAATGCCAAGCGCCACAATCGCCACGGCGAGGATCAACAAAAACCCTCCAACAATCTTCTTGAGCAGTTTCATTTATTCGACGTCCCATCGTTGAAAGCAATGCGGGCCATGCGCTCTAATGCCGATTTGCAGGCAGAGATCGAACTTGCAAACCCGGCAAGCGCTGCCCAGTCTGAGGCAAGGCAAGCGCGCACGGTAGTCCGGATTGCGCCCGTCATCAGGCGAGCGCAAAGGAATCTTCACGAGCCTGGTTCCACCAGCCCTGCCAGCGCTGCTCTTGCACGCCATGCAGCAGCTCACCCGCTTCGAGGTAGGGGTAAAGCTCGCGGTAGTTCATCGTCTGCAGGTGTGTAACGCGGCGCCACAGCATCTCGGGCTTGAGCTCTTCCGGGTTCTTCAGGCCGCAGGCGCCAAGCACCATTTGAAAATGTGCGACGGTTTCCTTGTGAAAGCGCATCACGCGCGGGCCCTTGTCGGCAACCGACAGCCCGTGCACGCGCCAGGGATCGTGCGTCGTGATGCCGGTCGGACAAATATTGCGGTGGCAGGCGCGCGCCTGAATGCAGCCCAGCGCAAACATCATGCCGCGGGCCGAGTTGCAGATGTCCGCACCCATGGCAATCTTCGCGGCCATGTCGAATCCGGTAATGATCTTGCCGGCGCAAATAACCTTCACCTGGTCACGCAGGCCAATACCGACGAGCGCGTTGTGCACGAAAATGAGTCCTTCCCGCAGACCGAGGCCGATCGACTGGGTAAGCTCGGGCGGCGCTGCCCCGGTACCGCCTTCACTGCCGTCTACGGTAACGAAATCAGGATAGATGCCGGTACTCAGCATCGCCTTGCAGACCGCGAGAAACTGGCCACGCTGGCCGACGCACAGCTTGAAGCCAACCGGCTTGCCACCCGACAGATCGCGCAACTGGCCGAGGAACTGCAGCATTTCGATCGGCGTGGCAAATGCGCTGTGCGAAGCCGGCGAGTGGCAGTCCTTACCGACCGGAATACCGCGCGCCTCGGCGATTTCTTCGGTGACTTTTGCACCGGGCAGCAAGCCGCCGCCGCCCGGCTTGGCGCCCTGCGACATCTTGAGCTCGATCATTTTCACCTGGTCGCTGGCCGCCGTTTCGCGGAACTTGTCGGGATCGAAGCGGCCGTCTTTTGTACGGCAACCGAAATAGCCTGTACCAATTTCCCAGACGAGATCGCCGCCGTGCTCCGTGTGGTAGCGGCTGATGCCGCCCTCGCCGGTGTCGTGATAGAAGCCGCCCTGCTTTGCCCCGAGGTTCAGCGCGAGTACCGCATGCGATGACAGCGAGCCGTAGCTCATGGCCGAAATATTGAAACGCGACGCCGAATAGGGACTTTTGCACTGGCTGTTGCCAACCGTCACGCGCAGATCCGCAGCGACCGGCTCAAGCGGCGTCATCGAATGCTCCAGCCACTCGTGGCCGGGCTCGTAGACGTTGATCAGTTTGCCGAAAGGGATGGCATCGCTGGCGCCCTTGGCACGCTGGTACACGACGTTGCGCTGCACCCGCGAGAACGGCACTTCGTCCCGATCGCCCTCGATGAAATACTGGCGAATCTGGTGCCGGCCCTCTTCCAGCAGGTAACGCAGGTGGCCGAATACCGGGTAGTTGCGCAGCAGCGAATGCTCAGACTGGATAAGGTCCCAGGCCGCAATCAGCAATAGCGGCGCCAGGATCAGGAACAGCCAAAGAAACGCGCTTGAGTAAAACGCCGCAGCGGCGGACGCCACCAGTAGCACGAGTATCGCGAATACCATCGCACGCTTCATTGCTGCAACTCCTTAAAGTTTCCTGCACTGGCGAGAGAATACCCCAGCACAACCGGGATAGCGGTAGCGATGATTGCCGCGCATGCTGCGCCGGTAACAGTCGGTACCCGCGACGGGCTGCTAGAACAGCGCAATCGGATTGATCGGTGAACCCGTTAGCCCGGCCAGGCGCAGCGGCGCGATCGTTAACAGGAATGACCAGCGGCGTTCAGTCTTGCAGGCAGCACTGAGCGCATCGAGTTCGGCGTTGTCGATGAGTGGCATACCCAGGAACGGAATGCCGATCGAATGAAAAACGCGCACGCGTTTCTCGAAGCCGGCCAGTGGCCAGACATCGCTGTCGCCATCACAGCCGAGCATTGCGATCTCTTTTTCGTGAATCCATGGCAGGCATTCGGGATGCAGGCCGGCCCGCTCTTCCCAGGTATTGAGGCGGCCGCGGCCGGTGCGCACCAGCAGAATATCGCCGCTGCCAACGTCAACGCCCTGTTCCCTGGCCGCCGCATCGAGGTCCTCCGGGAATATTGCTGCCCCGCCCTTCAATGCGCCGCCTTGCAGCGTCGCGATATCGAGCAGCACGCCGCGACCGACGATGCCATTCCGGCCCAGCAGTTCGACGCCCAGTTCCTGAACGCCCGCAGTGGTCACCAGCCTTCGGGGCAAGCCGTTGTACAAGTGGACCTCGTCAGCGAAGACATGGCCCAGCGCGTCGAGGTGGGTCATCTCGTAGCCGTGGTAGCGCATGCCGATGACGTCGAGCGCGCCGCCGGCGCGAATATCCATTTCAAGAACGCCGCGATCGACATCGCCGAGCGCGGTCGTGCGCGCCAGCGACACGGACTGCCCTCGTCGTACCTCGCGCGCAGCGGCACGACGACGCGCCGGCGTTATGAAATTGAGCGTGCCAAAACGATCGTCATCACCCCAGCGCCCCCAGTTGGAAAGCGTCGGCAACAGCCGCTCGACATCGGCATCCGACCGGACGGCAGGCATCGCAGATGCCGCGCGCGGCGTGGCCGTACCGCAACCCGTCAGCGCCATGGAGGCGGCACTCATTCCCAGGAAATTTCGTCGTGATATGTCGCTCATGCCTGCTCTCCGCTCCCGCTGCTGCTGGTTACGATGCTATCCGGATTCTGTTCGGCTCGCGCTGCCGGCGCCGCTGCCTGCGCCACGGCATCGTCGAACCGACATTGGCTGACGTGCCCGGGGCGCTGCAGGAACCGTCGATGCCTGTTCGCGCCATCACGCCGAAAATGCGGCGAAGACTACGATGGTCGCAAGCATCAAACCAAGGCCCAGCGCATAGGCGACCTGCAGAATCAGAAACTTCGGCGCCGTTAGCCAGTGCCCCTGCTCATAGACTCTGCGCATCGCCTTGTACAGGTAAACGAAAATGTAAACGCCCAGGACGACGTTGACGAGCTCTGTGACCCAGTCCACTGACGCAAACCGCGATCCGGTTCGACCGACCAGGACCTGCATGGTCAATACTAAAAAGACAAACGCGTGGAAATGCAAAACGAACAGTAAATGCTCGACGTAGTAGCGCTTTGACAGCGGGTACAGGATTTTCAGAACCAGCGCCATCAGCGGTAACAGCACGAACAAACCGGCGGGAATGTACTCAGTGAGCTTTTTGGCGAAGGCGCGCACGCTCGTATCGCCATCCGCAAAAACTTTTTCGCAGGCGCCCTGCAGCCGCTCGCGAGTAAGACGCCGCGATAACCAGCCTGGCCAGTCGGACGTATCGAATTCCTTTATCTCGCAATCCGTGATGCCGTCTTCCGTATCGATGACCAGCAGACCCGGCGACCTGCTGCCGGCCCTGTCAGTTTCGCCGGCTTTGTCCGTCTCGCCGGCTTTGTCCGTCTCGCCAGCTTTGTCAGTCTCGCCGGCCTTGCCGGCTTTTGGCGCGATTATGCCCTCGGCTTCGAGCTCCCTGAGTAGTTCTTCACGCGCCGTTTCGCGCTTCGTAACGTCAGCCGTTTCGGCTTCAGGCTCGACCGGCTCGAAGAACAGGCTCAGCTGTTCACGCGGATCGAACAGCGCGATGACGAAAAACACGATGCTCAGGACGAGGTAGGTGCGAAACGGGGGAACGTAGCGCGCGCGTCGGCCACGCAGGTAATCGCGCGTCAGCTGACCCGGGCGGAATGCGAGCTTGCCGAGCGTGCGCCACAGTCGCGAGTCGACATCCAGCAAGTCGACGAACGCGTCCCTGAACAGCTCCCAGATGCTGATAAGCCGACTGCTTGCCCGCTGCCCGCAGCTGCCGCAGTACTGGCCGAGCAGCAGGTGGTCGCAATTGAGGCAGTGCCTTGTGCCCGCCGCGAGGACCGGGCTGGCGCCGCGCAGGATCCTGCGACTGGTCGTCAGGTGTTCGCCGAACTGCTCGGCCGTCGCCTGGCGCATCGCCGTCACAGGACCGGCGAGGTAGGATTCGAGCGCCCCGTCGTCGGCCAGCGTATAGCGCACGACGCGCGCCTGCCGACCATCGCTATCGTCGAGCTTGCTGATCTCGGCACCCTCAAAGCCCGGCAGCGACAGCATTTCAGCCGCGTGCAGCTCCAGCCAGTCGTCAAAACCGGCGGCGGCCGCGTCGTCGACCTGCAGTGTGACTTCGTAGATCGGGCCTCGATGTTCAGCCACGGACTTTGCTCCCCATTCAGCGCGGTGCTGGCAGACAGTCTACTTAGCTGGGCCCGCGCTCACCTGCTCGACGCAGGAATACTCGTGTAATCCTCGCGCATCAGGAAACCGAAGTTCTCGAACTCGAAAGTGACAACGCCTTCCCAACTTGGCGTTGCCTGCGCCTTGCCCGCCAGCACCGTATCAAACCTGGCCAAGGCCTCGACCAGCATTTCCGGCGCGGCGATTGGCGTGTTATGGGCCGGCAGCAAGGCCGTCAACTGTGGCGCGAGTGCTGCGATTCGCGCCAGCGATTGCCGGTAAGCAGCGAGATCGGTCTCCGCTGCGTACAACCAGATCGGCCCGAGGTAGAAACTGTCGCCGGTCCATAGCAAACCGTTCGCCCGATCCAGTAGGGCAATGGCGTCATCCGTGTGACCTGGGATGCGCAGAATCTCCAGCTTGCGATTGCCGAGATCAATGACATCGCCCTCGTCAACGGTTTCGGTAATGCGGTACGGCCTGCCGCTGTGATTATCCGGCGTAACGCCCGGCGGCAACGCTTTGCACAAGGCATCCGCTGATACCTCGATGCGAATCTCGTCATTGCTCATGCCCTTGCTGCGGGCGATCGAAAAATCGGTCGACAGCGACAGAATCCGTTCGAACTGGTAGTTGCCACCGACATGATCGTAGTGCGAATGCGAGTTGAGTACGGTAACCGGCTTGTCGGTGAGTTGATCCACAACCACCTTGATATCGCCAATGCCGTTGCCGGTGTCGAACAACAGCGCGCGCTCGGGCCCGACGATCAGGTAGGAGATTACCTCTTGCCACTGCCACGGCTCGTAGATCGCCCAGATGCCGGGGCGTACTTCGTAGACGTCGAACCAGTCGTTGCTGCGTTTGTCTCTCGAAAATTCGGCATAAGCCGCGCGCGGCAGCTTGGCGCAAAAACCGGCGAGATCGGTTTCAGGTTGCGAACCCGGTGACGCGCAGGACGCCAGCAGTAATACGCATGAAATTGCCCTTAGCGTCTGCCAGACCGTTGGTCGCGAACTCATGAAAACACCTGTGCCTGCAAAAGTGCTCATCGTAGAGCAAATCCCACCCGGCAGAAACCCGCGGGCCTTTCTATGAAGGTCACTATGCCGTTACCATGAAAACCAATTCGCGAGGGATTTCCGCATGAACTACCGTCATCTTGGCAGATCCGGCATCAGGGTCAGCGAACTGTCGCTTGGCACCTGGGTGACATTGCACAGCCAGGTCGGCATTAACGATACCGTGAACCTGCTGGCGGCCGCGTACGACAGTGGCGTCAATTTTTTCGACAATGCCGAGAATTACGCGGCGGGCAAGTCGGAAGAGGTGATGGGCGCGGCATTGCGCAAGCTCGGCTGGCGACGCGGCAGTTACCTGGTGTCGACAAAGCTGTTCTGGGGCTTGCACGACACACCGAACGAAAAGAACACGCTGAACCGCAAGTACCTGCTGGAGGGGATCGATGGCTCGCTGCGGCGCCTTGGCCTCGACTACGTGGACCTGCTTTACTGTCATCGGGCGGATCCGGCGACGCCCATCGAAGAAACAGTCTGGGCGATGCACAACATCATCGAACGCGGCAAGGCCCTGTACTGGGGCACGTCGGAGTGGGAAGCCGCCGATATCCTGACCGCGATCGAAACCGCGGAGCGTCATCATCTGCACAAGCCGGTCATGGAACAGCCTGTTTACAACCTGCTGCAAAGGCACCGCTTCGGGCCGGCTTACCAGGTCGTTTATGCGGCGCGGGGGTACGGCGCAACCACCTGGAGCCCGCTGGCTTCGGGCCTGCTGACCGGCAAGTACAACGACGGCGTGCCGCAAGGCAGTCGACCCACGGTGCCGGGCTACGAGTGGCTGCGGGATGAGCTGACGAATAAGAAACGGCTGCAGAAAGTCGCGAAGCTGCAGCCGCTGGCCGAATCCATGGGCGCGAGCCTTGCGCAGTTCTCACTGGCGTGGTGCCTGCAAAACAAGCAGGTATCGACGGTCATCACCGGCGCCAGCCGCATTGAACAGTTACAGGAAAATCTGCGCGCCAGTGAGTTCGTCGAGCGCTTTACGCCGGAACTAATGGCGCAGATCGATCAGATCTGCGCCTGATCAGCAGAACGAACACATGTTCCTGCATACGCTTGCAAGCTGTTTGCCGCCGCCGGCTTATTGAACGCGCCGCACCTTGATGCTGCGGCCTGCCCCATCGATTCGCAGCGTGTAACTGTTAAACACACCGCGCGAAATAACCGCCGGTGCTGGCAGATCATCCGGTACGGCAACGAAGCGCTTGTCGAGCTGTCGCCATACCTGGCCGCTTTCGAACTGGAACAGCCTGCCACCGACTGAGCTCTCACCGACCGCTACAAGCGTCACCGGGAAATCGGCGGGTTCTTCCTCGTCACTTTTCATCGGGCCGAGATGCTCGCGCCCCGGCTCCGCCTGTGGCACCGTTTGTGGCACCGTTTGTGGCGCCGTTTGTGGCACCGTTTGTGGCGCCGCCTGTGGCACCACCGCCGCCGTTACGGGCTTCGGCATTGCGGCAACCGCAGGCTGGGCGACGGCTGCCGCGCTCTTGGTAGCAGCCTGCTGTGCCAGCTCGTCATAACAGGCAAGACGCGCTGATTTGTCCGTGATGATTGCGCAACGCTGCAAGCCCGCAGCGGCATCGGCAGCCAATACTGCGGACGGCAGAGCGGCCCCCAGTAACATCGCCACAGCAAGCATTCCCCCGGCGCCAAAGCGCGCCTGCGGCCGTGCCCACGACTCGCGCAAAAGGCCATTGGCCTGTGCAAGACAACGTTTCATACAAGAGCTCCGTTTAGCGAGGCGGGCCGGCGCGATCGCACCGTAAACCACGCCCAAAAAATGTCGCCCTGCGAACGCAGCGACGACCTGCTGCCCGGAAGTATAGCGAATCACGCGCGGGTCGAGGGTCGAACGGCCGTTATCTAGAATCCGAAGCGGTAGCTCACGTTCAGGATGATTGCTTTGAGGCCCGGGTAAAGTTCGCGGTCGCGCTGGTTGCCGATCACCTGCGCACCGGGCACCTCGCCGTCCTGCTGATAATACTCGAGGCGCACCGCGGCCTCGTTACCACCGGCGGTCTCCCAGCCGTACTTGAGCCCGGCAGTGATGGCGTCGAAATTGCCAAGCCGATAGTCGGATGCCGCGTGCATCGGCAATGGCTCGCCGCTGGTCAGGCTCGCCCGATAAAAATCGGCCTCGCTCTGCGTGTAGAAACGCAAATGCGGTTCGAAAAAGGCGCTGTCGCCGAACGGAATGCGGAGCCTGCCATCGAGCGTATGCGAGTCAACACCCCAGTCATCCGTCATGTAGCGGTAGGAAACATCGAGCACCTTGCCGTCCATGAAATACTTCCCCTGCCCGAACAGGCTGTGCTTGGCGCGCGCATCCGGCCGGCTTTCGAAACGATAATCGTGCGATGGGCCGGTCAAACTCGGGGCACGCGCCAGCGTGTCGCCGGTTACCGGATCCACGACGCTCAGTATCTTGTAAGGGTCATTCAGGTAACCACTCGAGTCGCTGTAGGAATAATTTGCCTGCAGCAGCAAACGCTCGTTGACAACCTGCGTGACGCCGATCAGCAAGTCGAGCACGTCCTTACTCGGGTTGCCGCGCTTGTTGCTGTCGTCATCGACGTCCAGCATCGAGGACAGCGGCACGGGCGCGCCGCCTACCGGGTCGAGATTGTCCTGGCTGAAGGCGAGGCCTGCGCTCAGCGTGGTGTTGCGCTTGTTGAAGTCGCGACTCAGTCCGAAATTCACGCCCGCGTGCTGGTAATCGTATTCCTTGGAAAAACTGACGCCCGCGCTGCCGGTGTAGAGGCGCCCGATCGGCTGCTGCCAGCCGGCCGTCAGTGCGACGCGGGTATCGAGAAACGTGTTGTCGAGCGGGTGCTCGCCGCCAGGCACCGTGTAACGCGCATCGCCGGAAGGGCTGGTGAATGTCTGCGCAACCGGCATTGGCAATGCGCCGCTGGGCGTCGCCCCGGTCAGTGAATCGACGGCGAGACTGAGGCTCAGGAATCGGTCGTCGACAAAGCTGCGGCGTGCCAGCAGGTTGAGGCTTATGTCCTGTACGCGATTGTCACTTTCACCGTAGTACAGCAGCGCGGTATTGAAATCCCAGGCCGGCTCTTCCTGTGCCTGCACCGGCGCACTGGTCGTCGTGCCGAGCAGCGAGCAGGTCGCAAATGCGAGGGTGGCGGCGACATCTTTTTGCGTTGATCTGCTCATGTCCTGCGCTCAGTTACAGCCACAGCCGCCGCCGCCGAAACCGCGGCCGCCGCTCGTTGCTTCCTTGCTGAAGTAAATGTGGTCATCGATGCCCGCCTCGACCGGATCGGTGACCAACTGCATCTCTTCACGGGCCAGTACGTCGCGCTGCCAGGGCTCGACGCCCAGTGAACTGCAGGCTGATAGCAGCAACATCGCGGAAATCAGCAGGAGTCTCTTTAGATGAAATGGCATATTTTGGGTGCTCCTGCTTCAGTGGTTGGCATCAGGCTCGTCGAGGCCGAGCGCCTGTCGCAGCGTCGCCTCGTACTCGGCAATTTTCGCCACTTTGAAGCCCAGGTGATTAGTAATGAGCTCGCCGTTCCTGCCGATCAAAAAAGACGTAGGCATGGCGAGCAGCTCGAACTGGCTGGCGATGCGGCCGCCCGGGTCCGGCAGGATCTGAAATTCTGCCGGGTATTGCGCCAGGAACCCGGTCGCCTCGCGCTGATCATCGTCTTCGTTGATACCGAGGATAACGAGACCATCGGCCGCGTATTTCTTCTGCATTTCATTGAGCCAGGGGAACGAGCGCCGACAAGGCACGCACCACGACGCCCAGAAATCGACGACCACAACCTTGCCTCGGTACTCATCGAGGAACGCCGGCAGCTGCGGTGCGGCGGCGGCAGTCGCTGCCGTGCTCAGCATGGTCAGGAGAAAGACGAATCGGGCAGCTCGCGTCATGCGCATCGTAAGTATTCAGCCCTGCGGATAAACTGACGGACAAACATAGGAGCGAGTTTGCCGCCAAAGGTTCGGCCTGTCCGTAGGTATTTCTACGACCGCGTGCGTCAGGGCGCCGTCTCACCTCGTAACGCAGCATTCACGTGTCCGGTGTAGATCGGCGGCTAGCGCCGGCACCAGTACTGGACGCCCTGCGCGTCGAGAAACGCCTCCGCATCGGGACCCTTGAGCATTGCCAGCGTCGCAAGCATGCCGGCCTGGGTGCAGGTGTTCGCGGCAACGGTGACCGAGCGCGGCGCGGCGCTGACCGGCCAGCCGGTCAGCGGATTCAGAATATGGCTGTAGCGCGTACCGTCTTTCAGCAGGAAACGGCGCGCATCGCCGCTGGTGGCCAGCGCTCCGCGCCCCAGCCTGATCAGCCGCTCGGCCTGTCGCCCTTCGCCATCCGGAGATTCGACTCCGACCTGCCACGGTGGCTCGGCAGCTTGCGCGCCGCTGGCCGCAAGGTCGCCACCGAAGTTCACGAGGCAACAACAATCAGTCAACTCCGCGACCCGGGTCGCGGCGCGATCCACAGCATACTCCTTGCCAATGCCGCCAAGATCGATCTGCATGCCGGTACGAAGCGTCAGCCAGGGACGGTTCCAGTCGACCTTGTGCCAGCCGACATCGGCAAGGGCAGCGCGAACGGTTTGCGCGTCGGGCACACGATCACTGCCATCGAAATTCCAGGCCTTGCGCAACGCGCCGGAGGTGATGTCGAAACCGCCGTCGCTGAGTTCGTGCAGAGTCACCGCAAAGTCGATCAGTCTCGCCGTTTCGTCGTCGACCTGGACGGGCTCACCGGCGCCGTTGTTGATGCGCGCGATAATGTTGTCGCTCCGATAGCGGCTGAATTTGTCTTCGATCCGCCACGCTTCGTTCGCGACCGCTTCGAGCAGACGCCGTGCGAGCGATTCGCTAGCGTGGCGTACCAGCAGTTCACATGGACTTGCCATGGCACGGAAAGTCCCCCGCCAGCAGCCGTCGCGTCGCTCCAGGGTGGTGCTGCGATCCATTGCCGGGCTCATCGCAAACGCGAGGGTGAGCAGTGGCCTGGTTCGGACTGGCGAACCGGTATCGAACGGCGTTTCGGCTGGTCGACTCGACCGGTTAGCCGAACAACGGCAGCGCGCGGCTGCAACGGCGCTTTGCTTCCTTTCCGGGTGTGGGAGAAGAACCGCGCTGCGGCCCTTTGTCCGCTACAGCCGGTCAGCACGAAACACTTCTTTGCCATCGACCAGTGTCAGTACAACCTCCGCGTTGTTGATATCCGTTGCCGGGCCGGCGAACAAATCGCGGTCAATGACAATCAGGTCGGCGCGCTTGCCAACTTCGATGCTGCCGCTCAGTTTTTCCAGCCCCATCAGGTACGCCGCTCTGCTTGTATAGGCCTGCAAAGCGCTCGCAAGGCTGAGATTTTCGTTTACGCCGAGCTGGGGGCCTGTCGCTTCGTAGGCGTCCTGGCGGCGGACCAGGGTCTCGATCGCATCGAGCGGGTTGAGCGACGATACGTCCCAGTCGCTGCCACCGACCACGAGCCCGCCGGCGCGTTCGACGCTGGCGACCGGGTAAAAGCGCGCAACCCTGTCCTTGCCAACCAGGGCCTCGGCAACGTCGATGTACTCATCGGGATAAGCCCACACGCCCTGAAAACTGGCTGCGACACCAAGTTCGGCGAAGCGCGGAATATCGGCCTCATCGATGAGCTGCAGGTGCACGATGTGATGGCGGTTGTCCAGCGGGCCAACCGTCTTGCTGGCGTGTTCGTAAGCATCGAGTGCCAGCCGGATCGCTGCATCACCGATCGCATGAGTGTGGATCTGCAAGCCGGCTGCGTGCAGGTGTTCATACAGTCCGTTCAATGCTGCAGCCTCGTAGAACGGCGGGAAATTGCTGTCGTCACTGTAGGGCTTCAGCATGAACGAGGTCTTGGTTTCGATAACGCCGTCGATGTAGACCTTCACGGACTCGGCGCGAAACATCGGGCCACGCCAGTTCGCACGCTTCGCGAGCAATTCGTCCAGACCTTCTGCAATACGCCCCGCATGCCAGGACAGCGGAGAAAGTGAGCCGAGCACGCGCGCAGAAATCTCGCCGCGACGATCCATGTCAGCATAGGTAGTGGCCTGCAGCTCGTTGAGGCCGGGCTCAATGAACGCGGTGATGCCAAAGGCGGCCGCTGCCTCCAGGCCGCGCAGGATGCCCGCCTCGATCTCGTCGGCACTCGCCTCCGGAATATGCTTGGAAACGAGTTCCATAGCGCTGTCGCGCAGCGTGCCGGTCGGCTCGCCGGTGGCCGGATCGCGCTCGATCACACCCTGCGGCGGATCCGGCGTGTCTTTGCTGATACCGGCAATTTCCAGCGCGCGACTGCTGACCCAGGCGGAGTGCGAAAACGTATCGACGAAAAACGCGGGGCGCTGGCCGAATATTTCATCGAGCCATTCCTTGCGCGGGTTGCCGTCCGCAAACGCGGCGAGCGCCCAGCGTGCACCGATGACCCATTCACCCGGCGGGTAGTCGAACTCTTCCATGCACTGCTCGACCATGGCGAGCACGCGCTTGCCGTCGCGCGCGTCTTCGAGGTTGCAGCCGCCGAGCGCCATGCCGCCGGCCAGCACATGGGCGTGCGTGTCGTGAAATCCGGGCAGCAGCATGCGCCCTTCGAGATCCTCCTGGTAGGTCTCCGCTCCGGCGTACGACAGCGCACCCTCATTGTCGCCAACGTAGACAATCGCACCGTCGCGTATCGCCACGGCGCTGGCCTGCGGTTGCGCTGCGTTCATCGTGTATACGGCGCCATTGACGAATACGGCATCAGCGGGTGGCACCGCATCCTTGGTGCATGCGCTGGGCGCGGCGACGGCCGCGAGCAAAATGAGCATTGCGAAACGGGACATAAAGCCTTCCTGATTCTGAGCGGCAGAGCGCCGAGTTTACTCGGTATGGCAGCTAACGGTTTGAGACAAGGGCGGGTGCGCCGCAGCCAACGCGATTGCCAGGGACGGCACCATCGGGCCGCCACCTCGGTTCGACCTGGCTGAACGCGACCTGGGGAACTGCCCGGCAGGCTATACTGCGCGCTGAGTTTTTCGCCTGAGGGGCGGCACGTGAATGATCGCGCTGGCATTATAAACGGGGCATTGATCGCAATTGGCCTGGCAACGGCCGGCTACTTTATTGGCGACGGTTTCATCACCGCACGGACGCTGGAGCGCAGTGTCGAGGTCAAGGGACTCGCCGAGCGCGATGTGATGGCGGATACCGCAATCTGGCCGATGCAGGTGATGATCGCGGGCAACGATCTTGAGCCGCTGATCGCCACGATCGAAAAGCAGGGCGCGCAGATCAGCGCATTCCTGAAGACCAGTGGCTTCACGCCTGAGGAAATCAGCATCGGCGCGCCGAGCGTGGTTGACCGGCTGGCGCGTGACTACTCGGACCCGAACGTAACGTTTCGTTACGCGGTGACGCAGGTCGTCACGGTATTCACATCAAACATTGACGCGGTGCGCAGTGCCGGGCGCGATCTCGCTACGCTCGGCAGAGCGGGCATCGTGCTGAACCAGAGCGACTACAACTTCCAGACGCAGTACCTGTTCAACGGTCTCAATGAGCTCAAACCTGCGATGATTGAAGAAGCAACGCGCAACGCGCGTGAAGTCGCCGAGAAATTTGCGGAAGACAGCGGCAGCAGCCTCGGACGCATTCGTACCGCGAACCAGGGCCAGTTTCAGATAACGGATCGCGACAGTAACAATCCGCACATCAAGAAGGTTCGGGTTGTGTCTACGGTGCGTTACTACCTGGTTGACTAGGGGCTGTAGAACCGGTTTGAAGCGTTACCTGCAGGACGGTCACAAGCAGCTTCTCTGCTGCTAGCCTGTCGGCAGTATGGAAACGGGAACGGGGATCGGGAAACCGGCCAGCGAAACAGGGTTGAACCGCTTTGCTGGCTCATGGCCGCGGTTCAACCCTGGATAAGTGCGAACGAAGGCTGTTCGCTCCCGCCGCTTACTTCGGCGTCAGCTTGAGCAAACGACCGGTACTGTCGTTGCGCTCGTCTTCCAGCACCCACAGTGCGCCGTCGGGACCCTCGGTAACGTTACGAATGCGCGCGCCCATGTCGTAGCGGGCAACTTCGCGGGCGTTCGTGCCATCGACTGCGATGCGCACGATAGCCTGGGAGGACAGGCCGGCCGCCAGCAGGTTGCCGCGCCATTCGCGGAACAGCTTGCCGCTGTAAACCATCAGGTCGCCGGGCGAGATAACGGGCGTCCACCAGACGGCCGGTTTCGCCAGATCAGGCCGCGTATCGTGATCCGGAATGTCGCGGCCATCGTAGTGTTTGCCGTTCGAGACCAGCGGATAACCGTAGTTGGCGCCGCGCATCACGGCATTCAGCTCGTCACCGCCCGCCGGCCCCATCTCGATATCCCAGAGCTGGCCATTGAGGTCGATGGCAATGCCCAGCGGGTTGCGATGCCCGCGCGACCAGATTTCTGCGTAGACGCCGACGTCATCGACGAATGGATCGTCCTTCAGATAATCGACGAACGGATTGTCAGCGGGAATCGAACCATCGTCGTTCAGGCGCAGGATCTTGCCAATATTGGTTTGCATGTCCTGTGCAGGCGTGAACTTCTGGCGATCACCGGAAGAAATCCACAGGTAGCCCTTGGCATCGAACAACAGCCGATGTCCATAGTGGCCGAAGCCGACCAGCTTCGGGTACTGGCGCCAGATGACTTCAACATCGGACAGCGAGCCGCCGCGTTCGTTAAGATTCAGCACGCCGCGCGCCACCGCCGCACCGCGCGTGTTGTCCGTGCCTTCCTCGACGTAGCTCAGGTAGATCATCTTGTTATTCGCGAAGTCAGGGTGCAGCACGACATCGCCCAGGCCACCCTGCCCGTAGAAGTCGACATTTGGCACGCCGAAAACAGGCCGCGACTTCTGCCCGTCCTGCGTCGCGATCAGCAAGTTGCCGGTCTTCTCGGTCACCAGCATGCGGCCGTCAGGCAGGAACTCCAGCGCCCAGGGCTCGTTGAAATCGGCGATAACTTCGACTTTGAACGGCGCATCCGTTTGCGCCTGTGCGCCGGACATGGAAAGCAGGCTGAGCGCCGCTGCCAACAGTAGTGTCTTCATTGAGAAGCCTCGATTGCGTGGTAAGTGAGCGAAAATCCAGTGCGTAGTATAACGGAGCGTGACACGCTGCGATTCCCGTTGTGTATCTTTAAGTAACAGTGGCGGTGACCGCGTGCGCAACAGAGCGTCGTTACTCCGCCCACGGCGTGGCGCGAATTCGATACACGTCGGTCCAGTTTGCGCCGCCATCCAACGACCACTGCTGTACCCAGTTCCAACCGTCGTCATCCGGCGCGAAGAAAATAATGCGGCGCGGCGGATCGGACTTCGGCGACAAAACTTCCATGACAATATTGCCTTCGTCGTTCAACCCGGCACTGATGTGCATCAGGCCTTTCAGCGACGTTGCCGCCCAGATGATTTCCCATTTGCCAGTGTCCGGATTGTAGCTGCGCAGGTTGGTGCCGAAGCCACCACCTTTTGGGAGCCAAAAATCCTGCACAGCGACTCCGTCGCCAATGCATTCGAAAATCCAGCGCTCGGCGCCGCCCGGGCCCCAGCTGCTGCCATCACGCGCGAGCTGCTGATCCTCGATGCGCCAGTCACCAACGTAGCGGCCAAATTGCGCAAGCGGTCCGTCCATACACGGTGCGGGATCTCGTGGCACAGAGTCAGCAGCAGCTGCCGCTGCGAGTGTGAACATGCTGCAAAGCAGGACTGCGCTGGTGAGCTTCATGACTTACCCCCGAGGCGTTTGCGTTTCGTGTGCAATCCTTAGGTCAGAGAGCCTGCCGGCGGTTTAGTTCAGCCGCTGGCCTACCGCGTGAGTTCTCGCACAAACTGAACGTGCCCGCAGGCCGGCAAAATTTGCCGGGCACTTCGAGAATCGCCCCGCCACCGTGAATGCAGGCTGTGTGACCGAATCAGAATCCTGCTTTGCCGTCCGCAAGATACGCCTCTTCTGCCGGCGTGTTCTGGCGACCGAGTACGCGATTTCGATGGGGGAAGCGCCCGAAACGCTCGATTAATTCCAGATGATTCAGCGCGAACTTGTCGCTGCCGTAGCCCGCGGCATTGAGTTCGCGGGTCTTCTTGAGGCCAAGTTGCTGCATCGACAGATCTTCAGAATGGCGCAGCGGCAGGTAATAGAAGGACCGCTGTTCCAGTGAAAGTTTTTCATCGAGGCCGCGTTCGATACCCTCGAGCGTCAGTTGCAATGCCTTGCTATCCGCTTCGAACGCACGACCTGAGTCACGATGGATATTTCTCGAAAACTGGTCGAGCACGATGATCAGGGCGAGACTGCCTTGCGGCGTGTCGCACCACTCATCCAGTTCGCCGGCCGCGGCCCGCTCCAGCAGTACGCCGAAACGCTTTTCCAGCGCACTGTCGAACTCGGCATCCTTCCTGAACCAGCTGGATTGCTCGATGTCCTCGAACCAGAACTTCAAGACTTCGGTTGCGGACTGATTGCTCATCGCACGCTCAACTCCGGATCTAGCTGCTCGAATCAGTCGCCACGCTGCCGACCACCAATCGGCACCGGGACCACCGTCCGGTCTTTGAAATACTGCATGACAATCGCTGAAGTCTGGCCAACGCTGCGCAACGGCGCCGCCTCGGCGAACGCTGTGTACAAGTCTCCCCCTTCGGCCAGGAAACTGGGCGCCGCAACCAGCAGCTGCTCACTGTCCGCCAGCGGCTGGTCATTCCGGGTCAAGGCTACGATGCGCTGTCCCATCGGTCTGTCGAGATCGTAACGCAATTCGAGGCCCGCAACCTGCAGCAGGCCGCGCTCCAGGGTCAGCGACTGCTCGAGCAGGCGGCGAATCTGTGCGCCGCTCAGCCGCTTGACGATAACGTCGTCCACGAACGGGTAGGTATCGAGAATATCGACGCGGCGCACGACACCGCCGGGCAGGTCCTTGCGCAGGCTGCCACCGTGCACAAAGGCGATATCAACGCCACTCGCTGCAGCGATCGCGTCCGCGAACAGATTGCCCACGCCGGACTCCTCGATGTAGCGGCGGATCAGCGGAGCCTCGAGCTGGCCGACGACTTCCTGCAGCTCGGGGTGGGCCGCACGGTAACTGGTGAGCTTCGCCAGAACACGCGGATCGGCCAGATAAACATTCGGATCAACCGGGATCAGTTTTCCATCGTAGTGAACGATCTGCTTGCCACTCTCGCCGAGCGTCAGCTGCAGGTAACCGAGGTGGGTCGCCTGACCGTAAGTCTGCATGATCAGCGTGCCGGTTCGCGGGTGGACAACCGGGCTGGGCGTGCCGGCATCCGCGTGCCCGGCAAACAGCACGTCAACACCGTCGACGGCGCCTGCGAGCGCGATATCCGCATCGATATCGCGTTGCAGGCGCGGATCGCTTTCGGCATCCGTCTGCATCGGCGCCGTCTTGCCCTGATGCGTCAGCAACACGATCAGGTCAACGTCGTTTCGTAACTCGTTGACCGAGCGCTGCACTGCGGGCACCGGATCGCGCACGTCGAGCGGCGCAATAAATGACGGAATAATGGCGGACACCGCATCCTGTCCCATAATGCCGATCACACCAATGCGCACACCGTTGCGCTCGATAACCGTGTGCGCCTGCGCGAAAGGATGGTCTGTGTCCTTGTAGAAAATATTGGCCGCAAGCACGGGGAAAGGTGCGCGATTCTTTTGCCACGACAGGATCTCGTGGCCGTATTCGAACTCATGGTTGCCGATGGCCATTGCGTCGTAGCCCATGGTGATCATCAGCTCGAAGGCCAGTCGTCCTTCTGTGAGCTTCGCCAGCGCACCCGTAAAGATGTCACCGGAATCGAACAGGAATACGTTGGGCTCCGTGGCACGCAGGGTTTCGATCAGCGTCGTCATCTCGGCAATGCCGCCGATGCGATCCTGATCGCCAAGCCAGAACGCGTCGATCGGGTTGTAGGCGCTCTCAACGTCATTGGTAAAAAGCAGCGTTACCGACCTGCTGCCAAGCGGCTCGGGCGTCGTTGAATTGGAGGTGGACGCGCAGCCAGTCAGCAGCAGTATCGAACCCGCCAGCAGCGCAGCGCGAAAAATCCATCGTTTAACGTGACACTCAGATCTCTCCTCGTGGGCGCAGCCGGTCCGGCCATGGATGGTGAGCGGGTTCGAGTGGCGGCGACCCATTTGATACCGATGTCTTTGCCGGGCAAGCATGACCCCCTGAGTGAGTAGATGCGATCCAGCAAACAGAATCCGGGCGCGCGCTCCGCTACGACCCGCGTAGCGGAGCGTGTTGACGTCATGCCGTCAACGCAGACTCGCAGCAATCCCGCTCAGGGTTTGCGCCAGGCCTTGCTGGCGCCGCTTCGTCACCGCGTTGCCGCCACCGCTGCCAAGCGTCTTCGCCAGCGTGTCCAGCGTGCGCGCGAGACCCTTGTCGCTGGCCCCGGCACTGCGTTTTTCGGCGGCCCCGTCCAGCGCCTTCGTGAGATCGGCAGCCAGCGACGGCGACACCGCACTGTCTCTTTGCAACTGATCGAGGTACGCCCGCGCGATCACCGGATCAGCAGGCCAGGTAACCGGGAACTGCTGCTGCGGATTAAAGCGCTCGCCCTGGCTGGCCATAGCGGCGGCAGCGATTTCATTTTCCGACAGGTAATCGCTTGAGGTCAGTGCGAGCACGTCGATACCGCGTGCAATCTCGGTGCCGTAGATACGGTTCTTGTACCAGTAGGTGGACCAGTAACCGCCGAGGATCAGGTGTTTCTCATGAATCGGGCCACGATCGAAGTAGCCGATCTCGACCGGGTTCGCCGAATCCGTGAAATCAATGACCGACAGACCGCCCTGGTACCAGGCCTGCACGAAAATGTCGCGACCCGGCACAGGAATAATGGAGCCATTGTGCGCGACGCAGTTTTCCTGCTCGACCTGCGGCGCCGGCATCTTGTAGTGGCTGCGATAAACCAGCTTGCCGTCTTCGATGTCGTAGATCGCATCGGCGCCCCAGTCGAGCGGATCGTAGGCGCGACAGCGCGGCCGGCTGCCACCGCCCCATTCGTCGGTGAACAGCACTTTGGTTCCGTCATTGTTGAACGTGGCGGAATGCCAGTACGCGAAGCCCTTATCGATGACGACGTCCAGACGCTTCGGCTGCAGCGGGTTGGAGATGTCGAAAAGTATGCCGTTACCCGAGCAGGCACCGGCAGCGATACCGCGCTCCGGGAACACGGTAATGTCGTGGCACTGATCGGTCCGGTAGGTCTCCTGCGTGTCGTCGCCATGCTTGCCGCCGCGCCACAGGCCGGCGATGGTGCCGGCCTTCTCATCGGCAAATACCGTCGGGCTCGAAACGATGCGCGCTTTCGACGGGTCCTTCACCGGGATTTCAATAACGTCGATGCGGAACAGCGCGGTGCGTTCGTCGCCCGGCACTTCACCAATGCAGCCTGCAAGCTCTTCACCGTCCCGTACGGCCGAGGTGCCGGAGTTGTAGACGATAATCTTGCCGTCCTTGCCGGGACCGGAAACCACCGAATGCGTATGCGAGCCACGGCAGGTTTGTACGCCGCCAACCTGGATCGGCCGGCGCAGGTCGCTGATGTCGAAAATGCGCAAACCGCGGAAGCGCTCGGGACTGATATCTTCCGTGACACTCTGCAATCCGCAATCGACTCGGCCGCGCGTTTGCTCGACAGACATGATCAGCAGGTTGCCAACGATCGACACATCGCCCTGTCCGCCGGGGCAGACGATGGAACTGTAAAGCACCGGCACGCCCTGTTCGTCGAGCTTGTAGACGTTGTAGCCGTGGTAGCTGCCGGCAACCATGACGTCGCCCGAAAACGCCATGTCGGTATTGGCAAAGCTGAGCAGCGGCGAGCGATCACTCCACTCGTTGTCATCGTTGCTCTGGCCATCGTCAGCTTTCCCGGCCGGCTCGTCACCGTCTTTCTTGGGCATTGCCAGCGGCATGCCGGTTGGATTCTTCGGATCGAAAAACCCGGCAGGCTTCGGCAGCGACGCCACTAATTCCAGGTGCATGATGGCCTGCCCGGCATCGTCAAAACCGGCAGACAGCCCGGCGCGCGGATCGGCCGACAAACCCACCAGCATCGCATTCATGCGTTCGATCTCGGCGTTCTGGTCGTTGGTAACATCGGTGGTGAAATCGAACAGCACCGGGTCGTAGGCTGCGCCGGGCTGCTTCAGCAGTTCTTCGACCATTTTCACCGCGCCTTCGTGATGCGCGATCATCAGCGTCAGGAACAAGCGGTCGAACTCGGTACCTTGCGCGGCAGCGAGCCTCGTCATATCGGCCGGCGAGGCCATGCCTGCCATTTTGTGTGTCGTGTGCATTGCGTCGTGCGCAGTAGGCTCCGGCGCTGACTCGCCGCGCTCGCGCAACCAGTCCTGCATGAACTCGATCTCGTCTTCCTGCGAGGTGTTGATGCGGCCGGCCACTTCGACGAGCGTCGGGTTGTTCGTGCGATCAGCAACCAGCGCAGCCATCTGCGTTGCCTGGTGATGGTGCGGAATCATGTCCTGCATGAACTGGGTATCCGCAGGCGAATGACTGGTATTCGCGATCTTGATCGCTTCATCGGCACTTAGGTCGCGGGTGGAGCCGCCGGGCGCACCCGGCTGAACGATCGGCGCTTCCTGTGCCATGAGCTGTATCGGCCAACCCAGCACGAACGCGCCGACAAAAATTGCTCGTAAGAATCGTAGGTGACTTCTCGCTATTGCGTTCAATGCTATCGCTCCTTTGCCAAACCTTGCCGTGACCCGGGCCGTGCCGCGTATCAGCAGCACAAGCCCGGCGAGACCAATTTTGAGTTCTATATTGTTGCTTCAGTTTTTGTTTGAAACTAGTTTGCCAGTCCCACGACATGACCCAGCTCCATGCCGCCGGCCCAACGATTAATCGGCGTAATGTAGTTGTCGGAAATGTCATTCAACTCGAGCTGCCGGCGCTGCCATTCTGCGGACAGGTCGTTGAGCCGGGTCTTCGCGCCATCCGTTACCGGCGCGCCCGAATCATCGATCACGTCCATCAGGTAGCGCAGCTGTCCATCGAGCATCGTCGCCCAGGCGTCCTCGTCTTCGTAGGTTTCGTGCAGCAGCTGGGTGATCTGCATTTCCCAGGCGCCGATATCGCTTATTGCCGCGTCGCCCAGCTCGTGCAACTTCGCGTCATCGTGCGCGGCCATCAGCTCTTTTATCTGCGTACGCGCTTTCCTGGCAGTGTCGAGACTGCCAAGCACCCGTCGATCGTACCCTTCACGCGCTGCAGCGTGCCGGCCCATTCCTGGATCTGCGCATCGGACGCGAATGACCGCGGATCCTTGCTTATTTCAAAAGCGGTGCTGTCGCTGAACGAACCCACGGTAATCCGTGCCGTGTATTTGCCCGGCGCCATGCTGGGCCCCGAGTAACCGGCCTGCAACATGACGTCGTCGATGCATTTCACCTCGTCCGATTTCATATCCCAGCCCCATTTGTTCAGGCCTTTGTCGGTTTTCGGGTACTTGATCTCGAACGGCCGGCGCGGGTCCATGTTGCCGATGCGGCAACGGTCCTGGGCCGATTCCTTGCTCAGCATCGTGCGCACCACCGCGCCGCTGGAATCGATAATCTCGATCTTCAGTTCCGTGGCCTCGCCGACCTCATCCTTGATGAAGTAGTACAGCGGCACGTCCGGCGCAGGATTCGCACCTTCGTTCTCGTCCGGCCGGCTGCCCGGGCGACCCATTTCAGTCACCGGCGGCGCGTAGATATGCACCGCCTTGTTCGCAAGGGCATCCTGCGCCTGGCGAATGACAAACAGATCGTCCAGCACCCAGAACGCGCGGCCCTGGGTCGCCACGACCAGGCCATCCGCGCGCGCCCGCAGGTCGGTGATCGGCACGGCGGGCAGGTTCAGGTCGAGCGGCTGCCAGTCAGCGCCGTCGTTGTAGGAAACGAACATGCCTTTCTCGGTGCCGGCGTACAGCAGCCCTTTCTTGATCGGGTCCTCGCGCACGACACGTACGAACGCGGTATTCGGAATGCCATCGTCAATGCGGCCCCAGGTCCGGCCGTGATTGGTGGTCTTGTAAATGTACGGCTTGAAGTCGTTGAGTTTGAAGCCGGTCAGTGCGGCGTACGCCGTGCCCTCGGCGTGCGGCGACAAATCGATCGCATTGACCATGGCTTCGCCGCGGTGCGGCGGCGAGATGTTGCTCCAGTTTTTGCCGCCGTCGCGCGTGATGTGGATCAGGCCATCGTCAGCGCCGACCCAGATCGTGCCTTTCTCGTTCTCGCTTTCGACGACCGCGTAGATCGTGTGATAGAACTCGGCGCCAACGTTCTCCGGCGTTAACGGTCCGCCGTTCCTGCCCATCTCGGATTCCGTCGCACGCGTCAGGTCCGGGCTTACTTCCGCCCAGTTGATGCCGCGGTCCTTGCTCATCAACAGCTTTTGCGTGCCGTAGTAGATCGTCTGGTGATCGTGCGGCGAGGTGATCACCGGCGGATTCCAGTTGGCGCGGTACTTGAGATCCTTCGAGTCCATGCCGTACACCATTTCCGGGTACGGGATGATGGAACGCGTTTTCTTGTTGGCGTGGTCGTACTCGGTCAGCGTGCCGTTGATCGTGGTTGCGTAGACGAGCGTCGGATTGTCCGGATCAAACGCAATGTGCGCGCTCTCGCCACCGCCGACCGGATAAAAATCCTCGGCACCGATTCCGCCGTCCCAGGCCCAGGCGGAAATTGCGACCGTTGAATTGTCCTGCTGGCCGGCATACATGCGGTACGGTTTCTGGTTATCGGTAACGACGCGATAGAACTGCGCGGTCGGCTGGTTATAAATACTCGACCAGGTTTTGCCGCCGTCGAACGTGACAGTCGCGCCGCCGTCGTTGCCGCTGATCATGTTCAGGCTGTTGGCCGGATTGATCCACTGGTCGTGATGATCACCGTGCGGGGTCTTGACGACCTCCCAGTCCTTGCCGCCGTCGATAGACTTGTACAAGGCGGTGTTCATGACCCAGATCGTGTCGGGGTCCGAAGGATCGGCACGCAGGTGGATGTAGTACCACGCACGCGTGTGCAGCGCGCGATGACCGTTGATCAGTTTCCAGGTCTTGCCGAAATCTTCGCTGCGCCACAGGCCGCCTTTCTCGGGCTCGGCTTCGACGATGGCGTAAATGCGGTTCGGGCTGGACGCGGAAACGTCCACGCCGATTTTGCCGATCAGTTTTGGCAGCCCGCCCGTGAGTTTCTCCCAGGTCTCGCCTGCGTCACTCGATTTGAAGATACCGCCGCTCTCGCCGCCTGACTTGATGAACCAGGGCTTGCGGCCGTGATGCCACATGCCGGCGTACAGTATGCGCGGGTTCGTCGGGTCCATCGCGAGATCAGATGCCCCGGTGTCGGCATCGACTTTCAGCACCAGCTTCCAGTTCTTGCCGCCGTCGGTCGTCCTGTACACGCCGCGCTCCGGGTTCGGCGCCCAGATTTGCCCCTGCACCGCCACGTACGCGGTATCCGGGTCTTTCGGGTGGATCTTGATGCGCGAGATCTGTCCCGCTTTCGGCAGACCGATGAATGAGAACGTCTTGCCCGCGTCGACGGATTTCCAGACGCCCTCGCCCTGCGACGTCGTCACGCCGCGAATGGGCGACTCGCCGGAGCCGACATAAATAACGTTGTGGTCCGACTCGGCAACAGCGACTGCGCCGATCGTACCGACCGGAATCTGCTTGTCGGAAATGTTCTGCCAGCTCTCGCCGGCATTGGTGGTTTTCCAGACGCCGCCGCCAGTCGCACCCATGTAGTAGGTATTGGGATCACCGGGGATTCCGGTAACGGTCGTCACACGACCGCCGCGCCACGGCCCAACGAGGCGGTATTCCAGCTTGTCGATCAGGTTCTTTTCAACGGCGCCGACGGGCGCAACTAACAGCGATACGGCGGCAAGTGCCAGCCACACAGTGAACTGGCGGATAGTGAGGTGCATCAGGATTCCCCCCGGAATTCAGGTTGTAGTGCGCAGCGCCACAAGGTACCGCCGGCCCGTGGGCGAGACAAGCCGTATCGAGACAATTTGGGTAGTATTGAGTTACAGGCGTAAACATTAATAAACAAGGCCTTGCAATGAAAAGCCGATTCACCTGCAGTTTTTGGTCACCGGCCTGATGAGTTTTCCCGCCCTCAGGAAACCTCTTTGGATCATGCTGATCATGGCGAATCTTGTTTTCTTCACTGCGCCGCTTGTATTCCTGGTGACCGCGCTGGGAAGCGGCATGGGTATCGGCGGGACCCTCGATGCGCTGGTTGAGCAGGTCACTGCGGAACGCGTCAACCTGCTGGTCGTCAGCGCAGTGGCGCTGGCACCGATGCTGCTGCTTGGACTGATCCTGTGGACAGGCCGACGCTTCGGCAAGTTCGAGCACTCCGTCGGCAGGCTGGCGCTCGGCGGTTCGCTGGCCATCCTGCTCGTGACCATATTTGTCAATTTGCAGTACTGGCCGAAATTTCTGCCTGCGCGGACTTTTCTCGGCTGGCCGCATGGCATTGAGTTCCTGCTCGGCCCCGCGATCGCCGCGCCGGTGGCAATGCTGATCGGCATGATCATCGCTGCCGTTGCGGCTCGTCGCTGATGCGTCCTGCGCCAATCCTGCTGATCGTGAGCTTGCTGTGGGCGGCACCGGCCGATGCCTGCCGCTGCGCGCAGCGCAATCTGTCGGAGTATTTCGCAGCCGCCAACACGGTTGCGATGGGCAAGCTGCTCAGCGCCGACGATCATGACGATACGCGCACACTGCGTTTCGAGCTGATTGGCCCGTCGTACAAGGGAACGCCACTGCGAGCCGCGCGCAGCGAACTTATCACCAACACGAACATCAGCACCGCGAGTTGCGGCGTCCAGCCGGAGATCGCGGCGTTCTACGTGATTTTTGCACAGCGCGATGACAGCGGGCAGCTGCGTATCGACAGCTGCAGCGGCAGTCGCGTGCACCTGCCGAGCAGCGGCGGCGCGCCGGTCGGATTCGCCGATGTGCCACCGCGTTTCGTCGCACAGCAGCTGAACGGCCTGGGCGGACTGGAAGTGCTGCGCGATGCCGCACTCAACGGCCCACGCCCGAACGACGCGGACAACGAAACGCTGATCGGACTGCTGGACCTGGCGCCGCTGGCGCACGGCGGAAGTCTGGATGTCTACGCAGCGCCGGACACCGGCAGCGACAAGCTGGCGCGAATTTCCGAATACGCGCAGCTTGAATCCCGCGAACATTCCTACGAGCAGGCCGGCGCGGTCGTGTACGCCGCACTCTCCGGCTGGTACCGCCTGCGATTGTTGGACGGTCGCTACGCCTGGGCGCCCGCCGCGGACGCCGGAACTTTTTTTGCCTATCCCGGGCTGGCCATAAACCGGCTGAATTACCTGACCGCAAACTGGAGCGGCTTCGTCTGGCCCGAGCCTGGCGCCGGCCTGCCGCTGCGCGACCTTCGCGTTGGCGGCGCAGACCCTGCGGAATACGCGGTTGAGGTTCACGAAATGACCCTGGTCGGCGGCATGCCGTTCCTGCGTGTCACCGTATTGAAAGGCGAGCAGTGCGACAGCCCGCCACCGGAACCGGGCATCAGCGGCTGGATACCGGCGTTCGGTGGCAATGGCAGGCCCACCGCGTGGTTCTGGTCGCGCGGCTGCTAGGCACCGGCGTCAACACGACCATCACCGCGCTGCGTCGCGATCGATGAATGCCGTACCGCTGTGCGCGGTGCTGCGCCAATGACTGCCGGTCCCGGCGGATTGCCGCAGCGGAGTGGCGATGCAGAACTTGTCGGTAGCATCGGCGCATCACGGCGCGCCGCCTATCTCCTGCAATCGTTACAAAAGTAAATACCCCCGACTCAGACGCTGCTCTTACAATGCAGGTGTATTCGAGTTTCTGGATTTCCCCATGACTTACCTTCGCGCATGGCTCGGCACCTTGCTTGCCTTCCTGGTAATCGACCTCGCCTGGATCGTGCTGGTCGTGCGCGATCTGTACGCAACGCAGCTTGGCCCACTGATGCGGGCGTCGCCAGGCATTGCGGCGTCGGCCGCCTTCTACCTTTTCTATACCGCAGGCATTGTCTATCTTGCCGTGCAACCCGCGTTGCAGGCCGCGGCTATCCTGCCGGCACTGCTGCGCGGCGCGATGCTGGGCGCGCTGGCCTACGGCACTTACACGGTGACGAATTACGCCATCTTCGAGAGCTGGACCATGACGCTGCTGGTCTCGGACATCCTCTGGGGTAGTTTCCTGACTGCCGCCTGCGCCGGCTTTGGCTACCTGGCCAGCCGAGGCAGTGCCTGAGCCTGTGAGTGCGCCGGACCGGGTCCGATGCCGTGTTGCCGGGCTGCGTGGCACAAGGTCGGGCCCGGCCCGGATCCACACGCGGCAAAGTGGCTGTTTTTTGACCAGCCGGGCCCTGGCATCGCTCGCAGTTCGGTCTCGCGCTCCCGATCGAGCGCCGCTCAGGCCACTTCATTTGCAGTTGGGTGTAGCCCTCGCGCCTCGCGGCCACTAAACTGTGGGGCTGGCGCACAGGAGAAATAAATGAGCATTTTAGAATTCAAAAGTATCGGCAAGATTTTCGGGAGCGGCAAGCCAAGTGCCAAGGAGAAGAAAGAACTGTACGGCGAAGCGTTATTGATGACGCTTGCCCGTGCCACCAGTGCTGATACCGATATCCAGTCTGTCGAAATTGAAGCTGCGCGGAAAATCCTCAAAGAAGAAACCGGCGAAGACATTTCTGCTGCCAATATCCGGGTGGCTGCGAACTCATCCGTTTTCGAATCCCAGCCACTCGACAAGTTCCTGTCACAGGTCGCTGGCAAGCTGGACGCTCCCGAGCGCGTAAAACTGGTGCACCTGCTGACCAAGGTCCTGAAGAGTGACGTACGTGTCACGCAGTTCGAAGCGGATTTCTTCAACATGGTTGCGAAAGCCATGAAAGTGACACCAGCCGAGATCGCAGGGCTGACCTTGCGCAGCTGATATCTGCCCCTTCGTGCCTGAACCCGGCAAGCGTTAGCACTCACCCGCCAGGCGAGCAGTCGGCGGGCAACGACCGGGCTGGCAGATCCCGCGCCTGGCCGTCCACGGCCACGGCGCCACGAAACAAGGCCCATAGCTTTCGGCGCAACAGACCGCGCGCTGCATGGCTGCGCAACGTGGCGTTTCCAGCAAAACCAGTCAGCCGCATTGGCGCCGCGTCACTTCTGTAGGGCGATATGTCTGGTCGAGTACGCTGGCAGAGCGGGCAGGCTGTCGCGCGGCTCCCCGCGCCGGATTGAAATCAAAGCCGGCGACCCCATTTGTTGAAGCTCGCAAACAGCGATAAGCCCTCTCCACACAATCCTGGAATCGCCATGTCCGATCTTTGCCACCTCGTTTGCCCGGCCTGTTCGGCCACCAATCGCGTCCCGGCCGCGCGCCTGCCCGACGGACCCCAGTGCGGCAAGTGTCACGCAGCGCTGTTCGCGGGCAAACCGCTCGATCTCACGAACGACAGTTTCCAAAAGCATGTCGAACGCGACGACCTGCCGCTGGTTGTCGACTTCTGGGCGCCCTGGTGCGGCCCCTGCAACATGATGGCGCCGGCGTTTGCCGAAGCCGCGGCGGAACTTGAACCGGGCGTGCGTCTCGCAAAACTCAATACCGAGGAAGCACAGGCCGTTGCTGCGCGATTCAATATTCGCAGTATTCCTACGATGATTCTGTTCCGGAACGGCAAGGAGATTGCGCGTCAATCCGGCGCGTTGCGCAAGCCGGATATTCTGCGCTGGGTGAAACAGAACAGCGCGGCGTAGCGCGCGTTGTGCTGAGCCGTCAGCTTGCGCTGGACGCGGCGACACTCGGCGCCGGCGGCAGGCACAGGTCGCAGTATTGACTCAGCATCTGCACCGCCATGGAGATTTTCTCGACGCCTGCGGGTTTGACGATGTAGCCGGCCACGTTGTGCCGGTACGCAGCCTCGACGTCGCGCCGGTGATCCGAGGTCGTCATCACGAATACGCGCGTGCCCTGTAACTGCGGATCGGCACGCAGCTCCTCGAGGAGCTCCAGCCCGCTCATGCGCGGCATATTCAGATCGAGCAGCATGACGAACGGTTCGTCGAGTTTTTTCACACCGTTGGTACCGCGCAAAATGTCGAGCGCTTCGTAACCGTCAGCGGCATGTCGCATCGGGTTGCCGATGTCATTGCGCCGGAAACAACGCCGCAGCTTTTCGACGTCGAGCTCGTTGTCTTCGACCACAAGAAAGGTTGCCAGACCGCTCATCCAGCGGCCGCCGCAATGACCTGGCTCGGCGCAACCTCGACGGTATTGCACGGCCAGGTAAACCTGAAAGTCGTGCCCGCGCCCGGCGCGGAGTCAACGGTGATGGCGCCGCCCAGCGTTTCGACCGACTTCTTCGCGATCGCCAGGCCAATGCCCGTGCTCTCAACCTGGTCCTTGGATTGCAGGCTCTGGAACACCTCGAAGATACGCGCGTGGAACTTTGGGTCGATACCGGGCCCGTTGTCCGTCACCGAGAATTCGTAGAAGTCCGCGCTTGCCTTGCAACTTACCCTGACCACGGCGTTGTCCCGGTCGTGGTGATACTTGAAGGCATTGCCGATCAGGTTGGACATGACCTGGCCGAATCGTACCGGGTAACTTTCGAGGACGGGCAGGTCGCCATCGGCCAGCAGCTGATGCGCGTCCACGGCGAGCTGCTGCCGCTGTTCGTCCAGCACCGCGTTGACATCGATCTTCGACAGCGGCTCGGCGCGCCCGCCAACCCGCGAATACTCAAGTATTCCCTGGATCAGGTTTTCCATGCGGTGAGTTTGCAGTCTTAACCGCGCGAAGTTTCGCGCGACGTCGGGGTTAGCGCCGGGCGCCTTGAGGTAATCTTCCAGGTCCTCCTCCAGGTAGCTCGTCAGATCGCCAATGCCACGTAACGGCGTCTTCAGATCGTGCGAGGCGACGTACGCGAAGCGCTCGAGATCGGCGTTGGACTCGCCAAGCGCCTCCGCTTTCTGTTGCAACGCCGTCGTCATGCGACCGGCGAAATTCAGGGTGCGCCGATTGCCGCGCGACAGCATGAAGAACAGGGTTAGCAGCATCAGGTCAATCGCAATACCGCCGCCAAGAATGAAGGCCGGCTGGCTGCTTGCCGTCGCCGTGCGAAACGACGCTTTGGTCTGAAAGTCGAACTGCCACGCCCTGCCGTACATATCCAGCGAGATCGTCCTGCGAAACATCGGCCGAGGGTCGTAGTCGCGCTCGGCTGGCGCGTTTTCGTTATAGAGGATCTCGCCATTGTCGATCAGCGTGACGCCTACGCCACGCTTGTCCGTGTCGAGCGTGCCCTCCATCAGTTTCTTGACGACGAACGGCGCGTACACCATGCCGACAAACGACTCGCGCCGTTCGGCTACCTTTGCCGGCGTGCCGGAGCGGTAATAAGGCGCGTAGAACAGGAAGCCCGGGGTACTGCCTGAGTCCTGCACGAGGACGATCGGCGCGGTAATTTGCGCCTTGCCGGAATCACGGGATTTGCTGGCGGCTGTGTAACGACGGGTTTCGTGTGCCATGTCGAGTCCCACCGCTTTGGCATTGGGTGCTTCCGGCTCGATGTAAACGATCGGCATCAGTTCGGCTGCATTGTGCTTGGGATAAATCCTGAATGCCGGACGCAGCTCACGCTGCGCGGCAACGAACATCGCCGCTTCGCTGCGCGCCATTTGCCTGATGACGCCAATGCCATTGATGCCCGGATACTTTCTCTCGATGTGCAGCAAATCGGCGAACGCGCGCCATTGCCGGTAGCTGATATCGCCACCTGCAACCTGGATTGAGGCAACGCCGCTCCACAACGCGTCCTCGTATTTTTGCATGCGTTCTTTGACGAGTTCCGTTACCTGCGACACTTCGCGTTCGAAGCGCAATGCGTTCTTCTCGTCGATCTGGTGCTTTGCGATATACCAGGCAGCGACGGTTAACACGCCCGACAGGATGACGATCAGCCAGTGAAACCAGTGCAGGCTGGCAGACTTCGCGAGGCGCTCGCGTTCACGCTCGACTTCGAGAAAATTCGTTTCGTTGAGATCGCTGCTCAAGATTGATCCCTGGCACTGGAGCTAGTGGCGCGGTCCCGGTGCCGGGTCAGCGCGATGGTGACAGTGGTGAACGGCCGAAAACTCACGACGCTGTATTACGCACTGCCATTGATGACTTATCGGAAAGCCGGCCGAAATCTTTAGGGACGATGCTGCCCGCTCGCTCTGGCAACGGCGTCGCGCAGCCGGCAGATCGCGTTGGATTCAAAAGATTATTTATGATTTTCAGATACTTGCAGATCCCGTACGACAGGCTGCTGCAAAGCTCCGGGCAGCAGGGCCTGGCAAAAACCGGACCTGCCGAGCTCGCGAAACGTAAACTGTGGACCAAGCGCAAAGGATCCCGCCATGTTGAAAAAAATTATTCCGCTTATCGTCCTGCTGCTCGGCGCCTGGCTTGGGCAGGACTGGCTCGGCGGCGGCCAGGTGCCCGGCTTCGCGCCGGCGACGGCCGAATCGTCACCGGCCGACAGCTACCGTAGTGGCGCGCAGGTCCTTGGCACGGGCGAGGTGCAGCGCGTGCTGTCAGACGATAACGATGGCAGCCGCCACCAGCGCTTTATCCTGAAGCTCGACTCCGGGCAGACGGTGCTGATTGCACACAACATTGACCTCGCGCCGCGCGTGGACGGATTGCAACGTGGCGACACCGTGCAGTTCTACGGCCAGTTCGAGGAAAACGATCGCGGCGGCGTTATTCACTGGACCCATCACGACCCGCAGGGGCAACACGTCGGCGGCTGGCTGCAGCACAAGGGCCGCCGCTACGAATAGCCGCGGCACCGCCGGCAACATCACGTTGCGCGAGGTGTTTCCGGATTGTGTCTGCCGTTACGCATCGTTACAGAGAACGCCCTGGATTTGTTGCAGACTTCGGTAAATGGTTTGGCAAGGAGCCCGCTATGATCCTGATCCCCGTTTTGCTGGTCGCCGCATTCCTCGGATGGCAAATGGTCTCAGACCACACCCGCAGGGAAGCCGCACGTCGTTTCGTTCGCATTGACTACCGGGCGTCCGCGCGGCGTAGTCGGTAAGGCCTGAGCGGTCGGCCCGCACGCTCTTTAGCAGCGCACCGTCGGCGGCGGCGCCTGTGGCCAGAGCGAGGCCGTGATAATGTCCGTGGCTTAAGCTGCGGAGTGCGCATGAAACACGACCTAGCCCGCTATCACCGCCAGATGCTGTTGCCCGGCTTTGGCGAGGAAGGCCAGCGACGCCTGCTGGAATCGACAGCCTTGATACTCGGCTGTGGCGCACTGGGCACGGTCGCCGCTGACATGCTGGCGCGCGCCGGCGTCGGCCATCTCATCATCGTTGA
The DNA here is from genome assembly GCA_963800915.1 of uncultured Gammaproteobacteria bacterium. Classification (GTDB taxonomy): domain Bacteria; phylum Pseudomonadota; class Gammaproteobacteria; order Steroidobacterales; family Woeseiaceae; genus Woeseia. Next base: position 197,415 of record CAWDCR010000010.1, read on the forward strand.
TCGCGATTTCATCGAGCTTTCCAACCTGCAGCGCCAGGTGCTGTTCGATGAGCAGGACGTCGCTGAGTCGCTCCCCAAAGCCGAAGCAGCCAGGCGCAAGCTCGGCGGCATCAACTCGCAGGTGCGCGTCACAGCGATTGTCGATGACATCAATCACAGCAACATTGCGGCGCTGGCAGATGGCGCCGACGTCATCGTCGATGGTCTCGACAATTTTGAAACACGCTACCTGGCGAACGATCTTGCCGTAAAGATCGGCCTGCCTTACCTGTATGGCGGGGCGGTCGGCACGGTTGGCATGGCGCTGCCGATCCTGCCGCACACGGTCGGCGGCGACGCGCCATGGGAAACCCTGGCGGATGGCAGTCGTGCGACGCCCTGCTTTCGCTGCCTGTTTGACGAGGCGCCACCGCCGGGCACCAGCCCGACCTGCGACACGGTCGGCGTCATCGGCCCTGCCGTTGCCATCATCGCCAACTTCCAGGTTGCCGAGGCGTTGAAAATCCTGACCGGAAATTTCACGCAGGTCGCAGCGACGATGCTGAATATCGACTTGTGGACAAATTCGCTAACGCAGCTGAAAGTCGGGCGCGCCTACAGCGATGCCGACTGCCGCTGCTGCAAACATCGCACCTTTGATTACCTTGACGGCAACGCGGGTTCGCGCAGTACAACGCTGTGCGGCCGCGACGCAGTGCAGCTTTCGCATCGGCAGCAATCGGCCGCCATGGACTTGCAGGAACTCGCAACGCGGCTGGCTGCGCACGGGTCGGTACGCGTCAACGACTTCATGCTGCGTGCAGAGTTGCAGGACAACGGCAAACCGTTCGAGTTAACGCTGTTTCCCGATGGCCGCGCGATCATCAAAGGCACGTCGGATGCGAGCGTGGCAAGAGGCGTGTACGCGAAATTCATCGGCGCCTGACGGCTGCGGCGCCAGCAGCTTCGCGCGTGTCTGGCAGACGGCACCAGGCGAATTGCTGGCAACAACGATAGTTCCTGCGAAGCGTCGTCTCTGCCGATCGTGACGAGGGCGGCCCGACAGTTCCCCGTCCTTTCACCGACGCCCGGCGCAGCCCGATGCGAAAATATTCTTAAACGACCGTGGCAATCGGCGCGTAAAGTACGACAATAACAAGGCAGGCAAGTATTCCGGGGGGATAGACATGAGCACGATTCGCGTTCTGGTTGGTACCCGCAAGGGTGCATTCATCCTGACCTCAGACGGCAAACGCAGCAAATGGCGCGTCGACGGTCCGCATTTCGGCGGCTGGGAGATCTACCACATGAAGGGCTCGCCGGCCGATCCGGATCGCCTGTACGTGTCACAGACGTCGAGCTGGTTTGGCCAGATTATTCAGCGCTCGGATGACGGCGGCAAAAGCTGGTACCAGCCCGGCACTGACGAAGCGGTGTCGAAAGCTGCCGAGACCGGCATGCCGCAGGGGAAGTCCAACCTGTTCGTGTACGACACCTCGAAGCAAAGCGGCAAGCCGTTAACCACGCACCAGTGGTATGACGGTACGCAGCATCCCTGGGAATTCGCCCGCGTCTGGCACCTGGAGCCGTCGCTTGACGACCCGGACACGGTTTACGCGGGCGTGGAAGACGCGGCGTTATTCAAAAGCAGGGACGGCGGCAAGAGCTGGCAGGAGCTGGCGGGCCTGCGCGGCCACGAATCGGCACCGAACTGGGCGCCGGGCGCCGGCGGCATGTGCCTGCATACCATCGTGCTCGATCCGCAGAACACGCAGCGTATTTTTTGTGCGATCTCGGCGTCCGGCACGTTCCGGTCCGACGACGCAGGCAAGACCTGGAAGCCCATCAACAAGGGGCTGCATTCGGAATACATTCCGGATCCCAATGCAGAAGTAGGTCACTGCGTGCACCGCATTGCGATACATCCGGGCAATCCGAACACGCTGTTCATGCAAAAGCACTGGGATGTCATGCGCAGCGACGACGGTGGCGATTCCTGGCGCGAAGTCAGCGGCAACCTGCCAAGCGACTTCGGTTTCCCGATTGCAGTGCACGCGCATGAACCCGATACGATTTATGTCGTGCCAATCGAAAGTGACTCGCTCCACTACCCGCCGGAGGGCAAGCTGCGCGTCTACCGCAGCCGTTCCGGTGGTGAGAAATGGGAGGCGCTGACGAAGGGACTGCCGCAGGAGCACTGCTACGTCAACGTGCTGCGCGATGCGATGGCGGTCGATACGGCCAAACCCTGCGGCATTTACTTCGGCACGACCGGTGGCCAGGTGTACGGATCAGCCGACGATGGCGATAGCTGGAACGCCATCGTGCGCGACCTGCCGGCGGTCCTGTCGGTTGAGGTGCAAACGATTCCATGATCCGCATCGCGCTGCCCTTTCATTTGCAGACGCTTGCGGGTACGGGCAGCGAAGTGACGGTCAAGGTGTCGGGCCCGGTCACGCTGACCGCAGTGCTCGATGCGCTGGAGAGCAAGTACCCGATGCTGTGCGGCACGGTACGCGAGCACGTTACCCTGCAGCGTCGGCCGCGCGTCAGGTTTTATGCCGACGGCGAAGACATCTCGCACGACCCGCCCGATGTGCCACTGGCCGATGCGATTGTCAGGGGCGACAAGCCGCTGATGATCGTTGGCGCCATCTCAGGCGGCTAGCGGCGCTCTGCCGGCTCGCCCTACTCTTCGTTCAGTGCCTGTGCGAAGTGAAAGCAGTTCACGTGAAAGCCGGTGGCGAAGTAAAACCGGTGAGCGCGGGCCCGCTGCACGCCGGAATCAAGGTGCAGCATGTCGCAGCCGCGCTGCTTCGCCTGTTCACGCAGCCAGTCGATGAGTGCAGCGCCGTAGCCACTTGAGCGATCCGCCGGTAGCGTAATCAGGTCATCGACGTACAGCGTGTCGCCGCCGAACAGGGTGTGCATGTAGCGATATCCCGCGACGGCAACTATTTTGCCGTCTGCCGCGATGCCTGCGAGCCGGTAGCCTTCCTTTTCCATCACTCGCACGCGTGACACGAACGTCGCGCGCTCAATGGCGGGGCGAAGCTGCTGCATGCAATCGAAGCAATTCGCGATGTCTGCATCGGTCTTTGCCGCGTGCACGGCATATCGATGACTGCTGTTCATACCCTGGCATTCCTTTTGTTTGACGGGCGGGGAAATCGGGGACACCGACGCCCCGAAAAGATTTGCAGCGATCGGCTGCTGGCAGCTGCCGCACATTGATACCTGCGCTGCGTTACTGGCTAACGACCCAGAGATGGCTGTACCAGCCGAACACGCCTTTTTTCTCGCTATGCGGTGCAGTACAGGTGTACTTGCTGCGACCGCTGGTCAATGGCTCCGGTGATTGCACGGTCAGTTCGCCGTTACCGCCCTGCACGTAGAACAGCCGGTCACCGGCGCTGTTGTAGCAGCTGATCGAGGACAACCGAAACGCGCCGTTGGCGAGACGAAACGACAGCTCCGGTGGCGGATCGCCGCTGGCCAGCCAGTGATCCGGGGCCTTCGTTATCGAAATCGGCAGCGGTTCCGAGTTGACCCGGATCGCGAAATCTTTTTCCGACGAATAGTTCGTGGCGATCGGATAGCGCGGCACGGCGGTGAGCGGCGAGGCGTAGCCGGCGGCTCCTGACTGCTGGCCGACGCCATACCAGCCGAGTTCATCGAGCACCTGCATCACGTCCGCGTTGAATTCGCCGTAGGCCCAGGCGAACACGCGCGGCACCGCGCCGATCTCTTCGGAGATGCGGGTCTGCGCGGTCACGGCATCCACACGAAAGCGCGTCAGCAGCTCGTCACGAGACTCGCCTGGCCGCAGCGTCAGGGCGCTGTCATGACCCACGCCGTGGTTGCCAATGGTCGCGCCGGCTTCGGAAATGCGCTTGAGCTGTTCCCAGCTCATGTACGCGCCATACGCTTCGTCGATGAACGAGGTGCTGACAAAAACCGTGTACGGCATTTGCCGAACCTCGAGCATCGGCCGGGCGATGTTGTATACGGAGAGATAGGCATCGTCGAATGTGATCGCGACGCTGTTGTCCGGCAGCGGCTCGCGACGCCGCAACGCCTCGAGGATCTGCTCCAGCGGCAGCACGTTGAAATCATTGTCTGCGAGGTAGGCGAGATGTCGTGCGAAAGCCTCCGGCGAAACACTGGTGCTGGCGGGCGTCTCGTTCGAGACATGGTGGTAAATCAGGATTACGGCATGGTCGTCCGCCCGCGCGACGCCGAGCAGCAACAAGGCGATCCAGATTGCGCGCGACGCCTTAGCCACTTTCCAGTCCGTTACTGATAATCATCCTGCGAATCTCCTGCACGTAGGCCTCACCGCGTTCAGAGTACCGCAACAGGTGGGCGGCGAGGCTCAGCGCGGAAAGTTTGTTCTCGTCGTCGCGCATTTCCGCCCGCGCCAGGCGCAGGTCGCGATAGCTGCGATGACTGTTGATATTGTCCATGTAACTGGCTACCGAATCGTGCACCGTGTCGAAAGACCTTACTTCATGTAGAAGTCCCTTGACCCGATTGGCAGGCACGATTCCGCAGCCCTTTTCAAAACAGCGCTCACCAAACAGGGCATTGCCCTCGCGCGCGAACCGCGATCGGCCCCAGCCGGATTCCTTTGCCGCCTGAATCAGCACCAGCGCTGGCGGAATGACGTCGACGCGCCGCTTCAGCATTTCCAGCGACGCGGCGAAATCGAGCTCATCGGTATCGACGTCGTAGCGTTTCGCCAGCTCATGGAAACGACCCGTCTGTCCCCAGCCTGGCGCGTCCCTGCCTTCCAGGGTCAGCAGGAACGCCCGCTCTTCGCGAATGCGGTCGTTGTGGTGCACAACGATCGGGCGCAGGAACTCGAGAAATGCCTGCTTGCGGGCGGCGATGTCATCGGCAGGCAGCGGCGGCAGGTCGACTGCGCCCGGATGCGGCTTCTCGAAAGTGACCAGCAGCACGATCGCCGCGATGCCGACGAGCAGCGCGGCCCAACGCGTGCGCTGACTGGTCTGGCTAAACGCAAAGTCTCGCATGGGCAGAGTGAACGGCAATCCGCGGGCGTATAGCATACCTCCACTGCCGCCGCGTTTGCCGAAATCCCTTTAGGGCAGGCCCACATCAGTGCTAGGCTCGGCCGACAACAAGGGAGTGCCGCTATGCGCGTTGCCTGTTTGCTTGCCTGCTTTCTGATCTCGTCCTGTGTCGTCAAAGTTCGCAGCCTGCAGGTCGATGCTGTCGAGGCCAAGCCCGGCGATTCCTTCGTTGTCGAGTCCCCGGTAAAAGCCCATCTGCTCGATGGCAGTGTCGTCGTCTTCGATAAAGGTATCTCGGTGCTTAACGACGAGATTATCGGTGAAGGCGTCCGCTATGACCTGCGGCTCGAGCGGCAGGAAGCGATTACCTCGCTAAAGCTCGACCAGGTTGCCGCGATGGAATCGTTCCAGTCTCCGCTGAATTCCGGCGCGACCGCAGCGGCCTCGACGGGCGCAACGGCGGGTGGCACATTCGCCAGCGTCGGCCTGCTCAAGTTCGTGTTTGGCTCATGCCCGACAACCTACTCACTGGCGTCGGATGAGCCGGTACTGGAGGCTGAGTCCTTCTCGTACGCCATTGCGCCCGGCTTCGAATCCCGCGACATCGACCGCCTCGGCATCAGCACCGGCACGCGCGGCATTGTGCCGCTTGAGATGCGCAACGAAGCGCTCGAAACACATTACATCAACCAGGTGGAAATGCTCGCGGTCGCGCACGCGGCACACGAAACGGTAATCACGGACGAGAAAGGCCGGCCGCTCGTCGTGCACTCCATGCAGGCAGCCACTGACCGTGACAGACAACACGGGGCTGCGCGTTGACGACGTCGTAGCCACAGCGGACGGCCTCGCATGGCAGGCGAGTGATGAGCGTCTGCAAACCGTATCGCACGACGATTTCGGGGATTCGCTGATTCTGACTTTCGATACGCCGGGCGATGGCCAGGGCGCGCTGGTTCTGCGGCTGCGCAACAGCCTGCTGAACACCGTGCTGTTGTACGACGTGATGCTGGCGGGACAGGGCTTCCGGGCGCTCGACTGGATGGGCAAGGACCTGACGCAGTTGCTTGATCGCTGGGAGCTGGCGCGCTGGTACCGCAACACAATGGGTCTGCACGTTGCGGTACTGGTCGGCGATCGCTGGAAAGAGGTCGCATCGTTCGACGACACCGGCCCGATTGCCTGGAAAGACATCGCCGTCACGCTGCCGCGGACGCGCAACAAGACGACCACCGTGCGACTCTCGTTTGTCAGTGACAACTGGCGTATTGATCATGCCGCACTCGCAACGCTGGCGCGCGTCGCCGAGTATCAGCAAGTACCGCTGCAGCAGATTACCGACGCGCTCGACGCGCGCCACCACGCCGCAGAGCGCGACCTGGCGGCTGACGATGATCGCTATGTGATCACGCAGCCGGGCGATCATATGCGCTTCGCTTTTGATGCCGACGTGCTGCGCGCCGACAGTCAGCACACGTTCTTCCTGTCCGCACGCGGCTACTACATCGAGTGGATGCGCAGCGACTGGCTGAAGACCACGACCGCCGCCGCGTTCGAGCCCGGCGATGACGCCATCGTATCCGCACTCGGGCGCTGGCGTTCGCAGCGCGACACGCTGCGCGCCGAGTTCGATGCAACCCGGATTAACGTGCGATGAGCGCGCGCATCCTGTTCGTTGGGCTGCTGGTTCTTGGCAGCGCCTGCTCGCGCGATGTCGGCGTGCGCGTCGATGAGTTCAAGGCGGCACAGTCCCCTGCCGGTATCGGCAGCGAAGTCACGCTGGCGAAAGATGTGGTGGACGGCAACAAGGTCGAAGGCGAACTGATTGCCGTAACGGACAAGTCCCTGATTCTGCTGCTGCGGGAGCCGCTCGACTACGCCCGAGGGGCGACGCCGCTTCGTCGAAGTGCCGTTCGGTGCCATGCGGCGGGCGAAATTCGAGCAGCTCGGCATGTCCAGCGTCCGTTCCGAAGGCAAGGATATCGACGCGGCCCGACTCGACCGCTTGCGCCGGCTCAGTCGTTTCCCGCAAGGCCTCGACGAGGAACTGCAGACGCGCCTGCTCGCGACCTATGGTGAGCCCGGCATTTACAGGCTCTGGCGGGTCGAACCTGCCAAATAGCAGTCAGCCCGCAGTCACTGTCGTTATATCGGTGTTGACTTAATTAAGCTGTTCCTTATGATATGAAGCGATGGATACCTTCGTCGCCCTCGCTGACCCCACCCGCCGGCAGATTATTGAATCCCTTAGCGGCGGTGAGCGCTCCTTTGGCGAGCTGGCCGACCAGTTCGAGATGAGCCGCCCGGCCGTCTCCCAGCACCTGAAGGTCCTCAAACAGACGGGCCTGGTCAGCGTGCGCGCTGCGGCGCAGCGTCGTTACTACCGCCTGAACCGGGATGGTTTTGACGAGTGCGACGCGTGGCTGCAACAGGTTCGCCGTTTCTGGACCGAGCATCTCGACAAACTGGATGCAACGCTGCGCGCGACAGCCGCGCAAGGAGCAGACCATGAATGAATTTGGCGAAGTGATCGGCGACGATGCCATTCGCTTTCGACGCCTGTTGCCGGGGCCGATCGAGCGCGTCTGGGAACACCTGGTCGACGGCGACAAACGCGGTCTCTGGCTGTGTTGCGGCGCCACCGGCGGCAAAGTCGGCGAGCCGATTGTGCTGACATTTCGCAACCACCAATTGTCACCGCCAGGCGATGCGCCGATTCTGCAGAAACACACGGACATGCCGGAGGAGCTGACGTTTCACGGCACCATAACGGCCTGCGAGAAGCCGCGCCTGTTCAGCCACACCTGGGAGTTCGGCGATGAGCATTCGGAAGTCCGCTACGAACTCAGCAAACAGGGCGACCAGGTGCTGCTGACGCTGACGCAGGTGCGGCTCGATTCGCGCGCAATGAAAGTCGACGTGTGCGGCGGCTGGCATACGCATCTCGACACGCTGGACGATTTGCTGAAAGGCGCAGCGCCGGGACCGTTCTGGAAACGCAATGCGGCCTACGAACGGGCTTACGAGGAGCGCATTCCAAAATGAGAATCGAACTTGCCAGTATTATGGTTGAGGATCAGGCCAAGGCGCTCGCCTTTTACACCGACATCCTGGGCTTCGAGAAGCACACCGACATCCCGATGGGAGAATTTCGCTGGCTGACAGTGAGCTCCCCGGAACAGCCCGGCGGACCGCAGCTGGTGCTTGAACCGAACGCGCACGCTGCTGCTGCAACATTTCAGGCCGCGCTCAAGGCTGACGGCATACCGGCGACCGCGCTCGCCGTTGACGACCTCGCCACAATTTACGAACGCCTGTGCGCGGCCGGCGTCGAGTTCAAGGGCCCGCCGACCGAGATGGGCGGCGTCGTGATGGCCACCTTCGACGACACCTGCGGCAACTGGATCCAGCTCTACCAGCAAGGCTAGCGGACGATACCGGCCGCGGGGCTCGGCCGACAGCCGGAGCGGCAACGCCGCAGCGCAGCAGGCGCTGCGCGGCGAATCCCGGCTAGCGCTGCGATGACGCTGGCGTATTTCCGCTAAACTGGGCGCCGTTTCCAGTCCGGACCTGCCCGATGAACCCTAACGAAGCCAGGCGCTTGCGCAAACGGCTGCGCCGCAAGGTCGGCGAAGCGATCAGCGATTACGGCATGATCGACGAAGGCGACCGTGTCATGGTCTGCGTGTCCGGCGGCAAGGATTCCTACGCAATGCTCGACCTGTTGCTGGACCTGCAGCGGATCGCGCCGGTGCACTTCGAGCTTGTCGCCGTCAACCTCGATCAGAAACAGCCCGGCTTTCCGGAGCAGGTCCTGCCCGAATACCTCGCGGCAATCGGCGTTGAGTATCACATCGTCGAAAAAAACACCTACCGGATCGTCAAGGAGCGCATCCCGGAAGGCCGCACGATGTGTGGATTGTGCTCACGACTGCGGCGCGGCACGCTTGTACGAGACCGCGCAGCAACTGGGTGTCACCAAGATCGCGCTCGGCCATCATATGGACGATCTCGTCGAAACCCTGTTCCTCAACATGTTTCACGGCTCGCGCATGAAGACCATGCCGCCGAAGCTGGTCAGCGACGATCGCAGGAACATCGTTATTCGCCCTCTGGTTTATTGCCGCGAACGCGACATCGCGCGCTTCGCAAAACAGCGCGAGTACCCGATCATTCCCTGCACACTGTGCGGCTCGCAGCCAAACCTTGAGCGCGTTCGCATCAAGAAGATGCTGGCTGACTGGGAAAGAGAAACGCCGAACCGGGTCGTCAGTATTTTCAAATCGATGCAAAGCGTATCGCGCAGCCATCTGCTCGATCGGCAGCTGTACGATTTCGCTGGTTTGACCACCGCGCGCGCCGCCGAACTGGATGAACTCGACATTGCCTTCGATCCGCCGGTACTTGCCGCTAATCGCTAAGCTGCTGCGCCGCGCTCGCAGTGCGCGCACCGTCACTAATCGCTGACACAAAAAAGCCGGGGCGCATCCGCGCCCCGGCTCTCGTCCTGCAGGTGACTGCGATTACCGGGCGGTAATACGCAGTACCACGCGGCGATTCATCGCCTTACCTTCGCGGTTCTGATTGCTGGCAATAGGTTCTGCTTCGCCGTAACCGCGGACGGTCATGCGATTCATTGCTACACCACGAGCGGCCAGGTAGTCACGCACAGCACGTGCCCGACGATCTGACAACGACTCGTTGTAATCAGCCGCACCGTCACTGTCCGTGTGACCGGCTACTTCCACTGTAATCGTAGGATTGCGACGCAGGGTCTCTGCGGCGTCGTTCATGACGCGTTCCGCACCCGGCAACAGTCGGGCCGAATTGGACTCGAAGTTGACGCCCGGCAGCGAAATCTCTTCCTTGATTTCACAGCCATTCACGTCGACCTGCGCACCGGCACGCGTGTTCGGGCACTTGTCGAGACGATCAACGACTTTGTCGCCATCGCTATCGAGTTCGCAACCCTGCGCGTTGACCTTGGCGCCTGCCGCTGTGTTCGGGCACATGTCGAGGCCGTCCTTGACGCCATCGCCATCGCTGTCACGTTCGCAGCCGTTGCTGTCGACCGTGGCTCCAGCACGCGTATTCGGGCATTTGTCGCGTGAATCGGCGACACCGTCTTTGTCGGCATCAAGCTCACAACCTGTTGCGTCAACAATTGCGCCAAGCGGCGTTCCCGGGCAACGATCGCTGGCGTCAACAACGCCATCGCCGTCACTGTCGACATACTTCTCGGACTTACCGCCGAACGGCAATTGCAGACCAAGGCTGAACAGATTGTCAGTTGTCGAGGACGACAGCGCATTGTCGGTGCGGTAACGATACTCGGCTTTCAGAGCAACGCCGCTGTCACCGAAAATATCTGCAAGCACGCCAAGACCGGCCGAGTACATCTCGCCACCCTGGGTGCGCAGGCTGGCAACGTCATTTTCGAAATAGCCAATACCGGCGAACAGGTAAGGGCTCAGGCGACCTTCGCGATTCATGACGCGCTGCAGGTCAAGCCCGATTCCGAACTGGTCCTGCGGTATGAAGCCGGAAAGCTCCGCACGCTGCACGATGGCTTCGAGGTTCCAGCGCTCGTTGAGCAGGAAACCGAGACCAAGCTGCGCGCCGGCCAGCTCATCATCTGCGCCGCGACTTTTGTCGTCATCGACGAACGTGCCCATGACAGAGAGATAGTTCTGTCCCGGCTGCGCGTCGGCAAACGCGAAAGAAGAGCACAGCACGCTAATCAGCAGGGCTGTACGTAAAAAAACTTTCATGGAAAATCTCCGTGGGTGTGCAGGCTGCATTCGCGTCGCTTGCACGGTAGAACGATCAAATGCGGGCGCGCCGATAGCCTTACAGGCCAACCGGTACAGCTCCGCCTAAACATCTCGTGACGCTGCTGGCGCACCATTTTCAGGTCACCCGGCCCCGAGAAGTGGCGCGACGGTATCACACCGCCAGCGCATTACAATGGGGCAAACAGGCTTTTTTTCAAGGGTAAATGTGACATTTCGTTACGCGAAGCCGTCGCCGATTACCGACAGCCATGCAGCGCGCGGGCGTCAGCATTTTCTGCTGCTACGACAACAGCGAAACCATCGGACGAGCGGCTGGTTTCGACGGATAAGTGGTGTAGCGGCCTGCCGGTAAACGCGTGGCATCAGGCTGCGGCCTGCAGTGCAGGCTAGTTCGGACGCGCTTTAAAGACCTGCCCGGGCAGTCGCGGGTTAACGCTCGCCTTGGTAACGCTGACTCGCTGCAGAACAACGTTGCTGGCAGCGTCGCGTTTTTCAGTTGCAAAGTTGACCCGGTGCCCGTCGTGCCAACGATAGTCCAGGTAGTGCGTTACGGAATGCAGCTCCGTGGCGTCCATGTCCGGGTGCAGCGCACTCCACTCCTCCTTGCGTTCGATCAGGCCAGTTTCAACGTTGACGAAAAAGACCTCTTTAAAGTCGTCAGGTGAAACGCTTGTGACCTTCCAGTAGTCCTTGCTGTCGAGCGATTCGAGACCGTCATAGCTCAAGCGGTAACCGAGCCGCGGCCGTTCATGCAGCCCGTACAGGTTGTTGGTTATGCCCCGCAGCAAGGCACCGGCCCCGGCCTCGCTGGCGGGCGTCGGCTGCACATCCGTGCCCGGCCATTGCCAGGCGGCGTCACGCACCAGCCCTTCGCTGAAGACGCGTTCGCCGTCGGCGAAGACATCGATTCGCATCGCAGGCCGACGGCTCGCCAGGTAGCGCGCAGAAACTTTGAAGCCCGGCTCTTCGATCGCGAGATCGAGCTGCAGCGAGCGCAGCGGCTCGCCCATCGCCTGGCGGTGGGCTTTGAGCACTTCAGGCAAGCTGTCGATCCGTTCTGCCGTGATACCAGCAGACGCGAGTACCACTAATAGAAATCCGGGAATGATGCGCATGGCGGCAAAATCCTGTTAGTTGTTCAGGCACAGCTTGCTGTGTCAGGGGGGTGTTGTTATTAGTTGGATGCACGGCAGGCCAGATCGGTTGCCTGCTTATGAAGAATCGCTATGGAAACGCGCGAGCGAAGCGGTCACAGCGTTAGGCAGCAACCGCCGTCGGCGCAGGCCAGTTACAAATTGTTGCCACATCAACGAGGATTCCGGTCACGGCCGGCAAGCGGGCTTGTTACATTACGTACTCGGCGCAGCCGCGGGTGGCGCCAGAATTTATTATTGGCAGGACGGGAGCACTGGCGCCTTGGCAATCACCAAAGATATCTATGCGTTGCTGACCGGTGACGAGGATGCCCGCGTCTGCAAGGACATTCCTGACGAGGCATGCAACGACCAGCCGCGCAACTACCTGCTGCAGATTGTATCGCTGACAGGTACCACCATCGGCGATTCGCTGGCGAGCCCGAAACTCGTCCTGGCATGGCTGCTGAACCAGGTCGGCGCGCCGCAATTCATGCTGGGTCTGCTGGTGCCGATCCGCGAGTCGCTGTCATTGCTGCCACAACTGTTCATCGCGAAATGGATTCGCGAGGTGCCGGTGCGCAAGTGGTTCTGGGTCGCCGGCAGTATCGCGCAGGGCCTGTGCGTCGCGGCGATGGCGGTCGCCGTGGCCAGTCTCGATGGCGCGGCCGCCGGCTGGGCCGTGCTCGGACTGCTGGTCGTCTTCAGCCTGTCGCGCGGCGTTTGCTCGGTTGCCTCCAAGGATGTCCTCGGCAAGACCATCGCGAAAACCCGGCGCGGTTCGGTCAGCGGCTATGCAGCGTCCGCGGCCGGCGCGGCCGTAGTCGCGATCGGCTTGCTGGGATTCCTGCCCGGCAGTGAAGCCCGCGGCATGTCGTTTTACATCCTGCTGCTGTCGACTGCTGGCGGCCTGTGGATACTCTCCGCGGCAGCGTACAGCCTGTTGCAGGAACGGGCCGGCGCGACAACGGGCGGCGGCAACGCGATTCGCGAGGCGATCGATCAGCTTGCCGTGATCCGCAGCGACAGCGAACTGCGACACTTCGTTATCGTACGCACACTGCTGATCTCGACGGCACTCGTAGCACCGTTCTACGTCAGCCTGATGAGCGCGGCGTCCGGCGCAGCATTGAGCGGTCTCGGCGCATTGATGATCGCCTCGGGTGCCGCGAGTTTTGTCAGTGCGCCGGTTTGGGGCCACTGGTCTGATCGTTCGAGTCGCCGGGTAATGGCGGCGGCTGCAGCGCTGGCCGGCAGCACCGGAATCGTCACCGCGTTGATTGCATGGTTTGCCAACGAGGGTGCGGGTGTGTGGTGGTTTCCGGTCGCCTACTTCCTGCTGTCGATCGCGCACGCCGGTGTCCGGCTTGGCCGGAAGACCCACCTTGTTGATATTGCGACTGCGGAAAATCGCGCAACCTACGTCGCCGTCAGCAACACTATCATTGGTGTGATGCTGCTGATTGGCGGCGCGTTTGCCGCTGCCGCAGCGAGCTTCGGACCCGCCGGTGCGATTTTCATCCTCGCGCTGGTCGCGCTGCTCGGCGCCTTGGCGGCACTGCGCCTGAACGAGGCGCAGTAACCGCAGCACGGTCGCCGCTGCCGCCTGAGAGTGGCGTTTGAACGCCGCTCTGGAATCGCAGCGCTGGCCTGCTTGCTGGTGCTTATTCCCGATCGTTAATTGCCGGTTCGCCGGCCACGCCGCACAATGCAGGCATGAAGCGCAGCAGCCCACGAATCGGTCGACGCGAATTCCTGACCGGAATTGGCAAAACCGTGGGTGGCAGCGCGATGCTGCGCACGATGGCGGCGCTCGGCATCTCTTCGGCCCTGCCGGGTTGCGGCTCGTCGTCGGCCGCCGGCGCCCCGCCCGGCCCACCGCCACCACCTCCACCACCGCCCGCGGGTACGCACGACTCACCGCGACCGGGCGACTGGCCGGCCAACGTGGGCATCGGCAAGACGGTGGTGATTCTTGGCGCCGGTATCGCCGGCATGAGCGCCGCACTCGAAATGACCCGACTGGGCTACAGCTGCCTCATACTCGAGGCAACGGCGCGCGCCGGCGGTCGCAATCGCAGCTTGCGCAGCGGGGACCTGGCCGTCGAAACCGACTCGACGCAAATGTGCCAGTTCGATACGGACCCCGGCCTCTATTTTAATTCCGGCCCGGCCCGCATCCCGCATCACCATGAATTCCTGCTCGGCTATTGCCGCGAGTTTGGCGTGCCGCTGGAGCCGTTCATCAACGACAACCGCGCCGCGCTGCTGCATTCACCGAACGCCTTCAACGGTCAGCCGCAGCTGGCGCGACGTGTGCGCAGCGATTCACGCGGCTACATCGCAGAGCTGCTCGCGACGGCAATTAACCGCAACGCGCTGGACCAGGAACTGACGGCGGCTGACCGCGCCAGCGTGCTCGCGATGCTGCGGCAGTTCGGCGATCTTAACGGAGCAAATCGCTACTTGGGCAGCGCTCGCGCCGGCTTTCCCGGGCAGCAGGATGTCGGCAGCCGCGAGCGCGGCGAGCCGCTGACGCCGCTGGCCCTGGCGGACCTCGTGCAGGATGCGTTTTTCCAGGCGCGACTTTCGTTCGCCGAGGAACTCGAACAGCAGGCGACGATGTTGCAGCCGGTCGGCGGCATGGACCGGATCGGCGCTGCCTTCGCTGCCGAAGTGCAGTCGCAGATTGTTTTCGAAGCTGAGGTCATCGAGATTCGCAAACGCAGCAACGGCGTTCGGATTATTTATCGCAGCGCCACCGGCGGGTTCGTCACGGTCGATAACGATTACTGCCTGTGCACGATTCCGGCCACGGTATTGCGGAATATCCCGAATGACTTTGCGGCGGCCCATGCAGCGGCGATTGCCAGTTTCGCCTACGCGCCGGCGGTCAAGACGGCATTTCAGTCACGCCGTTTTTGGGAGCAGGACCACAATATTTACGGCGGTATTTCCTGGACCACGCAGGATATTACTCAACTGTGGTACCCGAGCCAGGAGTTTGGCGCGGCGAACGGCATCCTGCTGGGCAGCTATATTTTCGGCGGCGTCGCCGGCAGTCAGTTCGCCGGCTTTTCACCGCAACAGCGTATCGATGCCGTGCTGTCACAGGGCGCTGCGCTGCACCCGGGCATTGTCGGTGAGGCAGCGCGTGGCATTAGCGTTGCGTGGTCGAAAGTGCCGTATCAGCACGGTGCCTGGGGCGTTTCGGATCCGGGCATATTGCTGACGCCGGATGAAAACCTGTTCCTCGCCGGTGAACACCTGAGCATTCTGCAGGGTTGGCAGGAAGGCGCAATCCTGTCCGCCTATCACGCGATCGATGCGATCGTGGCACGCGATACGGTCTGATTGATTGCCGCAGGGAGCCGCCGTGTCAGCGGGTCTGCTGCTCATGGTGCAGGGCTTTTCGGCCATCGACCTGCTTACCGCGTTCGGCGCGGTACGTTTGCCGCAGTACGCGGGTACCCGTCGAGTTAAACGATCTTGAATAACCGGTCGTGACTTACTGATCGTTACTTACCGATCGGAAGCTTGCGGTAGCTACCAGCTGCGCGCCCAGCCATCGAGTACCAGTTTGCCGGCGCGACGTCCCAGCGCCGCCGCATCCTTGTTGCCCTCGCCGGCGGCCACGATCGATCCCTTCATCAGGATGTGCCAGATATCGGCAAACGCCTCCGGATTAACGAGGCGCGCTTCGCTGGCAAGATTCTTCAGGATGACGCGAATGTTGGCGAGGTGCCCGGATGCCGCATTGCGCACGGCGCTGCCTTTTCCAGATTCGAGCAACACGTTAATGAAAGCGCATCCTTCGAAATCATCGCGCTGGAACCAGCCTTCGAAGGTGTCGAAGATGGCAAGCAGGCGCGCGTCGGGCGTGCTTGCGAGTGCCGTAATCGATTCTTCAAGCCAGCCGTGCGTCCAGGCCACTTCACGGTCCCTGAGAAAGGCGAGCGCCAGCTCTTCCTTGGACGCGAAGTTGTTATAAAGACTGGATTTCGCGCAACCGGACTCGGTCACGATTGCGTCGATGCCAACGTTGCTGACGCCGCGCTCTGAAAATAGTTTGTAAGCCGCCTGCAGGATGCGTTCTTTGACGCTCGCAGGCTGCCTTGCGATTGCATGATCCAAGGCTATCCCCCCCCAATTTTTGCACCGCGGTCCCCCAAGACGTTGCGGTGATATTTTTGCCGGAACCGCGCCTCGTTGAGCATAGTGTCAACTTAAGTCTGTTTTGATAGGCGCGAAGTGGGCCAATACTAGCGCAATCCGCGGTTTTATACGCAGGATTCGTGTGTGCCTACTTGTGGTATTTGACGACCGTTTGCGGTCTTTTTTTGCAGTTTTTTTTGGGGACCGGCTAATCGTCCGGTGTCAACGATTTGAATGCGTCGAGCGCGCGCTCGCGCGAGCTTTTGAGTTCGACGACGGGCTGCGGGTAATCCTTGCCGAGGCGCACTCCGGCAGACTTCAGCACCTCCTCGGGCGCTTCCCACGGCGCGTGCAGGTGCTTGTCCGGCAGGTCCGCCAGTTCCGGCACGTAGCGCCTGACGTAGTCTCCGTTCGGGTCAAACTTGTTGCCCTGCAACACCGGGTTGAACACGCGGAAATAAGGCGCGGCATCTGCACCACTGCCTGCTATCCATTGCCAGCTTGCACTGTTGTTGGCGAGGTCGGCATCCAGCAGGGTGTCCCAGAACCAGTCCTCTCCGTGATGCCAGTGCAGCAACAGGTTCTTGACGAGGAATGATCCGACGATCATGCGCACGCGGTTGTGCATGTAGCCCGTTTCCCATAGCTCACGCATTCCGGCATCGACTATCGGGTAGCCGGTCTGGCCGCGCTGCCAGCGGCGCAGCGCCGTGGCGTCTTTGCGCCACGGAAAGCGATTGAACTTCTTCTGCAGGTTGCTGCGCGTTATCTCCGGCCAGTGAAACAGCAGGTAATGGGAAAACTCACGCCACCCCAGTTCGCTGAGAAAATGCTCAACCTCTTTCTCCAGCTTGTCTTTCTTCGCCAGCGGTTGTGCCGCATGCCAGACCTGGTGCGGTGAGATTTCTCCGAAGTGCAGATGCGGCGAAAGTCGCGAGACGTGTTGCTGGTCCGGCCGATTGCGACCCTGCTTGTAGTTCTTGATGCCCTCCTTCAAAAACACGTCCAGGCGTTCTGCGGCGCCGTCTTCGCCAGGCGTCCACACTTTTGCCATCGACTTGTACCAGGCAATGTCCGGCAGCAGTTCGAGATTCGCAATATCGGTCGCGCCCTGCATCTCGCAAAAGCGCAGTTGCTGCGGCTGCTTGCTGAGTTTGCGCGGCTGAGCGGATCCCTTCAGGCACCCGTTACGCCAGAAAGGCGTGAACACCTTGTAAGGAGTGCCGTCATCTTTTGCGACCGACGTTGGTTCAAACAGCAGTGAGCCGTTAAAGGTACGCACCGTCGTACCGTTTTCTTGCAGCGATTTCTTCAGCCGGGTGTCGCGCTTGATGCGCCACGGCTCGTAGCAGCGGTTCCAGTACACGCTGCTCGCAGCGGTATCGGCAACGAGTTGGCGAATGCATTGCTCAGCTTTCCCGCGCACGACATGCAGCCGCTTGTCGAGCGCTTTGTTCAAGGCCAGCAGGCTCTGCTGCAGCCACCAGCGGCTCGCCGCACCCATGGCCCACTCCCCGGCATTGTCATCGTCGAGTACGTACACGGGGAGGATCCGTGCACCGCTTTCCGCCGCCGCCGTCAGGGCCGGATTATCATTGAGCCTGAGGTCCTGGCGAAACCAGACGATGACAGTTTCTTTGTTACTCACTTGGGGCATCACGGTATCGAAGGGCTTTGAGTATAAGTCGCTGCACAGAGCGGTCGGGTGAACTTTTCGTAACGTAATGTAACGTAGCCAGCTGCAGGCGGCAGTCGTTTCCGCGAACGGCGGGACAGCGATGAAGTGCTTTGCTGATGCGCTGGCGGCAGACGAAACGAGGTTCCCGGCAGTGTCGCTGCGCGCCGGTCTGGCGCGAATCGGTCGCCGGTTAGCCTGCTAGAAAGGAATGCGTTTGCCATCCCATGCGAAGAAGCCGCCACTGGCATCGTCCGGGAGCCCGTCGATAACGTCGAGCAGCTGCGCTGCAGCGCGCTCGGTCGAAAACAGCTTGTTTTCGGCAACACGCGCGGTGAAGGGTTTGGAGAGGGCCGTCGCGACCGTGCCCGGATGCAGACTGACCACTAGCGATTGCGGCCGCCTGCGCGCCTGTTCGACGGCAAGCGTCCTGGTAACCATGTTGAGCGCTGCTTTTGACGCGCGGTAGGAAATCCAGCCGCCCAGTCGATTGTCTTCGATACTGCCGACGCGTGCGGAGATGGCCGCAAACACGGTGCGCGAGTCGGGCCGCAGCAGGGGCAGGAAGTGTTTGGCAACCAGCGTCGGACCGATGGTGTTGATGGCGAATACGTCGGCCATCTGCGCGGCGTCGATGTCTGCCATGGATTTTTCGGGCTGGATGAGTTTGTCACGGTGCAGAATTCCCGTCGCAACGATCACGAGGTCGAGCGGCCCGGCCGAGTGAATTTCTTCGGCGGCCTGCCGGATGGAATCTTCAGAAAAGAAGTCGAGACTCTGGCAGGTAACCTGCGGCAGGTCGAACGAAACCGCGGAACGAGCCAGCGCATGGATGTGTCCGCTGCCGTCACGCTCAGCAAGTCGGCGAACAAGCGCCGCGCCGATGCCACCGGATGCGCCAATGATCGCGGCATGGATGGGCTGGTGCATTCGGGCTGCTGTTGACATTGTCTCTGTCGTCGTCGGGGCGGGGAAACGCCGGCACCTCCTTGTGCCGGCTTTCCGTCTCGTCTTAGTTGGGCAGGATCACGGTGTCGATGACGTGGATCACACCGTTGCTGGCGCCGATATCGGCCTTGACGACGGTCGCATCATCAATGCTGACGTTGCCGCCAGAGACCTTGATCGTCACGTCCGATCCGTTCACGGTCTTCGCCTTGTTGAGCTTGACGACATCCGCCGCCATCACCTTGCCGGGTACGACATGGTAGGTCAGGATCGCGATCAGCTGGTCGCGATTTTCCGGCTTCAGCAGGTTTTCGACTGTGCCGGCCGGCAGAGCAGCGAATGCTGCATCGGTCGGCGCGAACACGGTGAAGGGACCGTCGCCTTTCAAGGTGTCAATGAGGCCGGCAGCGGTAAGTGCGGCGGCGAGGGTGTTAAAGTCGCCAGCAGCGACTGCGACATCGACGATGTCATCGCCTTTCGTCATTTTCTCTTCGTGATGTCCGGCTTCCGCAGTTGCCAGGTTTAATCCGAAAAATGCAACGACCAGCAGCTGCAGCGCTGCGAGACGACGTAAAGCTCGTGTATAGCGTGTCATGGGGAACTCCTTAGGGTTTTGGTTGATTTCTGGAACGGGAGAACGATAGCAACCCGCAGAGCCGAAAAGGGTTGCCGCTGGTATGCATTTGTTTCAGGAGGTTTCAAAGGAATTCAGCAAGGCCCGCCTGTGAAATACTCTGCTCTTTCCTTACGGAGTCATTCCAATGGCAGGCGCGCGCGCATTCCTGATTCTCGGCAATCAGCTGTTCCCGGTCGCAGAACTTGACGGCTACGAAGACGCTCGAGTGTTCATGGCGGAAGATCGTGAACTGTGCACCAACGTGCGCCATCACCAGCAAAAGCTGGTGCTGTTCCTCGCCGCGATGCGCGAACATGCGGACGCATTGCGCGACAGAGGATTCGAACTCGACTATCGCAAGCTGTCGCTGCCTGACTCTGACAGCTACGAAAGCAAACTGGCCGATTTCGTTGCCCGGCATTCAATACGGGAGATCGTGCATTTCGAAATAGAAGATCATTTCTTTGAACGCCGCATATCGGAATTTTGCGCCGCGCACAGCCTGCGTGAAACGATTATTGAATCACCGATGTTTCTCACCTCGCGGCCCGCGTTCAGTGAATACCTCGCCAGTCACAAGCGCCCGTTGATGGCCGATTTCTACAAGCAACAGAGAAAGCGGCTGAACGTTCTGGTCAGCAGTGATGGCAAACCCGTCGGCGGCAAGTGGAGCTTCGATGAAGAAAATCGACGTAAGCTACCCGCCGACGTTGAGATCCCCGAGCTGCCGGAATCACGCTGGACCGACCACACCCAGGATGTCGTTGAACTCGTGCAGGAAAACTTCTCATCACATCCGGGCAGTGCCGCTGATTTCTGGTGGCCGGTAACACGCCGCTCCGCGCTGTACTGGTTGCGCAAGTTCCTGGCCGAGCGCTTTGCCGACTTCGGTCCATACCAGGACGCGATCACGCGTCGCAGCGAAACCGCCTTTCACAGCGTGCTATCTCCGTTGCTGAACCTGGGCCTGATCACGCCGCAGGATGTCGTCGAGAAAACCCTGGAGCATGTCGCGCAGCACGATATACCGCGCAACAGCCTTGAGGGCTTCATTCGCCAGGTGATCGGCTGGCGCGAGTTTGTTCGCGGCATTTACCATGCTTTTGACGAACAGCAGCAAGGCTGTAATTACTGGAATCACCGGCGCAGCCTGACTGACAGCTGGTACAGCGGCGACACCGGGATCCCGCCGCTGGACGATGCGATTCGCACGGCGCTGCGTCTCGGCTGGACCCATCACATCAATCGCCTGATGGTGGTTGGCAACCTGATGAACCTGTGCGAGATCGAGCCGCGCCAGGTGCACGACTGGTTTATGGAAACCCATGTTGATTCGTCGGACTGGGTAATGGGCCCGAACGTTTACGGCATGGCGCTGTTTGCAGACGGCGGCGTGTTTGCAACCAAGCCGTATATCTGTGGCTCCAATTACCTGCTGAAGATGAGCGACTTCCGGAAGGGGCCGTGGTGCGAGATTGTTGATGGCCTCTACTGGCGTTTTGTCGACAAGCATCGAGAGTTCTTCGCCAGCAACCAGCGACTGTCCATGATGGTGCGCACGCTCGATCGACTGGCGCCGGAACGGCGCAGGACGATTTTCGCCGCTGCGGAGGGCTTTTTGAGCCAGCACACGAAATAAGCCCGATGACGGCCGCTTTGCGGCGGCTGCGCGCGACGGGGCAAACAGGTACCATGGCCTGCGGCGGCGAATAACGAGAGTGCAGCGCTCCAGGCGTTGACAAAGCCGCCCCAATACCCTGAGAGCGGGTCTTTTTCCGCCCACAAAACGGCCGTTTAGCGCATGTCACAGCACATCATCTTTGTTGCCCCATTCTTTATGGATGCCACGCTGCGCTTCGTGCGCGGTGCGACACAGCTCCATGGCGTCCATCTCAGCGTTATCAGCCAGGACCCCGCTGAGCGGCTGCCGGCGGATCTGCGCGCGCGTCTGGCCGGGCACTGGCGAATTGAAAACGGCCTTGATCCGCAGCAGATCGTCGACGCGGTCCGCCAGCTCGAACAGCGCCTCGGCAAGGTGACGCGGATGATGGGTGCCCTCGAGCAATTGCAGGTGCCGCTGGCGCGCGCTCGCGAGGCGCTCGGCGTAGCCGGCCTGAGCGCGGCAGCCGCGGTCAATTTCCGCGACAAGTCGCGCATGAAAGACGTGCTGCGCGAGGCCGGCGTGCCTTGCGCCAGGCACGCGCTCGTGGAAACCCGCGAGCAGGCGGACGCGTTCGCTGCCAGGGTCGGATTTCCACTGGTCGTCAAGCCACCGGCGGGTGCCGGCGGCAAAGGTACCTACCGACTCGACCGGGCAAGCGACCTCGCAACCTTCCTTGACCGCTATCCGCCGCAAACCGGCGCACCGACGCTTTACGAAGAGTTTGTCAGCGGCACCGAGTATTCGTTCGACAGCGTTGTGATCAACGGCAAGCCCGTATGGCATTCGATCTCGCGCTACATGCCCTCTCCTTTGGAAGTGCTGGAGAACGACTGGATCCAGTGGTGCGTCATGCTGCCGCGCGATATTGCGGGTCCGCAATTCGATCCGATCCGGGCGGCAGCGTTCAAGGGGCTCGCGGCGCTCGGTCTGCAAACCGGACTGAGCCACATGGAATGGTTTCAGCTCGCCGATGAGCGCATCGCTATTTCCGAAGTCGGCGCGCGTCCGCCGGGCGCACAATTCACCTCGCTGCTGAGCTACGCGCATGACATCGACTTTTACCGCGCGTGGCCACAGCTGATGGCCTTCGATGAATTCGCACCACCACCGCGCCGCTACGCCGCGGGTGCCGCCTACGTGCGCGGTCAGGGCCGCGGCAAAGTGCACCGCATTTATGGCCTCGATGAGGCACAGCGCCGCTTTGGCGATATCGTCGTGGAGGCAAAACTGCCGCGCGAAGGCCAGCCGCCATCAGACAGCTACGAAGGCGATGGCTACGTCATCGTGCGTCACCCGGAAACCGAGGTCGTCGAGCAGGCGCTGCAGCAGATCGTGCAGATCATTCGCGTCGAACTCGCCTGAACGCCCGCAAAAACAGAACTCACTCATGATCAAACGCCTGTTGCTCGGACCGCAGCGTCCCGTCAGAAACCTTGCTACTACCGTGGATGCGGCCGGTATCCCGCAGGAGCCTGTTGCCGTTATCTCCGCCGGCTGGCAGGAAGCCGAAGGCGACATCGACGACGTGAAAGAACTCGTCAGGCGACCGCTGCTGGATCTGCAGCTGTATCGCCGCGCCGAGAATATTTTTGCCGCCGACAAGCGCCTTGCCGAAGCCTATCGGCAGCGCCAGGACCGCGCGATCGAGCTGCAGCTCCTGTACCAGATCAGGCTCAGGCGACTGTTGCTGGCGGCGCGCGAAATCATGCGCAGCAATGCAGACCCGGAACTCGTTGCACCGGAAGTCCGGCATGCGATTTCGCAGCTACGCGCGCTGGACCGTCATCACCTGCATCGTATGCAGTCTATTTACGCGGACTTCGAAAGTGAGTTCTCAAGCCACACCTCGGACCTGCTTGCTGAACATGTCGCGGACATCAACAAAATCCTGGCACAGGCACCGACCATTCTGCTGACGGGCGGAAACCTCATCGTGCTACTCAATCGCCTGCGCATGTTTGGCGTACATCGCCAGCTGGACCAGCATCACCTGATCGCCTGGTCAGCGGGCGCGATGGTACTGGGCGACCTGATCGTGCTGTATCACGATCGCCTGCCGCACGGCCGCCGTGATCCGGAGGTGCTGGCACCCGGTTGCGGCGTGCTGCCGGGGTACGCGTTTCTGCCCGATGCGCAGCGGCGACTGCGACTGAACGACCCGATTCGCGTTGACCTGATGAGCCGGCGTTTCGCGCCCTCCGTTTGCGTCACGCTCGACAGCGGTTCGCAGCTGCTGCTGAACGAAAACCAGGTAGACGCGGCAAGCTCCGCCCGGCACCTGACGCAGGACGGTCGCATTACGAAGTTGCGCGCAGCATGAACCCGGCACTGCGCAAGCTGCTACGCAAGAGTCCGCCGACGGCGGCGGCAATCGACCAGTTCATCGCGGCCAACCAGTTCCCACTCGTCAATGGCCGGGATATCACCTTCGTCTATCGGGGTGCCGCCGATGCGGTGTACCTGCGCTGCTGGATATCCGGGCTCGATACCTCGCAGGGCCTGCAGCCGCTGAAAGATACCGACCTGTGGGCAGTGACCATCGACCTGCCGGAAGGCTCGCGCATCGAATACAAGCTTGAACTGCAGCGCAACGGCAACCGTGAGCTGATCATAGATCCGCTGAACCCGGTTCTCGCGCACGACCCGTTCGGCGCCAACTCGGTTTGCCAGGGCGCGGGCTACGTGCGGCCGATCTGGACGTTTCCGGATCAGCATGCACGGTCAGGCAGCCTTGAGGTAGCGCGCGTCCCGAGCAAGGCCTTCGGCGAGTCGCGCGACATCCAGGTGTACCTGCCGGCAAGGTTTCGCCGCAATCGACGTTACCCGCTGCTGGTGGTTCATGACGGTATCGATTACCTGCGCTACGCCGATCTCAAGGCAGTGCTCGACAACCTGATCCAGGCGCTGGAAATTCCGGAACTGGTCGTTGCCCTGACTGAATCGCCGGATCGACTGCGCGAGTATGCCGGCGATGATCGCCACGCGAATTTCATAGCGCAGGATTTGCTGCCCTTCATGGCCAGCAACTACCCGCTGGCAGACGACCCGCGCAGCCGCGGCCTGCTGGGTGCAAGTTTCGGCGGCGTCGCTGCCTTGCACAGTGCCTGGCGACACCCCGGGGTATTTGGCCGCCTGCTGCTGCAGTCCGGCTCGTTCGCGTTCAGCGACTTCGGCCGCCACCAGCGCAGCGCGGTATTCGACCCGGTCGTGAAATTCATCAACGAGTTTCGCGAGACACCCGGCTGCCCTGCTGACCGCATTTACATGAGTTGCGGCATTTACGAGTCGCTCATTTACGAGAACCGCTCGCTGGTACCGCGACTCCAGCAGGCCGGCTGTGAGGTGCAGTTCGAAGAAGCGCGCGATGCCCACAACTGGGAGAACTGGCGTGACCGCCTGCGCAACGGACTGTCGTGGCTGTTCCCCGGGCCGGTCTGGATAGTGTACGAATAAACGATCATCGCGCTGCCCCAACACGGCAGGTGATGTTTCACTTATAGTTGGCAAAACACCAAGGAGTTGACCGTGGCAAACGTAACCCGTCGAATTGGCCTGTCCCTGGGCGCCGACATCTGCTGGCCGATCTGTTACGAAGAACTCATGCAGCGGCTGGAGCTGTCAATTCCGCACGGCAAGGACAAACTCAACTTCGAAGTTGAGCGCGTCAACATCGAGCCGTTCAACCTGCAGCAGCCGGTCAAGTACGATGTCGTCATCGATCGCCTCACGCACTGGTATCACATGTCGCGCGAGTGGATTAAAAAATCGATCCTGATGAACGACCTTTACGTGTTCAACAATCCCTGGTCGCTGACCTCGATGGAAAAGCACACCAGCTACTGCGCGATGATGCGCCTTGGCTTCCCGGTGCCGGAAACCTGGCTTATCCCGCCGAAGGAATACGTCGAAAGCGCAGACCTGCAGGCGACGCTCCGGCGCTACGCGAAACTGTTCGATCTCGGCGCCATCGGCGATAAGGTCGGCTACCCGCAGTTCATGAAACCTTACGACGGCGGCGCCTGGGTGGGCGTCACCGCAATCAAGAACCGGGAAGCACTGCACAAGGCTTACGACATCAGCGGGACGCGCGTGATGCATTTGCAGCAGGGCGTCAAGGATCACGATGCTTTCGTACGCTGTATCGGGCTCGGGCCGCAATGGCGTTGCGTCAACTACGACCCTGACGCGCCGCTGCATGACCGCTACAGGATGGAAGTCGACTTCCTGCCGAGTGACGAGCAGCAGCGCCTGCAGGACATGACGATGGTCATCAACGCGTTCTTCGGCTGGGACTTCAACTCCTGCGAATCGCTGCGCAGCAACGGCGAATGGGCGCTGATCGATTTCGCGAATGCCTGCCCCGACTCACAGGTCACGTCGCTGCACTATCACTTTCCATGGCTGATCAAGGCGAACCTGCGCTGGTCGATTTTTTGCGCGGCCACCAAGCGCAGGATGAATACCAACCTCGATTGGGATCAGTATTTCAAGATCGCGGATCGTGATATTCCGTTCGAGGAAAAACTGGCGGGCTACGTGAAGATCGCGCGGCAGCGGTTTAACGTCGACGAATTCGAAGAATTCTGCAGCAAGAATCTTGGCCATCTGGATGACACAGCCGACGAGTTTTTCGGCTCAGAGATTGCGCGCGACGCGATCCGCCAGAAAGTCGAGGCGCTGTTCCCCGCACACGAAATCGACGAATTCACGGAGCTGTTCTGGAACCGGATTCAGAGCTGGCGCAAGAGCGAAGGATCCGCTGCCTGAGAAAGGCCGGCCTGCTCCATCCGTATCGTCGCTAGTCGACGGCACGGTACGTCGCTAAAGCGCTCCGTGCGTATCGCTGTCGCTGGTTTTTACGGGCGCTGCGGGGAAACGATCGCTCGCGGGTGCCCCGGCTGGCTACTCCGCGAAGATCTGCAGCTCACTGCCAATCGCGTCGGCCATTTCCAGCGTGGCATCGAGATCGGGATGACGCAGCATGACGAAGCCATCGGAAACCAGCGTCTTCTGCCAGTCACGGCGCGGCGTGCCGGGTGGCAGCAGGGTGTTCCAGACAACGTGCTGGCCGTAACGTTGCTGTAACGCATCAACACCCTCGTAGCGGCTGATGCGGCCCACGCCGCGGGCCCGCTTGTAAACGGTTGCGACGTTGTACTTGCGTTCGATTTTTGCGTCGATCCTGCCGCTGGTGATGGCCTGTCCCCAGCTTCTGAATACATCGAAATCGCAGGCGAACTTCATCTGGTCCACCTGGTGAGCGCCAGGTGGTCGTGCACCGATTTCACCGAATACGACTTCACCATCGGCTTTTCGATACCACTCCATGTGGGTGAAACCGGCATCGAATCCGAGCGCCGCGATGACGTCATAGCCCATCCTGATGCCATCGGCCAGCTCGGGAGCCGCAACATCACGCAGCGCTATCACCTGCGGACTGATCCACTCGTTGCTGCGCGCGATCAGCGGCCGCGGCCGATACCAGGCGACATTGTGGTAGGCAATCTTGCCGCCCATCGTGATCGTATCGAAAGTGTATTCCTCGCCATCGATGAATTCCTCAACGCTGATGGTCTGCACATGCTGCAACCTTGGCAGCACGTTGCGCAGATCATCACGACTTTCCACCCGGTAGGTATCGGCCGAGCCAGCGCCCGCGATGGGCTTCAGGATGACCGGAAAACCGATTTTCTCGGCCGCCTCCCAGCAGGCCGCCGCATTATCGACGGCGACGTGCCGTGGTGTGCGGATACCGGCAGCATCGAGCGCCAGTTTCATCGCCTCCTTGTCACGAAAGCGATGCGCCTGTTCGACGCTCAGTCCCGCAACGCCGAAATGCTGGCGTAACTCGGCCGCCAGCATGATGCCTGGCTCCCACAGGCATTCAATCCGGTCGAGCGCGTGACCGCGCAGCTTCTGGTGCAACTCGGCGATGACGGCCTGCGTATCCCACAGGGAACGGACCTGCACGTACTCGGTCAGGCTGCGCCGCACCAGCTCGGGAATGGAGCCCCTGCCCTGATCACCCACGCCGAAGACGGTCGCACCGGATTCGGCAAGGCCGCGCGTAAATTCCGGCATGTCGGCCGGATAACCGGGTGAAATGATCAGTACATTCATGCGCTTGCCATCGTTTGAGCGGTGCCGCCTGAGCAGTGATTGGGTGGGCGGGTTAGAATAGCACCTCACCCAGACATCCGGCAGTTCCGTGGCTAATAATAAGAAACAAAACAATCCCTTGAGAATATGCATTGCCAGCGCAGAGGTTGCGCCGCTCGCCAAGACCGGTGGCCTCGCCGATGTAACGTCGGCGCTCGCCGCACAACTGCATCGCGACGGCCACGAAGTGCGCCTGCTGATGCCGTATTACCGGTCAATCGATACTGCCGGCCTTGACGTGCAACCGGTCGATTTCCTGCAGTCGATACCGATCCGCATGGGCCATCGCCGGGGCGAATTTTCCATCGACACCGCGACCCTGCCGGGTTCGACCCTGAAAATTTACCTGCTGCGCTGTCCGGAACTTTACGATCGCGACGGCATTTACACGTCGAGCGATGAAGAACACTTGCGCTTTATCCTGTTATCGCGCGCGGCGATCGTCATGTGCCAGTACATGCAGTTCTCGCCGGATATTTTTTCCTGCCACGACTGGCATACGGCACTGATACCGCTGTACCTGAAGTCGATGTACCGCTGGGACAGCCTGTTCGCTAACACGCGCTCCGTACTCACCATTCACAATATCGGTTACCAGGGCGTGTTTGGCAGCGGCATCCTGCCGGATCTCGACCTCGGCGATTTCGCCGGGCATTTGCACCAGGACGACCTTGGCGCGGGCCAGATCAACTTTATGAAAACCGGCCTGCTGCACGCGCATCTGCTGACCACGGTTAGCCCTACCTATGCCCGCGAAATCATGGGCGACGAATACGGCATGGGTTTGCAGGAATTGCTGCGGCAGCGCAGCGATTCGCTGGTCGGCATTCTGAACGGTGTCGACTACGGCGAATGGGATCCGGCGACCGACAAACACCTGCCGAGCAATTTCAGCCGCCAGGACCTGTCCGGAAAACTGGCATGCAAACTGGCCCTGCTGAAAGATCTGGACCTCGCGGCCAATGCCGAGCGCCCGCTGATCGGAATCGTCTCGCGCCTGGTGAGCCAGAAAGGCATCGACCTGATGCAGCGCGTGCTGCCGGGCATGCTGGCCAAGCGCGACTTTTCACTGGCAATACTGGGCAACGGCGAGCAGCGCTTTGAGGATTTTTTCCAGCGCCTGCAAAATCACTTCCCGCGGCGTGTCTGTTTCTACAACGGCTACAACAACCGTCTGTCCCACTACATCGAGGCAGGCTCGGACATGTTCCTGATGCCGTCACTGTACGAACCCTGCGGACTCAACCAGATGTACAGCCTGAAATACGGCACGGTCCCTGTCGTTCGCGAAACCGGAGGCCTGGCCGACTCGGTTGAGCAGATCAACGCGCAAACCGGCAGTGGCACCGGTATCCTCTTCAGGAACTACGATGAAGCGGGACTGTTCTGGGCAATAAACCGCGGCCTCACACTGTTCCAGAACAAGCCTTTGTGGCAGCAGGTCATGCAAAATGGCATGGCGCAGGATTTTTCCTGGAAAAGGCAGGCCGATCGCTACGTACAAATATTCCGTGCGCTGGGTAATAAGTCATGAATGTAATTTTTATCGAACCGTGTTTTCCGAATAATCAACGGGAATTCGTCCGGGCCCTGCACGCAGCCGGCGCTAACGTCATCGGCATCGGCGAGCGGCCGGTCGACTACCTGCCGGATGATGTGAAAGGCTGGCTGGCCGAATACGTCCAGGTGCGTTCGGTCGTCCACGAACCGTCTTTGCTCGACGCGGTAAGGCGCGTGCAGAAAGCCGTCTGGGTCGATCGCCTCGAAGCAACGGTCGAAGCGCACATCATGGCCGCCGCTGCCGTTCGCGAGGCGACCGGCATTCCCGGCACCTCGGTGCAGACCGCCTACCTGTGCCGCGACAAGCCGGCCATGAAAGAGGCCCTGCGCAAGTCGGGCATTCCCTGCGCGCAGTCGATGCGTGCGACCTCGGCGATGGAAGCCCGCGAATTTGCGGCTGCCGTGGGCTTCCCGGTCATTATCAAGCCACCAGCCGGCGCCGGCGCTGCGGCGACGTACCGGGTGCGTGACAGCGACCGGCTCGAGCAGGTCATTGTCGAAAGCGGCCTGGCGGATGGCGTGGCCGTCGCCATCGAAGAATTCATCGAGGGGCATGAAGGATTTATCGACACGCTGACGATTAACGGCAAGGTCACGCACGAGTTCATCACGCACTACTACCCGAACGTGCTGGAAGCGATGCGCGAGCGCTGGATCTCGCCGCAGATGGTTACGACCAATCGCATTGAAGAACCGGGCTACCAGGAAGTTCGGGAACTGGCGCGCAACGTCAATCGCCTGCTCGACATCGGCACCTCGGCAACGCACATGGAATGGTTTTACGGACCGAAGGGCCTGAAGTTCTCCGAGATCGGCTGCCGGCCGCCCGGCGTCGGGCAGTGGGACGTCTACAATGCAGCAAACGATTTCGACCTGTATTTCGAGTGGGCCTGCGGCATCGTCCATGGCAAAGGGCATTCGAAACCATCGCGCCGCTACTCTGCCGGCATGATCGCACTGCGACCGGAACGCGACGGCCGCATCACCGGCTATTCCGGCGCCAAGCGTATTGGCGAACGCTACGGCGACTGCATCGTCGCCGCGCATCTGCCCGATCCGGGCACGCCGACGCAGCCAATCGAGGCGGGCTACATGGCGAACGCCTGGATGCGCGTGCGTCATCCGGACTACGACCAGCTGCGCGCCATCCTGGACGACATCGGCCAGACGCTCAAAGTTCACGCTGCCTGAGCAGTCGGCTGGCGCATGACCCGAACCTGCGGGGGCCAAAGCCGCTGCAGGCAAAAATGGCAACGAGGTATTGATGCAAGATAACCCCAGCGAGATCGCGGAATTCGAACGGCTGAAGCCCAACCTGCAGCGTATCTGGGCCGACCTGCAGGCGGACGCGTTGTACAAACACACCTCAGTGATCGTGCCGTCGCTTAGCGTCGACCAGGAAGAACTTGCCAAAGTCACCGGCGCGTCGTTCTATGAAGAGCGGCTGATGTTTGCGCTTATTCGGCTGCGCAGCCCCAATGCGCGCGTGATCTACCTGACCAGTCAGCCGGTGCATCCGGATGTTGTCGATTACTATCTGCAGATGCTGGAAGGCGTGCCTATCAATCACGCTCGGCAGCGCCTGCAGATGGTGTCCGTGTACGACGGCAGCTCGCGCCCCCTGACCGAGAAGATCCTTGAGCGCCCGCGCTTGATTGCCCGCCTGCGTAACAACCTGGGCGACGCGGCGCGCGCGTACCTGACATGCTACAACTCGACGGTGCTGGAGCGCCGTCTCGCGGTGCAGCTCGGCATTCCACTGAACGGCGTCGACCCAAGCCTGCTGCACTTCGGCACCAAGTCCGGCAGCCGCGAAATCTTCCGCGCCGCCGACGTGAACCTGCCGCTCGGCTACGAGAACCTGCATTCGGAAGATGACATCGTTGCAGCCCTGCTGGAGCTGGCGAGGCAGCGGCCCGGCCTGAAGCGCGCTGTCGTCAAGCTGGACGAAGGCTTTTCCGGTGAAGGCAACGGCCTGTTTACGTTTCCGGCTGAACCTGACGACGCGTCGGTACGCGCCGGCCTGCCGAACCTGAAGTGGTCATCGGGCAGCGAGACGTACCGATCGTTTTTGCGCAAGTACGGCGCGATGGGCGGCATCGTCGAAGAGATGGTCGAGGCAGAAGAAGTACGCTCGCCAAGCGTGCAGATGCGCATTCATCCTGATGGACGCAGCGTGCTGGTGTCTTCGCATGAGCAGGTACTGGGCGGTTCAACCGGGCAGGTGTACCTGGGCTGCCGGTTTCCGGCGCATGAAGAATATCGCGGTGACCTGCAGGCGCAGGCTGAACGCATCGGCGCAGCGCTCAGCGAGCGTGGCGTCATCGGCCGTTTCGGCATCGACTTCCTGGTCTCCCGCGGTGCGGGTGGTCGCTGGGAATCGCACGCGATCGAGATCAATTTGCGGATGGGCGGCACGACGCCGCCCTACCACGCGCTCGAATTCCTGACGGGCGGACAGCTCGACAATGAAAGTGGTCTGTTTCGCACGATCGGCAAAGACAACAAGTTTTACAGCGCAACTGACAACCTGAAATCGCCGTCGTACCATGGTTTGCTGCCGGAAGACCTGTTCGAGATCATTTCGCGCCACGGGCTTGGCTATCGCCATGCGACCGGTACCGGCGTATTGTTCTACATGATTGGAGCGCTCTCTCAATACGGCAAAGTCGGGATGACCGCGATCGGCAACAGCGCGGAACAGGCGCAGGAACTGTTCGACCGAGCCGTTGCCGTGCTCGATGCCGAATGTGAAGGCGGTCATGGCGTGCAATCGCCGATCTTCGATCGTCATGTCACGATGGAATAGGCGGCGCGGCCAGCACAGAACGTCGCTGCTGCAGCAGGCATCGCTGTGCAGCGCTGCACAACGCAACCCGGCAATACGGCCGGGCAGCATCACTGATTACGAGGGGAAGCAATGAACAAGATCATAATGACTTTGGCAGCCATAGCGCTGGTGGGCTGCGGACAATCGAGCGACTCGCCGGCACCGATCGACGCCGCGAAGGACCTGGCCGGCGAGGTGGTCATGTCAGCACCGCTGGCCGCGGTCCTTGCGAACCAGTCGGGCGAGGTCAAGGCGCGTTACCAGTACCGGCACCCGCAGGAGACGCTGGACTTTTTCGGCGTCAAACCAGGCACCGTGGTGGTGGAAGCTCTGCCAGGCGGCGGCTGGTACAGCAAGATCCTGCTGGAATACCTCGGCGAAGATGGTGCCCTGATCGGCGCAGACTACGCGCGCGCCATGTACACGAATTTCGACTTTGCGTCGGAAGAATTCATGGAGCGCAAGAAAACCTGGGTCGCAGACTGGACCGCCCAGGCCGAGGCCATGGCCGGCGACAGCGGTACAGCGGTTGATGCGTTCGTGTTTGGATCATTGCCGCAGGAAATGCACGGCAGCGCGGACACGGTGCTGCTGATCCGGGCGCTGCATAACCTCGCCCGCTTTGAAGAAAGCGGCGGCTATCTGAGCGCCGCATTACAGGACAGCTTCGATGTGCTGCGTTCAGGAGGCATTGTCGGTGTGGTCCAGCACGAGGCCCGCGCCGACATGCCCGACGACTGGGCCAACGGCAATAATGGCTACCTGAAGAAGGACTTCGTTATCAGGACGATGGAAAGCCTCGGCTTCGAGTACCTGGGCTCATCTCCGATCAACCAGAATGAACGCGACCAGCCAACGACCGACGATGCTGTCTGGCGCCTGCCGCCAACCCTGGCAACGAGCTCGGACAATGAAGCGCTGCGTGAACAAATGATGGCGATTGGCGAGTCGAACCGCATGACGCTGAAGTTCCGCAAGCCCTGATCGAATACGCCTGCACGATAAGTCGGCGACGACGGCCGGCAGCACCTCGCGTGCTGCCGGCTTTTTTTTCGAAGCAGCTTCGGTCAGGCCGCGGCCGGTAACGACGCGGCCTTGCGCTCATCGAGCAGCGCGACGGGATCGGCAATCATCCGGTTCCAGTGTTCAAGACAGTTGTCAAAAACGAGCTTTGAATCCGCGTTATTCCAGTGACCGTTTTCACGATGCTCGCTCCACAGATGCACCATCAGCTTGTAGCAGATCGTCATCTGCCCGCAGATCACGAGTACATCGAGATCGGTCAGCGGTGCTTTGCCGGCGGCTTTGCGGCGGTCATTCAGGCGACAAACGTCTGCCGTCGCCGCAGCCAGCGGCTCGGACAAAGCGGCCTTGTGCTCACCCGATTGTTCATCGTGGTCAATGTCATTGATCCACAGCTTGGTCGGCAGGTGCGCCGCCATCGCACAAATTGCCGCAGCGTCTTCCGAAATCCGGCCGACCTCGGGCGGAAAATCCCGCGGCCAGTCCGGTGGCAGGGGCTGCGCCTGTTCGCCTTCGCCGCCATGACACTCGAGCGCGAAAATCTGGTTGGCGATCACGTGATTCTGCACGTTTTGCCGCAGGTACGCGGCAGCGTAGGTGAGCGTGCGTATGCGGCCCATGAAGATACTGGCCGTCAGCGCTGAAACCGAGCCGACCCGCAGTCGCGCCATATCCAGCAGGTCCTTGAGCCGCAGGCGCTTCACGTAATCCCAGGGATCATCCTTGCGCCAGCGATCAGGCGGCAGAACGGACTGCACTTTCCTGGCAGCGGCGCGCACCTTGCGGCGCAGCATGAACAGTCCGCCCGCCAGGGCCAGCGTGATGATCAGCGGAATCATGACCTGCAGCAGATCATCAACAATTGTCAGGAGGTTGGTGCCCGACCAGTCGCGGTTCGGCCAGATCTCCTGGTAGAAGGTCACCCCTGCACTGACGAACAGCAGGCTGGAGACGAACCAGCCAAGCCTGTCCAGCCCGCCGACGGTCAGGCGCCTGATGCGCCCTTCGACGCGCTGCGCAACCTGGTGCTTGTCGGTATCGATACCGCTCACCGGCTGGCCGATCTTCGGGTACAGCGAATCCTTGCGCACCGGCGTATCGGAAATAATGATGGTCGTGTCCCTGAGCTGCTCATCGGCGTGCATCGACTGGCCGTCCTCACCGCCGTGCTGCACCTGGCCCGGAGAACCATTTGACCCATTGATCGGGCTGCGTCTGCTCGACGGAGCCCGGCAGCGCACTGCCGCAATTGCATTCCTCACTCTCGATTGGCGCCCGCCGGCTGATACGCCGATTCATTGCGAGCAGCACGCTGACGATGCCCTGGTTGTCATAAACCCCGCCGTCCATCAGCGCGAAGAAGTCCACCTGGCGCTCGCGGTACAGGTTGAATTGCTGATTCAGCCTGGCGCGCAGCGATTGGCGGATTGCGTCGCAGGTCGGGCGCGGCCCGCCCGGCTTCTGCGAATCGTCCGGCCAGTGAAAATCGTGCGGGAAAAACAGTGGCTCCATGCCGGCAGGAATGCAGGATGACGACGCCATAATATCGGCCATGCGAATTTGCGCCGCATGATTCTTGCACAGAAAAATATTGCCATTGCCAATCAGGCAACGCCATTCACTGCGCTGAAAACGAAACGCGGCGCCGGTCTGGAACTCGGTCGCATTAAAAATAATCTCCTCGAGGTGACTGCCTGCGGAGCGCTCCAGCAAGACGTCGAAACGCGGCGATTCGATGCCCTGCGCTGATGTAATGCCGAAGTACTTCTTGAAATAGGTGTCGTCGTAAATGTTCGCCATGACGGTAATCATGTCGCGGCGGCCGGACGGAGTTGGCGCGTCGTCACTGGCCAGGCCATCGAGCAGACGCTCGATCGTGTTCAGGTTCGGCAGGAAGTCATAGAAATCGTTGAAGTAGCGCTCGAAACTGTGTCCCAGCTGCTGCGACAGCGCGTAGCCGGTCCCCGTCAGGCTGCCGCCCGACACCGTTGACAGTATCTTCACGTTACGCAGCAGGCCCAGGTGCTCCAGCATGTCGAGGGTGCCAAGGTGAAAGCCAACAGCGCGAACACCGCCGCCGGACAGCGACAGGGCAATATCGCCGATGCCTTTGTGATCTCGGGATTCGAGGTGTGCATTCATGATGATGCCCTCTGTTTTTTCGTGAGCTTACGAAGTGGGTAGTGTTGCCGATGAACACAGCGTGGCCGGTGGCCGACGCACGTTCCACACGAGACCGAGTTTTTCGAAGATCACGATAACCCAGTAGAACATGTCGATCTCATACCAGGCGAAGCCGGCGCGCGCTGAACTCGGCATGTAGTGGTGATTGTTATGCCAGCCCTCGCCAAACGTCAGGATGCCGGTTACCCAGAAATTCGTGGAGCGATCCGCCGTGTCGAAACGGCGCGTACCGTACTTGTGGGACAGGTAGTTGACCGCCGAGCTCTGGTGAATCAGCAGGGTGGCACCGAGACACACGCCGATGGCAACCGTTGACAGGCCGCCGACCGCATAGGCGAGCAGACACAGCAACAGGCCGGGCACGAGGAAGAAGCGGCTGAGCCACAGCAGCTCCGGATAGCGGAGAAGGTCCGGCACTTTCGCCATGACCTCTTCGTCCGTATGCCCGCTGTCAATGAGACTGCCGATCCAGCACGCCCACAGGCCGTGTACCGGCGAGTGAACGTCGTCAACTTTATCCACGTGCTGATGATGCAGCCGGTGCTTGCCGGCAAACTTGAGCGGGTTGCCGAAGGTAGCAGCCGAAGTCAGCGCCAGGAAAAACTGGAAGGCGCGGCTGGTGCGGAAGGAGCGATGGGCGAAATACCGGTGCAGCGACACGCCGACACCAATCGCCTGGAACGGGTACAGGCAGGCGAAAAAAATCCAGTCAGTGCGGTCGGTGCCTGCGAGCAGCGCGCCAACCGGCAGCGCGTGCACCAGCAGAATCAGCGAACCGATGCGCCAGCGCGCGCCGGGCGACTTGATCTGCGGCTGCGGCAGCACGCTCATGACGCTACGGCAGCGGCGACCGTCGGCTTGCTGCGAAAACGAGTATCGAGTGCATCGTCCTGCAGCAGCGGATTGAGCTCGCCGGCAGCGTTCACCAGTACAGTCGGTTTGAAATAGTCGCGCCAGCGCCGGTGCACATCGTGCCGTGGCGTGTACACGCAGTCGAGGTGATCCGTGGTACTCAGGTGGGTGCGCGGCCGCTGCCTGACGAACATGGAGCCCGGGCTGGAGAATCTGCCGGGATATAGGATGGCCAGCATGCCGAGCGTCGATACCAGCTTCTGGTCGAACGACAGCGACTTGCTGTAGCGCTTCAGGAATTCGCGCTGGTGGCGGAACACGCGGCGGTGATAGCCGCGAAAATTCTTGCCGGTCTTGATGAAGTTGATGACATCGTCGACCGGATCCAGCGGCTTCAGGGTCAGTGTTGAACTCTCAAGATCGCGCATCTTGGTGTTTGGCAGGATCTGGTTTTTTGCTATGCGCTCGTGAAACAGGGGCGTACCCGGGAACGGGATTGCCGTGAACATGAACAACGGCAACGGAATTTCCGGGTTGTCGCAGATGATGTCCATCTCGCGGTACATCTGCGCTACGGTGCGCTCCGTCGGATCGAACACCAGACCGTATTGAAATAACACGCCACCGTCCAGGCAGCGGCGTATCAGCTCGACCTGGCTTTTCTTGGCATTCTGCGCCTTGTTAACGCTGCCTAGCCAGGCCGTGTCGTCGAACGATTCAACGCCGACAAACAGCGAGATGCAGCCGGTGTCATGCGCGAGCTGAATATTCTCTTCTTTCCAGAAAAACGTATCAGTTACGAAACCGCCCCAGTGTTTGAACTGTCCGGCCTCGCGACGCTGTTGTACCTGCGCGATACGCCTGGCAAACGTTTTCTGGCCGTCACCAAGCAGCTGGTTGTCTTCGAAAAACAATATCTGGCGTTTGCCTGCCGCCTCCATCTGCACGTCGAGATAGTCCGGTGCATTGACCGCGTAAGGTCGCGATGCACCGGTAAGGCTGCAAAAACTGCAGCGAAAGTTGCAGTTGCGACTCGACTCGACATAGCCGAAACGTTTCATCCAGTAGGCAAGGTCATAACGTGGCTTGAACTCGCGTGCGACGTATTGCTCGCCAAGGCAATCGCGAATGACCTCTTTGATTTCTTCGACGTCACCCTGGCACGCGTAGTCGAAGAAGTGCTCGGAATAGCGCGGCAGTGAGCGTACGCCGTGCCCGCCGGCAACCACGATGACGTTCGGGTTTTTGGTGCGGACATACGCCGCAATGTGCAGCATGCGATCGAAGGCCGCGGTCAGTCCGGTCAGCACCAGCACGTCGGGCCAGCCTAGCAGCTCCGGTTTGAATATCTCGAGGAAGCCGCTGTTGACCTCGTTGTAGAGCTCTATGTCACAGGAGCGGGGACAGAAATGTCCTGCAAGTAGGACCGGAGCCAGCGCATTCGGAACTTCATTGATCCGCTTGATGGGTTCCCGCATTTCCGGGAAATAGCAATTAACTATCAGGATCTTTTTGTTGCGCTGCCGCCGGCTGTCCCGCTCATTGGGAAGCCCATGGCGCATGCCGTAACCCCGCTTAACTTTATGATTATTAGAATTTTTTTATTTGCTCAAATTAGTTTACTGCTGATGGTTGCAGTGACACAAGTGAATTCTGCCGCCCGCATGCGGTGCACCGGTCAGTCCAGACGCGGTTTCGCAGTGCTGGCTGACGCGCCGCTGGCTGACGGCTGCAGTGCATCGAAGGCATCGCCGTCCGCCGCATGCAGTACGGCAAGATCCTTCGCGGCGCGGCGGGCAAGACCGGTACTGGCCATCTCCCGAGACATGGCCTGAGCCTGCGCCAATTCCTCTTCGGCACGAGCCCTGTCACCCTGTTGTGCCGCCAGCAGTGCACGCAGGCGCGTAGCGTCGGGACGCAGGAAGCTTTCGCCGCTCGCCGCCATGCTTCGCTCGGCCCGCTCGATCCATTTGATCGATTCATCTGTATCGCCTGTCGCAATCCGGTCCTCAGCGATCTGCAGGGCGAGAGTAACTTCGCCGCTGTTTGCACCGGTACTTACGTGCCGCAACAGACATTGTTCCATTTTCTCAATACGCGCGGCGCGTTCTGCAGAATCACCCGAGCGACCACCGTCGCAGCTGCTCCAGGCCTGCATGTAACGCCCCAGTGACAGCCAGAAATGAAAGCCTCTTTCTTCCGCAATGCTGGACGTGACTGCCGCATGATCTGCACACTCTGTCGGTTCACGGCGCAACATATGCAGCCAGCTGCTCATCAGCTCGACGAATACCATGCCAAACGGATTACCGAGTTCGCGCGCCAGCTCGCGTGCCTCGGCAGCCAGTGACAGGGATCGCTGGTCCTCGCCAAGATGCCACAGCAGATGAGCCATCACGATGCGCAGATGAATGCGCGTATCGTCACCACTCGCAGATTCGCTGGAAAAATCGTCGTTGTTTGCTTCCTGCCCAAGCGCCAGTTCAAACTGGCCGAGCGCATCGTGCAGGCGACCAAGCCGAAACATCGTGTAGCCAAGGCAATAGTGCGACTGCAGTAGCTTGGCGGGCGACGCCGCATCTTCGGCAATGCGACACAGGCGCCGTGCCAGCACCTGCGCGTGCTCCACCTCACCCGCGATGAAGAAATACATCCACAGCCCGACCACCAGCTGAAACAGTTGCGGTGAATTGCCGAGGCCTTCGGTCAGCTGCAACGCGCGCGCAAAAGTCTTTTCGACTTCGGGATCACCATAACCACGCAGGGCGATCAGCGCCTTGCCGCGCATGCTTAGCAACGTGACATCCAGTGCGTCGCGCTGCGTGCTCGCGGGCAGGGCGGCGACAACCTGAAGACCGCTCTCGACCTGTTCCAGCGCCTCACGTATGGCGTAGGACTGCAGCGACTTGCGGCCCGCGGCGATCCAGTAGGGCGCGGCCTGCTGCGGCGAGGCGCCTTCGCTGTAGTGGTAGGCAAGCAGCTCCGGCTGGCGTTGTACGGTCAGCGGAAATTGCGATTCGATGATCGCCGCAATTCGCGCGTGCCGCTGGATTCGGGTTGCCTTTAGCAGCGTGCCATTCGCAGTTTCCTGCATCAGCATGTGCTTGAAACGATAGACGCTGGAGGGCACGGCGCCTTCCTGGTACAGCAGGCCGGAATTCACGATCGTCCGCAGGTCAGCCTGCAGCGCCTTTTCATTTTCGGTTTCGCTGACAGCGAGCAACAGCTCGTAATCGAAACGCGCACCGAGCAGGGAGCATAGTTGCAACAAGGGCTGCGCGTCGCCGAGTTTATCCATGCGTGACTCCAGCGACTGCTGCACGGTGCCCGGCAGCACCAGCGCGCCGCCGTCGTCCGCGCCCTGCTCCGTGATCGCCCGGGTCAACTCCTCGGCGAACAGCGGATTGCCGTCCGTTTCTGCGACGATCTTGCCCAGCATCTCGTCGGACAGCGCAACGTCGCCGGCGACCTCCCTGATCAGGTTCTCAATTGCCCGTCGCGGCAAGCGCTGCAGCTCCAGCACCAGTACATCCGGCCGCGCCGTCCAGTCGAACTCGTTGCCGGCACGCGAGGTGAACAGGCTGAGCACGCCGAGGCCGGTGCCACTGCTCATCAGCATATCGACGATCTCAAGCGTCGATGGATCGGCCCACTGGATATCTTCAACAACGATCAACATGGGCCCCCTGCGTGCCGCCGCGGCTATGTAGTCGAGCAGCAGCTTTAACAACTGGCGCCGCGCCTCCTCGGCAGACTTGGTCGTTGCCCCCGTTGTCGGGTCCTGACCGACGAAGGTCAGCAACGAATCGCGCAGCGCATCGGCATCCGCGGTATCCAGCCCGGCGTTATTGAGCAAGCGACTAACGCGATCATGCTGCGCAGTCCGTGACGCGTCATCCGGCGAACCGCTCGACGTGCCGAGGAAGTACTCGACGATCGGGTAGAACGCGCTGTTGGTTTCGAACGGAGAGCAATACAGCGGGATAAGCTGCATCTGCTGATCCGCCCGGGTGCGTTCAATAAAGCCGCTGACCAGGGTCGACTTGCCGATTCCGGGATCACCGCGCAGCAGCACAAACTGATCCTCACCATCCTTCGCCAGTTCCCAGCGATCCAGCAGCATCCCAAGCTCGGCATCACGACCGACAATCGGGCGACTCTGCGCGGCCAGCGCCAGCGCCGCGGAATCGTACGGCGTCAGGGCGACAGCGCGGAAAACCGCCGTTTCGATACCGGCGCGCAGGTTCTTCTGCGGCCCCAGCGACTCGGCCTGCACCTTGTCGCGCAGCAGCAGATGCACATCCTCGCTCAAGGTGATTGAGCCGGGCAGCGCCAGCGTTTGCAGCCACGCTGCGACCTGCGACACGTCACCGACGACGTTGATCGATTCGTCATCATCGTCGGCTTTCTCGATCACCACGGTATCGCTGTGGACGCCAATGCTGGCTACGATGTTTGCGTTGCCGCTTTCAAGTTTGAGCCCGCGCAGTTTTTGCCTGATCGCGAAAGCCGCTGCGCAGGCGCGCAAGGCGTCGTTCTCGAACGCGGTCGGATAGCCGAACAACAGCTCGTAGGTCACACCGGACCAGTCGGTCTGCAGGCAGGTAAAGCGCGTTTCCGTGTCGGCCACCAGTTCATCAAACCGATCGCGCAGCGCAAGCAGCGCTTCATGATCGTTGCTGCTCTTGCCGTTTCTCAGCAGCTCAAACGTGCAGCGCAGCAGCGTCACCTGGCGGCGCCGCGCACTGCCCAGCGGCACGGCGATGGACGGCTTTACTTCGGCAACGAGTTTTTCGGTGGTCACGGTGTCGCCGCCCGGCTCGGTCTCTTCCAGGGCCTGCGTCCGCTCGATGCCGCCGAAACTGATATCAAATATCCACGACATCACAACGGCTATCGGCATGCCGATAGCCAGCGCAATAATAATAGAGGGCAGGATCCACTCGGGGGCCGAAAATGCCGGCAGAATGACCGACGCGGCTTCAATAAGTACCCAGGCGACAACGATGTACGCAGCCGCGGCCTGAAACGTCTTGCGCCGGCGCAGCTCCTGGTAAAGGCGCGTCAATTTGTCGTTGAAGTTGCTCAATTGTTCGCCCTGTGACCCCCGGCCCCAAATTTCTTGCGTGCGGCTCACAAAAAGCATCAGGGTGGTAAAGAGTGTAGCATCTGCAAGAATTGAAAAACTACGGCCAGACAGCGACTTATGAGGTTTTTCGAACAGCTGTATGCAACTTCGCCATTTACCTAACCTGATCTCGGCCGGTCGCCTCGCCACGATCCCGGTGCTGCTGTGGCTCGCCGCCCGTGGCTGGCAGGATGCCTTCGCATGGCTGCTGCTCGCAGCGGGCGCAAGCGACCTGCTCGACGGCTGGCTGGCGCGGCGCTTTGGCTGGGTAAGTCGCTTCGGTGCGATGCTGGATTCGATCGCCGATGTCGCGCTGACCCTGACCGCAATTGCCGGGCTGTGGATTTTTCACCGCGACACGCTGGCCGCCTACTGGCCCTACATTGCGGCCATCTGCCTGACCTGGCTCGTCGTGCACGCGGTGGCGCTCATTCGCTACCGCCGGCTCGCGAGCTTTCATACGCGGCTGACGCAAATGGGGCTGTTCGGCTTCGGCCTGTTTGTCCTGCTGGTTTTTTTCCATGGCTTCGTGCCATGGTTTTTTTACCTGGTCGCCTTGCTGTGCGTGCTGGCCGGTATCGAAAACCTCGTCATGATCTTGCTGCTCGCGAACTGGACGCCAAACATGCGGGGTGGATTGCTTGCTTTGCTGAGAAGCCGGCGGGCGACTTAGCAATAATCAGAGGAGGACCTGCACCATGAAAACCGTACTGGCCATCGACGGTGGCGGCGTGCGCGGCATCCTGCCGGCCATGATCCTTGCTGAAATCGAACGCCGCACCGGCAAGCCGGCAAGGGAGTTGTTCGATGTCATCGCGGGCACCTCCACCGGCGCGTTCATTGCCGCACTGGCAACCTGCAACGATGGAGGCGCCGCGCCGCTGTCGGCACAGCAGATCGTCGATTTGTACCGCAGCGATGCGAAGCGCTATTTCAAGCGAAGCAGCTTTGGCTGGTTCGCACCCAGGTACGACAGCCGCTCCGTTGTGGCAGTTCTTCGCGAGCGGCTCGGAGCGACGACCCTGGCCGAGACGGCAACATCGCTGATCATTCCGGTGTTCGCGCTGCGCGAAGGTGTGCCCCGCGTGCACTACTTCAATACGCTGACAGCAAAACAGCTTGCTACCGACAATCACCTGCTGTGGCAGGTCGTGCGCGGCGCTACCGCCGCGCCGGCCTTCTTTAGTCCGTTCACCGTGGAATCACTGGACGGCTCGATCGAGACCGCCGTCATCGACGGCGGGGTGTTTGCGAACAACCCGGCGATGCTTGGCTGGCTGCATGCGCACCAGACCCTGAGCTCCGTTTTCAAATCGAAAAAGAAAGGGCAGGTTTTCGCGCTGAATGAGCAGTTCGACACCGCCGCGGACAAACTTGCTGCAACTGTCGTGATTTCGATCGGAACGGGCTTCGCGAACAGCCCGGTTGATCCGCGCAAGGCAGCCGGATGGGGGAAAGTGCAATGGCTGCGGCCAATGTTCGATGTCATGTTCGAGGGCCAGTCGGCGCAGGTGACTGCAGAGCTTGCCATCGCGAAGAAGGTCGAACTGCTGCACTACTTCGAGCGGCTACAGCCGGAATTGAGTGAAGAAATAGGGCTCGACGACGTCGACAAACTGGCTGAACTTGAAGATGCAGCCAGGCAGTACCTGGAGGCCGACAAGAAAGGTGACAAACTGGTGGACCAGGTCTGCCAGCAATTGTGTGCCGTGAAACCCTGCGATCCGCCGCACCAGGCTCCAGGGCGTCCCTAGTCAGGCCCTACGCAGCGCGCCGGTATCGGCTTCAGCAAGTTCGGCCGACAAAACCGGCAAGCTGCGATGGCGAAGTACAGGAGAGGATGCCTCCCGGGTAACGCTGCCAAGACCTGCGAGGCGCAGGGAGGCGGGCGCCTGCCTGCGACTCAGCGCAGCAGCTCGTACACGAACATGCCAATAAAACTGCCGCTCGCGTAGCCGAAGGAACCGGCCAGCACGCCCGGCGCCACGAGGTCGTGCCAGCCTTTCGCCGAGGCGATGGCGGGTGCCGATGCGGGCCCGCCAATACAAACCGCGGATGCAATACAAATCTCGGCAATATCGAGACGCAGCAGCTTGCCGATCCCGAAGATCAACAGCAGGTGCACGCTGACAATAACGAACGCGAATAGAAACAGTATCGGTGCAATCTCGATGAGCAACCAGACATCTGCACTGGCGCCGATCGATGCCAGGAAAACGAACATCAGTACATTGCCGGCTTCGTTATACCCGGACAGCCGGCCTGTGAGCTGTCGAGCAAATGTTGCGATGAGCAACGTCAGCGCGGTCGTCAGAAGGATCGCATATTGCGGCCAGCCGAGTGCCGTCGTTATTCCTGTGCCGAGCGCCGCCAGCGCGAAGGCAACGGCGACAGCGGTGACGAGGCCGGCGACATCGAGATCGGCAATGCGATGCACGCTGGCATCTGCCGCCGCGCCGGCCGGCCGCTGCGCATGCCCGTGACGAGACGGGAAGCGGCTGGCGAACGCCGCGACACCGGGAAGCAGGATAATCAGCAGGATATGCAGGTTGGTAATCACGTTATCGGCCGCGACCGCCGCCGTCAGCACGCTGCGATCCTCGAACTGCGTCGCCTCCGCGACCGCCGCGAAATTCAGGGAGCCGCCAATGTAGGTACCGGTGAAGATGCCCGCGAGTTTCGACTCCTCGTCGCCCAGATCAATCAGGGTAATCGCCACGAACACGCCGGCGACAACCGCCGCGCTGCCGACAAGGAACGCGATCAGCGTGGGACCCGCCTCGCGAAATATTCGCCGCATGTCCGCATCGAACAGCAGCAGCGGGATCGCGATCGGAACCAGGTATTGCCAGACGATATCGTAAGCCGGTGCTGCCGTCGGAATGATGCGCAGGTTCGACAACACGATCGCCAGCGTGATCAGCAGCATGACGCCTGAATACTTGCGACCGAACGCAAAGCGTTCCGACCAGAAACCGAACGCGGCGATGCCGAACAAGACTGCCCAAACCGCAAAATCCTGATCAGCCCCGATTAACGACATCGCTCAATTTCTCCGGATCCTGCAAACCGCGTCGATGCGCGATCGAGGCAGCCACTGTAACAACAGGACTGCACGCGTCAACACGAACTGCGGTTTGCAGACAGCGCAGCTGCCAACAGCTGTCAGTTTGCCGAACCCCATAGCGGGGCCTTTTCTTTGGCCGGCGTTATGGCATGCTGACAGCCGGAAACGACAGCGGACTACAACGTGAGCAAGCCCGGAACGCGCACCATCGTCGGTGGTGGCGGAAAAAAAGTGCTGTACACCCTGAACACGGTCCGGCGTATCGGCCTGCTGGATTCCGCGAAGGCGTTGCGTTCGAAAAACACCTGCAAAGCCTGCGCGCTCGGCATGGGCGGACAGCGCGGCGGCATGGTCAACGAGCTCGGTGAGTTTCCATCGGTTTGCAACAAGAGCATCCAGGCCCAGTCGACCGACATCCAGCCGCCCATTCCGCTGGAAGTTTTCTCGCACCCGCTGACCGAGCTGCGCGAGCTAAGCGGACACGAACTCGAACATCTCGGACGCCTGGCGCAGCCAATTTACAAGCCGCGCGGCGGCAAACGCTACGCCGCGATCGGCTGGGACGAGGCGATTGAGCTCGCCGCAGCGCGCTTCGCTGCCGTCGAACCCGACCGCAGCTTTTTCTATTCGTCCGGGCGCTCCTCGAACGAGGCAGGCTTTCTGCTGCAGCTGGTGGCGCGCCTGTACGGCACCAACAACGTCAACAACTGTTCCTACTACTGTCACCAGGCAAGCGGCGTCGCGCTGGGCAACACGATCGGCACCGGGACCTCGACCGTTGAGCTTGCCGACCTGGCTGGCTGCGACCTGTTCTTCCTGATCGGCGCGAACCCGGCGTCGAACCACCCGCGCCTGCTGCACAAACTCAAGGCGCTGCGCGATCGGGGCGGCGACGTTATCGTCATCAATCCGGCGCGCGAGTCGGGCCTCATCCGCTTTGCGGTTCCCAA
This sequence comes from uncultured Gammaproteobacteria bacterium, assembly GCA_963800915.1. Taxonomy (GTDB): domain Bacteria; phylum Pseudomonadota; class Gammaproteobacteria; order Steroidobacterales; family Woeseiaceae; genus Woeseia. The sequence goes on from CAWDCR010000010.1 coordinate 242,168, forward strand.
GAGTCCGGCCTCGATGCTGAAGGGGGGCGACTGGATCGCCAGCGAATACCTGCAGCCGCGTATCGGCAGTGACGTTGCATTGTTGAAAGGAATTTCGAAAGCCGTTATCGAAGCGGGCGGCGTCGATGAAGACTACGTCGAACGCTGGTCGGAAGGCTTCGACGAGTTCCACGCCGACATCACTGCTACAAGCTGGGACGAGATCATCGCGTCCTGCGAAATCCCGCTTGCGGACATCCGCAGGATCGCGGAGCGCTATTGCAGGTCGGAAAACACGGTGTTTGCCTGGGGCATGGGAGTCACGCATCACCTGCACGGCGTCGAGAATATCGAATACATCAGCAACCTGGCCTTGCTGCGCGGCATGGTGGGTAAACGGTATGCGGGCCTGTTGCCGTTGCGCGGGCACAGCAATGTGCAGGGTATCGGCACAATAGGCGTCAAACCCGTGTTGCCGGCCGAAGTGTTTGCGAGCATCGAGGACTATCTTGGCGTCAGCCTGCCAACGGGCAGCGGCTTCGACACGCTGGCCGGTCTCGAGGCAGCCGAGAGTGGTGATATCGACGCGGCACTGATCATGGGTGGCAATCTGTATGCGGCGACGCCGGACAGTCGTTTCGCTGCAAGTGCACTCGACAACATCGGCTTCAAGTTATTTCTGACGACTACGCTGAATCTCGGGCACGTACACGGCGTCGACGCTGGCGAAGTGCTGGTATTGCCGGTGACTGCACGTGACGAAGAGCCGCAGGCAACTACGCAGGAGTCGATGTTCAACTATGTGCGCCTGAGCGACGGCGGCATTCAGCGACTCGCCGGCGTGCGCTCGGAAGTCAGCATACTGGCCGACATTGCTACACAACTGCTGCCGGACTGCGGTCTCGATTTCAACGAGTTCAAGGAACATCGCCGCATCCGCGAGGCGATAGCAGCGACGATACCCGGCATGGAAGCGCTCGCCGACATCGACGTTGCGAAACAGGAGTTTCATATTCGCGGCCGCCTGCTGCACAAGCCCAGCTTCCAGACGGAGTCAGGTCGCGCGCACTTCGTTACCCGCGCAATTCCCGAACACATGAAGGGCGGCAAGAAATTCTCGTACATGCTGACCAGTGTCCGCAGTGAAGGCCAGTTCAATACCATTGTGTACGAACACAAAGACAGCTACCGCGGCACGAGCGATCGCTGGTGCGTGCTGATGAACAAGGATGATCTGGACGCGCTCGGCGTGCAGCCGGGTGACCGCGTGACCGTGCGTTCAGCGCACGGCAAGATGCTTGCGGTGCGTACCTACGTTTACGGACTGCGCCGTGGCGATGTCATGGCGTATTTCCCGGAAGCCAACATCCTGACAGGCCGCAGTCACGATCCGCGCAGCAAGACGCCCAACTTCAAATCCATTCCGGTAGCGATCCGCCCGGCCTGAATTCTGCCCTGACCGTTTGCGCGAGCGCGCGCAGCCATGACGGCGGCGGCAGCCGCTTTGCGCAAGGATCTAGCAGCCGCCCGGATTGGGAAACGCGTCAGAATCGTCTTCACCCGAGCGCTCGACGAGGCAGGCGAAGTCCTTCTCGATCTTGAGCTGCAGGACGCGATTGGCATCGAGCGGCTGCGCCGCGTCGATCGTCACGCTGTCGCTGCGGGCCCAGTTCCTCGCCAGCGCCGCCGGCACGAATACCGCGATGCCGCTGGCGCCGAGAACGGCATGGCACTCGGTTGCCGTATCGCTGATGCCGATGCGGTAGTCCAGCGAATTGCTGACGCCAAACTCGATGCGCTCCACCACCTCGCCGTGTGACAACAGAGCCTTGACCTCGCGCTGTGTCAGTCGCAGGCGCAGCGAATTGCCCAGAATTCTAAGTTTCATGTCGTTTCGGTCCCATACCGGGGTTTGCAGTGGCCCAGTATCGCACCCGTTTGCTGCGCGCGATACGCGCGGCGCGAGCTTCGTGACCTTTGCGCCCGAAAGGTTCAAAATAGCCGTTCTCCGGGAGGGACTCGCCGCCAGTCGCGACGCAACGCGGCGACGGCAATACGCGATGCCAATTGACCCTGTAGCAACGACTGCCGATGAAGCAGCGCGCCTGGCCGCGTTACGGCGCTATGAGATTCTCGACACGCCAGACGAAGCTGCCTATGACGACGTAGCCGCGCTCGCCTGCAGCATTTGTGACACTCCTACAGCGCTGGTAACGCTGGTCGATGAGTACCGGCAGTGGTTCAAGGCCGCGCGCGGCTTCAAGCAGCGCCAGACCCCCCGCGAGATCGCGTTCTGCGCGACGGCAATTCAGAGCGACGACGTGCTGCTGGTCAGCGATGCGTCGCAGGATGCGCGGTTTTGCGACAACCCGCTCGTTACAGGCGAGCCTCACATCCGTTTTTACGCCGGCGCACCGCTGGTAACGCCTGACGGTTTCCGCATCGGTACGGTCTGTGTGATCGACTACAAGCCACGCCAGATGTCACCGTCGCAGCTCAAGGCACTGCAGGCATTGTCCAAGCAGGTGGTTGCCAACATGGAACTGCGGCGTGCATTGAGCGAGGCAGCGCTGGCACGCGATGCGCTGGCGAATGAAATTGAGCACAGCAAGATTGTTGATGCGGCACGACGACAGGCCGATTCGTTCATGCGCTCCACGCTGGACTCACTCATTGACCATATCGCGATACTCGATGAGCACGGTGAGATCCTGTACGCCAACGACGCCTGGTCGGACTTCGCGAACAACAACTGTGCGCCGGAGGTAATCGCACGCACCGGCAAGGGTATGAATTATCTCGACGTTTGCGATCGTGCTGCGCGCGCCGGTATGCGCCGAAGCCGGGCCGGTAGCGCGCGCACTGCGCGAGATCCTTGCGGGCAAGACACGCAGGCAGTTTGGCATGGAGTACCCCTGCCACGCGCCGAACCAGAAGCGCTGGTTTGTTGTGCAGATTTCGGCATTCGGCGATGACGGCAACTGGCATGCTGTCGTATCGCATCGCAATATATCGGATCGCAAAGCCGCCGACGAACGCCTGCACGATCTCAACAGGACGCTGGAGCAGCGCATCCTGCAGCGCACTGCCGATCTCGAGAAGGCCTACTCAAGTCTGTACGCGAGCGAGGAACGTCTGCGCGGCCTGTTTGAAAACGCCAGCGTTGGTATTGTGGTTGGCAATCTTGGCGGAAATCTGCTGCGTGTCAACGACGCCTACCTCAAGCTTTCCGGCTTGAGTCGCAAAGACCTGCTCGGACGCAATATCCTCGACTACCTGCACGATGAAGATCGCGCGGACTTCGCGAACTGCCTGCGCCAGCTGGGCGCGGGCGACATTCCGGGCTTCGACCTGGACGTACGCAGCGGCGGCGCCGCGCAAACCGCCGGTCAGTGGCAGCGGCTCAGCGTCTCCGCAGTACACGACAAGGACTTCAGGATTAACCAGTTTGTCGGGCTCGTGCAGGATCTGCGGGTAAGCAAGGAATCGGAACTGCAACGCAACATGATCTTCAACCGGTCACGCGACATGATGATTGTCGCGGAACTGGAGGGCAGGATTCGCACACTGAACAAGGCCTGTTCGCATATTCTTGGCTACAGTGCCGAAGAATTTGCAAAGCTGAATTTCCTGGACCTTGTTCACGAAGAAGACCTGGGCAGGGCACGCGAAGGAATTAGTGCCCTCGGCAAGGGCGCCGCTGTGATGCCACTCGACGTGCGCATGCGTACACGTGCTGGCGAGTACCGCGATATTGTCTGGAACTCGGTACCGTGGACGGAAGCGGGCGTATTCCTCGGCGTGGGCCGTGATCTCACCTCGATGCGCGCAGCGCAACGTACGCTCAACGCACAGGCCACCATGCTGCAGCGGGCAGAGCAAATGGCCCAGATTGGCAGCTGGCAGTACGAATTCGGGCGCGATGTCGTGTATTGCTCTGCCGGCCTGCGCGCGATAGTCGATTGGCACGGTGATTCGGCTAAGATCGATCTCGAGGCACTGCTTGGCTGCATGAGCGAGGACTATCGTGCCGAGCTGCGGCAAAGCGTGGCAGCCGTTGCCGCCGACGGCGCGCCGCGGCGCATCCAGTGCCTGATCCAGCGTCCCGACGGCACGCTGCGAACGATCCAGACTTCCATCGATGTGCTGCGCGACAGTAAAGCAAAGATTGTAGGCGTGATCGGCGCCTGCCTCGATATCACGGACATGAACCAGACGATCGAGCAACTGACAGCGTCTGAGCAACAGCTGCGCGCACTGGGCCGCAAGCTGGAGCAGATACGCGAAGAAGAGCGGGCGAATATTTCACGCGAAATTCACGATGAACTGGGACAGGTCCTGACGGCGCTCAAGATCGATCTGACGCTGCTCTCACGTGACATTGCGAACCCTGCCGATAGCCCTCCCGTCGCCGACGAGATCGTCAGCGCCCTGTCTTCGATGCAGGATCTTGTCGATGCGACGATCCGCTCCGTGCGCACCATCGCAACCCAGCTACGACCCGAGGTGCTCGATGCGTTTGGGCTCGTAACTGCCATCCGCTGGCACGCAAACGAATTCCAGCGCCGCACGGAGATTGAATGCGAGGTCAACGCCAGCGAAGAGCACATCGCCCTGTCACCAGAGGCGCGCATCGCACTGTTCCGCATAACCCAGGAGGCGATGACCAACGTCGCCCGGCACGCGCTCGCTAAGCGAATCGAGATCGGCATTTCGCAAGGCGACGACATCGTTGAGTTAAGCATTCGGGATAACGGCCGCGGCGTCGACCTCGCAGAGCTGATCTCAAGCAACTCACTGGGGGTCATGGGGATGCGGGAACGCGCTGCGATGATTGACGGCACTTTCGATATCCGCGCTGCAGCAAACGGCGGCACCCTGATCCGGGTCCGCGCGCCGCTCACGGACGTTGGCGCCGCGCCAGCCGGGACACCGGCATGATTCGCGTGCTGATTGCCGATGATCACGCGCTGATCCGCGAGGGCCTGACCAAGATCTTCGGGCGCGAACCCGACATCGAGGTGGTCGCCGAGGCGAAAGACGCCAACGAAGCGATCGCCTGGAGCCGCGCCAACGACTACGACGTCGCCATCATCGACGTCAACATGCCGGGCCCGAGCGGACTCGACGCACTGCAGCATATTCTGAGCGACAAGCCGACGCTGCCGGTGCTGATGCTCAGCGTGCTGCCAGAGCGGAATTTTGCGGTGCGCATGCTGCGCGCCGGCGCGGCGGGATTCGTCTCCAAGGAAAGTGCGGCGGATGAAATCGTTGAGGCCGTCAGGCGCGTGGCCAGCGGCAAGAAATACGTCAGCCCCACTGCCGCCGACAGCCTGGCCATGGAACTGGCGCGCGGCAGCCAGGCGGAGCCGCACACCTTCCTGTCAAACCGTGAATTCCAGGTGTTACGCATGATCGCGTCGGGGCGTGGCACGCGCGTTATGGCCGAGGAACTCAAGCTGAGCGTCAATACCATCGCTACCTACCGGCGGCGCATCCTGAAAAAACTCGAGCTGGCATCGGATGTCGAGCTGACGCGCTACGCGCTGGAGCACAAACTGCTCGACTAGGGCACTTGCGGATGCCGCGTGTCACTGATTCTGTGACACGGGCTTCATCCGATTTGTTATGCCGTATTCAGTCCCTGCCTGATGTCCCCGCCGCGCGGCTCACCGTAAGCTTGCCTGCATCTGGGAAAAACCGCGCAAGAGACAAGCCTGTGAAAATATTGATCGCCGACGATGCAGCCCTGCTGCGCGAACGGCTCGTTGCCCTGCTAACCCGTTTATCCGGGGTCGACAGCATCATCGAGTCGCGCTGCTGCGCCTCGACGCTCGCCGCCGTTGAGCGCGACCAGCCTGATGTTGTGCTGCTGGACCTGCGCCTGCCGGACGGCTCCGGGCTCGACATCCTGCGCAAACTGCAGACGCTGCCTCGCCCGCCCCATGTGCTGGTGCTGACCATCTGGAATGCGCCGGAGATCCGGCAGCTTTGTATCGAAGCAGGAGCGGCCGGCTTTTTCGAAAAGAGCAGCGGTTTTCTCGGCGCAGTCGACGCGGTACGCGACTACGCAGCCGGTGGGCGGGCATGAGCAAGCACAGTCAACCTGGCAATGATGCCAGCCAGCCGCTCGCCGCCCCGGCAACGGTTGCAGTCGGCCTGCCGGCAGCGACCGGCCTGCGCGTACTGATTGCGGAAGACCATGACTTTCAGCGGCGCGCGCTGGCGCACCTGCTGCGTTCGCTGGGCGCCAACGAGGTTATCGAAGCCGGCGACGGTGCTGAGGCCCTGCAGATTCTTGAATCGCTGTCCTTTGACGTGGACCTGATCCTGTGTGATCTCGACATGCCCAAGATGGACGGCATGGAATTTATGCGCCATCTTGGCGCATCCGATTCCAGGGCTGCGGTGATCATTACCAGCGCCCACGAGAGCAATGTCATTAATTCGGTGCAGATCATGACGCAGGCTTATGGCGTGCACCTGCTCGGCGTGATTGAGAAACCGGCCACCCGCAGCAGCGTCAGCGCACTGCTCGACAAGGATGCCGAGGGCATCGCGTTGCGCCGCACGCAGACCTTCAACACCGCAGCGTCTTTTACGCTGGATGACATCCTGAACGGCATCGACCACGGCCAGTTCGAACCTTTCTATCAGCCGAAAGCGGACCTCGCCACGGGCCGCATCATTGGCGCCGAAACTCTCGCCCGCTGGCTGCATCCGGACCGTGGCATCGTTGCGCCTTACGCCTTTATCGAACAGCTGGAAGCCTCCGGCAATCTCGATGACCTGACCTTCATCATGTTGCGGGAAGCGGCGCGCGCCTGCCGCTCATGGAACGAGGCAGGGCTTGACCTCAGCGTCTCGGTAAACCTGTCACTGACCTCGCTAAGGGACACCGATCTTGCAGAAAAGATTTCCGAGACCGTGCGCAATGCCCGCCTCGATGCGTCGCGGGTGACGCTGGAAATCACCGAGTCAGCGGCGATGACCGACATCGCGCCGGCGCTGGAAAACCTTGCGCGCCTGCGGCTGCGCGGTTTCGGTTTGTCGATCGACGATTTCGGTACCGGCTTTTCGAGCATCCAGCAGCTGGCGCGAATCGCCTTCACGGAACTCAAGATTGACCGCAGCTTCGTCGCGCGCATGACCGAAAAGCGCGAAGCGCGCGCGATCGTCGAGGCAAGCATCGACATGGCACACCGACTCGACATCCTGTCCGTCGCCGAGGGCATCGAAACGCAGGCGGAATGGACAGCGCTGAAGATCGCCGGCTGCAAAGTTGGCCAGGGTTATTTCATATCGCGACCCGTAGACGGCAACCAGTTCATCGCATTGTGCAAACGCTCGGCAAGATGAACGACAGCAATGTACGCGCTGCAGCGGCGCGCCTCAGGAATAACTACGCACTGCAACTGGTCCTGCTGGCGGCTGCCTATGCCGCAGCCGCCCTGCTCGGCGGATTCCTGTCCCTGCCGCCCGCGACCGCCTCACCGGTCTGGCCGGCGGCGGGCGTCGCTCTTGCCGGCCTGCTGGTCGGCGGGCTGCGGCTGTGGCCTGGCGTCCTGCTTGGCCACCTGTTGTTTGCCGTTCTGAGCGGCAACTATCCGGGCGGGGTGCCGGAAATGCTGGCCGCTGCCCTGCCCTACTCGCCGGGCCCGGTACTGCAGGCGCTGGCCGGCGCATGGTTTGCCGGACGCAGGAGGCAGGGCCTGGCGCCGGGGCGCGACCGCACTGTGCTCATCGCGGTATTACTCGCCGGCCCGGTGGCCTGCACGATCGGCGCAAGCTGGGCGATGGCCATGTACCTTTTGAATGGCTTCGTCGATGCCAGCAACGTCCTGGCAAACTGGCTGCTGTGGTGGGTTGGCGATTCGCTGGGCGTGGTCCTGTTCGGCCCGTTGTGCATGTTGCTACTCCCGGCCGGCCGGCGCTTTTGGCCGAATCGCACCTGGCAGGTCGCATTGCCGCTGCTGGGCGCCTGCGCCATCCTGATCCCCAGCGTCTACTGGTTTCATGACAATGAAGAAAGCGACGCGCGCAGGCCTGTAGCGCTAGAGGCCGATCTTGCGCTGGACCTGGCGCTGCAACGACTCAGCGCGGCCAGCAGCGCAGTCGCAGCGACCGCGAATTTTTTCTCGACGAGTCACAAGGTCACAGCAGAAGAATTCGCCGAATTCTCCGCACGCGCAATGACCAACGGCATCGTTGCGCTCGGCTGGATTCCGCGCGTACCTGGAGAGAGTCGTGACGCGTTCGAAGCAGCAGTAAGGCAAAGCAGTGCCGCGGACTTCCAGGTGTTGCATAGCACTGGCAACGACGAGTATCTGCCGGCGCCTGCGCGTGCCGAGTACTTCCCGTTGCTCTTCGAGAACTCGATCAGAGATGACATGCGACCGTTGGGCTACGATTTCGCCGAGTCGCCGGCGCGCGCCAGGATACTGGAACGGGCCCGCGATACGGGCCAGCCTGCCGCTGACGAGCCTGCGTCATCGCTGGGCCGTAGCGAACCTTTCGTCGCCATGCTGTTTCCTGTCTACCAGCATGGCAAAGACCCGGCCGCGCTGTCCGTGCCCGAGCGGCGCGAGGCACTGATCGGCTATGTCGGCAGCGTAATTAATACCCTGGACGTGATGTCACCGCTGACGGGGGCGACTAAAAACGCCGTACTTTCATTCAGTATGACTGACATTACGCCCGGCTCGAGCCCTCGCGTTCTGCACAGTCCTCCTGCCAGCGCAGTGCAATCCGGCGCGCGCACACTCTGGACCCGCGACATTGATTTTCATGGGCGCACCTGGCAGGTGCAGGCGCACCTCGGCGATCACTATTGGGAAGCTGGCACCAGCACGCGATCGCGTATCTTCCTGCTGCTTGCCCTGATGGGCGCTTTCCTTATCACGGTGCAGACGCTGGCCGCGGCGGCGCGCAATCAACTGGTCAGCTTGCGCGTTGCAACTCGCACCCGGGAGCTGAAGGAAAACCGCCGCGCCCTGCGCGGCGCATTGAACCTCGCGAAAATCGCCAGCTGGAATCTTGATCTGCGCACGGGAATGCTGACGCTTGACGATCGCGCGTTCGCGATTCTGGGCACCTCCGCGAAAGCAGAAGGCGGCTACAGAGGCAACGCGCAGAAGTGGATCGACAGCTTCGTGCATCCGGACGACAGGGACTCCATCCATTCAGCAGCCATGCTGCGCCAGGTTGCTGCAGAGCTGCCTACGGAATTTCGCGTGAAGACGCGTGACGGCCAGACCCGCCACCTGCAAACGCACTTCAACGCCGACACGGCGGAAGACGGCACGCTGTCCATCGTGTATGGCAGCACGCAGGATATTACTGCGGCAAAAAATGCGGACCTGGCGTTACGCGAAAGCGAAGCGTACAGCCGCAGCATCCTCGCGAGCAGCAGCGATTGCATCATGGTTCTGGGGCTCGACGGGCGCCTGCTGGACATCAATCAACACGGCCGTGATTCGCTGTACGTCGATGACATCGCGACCATTCGTGGCAGCGACTGGCGCAACCTGTGGAAACTCGACACGGACTACAACGCAGCCTGTGATGCCCTGGAGCAGGCCATCGCCAGCGGCAGCGCCCGCTTCACCGGCAGCACGCCGGCCGCCGCCGGCGCCATGCGCTGGTGGGACGTCGTCATCACGCCGATCAACGCGCTGGATGGCACGCCGCAAAATCTGCTCTGTGTGTCGCGCGATATCACTGAAGAATACAAAGCCAAGGAAGAGGTTCGACGCATAAACGAAGGGCTCGGCGAGGAGGTGCGACGCCGCAGCAGCGCACTGAGTGCCAGCGAGCGCGAACTGCGCACGATCTTCGATGTAGCCGCCATCGGCATTGCCCACATCTCCCTCGACAACCGGGTGCTGCGCGTCAATCCAAAGATGTGCGAAATCACCGGTTACGCCGAGAGCGAACTGCTGCTGCAGCCGGATCTGGAACGCACGCACGTCGACGACAGGAAGCTTGAGCAACAACGGGTCGACAGGCTCGTCAACGGCGAGATCGACACCTATACGGTCGAGAAGCGCTACGTACGCAGAGGACGACACGACGATCTGGATTCGCGTCACCGGCTCGCTGGTACGTGATGAAAACGATCAGCCGCTGTACCGCGTCGCGATCACCGAAGACATCAGTACTACGCGGGCGGAACGCGAGCTGCGTACCGCCAGCGAGCGGCGCTACCGGGAACTGTTCGAACGCAACCCCACGCCGATGTGGACCTACGACAGCGAAACGCTGGCATTTATCTCCGTCAATGATGCTGCCGTCATGCACTACGGCTTCAGCCGCGAGGAATTCCTGAAGATGACGCTGCGCGATCTGCGCAGCAGCGACATGCAGGCCGAACTCGATGAATTGCTGCAGCAACGCCTGGCCGGCTTTACGCCGGCGCACACGACGAACCACAGGCGCAAGGACGGTTCGATCATCACCGTAGAAATTACCGCGCACGGCATCGTAAACGAAGGCCGGCCCGCACGCCTGGTGCTTGCCAACGACGTTACCGAAAAGGTGCTCGCCACCACCCTGCTTGAGGGACAGAAGACCGTACTGGAGCAGATTGCGTTCGGCGCTGCACTCGAAGATTCGCTGGCGTCGCTGGCACGACTGGCGGAAGTCAGTTCGCGCGGTGTGCGTTGCATGGTCCTGCTGGCCGACGAGAAAACAAACGCGTTGCGCTGCGTCGCGCTACGCGGCTTGTCGCAGGAATTCGCCGATGCAGTGAACGCTGCAGGCAACAGCGCCAGCGGCTTCTTCCACGATCTCGCGCAGTGCAGGAACGCCGTAGTAATCAATGATATCGCGAACGACCGGCGCTGGACCGGGCTGGCCGCGCAGGCTGCAGCGCAGTCCCTGCATTCCTGCTGGTCAAACCCGATACTCGATGCCGGTGGCAGGGTGCTGGGAGCATTCGTACTCTTTTACGAGGACGCCAGGAAACCGCAGCTGCTGGAAAGCGACCTGGTAGAGACCCTCACTAATACCGCGGCCATTGCGATCACCAAGGATCGCGAGACGCGCAGGCTGCGCGACAGCGAGGAGAAATTCCGCTCGACGTTCGAGACAGCCGCGCTGGGCATGCTGCATGTCGACCTGCGCGGTCGCTTCACGCGCGCCAACCCGTCGGTCTGCAAAATCATCGGCTACAGCGAAGACGAGCTGCTCGGGATGAACCCGGAGACGCTGTCGCACCCCGACGATCTCGAGCTCGGGCAGCAGGAGCGCCGCCGCATGTTCGCCGGTGAGATTCCGAGCTATGCCATTGAAAAACGCTACATCCGCAAGGATGGATCGGTGGTGTGGCTGAACGTCACGATCTCGACCGTGCGCGGCAAGAGCGGCGAGATCGAGTACGCCGTCGCATTGCTTGAAGACATTTCCTGGCGCAAGCAGGCCGAGGCTGAACTGCACAGGCAGCAGGAATTGAACCGCCTGCTGCTCGAGAACCTGAGCGAAGGGGTGGTGGCCTGCGATGCCGATGGCCAGCTGATGCTGTTCAACAAGGCGGCCCGCGACTGGCACGGCGCCGATCCACGAAAAATTCCACCGCAGAAATGGTCTGACTACTACGACCTGTTCGATGCCGATGGCGTCACGCCGCTCGATGTCGGGCAGATCCCGCTAATGCGCGCCTTCAACGGAGAGCGCGTGAAAGCCGTTGAAATGAGCATTGTGCGCAAAGGGCACGCGCCGCGCATCGTACTTGCCTCGGGCGCGCCGCTGCTGGATGCGGACGGCACCAAGCGTGGTGCGGTCGTGGTAATGCATGACGTCACGGTGCGGCGCCAGTCGCTGCAGAAACTGGAACGCTCCGCCGAGCAGCTGCGCGCCGCCAGCGCCGCCGTCGAGAACGAACGCGCCTCCCTGGCGCGGCGGGTCGCCGAGCGAACCCTCGAGTTGACCTCAGCAAACGAACAGCTGGCGACGGCCAAGGAAGCTGCCGAGCAGGCGTCGCGCGCGAAGTCCGCGTTCCTCGCCGTCATGAGCCATGAAATCCGCACACCGATGAACGGCATCCTCGGCATGGTTGATGTGCTGGCGCAGAGCCGGCTGGCAGACGACCAGCAGGACGCGATCATGACGATTCGCGAGTCGTCCTTTTCATTGCTGCGCCTGATTGATGACATCCTGGATTTCTCAAAGGTCGAGGCAGGCCGCCTTGACCTTGAGAACACCACCGTATCGATAGCGGAGGTTGTCGAAGGCGTACGCGATTCGCTGGCAACGGAAGCCCAGTCCAGCGAGGTTGACCTGGAACTTTTCATCGGCCCAGGGGTGCCGGACCAGGTGCTTGCCGATCCGACGCGACTGCGCCAGCTGCTGTTCAACCTGATCGGCAATGCCGTCAAGTTCTCCGGCGGCCGCAGTGACAGGCGCGGCAGCGTGCAGGTGTACGTCGAGCGGCAGGCGTCCTCATCCGCTGGCGTGGAATTTCGCATCGTCGACAACGGCGTTGGCATTGCACCGGAAGCGCTGCCCCGGCTTTTTGATTCCTTTACTCAAGCCGAGGTATCGACCACGCGTCGCTTCGGCGGTACCGGGCTTGGCCTCGCTATTACCAAGCGGCTGATCGAACTGATGCACGGCACAATTGAAGTTTCCAGCGCACTCGGGCAGGGCTCGGAGTTCGTCGTCCGCCTGCCTTTCGAGGAAGTTCAGGGCGCGGCCGCCGCTCCGGAGTTCGATCTGAGCGACGTGCAGTGCCTGATCGTGGATGCACCGGGCGGCAACGGCGAGGCACTGGTGACTTACCTTGCCGAAGCGGGTGTCCGCGTGCGCGCGGTTCCGGACGCCGCTAGCGCGAGCGAACTTGCCGACGCCAGCGAGGAAGTCTCTGTTGTCGTCGAACTGCTGGGCGAACACGTACCCCCGGATGCCAGCCTGCTGGCCCGCTGTGAGAAGCGCAAAAACCAGGTCAACCTGTTTGTCGCTCGCGGCCCGCGCGCGCATGCGCGAATTGTTGGGCCGCAGGTCGTGCTCCTGCAAACCAGCGCGATCCGGCGACGTGATTTTTTGCGGGCGGTTGCCGTGGCGGCCGGTCGCGCCTCGCCGGAAGTTTCTGCCCGGCCAGCCGCAAACCTGGTGCGCGGCCAGTTGCTCGCGCCCACAGTGGCGCAGGCTCGAACCGATGGCCGCCTGATACTGGTAGCGGAAGACGATGCGATCAACCAGAAGGTCATCCTGCGGCAGCTTGCGCTGCTCGGCTACGCCGGCGAAATGGCCAGCAACGGCGAGGAAGCACTGCGCATGTGGCGCGAAGGCGGCTATGCGTTGCTGCTGACGGATCTGCACATGCCGGAGGTCGATGGCTATGAACTGGTGAAAACGATTCGTGACGAGGAGTCGACGCACTGGCAGACTACCCATCATTGCCCTGACGGCCAACGCGCTGCGCGGCGAAGCCGAACGCGCGGCAAGCGCTGGCTTTGACGCCTACCTGACCAAACCGTTGCAGCTCGCGGTACTGGGTGCGACGCTGGCAGAATGGATACCGACCGTACGCAGTCAGGACCAGGCGAGCTATATGCAGGCGGCAGGGGCGGCGAGCGGTTCGTCGCCCGCCATCGACCTCAAGGTGCTGCGCAGCATCATTGGCGATGACGAATCGATGATTCGCGAATTCCTGGCCGACTACCTTGCCTCTTCTGCAAACCAGGTTGCTGAATTACGCGACGTAATCACCGATAGCGATTCCAGACGCCTATCAAAACACGCGCACCGTCAGAAAGGCGCGGCCCGCGCGATCGGTGCAAACAAGCTCGGCGATCTGTGCGCAGAACTTGAGAACGCCGCACGCGCTGACGACCGCGGCCTGATTCTCGAAGTCGTCGCACAGTACGAGCTGCGCGTTGCCGAGGTGCAGGCGGAGATTCACGCCATCCTGGCGCAACGCGAAGAGCCCCGGATTGTCGATGGCTCCGTGTCTATGGAAAAAAGGAGCAACGCCTCATGAAGCGCGTGATCCTGCTCCTTATGATTTGCCTCAGCGCCGCCTGCACGTCTCCCGAGCCGCCACTGCGGGTCGGCCTGCTGGACTGGCCGCCCTATGGTTTTGCGAAACTGGCCGAGCGCCTCGGCTACTACGGGGAGGGCCGCATTGAGATCGTCGAATTTCAGTCGCCGGCCGAGGTGGTGCGAGCCTACCGGGTGGGCGGCCTCGATATCGTCGCGTTTACCGCGGATTTTGCCAGCGCGCTCGCAAACGACGCCGACAAATCGCTAGCGTTCCTTATTATTGATGAGTCGCACGGCGCCGACGCCGCGATCAGTCGCGCGCCGATCACCGATTTGCATGATCTGGCCGGCAAGCGAGTCGGCCTGGAATCCAGCGAACTCGGCGCACACATGCTGGGTCGCATGCTCGATCACGCGTCGTTGACGCTTGATGATATCGACGTCGAGTTCTATGACATACCCGACCAGCTGCTGGCCTGGCAGAACAATGAGGTGGACGTCATGATCACCTACGAACCGATACGCACAAAGTTGCTGCAGGCCGGCGGGCAGCAGATTTTTTCGAGCGCCGAACTGCCCGGCGAGGTCGTCGATATATTTGTTGCTCGCGAAGCCACGATACAGCGGCGCCTCAATGATTTTCGCCTGTTCGCGGCTGGCTGGTTCAGGGCGCTCGAGTATTACCAGCAGGATTCGCAGCAGGCGCTGACCATTCTCACGGAAGAAACGCAGCTATCGCGAACGGAGTTTGTAATGATGCTGCAGGGCGTCCGCATGATTCCGCTCGAAGAAAACCGGCGTCTCCTTGGCGGCGACAACGCGGCCTTTATCGAGGCCTTGAGCCGTTTCATCGCGGCAGGCTCCGCAGGCACTGCTCAGAATGCCCGCGCAACCTTACCCGCCATGTTGAGCGATATCGCTTTGCCACTGCGGACAGACTGAAGTGCGCTATCCATTACGCTGGGTAATACCGCTGATGCTGCTGGTCATCGGGCTGCTTGCCGCGGTGGCGGTTGCCGTGACCAGTATTCGCATGTCGCATGCCAGCACCGAGCGTGTTGTGACGGCTTTCCTGGCAACGATTGGCAACCAGGCGGCGTCCGACGTGGCGGCCGGACTGCGGCGCAAGAACCCGGGCCGCACCCGCAACGCCATCGAACAACTGCAGGTCTTGCGCGGCATGCAGCTGGCGCTGCTGGTTGACGATGACAACAGGATCGTCCATGCGACGCGCGCGAGCCTGCTGGGCCAGCTTGTCGCAGAACTGGACGAGCCGGAAATCGCGGCAATCGTCAACTTTTCCCGCGAAGCGGGCGGTCAGCAGCAGCGCCTCGTCGACGGGCATTTCTATTACGCGAACCACATCACCGATTCGGAACCGCTGGCGCTCGACGGCACTACCCAAGGCCATGTCCTGCTGATCGCCTACAACATGGCGACGGCACAGGCCGGTCAGGGCGCTGCGGCCATCAACCAGGCGCTGATTATCGGCGTGACGGTACTCGGGCTCAGCCTGCTCAGCTGGTTATTTCTCAGCAATGCATTGCTCAGCAGGATGTCGCGTCTTGTCGAAGCCAGCCGGCGTATCGGTGCCGGCCAGCTGCGTACCCCTATCGAGATAGACGGGCGCGACGAGATTGCAGCGCTCGGCCGCGCGCTGGACGCCATGCGGGTGGACCTGTCCGAGAAACAGAATCAGCTCGTCACGGCCGCCGAGGATCTCGAAACAGCGAATGCCACTGTCGAACGCGAGCGAGCCACACTGGCAGAGCGCATCAAGGAACGTACGTATGACCTGACACTTGCCAATCTCGAGCTCGGTCGGGCAAAGGAAGCGGCAGAGGCCGCATCGCGTGCCAAAAGTTCATTTCTCGCCACGGTCAGTCACGAGATCCGCACGCCGATGAACGGCGTGCTCGGCTCCATGGAGCTGCTTGACCGCAGCGGGCTCGACGAGCAGCGCGCGTCATTGCTGCGCACGGCGCAGGACTCCGCGCGATCACTGCTTGGCTTGTTGAACGACCTGCTCGACATGGCAAAAATCGAAGCCGGTCGCATCGAACTGGTCTCGGCTCCCGCGTCGGTCAGGTCGATGGTCGACCGGGTGATCGCGACCCATTTACCAAGCGCCGCCGAGAACAGAACGGCACTGACCGGCTCGGTCGATCCGGCAGCGCCGGACTGGGTCGCGCTCGACGCACTGCGCGTTCTGCAGGTACTGGGCAACATCGTCAGTAACGCAGTTAAATTTACGGAAGGCGGCAACGTCCGCCTGCACGCCAGCGCGACCCTGACGGGCGAGTCAGCCTGCGTGGTTCGTTTCACCGTTACCGATACCGGCGTGGGCATCCCCGCAGAGACGCTGACGAAACTGTTTCGGCCGTTTGAGCAGGGCGCAGCAGAGATAGCCCGCAAGTCCGGCGGCACCGGCCTGGGACTGGCCATTTGCCGCGGTCTTGCCGAGCGCATGGGTGGCACCGTGTCGCTGGCCAGCGAGCGTGGCCATGGTACGACCGCAATATTCGAGATTCCCACAACGATTACCGCCAGGCCAGCGACGGCAGACGCGGGCATCGAGCAGGGCGAAGACTCGGCCATTGTCGCCCAGCTGAATCGGCAAAGTGAGCAATCCAGCAACGGCGTGCAGATACTGGTGGTGGACGATCATCCGACGAACCGCCTGCTGCAGGTACGGCAGGTCGAACAGCTCGGTGCGACAGCCGACACGGCAGCCGACGGCATCGAAGCGCTGGAACGACTGCGCAACAAGCGCTTCGATATCGTGATTACAGACTGCGAGATGCCCAACCTGGATGGTTTCGACCTGGCGCGCGCAGTTCGCAGCAGCGACCTGGCCTGGCGCGACATCCCGATCATTGCCTGCACCGCGCACGCGCTGCCCGACATCGGTGAGCGCTGCATCAGGAGCGGCATGAATGAAGTGCTGACCAAGCCGATGCGGCTGGACGAGCTGGCGAGCGCGCTGAAACGTTACTGGCCGAACAGCAGCGCCTTGCCGGCGCTGCCGGAGCCGCCCGCCACCGATGCACCAGCGGTGCTGGACGAGGCGGCGCTGGAGATCCTGACGGACGGTGATACAGAACTGTGTGACTCGATGATGCAGGCGTTTCTGCAAGACCTGGACCAGGCGCTGCAGGAGATCGAGCGCGCCGCAGACACAGGCAACCAGGCTCACTGCAAGCGTATCGCGCATCGCAACAAGGGCGCCTGCTCGCTGTTTGGCGCGTTCGCGCTTGGCGATGCCTTCGCCGAACTGGAACACTGGGCCAGCCAGCCGGTTGCTGCCGGGCCGCAGCTGCAGGCGGCAGCCGAGCGGGTGGCAACCGAAGCGCAGCGCCTGAAGGCCGTCGTCGCCAAAATGCTGCGAACTGCCCGCTCGGCATAGCGACAAGGTCAGTGGCGAAGATCGTTTCGCATACGGCCGCAGAGTCGCTGCCCGTGTAACGGTTGCGCTTCCAGCACAGCGATCCGGCAACAACGCAAGCCTGATATATTGCCGCGATGCAATCCTACGATGTCCTGGTGCTCGGCGGTGGTGCCGCGGGCCTGCTGTGCGCGATCACTGCCGGCCAGCGCGGTCGGCGGGTGCTGGTAATTGAAGGCTCGAATCGCATTGGCAAGAAAATCCTGATGTCCGGCGGCGGCCGCTGCAACTTCACGAACCTTTACTGTGAACCGGCTCACTTCCTGTCGGCCAACCCGCGTTTCTGCATCTCTGCGCTCAGCCGCTACACGCAGTGGGATTTCATCGCGCTGGTTGAGAAGCACGGTATCGCATATCACGAAAAAACAGCCGGCCAGCTCTTCTGCGACGAATCATCGAAGCAGATCGTCGCCATGCTGCAGGCCGAGTGCGACAATGCCGGTGTCGACATTCAGACGGGCTGCCGTATTGAGAGCGTCACGCACGACGATCGCTTTCGCGTGCAGTGCGCAACACAAACATTCGACGGTGAATCGCTGGTTGTCGCGACCGGTGGACTGTCGATTCCAAAAATGGGCGCGTCCGACCTGGGTTATCGGCTGGCGAAGCAGTTCGGACTCAAGGTGTTGCCAACCCGCGCCGGACTTGTCCCGTTTACGTTTTCCGGTGTTATGCATGAGGTGGCTGAACGCCTGTCGGGTGTCAGCACGGCGGCGACTCTCAGCTGCGGTTCGCAGGCGTTTACCGAGAGCATCCTGTTCACCCATCGCGGCTTGAGCGGCCCGGCTGCGCTGCAGATTTCCAGCTACTGGTTGCCCGGCGACGCGCTGGGTGTCGATTTCCTGCCCGGCAAGGACATCGCGGAGTTGCTGCTTGGCGCCAAGCGCAGGCAACCGAGGAGCCTGTTGCGCAGCGTGCTCAGCGAACACCTGCCGCGCGCGCTCGTGCTTGAACAACAGGCGCTGAACTGGCCAACGTTCAGCGAGACGCCATTGGCCGAAATACCGGACGACGGGTTGCGCGCAATCAGCGAAAAACTGGCACACGGGGTCTTGCAGCCGGCCGCGACCGAGGGCTACCGGACCGCGGAAGTCACGCTGGGCGGCGTTGACACCGCGGCGCTGTCGTCAAAAACGATGGAGGTGCAGCAGCAACCGGGCCTTTACTTTATCGGCGAAGTACTTGACGTCAGCGGTCAACTCGGCGGCTTTAATTTTCAATGGGCGTGGGCATCGGGGCATGCGGCAGGCGAGGTCGCCTGATGCGCGCATGCACTTGCGGGACCGATAGCTGACTCCGCCGTCGTTTCATATGTAGCAAGGCGCTTACAAATACTTACAAATGATCCGCGGTTCGCGCGCTCCCTGCGTCGCGGCCGCGCCGCTCATCTGGTACGGTCTGGAACATGAGATCCGAAACAAAAAAGCTGCTCGACTGGCAGCCTGAAATGCCACCGCTCGTGAATACAGCCGATGGCCAGCCGCGACGCATCGGCGTTGAGCTCGAGATGATTGGCCTTGGCGTTGCCGATGTCAGCGAGATTGTGCGCGAGCTGCTTGGAGGAACGCTGCAGGTGGAGTCGCGCTATGAACACTTCGTCAAGGGTGACGAGGCCGGCGACTGGGGCATCGAGCTCGATTACGCGTACCTGAAGGAGCGCGGCCGCGCCGCCGCTGATGACGAAGACGCCGAGGAAGACGACGACGGTGACGACGAGCTGCAGGTCCTGATCGACGACGCGGCCGAGTCATTGCTGCGTATCGGCGCCGAGGCCGTCGTGCCGGTTGAGGTCGTCAGTCCGCCACTGCCGCTCGCTCGCCTGACCGACATACAGCAGCTGATCGTCATCCTGCGCGACGCCGGTGCCGAAGGCTCTGGCGCGGGCCTGACCTATGCGTTCGGCATGCAGTTCAACCCGGAGCTGCCGGGCCTGGATGCGAAAACCGTTACTTCGTATTTGAAAGCATTTTTCTGCCTGTACGACTGGCTGATGCAGCGCTCCAAGGTCGATATGACACGACGCCTGTCGGGTTTCAGCGCCGCTTTTCCTGCCAGCTACATAAGCAAGGTTGTCGCGACGGACTACTGGCCGGATCAGGACACGCTGATCGACGACTATCTCGAAGAAAACCCGACCCGTAATCGCGCCCTCGATATGCTGCCGCTGTTCCTGCACCTTGATAAGGACCGGCTGCGTGCCGTCGTCGACGACCCGCGCGTGAAACCGCGCCCTACCCTGCATTACCGGCTGCCGAATTGCGAGATCGATCGGGCCGACTGGGGCGTGCACCTGGCATGGAATGACTGGCTGCAGGTCGAACGACTGGCCTGCGATGAGGCCCGCCTGAGCGAGGTCTGCGCTGCTTACAGCGAGTGGCTCGACAAGCCGCTCGCACGCCTGTTCGACAACTGGGCTGAAGAGCTCACGCGCAGGATCGAGACGCCCGGGACGTGAGCGTGTCTGCGACTGCGCGCCCCGTGATCGGCATAACTGGTCCGCAACGGGGTGCGATCGGACCCCGCAGCTGCATCCGGCTCGGCGTATTGCTGGCCGGTGGCAAGGCGCGGCAGCTGCGCCCCGGCGACGCTATCGACACGACACCGCTCGATGGCGTGATTATTTCCGGCGGCCACGATGTTGAACCTACTCTGTACAAGGCGGCCGCCGAAGTTAAGGGCAACTATGATGCCGAGCGCGACGCGTTCGAGTCGGCGATTATTGATTGCGCTCTGCGTGACCGGACGCCGCTGCTCGGCATCTGCCGCGGCGCGCAGCTGCTGAACGTGCGGCTGGGCGGCACTCTGCACCAGGATCTCAGCAAGCGTCGTCACCTTACATCGAAGCGCCGCTTCCTGCTGCCACTGAAAACGCTGTGCCTGGCCAGGGATTCGAAACTCGAAGCGCTGCTTGGCGAGGACGATATCCGCATCAACAGCCTGCACAACCAGAGCATCGATCAGCTGGGCAATGGCCTGCAGGTCAGCGGCCGCGACCTGGATAACATCGTGCAGGCCGTGGAGGACCCGCAGCATCGCTACCTGTTCGGCGTGCAGTGGCACCCGGAGTTCCTGCTGTACGCGGCGCGCCAGCGGCGGCTGTTTCGCGATCTTGTCAACGCCGCGTGCGAGTACCGCGAACAACGAGTCACGCATAGCGCATGACCTACTTCGGTCTGTTCATGACCGCGTTTTTGGCCGCAACGCTGTTGCCGGCCTACTCGGAAATTCTGTTCGCCGCGCTGTTGCTGCAGGGTCTGGACCCGCTTGCCCTGTGGGCCTGGGCCAGCGCCGGCAATACGCTCGGCGCGGCCGTTAACTGGGCGCTCGCGCGCTTCTTCCTGCGCTACCAGGACCGGCCGTGGTTTCCGTTTCGCGCCGGGCGACTCGAGCGCGCGCAGCGCTGGTTCCAGCGTTACGGCGTCTGGTCGCTGACGATGTCGTGGATGCCGATCGGCGGCGACGCGTTAACGTTCGTCGCCGGCCTGATGCGCGTCAACTTCTGGCTGTTCCTGCTGCTGGTTGGCATTGGCAAGGCAACACGTTACGCGGTCGTGCTGTGGCTGGTACAGCAGAGCATGTAGCCAGCGACCGCGGCGTGGCTGGCGAGATGTCGCAAATTGGATTTGGGGGTTCGCCCGGGCGCTCTCAATGCACCGTTAAAAACTCTTGCGTGCTTCCAGCAACAGCTGCACCGAATCGATGTCGGCGGGCGCGTTCAGCGGAAATGCCAGGTCGAGGTGCAGCATCTTGCCGCTGCTGCTGCGGGTGGGCGCGAGCCGCAGGCCAAAACCGACATCGGTCATCCAGCCGAGATTCTCGCCGCCCACGCCGTTGGCACCCCAGGTCCGGCCGGCATCGGCAAACACCGCGCCGCCGACCCGGATTAACTGGAACGGATACCAGTCAGTGAAGTAACGCTGTTCCAGTGAAACGAGTGCGCGACTCCTGCCCACCTGGTAGCGCAGCGGGTAGCCGCGCAGGCCGGTGTCACCACCGATTTCAAGCAGTTCGTCGAGCGCCGGGTTCTGGCTGAATGCCAGCGATACGCCGGAAAAGAACAGGCGTTTGTCGGATTGGCGCTTGTAGTAGCGCGCCTCCAGCCCGAGCTGCGCGCGCGACGCCTTGTCGCCAAAAGCAACGCCATGCAAATCGGCGTCCAGCAACAACATCTTGTTCTCCGGCGTACCGAAACCCGTTCCGGTCGACAGCGTGTATAACAAGGCATTTTCGCCCGCACCAAAACTGCGGTCAGACCAGCCAAGCCGGGCATTGAAATGGGTACCGAGGTGCACATCTTCGGTGCGATCGATCTGATCCTGGTTGCTGGTCTTGCTGTAGCGGTCCTCAAACAATTCGTACGCGACGAACGGATACGCATACTTGCGATTCTCCGGCATCACCTGGATCAGGTAATCAGACGGCGTCTCGGTAAAAATACTTTCGTCAATGACCAGCCCCGTTTTCCAGCGACTCACCCAGCCGTCGATCCGACCGCTGGACCTGCCTGCGTACACGCTCGCGGAGGTCTGACTATGGTTATAAGATGCCACGACTTTGCCAAGGTCGTAGACGCTGTCGATACGGTCATCGTCGAAATACTCGAAGCCCGCGGCCCAGGGGGTATCGAGTGAATAGAACGGTCTTTCGAGCTCAAACTGGGTCGTATCACCATCGCTGCTATTGGTTAATTTGAGCGAGGTGCGAACGAAGGTATCGCCAAGGTGCGAGTCCCCATACTCGAAACGGGTTGAGTCGCGATCGACATCACTGCTGACAAAGACGCTAAGCTTTGAGCCAAGGCCCAGCAGATTGTTTTCCTCAAGCTCGACCTTGGTCCGGTTGGTGCCGCCTTTGCGTGATGCCGAAAGGCCCAGGCTCAGCGTCCAGACATCGCGCGTACTGATGACGATGTCCACGACGCCGTCCCGATAATTGACGGGATAGATATGCGCGTCGTAGAAATAGCGGTTTTTGCGCAGCAGGCGTTCCGTCTCTTGCAGGGTCCTGGACGAATACAGGTCACCGCTGTGAAACAGCAGCTGCGTGCGGATCGTGGCATCGCGCGTATCGATGTGCAGGCGATTCGCGAGTCGGAATAACGACTTGCGCTGGCGCGGCTGGTCGGTATCGAAAACATCGTGCTTGTCGAGAATCAGCTCACCGATTCGCACCTCGTGTGCTTCGAGCCATTCTGCAGATGGCACATCATCGGCGTCTGCCGCGGCGATCGCTGGCAGCAGCAGTGTCAGCAGTGCGGCACGCGTAAGAATCCGCGCAACGCCGCGGCGGAGCTTTGCCATCAGGAAATCCTCAATCGGCCGTTGCCAGCGTCGGCAGACGATAGCTGCCTTCCCGGTAGCTTTGTACCGGCCATACTGCCAGTGCCTGTGCTTTGGAAATAAGCGCTGCGTCCGCCGGCAGCGGCGTCAGCTCTCCGTCCGCGTAGCGATACATCGCTGCGGGCCGTTCTTTACGCAGGATAACTACTCGATCCTCTTCACGGTACGCCTGTGTATCGCCGTACTGCATGACAGCGCGGCCGGGCAGTGCGTCGATATCTGCTCTCGTCAGGTCGAGTCCCGGAGCGGGGTGCGAACCGCTGATGCCGATCAGTGACAATGCGGTCGGTATCAGGTCAATCTGGCTGGCCAGTCGGGTGATCCTCTGTGGCTCTATGCCGCCACCAGGAATTAGTCCCGGAATGTGAAAGCGTTCGATCGGCACCAGGTCGGCGCCGTACACGCGCGAGTTATGGTCTGACACGACAACGAACACGGTATTACTCCAGTAGGCGGACGCCGCTGCCTTATGAAAAAACTGGCCGATAGCATGGTCCGCATACTTCACGGCGTTGTTGACCGTATTGCTTGGCAACTCGTAGAGCTCGATGCGATCCTCCGGGAACTCCCACGGCGAGTGATTCGAGGTCGTGAACAAGACGCTGAAGAACGGCTTGTCCGCAGCCTGCGCGCTGAACCTCTCGTGCGCGTAGTTGAACACGTCCTCATCGGAGGCGCCCCAGGACCCTGTAAAAACCGGCGACTCGAAATCGTGCTTGTCGAGAACCGTGTCGAAACCGTTGTTCGCGAAAAAGCGCCGCATGTTGTCGAACTGCGCTTCGCCACCGTAAATGAACGAGGTGTCGTAGCCCTCACGACGCAGCATTTCGCCAATCGTGAAAAAATCCCGCTGCGCCTTGCCGAGCTTCAGGACGCTTTGCGAGCTCGTCGGCGGAAAGCCGGCAACGATCGCCTCAAGGCCGCGCGCCGACCGCGTGCCGGTAGCATAGAGCTGCTCAAACCAGATGCCCTGGTTGGCAAGGCGGTCGAGATTAGGAGTGAGCGGCAGGCCGCCAAGGCTGCCTACAAATTCGGCACCAAGACTTTCTTCGATAACGAAAACAAGGTTCTTGGGTTTTGCGTAGGTCATCGTCGCCTGTTGCAAACGCAGCGTCGGAATAGCCGGATCAGTAAACGCGCTGTCTGGCACCGCCATTTCCTGCCGGATACTTTGTATCACTTCGGGTTCGTTGACCTCGCCGTACACGAAACCGCTGTCTTCGTGACGCAGTTCGTAAGTTGCATAGAGCACGGAGTAGAGTGAATTCAGCGCCAGCGAATTTACGAGCGTGTCGGATGAGAATGCGACCGTGCTCGGGTTGACCGGCCGATGGTCGAGCGTTGAACGAGCTGCCGCGACCGAAGCGACGAGTGACAGCAAGGCAAGTGGCAGGGCAGACAGTTTGCTGTTGCGGGCAACGCCGGTCGTCAGGCTGCGCAAGCGGCGCCGCGCCGGGACGAGCAACAGCGGCATCAGGATGAGTGCGGCAATGAGCTCTGTCTTATAGCCAACGAACAGCATCGACATCACTTCTTGCGGGTATCTCAGGTATTCGACAAACAGCAGGTTTGGCCGCGTATCGTACTCGTTGATGAACGGGATCGTAGCTATTTCCATGAAGCCGAACACGCCGATCACAAGTAGCAGGTACGCCGACAGGAATCGGAACCACAGCGTGTGAAGTTTGCCGAACGGGCTGAGTAACGGGGTCAGCGCCATCGGTATACCCAGCAGTATTCCGAGCGTTACGAGATCAAAGCGCAGACCCTGCAGCAGGATGAACAGGTCACCGTCGGTCGTTTGCACCCGGCTCTGCAACCAGGTGAGCAGCGCGATTCTCGACACGGTGCCAACGGCCAGGCATACGGCAACGGTGAAAATGAACGGCTTCAGCCATGCAAAACCGGAGGCTGCGGCAAACCGGGGGACGGGCTGGGTCGCGGCGGCCAGGCGTTGCGTCGCGCTGGCGACAATGCTGTTAATTGTGGTCAAGTGCGTTGGCTGTCGGCGCTGCCGGCTGTGAGCTATCGAGGCGCCATCATGGTGTCGCAACCTTAAGACATACTTAAGGTTGCGGTGGCTGCCGGATTTCGTGCTACGCTTCGATTATTCTCCATGCTATACAAACACTTAGCGCAAGCCCGGGCGCGCTCAAACCATGCAGATACTCCTTGTTGAAGATGACCAGTCGCTGGCCAGCGGGCTTTGCAAGGCGCTGACGCGCGAAGGATTCGCGGTCAATCATGTGGCGACGGGAGCCGCCGCAACGCACGTGCTGGCCACCGATCCTCCCGATATCGTTGTCCTCGACCTCGGCCTGCCCGACTGGGCAGCCCGTTGTGGGATACCTCGCGATTCCTGCCGGAAGATTCCGTTGCCGGTCAGTTCCTGTACGCCCTGAGCGGCTATGAAGCGACTCCGTCGGCGACCGAGTTCACCTTGTACCTCGCCGCGCTGGCGCTGATGATTCTTGCCTGCCTCGCGGGGCGGCAGCTGCGCCACGATGCAGCGTTAACCGATGTCTAGTCGGCAATGCTGAGTTATCGACATGGCTTTCATGCCGGCAATCATGCCGATGTGCTCAAGCACATTGTGCAGAGCGAACTGCTTGCTTACCTGACCCGCAAGGACAAGCACCTGTGGTACATCGATACGCACGCAGGGGCCGGCAGCTACCGACTCGACAAACTGGCAGCCACTGCAACGCCGGAGTATCGCGATGGCATCGGACGCCTGTGGGCAGCCGACAGCGCTGCCGACCGGCGCACAGCGCTACCTTGAGCTCGTCCGCGAGCATCAATCACGACAATAAACTGCGCGTTTATCCCGGCTCGCCGCGCATTGCGCTGTGCCTGCTGCGGCCTGGCGACCGCCTGTGGCTGTTCGAACTGCATCCCGCCGACCACGAGTACCTTGCGACGGAGTTCAGCGCGCATACGGACCCGGTACGGGTGGCGCAACAGGACGGCTACCAGGGATTGAAAGGGCTGCTGCCTCCCGAGCCACGGCGCGCGCTGACGATGATCGACCCGAGCTACGAGCTGGCCACTGACTACCGCGCTGTCGTTACCGCATTGCAGGACGCGCGCGAGCGATTCGCCACCGGCTGCTACGCGATCTGGTACCCGTTACTGAAAAACGCGGCCGCCGAACGCCTGCCGGCCGAGCTGATCGCAGCGGCAGGCGAACGCTGGCTGAACGTCAGTCTCACGGTGCGGGCCGGGCGCGACCAGCACGCGGGACTGTACGGCAGCGGTATGTTTATTGTGAATCCGCCGCACACGCTGCCGGCGTTTCTTGCCGAGACCATGCCGCGGCTTACCGAGCTGCTGGCGCAGGACAGGACCGCGCACTTCGACATCGATTATCGAATCCCCTGATCAGCGGCGAATTCGGGCGCGATACTTCCTGCCTTTGATCGGCTTGTCAGCGAGCTGCTTCAACGCCGCTTTGACGTGCGCGTTGTCGATCGCGACATAGCCACAGGTATCGAACAGATCGATCGAACCGACGGCGGTGCCGGGCACTCCACCTGCCGCCGTCAATGCACCCAGTAAATCGCCCGGCCGCAGCTTGTTGCGTTTGCCACCTGAGATCTGGATCGTCGTGTTCACCGGCCGCAGGCGTGTTTCCACATCCTTGCCGTCCGGAATGCCGCGCTGCTGCAACACCGCATCGGGCAGCATCGTTTCAATATCCTGCCAGCGCCACGCCTCGCGCTGCTCGACGAGGCTCACAGCCATGCCGGATTTGCCCGCCCGCGCGGTACGGCCGACGCGGTGCACATAGATCTCGGCCTGCTTCGGCAGCTCGAAATTGAAAACCGTGTCCAGATCGTCAACGTCGAGACCGCGTGCTGCTACGTCCGTCGCAACCAGCACCGTCGCGCTGCGGTTTGCAAACCGCACCAGCACCTCGTTGCGTTGCGCCTGGTCGAGATCGCCATGCAATGCCAGGCTCGCAATCCCCTTTGCCTGCAGAAACGCGCCAACCTCCGCGCAGTCCGCCTTGGTATTGCAGAAAACCAGGTTCAGTGCCCCGCCCCAGGCCTGCAGTGCCCGCAGCAGTTCGTCGCAGCGATTTTCACGCGTCACCTCACACCAGTAGTGAGTGATCATCGCCGGGGCTTCATCGTCGGTTACGTCAACGCGTACCGGACTTCGCTGAACCCGCTTGCTGATCGCGGCGATCGCGTCCGGATAGGTCGCACTGAACAGCAGCGTCTGGCGCTTTGCCGGCACGAATTCAAGGATAGCGTTCAGCTCGTCGGCGAACCCCATGTCGAGCATGCGATCGGCTTCATCGAGCACCAGGGTCTGCAATTTTTTGAGATCAACGGTTGCCTTGCCGAGGTGTTTCAGCACGCGCCCCGGTGTACCAACGATGACATGCGGGCTGTGCTGCAGGGAGGCGAGCTGCGGCCCCAGTGGCGCGCCGCCGCACAGACTCAGCACTTTGATATTGGGTAATTGCCGCGCAAGCCGCCGGACTTCGCCGGCCACCTGATCGGCCAGCTCGCGCGTCGGGCACAGCACGAGGGCCTGCACTTCGAACGCGGTGATCTCGAGCTTGTTGAGCAAGGCCAGTGCGAAAGCGGCCGTCTTGCCGCTGCCGGTCTTCGCGCGTGCCAGCACGTCGTCACCGGCCAGCAGCTTCGGCAAGGCAGCAGACTGCACCAGCGTCATCGACGTGTAGCCGATCGCATCGAGATTGCCAAGCAGCTCAGGCCGCAGGGGTAATGCGCTGAATGAATCCGAATCCGACATGGGGCGCGAGTATACGCACATGCGGACGGCACCGTTGCGCCGTGCGACCAGCCTGGCGGCTGCTCTTGCGATTACCCTTGCGATTACCCTTGCGTCGACCCTTGCGACGACGGGTGAGTCATGAACCGCGTGCCGCTGACGCGAAACCGCCTGCTACAGCCCGACACCCTGCAGAAATGCGACCAGCTCGTGAATGAAGTAGGCACGCGGTGCCTCAAGGAACGCCGCGTGATCGCCACCGGGCACCGTGACGTACTGCTTGTGACCGGTGCCGATACTTTGATAAAGCTTCGACTGCAGCGCGGGTGGCGCGATCGGATCGTGCTCGCCCACGATCACCAGCGTCGGCACTTTGATCTGCGCGCCATCGAGCGCGTTGTACTGCTCGACACTGCGCACATCGACACGCACGGGATCGGCCGCGAGCGCCGCTTTAACGTAGCCGTCGATCGCTCTCTGGCTGATCGAACCCGGAATGATGAAGTCGCTGGCCGCCGCCTCGGCCGTATTGATTTTCTTCTCCGGCACCATGCCCGGCGGGTCCGCCGGCAGCTGCACGTCGACATCGCGCCAGTAGCCGAACAGCGTTAGCGACGACAGGGACTGCGGGTGCCGCTGCGCCGCAAGCTGCGAGATGGTCGAACCCATCGACCAGCCGAACAGGTGCGGCCGCCTCGCCCAGTTTCGCGAAGCACCGATCCAGTCGAGCACAATGCCAACATCGTCCGCGGCGCGATTCGGTGTCAGCCACTGGCTGGCATCGCGCGGCGTTTCGCCGTAACCACGCAGGTCGATCGCGAACACGGCGTAGCCGCGTGCGACGAGGCCATCCATCAGCGACAGGTCCTCACCGGCGACCTGCAGGTCGAAATCGGGCAAGGCGCTCCAGGTTCTGCCGTGAACGAGCAGGATCGCTTCGCTCGCGCCTGCCGCACTTTTTTCCCAGACTGCAATGGGATGACCGTCGGCCGTCACGGTGTGACGGATAAGCGAGCCCGTGAGCGGGCTTTGCGCAGCACAGGCCGTCAATGACAGCAGCAGGACGATAACGGGTACGACAGGAGAGAGTAGGCGGCGCATGTGCAGGTCCGTTGCCGAGGATCGGAGCATTTGAGCAGAGCGACGCCGGTTCGCGCAACCTCGCAGGACCATCAGGTCAGCGCGGCGCGTGTGCGTTGCGACCAACCGGACCCGGTTTCGGGAAAGCTGACGGGTACGGGCCGGCGCGGGCTGTCATACGGCGGCGCACAAGGTAGGATTGCAGCGCTGATATATTTTGCGCCGCAAAGGATCCGAATGGCTGACAACCAATACCCGCACCTGCTCGCGCCGCTCGACCTGGGCTTTACGACGCTGAAAAATCGCGTGCTGATGGGTTCGATGCACACCGGCCTGGAGGACGGCAACAAACACGACCGGCTGGCGGTGTATTTTGCCGAGCGCGCACGCGGTGGCGTCGGCCTGATCATCACCGGTGGCTACGCGCCGAACCGCGCCGGCTGGGTCAAGCCGTTCGCCGGCAAGCTGACAACCCGCCGCGAGGCGCGCAAGCATCGCGAGGTCACCGCTGCCGTGCAGGCCGAAGGTGGCAAGATCGCGCTGCAGATCCTGCACGCGGGGCGCTACGCCTATCATCCGCTGCCGGTCGCGCCGTCGGCGATTCGCTCGCCTATCACGCCGTTTGCGCCACGCGAGTTGTCCTCGGCCGGTGTCGAGAAACAGATCGATGCGTTCGTGCGTTGTGCGCAGCGCGCGCGCGAGGCCGGCTACGACGGCGTCGAGATCATGGGCTCCGAAGGCTATTTCATCAACGAGTTCCTGGTCACGCACACCAACCAGCGCACGGACGAATGGGGCGGTGACTTTACCCAGCGCATGCGCCTGCCGGTCGAGATCGTGTCTCGCACCCGCGAAGCGGTAGGCCCGGACTTCATCATCATTTATCGCCTGTCGATGATCGACCTGATACCCGACGGCAATACCTGGGCAGAAACCGTGCAGCTGGCCAAGGCGATCGAAGCCGCAGGTGCGACCATCATCAACACGGGAATCGGCTGGCATGAAGCGCGTATCCCGACGATCGCGACATCCGTGCCGCGCGGCGCGTTTACCTGGGTCACGAAAAAAATGAAAAGCGAAGTCACGATTCCGCTCGTGACCTCGAATCGTATCAACCTGCCGGAAACTGCCGAGCAGATTCTGGCCGACGGCTGTGCGGACATGGTGTCACTGGCACGGCCGATGCTTGCGGACCCCGACTTCGTGCGCAAGGCGCAGGAAGGTCGCGCCGATGAGATCAATGTTTGCATCGCGTGCAACCAGGCCTGCCTCGATCACACGTTCTCGAACAAAATGAGCAGCTGCCTCGTCAATCCGCGCGCCTGCCACGAGACCGAGCTGAACTACAGGCGGGTCGCGACCCGCCGGCGTTTCGCCGTTGTCGGCTCGGGGCCGGCCGGGATGTCGGCGGCGATCGTGCTGGCGCAGCGCGGCCACGAGGTTGAGCTGTTCGAGGCAGCGGCCGAGCTGGGCGGGCAGCTGAATATGGCGAAGGTCATTCCGGGCAAGGAAGAATTTCACGAGATGCTGCGTTATTTCCGGCGTCAGCTCGAACTGCAGCGGGTCAAGGTGCAGCTCGGTACGCGCGTAGCAGCCGAGGACCTTGTCGGCAGGAATTTCGACGGCGTGATCGTCGCGACGGGCGTGATACCGCGCGATCCGCGGATCGAAGGGCAGGATCATCCGAAAGTCCTGAGCTATATCGACGTGCTGCGCAACGGTGCAGAGGTCGGCAAGCGGGTCGCGATTATCGGCGCCGGCGGCATAGGCTTTGACGTTGCCGAGTTCCTGGTGCAGGACGGCCACTTCAGCCACGCTGCAATCTCGATGAGTGGCTCGAGGAATGGGGCGTTGCTGATCCGGCCGAGGCACGCGGCGGTGTCGCCATCGAGCGCGACCCGCCCGACCCGCCGGCGCGCGAGGTAACGCTGCTGCAGCGCAAGTCCGGCAAGCACGGCGCCAATCTTGGCAAGACGACCGGCTGGATTCACCGCGCGACGCTGAAAATGAACAAGGTGCAGATGATCGGCGGCGTCAACTACGAGCGCATCGGCGATGAAGGTCTGCTGATCAGCTACGGCGACAAGCGCGAACAGCCGACCTGGCTGGACGTGGACAATATCGTGCTGTGCGCGGGCCAGGTGCCCGATCGCGCGCTGGCCGACCCGCTGAAGGTAGCGGGTATCGCCGTGCACGTCATCGGTGGCGCCGATGTCGCCACCGAGCTGGACGCCAAGCGCGCCATCGACCAGGCCAGCCGGCTCGCGGCCGAGTTGTAAGCGTTGATCAGGCCGCCCGGCGACCGGTCTATACTGGGCGCAGAGCGCGGCGAGCCGTTGGCCTGGCAGTAGAGCGACGCGCAGCGACAGGATACGGCTGCTGCGACGGCTCGATCATGCAGTACTATGGGTGTGCAGCGCGTCAATAATAAGACGTCACTCCAGCAGCGAGTGATCCAGTCCGGGGGGACAGCATGACCAAAGAATCCGTTCACGAGGAACCGGCGGCCGGCAACGGCTTGCTCGACCGACGCTATTTCCTGCGCGCAGGACTTGTCAGCGGCGCCGCGCTGCTCAGTGCCCAGGCAATCGCCAAGGACCGGCAGCCGTGGATGAACGCGCCGGGCGCCGGCATGAGCGACAGCGGCGCGCCGGCACCGCAGACCGCGCACATCAAGCGGATCGCCGTGAGCTCGCAGCCGGGCACGACGGGTGCCGGCGTGTCGCGCACGCCGCTGCAGTTTCTCGACGGCGTCATCACGCCCAGCCGGCTGCATTTCGAGCGCCATCACAGCGGCATCCCGGCCATTGACCCGGCAGCGCACCGGCTCGTTATCAGCGGACTCGTCAAGCGCCCGCTGGCGTTCAGTGTCGAGGCGTTGCTGCGCTACCCGATGGTGTCACGCATCCAGTTCCTCGAATGCTCGGGCAACAGCGGCGCGATGATTGCGCCGGAACCGGCGCAGGTCAGTTGCGGTGACTTGCACGGCCTCGTGTCCGTCAGTGAATGGGGCGGCGTGCCGCTGTCCGTGTTACTCGACGAAGCAGGTATCAGCAACAAGGCGCAGTGGGTCATCGCCGACGGTGCCGACGCCGCGATGATGAGCCGCAGCGTGCCGCTCGCGAAACTGCAGGACGATGCGATCGTTGCACTGTTCCAGAACGGTGAGCCACTGCGGCCGTCGAACGGCTACCCGATGCGACTGTTCCTGCCCGGCTGGGAAGGCAACATGAGCGTGAAGTGGCTGCGCGGTTTGCGCGTTGCCGCTGAACCGGCAATGACGAAAGATGAAACGTCGAAGTACTCCGACCTGATGGATAACGGCCGCGCAAAACTGTTTACGTTTCCGATGGGCGTCAAATCGTTGATCACGAGCCCGTCGCCGGGACTGGCACTGGGGCCGCAGGGCGTCTACCAGGTCAAGGGCATCGCCTGGTCGGGCAGCGGCAGCATTCGCCGCGTCGAAGTGTCTGCCGACGGCGGCAAGAGCTGGGCCGATGCAGCACTGGACGAACATGCCTTGCCGAAATGCACGCGGCGCTTTCGCAGCGCCTGGCGCTGGGACGGTGGTCCCGCGGTCATCATGAGTCGCGCGACCGATGACGCGGGCAACGTGCAGCCGACCCGGCAGACCGTGCTTGCCGGACGCGCCAGCAATTCCTTCTATCACTACAACGGCATCCAGGCCTGGGCGATCGGCGAAGACGGGGAGGTGCGCAATGTTTACGCGTAACGCTTTATATAGTGTGCTGCTGCTGACTGTGCCGGCGTTCGCGGCTGACGATCATCCGCAGCTCGGTGAGCCCCTGACGGCCGCGCAGGTCGAGGCCGCCAATTTTGTGGTGATGCCGGATGGCGAGGGCCTGCCGCCCGGCGCGGGCTCCGCTGCCACCGGCAAAGCAATCTACCAGCAGCACTGCGCCGCGTGTCACGGCGCGGGCGGCGAAGGTGCGACCAACGACCGGCTGGTCGGTGGCCGCGGCACGATTGACAGCGCAGCACCGGTCAAGACCGTCGGCAGTTACTGGCCGCACGCGACGACCCTGTTCGATTACATTCGGCGGGCCATGCCGTTTGCCGAACCTGGCAGCCTCGGCAATGATGAAATCTACGCAGTCACGGCCTACCTGCTGCACCTGAACGGCATCGTCGAGGAAAACGAGGTGCTGAATGCGAAAACCCTGCCGCGGGTAACAATGCCGAATCGCGATAACTTCGATTGGGCGTGGCCCGCGCGCTAGCGCTTTGCTCGGCAAGCCGTTGCCCGACAGGTGCCTGAGGGTGCCTCGACTTAACGACCGATGACTCTGGCAACACGCCAACTTTGACCAACGTACTCACCAAGGACCGCATCATGTCAGTTTGCACCAGCGCCACCACGCGCACTGCGCTCTTCATCGCCACTGCGTTGTTCTCCATCAGCACTTTGCTGGCTCCTGCAACGGCAGTCGCACAACGAACCGCCAAGCCGGTGCTGCACGGCAAACACTGGGTGGCGGTCACGGGCAAACCGATCGCCGCAACGGCGGGCGCGATGACCTTCACGCGCGGCGGCAATGCGGTCGATGCGGCCTGCGCGATGCTCGCGGCAACCTCAACGATGTGGGACACGCTGGGCTGGGGTGGCGAAACGCAGGCGCTGATCTACAACCCGAAAACCGGCAAAGTGATTGGCATCAACGCACTCGGTGTGGCGCCGACCGGTGCCACGGCGGAGTTCTTCCGTGGCAAGGGCATGGTCTACCCGCCGGAGTACGGGCCGCTGGCAGCGGTAACGCCGGGCACGCCGGGCGGCCTGATGGTGATGCTGGCGGAGTACGGCAAACTGAGTCTCGCCGAGGTGCTCGGGCCCGCAATAGAGATGGCGGAAGGCTACCCGATCGAGAAATCGCAGGCGGACAACATGGAACGTCAGCGCAAGGTGCTGGCGCAGTGGTCGTACTCGCAGGACGTTTTCCTGCCGCATCTCGATGCGGCAGATCCGTCGCAGCGTGCTGCGCCGCAAGCCGGTGAAAATTTTCGGCAGCCTGACCTGCTGGTGACACTGCAAAAGCTCGTCGACACCGAGAAGCAGGCGCTGGCGAACGGCAAGAGTCGCAAGGAAGCGATCTATGCTGCCTACGATCGCTTTTACCGCGGTGACATCGCCGAAGAAATGGTGCGCGGCTCCAAAGAGTACGGCGGCCTGATGACGATGCAGGATCTCGATCAATGGCAGGTGCATATCGAGGAACCGGTCAGCACCAGCTACAAGGGTATCGACGTTTACAAGCTGACGACCTGGGTACAGGGACCGGTCATGCTGCAGGCGCTCAATATTCTCGAAGACATCGACCTGAAAAGCATGGGTTACAACACGTCGCGCTACATCCACGCGCTGTACCAGGCCATGAACCTGGCGTTTGCGGATCGCGACTTTTACTACGGCGACCCGTACGTGCCGCCCGCGGAGCCGATCAAAGGCCTGTTGTCGAAAAAGTACGCAAAAGAGCGCCGCGAATCGATCAACTGGGAGCGCAACAATGCGGAAGCGCGCCCCGGCGACCCCTACCCGTTCCAGGGCGACAAAAACCCGTTCCTGAAATTGCTGGAGAAGTGGACACCGATTCCACCCGACGCGGATGCGCTGGGTGCAGACAGTTTTCAGCAGGCAAACCTGCTGAGCGACGACGAGGCTTTTGTCGCGGGAACGACGTCAATCCAGTCTGCCGACGCCGAGGGCTGGGTGGTGTCGATTACGCCGAGCGGCGGCTGGATCCCGGCGTTTATTGCCGGCCGCACCGGCATTGGCCTGAGCCAGCGCATGCAGAGCTTTGTGCTCGACGCGGCGCTGAACCCGTTTAACGTGGTGCAACCCGGCCAGCGACCGCGCGCGACGCTGACACCGAGCCTCGCTCTGAAGGACGGCAAACCGCTGATCGCATTTTCCGTGCAGGGCGGCGACACGCAGGACCAGAACCTGCTGCAGTTTTTCCTGAACATGGTCGAGTTCGGCATGAACGTGCAGCAGGCGGCCGAAGCGCACAACATCACGAGCTACCAGATGCAAAGCTCGTTTGGCGCACATCAATCCGAACCGGGTCGCATGGACGTTACTAACAAGGTGCCGGAGTGGGTGCGTAGCGAGCTCGGCGACATGGGCTACACGCTGCGCACCGTGGAGCGCACCTACAGCCCGATTACGGCCATCTACTTCGATGCGGAAACCGGCACGATGTGGGGCGGTGCCAGCGACTATGGCGAAGACTACGGCGTAGCCTGGTAGCTATTGGGCCGATGCAACTCGGGTCAGTGCTGGTCGTGCAGTGAAGTGCCTGCCGTGTAACAGCGCGTTGCCGTCTATAATCGCGGGCCGCAAGCTGCCGGACTGGCGGCCGCACTGACAGTTGCCCGGGGCAGCAAACGTCGCGTGCAGGTGCAAGCCGCCTGGCCTTCATTAGTATCAAATGGTAACTGTCGCATTCTCGCCCTGCTGTGCCCGCTATCATCCGAAGCTCAAGCTGGTCATTGAGATCGACTATTGGATTCCATTACGCAGGCAGCGCTCGGCGCCACCGTCGCAGCAATCGCAGCACCGCGCGGTTACCGTCGCAAGGCAATGGTACTCGGCGCTGCACTGGGCACGCTCCCCGATCTTGACGTGTTGATCGACTACGGCGATGCGGTGAGCAATTTCACGAAGCATCGGGGTTTCAGTCATTCCCTGTTCGTGCTCGCGCCGTTATCACTGCTGCTGTGGTTTGCGCTTCGTGCGTGGTGGGCACCGGTACGCGACGCGCCGCTGCGCTGGCTCGCTGCGATCAGTCTTGCTTTGCTGACGCACCCCTTGCTCGATGCGCACACCGCGTACGGCACGCAGTTGTTCTGGCCGCTCGACGTACCGCCGACGATGTGGTCGACCATCTTCATCATTGACCCGCTCTACACCTTGCCGCTTGTCGTAGCGGTCGTGATTGTCGCGACCAGGCCTCGCAGCAGAAGCGGTTCGACCGCTCTGACAACGGGCCTGCTGCTCAGCACGCTGTACCTCGGCTGGACGTGGGTCGCAAAAGTGCAGGTCGACCGCCTCGCTGCGAACTCGCTCACCGCCTCAAGAGTGCAGGATGCAGAATTGTTTTCCACGCCAACGCCGTTTAATTCCGTGCTTTGGCGCATTGTCGCGATTACTGACGATGGGTACTACGAAGGCTTCTACTCGTTGATTGCAGACGATGGCCCGCCCGCCCTCCGCTTCCACCCGGTCGACGACGAGGCCCGGCGAAGCGCGGCAGACCTGCCCGCCGCGCAGCGACTCCGCTGGTTTGCGCAGGATTTTGTCGGCGTGCAGGTGGCAGACGATCGCCTGATACTGAATGACCTGCGCATGGGCCAGGAGCCGTACTACGTCTTCGCGCATGCCGTTGCGGTACGCGACGCGCGCCGCTGGCAGGAGATCGTGCCGGAACGACTGCCATTCACTGTCGAGCAGCGCGCCATCGCGGCAACCTGGCGCCGGATCTGGCGCAACCAGTGATCTTATGACCGCAGCAGCCGGGCAGAGAGTCCCGGCGAATCCGCTAGCGAACCATCTTAAGGCCTGCTTTCTCCAGGCCTTCGATCGCATGTTCCACTAAATCCGGCTGAGGAAATATTCAGTTATTCAAGCCGTGCTCGATGTAGCTGGTAGTGTCGCAGCGTCACGTCACTAGCGAACCATCTGCAAGCCAGCCTTCTCCAGCCCTTCGATCGCGTGTTCAACGAGGGTGGGCTGCGCGAATATCCAGTTTTTTAAGCCCAGCTCGACGTAGTCAGCTTCAAAGGTTGGCCACACTCGCAGCAGGTCTTTGACGGCAGCAGCGGTACCCGCCTTGTCGCCGAGCTGGCCGTAGGCCAGCGCGCGGGCCAGGCCGTCCCCCCAGTAGTCCGGCATATTGATGCGCAGTGCGATATCGAGCGCTGCCGGGTAGTTGCCCTGGCGGTATGCGTTGAAGAAGGTACTGAAGCGGTACCAGCCCGGGTGATTAGGGTTCAGTCGCATCGCGGTAGTCGTCATCTCGACGCTTAAGTCCCAGTCGCCCGCGTAGCCGGTCAGGATGCCGAGCATCGCCATCGACTGCGTGTCGCGCGGATTCAGCTCGACGGCGCGATCTCTTGCGGCGCGGAAGGCGCCCAGGTCCTGCCGGAAATACTGCACCATCGCCAGCGAGTTCTGCGCCAGGGAGTCGGTTGGATCGAGTTCAACGGCGCGTTGCGCTGCGGCCAGCGCACGTTCCCGCGCGTTCGGCCGCACGTTGTAAACGCTGATGTACTCCTCGAGATAGACGTGCGCGAGGCTCGCCCAGGCAACTGCGTTGCCCGGCTCAAACTCCACCGCACGCTCCAGCGCTATGCGACTGCGGAGATGATCCGCGGCGCTGACGCTGGCGCGGTTTAGCGAGAACTGCAGAACCGCCTCGTACGGCGTCATTTGTTCCGGCGGCTTGTCCTTAATGGCTGCCGCGAGGTCGCGCGTCACCACGCCGTTGACATCGGCTATCGTGGCAACGATCAGGTCGGTCATTTCGTCCTGCAGCGCGAACACGCCGGCGGCATCGAGATTGCGGTCAAAGCGTTCGGACCACACCGTGGTGCTATCGCGCGTGTCAGTAAGTTGCACGCTGATGCGCAGAATGCCGCCCGCTTGCCGTACCGCACCGCCAACGACGTAACGAGCACCGAGCTCAACGCCAATGCCTCGCGCATCGGTGGTCTTGCCGGCCGCCGCCGCGGTGGTGTCCTGTGAGATGACAAGCAGGTGCCCGAAGCGCGCCAGCCCGGTGCTTATGTCGGAGGTCAGGCCGGTCACGAAGTCCACCAGCTGCGGGTCATCATCCTGGGCACGAAACGGTACGACAGCGAGCCATGGCGCCGCATCGATCTCGCGGGGTGGCGGCATGGAGGACCGCGTTGTCGTCGCCGCTGCAGGCTCCGGCGCTGAAAAATCCATCAGCGAAAGCCCGAGCCCGCCGATGCCCACAAGCGCGGCGATGATCAGGAGTTCGGCGCCACTGACGCGTTGTGCGCCACGCTCGCCGTGGTACCAGGCGATGACCAGCGTGATCAGAAAGCCGACGACCAGAACGACGTCGAGGATGCGCGCCATGGTCGATGTCACCCCCCAGCGCGAGCCGAGGACATCAACGAGTTGAATGAGTAGCCAGGCGCTGGCGAGATAGGCCAATGACCACTGGACCAGCTTGCGCTGCGTGAAATTCTCGATAAATGACATCGGGCCTGCGTAACCTCGTTTCACTGGAAATTGTTATCGCGCCGGGTTCGCCTGCGCCCCGCCCCACCCGGCAATTTTATTTTCATCCGGACCGTCCGCCAAATTGCGCAATGCCGGCGATTGTGCTGATCTAGTGATGTATGCCACTTATCGCGCACAACGACCTGCCAAGTTACCGGCGTCTTTCGGAAGAAGGACAGGTACTGCTCGGCAGCGCGCGCGCCAGCCACCAGGACATCCGCGAGCTGCACATCGGCCTGCTCAACATGATGCCGGATGCAGCGCTGGAAGCAACTGAACGGCAGTTCCTGCGCCTCATCGGGGCGTCGAACCGGATTGCGCAGTTTTACGTGCACCTGCTGACCGTCGACGGACTTGAACGGGATGCGGCCGCGCAACGTCACATTGCGCGGCACTATGAGCGCTTCGAAGACCTCGCCGACGCCGGTCTCGATGCCCTGATCATTACGGGCGCCAACATCACCGGGCCCGACCTTACCCGCGAGGCCTTCTACGAACCGATGACGCGGGTGGTCGACTGGGCCCGGCAGAATGTCACCTCGGTGCTGTGTTCCTGCCTCGCATCGCACGCGGTCTGGCGACATCGCTACGGCATCGAGCGGCAGCCGCTGCAGGATAAACTCTGGGGTGTGTTCGAGCACCGCACGATTGATCGCCTG
Source organism: uncultured Gammaproteobacteria bacterium (assembly GCA_963800915.1). Lineage (GTDB taxonomy): Bacteria > Pseudomonadota > Gammaproteobacteria > Steroidobacterales > Woeseiaceae > Woeseia. The sequence goes on from CAWDCR010000010.1 coordinate 280,664, forward strand.
CACCCGCTCGTCAGCGGCGTCAACACGCGTTTTTATGCGCCGCATTCGCGCTATAACAATGTGTCGCGTGAACAGCTCGAAGCGGCAGGCATGACCGTGCTGACCCACAGTGACGCAGCGGGCGTGTTGCTGGCTACCAGCAACGATGGCCTGCGCTTCGTGTATTTGCAGGGCCATCCCGAATACGACACCGAAAGTCTCGCGAAGGAATACAAGCGTGAGGTCGCGCGCTTCATGCAGGGCGAACGCAAGGATTACCCGCCGTTCCCGCACGGCTACATCGACGCACGCTCAGGTGCGTTGCTCGCAACGTTCCGCGAGCAGGTGCTGGCCGGCGATACGACGGATATCGGCGAATTTCCGGACGAAGAACTGCTGCCACTGCTTGACAACACCTGGATCGATACCGCCAAGTCGATCATCAACAACTGGCTCGGCCTCGTCTACCAGACGACCGGCTCTGACCGACGCAATCCGTTCATGTCGGGCGTCGATCCTGACGACCCGCTACAGATACTGAGCCAACGCTAAACCTGTTTCGAAAAATCACCCGGAGAGAAAGCCAATGAAAGCTGAAACGATTGCCATCCACGGGGGCTTCAAAGGCGACCCCAGCACGCACGCCGTTGCCGTCCCGCTGTACCAGACGACATCGTATTACTTCGACGACACGCAGCACGGTGCGGACCTGTTTGACCTGAAGGTTCAGGGCAATATTTACAGCCGCATCATGAACCCGACCAATGCGGTGCTGGAAGAACGCGTGGCACAGCTCGAAGGCGGCATCGGTGCACTGTGCATGGCCTCTGGCATGGCCGCGATAACCGCGACACTGCAGACGCTGGCGCGTGCCGGCGACAACATTATCAGCGTGGCGCAGTTGTACGGCGGCACCTATAACTTCTTCGCTCACACCTTGCCGACGATGGGTATTGACGTGCGCTTCGCACCCGGCGATGACCTGGCAGCGATGGAGGCGCACATTGACGACAGGACGCGCATGATCTTTTGCGAATCGATCGGCAACCCGGCTGGCAACATCGTCGACCTGGAAGCCCTTGCGAAACTGGCACACCGTCACGGACTGCCGCTCGTGGTGGACAACACGGTCGCGACACCGGTGCTGTGCCGGGCGTTTGACTACGGTGCCGACATCATCGTGCATTCACTGACGAAATACATGGGCGGTCACGGCACGTCGATCGGCGGCATCATCGTCGATTCAGGGAAGTTCGAATGGAAAGGCAACCCGCGCTTCCGGCAGTTCAACGAACCCGATCCGTCCTACCACGGCGTCGTCTACACCGAGGCACTCGGCGAAGCCGCGTTTATCGGCCGCGCGCGGGTCGTGCCGTTGCGCAACATGGGCGCGGCACTATCGCCGTTCAATGCGTTCCTGATCATGCAGGGGATCGAGACGCTGTCCTTGCGCATGGAACGCCATACGGACAATGCGCTGGCAGTGGCAAAGTTCCTGGAAGCGCATGAACAGGTGACCTGGGTGCAATACGCCGGTCTGCCAAAGGACAAGTTCCACAAGCTGGCCAAAAAGTACATGGGCGGGCGGCCAGCGGCGATCCTGACGTTCGGCATCAAGGGCGGCAAAGCGAAAGGGGCGAAATTTATCGACGCGCTGGAGCTGATCACGCGACTCGTCAATATTGGCGACGCGAAGTCGCTCGCCTGCCACCCGGCAACCACGACGCACCGCCAACTGGGGCCGGAAGAACTCAAGGCGGCGGGTGTAACCGAAGACATGGTGCGCCTGTCGATCGGCATCGAGCACATCGACGACATCCTTGCGGACATCAAGCAGGCGCTGAAGGCGGCGAAGTAGCACGGCGTTACCAGTAAAATTTGTTCCGTTAGTCGTCCCGGAACGCGAACTCCTGGAGCATGCTCATGAAACGAACTCTCATCGCCATCGTCGCCCTCCTCGCCGTTGCCGCCGCGTGGTTCCTTGCCGCGCCGCTGTTCATTGACGAAACGGTCGATGAGCAGTTCGACCTTTTGCTCCCTTCCGGGCAGCTCGACATGCAGGGCATCATGGCTATGGCGCCGGACAAACGCATGGCGATGAAACCCGCGATCATGGCGGCGGCAGCTGCTGCAGCGGATTCTCAGTCGATGGAGACCCTGTCGGCGAACGGTCCACGTTTGCTGGCAAGGGGTGAGTTCGTCGATGCGGATGCCGTGCATCGCGGCAGCGGCAATGCGCTGCTCTACGAGCTGCCGGATGGGCAGCACATGGTCCGGTTTGAGAACTTTCGTACAACCAACGGACCTGCGCTTGTTGTTTACCTGGCAAAGCATCCCATGCCAGCGACCGCAGACGATGTCAGTGAACCGGGCTACCTTAGCCTCGGCAAGTTGAAAGGCAACGTCGGTAACCAGAACTATCCGGTACCTCCCGGAACAACGATTAGCGACTACCAGAGCGTCGTCATCTGGTGCGAATTGTTCGGCGTGCTGTTTTCGCCTGCGGCGCTTTCGCCAGCATCTGCTGCGGCGGACTGAATGCCGAGCTCAAGCTGTCCCCGGCAAACTACCCCGTGATAAGTCGACTCCGATGTGTGAGATGATGCCTTATCGGTAAACGGGAGATACATTGTGTCACTGGACGAGCTTGGCAACGTTGCCGAATTAATCAGTTCGATAGCAGTACTTATCTCTCTCGTGTATCTCGCGATACAGATTCGCGGCAATACCGAAGCCGCGCGAATGTCGACATACCAGTCAATCGTGGCTGACTTCAGCGCTCTCAATCGGGTGATGGCCAGCACGCCCGATCTGTCGATGCTGTACGTCAACGCAATGGAGAATTTCGGCACCCTGACGCCCGATGAAAAAGCCCGCGTTTCGCAATTGTTTTTCACGAGCTTTCATAACTTCGAGAACATGTTCTACCAGAGCCGCAAAGGGTACCTGGAAGACGATGTCTGGCTCGGCTGGAAACGCCTGATGCTGACCTACCATGCTCAGCCCGGCGTCCAGACCTGGTGGGGCAAGCGCAAGGACGTCTTCAGCGCGTCATTCGTAGAATTCCTGCGTACAGAAAAACCTGACAAGGTCATCGCTACCTACCGGGATATTGCGACGCTGACTGGCGACCAGAAAAAACAGTGACGCGCTTGCGGCCTGTGTTGGCTGTAAACCGGTCAGATACGCGGATATTGCGATGGTTCTGGTTCGTGATATTGACCCTTTAATAGTCACAGCTGGCCGATTCCGTTGCTGCCGGCACTGCACCCTTTCTGCAGAGCCCGCATTATGACTACTGAGCAGCTGCGCCGGGCGAATCCGCAACCAGAGACTGTATTGACAACAATGGGGGCAGCGGCCAAAGTAGCCGCTCGAGTAATCAGGAAAGGATTATGACGATGCGTTCGAATTTTTTGCGAAATCTTGTGTTCAAACTGGTCTCCTTGTCGATGCTCGGCATTGGTTTCGCGCAGGTCTCAAATGCTTCGATGATCGGTACGCAGCAGGTCATCGATGTCGAGGCTCGCAGTGCACAGATATCGAAGGTAGCCGCGCTGCTTGCACGGCAGGACGTCACCAATCAGATGCTTGCGATGGGCGTTGATCCGCAGCTGGTGCAGTCGCGCGTTGCCAACCTTACCAGCGCAGAGCTCGCGACGCTGGAAGGCCGCCTCGACCAGCAGCCTGCCGGCGGCGATGCGCTTGCCATTGTCGGCGCGGTGTTCCTGGTGCTGATGATCCTCGAGTTCGTTGGCGTCATCGATATCTTCAAGGCAAGGTGAGCAAGGCTTACTCTGCCGACCCGGCAAGCAACATGAAACGGACCGGCCTTGCGCCGGTCTTTTTCGTTTGCCTGCTATCGACGGCATGCAGCACTATTCCCGCATCGGTCAAGGACTACGGCACGCTGAGCGGCCCGCTTGAGCTCGTCGATACGCCTTTCTTTCCGCAGCAGGCCTATCAATGCGGGCCCGCTGCGCTGATGACAGTACTGACGGAAAGCGGTGTCGATACCAGTGTCGAACAGCTGGTCGACCAGGTGTACCTGCCGGCGCGTCAGGGCAGCCTGCAGAGCGAGATCCTCGCCGCATCACGCGCGGCCGAGCGACTGCCCTATGTTATCGATACGTCCATGTCAGCGATTGTTGCCGAGCTTGCGGCAGGACGTCCCGTGCTGATACTGCAAAACCTTAGCGTCGGCTGGGCACCGCTGTGGCATTACGCGGTAGTGGTCGGCGTTGATCCACACAACGATGAGATCGTATTGCGCTCGGGCACCGACGCACGCCGCATCATGCGCACGTCCGTGTTCCTGCGCACCTGGCGGCGCAGCGATTACTGGGGCATCGTCACGCTGCGTCCCGGCGAGCTGCCGGCGCAGACCCGATCGCGAGCGCTATGCCCGCGCCGTCGCGGCGCTGGAGCAGACCGGACACTTCGCGTCAGCACGCGCAGGCTGGCAGGCCGGCGTCGCGCGCTGGCCGGACGATCCCGTGCAGCTGTTCGGCCTGGCCAATGCCGATTACGCGCTCGGCAGGCTTGACGACGCCGAACAGCGTTTCCGGCAGCTGCTTGCTCTCGACCCGCTATCGCTCGGGGCCCGCAATAACCTGGCCATGACGCTACTGGCGCAGGGCCGTCATGCGGAGGCCTTGGCAGAGATCGACATCGCCCTGCAAGACGCCGCGGATTCGCCACTGCGGATCGACCTGCTCAATACCCGCGAAACCATCGTCGGTGCCAGTCTGCCCGAGCAACACTAGGGCCATGGCGGCATGTTCCGGGACCCGCCCTGCCTTGACGTGAGGCTAACCAAACCGGTGGCCGGCTCATCCAAGCTTCAATGGAGGCAAATTTGACGCGAGGCCGTGGGCCTACGCAGGGCGAGTTTCATGCCGCGATCTCGACGTATTCGGGTCGCTGGTACGGCGCCTGCCTGCGCATAACGCGCAGTCGCGACCTGGCGGAAGATGCGGTGCAGGACGCCCTGCTCGCTGCCTGGCACAAGCGGGAACAGTTCAATGCCGAGGCCCGGCTCGATACCTGGATCCACCGCATCGCGGTCAACTCCGCGCTCGGGCTGCTGCGACGCCAGCGCCCCGGCCTGTTCGGCGCACTCGATGAGGACTACGAAGACGACACGCCGTCGCCGCAGCAGCATGCCGAGAATCGCGATACCGAAGATAGCCTGGATCGCGCCTGCCGCCAGCTCAGCGAAATTGAACGCGTGTGCTTCATGCTGAAGCACGTCGAGGAATGGCGTTTAAAGGAAATCGCCGAGGTTCTCGATACGAATATCAACACCGTCAAGCAGGCCCTGTTTCGCGCGCTGAAAAAACTGCGCGTTGCAATGTCGGATCTCAAGGGTAACCACAATGAATGACGAACAGCTTGTTCTCTATTATTACGACGATGGCCTGAGCGCTGCAGAGCGCGACGCTATCGCGACACGCTTGCGCGAAGATGCCGCGCTGCGCGAACGCTACGCGATGTTGCGCAATGAACTGGCCGGCATTCCGGCGGCCGGCACGCATGAGCCCGCTCCCCACGCGGTGGCGCGCTGGCAGGACAGCATCGATCGCGCAGCGGCGCTGGAACGTGGCAGAACGCGAGCCCCCGGCAGCGTCTTCCACCTGCCGTCGTTTTTCTGGGGCACTGCGATCACGGCCGTGCTCGTTGCCGGGATAGCGATTGGCCTCTACGTCGGACAGCGCGGTGAGATTGCTGGCACGCCTGATCCTGACAACATGGTCGTCGACGTGGCAACGGACGGCGACAGCAGCGGCGCCTTCACGCGCGGCTTGCGCGTGCACTTCCGGGAAAGCCGGCAAAACATGGACACCCTGGCGGACGCCGCGAGCGCCGATCGGGAAATGCTGATCCTGCACATCGTGCAACAGAACCGGCTGTTTGCGCGCGAAGCCAAGCAAAACAACACGCCGGAACTGGCACGCGTGCTGCGCGCCTTCGAGCCGATACTGATTCGCCTGGCCGCAGCCGACATCAGCGAGAGCGAAGCGCAGCGACTGCAGGCGCAGCTCGTCTTCGAGCTGAACGTGATGCTAACCAAACTCGAGAACGCCTCATCAAAAGAAGCAGACGATACCTTTGAATCCATCTAGCTTCAGGACCACGACTATGAAGAATATTTACATCATTTTACTGATCGCTTTGCAGGCAACGTTCGGGCCGCTTGCCGTTGCGCAATCCGGCGCTGACCGTAGCTCCGACGCCGAATCGCTGAAGATCGCGGCAATCGAGGCGCTGATGTCTGCGCCCGCCGAGCGGGCCCTGCCCATTGTCACGAAAGTACTTAAAGGTGACGACAGCGATGACATCAAGGAGCGGGCGCTGTTCGTGCTCAGCCAGATCGACAAGGCCGAGGCGCGCGCTTTACTCAGCGACTTTGCGCGGAACAGCCAGGGCGACCTGCAGGAAGAAGCCATTCGCATGATTGGCATTAACGGCGAACAGGGACTGCTCGCCAGTCTCATGGAGATTTATCGCACCGGCGGCAGTGACGTTCGCGAAGCGGTACTTGAGGCCTACCTGATTGCCGACGATGCGGACGCCGTATTCCAGATTGCACAGGCTGCCGAGGATGCCGATGAATTCGAGGAGGCCGTCAAGATGCTGGGCGCGATGGGCGCCATCAGGCAGCTGCAGGCCCTGCGTAACAAGGAAGAAATGTACGAATCCCTCATCGAAGCGTATGCCATCGCCGGCGATACCGAATCACTGCGGCAGTACGCTCTGGATGCCAGCAATACAAAGCGCCAGGCCGAGGCCATCGTTGGGCTCGGGATCGCCGGCGATGAATCCGCGAAACCGCTGTTCCTGCAAATCTATCGCGAAACAGGCAATGCCGATGTCCGGGAGGCCGTGCTCGAAGCGATGCTGATCTCGGATGACGACGTCGGCGTTCTCGAACTGTTTCGGACCAGCAGCGATCCGGCCGAGAAGCGCGAATTGCTCGAACGGCTGGTGATGATGGACAGCGACGCGGTCTGGGATCTCATCGATGCAACGCTGGAGAACAAATAATGAATGCGCTCCTCGCGAAGTGGGTCGCGGTCTGCTGTTGCTGCTTTGCAGTGGCGGGCGCACAGGCAGCGGACCTCGCCGGGCTCGGCAGCGACGGCTGGCATACCTGGCAGGTGGCCGCCTTTGACCCGGCGCCTGCCTGGTGCTGCATGGATTGGCGCAGCGGCAATGCGCAATCCCAGGCCTGCAAGCTGGACACGGGCGATCACGGATTCAGCGCCGATCCGCAGCGGCCGAACACGACCGGCAGGATGCAGATCTACGCGCAAATAAAGAATGGCGAGACCCGCAAAATTCTGACGCTCAGTCCGCAGTGCCCGATCGTCACGTCGTCGGCCGTCGTCGACCTCGGCGTGGTTGAGACGCCGTCGAGTGTGCGCTGGCTATCCGCCCGCATCGGCGCAGGTGATGATCTGTCGTCAGCTGCGCTCGCGGCCATAGCTGCACACGCTGGCGATCTGGCTGCAACGACGCTGGTGAAGACAGCACAGGATTCGCAGCGGGAAGCGGCACGCCGCGACGCCATCTTCTGGATGGGCCAGCTGCGCGTGCGGGAAACCGGCCGGGAACTCGAGTCGCTGATGTTTACCGACAGGAGCGCGGACATGCGCCAGCACGCGGCTTTTTCCCTGTCGCAATCAGACGCCGCCAATCGTGATGAGCTGCTGATTCGGCAGGGCCGTGAAGACCGCGCCGCGCAGGTGCGTGCGCAGGCCTGGTTCTGGCTTGCGCAGACCGGATCAGCAGACGCTGAGGCCGTGATCGGTCGCGCGCTGGTCGAAGACCCGAACAAGGACGTGCGGGAAGAAGCCGTGTTCGCCTTGTCGCAGTTGCCCGGTGACCGCGCGGTCACAAGCCTGATCGCGATCCTCGAAAACCGCGAGCTGCCGCGCGCTGTGCGCGAACGCGCCCTGTTCTGGCTGGCACAGTCGGACTCGGACGTCGCCTACGAGAAAATCCAGCAGCTGCTGGCGCTGGAGCGCCGCGGTACTTCGTAAGCGCTACGCCGACTTCCGCAAACGTCGCCATGCTTCAGCGGTCTGCGCTAGACTGATGCCGCCCATGTCGGGCAAACAGTCGTTCCTGGCCGCAGCGTCTTGGAGAGTTCGATGGGCCGCTGGCGTCCCCCTGCCGTTAAGTCATCGCCGTATATCACGGAGCCGGGTTTCACCGCCCTGCAGGCCGAGCTGAAAGGGCTTTGGCTGCGGCGTCGCGATGTCGTCAAGGCGCTGGCGGCCGCCGCGGCGGAAGGCGACCGGTCGGAGAATGCCGAGTACATTTATCGAAAAAAAGAACTCGGTAGCCTCGACTACCGGATTCGCTACCTGCAAAAGCGCTTGCCCGCATTAAACGTGGTGCGCGAGTTTGCCAACAGCGATGCCGTGTACTTTGGTGCAACGGTCACCGTTGCTGAAGCACAGCAGGAACCGCAGACGTATCACATCGTCGGCCCCGACGAAGCGGATCCAAAGACTCGCGCCATCAGTATTGATTCGGCGATAGCGAAAAGCCTGCTCGGGAAACGCGTCGATGACGAGATCAGCGTGCCCGTTGCCGACGGCATTCGGAGGATTACTGTTCTGGAGATCCGTTACGATCTGGTGGTGAAGCGCTAGCGTCATCCGCTGCAGCTTTGTCATTGTCGTCTTTACCTGATTTGGTCCCGACGATCTCGAAGAACATGCCCGCAAGAGCATTCATCCTGGTGACCCTGAAAATAACATCGGCCGTCGAAATGTGGCGCACCTGCCTGACTTCGCGAAGCCGTGGAATCAGCAGGAACGCGACGGCGCCGCGCATCAGCGTCGAGATGACGAAAACCCCGTACAGCGAGCTCAGCCAGCTGAAGCTCTGACCGAACAGGGAGACGTTGACTGGCAGCACCAGACCCAGGTAGCCGCCGAGAATTGCACCGCAAAAAACGCCGCCTGCGACCAGCACATTATGGACGGCTATGTAGGAGGTGCGTCGGTTCGGCGCGATCAGGTCGTACAGAAAGTTGCTCGCACTGAGGCTGAATCCCGCCCACGAGAAGCCACTTAACACCTGGATCGAGACGAGATACCAGAAATTCGTGGAGAAGGTCCACAACAGCGGCATCAGCGGGATGAAGATACCGGTAACGGCGAGAATCCGACGATTGCCGAACACATCGCTGATTCGGCCCCACTGCGACAGCGTCAGGAACTGCGCAAATATGGCCATCCCCGAGTTAACCGTAAACTGCAGGTAAGTGTAGTTCAGGTCACGCAGCATGTAGACGGTAAAGAACGGCGATGCGATGGCGACGGCAAACTGCATCAATATGACGAACACCGAGAACCGCAGGGCGTTTGAATGCAGCATGCGCCGCAGCCAGTCGCCGCCGACCGGCAGCGCCATCGGCGCGTTGTTACGCGGCACATCCTGCATGCGTGACAGGTGATAGATCGAAACGATGCGGGCAAGCCCGGCGACCACGAACAGCGCGACGAAACCATAGACCGTCTTGCCGTTCTGATTCATGAAATGCAGGAACGTGCCGCCCAGCAGCAGCGAAACGAAAGTCGTCAGCGCAATTCTCTGCGTACGCGCGCTGAAAAACCTGCCGCGCTTGCGCGGTGGCACGATATCGCCCAGCAAGCTGGTCCATTGTGGCAACGCGAGGTGCGCACCGCTGTGATAGAGAATGACACTGCCGATCAGTAAAGGCACCGCATACTCGGAAAAGAACAATGGCAGGGCGATGATCGGCAGCCAGGCAAATGCCTGCAGGCTGGCACCGGCGAGAATTATCGCGCGCCGATGTCCGCTTACGTGTCCCAGCCAGGCGGAGAGCAGCTGCACCAGCGAGGCCAGCAACGGTGGCACCGAGGCCAGCAGGCCGATCTGCGGTGTCGTAGCACGCAGGAAAACCGCGAACGCAGAAATGTAGGTCTCGCCAACGCCGGTCATGACCGCGAACGCCGATGCATCGCGCAGCGAATGCTTCAGCGATTTCTGGGTCGCGGGATCGTTGGAAAAATTAATCACGAATGGCTGCTGGAGGTCTGCTTGCTAGGCGCGCAATGATCGGGCATCGCGCTGTATAAGTCCATGAACCAGCGGAGCGTGCTGCCGTTCGGCGAATATCACCATATTTTTTTGCCCGGCAGCGGCGGCGCCTCAGTTCGATTGTCGGGAGGGCGGCTGGTCGATTAAACCGGCGCTGCGGCGCTGCCGTAGCGTTTGAAAACCTCGCCAAACCATGGCGCCAGCTTCTCGGTGTACGGGTTCGCGCGAGCCCAGCGTGCGCCGCGCGTGCACATACGTCGCAGGCATTCGACAGTGACACCCACTTTGTCACGATTAACGCAGTCGTCGTGATCCCACCAGTCGCCTTTCACCTTGTACCTGAAGATCAGGCCGAGGCGAACCGCCATGTGGAAGACGCCATAGGCGCTGACATAGAGCCGCGCGTCATCAATGGAAAGATCATCGGCAAAGCTGGCGAGATACTTGTCGAGCAACTTTTTTTCGATAGCGGGATAATCCGGAACATGCTCATCACCGAGCAGCCACGCCAGGTCATCCAGTCGATTCCGAACGCCGCAGTGCTCCCAGTCGAACCAGTACACGCTGCCATCGTCACGCGAAATCGCATTGCCAGGCCGGGCATCCCACTTGATGAACCGGGGACTGCGCAGCGCCAGTAACGCTTCCAGCTGCGGTAACTCGGGGCGCGGTGCGGGGACGTCGAGGATGCCGCCGATCACGGCGGGCCGGTCCAGCAAGCCAACCAGCCACTCGCGGCTGTCGCCAAGCGCTTTCAGGCGCGTATCGAAACCGGCCTGCGAACCCGCCTGCTGGGCCGCCGCGAGGCCGCGCAGCGCATTATCGAGCAAGCGTTCGTGGCTGGCCTCGTCCGCACCGTGCAGCGCCTGCGCGAGCCGCTCACCGGCAATGTCCTCCTGCACCAGCAACCGGCGACCATCGCTCGCCAGCAGTCTTGGTACCGCAACATCCATTGCTGACAACTCACGCAGCACCGTGCATTCGGTCGCTGCCCGCGATTGCCGTGAACGCTTTGAAGCAATAGCAGTAGTGCCATCTTCAAGAATTATGCGGCAGGAGCGCCGCGAACGACCGCCCGGATACTCGATGGAGGCAACGGGCTGACCAAGCAGTGCGGCGCATTTGTCTGCAAGTTCGCGCGCCGCTTGTGCTGATTTTTTTGAGCGTCGCGACTTGCCTGAGCGCTTTTTTCGCTTCGACGAACTCGCCGCTGCCGGCTCGGCTTGTGCCGGACGCACGCCTAATCTTCTCTGAATGCCCGGCTGAAGCTTTTCGAAATCGGTTCGATCAAATAGCTCAGCGCGGTGCGTGATCCGGTCACGACAAAGACCTCTGCCTGCATGCCCGGGTAAACGGCACCGCCGTTCCAGACTTCTTCCGGGTCTTCCAGCAACTCGATCTTGGCCAGAAAGTAGGTCTCGTTGGTGACCGGATCGGTCAGGCTATCGGCGGAAATGAGTGCTACCTCACCAGCGACCGGCTCGGTCGTTCGCCGGTTGAATGCCGAAAACCGGATTTCGGCGCTCTGCCCAACGCGTACGGAGTCGCGATCAATCGGGTTGATGCGCGCATCGACGATCAGGTTGCCGGCATTCGGCACGATGTCCATCAGCGGCTGACCGGTCGAGATCACTCCGCCCACCGTGTTGACCTGCAGGTTGACGACGACACCCTCGGTCGGCGCGCGGATCACCGTGCGCTCCAGCGTATCCGTCGACTTCGAAATTCTTTCGTCCAGCGCCACGAGCTGCGCGCGAACCGTATCGAGTTCCGATCCAAGCTGCTCGTAGTGCGTGGCAGTCAGCCTGGACTTCGCCATCTCGAGATCGTTGACCTCCTGCGCGGTCGACTGCAGGGCAACCCGGTTGCCGCTCGCTGCCGCCTCGGTATCGACGACGTGCCGCTCCAGATCGAAAATAACCTGGCGCGTCACCAGGCCTTTCTCGTGCAGCGCCATGTACTGCGCGAGCTCTTCCCGCACCAGGTTGGCGCTGCGCCGGAGAACGACTTTCTCTTCATCCAGCGCGGTAATTTTCTGGCGAGCGCCCTCTATCTGGCGACCAATAATCTCCAGCTGCTCGTCGTACAGTCGGCTGGCCAGCAATGAGGCTTCGATCTGCCCGTTGATGGCGTCGCGCACCGAAGGATCCAGTTCGTTGATCGCAATGGAGCCCGGCAAGGTAACGTCGGCTGAGCCGCGTTGCGCGGCCAGCAGCGTTGCTTCCTTCGCCACGGCAATCATTTTTTGCTTCTGCAACAGCTCAAGTTCCGCGCGTGACTGCACATCGGCCAGTTCGATCAGTATCTGGCCGGCCGCCACCGGGTCGCCATCCTTCACCAGCAGCTTGTGAATGATGCCGCCTTCCAGGTGCTGCACGGTCTGGCGGTAGCCTTCCTTGCCGACGATGCCGGGCGCGATGGCCGCGCGGGATATCGGCACCAGTGCCGCCCAGGCAAAAATTGCGCTGAGAAACAAAACGGTAACGAGGTACCCGGTAACAACGTAGCGTCGTGAAATCGCCAGATCTTCACGGGTGAACGCCAGCTCATTGATCGACAGGGCGTGGTGATCGGCCGGCACGGGCAGGCGCGTCGTGACCATGCTCAATCCTCCTCCGCCGTTTCGATATCGATCGCGGGCCCGCCGAGATGCCCTGCGAGCTTGCTGACGCCCAGCGACTTGAGTTTCTTCTCATCCGGCTCGTTAATCATGCCCTTGCGCAATATCAGCAGGCGGTCAGCGCACTCCAGCACGGCCTTCTGATGCGAAATCAGGACGATCATCGAGCCAGCCTGCCTGAGCGCCTGCATGGCGCCGGCCAGCGCTGCCTGCCCCTCGGTATCAAGGTATGAGTCCGGCTCATCGAGCACGATGAGTTTCGGGTTGCCGTAGATCGCACGGGCCAATGCCACGCGCTGCCGCTGCCCGCCGGACAGGTACGCGCCGTTCTCGCCGATCTGGGTGTCGTAGCTGTCGGGGAACTGCATGATGGTTTCATGCAATCCTGCCAGCCGTGCCGCATCAACCACCTGCGAGAAGTCACCTTCGGTCATGCGGGCAATGTTGTGCCGCACAGAGCCTGAGAACAGCTCGATGTCCTGCGGCAGATAACCGATAAAAGGTCCCCGCTCTTCCGACGTCCACTTGACGAGGTCAACGCCGCCAAGCCGAACGTAGCCAGCGGCCGGCGCCGCGAGCCCAACCAGCAGGCGGCCCAGCGTGGACTTGCCGGCCGCCGTGTCGCCAGCGATGCCGACGATCTCGCCCGGCTGTACCTTGAAAGTGACATCAAGCAGCGTCGGCTTCGACGCGCGCGGATACTGGAAGCTCGCATGCCGGACGCTCAGGTGTCCGTTCGGCATCGGCAGTACCGTCGACGACGTCAGCTCTGACGCGTAGTCAATACGCTCGCTTACCCGGGTGAACGCCTTGCGCGCCTTCACGATGATTTTCCACGAGGAGATCGCGCGGTCCATCGGTGCAACGGCGCGTCTCATCAATAGCACGCTGGCGATCAGCGCACCGGCCGACATCTGATCTTTCAATACCAGGATGCCGGCCACGCCGATGACGATGATCTGCAGCATCATCCTGATGAACATCGCGATGCTGGCAATCTGATTGCCACGCATGCTGGTGCGGCTCTTCAGGTAGACGGCAGGCCCGTGGCGGGTTTCCCACGACTGCACGACGTTGCTGCGCATGCCCATTGCTTCGACCACATCGGCATTGCGCAGCACGGTAGATGCAAAGTCCATCGACTCGGTCGACGCCTCGTTCGCTTCGCTGATGTAATCGCGCGTGCTGTATTCATTGATAAGCGCGACGCCGAACAGAACCAGCGCGCCGATCAGGGAGATCAGCCCGATAAGCGGGTGCAGCATGAACAGCACGAGCAGAAAAATCGGCGTCCATGGCGCATCCAGAACCGGAAACAGCGCCGATTCGGAAAACACCTGCCTGATCGTCGCGAGTTCCTTCAGCGCCTGCGGCGATACGCCACGACACTTTTCCACGGCGCGCGAGATAGAGCCGCTCAACACCAGGCCGCCAAGCCGGCTGTCCATCCAGGCACCAAACTGCACGAAAATATAGCGACGCGAGGCTTCGAGAATAGTCATCGTGATCATCGCGACCACGACGATGCCGGTGAGGAACAAAAGGGTATCCGCGCTCTTGGCCGGCACCACGCGATTGAAGATCTGCAGCAGGTAAAGCGGCACTGTCAGCATCAGCAGGTTGATGGCGAAACTGAACACCGCGACCGCGATGAAGCTCCTGCGATGCAGCTCAATGCAGGACCGGAGGAAGGGATTCCATGAGCTGTAGCCGGATTGTAGAGCGTCTTGCTTCATAGAAGGATTGCCGAAAATCGCGCCGTTCTTATGCTTCTGGCGATCTCCACAGCATAGCGCGCGGGTGCTGCCATTGACCGTTCCTGTGTCACGTTTTGCCCGACGCCAGCGGGAAAAACAGCCTGCCGGGCCATTGATACTACAGGACGGATGCCAAAAAAAACCGGCCTGGACAAGGCTGCCCAGGCCGGTTGTTGCTTCGTTGATCTATTCTCTAGAAATCGTTGTCGTAGAACGGCGCTTCCTGCTCGTAGTTGTAGTCGCTGCCGCCGCCGGAACCGGAACCCTTGCCGCTGCCGGAACCCTTGCCGCTGCCGGAACCCTTGCCACTGCCGGAACCCTTGCCACTGCCGGAACCCTTGCCGCTGCCGGAACCCTTGCCACTGCCGGAGCCCTTGCCACTGCCGGAACCCTTGCCACTGCCGGACCCCTTGCCAGAACCTTTCCCGGAACCTGAGCCTGAGCCTTTACCGCTGCCGGAGCCACTGCCGGAACCGGAGCCCTTCTCGCTGTCTTTGTTCTTGTCGGCCTTGTTCTTGTCGGCCTTGTTCTTCATTTTCGGGTTCCCGCCGCCGAGGTAGTCCTCGTAATGCAGGTTGTCGTTTGTTTCTCTCATGTTGTGGCCTCCGCACGTATCGTTTTATTGCGTCTCGCGAGACGCTTTTTTTTTAAGACGCCAACGCCTTTTTGAAAGTAGTCCCTTACAAAACGACGAGATCCCAATTGCGACAAGTCGAGTCACCGATGAGGAGGGAAGCGTTACTGTGGATCGATTGCCGCGCGGTTGTACGCCGCTTTTTCCCGCCTGACCTGAGTCTATTAAGTGACTCTTCTTGCTATATATTCTGGTTCTTTGTAGCGGTTCAGGCAGACACTGTCAACAGCTCTGCCCTGGCCCGCATCCTGACCGCAGGCAGGCAAGGCTTTCGAATTATTTTTGTTTTGTTTTTTAATCACTT
This sequence comes from uncultured Gammaproteobacteria bacterium, assembly GCA_963800915.1. Classification (GTDB taxonomy): domain Bacteria; phylum Pseudomonadota; class Gammaproteobacteria; order Steroidobacterales; family Woeseiaceae; genus Woeseia. The sequence goes on from CAWDCR010000010.1 coordinate 296,038, forward strand.
GAAGCGAACACGGCGCGCAGCCAGTATTTTGCGGCTACACCATTTTTGAGGTAGGCGTGCTTGCTTATGTAAAGGTCTGAAAACGCTGTGGTCACGCGGATTTCACCGCAACGCGGCTTTAGCTCACTGGCTTGGCCGGTTCGTAGATCGCGTAAATTTTGCGGGTTGTCTCCAGCACCTCCCACTCTCCGCTAAACCCGGCGGGGATAACGAAATTGTCGCCGGCCTGCAGCCTGAATTCCTGGCCGTCGGCGTGCCGCAGCACCGAACTGCCGCTAAGGATCTGGCAGAACTCGAACTCCGTGTAGCTGACTTTCCAGCTGCCGGGTTCGGCTTCCCAGATACCCGCGAAGAACGCCTCGTCCGCGCTCGCAAAATGATTCCAGGTGCGCTGTGTGGGCTGACCCTTGATGCATTTGTCAGCCGGCGTCGGGTATTCATTGAGCTCGGCTTTGTTGTCGCTGAAGAATACGGGGTAGTCCGTGGATTTGCTGATCATGGATAGTGTCGCCGCGTGTCAGTGGTTTGAATTTGAATTTGAATATGAATTTGGGTTTAAATTTTGATTTGGGTTTGGGTTCGAAGTTTACTGCCGTTGCCGTTGTGCTGCGTCGCCTGGCTGGTGCAGATGATTTTCGTTGTCAGCCGTGTGCATTTTTTTAATCTCCGGCAACCAGGCCACCGCGAGTCGGGACATTGCCAGTTCCATCGAACCGCTATTCCACAACCTTCACGCCGCGCCAGAATGCCACCCGCCCGGCGATGTTGCTGGCCGCTTCTTTCGGGTCCGCGTAGTACCAGGCGGCATCGTGATTCTGTTCTCCGTTGACAACCACGGTGTAGTAGTTGGCAACACCTTTCCAGCCGCACACGGTGGTCTTGTTGCTGGGCATCAGGAAGTCGTCGTTCACCGAGCCGCGCGGAAAATAGTGGTTGCCTTCAACAACCACGGTATCTGCAGACTCTGCAATGATCTGGCCATTCCAGCTGGCTTTCATCGGACCGCGCTCCTTCATAATCGAACAGCAATACTAGACCAGTGGCAATGTCGCCGTCAGCTTCTTCGGTGCATAGTGCCGCTTCCGTAACCGACGCTACCGGGCAGCTCACGCAGGACGCTTCCCGCCACGCCTCTTGCAACGGCGTCCGCCGCTGCAAAAAAAAGCGGCGGACCGAAGTCCGCCGCCTGTTTCTTGCTGCTGTGCTTCTTTACTACGGTGTAAACGTGAGCGCATCCGGATTCGCAAGATCGTAAGGATTTGCGCCACCGAACTCCTCAACCGGCGAATCACTGATACTGCCGCCACCGCTGACTGACATGTCGGTCAGCGTCGAAGGCTCGCCGTTACCTTCACCGGCACCGACGATGCCGCTCGTTGCCGAGACCGCGCCGTAGTCGTACTCAATGGTGCCGTCGGAGTACAGGGTGATCGAGAAGTTGTTCGATCCGAAACCGCCCCACTCCGGAACGTTGACGTAGTCGAGCTTGAGCTGCGTTGCAAAGTCTGAAGTCGCAAGCACCAGTCCAAATCCCGTATCAAGGTCATTCCACAGTGCCGCTGCACGCGGTGGTCCCTGCTCGAAGTCGTCGACCGAAATGAACAGCCAGTCGAGCCCGCCCGGCCCTGCGCCAAACGTGATATGACCGTTGTCGTTCACGTAAATCTCGGAGTAACTCTCACCGCCATACGGGAAACTGAACCCGAAGTCGCTAAGGATTACCGACGCTTCGTCCGACAGTGGTAGCGGGAAGCCGTCATACAGCTGGACATCGAGGATATAACGCCCCTGATCCAGCGGCAGACCCTGGCCCGGATCCACACCGTCGAAGTCATAGTCACAGCAGAACGTTACTGCGATCGCGTACGTTCCGGTAACCGGCAGGCCACCCTCGATGCGCGACAGCAGACCGTTAAAGTCGTCGTTCGCCGCGATCAGAATTGCGGTATCCGTTTCGCAGTAATCGAGTCTCTGCTTTCTCTTGCTTGAGTCGAACACCGTCGTCCCGTTGCGCGGCGGGCAGTAGTACAGGCCGAGCACGGAATCGATCTGGCCACGGGTAACTTCCGCGACCAGGTACTGGCCGGCATCGGCGCCGAAGCGGAAGAAATCGATATCGGCGGCTGCCGGATCGATGGCGGAGTAACGACCGTTGGTGGCAAGCGTGTTGAACGGGGTGGACTGGCCCGCAGCGGTCTCAAGCCTGTTATTCGGCTCGAAGTTGTCACGGTAGCCCTTGCCAACCTTGTCGAAGCGCAGCTTGCTGTTTGCAAGATCATTGTCGCCGGCAAACAGCTCGTAGATTGCTGCGTCTTTCTTCAGCTGGATTTTCTTGCGGCCGTTGCGGCTGATTGCGGTCAGGTCGCTCTCTACTTCGGCACCCGATGCCGTCGGCAGTCCACCGCTCACGCCCGCCAGACCGGATACTGCGTCCAGATGACCGTAGGTGATCTTGATATCGACCGGGCTGCCGTTGCGGTCGTTGTCACTATCACTATCACTGTCACTGTCCGAGTCACCATCTTCATCGGCAACACAGTCCTTGCTGTTGTCGTAGAGTCTGATCTCGAACGTATTGGCACCTTCATTGAAGAACTCGGGCACGTCCTGCCAGGTCACGGAGAAATCGCCGTTGCCCTCGTTGAAGAACACCGAACCGCCGGCACTCGGGTTCAAATCGCGCCACAGGCCTGCAATGCGCGGCGGACCATTCAGCATGTCAGCGGCACTCTCGGAGAAGTCGGAGCTTCCAGCGCCAAACGTCAGGCTGCCGTTCGCATTAACGAACACGGCATCATACGCGGTCCCCTGCATGCAGAACGGGAACGGCAGGAACAGCTGCACGCTGCCGTCATCACCGACCGGCAATGGATCGCCTTCAGCGCGCCTGGTTAAAGATGATGTCGATACCCGTGATCGGGCTGCCCGCGACGGCCGTAATGGCGGTGAAATCCGCCGGATTGTCGAGCGCAGAATCACTCGACTCGAGCGCACCGTTGTAGAACTCCTCCGGCCCCGGCAGTGTCGGCAGTATCGGGTTGCTGAAGCGGTTCGGAGCGGCGGTCACTGTATCGATAAACACCGCATAGCTCGCGCCCGGCGTCAGGTTGGCCAGCGTGTAAATGCCAACGTTCGGATCGCTGCCTGCGTCAGTATTATTAGTGTAGGCGCCGGAAAACGTGGATACCGCATCCTCGAACGGATCACTGAGGTTGCGCGCGATGACGTTGACACCACTGAGCGGTGTGCCGTTCGGCGCCCGTATTGTGCCGGTGATCGTACCCGTGCTGCTGGCAAAAATGGCGTCAGGGTAAATGATCGAAACCGATGCGACGTCATCGGGATGCGGCGTTCGGGTTCCTGCCAGCGGACCGAAATAGAACGGGTACATCGTTTCGATCAGGTCAGCCAGGCTTGCCGGTGGCGGGAAAGTCGTGTTGTCCGGTGTCGGGCCGGTATCGTCACCGCCTTCACCGAAGGCCAGCAGCTGGCCGTTGAGTTCGACGTGCCCGAGATTGGTGTAATGGCCGAACTCGTGAACCATGATGTCTTCGGCGACGGTGGTATCGGCAAACTCCGGACCGTTCAGGAACGCGCTGCCTTCCAGCAAGGTGCAGGTCGCCGGATCGCCGAAATCAGGACCGGCGAAACCGAGAATGCCGGAACCGGGCCCGAACAGCAGCTCGAAAATCGCGCCGTCGGCGTCGAACACGATTTCACTTTGACCGTTCGGTGCCGCTGGCGTGTAGATCGGGCCAAAGTTCGTGACATCGATGTCGACCGATAACGCCGCGCCCTGCAGATAGGTCACCGAACTCTCCGGGATGTTTTCCCAGGCATCGAAGGCAGCGCTGACTGCAGCAACGCCCTCTGCGTTAGAGAGCGGGCCGAGTGCGCCGAGATCAGGATTCCATGGAATGTTTGTGCCACCAGCCGGATAGGCAAAGGGCACACCGGGCTGGCAAATCGCCAGCGCGTCTGCCGCCTGCGCAGCTGGAGTCGCAAACAGCGAAACACACAGCGCGAGCGCCGGCACCGCGAGGAAAGCTCTTTTAATATTTTTCATGATGATGGCTCCCCTTATTGTCCGAGCAGCGCGTTAATTCGCGCGCTCAGCTCGACGTAGGCAACGGGACCAGCACCATTAATACCGAGGCCGGCGTTATTGAACTCGTTGACCGCCTTCAGTTCGCCGTCGACGTTAAAGACCTTGAAGGTACCCTGGCCGAGACCAACCGGCACCGACAGCCCGATGGAACTTTCCTGCGTCGTGAACAGCAGGTAGTCATCACCGGGGTTCAGTCGTGGTGCATCGCGAAAACCGGAGAAATTGGTCAGCCCGTCCGCGCCGGTGGCGCCGGATTTCAGGCTGCCTACCATGCGGACAACGACAATGGCCTTGTCGCCCTTAACTTCGCTTGGGCTGCCTTTGTAAAAGTCCTTCACCTGGAAACGGTAGGTGACCGTCGGCAGCGCGGCGCCGCCTGCCTCGATAGTGCCGGCTTTAACGTCGACCACAGTACCGTGAAAAATTTTGCCGGCACGCGTGGTCATTTCTTCCAGATTCATTTGCAGCATGATGGTCGCGTGGACCTGCGCTGCCAGAATCAGGAATGACGCAGCGGCCAGTACGTAGCTGCTTATCTTCCGTTTCATGACGTAGTTCTCCTGAAAATAGAGAGGGTATCGTTGCTGTATTGCGGATTGATGGCCTTAATGCACGACGCCGCCGAGGTGGTGGCAGGCGTGTTGACCGGGTACGGAGACATGATCCTGTTGTGAAGCAGGATGACAGAGTGAATCAACGTAGAATCGCTGATGATTTTCCCCGAAAAAATTAACTTCGCCAGTGGCGACCAGCGACTTTTCTGTGCGCGTCGCGTTTTTTGTTTTCGTGCTTCACTCTATATTACTTAAGTCAATGAATGCTACATATGTTCCGAAAAAAAGCCATGCGGCCAATATCACGCAGCACAGCGAGGCAATTTTTTCAGATGCTTGACGCATATTCTTAATGAACAGGACAAGCGATAGCCTTCGACGCGCAGGAGACGCGCACTGCGAACTCCGCAAATCCCGCTGGCAACCCTTTGCCACGAATGATGCCGTTGCGCGTGACGACGGCGCGGCGTCAACCAGATGCAGGCTTTTTGACATAAGCTGCTGACTCGCAGCAGATTGCTGGCTGCGTTTATCCCGTTGGCAATTTTTTCGTCGAGCGCGAAACCGTATCGCAGACGCCTAGTCTTCGAGCAGGCTGAGGAAACGGCGAATGCGCGCTGCGTTTGCACCGACGTCGCTGCGACCGACGCGGGACTTCGAGCGAATGTCGAGCTTGCTGCCGGAGCCAGCGGCCACAACGCGAACCACGACGTCGTCCTTGAAGCCAAACCAGAAGGTCGTGGCGGTCGCCTCGATACGCCCGGCAGCGGCGTCGACGGCAACGATCTCGAGACCCATGCCCTCCAGCACCGACTGTGCTTTCTGCAAAGCCTGTTGCGGGGCGTCGTTGAGTTGCAAGGTTTCGATGTCCGGGTAGCCTTCACGCTGCAAGGCCGCGGTTTCTTCACCGGCGTACTCGGGCGGATTCGATGCATCCGCGCGTAGCGGTACGACTGCCACGAACAGCGGCGGATTGACCGTGTCGGTAGAAATATCGTGAATGAACGGCAACGAGCGTGCGGTCCGGTAACCGTTGTACGGCATCCAGGCCGTTGCCAGTCCGATCAGTACCGCCAGCGCAAGCACTGCAGCGTTGCCCTGACGTGTTTTCGGGATCAGCAGCAATATGACTGACACCGCGGCCGCCGCGAGTCCCACGAACAGCGCCCAGCGCATCAGCAGGAAACCGAAGCGGAAGTCCCATAGGCCCAGCCGTGTTCCGGGACCGGCGACGAGCAGTAACAACGCCGCGATAACGGCGATGGACAATGCGATTTTTGAAAGCTTCATGAACACTCTGCCATTGGATGATTAGCCTGCAGCTTATGCTGTTGCCGCCCGGAATTCGAGTCCGGTTCGAACCTTTACGGCGACTCGAGCTGCAACGCGATACTCTGGATGCGCAGCTCGAAGTTCGAGCCCGTGTCATCACCGTCTACGGATAGCCACAGGCCCAGGGTTTCAGCGGGGTCCGTGAATTCCTGCTGCAGTACAAAGTCGCCCGGTCCTTCGAGATAGACGACGCGCGTTTCGTAGAGCAGGTCACTCAGTGGGTGCACACGACTGCTACCCAACAGTTCCTTCTGCTGAGTTGTCGACAGGAAGTGAATGCGCTCGACACCACTGCCCTTCGGTGCGAGTTTAAACAGCTGCTTGATCCAGTCCGCAGCAATGCTGCGCTGGAACCAGTTCAGCCGCCGCTCGCCCGCTTCGACGATGCCGAACTTGAGAACAAAATCATCGGCGTTGTTGTCCCCCTGCGTCACTCCTGGCGGTATGGTTAATGAGCCGGTCCAGCTCGCCGTGACGGTAACGCCGGTCACGCGAACCGGCTTGTCGAACCGGTAGACCAGCGGACTCGCCGAACCGGCGACGGCAATCCGCAGGGCGCCGTTGTCGACAGAAACCTCGTTGGGCTTGATATTGCTGAATGACAGCACGGTCCAGTTTGAGAGATCGTCGACAGGCACGTCCAGCGCGGTGGCGGACGAGCTCAGAAGAAGCAAAAGCAGCGCAACTGGCCTCGGCATGCAGATTCCTATACGAAGATCGGTTCGACAACAGGACCCGCGGACCGAGTAAAACATCACAGGCGGGGTGAATTGCTGCAAGCACGGTACCCCGCCAGCGCCTTGACCACCGTAATTATTTGTAACAAAACGGCGCCTGATCCGGTTTATCTATGTTCAGGTAGCACGCTGGTGTGACACTGTTGCTTCGCGTGCCGCCGACCTTTTACTGCACGGCAGTCCCAGGGACCTCTCTTTTTATGTTTGCACCAAAACCTGCCCGGGTGCGTTTCGCACGCATTGTTGCCCTTCTTATTGCGATCACTGCCGCACAGCTCGCGACTGCCGCCAGCGTCGATGTCGCCGTTACCGCCAGTGATGGCAGTTCGGCCGCCAACGTTGCGGTCATTCTTGCGAACCCGATGACCGGCTTCGCAGCCACTGGCACTAGTAACGCTTCAGGTCGCGCGCGCTTTTCGGCCGTGCCCGCCGGGCCCGGCTACACGGTGACTGTCAACGGCATCGAGCTCGCCGCGGGCATACGCCTGCGCAGCAACGAGGCCCGCGCCGTGCCGGTCAGGATGATCGACAACATCACGGTGACTGCACGCGCCAGCAACGTGTCCATCAACGCGCTCGATGCCGAAGTCAGTGCCAGCCTGAACCGGCGCGAACTTGAGGCACTGCCGATCGAGGCTCGCGACCTGTCACGCGCGTTGATTCGCCTGCCGAACGTGGTGCCGGCTACCGGGTTTTTCCCGGAAGCGCCGTCGGTGTCGATCAACGGTGCCAACGGCCTGTTTGCCCAGTACCTGATCGACGGCATGGATAACAACGAGAATTTTCTTGGCGGACCAAAGTTCCCGATCTCGACCGGCGCCGCCTCCGACGTCACGGTGCTTGCCTCATCATATTCCGTCGAGTACGGCCGCACCGGCAACGGCGTGGTTAACGTCACCTCGCGGTCCGGTAGCAATGAGTGGTACAGCGAACTGTTTTACCTGGTGCGCCCGGGCGCAGCGCTTGACGCGTCGTCGCCATTCGCGCGCCGCGATTTGTCCGGCAACGCGGTGCGCGATGGCTTTCGTCGCGATCAGTATGGCGCCTCGCTGGGCGGCCCGCTCGTGGCAGATCGCACTTTCTTTTTCGCGAACGTCGAGTTTACGCGCGATGACAAGGACAACCTGCTGTCGTCGCCGGCACTCGGCGTTGCCGAGACGGTGCGCGGCCAGAACGAATCGCTGCTCGCCTCGCTGAAAGTCGATCACCGTGTGAACGACGACTGGCGACTGTCGTTCCGCGCCAACCTCGGTAACATCGAGATCGAACGCCAGGGCGGTGGCCTCGATGGCGGCGTGACGTTCCCGTCCGCGGGCTCGGTGCAGCAGCGCGATTCGCTGCTGACGGCGGTCTCCGCTGTCTACGACATCGAATCCTTCACCTCCGAAACGAGCCTGCTGTACGGCACCTTCGACTGGGACTACGCGCGGCCGTTTGCGAACAACGCGCCGCAGGTTGTCGTTGAATCGCCGGATGGCTTAACGGCGGCCGTACTCGGCCACCCCGGCTACGCATTTGATGAAAGCGAAGCGTCGCTGCAGCTGCGCCAGAACTTCACCTGGCTGGCGGGCGTGCACGCCTTCAAAGTCGGCGTTGATGCGCTGCGCTCTGATTTCAGGCTGACCGGCGGCGGCAATCCGCGCGGCAACTACCGCGTGCGCCTGACCGGCGCCGAACTGGCGGCGGTGCAGGGACTGAATCGCGGCGCGGCACTCGACGTCGGTGACATTCCGGCTACGGCGGCGGTGATCGATTACTCGGTCGAGCTGCGGCCCGCCAGCTTCGGCGAGGTGCAAAACCAGGTGTCGCTGTACTTCGAAGACCAGCTCAGCCTGTCGCAGGAACTGACCTTGACCGCGGGTGTTCGCTGGGACTACGACAGCCTGACCGAAGCCGGTAAAGGCGCGGCTGATCGCGACAACATTGCGCCGCGCATCGCGCTGAACTACCGCGCGAGTGAGCGCCTGTCGTTTCGCGGCGGCGCCGGCCTGTTTTACGAACGCATTCCGTACACGGTGTTATCGGACGCACTGCAGCAGAACACGACCTCGGCCGCGTTTCGCCAGCAGCTCAGGGAGCTTGCCGCAGCAGGCCGCCTGCCGGCCGATATCGATCCCGTCAGCGTGACGTTCGACGGCAATCTCGGCGTGAACCCGGCCTGCCCGGGCGGCTACCTGCAGTGCCCGACGCCGGCGGATGCCGCGAACCTGCGCGATACCGCCGTCTCGAATGAGCGCCGCATCCTCAACCCGAACGGTCTCGACAGCCCGTACACCGTGCAGCTGTCGGCCGGTGTGCAGTGGCAGTTCAGCGATCAATGGCTCGGCTCCGCAGACCTGCTGTTTTATCGCGGGCACAACCAGCTGCGGCTGCGCGACCTGAACGCGGCGGCGCCGTTTTCGTCGAACCTTGCCAACCTGACCGAGGCGAACATAGCGACCCTGCGCGCTTTGCCTTCGGACGCGGATCGGCGCAGTCTTGCCGAGTCGCTTGGCCTGATTCGCAGCCAGGCGAATGCGGACGCCACGCGGCCGGTTGCACCGGTGGCGGGTGGCGCGCGCCAGATCGTCGTTTCGGAAACGGCCGGCGCATCGCGTTACAAGGCATTGAACCTGACGCTCGAAAAACCGGCAGAAGGCGATATCTGGGGCTTCCTGATGACCTACACGCTGTCCGAGCTGACCAACAATACGGACGACATCAATTTTCGTTCGGCCAACTCGAACAGCTTCGACGACGAATGGGGTCCTTCGGTCAACGACCGCCGTCACGTGATCTCCTCGGTCGTCTATTTTTACCCGCGCGACTCGGTCACCGTGTCGCTGGCCAGCCAGATCGAATCCGGCCAGCCGATCAACCAGATTCCGGACACGGGTATTTTTGGCACCACCGACCTGAATGGCGATGGCGCCTCCTTCACTGACGCGTACCTCGGCAATTCCGACCGCGCGCCGGGCGTGGCGCGCAATGCCGACCGCCTGCCCTGGTCAGCAACCATCGATCTCGGCCTGCGCTACGAGCCGGCGATCGGCGACGGCCGCCTGCGGCTGTCCGCTGACGTGTTCAACCTGTTCAACCGCGAGAACCTGTCGGGTTTCGCGAACTCGGCAACCCAATCCAACCAGATCCAGGTGTTTGGCCAGCCGTTTACCCGTCGCAACGCCGGCGCACCGCGCCAGTTCCAGTTCGGATTGAGCTACCTGTTCTGATGCGGCTACGCCGTCGCACGCCAGCCGTCCTGATCGCGCTGCTGGCGGCGCTGCTGCTGACCTCACGCGCCGCTGCGCAGGACTGGGCAGAGGTCGTCAAGGAAGCGGCGGGCCAGACCGTTTACTTCAACGCCTGGGGCGGCGATCTCGCGATCAATCGCTACATCGAGTGGGTGGCACAGCGGGTACGCGAAGACTACGAGGTCGAGTTGCGGCATGTGCGCGTCACGGATATCGCGGAATCGGTAACGCGCATCGTTGCTGAGCGGACTGCCGGTCGCAGCAGCGGCGGCTCGGTCGATCTGCTGTGGATCAACGGCGAAAATTTTGCGGCACTGAAACGCGCGGGGCTGTTGTTCGGACCGTGGACAGAGCCGTTGCCGAATGCATCGCTCATCAACTGGCAGGACAACCCGACGACGCTGATCGACGGCTCGCTGGCAACTGAAGGCTACGAACTCCCCTGGGGAACGGCGGCACTCACGCTTTTCTTTGACACCGAGCGTGTAGCCCGCGCACCGCGCGATCCTGACGAGCTGTTAGCCTGGATCGAACAACACCCCGGTCGTTTTTCCTACCCGCAGCCGCCGTCCTTCCTGGGCAGCGCCTTCCTGAAGCAGATGCTGTTAACGCTGAGCGACAACCCGGCGCGTTTTAGCGAGCCGGTCGCTGCTGACTTCGATACCGCCACCCGGCCGCTGTGGCAATGGCTCGATCGCGCGCATCGCAGCATGTGGCGCGGCGGCCGCCTGTTCCCGCACAGCGGCCCGGCGCAGCGCGACCTGCTCGCGGTTGGCGAACTCGACTGGATGCTGTCCTACAACCCGGCCGAAGCGAGCCGCGCAATTCGGCAGGGTGAGCTGCATGCGGGCATTGCCGCCACCTATCTCGATGCCGGCGCGCTCGCTAACAGCCACTTTCTCGCGATTCCTTACAACTCCGGCGCGACGGCCGGCGCGCGTGTCGTCGCCAATTTTCTCGCTTCACCGGAGGCGCAGGCCCGCAAGGCCGACGAATCGCACTGGGGCGACCCGACGGTGCTGGATGTCGACGCACTCCCGGCGCATGAACGCGCCTATTTCGCAGCGCTCGACAGGGGCGCTGCAACGCCGCCAGCGCCGGCGCGATTTCTCACCGAGCCCCACCCGAGCTGGACAACACGGCTGGAGCAGGCCTGGCTCGCAAGGTACGTGCGCTAGTGCGCCGCCGGGTTCCCTCACTGCTGTCTGTGCGATCCCGATGTTTATCCGCAGTCGCCGTGTCTTGTCGTGAACGCGTTAGCGTTACGCCGTCGGCGCACCATGCCGCACTGATCCTTGGCGCAAAATTCACGCACGCGCGACACGCCCGACAATGTTGACGTCATTGCCCTTGAAGCCTGCAGTACTGCTGCTGCTCGGCGTCTCCATGATCCCGACGTTGGCCGGTCTCGGCGCGGCACTGTGGTTCGGGCTCGACGGCGGCGCATGGTCGCGCGTGTTCGCAACGCCCGGCATCGGCCTTTCGATTGCTTCGTCGCTGTGGACCGGCGGTATCGCGTCTGCCATCGCGCTGCTGCTGGCGCACCTCGCGGTGGGCCTCGCCGGCAGCGGCAACTGGCGGCGCCGGCTGAATGCGCTGACGCTGCCACTGCTCGCGATGCCGCACCTCGCGATTGGCATCGGGCTCGCGCTGGTGCTTGCACCGTCGGGACTGCTGCTGCGGATTTTTTCGCCGTGGGCAACGGGCTTCCAGCTGCCGCCCGACTGGCTGATCGTCAACGACCCGGCCGGTCTGTCGCTGATGATCGGACTGGTGCTGAAAGAAACCTGCTTCCTCGTCATGGCACTGGTCGCAGCAGCGGCGCAGGTGCCGACGGCGCAACTGCAGGCGCAGGCCGCCACGCTTGGCTACGGCCCGTTAAAGGGCTGGGCAACGGCGGTGGCACCGGCGCTGCAGCAGCAAATCCGCCTGCCGTTCGCGGCCGTCATCGTGTTCGGCATCACCAATGTCGAGATCGCCATTCCGCTGGGCCCGGATTTACCGCCGACGTTTTCGGTGTTGCTGTGGCGCTGGTTTACCGATCCCGATCCGGTGATTCACGCCCAGGCCTACGCCGGTACTCTCTTACTGCTCGCCTGCAGCGTGGGCGCCATTGGCATTGCGACGATGCTTGGCGGACTCGCTCGTCGCGGACTTATTGCGGCGGCGCAAAGCGGACAACGCCGGGTCGCCGAGGCACCGGCACGGCGCGTGTTCGCGGGTCTGCTCACGGCCGGTTATTTGCTGGGCATACTGGCGATTGTCGCGATCGGCCTGCGCGCAATTGCCGGCCCCTGGCGATTCCCGGCGCTGCTGCCTGTCGACGCGTCGTTCGACACGCTGCGGGAGCTGGCATCCGCGACCGGCAGTGTGGGCACGACCACGCTGGCGCTGGCGTTCGCGACCGCGGTCGTCGGCATCCTGCTGGTGCTGCCGGCGGCTGAACGTCTGCAGGGAATCGGCTGCGGCGCGCCGCCAGGTTGCTGCGTGGCTTATTCCTGCCGCTGCTGGTGCCGCAGATGACGTTCCTGTTCGGCGTGCAGGTGCTGCTGGTGCGGATGAACATCGACGGCACGTTGGTCGCCGTGCTGTGGAGCCACCTGATGTTCGCGCTGCCCTACCTGTGGGGCATCGTCGCGCCGGCGCGCGCTGCGATCGACCCGCGCTATGCGCAGATTGCCGCGACGCTTGGCGTGACGGCGCGCGCCAGCTGGCTGCGACTGACAGCGCCGCTGCTGCTGCGCTCTACCCTGCTTGCACTGGCACTCGCGTTCTCTGTCAGCGTTGCCCTGTATTTGCCAACGCTGTTTGCCGGCTCGGGCCGTATTGCGACCGCCGCCACCGAGGCCGCGGCGGCGGCCGGCTCCGGCAATCTTCGGCTCGCCGCCGTGCATGCGATACTGCTGGCCGTGATTCCCCTTGCTGCATTCGCTGCTGCCTATACCGCCGGCGCACTCGTGTTTCGGCAACGGCGGGGCGTGCCGCGATGAACGCGCTGCAGCTGGACGAAGTGGCCTTGCAGGTCGACGGTGCGCCCCTGTTTGCACCGCTGAGCCTGTGCGTGGAAGCCGGCAAGGTTACGTCCATCGTCGGTGCAAGCGGCTCCGGGAAATCCAGTTTGCTGAAATTCCTGTGCGGCATCCTGCCTGACGGCATTACCGGGACCGGCTCGGTGCGCGTCGGTGATGACGAGCTGACGGCCTTACCACCGCAGTCGCGCGGACTCGGTTTGTTGTTCCAGGACCCGCTGCTGTTCCCGCACCTCGACGTTGCCGGCAACGTGCTGTTCGGTCTGCGCGCTGGCGGCTCCCGTCGTGACCGGCAGCAACGCGCCGCGGCGGCCTTGGCATCGGTCGGGCTGCAGGACTTCGCAGCGCGCGATCCGGCCACGCTGTCGGGCGGACAGCAGGCGCGTGTTGCGCTGCTGCGCGTGCTGCTCGCCGAACCGCGCGCGCTGTTGCTCGACGAGCCGTTCAGTTCGCTCGACGATGACAACCGCAAGCGCACCCGGGAGCTCGTGTTCGCAGAAGCAAGGCAGCGTGGCCTGCCAACCCTGCTGGTCACGCACGATCAGGGTGATGTCGATGCTGCAGCCGGCCCGGTCGTCACGTTGTCGGCAAGCGCATGACGTCTGTGAACTGTTACGGCGGCGATTACGCGCTGCGCGCTGGCAACGCCGCAGCAAGTCACGCTACAGCAGAAGCGCATGACGCAGACAAGGCGCAGGGACTATTACATGTTTGATTCGCGGATCCGGCCGCTGATCAATCGACCGCTCGATGCGGCGGGGCTTTTTATTGCGCGACGCGGCGTAAGCGCCAACGCGGTGACCGTTATCGGCCTCGGCGCCGGCCTGCTGGCGGCACTCGCCATCGCGCTCGGTTTTTTCGCAGCTGGCTTTGTACTGATAGTCATTAACCGCATTTTCGACGGACTCGACGGCGCGGTGGCAAGAGCCTCGCGACCTACCGACAGCGGCGGCTATCTCGACATTGTCGTCGACTATGTGTTCTATGGCAGCATCCCGCTGGCATTTGCGGTCGTCGACCCGGTCCACAACGCGATACCGGCCGCCGCGCTGCTGGCCGCGTTTTGCCTGACCTGTTCGAGCTTTCTCGCGTTCGCCGCCATCGCCGCGAAGCGCGGCATCGAAACCGATACGCATGGCAGGAAGTCGTTCTTTTATTCGACGGGCATCGTCGAGGGTACCGAAACCATTGCATTTTTCCTGGTGATGGCAGCCATACCGGCGGCGTTTCCGCTGCTGGCCTGGCTGTTCGCGCTACTCTGCGTGCTGACTGCGGCGCAGCGGACCGCGCTGGCGTTTCGGCTGTTCTGATCTGCAGCCGGATTGTCGTTGCGACGGCCAGTTCGCCGTTGCGGGTGAAATATATAAGTGCTGTCACCGGTCCGGTGACAGTGAATAACTACAAAAGAGCGGAGCTCCGTTGTGCAAAAGAATCTCGGCAAGATCATTCTCATCTTCGCGCTCGCTGCAGCCATCGGCGCGTTCTTCTACTTCGATCTGCAGCAGTACTTTTCGCTGGCGGAACTGAAGAAGCAGCGCGATGCGCTGGCGGGATTTGCAGCGGCACGACCCGCAGTCGCAATCGGTACATTTGTCGTCATCTATGTAGTGATGGCCGCGCTGTCGCTGCCGGGCGCTGCCATCCTGACGCTTGCCGGCGGCGCGATCTTTGGCCTGACCGTGGGCACGATTGCCGTGTCGTTTGCCAGCAGTATCGGCGCGACGCTTGCCTTTCTTGCCGCGCGCTTCCTGTTCGGTGACAGCGTCAGGCAGCGCTTTAAGGACCGCCTGAAGCGCATTGACGAAGGCGTCGAGAAAGATGGCGGCTTTTACCTGTTCTCGCTGCGCCTCGTGCCGGTGTTCCCGTTTTTTGTCATCAACCTGGTCGCCGGCCTGACCGCACTGAAGCCGTGGACGTTTTACTGGGTCAGCCAGCTCGGCATGCTGCCGGGCACCATTGCCTACGTGAACGCCGGCACGCAGCTCGGCCAGATCTCCTCGGCCGGCGATATCCTGTCGCCGTCGCTGATCGGCGCGTTTGTGCTGCTGGCGCTACTGCCGTTCCTCGCGCGCTGGGGCCTCGCGTGGCTGCAGGCGCGACGGGTCCAGGCGAAATTCGATCGACCGCCGCACTTCGACTACAACCTGATCGTTATCGGCGCCGGTTCCGCGGGTTTGGTCACCTCCTATATCGCGGCAACCATCAAGGCGAAAGTTGCGCTGATCGAACGCGACAAGATGGGCGGCGAATGCCTGAACACCGGCTGCGTGCCGAGCAAGGCGCTGCTGAAAAGCGCGAGCCTTGTGGCAGCGGCACGCGACAGCAAAAAGCTCGGTATTCGCGGGATGACCGCGGACTTTGATTTCGCCGACGTGATGGCGCGCGTGCACGAGGTGATCGCGAAGATCGCGCCGCACGATTCAATTGAGCGCTACACAAAGCTGGGCGTGGAGTGCATGACTGGCGAAGCCAAAGTGGTGTCGCCGTGGGAAGTCGAAGTGAACGGCCAGCGGCTTACCACCCGCTCGATTGTCGTTGCAACCGGATCGAAGCCGGTGGTGCCGCCCATCGAAGGCCTCGACAAGATCGACTTCATCACCAGCGACACGCTGTGGGATCTGCAGGAACAGCCGAAGAAGCTGGTGGTGCTGGGCGGCGGCCCGATTGGCTGCGAACTGACGCAGGCGTTCTGCCGGCTTGGCAGCGATGTGACACTGGTCGAGATGGCGCCGCAGCTGCTCGGCCGCGAAGACGAAGATGCAGCGAACGCCGTGCTCGAATCGCTGCGCGACCAGGACGGGGTCAACGTCGCGCTGGCCACCCGCGCGATACGCGTCGAGGGCAACGGCAGTAGCGGCACGCTGGTCTGCGAACACGCTGGCAGGGAGGTGCGCTTCGAGTTCGACCGGCTGTTGCTGGCACTCGGCCGCCGCGCCAATGCCAATACAAGCGGCATCCAGGATATCGGCGTCGAGATTGCGAAGAACGGCAGCGTCGCGACCGACCCGTTCCTGCGCACGAACTACCCGAGCATTTCCGTCTGCGGGGACGTCGCCGGGCCCTACCAGTTCACCCACGTGGCCGCGCACCAGGCCTGGTTCGCCGCCGTCAATTCGCTGATCCGGCCGTTCTGGTCGTTTCGCGCAGACTACAGCGTGATCCCGTGGTGCACGTTTACCAGCCCCGAAGTTGCTCGCGTTGGCCTCAATGAAACCGAAGCGAAGGAACAGGGCACCGAAGTAGAGGTCACACGCTATGGCATCGACGATCTCGATCGCGCCATTACGGACAGTGAGGCGCACGGCTTCGTCAAGGTATTGACCGCTCCGGGCAGCGACAGGATTCTTGGCGCCACCATCGTCGGTGCCCACGCAGGCGAGCTGATCGCCGAGTTCGTGCTGGCAATGAAACACGGACTGGGCCTGAACAAGATTCTCGGCACGATACATATTTACCCAACGATGATGGAAGCAAACAAGTTTGTCGCAGGCGAATGGAAGCGGGCCAACAAGCCCGAGAAGCTGCTGGAGTACGTCGGTCGTTTCTTCGCCTGGCGACGCGGCGGATCTGCGACCGCGAAGAGCAAATGACATTGACTAGCTGGCTACTCGACAACGAACCGCAGGTACGGCTTGCCCTGTTCCTGTCGGTCTTCGCACTGCTGGTCATCCTGCAGCAGGCGCGGCCGCGCCGCGAAGTGCCCGGCGACTGGCGCCGAACGCTGACCAATCTGTCGCTCGTCGTCATCGGTACCGTGATCCTGCGGGTTGCCTTTCCGGTACTCGCATTCGACCTTGCGCTGCGCCTCGAACAGGGCGGCAATGGCCTGATCGGCCTGCTGCCCTATTGGGCGGCGGTGACGGCGGGCGTTGTGTTGCTCGATTGCGCAATCTACTGGCAGCACCGGCTGATCCACAGGATTCCGCTGCTGTGGCGTCTGCATCGCGTGCATCATGCCGATACCGGCTTCGACGTGACGACCGCGGTTCGTTTCCACCCGGTCGAGATCGCGTTATCGATGGCGATCAAGCTCGGCCTGATCGCACTGCTCGGCATTCCGGCGCTCGCGGTACTGATCTTCGAAATCCTGCTAAGCGCCGGCGCGCTGTTCACCCACGCCAACATCCGCCTGCCGGATCGCTTCGAACGCACGCCTGCGCTGGCTGCTGGTGACGCCCGAGATGCACCGCATCCATCATTCGGTACACAAGGACGAAACCGACAGCAACTTCGGCTTTCACCTGTCGGTGTGGGATCGCCTGTTCGGCAGCTATCGTGACGACCCGCGCGATGGCCAGACCCGCATGCAGATCGGCCTGCACGAGTTTCGCGAAGAGCGTGACCAGACATTGTGGGCACTGGTGCTGAATCCCTTTCGATAGCAGCGCCCCATCGCCATAGCGCAGTCGAACGGCGAACTGTTCCTGCTGCCGATGCACAGCAGCTGGCTGCGCAGGTCTGCGACGCGCGCCGCAGCTGCTATTCTTAAAGCGCTGGCAATTGCGCAGCGCGGCCCACTACCGGCTAAAGGTGAATCCGATGAACGATGAAACGAATCAATCATCCTCGCTTGGTATCTACATTGCGCTTGGCGCCGGAATCGGCGCGGCACTGGGCGCCGCTGCCGGCGCGGTGATCGGCAACGTGGCGATGGGGGTCGCTTTTGGCCCTGCGGTTGGCGTCGGCATCGCCATTGCGCTGTGGGCAGCCACTCGCAAGGGTGACTAGTCCCGGCGCCACGAGATCAGCCGCCGTACCGGCCACAGGCTGGTGGATTTTGTTACTTGCCATTCGCAGCAGGCGGCATGATTAACCCGAGGTGCACCATGAAAACAATCCGCGCGACCCTGAGCATCGCGGTATTTATCGCGATGAATTTTGCATTAGCTTTGCAGCCTGCGACAGCAGACGAGGACAAACCGATGGCTAAAGTAACCGGAATAGGCGGCGTGTTTTTCCTGTCCAGTGACAAGGGCAAGAAGCTCGCCGAGTGGTACGCGAAGCATCTCGGCATGAAGCTCGAAGACTTCGGCGGTGCCATATTGCAGTGGCAGGAAGACACTGCCGAGGACAAGGGCATGACCGTATGGAGCGTTGCCGACAAGGACAGCGAATGGTTCAAGCCGAGCACGTCGAGCTTTATGATCAACTACCGGGTCGACAACATGGAGAAGATGATCGAGCAGCTAACGGCGGCGGAGATCGACATCCTGCAGGGCCCGGAGTACCACGAGAACGGCGTGTTCGCCTGGATCATGGATCCCGAAGGCAACAAGATCGAACTGTGGCAGCCGCTGAACTGGGACGACAAGAACAAGCGCTAGTTGCCGACAACCGTTCGCCGTTTGGCGTTTGGCGTTTGGCGTCCCAGCGTCGCCCGGGCGCGATCGCGACCACTGATTTTCCACTGCGTCGCCTGCGACTTCATACCGCTGACCAAATCAAGGCGCAGCGAAAAACGCGCCGGGCACAGCGGACCCGGCGCGATCTGATCAGTTCTTGCCGATGCCCCAGATGCCGGTGCCTTTGGCGGATATGTACAGAAAGGCGAAGGTGTACAAGACGGCAGCATCACCGCTGTTCATGATCGGCAGACTGCCACGCGGGAAATGCCCGATCCAGTACGCGGCGGCGGCCATGCCTGAACACAGAAATGCAGCGGGGCTGGTAAACAGCCCGAGCATGACGAGTGCCCCACCGATCAGTTCGACCGGCCCGGCTATCCACTGGATATGGAATGGGCGTGCAGCCTCGCCCATGTTCGTGAATTTCATCACGCCATGGCACAGGAACAGAAAGCCGGTGGTAATACGCATCAACGCGTAAGTTTGATCCTCATATTTCTTCATGAATGCATGCATGCTGGTTTGCCTCGCTGGGTTTGCCGGGAATGGGCCACTAGTGTGGGCTGTCGTGTTCGGTTTGGCTACCAGAATTGGCGTCGATTCGCGGCCGCTTGTCGTTGATTGCCGGTTGCGCAGGAAAGCCGGGGGCATTCGGAACGCCTGCACCGGCGCGCTCGTTCCACGTTCCTGCCCTGACGGTGCGCCGTAGTCGAATTTGATCGGCGCATGCAGAACAGCGCTCGTCCGGAGAGCCGAAGCCACCCGTACTGACGTATCACGACTCCTTGCCTGCTACCTGTCCAGGCATTCAATTCCAGCGGTTTTGAACCGTTTCTCCGATTCCCCGAAAAAACTCTCGCGAATAATATGGCACGCGTATGTCGAGCGCCGTGACTTGCAGGGATCTGCGTAATCACGGCTGAGCAAGGACGCTCAAGGAAAACAACTCGGTCACTGGTGACGCGCTTTTTGCAGAAAGCGCGCGCCGTGGTTTCAGCGAGACCGGGCAAAGCGACAAGGAGATAAACATGGGAACCCGTACCCACACGCTGGCGTCACCAGCACTCACCGCAGGCCTGATTCTCACGCTCGCTGGCCCGGCGGCCTTCGCGTGCCGCTTCCCCGATCCCGTGCCCATCCCGGATGGAACCACTGCGACTGAACCCGAAATGATCAAGGCCGATCGGGCTATCAAGGTTTACGTGAAGCGAATAGAGCGTTATGCGGACTGCATCAATGCAGGGAAGCCAGCCGGCAAAGGCGCAGGCGCCGGGCGAGACATCGCCGTGGCCAGGTTACGGGAGGAGCAGGCCGCGCAGGATCAGAACCGTGCGGCGGCCGCAATTGAGGACGTGGCAGAGCGGTTTAACAAGGCGGTCGCTGACTACAAGTCGCGAAATCAGCTGTGAACTTGCTCTACAGGTGTTCTGTGGCCCGTTCCTTCAAGAGCTGCTGCGTTGCTGTCCGCGCGTTTCTGGCTTCTGTTGTGCTGTTTTCGTTGGCGAGTCCCTCGTTCGGCTTTGTCGCCAATCTGTCCGGTAGCCCGAATCCCAACACCGGCGACTACACGGTCTCGTGGGACAACCCCGGTTCCCTCACCTATTACCTCGAAGAAAACCCGGGCGGAACGAGCGGGTGGTCAACGATCACAAGCTCCAGCGGTTCGTCACATGCCTTCACCGGCAAATCGCCGAACGACTACCTGAACCGCCTGAAGTATCGCAAGCGCGTTTGCACGGGATGGCCGGAACCTTCTTGCTACTTCACTACCCGCTACTCTGAGACTGCGACGGTCACGGTAGAAGCACCGCCGTCCGGCAATGGCGGGGACGATCCGTTTCCCGCACCAGCACCGTTTACGCCGCCAAGCTCAGCAAACTTTCCTGACGCAACCATCGTCTACCCGGGCGTTCCCAGCGGTGACGTTGGGCTGAACAGCGTTGGCGCACTTAAGGGGCAAGGTGCCGTCTCCGGCGGGCAGGCGTCGTATTCCATTCCGATCGTGGTGCCACCGGGTCGCAAGGGCATGCAGCCCTCTGTGTCCCTGAACTACTCCTCGTCATCCGGAAACGGTGTTGTCGGCGTTGGCTGGAGCCTGGGTGCGACGTCCTCGATCAGCCGCTGCGCGGCGACCGCAGCCCAGGACGGCTTTAGCGCGAGCGTGCAGTTCGACGCGAGTCGCGACCGGCTGTGCCTGGACGGCCAGAGACTCATGGTGGTAACGGGAAGCTACGGTGCAAGCGGTGCAACCTACCGCACCGAGCTCGATATCTTTGCCCGCATCAGGCAGTACAACGCCATCAACAGTGCAGGCAGCTACTTCACGGTTGAATACAAGGACGGCACAACAAGTCGCTTTGGCTACAACAGCAACTCACGTCATAAATTGTCAGGGAAGAGCGAAACTCTGACGTGGCTGATTTCAGACAGTCAGGACCGTTCCGGCAATACGATTGCGTACGCCTATGTCGATCACGGCAATGGCGAGAGCAACCTCGATGCCATCCACTACACGGGCTTCAACGGCTCAAATGGCGATCGCCACGTTCGATTCGTGTACGCAACCCGACCGGATACGCGTACCTACTTCATGGCAGGCGGCAAAATGCGCAGCACCAAGCGACTGACCAAAATCAAAACCGAATACCAGTCCACGCTTGTCCGA
Organism: uncultured Gammaproteobacteria bacterium; assembly: GCA_963800915.1. Lineage (GTDB taxonomy): Bacteria > Pseudomonadota > Gammaproteobacteria > Steroidobacterales > Woeseiaceae > Woeseia. The sequence continues at coordinate 317,038 of CAWDCR010000010.1, forward strand.
GAGTACACGCTGAACTACGGCGCAACGCAGAGCTTGTCGTCGAAGCGAAGTTTGCTGCGAAGCGTACAGGAGTGCGCCTACGAGGCTGGCGTCAGGCATTGCTTTCCGGCTACCTCGTTCGAATGGCAGGAGCACGCGCCGCAATACGGCATTGCCGGCGGCGCACCGGAAACGCTGAAATACTTCAATGGATCAAGCTGGCAAGCAATTCATGCCGATAAACGATGGCTGCATGACGTAATCCCGAATGGCGACGTCAATGGCGATGGCGTCAAGGACTGGCCCGGCATGACGGTAAACGCGGAAGGGCAGAGAACAGACAGCCACGACCCCACGATACTCGCGAATTGCTTCACGCCGCTCGGGAGCGCCTACCTGAAGTGCCTGCAGGTCGACTTCAACAACGATGGACTGACCGACAGCTTCCGCAAAAACAACGGCAAGTTTGAAGTCAGGGCAACGGTGCAATCCGGAAGTTCTTCCTGGATCAACACGGGCGTCAACTGGGCTACCCCGGGCGCTGGGCACGATGATCATCCGCTGGGTTTTGCGGACTTCAACGGCGATGGCTGGATGGACCTGGCGTTCGTGCAATCAACGCAGCTCTGGGTTTACTTGCATACCAGGAACACGAGCGCGCCCTACTCGAATTCCAATCGGCAGCTCGTCTACACCTACTCCCTCGCAGGCGGACTGTCACGAACAACCGAGGTGCAGATCTATGGCGACATGGACGGGAACGGAACCCCGGATTTCGTCGTATCCAGGATACTCGCCGGCAACGAGACTCCAGGCCTGCCCCAGCCAGCATCCATCCTTCTGACGACATCCGGCGTTGGCGGAACGCTCTCCCTGACGACCCGCGCGATCACGAACCACCACGAATCGCAGTTCGTCAATTCGCACTTCTTTCATGACATCAATGGCGATGGGCTGCAGGACCTGCTGGCGGTCTCGCATGCGCCGACGAATCTCCTGTACCGCCTGAACAACGGCACCGACTTCGTGATGCCGTGGAAGAGCCTCGGTGTGGCCCTGCCGAAGCGAAACGGTCAGTGGTACGACTCGGGCAATCGTGAATGGAGTCCGTACAGCATGCCCGTCATGTCCAAAGTGTTGGCTGTGGATTACGACGGTGATGGTCGGGACGAACTGCTGGTCGCGCGCGACGTCGTGGCGTCGGGCTGTGCGTACGTGCTGAACGCCGGGACCAGCGGTGCGTGGCTTTGCGACGATGATCTTTACGGTGAGTTTCAGGCTAATCTGACCAGCCATGCCGGCTCGCCGATCAATGGCGCCGTCGCCGACGATTCCATTCGAAAATACCATGTCATCCGGTTCAACGAAGACGCGACGGGCAATATCTCCGCGACGGAATTACCGACCAGCATTGAAGCCTCTGCTTCACAAACGGCAGTGATTGATGCAACCGGCGATGGGCTGCCCGATATCGTAACGGTCTTCGGTTGCCGCGGGCCGGAACCCACCGGCTGCCGCTTCAATGACCAGACCTCCGGGATGGGCGGCACTGTCAACGCAGCCTATCAGTCAGAAGGCGCCTGGATTTACAGAAACACGGGGACCGCAACCGACATCCCCGGCAACAGTGAATTTGAGTACGCTCCGTATGACTTGATGAGTGCAACCCAGGATGCGTTCGGCAACCGTCACGAGTGGACCTACAAGCCGCTGTCGAGCGGCGCCTACAACACGGCCGGTAGCAAGTTCTACGAGGCAACGCACAGCTATCAACAGGGTGACCCGGACTACTTCCACTTTGCTTCAAGCATGTACGTGGTTGCAGAGCACCGTGCCAGCAATGGCATCGGCGGCCTGAACAGCACGAGGTACCGTTACCGCGGCGCGATCTACAACACCAAAGGGCGCGGCTTCCAGGGCTTCAAGACGATTATTGCTGAAGAGGACCTGTATCCGAGCGGTCACGCGCTGGCCAACACGGACAAGATCAGTCGCACCGATTTCCACCAGAAATGGCCAACTTCCAGCATCGTTGAGAAGACCTGCACATTCCTCGCCTCTGACGGCTATGCCGACGACAATCCGAACTGTACAGGCAGCCTGTCAAAAGTCGTCACCGATAGCCTGCACGACACACCGACCAGCGGTGGCGCACGTTTCGTCACCGTCAGTAAACAAACAACGACCAACTACGACCTGGCAACGCGCGGGTTGGTAACGACCAGCATCACCGATCGAACGTTCGACACGGCCGGCAACGTAACGTACGAGAGTCAATCTCATTCGGATGCGTGGACGACCAACTTTACCGAGACAAGCCGAGCGCTGTCGCTCGACTGGTCGAACTGGTGGCTCAATAAAGTTACGTCAGAGGCAACGACCCATAACCCCGTATCCGCGCGACACAGCAGTTCGCCATACGTCGACTCGCAGCAGGACCAGGTCAAGACGGTGACGACTACGTTTGATTCCTACGATTCGACGAAGCGCCTGCCAACCCGGATCACGGTCTCGGCGAACGATTCGACGCTTACCAGGGTCATCAACACGACTTACAACAGCTACGGACTGCCGACAGATGTCAGTGCGACGGGCACCGGGATCACGGCACCACGCAGCGTTACGACGGTTTACACGAATGACGGCGTCAGCCAGTCCGCTGATGGCTACTTCCCGCACACCATTATTAATTCGCTGGGCCACACGGCGACAGTCAATACGGATCCTGGTCACGGCCAGCCGATCAGGCAGTGGGATGCGAACGGCCTGTTGTCGACTGCGGCTTATGACGCGTTCGGTCGCGTGTCTGCAGCGACTGCGGCCGGTGCACCGACCGTGTATCAACGGCACGAATGGTGTGACGGTGCGGTTTGGTGTTACGCCGGTATGACCTATCGGATTGAAAAACTAAGTGCAGCATTGCCGCGCAACTACAGCTATTTCGATAGCTTCGCAAGAGTTCGGCGGGTACTGACCCGCAACTTCCTCAATTCGGAATGGCATCATAGTGTCCTGACAGACGTCGATGCACGCGGTCAAGTGACGTTTGAAATGGCGCCGTTTGATCCGTCATTGGGCGAGACCTGGGGCAAAGGCACGCGCTACCAGGCTTACGACGCCCTCGGCCGGCTGATGTCGAAAAGTATCGATCAGGCCAACGGCCAAACCCTGACCACGACCTACAGCTACTCCGGCCTCAAAACCACGATCAGCGCCGGCGGCATCAACATGGAGCGCAGCTTCAACGGCCTTGGACAACTCGTCGAAACGAAAGACGGCAACGGCGCCTACACACGCTACGCATACGACGGCGCCGGCAACCCGATCGCGATTGCCGATCCGAAGATGATCTCAATGGGCAATACCGTCAGCATCAAGACATCCTTCAATGCGCTTGGTCATAAGCAATGGGTGGAAGACCCGGACTGGTGGGACAGTCTCTCGAACTCCTACGGCTCCAAAGTCTTCAGCTACAACGCGCTCGGCGAAGTCCTCAATGAGATCGACCCGAATGGCAACATCGTCGAGACGACCTACGATGCGCTGGGCCGCGTGACCGAACGAAGGGTCAATGGCGAACTCGAAGCGAAGTGGCACTTCGACAATCCTGACACCTACAAGGGTCTCGGCCTGCTCGACTTTGAAGACAGCCAGTTCCGCCCCGATGGCAGTCGCCTGCAGAAATTCTATTACTACAGCGCTGCCACTACCGGCCGCAAAGACCTGCTGCAGGTCACGCACCGCTTCTACGAAAACAACAATCCGAACGATTTCACGGAATACCCGACGCAGTACTTCACGGACGGCTTTTACAACCGCCCCAAGGGATTACGCTACCCGGGTGGCACCAGCGTCGCTTACGAGTACAACAGTGACGGGCATCTGATCAAAGAAAAGGACCCAAGCAGTTCGGTCGTGTATCGCAACATCACGGCGCTTGGCTCCCGCTTCCAGGTCACGGCAGCGAGCATCGGCAATCACAGCGGCAGCTACAAGTACCGGATGACTGCCAGCTATTACCCCCAGACCGGGCAGGTCCAATCGATGTCGGTCACAAATGGCAGCACGCCATTCCAGACCTTGAGTTACGCCTACGATAATTTCGGCAATCTCAGCACCCGTCACACCAACGTCGGTGGCGGCACCACCGAGACCTTCAGCTACGATAACCTGCAACGCCTGACGAGAACTCAGCGTACCTATTCAAGCGGCAGCCCCGGCATCGTCACCTACGCGTACGACGCCGCGGGCAGCTTTACTTCGAAGAGCGACTACGCCAGCACCTATACTTACGGCAGCTCCCGCCCGCACGCCGTCACCCGGGCCAATCTCTCGGCCGGCGGCAGCGCGACCTTCGCCTACGACCAGAACGGCAACCTCACGCAGGGCCACGGCGAGAACCTCACCTACGATGCCTTCAACAAGCCGCTGACAATCACCAACGCCACACAAACGCTGCAGACCAGGTTTACCTACGGCGCCGACCTGATGCGCTACCGGCAGGTCACGCCGCAGGGCTCCCGCATCTACTACATCGACAAACTGATGGAGGTCGAGACCGCGGGCAGCAGCAGCAATTACCGGCACTACCTGGGCGACATCGCCGTTCTCACCAAGACCGGTTCATTGAACGATCCGAACCCGAGCATCAAATACACGTTCCGCGACCGGCTGGGCGGCATCTCGATGCTGGGCGACAAATCCGGCACCGTGACCGAGTACCGCGCTTACGACGCCTTCGGCAAACCCCGCCAGAGCAACTGGACAGACAAGAGCACGCCGAAAATCAACTCCGGCGTCTCGGATCGCGGCTTCACCGACCACGAACACCTCGACGACTGGCAGCTCATCCACATGAACGGCCGCGGCTACGATTACAACCTCGGACGGTTTCTGAGCATTGATCCGTTGATCCAGGAGCCGGGGAACTCGCAGAGCATCAACGCGTACTCGTACATCATGAATAACCCATTGAGCGGGACGGATCCGAGTGGGTACTTCCCAACGAGGCCGTTTTCGCGAATCAAACTAACTGGCAACACAATGGCGGTCGCCTCAAGCGGCATGGCGCTGGCAGCTACAAGTAACGGCAAGCTCAGCCGACAATCCTTTGAGTCCGAAGGTCTGGCTTCGCCATTGGAACTGGCAAAGCTGAGTGAGCACGTTTATTCCGGCCATGGAAGACTTCCCAGGAACTGGTCGAGTGTCGATCCAGATGATGTTGGGCTGTCCGAAGCGAGCTTTAAAGATGATTGGTCTGGCTTCAAGGCCGGCCTATATAGAAACAGGAAATCAGCTACCTACGCGCTGGCATTTGCCGGCACGGATACCGGTACTTTCGAAGAGCTGGCGGCGGACACGGCGACTAACCTGCAACAGGCGGGTGGCTTCGAGACAATGCAGTATCAATCTGCCATAGCATTGACGGTTCGTATCGTTCTGAAAGTTGGATCCGGGAACCTGGAATTGACCGGTCATTCCCTGGGCGGGGGCCTGGCAAGCGCTGCCGCCATCGTAAACCGAGTTCATGCAACAACGTTCAATGCGGCAGGACTTCACCCGGATACAGTAGGCCGATTTTCGGTGAATCTGCGAACCGCTCAAAGCCTCGTTGATGCATATTACGTAGACGGAGAGGCAGTGAGCATTTTGCAGAATAGCCTGGTAATTCCGGTCATTTCGCCCAATATGAACTTTGAGGGGTGGTCAGGCCAGTCACCGCTGCAGACTAAACGAATACCTCTGCTACCGGCGACAGTTGGCAAAAGAATTAAATTGCCAGCCGCAAACGGGCAAAATAGGTTTCAACGGCACAGGATTGCATCCGTAATTCAGTCTTTGGATGGGAATTGAAATGTTTGGAAAATATTGGTGGTGCGGATTGGCACTTCTGCAGTTTTCTTTCTTCACCAGCGCTTGCGCAACAGAAACCTCTGACGCGAAAACTCCTTGCTTGAGAACTGGCGCCGGTTACGAACTCGCCGATTACGTGTTCAATTACGACGCGGCCAAACTCGAAGACGCAATCAGAGACTACCGTGAACCCGGAACGAAAAGCCTAGCCATAGCCGAAGCCCTGGTTTTCGCCATGCATGCTGGCAACGCGGAGGCTTTCGACATCCTTGCCAGTCAAGGCAATATTGCGAACACAGTGTATTGCCACAAACCTGTCGTCGTGCTGGCAGCAATGCTTGAAGACCCGTACTTCCTGCGCCGTGTGCTTGAGTTAGGCGCCGATCCCAATGTCTATGACCGATCGCGGCCAATGTATCCAACTCCTATTTTCGCCGCTATTATCAGTCGTAACAGAGAGAATTTCGAACTACTCCTGAACGCCGGTGCAGACATGGAGTTTCGTACAGACCAGAATAGCACTGCCTTGCTGGACGCCGCGATGATCAATCATTGGGACGTCGTTTACATCCTGCTGGATCTTGGTGCCAACAGTTCGGCAATGGACAAATGGGGCCGCGACCTGACGTTTTTTTTGAACAGGGATAACTTTGACCCGGAGTCAGAGCAGGCGCGCTGGCGTGAAAAGGTAATACAGAAACTACAGTCCACCGGTCAAGACGAGGCCAAGTGACGCAGCGCGTCCACGTCTGACGCAACGCATCCACGCCTTTCGAAATACAACCTGCAGCCTAGCTCGCCGGTTTCCGGTACACGTGCACAAAGCGATCCGTCTTGCCGCGGATGCTCGCATCGAACACGCTGATTTCGCGATTGTCATCGGCGTTGCGCAAGTCGTCGATTGAGCCCACAAACTCGAGCCCGCGCGATGTGAGCTGCTTGATGGCGAACTGCTCATCGATCCGGTGCAGGGTTTTGCCGGCACTGCCGCCGCTGCCCTCTTTCGCCGCGTGATCCGTGATCAGGAAGCGACCGCCGGGCTTGAGCGCCGTGACGATCTGGTCGATGAACTGATCGTGGCCAACCTCCGGCCAGCCGTTCTCCGGGTCGGCGTAGAACAGGTCGTGATAGCTCATGATGATCAGCGCGCCATCGAGGCGGTTCTTGCCGAGGCCGAGTGCCTCGTTCGGCACGGAGCTGTAAGCCACGTTCGGCAGCCTGTCTCCCGCAAGGCGCGTCGCCAGGTCGTCTTTTACGAACGCGTCATAGGGCGGGTTATTCACAAGCAGCACTTTGCCGTTCTCCCCAACCACGCCGGACAGGATCTCGCTGTAGTAGCCGCTACCGCCAAAAATATCCGCGATGGTCATGCCTTCAGCGAAACCGGCAAACGCAAGCACTTTGACGGGCTTATCGCGCGCATCGCGTTCGCGGTCGGCCGCCGTGCGTGCCGGGCTGTCGAGCGCGGCCGCGATGCGCGACTCGTCGCCGGCGCAAACGGGCTGCAGAATCGCCAGCAACATGCTGACGGCCACCAGGTACGTATTGAATCTGGACATTGGACTCCCCCGAGTTCGAAGTGGCGCGACAGCGCAACTAACTAGGTCCGACCGTGCGCAATGAGCTTTTCTTATATCGATTTTGCATGTGCACCGTCAAACAAACACGGCGCACCGGGCACGCGGCTTTTTCGTCCGCACTGCGCTAACCTGCAGCACGGAGTCCATGATTTGTCGCGACGTAAATGCCCTTCTATACCTTCGAGTTTGTCTTCACCGTCGTGTTCGCCATTTTCTGGTACCGGGCAGCTGTGCTGGAAAAGGCGCCAGCCTTGTTGTGGGCCGCACTGTCCGCCGGCCTGTCCCTCGTCATCTGGCAACTGCTGGCGGGCGGCACGCTGATGATCATCCTCGGCCAGCTTGGCCTGTTCGCGGGTATCGTGATTGTGCGCATGATCCGTTGAACCCGCTGCCGCGCAGCACGCTGGATACAGGGAATCGCCGGGCCTGGACATGCAGCTGCGTGCGCCATTCTACAGCCTGCCGACCTGCCCGCGTCTAAACCGACGGCCTGACCGCAGCACTTCGCCGGAAGCTGTTCGTCGCCAGTGCGATCCCCACCAGGATGACCGCGCAGGCCGCCATCATGCCGCCGCTGATCGGTTCGCCGATGAACACGAGCCCCCACAGCATGCCGAACACGGGAATCAGGTAGGTCACGGTGATCGCGCGTGACGGGCCGATTCTGGCAACAAGGCGAAAATACAACATGAAGGCTACGCCGGTGCTGAGCAGGCCGAGCGCGATTGCGTTGTACCAGCCGCGTGCGGACACGACCTCCTGTGGCCAGTACGCAATGGCGAGCGGCAGCAACAAGACGGCGGCTGCAAGCTGCGAACCGGCGGCATTGACGATCGGCGCAACGCCGGTCAGGTTTTTCTTGGTGAAGTTCACCGATATGCCGTAGCAGAACGTCGCGATAAGGCAGCCGCCGATCGCCAGCGCCGCACCTTCAACGTTCAGCGCGATTCGATCCCACAGCAACAGCAGCACGCCGCCGAAGCCGATGCCAAGCCCGATCGTCTGGGTCGGTTGCAGCCGGTCGCGCAGCCAGAGATAGCCAACCAGCGCCGTGAACAAGGGCGCCGTTGCATTGATAACGGACGCGGTACCCGCACTGACTGTCAGGGTGCCATAGGCAAACAGGACAAACGGTATCGCAGACCCGAAAATCCCGACGACCGTCAGCGGCACGACCAGCCGCCACATGTCCCGTGCCCCGCCCTGCCAAAGCAGGACAACCAGCAGCAGCAGGGCACCGATCGCTACGCGCAGCTCGACCAGCGCGAACGCCCCGAACTCCGGCGCCGCGACCCGCATGAACAAAAATGACGCACCCCAGATGGCACCCAGCAGGATGAGTTCCAGACGATCGCTGACTGGCATGAAATGTTGTCCTGAAACGGTGTGGGCCGGGAAGTTCTTATTGCGACTGATCGCAATCGCTAACGAGGCTCATGCCTTTATAAGCGCACGCAATGCGAAAACTTTCGAGAAAGCGAACCTGTCGCGCCGCTACCCGCTTCGGCACAAAGCGAGTAACGGCTCGAAAGTCCGCTCATGAATGCCTTACATACCCGTTTTCTGATCAATCCACTCGTCTACGGTTTCATCAAGAATGCCGAGCGGCATCGCGCCGTTCATCAGGATGAGCTCGTGGAAATCGCGCAGATTAAAACGCTCTCCCAGCAGGCTTTCGGCGCGCTGCCGCATCCGCAGGATCGCAAGCTGCCCGGTCTTGTACGCGGTGGCCTGGCCCGGCCATACGACGTAGCGCTCGATCTCGCGCGTCACTTCGTCTTCGGTATTGCCGGTCTTGTCCACCATGTACTCGATCGCCTGTTCGCGCGACCATTTCTTCGCGTGCATGCCGGTGTCGACAACGAGGCGCACGGCCCGGAACATTTCCGCCTGCAGCCGGCCGAGGTCACCGAGCGGATCGTTCTCGTACATGTTCATGTCCGTTTTCGCGATGCGCTCGGCGTACAGCCCCCAACCTTCCGAGTAGGCGCTGAACGGTGACAGCTTGCGCAGCAGCGGTACGTCCTTCATTTTCTGCGACAGCGACAGCTGGAAGTGATGCCCCGGCGCCGCCTCGTGATAAAGCAGTGTCGGCAAGGTCCAGCGCGGGTTGTCGGTCGTGTTCTTCAGGTTGATGTAGAAGCGACCGGGCAACGAGCCATCAAGTGCCGGCGGCTGGTAGTAGCCACCCGGCGCAGAATTCTCGGAATACTCCGGCACGCGGAGGATTTCCAGCGGCTGATCAGGCAGCGTGATGAAATAGTCACCCGCTTTTGCCATGACCTCGGTATTCAGCTCCACGAGGTAGTCGAGCATCTGCTGCCGGCCGACATCGTCATTGGGGAAGTTGTGCTCGGGTGCCTTCATCAGCTCCAGCACGCGCTCGGTCACCGTGCCATCGGTGTAGCCCTGCGCAACCAGGATGACATCCGCTTCCTGTTCGATACGGGCAACTTCGGCGAGACCGAGTTCGTGAATCTCGTCGGCCGTCATGTCGGTTGTCGTGTTCGACTTCAGGGCCGCGGCGTAGATCTTGTCGCCGTCCGGAATACGCCAGATACCGGCATTGTGATCGGTGTTCTGCAGCAACTCTTCATACAGCGCGATCATCGCTTCGTAGCCAGGAATCACCTGCTCTTCGACGGCTTTTGTCGCCTCGGCGATCAGCTCGCTGCGCGTGTCTTCACTCATGCCGTCGATCTTGTCGAGTTTCGCCGGCAACGTCGTTACCAGCGGGTTCTCGACCGCGCCGCCTTTGATAAACGCGCGCATACCGACGAGTGATTTCTCGATGACGAAGTCCGGCGGTACGACGCCGTGATCGCGATCGTCTTTGACACGCACGAGTTCCTCGCCGAGTACCCGGCCGAACTCGTTAAGGCGCGAGATATAGCGCTTGGCGCTTTTCTTGTGCTTGATGACATGTCGATCGGTAAGGAACTGCGGCAAATTGACGGTCACGCCGGAGTTTTGCACGACACGGTAGCCGCCGTAGTCAAACTCCGCCTGCCGCAGCAGATCGTCGAAGAACCACGCGGTGATACGCCAGCTCAGCAGCTCCTGCCCTTCCAGACCTTCGGGACCGTACTCGTCGAGGCCCCTGCGCGCCCTGCGCAGCTTCGCCAGCGATTTGTCGTCCTGCGCCTTGGTGTAATCACCCAGCTTGCCGCTGTGGAAATCCAGCGGCGTGTTGTCGATCATGCCGAGCGAGGTCAGCAGCTCGGGCGAATCAATCGCCAGCTGGATCGTGACCTTGTTGATGTAGTTGTTGACACCGACCGGAGTAAACCAGAACCACATCGATGCGGCGCCGCCCGCCAGCAGCAACAGGGCGAGCAGGCCGCCCAGGATTTTTAAGGTAATTCGCATGACTTGCTCTCTTCGTCGCCGACCGCGGGTCGGGACCCTTTGTAAGGCACAAGCCGTGCATTCTGGCCCAGCGAATTGACCGATGCACGCCGGGATTGCCCGGCGTCGGCCCGGCCTGGCAGCGCAAGCCCCGCATCATCAGGTTTTTCGCCCGCCGCGCGCCTTGGCGGCCCTGCCAGCGGTCAATGTCGCGCCGGCGTATTTTCCGTCCGGTGCGCGCGGATAGTACGTATTTCGCTGCGCCGGCTGCCGGCGCATCCTTATCACGAACAGGCAGCTCGCTGGTGACGTTCACATCCAGCGGCCGCCAAAAACGCCGTTCCACGCGGCAGTTTCGACGTCGGAGAACAACAAAAAAAATCCCGGGCCCGCGGCACGCTGCCGGTGGACGAGCAGTCTTCGTTAATGACCGCTATGGAGGGTCCCATGTCCAAGGTAAATATCGAAAAAGTACCGTCTGCTGACGATCGCAAACTGCCGATCTTCGACGAGTTCAGGGAAGTCACCGATCGCATTCGTACGCGCGCGTTTAATCTTTTTGCGAGGCGTGGTCACGGCAAGGGCGGCGATCTCGATGACTGGCTGACCGCTGAACGCGAAATCTGCTGGCCGGCAGCCGAGTTCGTCGAGGAGGACGACGAGTTCGAGATGAAAGTTGCGCTGGCCGGTTTCGAGCCGGAGGACATTACGGTTACAGCGACGCCGAACGAGGTGATCGTCAAGGCGAGCCGCAAGAAGGAAAGCAAGAAAGATGAAGACCGCGACGGCACCAAGGTGCACTGGAGCGAATTCCAGAGCAACGAGGTCTACCGGCATTTTGCAATGCCGGCCGATGTCGATGTCGATAAGATCGAAGCAAAATTCGACAAGGGCATGCTGAAGATCGAAGCGCCGAAACGGCTGGGCAAGCCCGACAAATCGAAAGGCAAGGACATCCGGATTTCGCGCGTCGGCTGATGCAAGGGACAGCGTGAGGAGGTCGACGAGACCCCCTCATGCTGTTTCAGCGTTACGTTCGGAGCGTCGGACCTGATGCCGGTCCGGCCGATACCGCGATACCTATGAAAGCGGTTGCGCGCGCGGCGCCCAGCGCGCCGAGACCAGGAACAGCACCGCACCCGAAACGATCAGGCCGAGCCCGAACAGGCCCTCCGCAGGCCGGCTGTACAGCACGTAGCCCAGCGTCCAGCCCATCAGTATCAGGTAGATGATGGGCGTCAGCGGGTAGGCGAAGGTCCGGTACGGCCGCGGCAGATCCGGTTGCCGCCAGCGCAGCACGAAAACGCCGAGCACGGTGACGAAACTGTTCAGGGCGAGCGTGAAGCCGGCGAATACCAGGATGGATTCGAATCCTGAGGTCAGGATAAACACGATTGCAACGGCCGACTGCATGCGAATCGCGAAATACGGCAAGCCGTCGCTGTTGGTGCGCGCCAAGGCTTTGAGCGCAGGAAAATCCTCGCCGATCACCTGCAGCACGCGCGGCCCGGCCAGCGTCATCGCGCTGACCGTTGAAATCAGCAGCAGCGCCAGCGCCAGCCCGGCGAACTGCCCGCCGGCCTTGCCGAACGCCGCCTCTGCGGCAATAAAGCCGATCTCGATCTTGCCGCTCATCGAGTCCATCGCTGCGACGCGCAGGAAGGTGTAATTGAGTGCGACGTACAGCAGCGTAACCACCGCGGTACCGGCGAACAGGATCCTCGGCAGATCACGCTGCGGGTTGTCGAGCTCGCTGCTCAGGTAGGTTGCCGAGTTCCAGCCGGTGTACGCGTAGCTGACATAGATAAGAGATACCGCGAACGCACCGCTGGTCAGCAACTGCGCGTCGCCCGTGACCGGCAGGAAGGTCAGCGCCTGCGGCTCGTCAACGATCAGCAAGGCGGCCGCGCAGAACACAACGATGACGCCAACTTTGATGACAGTAAAAATCCACTGCATGCCGCCGCTGCTGCGCCGGTTACCGGAATGCACGATCGTCATCAGCACGATCAGGGTGATAGCAATGAGCTTCTCGATGCGGTGATCGACGTCCTGCGGATACACCGACGTCGCGTACGCGGCGAAGGTCATGGCGGCGAGCGCCGTCGGCGCCGCGAAGCCGATCGTTGCAGAGATCCAGCCGGATACAAAACCGAAACCGGGGTGATAAATGCGTGCCAGGAAATTGTATTCACCGCCCGAACGCGGCAAGGCCGCACCGAGCTCTGCGTAGGTCATGGCCCCGCACAGCGCGATAAGCCCGCCCACTACCCACAGCGCCAGCAGCACAAAACCCGAACGCATCTCGAGCAGCTGGAAACCGAGGCTCGTGAAGACGCCGGTACCCACCATGTTGGCGATCACGACCGCGATAACGGTCGTGTACGCAAAGGTGTGCTTGGCAGGCAGGTTCATGGAAGCTGACGATACACCAAGGGAAATTCAAGTTGCAGGTTTCTGTGCGGCGCGGTCGGTAAAAGAACGACCGAAACCCACGGGCCTGCAAGGCGGCTGCGGCTAGGCGCTGCCGGTCGCGATGCGCGCACGCTCGCCGTCGATGCTGAAACCGCTGATGCCATCGCTTAAGGATGCCAGCCTTTGCAGGATGCGCCGGGCATCCGCGCCGCGCGCAAGGCGCGGCCGGCCGCGGGTTTCGTTCTGCCGCGCGGGGTCGTCGCCCAGTTCGTTAAGCACGACCGGCACCACTTCGACAGTATCGAGAATGCCGTTGCGATAATCGCAGTGCACGATCGCCGATTCCCACACCTGCGCGGGGTAGTAGCCGATCGGCGTAATGGAATGAAACACAAGGCTGCCGAGACCGAACAGCAGCAGGCTCTCCCCGTAACGCTCAAGCCCGTGCAGCAGCGGCGCGCCATGACTGAGGTACAGATCAGCGCCGGCATCGGCGCACTGCCGGGCAAAGTCTTTGGCCCAGGGACGCGTCACGCTCATATCAGCGCCCCAGTCATGATTGTGGTGATAGGCGATGACGAAGTCTGCCTGCCGGCGCGCCTGTCGCAGCGATTGCAGCACGCGGGCGACGTCAGCATCGTGCGGCACGCCATCGACCAGCCGCAGCTCATTAACACCGGCGCGCGTCGCGGTTGCGGCCGCCCCGTCACGAATTTTCTCGGTCGCCATGGCGACCAGCGCGACGCGCTGCTGCCGGCGTTCAATAACCGCCGCTGCGCTTGCCTCGGCGATATCGGAGCCGGTTCCGGCCGCCACGAAGCCCTGCTGCAACACGGCAGCACGCGTCGCGAGTACACCCTCGGTGCCGAGGTCCCAGGCGTGGTTGTTGCTCAGCGCGAGCAGGTTGAACCCCATGCTTTGCAGGCAATCCAGCACCGCGGGCGAGCCCATGTGCATGAACTGCGTGTCGCGCGTCGGCGCACCGGAGGCAGCGGTCTTGATTGCAACCTCCAGATCGCTGAACACAATGTCACCGCGCCGCAGCTCGGCGACAACTTCGTCATAGCCGTCATAGCCCTCAACGCAAAATGGCTTGGTCATCAGGGCCTGGCCTGCGAGCGTGATGCGCAGGCGGCTCGCGGCGACGCCGCCCGCCTGGCAGCCCGCGATCGCCAATGGCAACGCCGTCATCGACATCAGCAGTTCGCGGCGATTGATCATGGCGCTTCTCCGGCCGGCGATTCGACGGGCAGCAGCACGCGCGATGCGTGTTTTCCACCAAGGTACACGCGATTGGTCGCAACGCGCGCTTCACTGGGATAACCCTCGGCAGCGCCGGTATTCGGATTGATGTCGAAATGCGGATAGTTACTGCTCGAGATGTCGATGCGCAGGCGATGCCCCACCTGGAACAGGTTGGATGTGGCGAACGGTTCGATACGCACGGCATAAACCTTGCCGGCTTTCATTCTTGTTTCGCGATCCCAGCCTTTGCGATAGCGCATGCGGAAAATGCCGTCGGTAATGTTGATTGCCTGACCGTCGGAACCGTCGGTGCCTGGCGGGTAGACATCGATCAGCTTCGCCGTGAAGTCCGTGTCCGGGCAATCCGACGACACCTGCAGTTCGATGACAATCGCACCGCTTACCGTCAGCGCCTGCTGCAATGGTGCTGTCTGGAATACCAGCACGTCGTCACGCTCTGCCAGCGGCCGGCCGGTTGGCTCCCCGCGGTACTTGAATACCTGCGACGTTTCACGCTGGTCGAACGCGCCGCCGCGCATCACCGGTTCGCCCGAGGTCAGCGCACCACCGATAGTTGGCACCGGGTCGTGCGGATCGTAGCGATACTCGAGAAAGTCCGCGTCGTCCGACGCTCGCGCTGCCAGCGTGCCATCGGTTTGCAGATACAGCGGCAGCGACGTGGTGCCGGCTGGCGGCCACTGCGGCGTGTGCCGCCATTCGCCGCCGTGCTGCAGCCTGCCGGCGCTGTCGACACTGCCATCGCCGCCGCCCATGCGAAAGTAGCTGACGACGGGTTCGCTGCCGCTTTGATGTCCGTCGCTTTGCTGTCCATCCTGCAGGTGCCGCGCAAACCACTGCAGTCGCAGCTGCAGATAGTCGCTCGCGATTGCACCATCGAGCGTCGACGACGAGCCGAAATCGACATCGCCTGCCCAGGTCTGTGAACGGTCGCCGTGCGTCCATGGGCCCATGATCAGGCGCATCGGCGAGGCGTGCCGCTGCGACAGCTCAGTAAAGTTTGTCAGGCAGGTCAGCACGTAGGGGTCGTACCAGCTGCCCATGATGGCCGTGGGTACGTCCGGAAAGCGGTCGTAATAGCCTTCCGCGTACAGGCCGGGCTGCATCCAGTAGTCGGAAAACGTGCCGGCCTGCCACTGTTCGAACAGGTAGTCCTCGAACTCGGGCGCCGCGCTGAGCGGTGAGTGGCCCCGCTGCCAGGGCATGTCGCGAAACCATGCGCGAATGTCACTTTCCTCGAGACTTGCCTGCCGCTGCGGATCGGCCAGCGTATCCGGGCTGCGCAGGGCGTGGCGATAGGCCCAGGTTGCCTGCTTTAGCTCGAACGCACCGCCGCGCCGAATGCCACCGTGATACGCACTCGAGAAACCGCCTGAATCCATGAACATGCAGGCAAGGCCCGGCGGGTCGAGGCAGGCAAGTGCGCACTGCACGTGCGCGCCGTACGACAAACCCATCGTGCCAACCGTGCCGTTACACCAGGCTTGTTCCAGCAACCAGGCCAGGGTGTCGTAACCGTCTTCGGCTTCATTCAGGTATTTGCGGAAGCGTCCCTGTGACTGGTAACGGCCGCGACAGTCCTGCACGACCGCGACAAAACCCTGGCGCGCGAAAAATTCGGCGATCTGCGGGCGCGACGCCGGTACCGGGTTGCTCGCCGTGATGTCAGAGCGGCTGATGCCCCTCTTGTCGTACGGCGTGCGTTCGAGAATGACCGGCAGGCGCGGGGACTGCCCGGCGGCGGTCGGCGCCGGTCGATAAACGTCCGTTGCGAGCTGGATGCCGTCGCGCATCGGCACCATGACATTGCGCTCTACGATGATGTCGTTAGCGGAACCGGGCTCGATGGTTGCGACCATGGGGCGATGACCCGCGTCAGTAGCCGATCGAAACGGCAATGCCGAGCAGGACAACCGCGATGACGATGTAGATCAGCCATAGCCGGAAGATAAAGCGGGCCCATTCGACCCAGCCCACCTGGGCGGTCGCAAGGTACGCGAGCAGCGTGCCGGAGGTTGGCGTCAGCATGTTGGTAATGCCATTGCCGAACAGGAAGGTCAGCACCGTGGTTTGCGGCGGCACGCCGGTCAGCTGCCCGAGCGGCCCGAGAATCGGCATGCTCACCGCCGCCTGGCCGGAGGTCGATGGAATCAGGAAGTCCAGCAGCAGCTGCGAACAGAACATGCCAATGGCGGCAACAAACGAATTGTCGCCACCGATGAGCCCGGTCAGCGAGTGCACGATCGAATCGAGGATCCTGCCCTGCTCCAGCACCACCGCGACGGCGGAAGCGACGCCGATCAGCATGCTCGCCATCAGGATTTTTTTCATGCCGCCGACGAACGCATCGGCTGCTTCGCTGGGGGCAAGCCGGCCGGCGGCAGCGGCAACCATCGACAGCAGGATGTAATACGCCGACAGCTGGGTGTGCTCCCATTGCCAGTGATTCGAGGCGAACACCAGGAACGCGACGCCGGCAAGCAGGGACAACAGCACCAGCTTGTGCTGCAGCGACAAGTCGGCGTGATTGATATCGAGCGATGCCGTCGCGTTGACGTTCTGTTTACGAATCGCGAACAGCACGTACAGGATACCGGCCGCGATGAACACCAGAAAAAACACGAAGCGCAGACCGGCACCGCTGAATACCGGCAGGCCGAGCAGCGGTTGCGCAATGCTCAATGGAATCGGGTTCGTGACTGACGACAGGTAGCCCGCCTTGACCGCGACCGTCACGATCGCGAGGCCGATGATCTTCGACAGCCCCAGTCGCGTTGCCATCATGACCATGATCGGAATGATCAGCAGGTACTCGGACGCCAGCCCGAGAAAACTGCTGCCGGCGGCGAACACCAGCATCAGGGTGGGTACCAGCACGTACACGTTGCCGCGCACGCTGCTCAATAATTTCTCAAGCCCCGCGTCGATCGCACCGGTGTGCGTGACGATGCCGAACAGGCCGCCGATGATCAGCACCATGAAGATCAGGCCGGCCATGCGATCGAGGCCGGCGGGAATGGCCAGCGCCGTGCCGATGAGACTCACCGGCTGCGCCTGCTCACCCTGCTCTCCCGGCACGGCAAACAGCGCCAGCGGTGAGCGGTCCTTCTCGAGTACCTGGTAGCTGCCGGGCACAACCAGCCGGCCTTCGCGGGCGTACTTGCCGGAATCGACAAAGTAGGTAAGCGCAGTAGCGAGCAGCAAAATACCGAGCATGACGACGATCGGGTTGATGTGTCGCGCAGCGCTCGGTGACGCGGAGGAGTTCATTGCGGCGTGGCTTCCCTGGCAGTTCCCGGCTCGATACTAAGTGATGTGGTTGCGCAAAGGCAGGGCTGCCCGGGTCGTTCCCGGGCAGCCTGCGATCAACATTTACATTTCAGCGTCGTACGTGAACTGCAGGTACATGAAGCGGCCGACCGGGTTGTAGGTGTTCTGGTCGAAGTTGATATTCGTGTTGGCGAACGATGACGGCGGCTGCTTGTCAGCCACGTTATCGATACCCAGCCGCAGCGCCATGCTGTCGTTGATGCGGTACAGGCCGGCGATGTTGTGATAAACCACGGCCGGAATGCCGCGCGGCGTGCCGCCATTGTCTTCCGTAGTCGTACCGATATAGCGCATCGAGTAGTTCGCACCCCAGGCGCCCTGCGTCCACTGCCCGCGCAGCAGGCCGCGCCAGTCCGGATAGGACTCGCGGTTCGCCGAGGTACCGACTTTGTCTTCTACAAGGATGCTGCCATCGGCCAGCGTTGACTCGATCTTGAGATCCGTCAGTTTCGATACCGACAGCGTCAGGTCCAGATCGCCGGCACCCACTTCGAAGCCGTAGCGACCAACGATGTCGAAACCTTTCACGTTGGTGCTGTTCAGGTTGATCGGACCGTCGATCACATCAACGATCTCGCCGCTGCTATCGCGCTGGATGAAGTTGCAGCGTCTGCCGGTGGTGGCGCAGAGGTCGAGCAGGTTCTGCGCACCGTAGGCACTGATCGTGTCCTTGATCTCGATGTCGTACCAGTCGAGCGTCAGGCTGCTGCCTGGAATGGCTTCGGGCGTCAGCACGACACCGAACGAGACGTTTTCGGACGTTTCCGGCTGCAGGGTCGGGTTACCGCCCACCGTGGCCGGCGCGTTGCCCGCGATCTGCACGTAGGTTGGCGGTACGCCGGCGCAGCCCGGCAAGCCTGCGCCGCCACCGCTGCAGGGATCCGTTACCGGGATCGACGTGGCGCGCGTGCCTTCGTAAAGCTCAAGCAGTGACGGTGCGCGGAAGCCTTCGGCGAACGTAGCGCGCACCAGCACCGATTCGACCGGGCGATAGCCAAGGCCAATCTTGCCGTTGGTCGTGTCACCGAAGGTGCTGTAGTCGGAGTAGCGCGCGGCCAGGTCGAGCACCAGGCTGCGGGCACCGGGCTGGTTCATCAGCAATGGCACGCTGAACTCGGCATAGAGTTCGTTCAGGTCGTACTTCGCGTTCGTGCCATCGCGAGGCGCCGAGGTCGTGGCGCGGTAGGTGTTCACCCGCGGATCGGCGTTGATATAGGAATCCGGACGATCGACGCCCTCTTCCTTGCGATGCTCGACACCGGCCGCGAAGCCCACCGGACCGGCCGGCATTTCAAAGATGTCGCCGGTGACGTTGAACGTAAAATCGGTCGTTTCGGCCTTGTTGAAATCGTTACCGGTGAAGTTGATGTAGTTGACCATTGCCGGCGTGAGCGGATTGAACAGATTGACCGGCACGCAGCCTGCCGCGATATCGGAGATATCGCCGGCGATCCCGGTTGCGTCGCAGGCCAGCAAGCCGAGTGCGAGCTTGTCGAGATCCACCTGGTTGACCGATTTGAAGGTTGCTTCGTTGTTGGCAAACGACAGGAACGTATCCCACGACCAGCCGTTGCTGAACTCGCCTTCAAAGCCCGCGCCGATACGCGTGGTCTCGACGTTCTGCACGTTGTCGCGCAGGCCGTTCTCAACCATGAAACTGTCGTGACGGAAATCGGAACCGGCAAACTCGATGCCGAAAGGATTCACCGAAGGATCGTTCGCGATGCGGAAGCCACGACTGCCACCGCGCACCACGGACAGGGCGGCGGAGAACATCTGGTCGGACTTGCGCTCGTTGTACAGCACCTCAGCATTGAAACTCAGCGTATCGCTGATCTCGGTGCGGCTCTGCAGGAACAGCGAGGTCCGTTCCAGCGGGGCGGTGACGTAGTTGTCTGCGTAGCGATTGAACACATCGGTGCTCGTATTGACGCCGCGCCAGTTGCCGATGACGTTGCCGTCCGCGCCCGGGTTACGGGTAATACCCGCGGTAGGTGGCACAAAGCCAACGACCGCAGCAAGCCCTGCCTCGCGGAACAAACCTTCCGGCGTGCCGACAGCCAGGCCGTTGAGCGGTATCGCGGTTAACGAACGGTCCTGGGTGAAGATCGGGTCCTGATCGACATAGGTCACGGCCAGCATCAGGTTGGTGTTGCCGAAATCCCTGCCAAGCAACACGTCGATATTCATCGTGTCGCGATCGCCTTCGCTGCTGCTGCCGTAGTAAGCCTTGGCACGCAGTCCTTCGAAATCCTGGAAGGTATGCAGATTGATAACGCCGGCGATGGCATCAGCACCGTAGATTGCCGTTGCGCCGTCCTGCAGCACTTCAACGCGCTGGATCATCGCCTGCGGGATGGTGTTCAGATCGACAAAGTCGCGGAAGCCACGCGTGCCGGCACCGTTCACCCAGCGATGGCCGTTGACCAGCACGAGGCTGCGGTTCTCGCCAAGGTTGCGCAGGTTGATGCTGCTGGCGCCGTGGCTGGTGCCGGCAGAGCCGTTGGAGTTCAGGCTCGAACCAACCGACGGCAGGGTCTGCAGCGTTTCACCGATCGACAGCGAACCGTCGATTCGCAGGTCATCCTCGTTCAGCGTCTGGATCGGGCTGCTTGAGACCTCATCCGAACGCTTGATGCGGGAACCCGTTACAACAACTTCCTCGATCGTGGCGCCGTCATCGGTCTGGGCTTGCGCGACCGGCACGAGACAGCCGAGCAGTGCGGCGGTGGCCGCCGCCGGCAGTACGAGGGCTTTGCGAAACAACTTGATCATCGGTCCATCTCCAAAAAGTCAGTAGTCGGCCCGCCGCATGCTGACGCAGCGGCACGAGACAGCCGGGAGTCTAGTCGGGCTTTTTCATTCATGCTATATGATTACTAAAACGTACTGGGTCATAACAAATTGTAATGGAGTCAGCTCATGCCCAAGGTCGCCGGAACGGCGTTTGACGCCAACCTGAAGAGCCTCGAATGCTTTCGGGCCATTATCGATTTCGGCTCCGCCACGGCGGCCGCCCAGCATCTCGAGCTGACCCAGCCGGGGGTCAGTCGCCACCTGCGGGTGCTGGAGGAGGCGACCGGTTTCGAGCTCTTTCACCGCAGCAAGGGCCGGCTCATTCCTACCGACGAGGCGCTGACCTTTTATAAGGAGGTGGACGTGGCGCTGAAGAGCCTGGACCGGGTATCGGCGCTGGCAGGCAATTTGCGGAACGCGGACTTCGGCGAGCTGACGATCGTGTCACCGCCAAGTTTCGCCGAGGGCATCCTGGCGCAGGCGATCTCGGAATTCATAGCGCAGCTGCCCAACGTGCACGTCAGCCTGAACTCCGAGAGCGTCGAGGTGGCCAAGGACATGGTGGCTTTGCGCGCCGTCGACTGCGGCTTTATCAAGCTGCCGGCGGAACACCCGAGCCTGAACTGCGTGCCGCTGATTTCATCGGGCAGCGTGTGCGTGCTGCCGCGCAAGCACAAACTCGCAGCGCGCAAGGTAATTCGAGTGAAGGATCTGGCAGGTGAACCACTCATTCTGCTCGGTAAGGGCCGAACGTCGCGTCAGCAGATTGACGACGCCTTTGCCGCGGCGCACGTCGCGATGAATGTGCGCATCGAAACGCATACCGTCGGCGCCGCCTGCGCGTTTGCCAAGGGCGGCACCGGTATCGCAATCATCAACGAGATGTTCAGCCCGCGCTATGCCGACAAGGACATCGTGTTCCGGCGCTTTTCGCCGAACGTGCCGCACGAGTACGCGTTCATGACCTCGACGGACGTGCCAATGACGCGGGTTACGCAGAAATTTCTGGCGCATTGCGTGGGGTTCTTCGCACGGAATGCGGATTCATTCAGGGCACCGGTGTAAACTCCGGCTAAACGAAGTACCAGCCGATCCCCGGAGTGCGTCGATGTCGCTAAAACGTGCGTTAGTCGTTGATGACTCCAAAGTCGCGCGCGTCACCCTGCAAAAGCAGCTGCAGGAATACGACCTGCAGGTCGAACTCGCGGAGTCCGGCGAAGCGGCGATCGAGTTACTGAAAACCCGCATGGTCGACGTGATCTTCATGGATCACATCATGCCGGGAATGGACGGCCTCGAAGCCGTCGCCCTGATCAAGAGCAACCCCCTGACCGCGACCATCCCGGTGATGATGTACACCTCAAAAGAAGGTGAAGTGTATGTCAGCGAGGCACGCGCGCTGGGTGCTGTCGGCGTGCTGCCTAAGCAGGTGCAGCCCGGCGTGCTGTTCGGCATGCTGACGCGGCTGGGGCTGGTGCGCGATCGTCGCCGCGTGGCCCGCGAGGACGCGGAAAGCGAATCGGGTGCCAACGGCGCACAACGCGACGCATGACGACGACGACGACGAGTCGAAACCCGTCGGCATGGAGCTGTCCTCACTGGTGTCGCGCATTTTGGAAGATCAGCACGGCGAACTGCGCTCCGAGATTCGCAGCAGTTACCGGCAGTTTGCCCGGCAGGTCGCAGACGATATTCATGACCAGCTGCGCGAGCAGCACGAGCTGGAGAAACTGGACGAAGCGCTGGATCGTCAGCACAAATCAGGCTGGCTGATACTGAGCAGCCTGCTCGGCCTGGCGGCGTTGTTATTGCTGGTGCTGTTCCTGCAGGCGCGCACGGATCGCGTAGCGGTACAGCAGGAACTGGCGCGGGTGTCCGGCGAGCTCGAGCGCGCGAGACAGTCATCGGCAAGCGCGAATCAGACTGCCGCGCAGTATGACGGCGAGCGCCTTACCCAGGCGGAACGCGCCTATCGCGAAATGATTGATGCCATCGTTCGCGGCATGAACGAGTCCGGCGCGATACCCTACGACGAACGACCCTTCAACGATGTCCGCGTCGATGAGATCACGGACCTGCTGTGGCGACTCTCGGAAGCCGCCTTCCAGGGCACCGTGCGTATCGAGTCGCACCTGGGCGCGTATTGCCTGGTCAGCGATGCGGCCGGGGTTTACGAACTGCAGGATCCCGACGCGCCGTTTACATCCTGTTCGTTCATCGGTCATCCGCTGGACGACTCACGACTGTTGAGTGACCGGCAGACAGCAAGTTTTGAGCTGTTTCTCGCCGCTTCCCCGTTGCTGGCCGGCTCGGGAATTGATCTCGACATCGTTATTAATGACAGGACCGACTCGTACGCCCGCGTGCCCTACCCGAGCAACCCGGCGACGGCGGGTGAATGGAATCGGGTTGCCGCACTGAATAACCGGCTGGAATATTCCGTGGTTCGGGCTGCGGCGGGACGCTAGCCGGCACGGCCATCGCTCGCTTCGCAATGCGCTTGCGACGCACTGCTTCTCTAATTTTCGGCCATCAATAACAAACATTGCTCACGTCGGACTTGCTACGCGCTGCTTCTTTAGTCGTCGGCAATCAACAGCAGCCACTGCTCACGTCGCAGCCGCTGCATCTGGCCGGCGATCCAGCCCTGTCGTTTTCGCACGTACTCCGAAGGGCGATCGGCATGCAGGCGAACCGGGTTGGGCAGCACCGCGGCAAGCAGCGCCGCTTCACGGTCACTCATGGCCGCGGGCGGCTTGCCGAAAAACGTGGTGGCGGCAGTACCCGCACCGTAGATGCCGGGCCCAAACTCCGCGATGTTCAGGTAGACCTCAAGAATGCGACGCTTCGACCAGCTTGCTTCGATGAGCAGCGTGAAATAGGCCTCAAAACCCTTGCGAACAAAACTGCGGCCGCGCCACAGGTAGAGGTTTTTGGCGACCTGCTGCGAGATCGTGGAGGCACCGCGCAGCGGCGCACCGTCGGCGTACTGGACAATCGACTTGCGGATGGAGTCGACATCGAAACCGCGGTGACCTGCAAACTTCTGGTCCTCGGACGCGATCACGGCAAGTGGCATCGACTCACCCAGCTCAGCCCAGCGCACCCAGCCTTGTGACAGTATGCCCCTGCTGTTTTTATCGGCCAGCATGAACGCCGTGATCGGCGGGTTCAGCCAGCGCAGTGGCACGACGGCCAGCAGGCTGAGCAGGAACAGGGAAAGTATCGTGACGGCAAACAAGCGGCCGAGACGCAAAAGCACTGTGCGCCTGCCGCGCGGCGCTCGACGGCGACGGGTTTTTTTTGCAGGTTTTACGATTCTGTCCTCGGGACTTGCGCGCATTTCAATGACACCGTGTACGGAACGAGCAGCCGGCGCGGGATCGTACTCCTGAAATAAGGTAACGGATCCCGGCGGACGCAGGCATTTCGTTCATTGTCCTAGTTGACCCGCTCAGATTCCAACCCGAAGCTGCAGGCGGGCTTCGCTGCCGAACCAGGGCAATAATTTAGCACGGTCCCGTGGCTTGCCTGCGGTGCGCTAGGGCAAGCTTGCTGCCAGCGCGAGAAGGGACAAGGTTCGGAAGGGCTGAGCTAGACTGCGGACGTTCCTGAATTCGAATAAGCAGCCCGACCCTGCGCAATAACAGGAGACGCCGCGTGAATACCATGCGTGACCGCGCGAAGGAAAACTTCCCCACGGTGCTGCTAACGCTGCTCAGCATCGTGCAGGCGCTGGCGCTGGAACTGCTGTGGTCGCACGTGCACGGATCCGATCACCTGTATGAACAGTCGTGGTCCGCCGTACTCTCGTGGATCCAGATTTTTGCGACCTTCCTCGGACTTGTGCTGATCTGGGTGGTTTACGCGAGCAACGCAATGCGCTTTCGCTGGGTCCCGGCAACCAGCGATTCGGTTTATCCGTTCCTGGTGGGGCTGATTGAATTCATGCTGGTCGAAACGCTTGGCCCTGACCAGATCGGTCTTTGGCTGATGTGTATGGCGCTGATCTTCGGCATGATGGTCTGGGTTTCACACACGACGATGCGGCGGGCCCGCCGGGACGATGATAATCTCACGTTCTTCAGCAAGTATCGGCCGGCAACGCTGCGCGACTTTTATCCGCAGATTGCCACCGTGCTGGCGCTGCTCATCGCGGGCGTTTTTCTCATGGTCAGCAGCAACAATGGAGTACCGGCCTTGCTGGCACTGCTGGGAACCACCGGCATGTTGAGCTGGCAGTTTTATTCCGCGGCACGATTCTGGACGAACTCGGTGATCGAAGATCAATCGGACGCGTAATCGACTGCAAGGTGATCTTCATGCGGGAAACCCGAACGATGACCGGCAGCGGTTTTCATAAGCAACAACTACAAAGGCGAGACACACGATGAGTGCACCACGCGGCGAATTCAGCTCCAGACTTGGATTTATCCTGGCGGCGGCGGGATCCGCAGTCGGACTCGGCAACATCTGGGGATTCCCGACGCAGGCGGCAAGCAATGGCGGCGCGGCATTCCTTGTGGTCTACCTGGTCATGGCGTTCTGCCTTGCATATCCCGCTTTGATGGCGGAACTGATCATTGGCCGGCATGCGAAAGCGAATGCGGTAACGGCGCTGCGCATGATTTCCAACAGCGATGCGTCGCGCATTATCGGTGCGGCAACCGGCTATGTCGGTATGCTGACGGCAAGCCTGATCCTGAGTTTTTATGCCATCGTGGCCGGCTGGATGTTCGCGTTTTCGCTCGCGCCGATCGCGGAGCTGAGCGGCATGACGTACGTATCGACGTGGCTGACGAGCTTCGGCCTCGAAAGAAACCTGCTGTTCACCGGCGTGTTCATGGTGCTGACCGTGCTGATTATTTGCGGCGGCGTCAGGAACGGTATCGAGAAGTGGTCGGAGCGCCTGATGCCAGCGCTGATCGTGATTCTGGTGCTGCTGGTTGTGTACGTGCTGACGCTGGAAGGCGCTGCGGAAGGCGTCAAAGCCTATCTTGTTCCAGACTTCTCACGGGCGATGAACCCGAACCTGATCGTCAGCGCGATGGGACAGGCGTTCTTCTCGATGTCACTGGGTGTGGGCACGATGCTGATTTACGGCTCGTACGTCAGCGATCGCGAGAACCTGGTTTCACTTGGACGCTCGGTAACGCTGATCGATATCGGCATTGCCGTAACGGCCGGCATGCTGATACTTCCGGCGATGTACGTAGCGCAACACAACGGCGTAGAGATCTACGATGCGGCAGGCAAGCTGATCGCGGAAGACACTTTGATCTTTACGGTACTGCCATCGCTGTTTGAATCAATGGGCGGAGCCGGGTATGCGGTAGCGTTTGCGTTTTTTGTGCTGATGTCGATAGCCGCACTGACCTCGTCCATATCCATGCTCGAGGTACCGGTCGCGTACGCGGTGGAGAACCACAATATGGGGCGCACGCGCGCGACGCTGCTGATTGGCGGCATCATCACAGCAATCAGTGTCATTCTCGTGTTGAACTTCGGCACGCTGTTTGGCCTGGTCGTGACTATCGCAACGCAGTACAGCCAGCCGATGCTCGGCCTGCTGCTGTGCGTCTTTGCCGGCTGGGTTTGGCAACGCAATGGCGTTCTTACCGAACTCAAGAAGGGTATCGATGACGCAGAGCACGGTTTGTTCTGGAAGATCTGGCCGGGCTATGTGCGCTTCGTGTGCCCGGCAGCCATCCTGGTTATCTTTCGTGCAGAAGTTTGTTGGGTAACGCCGCTTACTTTCCAAACCTCATTCCTGCAATCCGCTTTGGCCGGGGCATCCTATGAATCTGCAACTTTTTGCTCACTACGCTACGCGCCGGCGCCATCTGCTGCTTATGTGCTGCAGCGCCCTGCTTTTCCTGAATGCCTGCAACAGCCCGGTTGGCGATAGCGGGCCCAGCAAGGAACAACTCGTGGACCAACTGTTCATCGGCTACACGGGTGAGGATATTCCCGGCGCCTCCGTTATGGTCATCAAGGATGGCGAGATAGCGCTGCTGAGATCCTACGGCATGGCAAACCTCGAAAAGAACATACCGATCCAGCCTGAAACGAACCTGCGCCTCGCTTCGTTAACCAAACAGTTCACGGCGACCGCGATCATGATGCTGGTGGAACAAGGCAAGCTTGATCTCGATGACACGCTGACCAAACTGTTCGAAAACTTTCCGGATTACGGCAGCCGGATAACGCTGCGCCACCTGCTGCAGCACAACTCCGGCTTGCTTGATTATGAAAGCCTCATGCCGGACGACTTCGAGGGGCAGGCATCCGATCGTGACGCGCTGCGCATGATGTACGACGTAAGCGATACCTATTTCGAGCCGGGCACGGAGTACCGTTACAGCAATACCGCGTACGCGATGATGGCTGTGCTGATAGAGGACCGCAGCGGCATGAGCTTCGCGGATTTCCTGGAAACGAATATTTTCGCCCCGCTCGGCATGACGACCACGGTGGCACACCAGGAAGGAATCTCGACAGTCGCGCAGCGCGCGCTGGGATACACCGTGGAGGACGGCAAGGTAGCGCCATCGGATCAGAGCTCTACCAGCGCGGTACTGGGCGATGGCGGTATCTATACGTCGGCGCTGGATTACTACAAGTGGGACCAGGCGCTGTACACGGACAAGCTGCTGACACGCGACTCGCTCGGGCAGATGTGGACCAGTAATTTCGGCAACTACGGTTTCGGCTGGCGCGTCGATATAAAAGAAGGAAGACGACGCCTGCACCACGACGGCAGCACCAGCGGGTTTCGCAACTACGTTATCCGTTACCCCGATGAACAGATGACGGTGCTGGTGCTGACCAACCGGCGTGGGCCGGATGTGATGCCGCTTGCAGAGACCGTGGCTAAGATTTTTAAATAATTGCAAGGAACTCGCCGAATCTGGGCGCCGAGATCAGTTGATTTGCGGGGCGCCGGCCCTGCAAGCGGCTTAAGCTAAAGATTATCAGCCGGACTTCTGACCGCATTGCCACCGCGCTTCAACACATGCGTATAGACCATCGTAGTCTGCACGCTGGAATGACCCAGTAATTCCTGCACGGTGCGAATGTCATAGCCCGCCTCCAGCAGGTGGGTCGCGAACGAATGTCGAAATGTGTGACAGGTGGCGCGCTTCGTTATTCCCGCCTGAACGACAGCGCGTTTGACGGCACGTGTGAGATTCGACGGATGCGCATGGTGACGTCGCTGCTCGTTGTTGCCGTGGATGAAAGCGTAGCGACTGGACGGAAAAAGGTACTGCCATTTCCAGTCAAGCGCGGCGCCCCGGTACTTGCGATTAATCGCCATTGGCAGTGACACACCCGAGCGACGCTTGCGAATGTCCTGCTCGTTCAAGCTGCTGACCCATTCAAGATGTTGCTGCAAGTGCGCAACCAGCGACGTCGGCAAGACCGTGCGCCTGTCCTTGCGCCCCTTGCCATCGCGAATTGTCAGTTGCAGGTATTCGAAATCGACATCCTGTACCCGAAGATTAAGACACTCCGCCAACCGCAAACCACTCCCGTACAGAATGCTGGCCATCAGCCAGTATTTGCCGGTCA
This sequence comes from uncultured Gammaproteobacteria bacterium, assembly GCA_963800915.1. Classification (GTDB taxonomy): domain Bacteria; phylum Pseudomonadota; class Gammaproteobacteria; order Steroidobacterales; family Woeseiaceae; genus Woeseia. The sequence goes on from CAWDCR010000010.1 coordinate 345,174, forward strand.
TCGCTGCCAGTACGCGAGCAACTTCATCCTGCGTCAGCACCACGGGTACGCGCACCGGTCGCTTGGCACGCACGATGTCCTCCATCCACGGCAGATCGACCCCAAGTACCTTTTTGTAAAGAAACAGAATTGCACTAAGCGCCTGGTTCTGCGTAGAAGCCGCCACCTTGCCGCGCGTCGCAAGCATCGTCAGGAAACGCTGGATCTCCTCAGCGCCCATTTCCCGCGGGTGACGTTTTTTATGAAAGAGAATAAAACGACGAATCCATTGAACGTAACTCTCCTCCGTTCGATAGCTGTAATGATGCAAACGCAAAACATCCCGAACGGTATCCAGCAGCTTCTTCGCCATCGCAACATAACCATCCCTGCTACTTGCAACCTAACAATATTCGCCTATAGACTAATCAACAACTTGAAGCCACCGCCACACGCTATAGTGGAGAAATCATGCAATTAATTACCGCATTTTTCATCGCGACTTATAGTTAGGCATCGTTTGCCGTATCTCGGTTTCGTATTCAGCGTGCGCACTCATTTACCGAATCGCACTACATTCGCTGGTGACCTGTACCCAAGCGAGGCGTATCTGCCTGGCTCGATGCTCGACTCAACTCGGCGACTTCTCTGGCGCTGCAAGCATCCTGGACTTCGGTGGCAATTCGTAGGGGTACAGGGTTCGCTGAGGCACGTCCGTTCAGTCGAGAGACGTCATTCCAGCACGCTGGGTGAAAGCAAGCTCATTCGAGGACATTGGGCGGCATCAAAGACTCGGAGCACGATTGGTCCTCAAGACAATGCAAAGTCACATTTGTCCTAGTGCGTTCCTGGATGACGCGAAGTGATTGCTAGCGGAAGCCACTTGGAGGACGAGTCCGAATCTATTTTCGCGTGCATGATCCTAAACCGATGGATGAGTGCGCTACCGAAAACTGGTGAAGCGCAGACCTGTTACGGCCACGGCTCCAGGCACAGAGTCGCGCATGACACAGCATGGGAGAAAGCGGGTTACGTATCTTCTGGTCAGCTTACCCTCGACCGTCAAGAGTTGCCGCCTAACATTTCGCTGCACCGGCCGCCGGCCGCGTTTGTCACGGTCTTGCATCGCAACCCGCCGCCAGATGCTGGCGCCGGTGAGCTCGAACGTTAGGCGGCTCGTCATGTTTCGTCGCGTCTTTGCGCTTGTTTCGACACTGCTACTTGCGAACTGCACGACAATCGAGCAAGAGCGATGTGCACCCCTTGTCGAGGAGGGAGACGTTTTTTTGGATTCGCCTCCGCCAAATGTAGTGAGAGACTTGCCTTTCATTGAGGAGAGGCAGAGTACCGCGACGGCATGGATCCGGCGCGCCGATAGTGTCCTGCTACTGTGTGAATTCGATCCCAACAAGCCAGCCTGTTTTGACGGCCTCAGAGCTGCAGTGTTCGTTAATGATGGATACGGCTGGAGCATAGACAAAGAGCTGGATGTGGTTTGTAATATCGATCGATAACCATTGGCCTAGGAGCCGCCTAACAATGCGCTGCACCCGTCACTTGACCCAGCCCGCCTTGCGCTGCCGCTCCAGGCGACCTGCGTCAAGTGCGGGTGAGCTTAGACGTTAGATTCCCATCAAGCATCTCATGCACGTCAAACCCATTGAAACTTATGGCTACTTCAAAGCCATCTTTTTTTCGAGCTTTGGTTTGCTCTTTCTGGCGTAATGTACGCGTTTGAAGAATACGGCGGTGCTGCGCTTTTTCTAGCCTGGAATGTGGTTCGCTTGATTATTTCGCCGTTCCTTCGGTTTATGCTTGTCCGGTGCATGTCTCTAATAGTGGTCTTAATTGTGATTCTGGCGTTTTCGTACGCGTTATCGTTCGCACCCGAATCGGATTTTAAGTATTTCGGGATCGTTTCGATGGTGTTCATTTTAGGCCCGGCTGTAGCAATGTTTCACTTATGGAAAATGCCAAACATCAAGAAACTGATCGGGCAGTTCGAATCTTCACGGGAGGGAATCTAACAATGCGCTGCACCCGCCACTTGACCCAGCCCGCCGTGCGCTGTCGCTCCAGGCGACCTGCGTCAAGTGCGGGTGAGCTTAGACGTTAGACCTCATTCGAGCAGTGACCATCACCCGAAAAATACCGTACGGTTCGGAGGCCGCTGCCTCTAAAGTCTCGGAGGCACTAAAGCAGCAGGCGGCCATTCTTCAGGCACTTCGCTCAGCATTTATGCAGATGGAGGAGTCAGCTTCAGCGGCATTGGTTCCTTTACTATGGCTGGTGCAGAAGGCCTGTGGCAGCCTCTATTTCTTAGTCGAAGCACGGCAGATGTTTGGTGCGATCATCCTGGCTCGCGCAGTTCTGGAGAGTGTGATCAACGCGCTGTTCATACGAGCGATTGGCACAGATGCGGCGTCGAAGGCTATGCGCCATGCTCGACAGAAATCGTACCGAGACATCCTTCTCTATCGTAAATTCCTAGAGGACTATCTAGACAAGGAAAAAGCCAGTACTACAATTGAGGCAAGTTCGGATTTGCAGGAACTTCTTGACGAATTTAGCTTCAAGTCAGGAAAGGAAGCGCCGTACTGGACGCCAGAGTCGTTGCACGACAGAGTGAATACGATCGAAGGAGTATTTGGAAAGAAAGCAGCCGATGTACTTCGGGTGGGTATATCAGCAATTTACCGTCACTCCTCTGAGCTATTGCATGGCACGCTCTACGGGGCAATGTACGCACTTCACCAAGTGCCTGTAGCTCAGAATATCGAGTCAAGTGAGGGGATAGAAATATACAACTTTCGTGCAATGTCGACGGTATCCTTTCTGGTTATCTGTCAAATTGACCAGCTTATTGAGTGTTTCGAAGCGAGCGAAGGCGCCTCTCCGCTAACAAAGGCATCTCACGATATCGTGGCGAATTTGGGGGGTAGCGTGTCGTTTGGGAATGAGGTCTAACAATGCGCTGCACCCGTCACTTGACTCAGCCCGCCTTGCGCTGTCGCTCCAGGCGACCTGCGTCAAGTGCGGGTGAGCTTAGTCGTTAGGCTGCCGGCGTAAGAGGGCCGCCTAACAATGCGCTGCAGCGGACGCGATAGTTCCTACGGTTTAGTGGACACCCTGAACTAACGATTCAGGAGTGTTCAGATGCCAAGACCAGGACCTAGAACGACGTACAAGTACAGCGATGAATTCAAGGCAACAGCGGTTCGCTTAAGCGAACTGCCGGGCGTTGCGATTCAGGATGTTGCCGCGTCGCTTTACATTCATCCGTTCATGTTGTCTCGTTGGCGCAAAGAAGCGCGCGAGGGACGGATCGTGACGAAGGGTGTGGAGGTGGATAAAGACGTGGCGGCGGAGCTGAAGGCACTGCGCGAAGGTGAAGAAGGACGTATGAGCGCCTGAAGCTCGAGCATGACCTTTTAAAAAAAGCCATCGAGTTCACTTCCACACGAAGAGCGACATCTTCGCCTTCATCGACGCACCACAAAGAAGATCACCCGGTGAGCGCGATGTGTCGACTGTACGGGGTCAGCCGCAGCGGTTACTACGCGTGGCGAGACAGGCCGCCGAGCGAGCGTGCCGCGGAAGACAACCGGCTGCTGAAGAGCGGTTAAGGAAGCGCACATTGACAGTCGCGAGACGTACGGCAGCCCGCGGATCCATGCGAGCCTGCAGCGAGCAGGAGTACCGGTGGGCAAACGCCGGGTCGAGCGTTTGATGCGGGAAAATGGCATACAGGCGAACTCGGCCCGGCTGTACCGGCGCATGCCCGGGCTGGCGCGACACTACGCCAGTGTCGGTAACCAGGCACATCAGTTGTCGGTGACACGGCCCGATGTACTCTGGGTTGGTGACGTGACGTACTTGAAGGTGGCAGGGGAGTGGCGATACCTGGCGACGGTGATGGATCGTTACTCGCGCCGCTTGGTGGGATGGGCGCTGGGCCATGAATCGACCGCTGCACTGACACGTCGCGCACTGCAACAGGCACTGCGACTGCGATCAACGGGCCCGAAACGGTCTTTCACACGGATCGCGGCACCGAGTATCTGGCGGGCGAGTTTAAGCGCAACCTGCAGCGGGCGGGTCTGAACCAGAGCGTGAACCGGCCACGGCGGATGACCGACAATGCCCACATGGAGTCGTGGTTCAAGTCAATGAAATCCGATATGTATCACCGTCAGACGTTCAGCCAGACGGTCGGCTGAGAAAAGCGATGCGCTCTTACATCGACTTCTACAATCACGAGCGGTTACACTCGTCACTGGGCTACGTTTCGCCGATAGAGTAGAAGGCACATGCACTAACAAACGGGTGTCCACTTTTCGTAGGAACTCTCCACTTGACCCAGCCCGCCTTGCGCTGTCGCTCCAGGCGACCTGCGTCAAGTGCGGGTGAGCTTAGTCGTTAGGCTGCTCCCAGGTGCGACATGAAATTTGAAATTGCCGGCACTATTGAGAGCGTTGAGACATTTGCCACAGGGACCGCAATCCGCGAATTAAGACGCCTCTATCGTGCTTATGGAAAAGGGAAATGGCGAAAACGTAAGGGCATCGCTGATGTCCGTTTTGAGGATGGTTCGATTCGGCGTGCTGAGATACACTGGTACGAAGCTACTGGGATCGGACGGAAGGAAATGAAAATCAAGTACTTTCTTGATTAGGTGCGACCTTATGAATCAATCTACATTCGTAATTTGTATCGATAACTCGGATTATCCGGCTTCCCTTGAGAGACGGAAAATCTACGAGTCAATTGCTGATGCTGATGCGACAAAGCATGGGCAGCTCAGAGTCATTGATGAGTCCGGTGAGGACTACCTCTATCCCACAGAGTGTTTCGTCGATGCCAATCTTCCAGAAAGCATCCGTGCAGCGGTGGTCAAAGCAGCCTAACAATGCGCTGCACCCGTCACTTGACCCAGCCCGCCTTGCGCTGTCGCTCCAGGCGACCTGCGTCAAGTGCGGGTGAGCTTAGACGTTAGGCAGCGCTCAAGTCGGTCATGAAATTACACGGCCGAGTTCTTTTTTGGATACCCCAAGCGCCAGTAGAGATTTCACCAGCAGGTCAATTGAAACACTTGGATCACCAGCTTCCATTTTTGCAACTCTTGACTGGCTGGACTGAATTGCGCGGGCCAATTGCGCCTGAGTAAACTTGGTACGGATACGCCTTTCTCGGAGTTTTTCGCTTAATGCCAGTTTCATTTCGATATAGGCTGATTCGTCATCTGACAGGTCGAGGAATTCAGCGACCGTTCCAGCCTTCCATCCGCGCTTGGCAAGTTGAGTTTTCTTTCGCTTATCCATTGTCGTAATCTCTGAGTCGTTTCTTACATGTATCGAGCACTGTCTTTGGCGTTTTACCGGTTTTCTTGGAAAATACTTCCGCAATTACAATTGCGTCGTCATCTATTCGGTACAAGATTCGCCAACTCTGGGTCTCATCATGAATTCGTAGTTCGTGGCAGCGTCGGCCTATCGACGGCATTGGCCTTGAATGTGGCAGTCCAAGGTTTTTTCCCATTTGCAGCAAGCGCAACAGGTAGCCGGCCTCTAAGCGCGCGAGCCTTGAAAACGGGGGCGTTTTGACCTCACCATGCATCCATACAAGTGGCTTGTTCATCGGGCTCATATTGGAGGCAATAGTATGTCAGATTCGACATATTGTAAAGGCGCTGCCTAACATTGCGCTGCACCCGTCACTTGACTCAGCCCGCCTTGCGCTGTCGCTCCAGGCGACCTGCGTCAAGTGCGTGTGAGCTTAGACGTTAGGCGACTCCAATCATTTGCACGACACTTGACAGAGGTACCAAAAATGGTACACTCTCGCTATGCCATCGGATCGGCCTTTCCAAGTAGTATTTTTCCGATTCGATTCCGGTCGTGAACCAGTTCGAGATTGGCTAAAGAACCTAGATCAGGCGAGTCGCCGAGTTATCGGTGAAGATATAAAGACCCTGCAGATTGGGTGGCCTGTTGGAATGCCGCTCGCTAGGAAGATGGCTGACAGGCTTTGGGAGTTGAGATCGAGAATTCCTTCTGGAATTGCTAGGACGTTTTTTACGGTACAGCGTCGAAATATTGTCTTGCTTCACGGGTTCGTAAAGAAAGGTCAAAAGACGCCTCCCAACGAGCTGGCGACCGCGAAGCGACGATTGACGAGTTTGAGGTCTTGAATATGGCGAAGCAAAATATTGGAAGCAACTTTGATGACTTTCTTGAGGAAGAAGGTCTTCTAGAGGATGCCACTGCGGTTGCGGTGAAGCGGTACATCGCCTTTCAGCTCACAGAAAAAATGTCTGTTGAACAACTCAGCAAAGCAGAAATGGCCCGGAGAATGGATACCAGTCGGTCGGCCTTGGATCGCTTACTGGACCCAGACAACTCATCGGTGACGCTGCAAACTTTACAAAGTGCTGCACAAGCATTGGGCGGTCGTCTGAAAGTCGAATTAGATTTCAACCATGCCGCATAAGTCGCCTAACAATGCGCTGCACCCGTCACTTGACCCAGCCCGCCTTGCGCTGTCGCTCCAGGCGACCTGCGTCAGGTGCGTGTGAGCTTAGACGTTAGGCATCAGGAGACATTGATCGTGATTCGAAGTCTGTCCTTACTTTTGATCTTGTTCATATCGGCGGGCTGTGCAGTGCCTGTCTCAACTGCTGCCAGACCGGATGCATACTATGATTCGGTTGCTTCTGATGTCGGCGCCGCCTCGCTATTCTCCGGCGACGAATCAGTTCTGTCCGACGAGGCGATCGGCAGGATACTTGAGTACGAATACACCCCTCCGACATTAAGCCGAGTCGCCCTGATGCCGTTTGGTCGCGAAATTTGGTCTGAGTGGTCGGAGGAGCTGGCTTTGGCGTCAGACAGAATGCGCACAGACATCCTTGGACAGCTTGTTTCCTCGTCGCGCATTTACGACGCATCGTATCTGCCCTCAATCCTTATTCCTCAACAAAAGACAGTTCCCCATCTTCGGGAAGCGGCTGCTCGGTACCAAGCTGATCTTTTGCTGGTTTATCGGAGCTACTGTCGCAGTTTCGAAAGATACCGCCTGTTTGCGGCGGACCGATCCAAAGCCTATTGTGGCGTGGAAGCCGTGCTTTTGGATACGAGAACGGGATTGGTACCCTTTACATCAGTCGCACTAGAATCATTTGAAGCAATTGAGAACGAGGGCGATATCAATTTTCAAGAGACAATGCTCAAAGCACAACTGAGCGCTACCGAAGCTGCGCTCGGGGCGGTGGTCGGCGAAATTGTTAGGTTTCTGGCCGAGGACTGAGCAGCTGATGCCCCTAACAATGCACTACACCTGCCAATTGACTCAGCCCGCCTTGCGCTGTCGCTCCACGCGACCTGCTGCGCCAAGGTGCGAGTGAGCTTAGACGTTAGGCCGCAGCAGAAACTATGCCGTATCCGAGAGGCTACCAGGTAACTGAAAGCGGCCATTCGCTGGAATTTGGATCGGCAGGCTGCTACTTGCCGGAATCAGCCGTTCATCATATCTAGGTGCCGCGCCTTACCGTCCTGGTTCATCAGCCTTCTTGCCTGGGACGTATTCTTGGTAAACAAATACGTCGGCATTCACGTCGGTTAGCTGATTCATTATCAATGGTCGCACGTCTTCCCATTTGAGACCCCCGACGCCGGTTGCCAGCCGAGGCAAAGCGATGGACGAAAGCCCTTCTTCTGCGATCAGTTTCTTCAACGCTCGCAACGAGTGATTAACGCTACTTACACTGGCCTTGCCGGGTTTGCTGCCACGCTCGTAGCCGCCCTCTTGCGTGATCAGATTGATGATACGGGCGCCTTCAGCACCACTCCAGATCCAGGCACTGCCAAGCTTCGGGTGCTGCTGGTGGCACCAGTGATGAAAATCCTTGTGCATGCTTGGGTAATGCTCGTGAAGTGATGCGGCCAAACCTTGGGTCATCGGATCGTTGGCGGCAACGCCGTGCCCGATGGCTTCAGCGCTAGACAAGAGAATGTCCCCGGCGACTTCATAAATCATTAGGCTTGTTCCTATTCTGGCCTGCGGATCGTCCAATTTTGCGCCGACCGGGTTTTTCACGCCATACGCATTTTCCCACTCCCTCAAACGACCGTTTCTGGCCGAATGGGCGGACGGCCTACCGAAGTTCCTGCCGTTTGGTAGAGTATTAAGCTCTCGCGAATTGGAGAAGTCGTAATGGAACCAAAAGACATCACTACACGCCCGGTCCATCTCGGACTGGGAGCGACTGCAGAGGTCGAACCCCTGTTCACCGGCGGGATGGAGTGGTACGCCGCCTACACCGAACGTCACGCCGAAGACGGCGCCGAGGGCCGGCTCGTGAGCATGTACACATTCAAGGAATCCTGGGACATGTGGGAGATGCATCCGCAGGGAAGCGAGGTGGTACTTTGCACGGCAGGTTCAATGACCCTCCATCAGGAGAGTACCGATGGGTCGCTATCCACAGTCACGCTGAGTGCCGGCGAATACATCGTCAACGAGCCCGGGGCGTGGCACACGGCTGACGTGGACAGCGAGGCAACAGCGCTGTTTATAACGGCGGGCCTGGGTACACAGCACCGTCCGCGGTGAGACCACGCGTAATGTCCTTAGCCGACGCAACGCATCCTCCCGTGTGCTGCCGCTCAAGGCGGACCGCGCCATGTGCAAGCTTGTGTGGACGTTCCGCGTCGAAAATAGTGATTGGGTCATGCCAGGAGTAACAGCAAGTCCCATGCCATCCGGCGCTCTGCTCAGCCGTTATCAAAAGAGCGGCTTCCATACTGATTGCTACTCCACGGTGGTCCCCGTCTCCGTCTCTCAGGAGCAGTATGTAATAGCTTTCTACTCGACATGGCTATTCAGGCTCGAGCGTTTCATTCTGAAATGGGCGGCATCGCGGCCTTCAACAGACGATCAGTTGGCCCGGCTGGCATCCGGTATTGCGGGCGAGTTTGCAGCCTGGTCGGTCGAGGCCAGATCAGACAATCAACTTTTGTTGGCGGACTTTCAGGGTCGAACGAGATCATGGTTGATGACCGATCAGGTGACAGCTGAGGCCGGTACCCACACAAAGTTATACTTTGGCTCTGCCGTCGTTCCGGTTCTCAATAAGGCGACGGGGGAACAGCGCATGGGTTTCGCTTACAGGGCGTTGCTCGGATTCCACAAGCACTACTCGGTGGCCCTGCTTTCAGCAGCGGCGGCCCGTCTGGTAAAAGAACGTTGATACAGTCCCGGAAGCTGCGAAACCGGCATACGGATAGCAAGGTGTGTTGGTAAGGATCTGGCAGAGCTTCTCCTGATGATCGCCGAAATCCCGATTGCTCCTGCCGGTGAGCACCGCAATTGCGGGAAGCTGACCACTGCGAAACACCGCAGATATTGCCGGACGAGACCTTGCAGCAACGCTCAAACACGAGCTCCGGCATAAGGATCTTCCCGATTTGCGCCGGCATTCCTTGACCCGCCACCGTGTTTGGGATGTATCCTTGTCGACAGCAGCGATCTGTCAGGGCGTGGCTTCCAGCCAGACGCCACGACATCAGAGAGGTCGCATCGACTAACAGGACGCATGGTTTGAGCCAGACGACCATCACCAGACGACCTCATTCGGCCCGGACGCGCAGCGTCCTGGCCGTCTTCGTCGTGGCGTGGATGAACCTGGTTCTGCAGCCGTGTGCGATGGCGCTTGGCGGCGTTGAGCAACACGATTGCCCGCGCTGTCCGGACTCGGCCAGTGCCAACCTTGCTGCTCATGAAATGGCGGGCCACAACATGGTCGGTCATGACATGGTCGGTCATGAGATGGCCGGTCACGAAATGGCGGGTCACGACATGGCCATGGGCGACATGCCTTGCGCCAGCGCCGCGACGGATTGCAGCCTTGCCGACGAGCTCAACTACGACAGTCGCAACACCGAGCTCAAGCTCAAGGATTCCCCGCAGGATCTGCCGATCGCCGTACTCCCGGCCATCGCTACGGTTCCTGCCCTGCGGCCAGCCGACTACGCAGGCTGGCATCGAACCCGAAGTCCGCCCCCGGGTTCCTCAACCCCCCTCAATATTACCTACTGCGTCTTTCTCATCTAGCGATCCCTTCGCGCGAAACCGGTTCTTGTCGGTGACTCACGAAGGAGATCGAGCAGATGTTGTTAGAACGCTGGGAACAATCCCATCAAAATAAGTCCGTAACGGCGCGCACGTGCACTGCACGCACTGTGCCCGTTGTGCTGTTTCTTACGCTGCTGCCGGCATTTTCGCCGGGCTGGGCGCAGGAACCGTTACCGTTAACGCTGGCGGAAGCCGAAGACCTGGCGCTGTACACGGAGCCCGGTCAGGCCGCGTTGCTGGCAAGCGCGAACTCGCTCGAGGAACAGGCGGTCGCCGCCGGTGAGCTTCCCGACCCGACACTGCGTGTCGGCCTCGCGAACTTCCCGGTGCAGTCAGGCGGCTTTGCGACCGAAGCCATGACGCAGGCGCAGCTTGGCATTCGGCAGGCCTTTCCGCCCGGCAAAACCCGTGCATACAGCGCGCGCAGGTTCCAGTCACTGGCAACCGAAATGGACCAGAGCGCGGACGCACGCGCCCGGGATGTGCTGACCTCCGTGCGCAGTGCCTGGCTCGATGTGTACTACTGGGAGCACGCGCACACGCTCGTCAGCGAATCACGTCCGTACTTTGAGGATCTCGTTACCGTTACGCGCTCCCTGTACTCGGTCGGCAAGAAAGACCAGCAGGATGTGCTGCGCGCGGATCTTGAACTTAGCCGGCTCGATGATCGGCTTATCGATATTCGACAGCAGCGCGCCCGCGCCCGCGCCGAACTCAGCCAATGGCTTGGCGAGGATGCACGACGTCCGCTTGCCGAGCGTTTGCCGCCATGGCGGCAGTTGCCACCTTTAGAAGTGCTGCAGAACCAGTTTGCCAGTCACCCGGCTTTGCAGGCGGCAGATGCGCGCGTTGCGGCCCGCATTGCCGGTATCGATCTCGCCAAAGAGCGCTTCAAGCCCGGCTGGGCGATGGATTTCGGTTACGGCTACCGCGACGGTTCTCTGCCGAACGGCAATCCGCGTTCCGATTTCGTCAGTCTTTCTGTCACCGTCGATTTGCCGTTCTTTCGCAAGAACCGGCAGGACCGCTCGCTTGCCGCGGCGCTGGGTGAGCGTCGCGCTGCGGTGGAGTCGAAAGAAGAGTTGCGTCGGCATCTCGCCAGCCAGCTCGAAGCAGAGTACTCACGCTGGCAGGAATTGTCGCACCGAATCGAACTTTACGAACGCGTGATCCTGATACAGGCAGAAGATCGCGCCAGTGCGGCGCTCGCCGCGTACCAGAGTGAAACCGGTGATTTCGCCGACGTGATGCGTGGCTTTATCGATGAACTGAACTCGCGACTCGACCACATTCGCCTGCAAACCGAACGCGACCAGAGTTACGCCGTGCTGGCGAACCTCGGAGGAATCTCCCGATGAACAGAATACTGATGATTATTGCAGCGCTGGTCGTTGCCCTGGTGATTGGCTTTGGCCTCGGCAACACGTGGCGAAGCGAATCGGGCGCCAGCGAGAACGCCAGCGACAACGAGCGAAAGATTCTCTACTGGAAAGCGCCGATGGATCCAAACTATCGACGCGACGCGCCGGGCAAGTCGCCAATGGGCATGGACCTCGTACCCGTGTACGCGGATGAAGCAGGCGATGACGATTCCAGCGTGGTGTCGATCGACCCGAGGATCGTCAATAACCTCGGCGTACGCACAGCGCCCGTCGAGGTGGGATCGTTGTCGCGCCGCATTGACACCGTGGGCTATGTCGGTTACGACGAAGACACGGTGCGGCATATCCACACGCGGGTAGACGGCTGGATCGAGGAGCTGGGCATCAAGGCGGCCGGCGATCCGGTGACGCGCGGCCAGATGTTGTTCGCGCTCTACTCACCAACGCTGGTAAACGCCCAGGAAGAATACCTGGCTGCGTTGAAGAGCCGCAATACGGCGCTGCACGCAGCGTCCCGTGAACGTTTGGCGGCGTTCGGCGTGACAGCCACCGAGATAAAGCGACTGGATAAAGAGCGAACCGTAAAGCAGCGGCAACGCATTTATGCGGAGGCGGATGGTGTCGTTGCACACCTCGGCGTTCGGCAGGGGATTTACGTAACACCCGCGACCGAAGTCATGTCGATTGCCAATCTCGATCGCGTGTGGGTTCTCGTCGAAGTCTTCGAACGGCAATCCGCCTGGGTAGAGCCGGGGCAGCGCGCGGTGGTTGAGCTGGACTATCTGCCGGGCGAGCGGCTCGAAGGCATCGTGGACTACGTGTTCCCGGAGCTCGATCCGAAAACGCGCACGCTCAAGGTCCGGCTGCGTTTCGACAACGCGGCGGAGACCCTGCGGCCCAACATGTTCGCGAAAGTCACCATTCACGGTACACCGTCACAAGCGCTTGTTCATGTGCCGCTGGAAGCGTTGATTCGCGGTGGCACGGTCGATCGCGTGGTGCTGGCGCTGGGGGACGGCAAGTTTCGCTCGCAGCCTGTTGAAGTTGGCATCGAGGCCGGCGGTCGCATCGAAATTCGATCGGGCGTCAGCGCCGCGGATCGTGTTGTCACGTCCGGCCAGTTCCTGATCGATTCCGAATCGAACATCGAGACGGCACTGGCACGCCTCGGCATGTCCGACGAACAGATTGCCGCTGACGATCACTCCGGACACAGGCAGCCGGGCACCGCCCAGCCGGCAGACACGATGCCCGCCGCTGACGATCACTCCGGACACATGCAGCCGGACAGCGCCCGGCCGGCAGACCCGATGCCCGCCACCGACGACGAACATTCCGGACATACGGAGCCCATGAATGACATGCCGATGGATCACGACCACCACGAGGGCATGACGATGGACAGTGATGACAACGGCAAGGAGCCAGTGCAGTGATAGCCGCGCTCATTCGCTGGTCGATCAGCAACCGCGTTCTGGTGCTCGTGGCGACCGGGCTGCTGGTTGCAGGCGGTGTTTACTCACTTAAGGAAACGCCGGTCGATGCGCTGCCGGACCTGTCCGACGTCCAGGTGATCGTGAAAACTTCGTTCCCGGGGCAGGCGCCGCAGGTCGTCGAGGACCAGGTCACTTACCCGCTGACGACCGCGATGCTGTCCGTGCCGAAGGCGGTTACGGTGCGCGGCTATTCATTCTTCGGCGACTCCTACGTCTACGTGATCTTCGAAGATGGCACTGACTTGTACTGGGCGCGTACGCGCGTGCTGGAATACCTGAGCCAGGTTGCAGGACAGCTGCCCGACAGCGCCCGGCCGACACTGGGGCCGGACGCGACCGGCGTGGGCTGGATTTACGAGTACGCGCTGGTTGATCGCAGTGGCAATCACGACCTGTCGGAACTGCGCAGCCTTCAGGACTGGTTCCTGAAGTACGAGTTGCAGACCGTGCCGGGCGTGGCCGAGGTGGCCACGATCGGCGGCATGGTGCGCCAGTACCAGGTGGTGGTGGATCCGGACAAGCTGCGTGCGTTCGGCATGACGCTCGCGAAGGTCAAGACGGCGATACAGTCGGGCAACCAGGAAGCCGGTGGTTCGGTCGTCGAGATGGGCGAGGCCGAATACATGGTGCGCGCAACGGGCTATCTGCAGGGTCTGGATGACCTCGCGCAGATACCGCTGGGTGTCGATGCGAACGGTACGCCGATCGTCCTGTCCGACATCGCCGATTTGCGCGTCGGTCCGCAATCGCGCCGCGGTATCGCTGAGCTGAACGGTGAGGGCGAGGTTGTCGGCGCTGTCATCGTCATGCGCTGGGGCGAGAATGCGTCGAAGACCATCGCCGCGGTCAAGGAACGACTGGGCGAACTAGCGCGCAGCCTGCCCGACGGAGTCGAGATCGTAACGACCTATGACCGCTCTGCGTTGATCGACCGCGCGGTGGAAACGCTTAAAGGCAAGCTGATCGAAGAATTCTTCGTCGTTGCACTCGTCTGTGCCGTGTTCCTGTTTCCACCTGCGCTCGTCGGCCGTCATTATCCTGAGCCTGCCGGTCGGCATCCTCGCTGCGTTTATCGTCATGCGACTGCAGGGCCTCAACGCCAACATCATGTCGCTGGGCGGCATCGCGATTGCGATCGGCGCGATGGTCGATGCGGCTATCGTCATGGTCGAGAACGTGCACAAGCACATCGAGCAGGAACCGCTCACCGACGAAAACCGCTGGCGAGTTATCGGTGATGCGGCCAGCGAGGTCGGGCCGCCGCTGTTCTTCTCACTGCTGATCATCACGCTGAGCTTTCTGCCGGTGTTCACGCTGGAAGCACAGGAAGGTCGGCTGTTCGCGCCGCTGGCGTTCACCAAGACCTATGCGATGGCGGCTGCCGCGATTCTGTCGATCACGCTGGTGCCGGTGCTGATGGGCTATTTCATTCGCGGGCACGTCACGCCGGAACACAAGAACCCGATCAATCGCGGCTTGATCGCCGTCTACCAGCCGCTGATTCATGCTGTGATTCGCTTTCCGAGGTCGACGCTGGTTGCTGCAGCGCTTGTCCTGCTGGTCGGTCTGTGGCCGGTGACCCAGCTCGGCTCCGAGTTCATGCCGCCGCTCGACGAAGGTGACCTGATGTACATGCCGACAACCTACCCCGGCGTGTCGATCGACAAGGCGCGCGAGATCCTGCAGCAGACCGACAAGATGATTCGCACGGTGCCGGAAGTGAAGAGCGTGTTCGGCAAGATCGGCCGCGCGGAGACAGCAACGGATCCGGCGCCGTTGACCATGATCGAAACGGTGATCCAGTTTAAGCCGCGCGAGGAATGGCGTGACGGCATTACCGCGGACGATCTGCGTGCAGAGCTCAATCGCATCGTCAACTATCCGGGCCTTACGAATGCCTGGGTGATGCCGATCAAAACCCGCATCGACATGCTGGCTACCGGCATCAAGACACCGGTCGGCATAAAAGTAGCGGGACCCGATCTCACCGTTATCCAGCGTATCGGCAAGGATCTCGAGCGCTTGCTGCCGGTCGTGCCGGGCACGGCCTCGGTGTATTCGGAACGCGTCGCCGGCGGCCGTTACATTGATGTTGATATCGACCGGCAGCGCGCGTCGCGCTATGGCCTGAATATCAACGACGTGCAGGATATCGTGCGCACCGCCATCGGCGGCATGAACGTTACGCAGACTGTCGAAGGCCTGGAACGCTACCCGGTCAACCTGCGTTACCCGCAGCGCGTGCGCAATTCCCTGGAACAGCTGCGGCTGCTACCAATCGTCACGCCGGACGGTGCCCGCATTGCGCTGGCCGACGTTGCCGATGTCAGCATTGTCGATGGTCCGCCCATCATCAAGAGTGAGAATGCCCGCCTGAACGGCTGGACTTACGTCGACATTGCGGACCGCGATCTCGGCTCCTATGTTGCCGAGGCGCAGCGCGTGGTCAGTCAGCAGCTCGACCTGCCGGCCGGTTACTCGCTGGCGTGGTCCGGTCAGTATGAATACATGGTGCGTGCCAAGGAGCGACTGACGCTGGTCGGCCCGGTGACGCTGGCGATCATCGCGTTACTGCTGTTCATGAACTTTCGGCGCTTCGCGGAAGTGGCCATCATCCTCGGTACCCTGCCGATGGCCTTGATCGGCGGCATCTGGCTGCTGTACCTGCTCGGCTACGATTTGTCGGTTGCGGTTGGCGTTGGATTTATCGCGCTCGCCGGTGTTGCTGTTGAGATCGGTGTTGTGATGCTGGTCTATCTGAACCAGGCGATCGGTAAACACATCGCAACAGCCAGGTCGGAAAATCGCGCGTTAACGGTCGACGATGTGCAGCAGGCGGTTATCGACGGCGCGGTGTTGCGCGTGCGGCCGATCATGATGACCGTCGCGGCCATCATCGCCGGCCTGCTGCCTATCATGTTCGGCGGCGGCACCGGGTCCGAGGTAATGCGCCGGATCGCCGCGCCGATGGTCGGCGGCATGGTCAGCGCAACGGTTCTCACGCTGCTGGTCATTCCGGCGCTGTTCCTGCTGTGGCGAAGCGGCGCGCTGCGCCGCGGCGAGGTGCATGAACATTGAAGCGTCGCGCGGGCCGGGACAGGCGAGGCGGTGATTGCACGAAATCGCCTGACCTTCCCATCACGGGAAGGTCTACGATCGGCACAGGTAGACAAGGTTGAACCCGACCCGAGGGGTGGATCGATGAATATTGGCCAGGCCGCCGCGGCCACTGGCGTCAACGTGCTGACGAATCTCGCCGAGCGCTGTCACCACAATACGAGGCCCGACTGTCCCATCCTCGAGGAACTCGAAAGGAGCGAATCATGAGCAAGTCCTGGACATGCCCGATGCACCCGGAGATCAAATCGCAGGAGCCCGGCAAGTGCCCGAAATGCGGCATGTGGCTGGTAGACGAGGCGGATGCGAAATCGACGGAGCACGGCGCACCGCAAAAACATGCGGATACCGATGCGGATGCCGATGCCGGGGACGCCGGGAGCTGCCACCACTGCAGCGCGCCTGCGGCGAAGAAGGCCGGAGCGAAGTCGAAAGCCAACTACACCTGCCCGATGCACCCGGAGGTCGAATCCGACCAGCCCGGCAGCTGCCCGAAGTGCGGCATGGCGCTGGAGCGAAACAGTTTCGCGGCGCGGAAAACCCAGTACACCTGCCCGATGCACCCGGAGATCGTCCGGGACGAACCGGGCAGCTGCCCGATCTGCGGCATGGCGCTTGAGCCGGTCATGGTCAGCGAGCAAGAGGATACGAGCGAACTCGATGACATGACGCGGCGTTTCTGGATCAGCGCCCTGCTGACGTTGCCGCTTTTCGTCTACGCAATGGGCGACATGATTCCGGGGCAGCCGCTGGAGCAGCTCGTGCCGCCGGCGTGGCGGCAGTGGGGCCAGTTCCTGCTCGCGGCGCCGGTCGTGTTGTGGGGCGGCTGGCCGTTTTTCGTGCGCGGCTGGCAGTCGGTGCGCACGATGAATCTGAACATGTTCACGCTGATCGCGCTCGGCGTTAGCGTGGCGTTTCTGTATTCACTGGTCGCCACGATTTCGCCGGGCCTGTTCCCGGCAGCGTTTCGCAATGAGCTGGGCGAAGTCGCCGTGTACTACGAGGCGGCTGCCGTCATCACGACGCTGGTGCTGCTCGGCCAGGTGCTGGAGCTCAAGGCGCGCAGCCAGACCTCCGGCGCCATCCGCGCACTGCTCGAACTGGCGCCGCCGACGGCGCGACGCATCAATGCAAACGGAGAAGAGCAGGAAGTATCGCTGGATGAGCTGGCGACCGGCGATCGGCTACGCGTCAAACCTGGTGAGAAAGTGCCGGTCGATGGAACAATCGCCGAAGGCCGCAGTGTTGTCGACGAATCCATGATCAGCGGCGAGCCGATTCCTGTTGCAAAGAGTGCAGGTGACAAGCTGATAGGTGGCACGGTAAACGGTACCGGCAGTTTTGTCATGGAAGTGACACAGGTCGGCGACGACACCGTGCTGTCGCAGATCGTGCGGATGGTCGCGGAAGCACAACGCAGTCGTGCGCCGATCCAAAAGCTTGCTGACCAGGTTGCGTCCTGGTTTGTGCCGACGGTTGTCGTGGCCGCGATTCTGACCTTCATTGCCTGGTCCGTCTGGGGCCCGATGCCGGCGATGGCTTACGCCATCGTGAACGCCGTCGCCGTTCTGATCATCGCCTGTCCCTGTGCGCTTGGTCTCGCCACCCCGATGTCGATCATGGTCGGTACCGGCAAGGGTGCGCAGAACGGCATCCTGATCAAGAACGCCGAGGCACTGGAAACCTTCGAGAAAGTCGACACGATCGTCGTGGACAAGACCGGCACGCTGACAGAAGGTCGTCCTAAACTTGTGACGCTGGAGCCTGTGGCGGGGTTTGATGAAAGTCGCCTGCTCGGCCTGTCTGCCGCCGTGGAAAATGTCAGCGAGCATCCTCTGGCACAGGCCATTGTTAATGGCGCAGAAAGCCGGTCGCTGAAGCTCGAGACGGCGCGCGACTTCGAGTCGATTACCGGTGAAGGCGTGCAGGCGCAGGTCGGCAGTTCGAGCGTCGCAATTGGCAACAGGAAGTTCATGCAGCGGCTGGGCGCACTGGACGAGTCACTCACCGAAACCGCCGAGCGCTATCGCAGCGAAGGTCAGACCGTCATGTTCGTTGCGGTGGACGGCAAGGCGGCGGGCCTGATCGGCGTCGCTGACCCTATCAAGAGCACCACGAAAGAGGCCATCCGCCTGCTGCACGAGGCAGGTCTGAAGGTCGTCATGCTGACCGGCGACAGCAAGGGCACGGCGGACGCCGTTGCACGGCAAATCGGCATCGACGAGGTTCATGCCGACGTATCGCCGGAAGACAAGAATCGCGTGGTTCGCGAACTGCAGGCGGCCGGCGCGATCGTCGCGATGGCCGGCGACGGTATTAACGACGCACCGGCACTGGCGCAGGCCAACGTCGGCATCGCCATGGGAACCGGCACCGATGTGGCCATGGAGAGCGCCGGCATCACGCTGGTACGCGGCGATCTGCTCGGAGTCGCCCGGGCCCGCACGCTCAGCCAGGCGACGATGAGCAACATCCGGCAGAACCTGTTCTTTGCGTTCGCCTACAACACGGCGGGCATTCCGATCGCGGCCGGCGTGCTGTACCCGTTCTTCGGCTTACTGCTAAGCCCGATGCTTGCGGCCGCAGCGATGAGCCTGAGTTCCGTGTCGGTGATTGGCAACGCTTTGCGATTGCGCCATGTGAAGCTGTAGCGCGCTGCGACTCGACGCGCTAACACATTGCCTGTGCACCCCGGTCGTTTGTTCCAGGCGCGGCAATCGCGTGCCGGGTTAGCTGTCAGTGATCCCGTTGCCCGTTTCGCAGGCCGCTCGTGTCAAGTCCGTTCTCGGAGCAGAGATAGCGGAACTTGCAGTCACCAATCTCGAGGCGGTCTCCGCTCGTCAGCACTGTGATGCCTGGTCTGCATCGAATTGACGAAAAACCCGTTTGTGCTGCCAGCGTCTTCGATGACCGCGGACTGGACCATCGATCGTGATCCGTGCATGCAGGCGACTGATGTACTTGCTGGCGATCCGGATGTCGTTCGTACTGGCGCGACCAATGGTCGATACGCCGTGCACTGAGCAGCTGCCGATTGGACTGTCCGCCGGCATCGTTTTCTCGAATGATCAGGTGTTCATAGGCGCAGACTTCAGCGTCGTCGACCTTTTCATCCATCATCTCTTCGGGTTCGAGCAGGCTGCCTTTGAGCTGCTGGAACGGCAACTCGATGTCGAGCACGGCGGGCTGTGGCTTGCGTCGCCAGATATCGTCGATCTGCATGTCAAGATCGCGCACCTCGCTGCCAATGGCATGCAGTCGGTCAACGCTCCGATCGAGCAGGTCCAGGTCTTCCTGTTTCGTGTTCAACTCGGCTTCAAGGACCTGCACAAGCTCACGTTGCGCCTCAAGTTCTTCTTCCACGCTCCGCAGCTGCCGCAAGGACTCCCTGGTCGCAGCATTGGACTCGGCGAGCAGGACCTCCTGCTCGGCCGTGCGTGTGTTGAGTTCCTCGAGCTTCGCAGACAAACCGGTAACCTCGCCGCGCAGAGCCTTCTCGCTATTGCGACTGTCGCTGATCGCTTGCTGCAGTTCCGCGATCGTCGCCTCGTGCTTCTGGATAGTGGGATCGCTGGTCTTCAGGCGCTCACGAAGCGCACCAACGGTGGCGCTTAGCTCCTCAGCGCTCGCATCGCGCTGCTTGCGCGCTGATTCAAGGTCGGCAATGCGGCTGTTGGCGGCGTCCAGCTTGACCTGAACTTCCTTGATGGTCGCTTTCTCCTCGGACAACTGTTTGTCCAGCGAACGAATAGTGGGATCGCTCGCTTTCAGGCGCTCGCGAAGTGCGCCAATCGTTGCGCTGAGCTCTTCCGCGCTCGCATCACGCTGCTTCCGGCTGGCTTCGAGATCGGCAATGCGACTGTTCGCGGCGTCCAGCTTCGATTTCAATTCCACGAGCGTCGCTCTCTCGCCCGAAAGCTGCTCCTTCAGCGATGTGCGATCGTCTTTCTCGTCTTTCAACTCGCTGCGCAAGGCTTCTATCGACGTATCGCGCTCCTTGCGGCTCGATTCGAGATCAGCGATACGATTGTTCGCGGTTTCCAGCTGGGACTTTAATCCAACGAGTGTCACTCGTTCCGCTGATAGCTGCTCTTTCAGCGAACCGCGATCGTCATTGCCTTGCTTTACTTCGCTGCGCAGTGTCGCAATCGACGCATCGCGCTCCTGCATTTTCTTCTGCAGGCGCTCGATGTCCTTGCCGCTGCGCATCGTCTCCGCATTCAGATTGCCGAGCTCTTTGGCCCGGGTCTCAAGGTTTTGCTGCAGAGCCCGGTAGCTCGAGTCTTTCTCTGCGTATTTTCCGCGTATTTCGACGAGGTCTCGCTCCAATTTCGCAATCTGGCCTGCCAGCTTGGCTTTCTCGCGTTCTTCGATTGCAATGATGCTGTCGCGCGACTCCACGCTATTGCTTAAGCCGCTGATGGTCGCTTCGTGTTCTTTTAACTTGTCGTTCAGTTCCTTCCAGGTGTTCTTGCGGCCGTCAATGTAGTCGTTCAGTTCCTGCACCTGCAAGCGCAGTGCGGTTTCTTCAGCTTGCATCGTCTCGATGCGCTTGCTGATGTCAGAGGTCTGCTGCGACTGACCGGAAATTTCATCCTCCAGGCGCCGCTTGTCCTCTGCCAGGCTTGCCGAGTCCTGCTTGCGCTTTCTGGAGCTCTTGCTCTCTCTCACTTGCGACGGCGTCCAGTTCTTTGTATTGCAGAGTCAGGTCCTGCAGCTCAGCGCCTTGCTCATCAAGTTCCGTCGACAGCTGGTGCTTCTCTGCCGACAGTGTCTCGACTTCCTTTTCGAGCAAGCCGCAACGTTCGCGATAAATCGTCACATCTCGTTCCCAAACCGCGATTCGCTCGTCCCGCTCGGAGATGATTTTCTCGAAATCCTGCCACTTGGTATGCAGGGAGCGAAGGTCGCTTTCAAGAACAGTCAGTGAGTTCGATGTATGACTGCTCTCGATCGGCAAACAGAGGTGGTTGTCGGTCGCCTCATCGGGATCGTAGTCGTCGTCAATATTCGACAAGGAATTCAGTTGCGGCAGATTCTGCGTGTCGCTGTCTCCTTCGTTCTCTGTAAACTTTTGATCAGACATGGTTAAGACCTCAGCGATGCGCGCGTCAAAGCGACGGCGAACTACCGTTGTGTAAATTGTGGACAGTTGAAACGATCGCCGTTCGTGTGGACACGCCAAGCTTAGCCCGAACCGATTTCAGGTACGCACGTACTGTCTCAACGCTGATGCCAAGATTGCTGGCAATAGCCTTGTCTGTATTGCCTGACACCAGCTCCTCGACGACGTCTACTTCGCGTTTCGAGAGTTTGAACAGGCATTTAACTTTCTTGAGATCCAGCTTGCCCGACTGCGGTGCGCCAATAGGTTCGATCAGCGCCGCGAGATGGCTGTTCGGATTCGGGATGCCATTGTCGAGTTCGAACAGGCGAACGCACCAGAATTGTTCTTCGAGCACGACCAGGGCGCACTTTTCGTCCGGCTTGCTGATGGCTACCTGGCGAACCACGTTTTCGTATTCTGCATCTTTAGCCCGTATCAATGAGCGAGCCTCTGCAAGCGCAGTATCCAGAAGCGTGGCTGTAATAACCGGCGACACGCGATCAACCCCGGGTGTCCTGTCAGGGAGGCAGGAATAAACGAGGTTTCCCGATCGGTCAAGTATGAAGAGTATTGGCCGATGTCTCCGACGGAGAATATCGGTCAGCTTGAAGTCGTACTTCTCGTCCGTTCTATAGAGGTCGAATGAGGCGAGCCGCAAATCTGTGGGGCTTAGGTCCATGGGCGGAGCTGTTAAACAGCCTCCTTATTATTAAACTGGCCGTTTTCTATTCTTATTTTCTTCCCGCCGATCTTGCAGTCGAAGCAAGCTGCCGGGCGCTTGAGCAAAAGATGCTATGGCTATTTTTTAATCTAGCGCAATTGCGCCTGGATTCGCGACCGCCCGTGACACACGCCACGGCGACCCAGCGCACATTGGTACAGGTTAGCCCAGTTCACACTATGCGCTGAGAACGGCGTTACGCCAATGGCATCGCCTGGTTGATGCCCGGTGCCGCTCTGGCTGGATACCGCCAATTGTTAAATGCCGGGGCGGGGCAATAGTTCCCGTCAGCGGCGGGCTGCAAGGAATTCTACGGCAGGCAATGGGCTGTCTGCGAGAAGCCGGGCTGTTGTCCGTACCGACGCCGACAGCCTCGCGCAGGCCTACCGGACCGCAGCTCGCGGAAACCGCATTGTCACGTGCAAACCACCGCCCGGACGGTTCTTCGCTTCGATCTCGCCGCCAAGCTGCTGCAGTACGCGCCTGGCAATCGCCAGTCCAACGCCGGCGCCGGGCTGGTTGGTGTCGATGCGGTAGAACGGCTCAAAGATCATCTCGAGTGCTTCGTCCGGCACGCCCGGACCCGTATCGGTCACCGTGACGCTGCAAGGCTCGCGGTCATCTACGTACAAGGACACCTCGCCGCCGCCAGGCGTATGCTGAACTGCGTTGCGCACGACGTTCTCGATGGCACTGGCGATTGCATCCGGGTTGCCGCGGATCGTTATGTCTTCGTCCGGCGCCACGTAGCTGAAACGCACGCCGCGTGCATCCGCCTCGAAGCGCGCGTCCTCGGCAATCGTCGCCGTCGTCTCAAGCAGCGATGTCACAGCGTCTTTCGCGAGGCCCTGCTCAGCGCGCGCCAGCGCCAGCACCTGCTTGGCAAGATTTTCAACGCGCACGATCTCGTAACGAATACGCTGCAGGTTCTCGGCAGCGCTACCGGGTTTGCGCTCAAGCAACTCGGTCGCGATTTGCAGTCGCGTTAGCGGCGCGCGCAATTCGTGCGCGATGTTGCGAAACAGTTCGCGACGATTTTTCGATTGCGTATCGAGCTCCGCTGCCATGCGGTCAAACTGCACCGCGAGCTGACCGATCTCATCGCCGGAATATGCGCCGGCGCCAACTCGCGAGGACAGGTCGCCATCGGCAAGTCGTGCGGCGGTCGCCGAGATCCGCGCCACCGGGCCGGTCAGGGAACGACTCAGCAACCAGAAGCCGAGAAAACTGATTGCTGCTGCAAGCGCCAGTACCGACCAGCGGGCGCTTCCCGATGACAGCAGGCCGAATCGCGGCAAGGGTGCCGGACCGGGCATTGCGAGCAGCATCCGGCCATCGGCGGTTTCGAGCAGTGACTGGCGCAGGCGGCGCTGTCGTCGATCACCGTTGCGGCGCTCGATGCGGCGCTCACTGATCGCTGCCCACATGCGCCGCGTCCGGTTCTGGATTTGTTCTGGAAGGCTGCGGCCCAGCAGATCGACGCCGGATTCATCGATCAGGTAAACGGTCTGACCCGGCGGAAAATTGCGGGCATCGGCAACGTAGTCCCGCAACCCGTCGATGCCCTCGGTCTGCATGATTGTCTGCAGCAGCGCGTCGACCTCGCGCGGATCGGCGTAGCTGTTAGCTGACTGGTCGCCGGCAAGCCGGAAACTGTAAAAGACTGTAATCGCGAGAATGACGACCGTTGTCAGCCAGAATGCACCGAAAAGTTTCCAGAACATACGCATGGGATTTCTAGTCCACCACCAGTCGATAACCTGCGCCGCGCACGCTCTTGATCTCAACCGCGGCGCCCGTCTGCGCTGCAGACAGCTTGCGGCGCAGGTGACTGACGTGAGTGTCGAGCGCGCGGTCGTAGGGTGATAATTCGCGACCCAGGGCAAGTCCGGGTCAGGTGCTCCCGACTGACCACCTGTCCGACCTCCGCGGCAAGTGCTTCGAGTATCTGGAGTTCCGCTCCGGTCAGTGGCAGCCGCGTCCCGTTGATTTGCGCCCGTTCCTTGTCCGGCTCAATAAGCAACGGACCTGCCTCGACCACCGGGCTTGCCGCGTCACGTGCCACTCCCGTCGCGCGCCGCAGGATCGCCTTGACGCGCAGTACCAGTTCGCGCGCAACGAAAGGTTTGGCGAGGTAGTCGTCGGCACCAGCCTCGAGGCCAAGGATGCGGTCGTCGTCCTCGCCCATCGCTGTGAGCATCAGGACAGGCACTGCGGAGGTGCGGCGCAATACGCGGAGCGTTGTGATGCCGTCGTCACCGGGCATCATGACATCGAGAATGACGAGCGCCGGTTTTTCGGATTCCTCCAGCTCCAGTGCGGCGCGCCCGTTATGCGCTATCGCACAGGCGTAGCCCTCGGTGGCGAGCAGTTCAGAGAGCATGCTCGTTAACGCCTTGTCATCGTCGACGAGCAGAATTGTCTGGCGATCTTCCATGGCGCTATCTTATACAAGCGCGTGTTCACAATCCTGTCCGCAAGGCACGCTGCGGCTCGCGAATCTTAAGTTTTGTTAAGTTGCCGCGATTTGCTGATCAACTTCAGCAAACTTAAGCTTACCTCCAGAACCTCTCTGGCAGACTCTGTTCTCAGCTACTACTGGGTTCACACTGAAGGAGAAATCTCATGAGAAGCAAGACAATCGTCGCCACCGTAGTGGGACTGGGTATCGCCGCCGCTTTTGCCGGGCAGGGTTTTGCCGGGCAGGGCATGGAGAAGGCAGACACGGATAACAATGGCCAGGTGTCGCTGAGCGAGTTCAAGGCGGCTCACGAGCTGCGCCTCGAAGAGCACTTCGCACACATGGACACCAATGCGGACGGCGTACTCAGCAATGAGGAAATGCAGGCAGCGCCCCGTGGCCGCAAAGACAAGGAAGGCCAGCGCCGGCAGCGTCGGGAAAGAAATCCGGAACAGCTGGTAGAGCGGCTGGATAAAGACGGCAGCGGCGGCTTGTCGTTACAGGAGCTGGAAGGCAAACGCTTCAGCCCTGACAGCCAGGCTTTCTACGCCGCCGACAGCGATGGCAACGGTGAACTCAGCGGTGCCGAGCTTCACGAGATGATGAAAGCCCACCATGCCGAACGCCGGGCGCAGAAAGACGCCGCGAAGAGCTGCCCCCAAGACCGGTACCTGAAACCGGTCCGGGAGCAGGACGGCAAAAAGCCCCGCCATGCGCGGGGCTTTTTTTTGATATTGCAGGCTGGGTTTTTCTAACCGAGACCGTCGCACTGTTACGAGCAAAAATTCAGTGCGGCGCACCGGGCGTGATCACCGGGTGCTGCGACTAACGTTGTTTCACATTTGCACACCATAGCAGCGGTTTCGTCAACGCATCATGTCAATGCGCGTCGTGCCCGCTCGGCATCCAGCAACGCGCGTTTCCTGGCGACGCCCCAGCGATAACCGCCGATACCGCCGTCACCGCGCAGCACCCGGTGGCAGGGCACCAGTACCGCGATGCGGTTTGCGCCACAGGCGCTGGCTGCTGCACGCTGCGCTTTCGGCCGGTCGATCGCGGCGGCAACCTCGGCGTAGCTGACAACGTCACCATCGCCTGTGCTCAGCAGGAAGCGCCACACGCTGATCTGGAACGCAGTGCCGCGCAGGTCCAGCGGGATGTCGGGGCGTGGGCCCTGGCTTGCCAGGTGGTCATTTAGAGCGTCTATCCATGCGTCGAGCTCTGCCGATTCGCCGGCCGGCGAGGCGACCAGCGATGCCTTGGGAAACTCGGCCTCAAGCTGCGCCCGCAGCTGCCTGTGACTGTCACCGAACTGGGCAAAACACACCCCTTTCCCGGTAGCGGCCATCATCATTCTGCCCACCACGGTATCGCGGCTGGCGAAGTGGATGGTTTCACCGGCACCGCCAGCGCGATAGGCCGAAGGCGTCATGCCGACGTGATGTGCCGCGTCACCGTACACACGACTGGGCGAGCTAAAGCCTGCTTCGTAGATCGCGGCCGACACGTCCTGGCCATCGCGCAACAGCGACTGGAAACGGCGGGTGCGCAGGCCGTCCTGGTATTCGCGCGGTGATATGCCGAACACGGACTTGAATGCGCGCTGCAGGCGTGACGGCGACTGCGCAAACTGCTTGCCGAGATCAGCCAGCGTAATGCGATTGTCGAAGTTCGCTTCGATGTGTCGCGCAACCTCGATCATCTGCTGCCGAAGTGACAACGACGTGGTCGGCCGGCAGCGCTTGCAGGCCCTGAAGCCTGCCGCAGTTGCGGCCTCGTTATCGGTAAAGAACCGCAGATTCTCCGGGCGTGCAGGACGCGCGGCACAGGACGGCCGGCAAAATACACCGGTCGTAACGACTGCGTAAACGAAGCGATCGTCGTAGCCGGTATCGCGAGCGGCAATAGCACGCCGCATTTCGGCGTCGGTCGGCATGCTGGATTTGGCATTCATGTTCAGCGACTCACTGGTATGCAGGGAGATTCTTTGTACCAGACGCTACCGGGCCGAACACTCCGCTTCTTGCCGTGAATCTGACAGGCTGCAACAACGTGAACCTGCAGGCGGCTTGCGGGGGTGGGGCGAACCCCAACAGGGCGCGGTTATTAAAAAACCGTCGCCTCAACGAATCGGGCAAATCCCTCCCTTGCGGCCGCCTGGGCGTCCCACTCGCTGAATTCTCGCGGGTTTAGCCCGGTGGTGCGCAAGCGCACATCTCTTGCCGAGGCGAGCAGCCGGATCTGATCGACGGTGACCCGGTAATAGGCATCCGCGGCCCAGGGCACGGGTTTCTGGTACACCGGGATGCTTGCGCCAATGGCATCCGGCGTGAAGCCCGCCGCTTCCAGCAGCAGCGGCTCGCCGTCTGCGTATAACACGATGGAGTCAAAGCCATCGAGCTGCGACGCCATGTCCGGGGCCTGCGCGGTACTCCATATGCCAACCCACATGAAATAGGTCCGGAGTCCGGTTCGGTTGACTTCGATCGGGCCGAGGTACAGCAGCTTGCGGGCGTGAGCAGCAACCGCGGGATTATCGCGATACAGGACTAACGGTGTCGGCGTGCTGGTCAGCGTAACGCTGGTAACCGGATCAAGGGTTTCCTGCGGCGTTTGCGGGGTAGCGGCGCAGGCTGCGATGACAGTGACAGCGGCAAACAGAAACAAAAAACGCACGTAATTCGCCTTTTGCGACAGCGATAAAGCCGGTTAGAAAAATGCCTGGTAACCGAGGCTTATGAAATACGATTCCCGATCCATACTAACATTGGTCGCATCACGCTGAGCGAACTGTTTTCCGGCCTCAAGTTCGATGCGCAGTTTTTGACTGCGGCGGTACTGCAGGCGCAGTCCCGGCGTATAGATCCATTCAAGGTTGGCATCATTGAGTCGTTCACGTCGATCAACCCGCAGTCGCGGATTGATGCGCCAGCTGCCGCCGAACGGCATGCGGCTGTCGAGCGTAACCGACATGACATTGGAGGTGTCCGAGTCCGAGTAACGCAGCCCCAGGATCGACACATCGCCTTCGCTCAGCAGGCCACTTGCCACCAGGTTGGTTGAGAAGTAACGGTAGTTGGATGCCGGGGTTTCCAGCACTCCACCCGACGCGGGCGAGGCATCGATAGCCGAGTCATTGGCGTCAACGCTCAGCTGCAGGCGCGGCGAGAGCGTATACGAGGCACCGAGTGAAAACGTTCGCGACGTCGGACTGCGATCAAGGCCAAGCTGGCGCAGCTCATCTTCACTGAAAATATCGGTGAGCTCCGCGAACGTCAGAACCGGCTGACCGATCAGCGCATTGCCGGTGCTGAGAAACGGTGAGTGGCGCTGGTCGATCGAGCCATGGACAGTAAACCGCGAGCCGAGACGCCAGCTTGCCTGCAGGAAGGCGCTGCCCAGCTCGCCGTACAGCATGTCGTAATCCACCTGTCCCCAGGCACTCTTGTTCTCACCGAAGTAGCGGAACTCACCACCGACGGCACGACGATCATCCATGCCTTCGATGTTTTGCTGAATGAAAAATAGTCCGAGCTCGAGGCCATCCCACAGCGGGCCGTAGTTCAGGCTGGCGCCATAGAAGGTTCTGGCCGAGTCAACGCCGTCGTTCGCGGAGTAGGCGGGCTTGCCAACCGTGGCGTTAACGAGGAGTCGTTCGTTGGCCTGGTAGCCGAGATTGATGCCATCAAAACGACCCAGCACACCGCCCGTGTTGCGGGACTGCCGACCGATCCGGCCGCGCAGCCCGGTTTTTGCATCAGCCAGGTCGGCATAGGCGTAGGACACGCGGGACTGGTCGCCGGCACTGGCGCTGAACCCGGTTCGATCGAGGAAATCCTTGCGGTAGCCAAGCGACAGGCGACTCTGAAAATCGTAACGCTCGCCGCGCCGGCGGGCATCGACATTGACGTCCGAATACAGCGCCGACTGGCTGATAATTTCTTCCTGGTCGGTAAGCTGATTGGCGTCGCGTCGGTAGTACTGGGAGAAAAACGTCTGCACGCGCCAGTCGTTCGGCGCCCTGCTGCGCCGCGCCGGCGCGGCGCCTGAGCCGGAGTTCGCAAGCTGCTGCACCTGCATGTCGCCGGCGATCAAGGCCGCCAGGCGCTGCGCGACGCGGGCGGCGCCCTCGTTATCGGCGTACAGCGACAGGTACCGTTGGTATTCTGCCTTTGCATGCGCAATCTGGCCGTTCTTCTCGCGCGCCAGTGCGAGCAGTTCCTGCGCCTCGGGGTGACGCGGGTGCGGCGGCAGCTGCAGCACCTTGGTGTAGATCTGAATAGCGCGCGGCCGATCGCCGGCGATCATGGTCCGTTTCGCCTCGTTCATCAGTTCATCGACTTTCGAAATTGCCTGATCGCCGCCCTGTGAAACCTCGCCCGTATCGGGCGAAGGCTCGTCGGAGCCGGTGTCTATCGGATTCGCCGCGGCAGCCTTCGCCGCGACGGTGAGGTCAACGGAGAAACTGGCGTCGTCGTAGGTATCGATCCACGCCTCGGGGTATCGATCCTTGAATGCCTGCAAAACCTGTCCCGCCGCGGCGGCGGATTCGAAGTCGCCGATCCTGAGCCGGTACCAGCGGGTACCGTCGACCAGTGCCTCCGTGTAGAACACGCGCTGGTCCGATGGCAGCGTGAGGTTTGCTGCATCGGCAATCGTTGGAATCCTGCGATAGGAAACCAGGTTAACGACGTAGGTCGCCTTCTCGGGTTCCGGGCGTTCAACCCGGCGATGCAGCACATTAGGTTTCGGCCGTGCCTCGGTTACGGTTGCAGCCGCATTCGGCGAGATGTGGATAAGCAAGCGAAACGTCAGGTTCGCCGCATCGACCTGGTACGTGACCGGCTCGCTGAAATTCAGCGTCAG
This sequence comes from uncultured Gammaproteobacteria bacterium, assembly GCA_963800915.1. Lineage (GTDB taxonomy): Bacteria > Pseudomonadota > Gammaproteobacteria > Steroidobacterales > Woeseiaceae > Woeseia. The sequence goes on from CAWDCR010000010.1 coordinate 374,434, forward strand.
CATCGGGCCGGAGGCGGAGTCGCCGTTGTATTCAAGATCGGTGAGGCGAGCCAGCTCCGCCCTGGCAGGCCGGAAGCGACCGCGAGATTGCGCCGCCGATGGCGCTACGCCGTTACAAATGCTGGTCGTCGTCAGGAACACACGCAGCACATCACCGCCCTGCTGTGGCTCGTGCTGTTCGTAATTGACTTTGCAGTTGAAATTTATCTCAAGCGTCGCACCCGTTGCACTTTCCGTAACCCGCGTATTGGCCACGAGACCCTGGGCCGCCATCGCCGCTTGCCCGGTGAAAGCAAGCAGAGCGACGGTCAACCACCGGATACATTGCGGAGTCCTGCTACCACTCATTGGAACTGATTCTGTGGCAGCCGCTGGCGGCGCAGTTCTGGTCGTTCTGAATGCCATTATGCCTGTCGACGCTCGCCTTGTAGTCACGCGCATGACAACCGGCGCAGGTCGGTGCATAGCCAGGCGACGACCAGTTAACAACTTCCGTGTTCGATTGGTGGCAACGCGTGCAGGCCAAGTTGCCGCGGTGGTCGAGCGGTTCGTAGGTCAGGCCCACGTGACTGAAATCAGCCGGCGTCCAGGCGTTTGGTGTGTGGCAGAGACCGCAATCCTGGTTGGTATTGAAGTGCCCCGGATTCTGGCCCGTGGCATCCACACCGTTGTGGCAGGACGAGCAGGAACCGAGCACCTGGTTGTGATCGACGTTCGTCACAGGCACGAAGACGGTCGTGTTATGGCAGTCTTCACAGACGTTCGTGGTCAATACGTGTGCCGGGCCCTTGCCAACAGCGTCCGAGCCGTTGTGACAACCAAAACAGTTGTCGACGATGTTCGCATGATCGAAGTTCGCCGGCGACCAGGCGACAGTCGTATGGCAGTCATCGCAGTTGTTGCCGCTGGCGATATGGGTCGGATGTTTACCGGTCGCGATAACGCCGTCGTGACACGAACCGCAGGTGCCAATGACCTGCGTGTGATCCACGTCGAAGGTTGGAACCCAGGTGTTCGGTGTGTGGCAGTCCTCGCAGACATTTGTTGTCGTTATATGCGTCGGCGTCTTGCCGGTCGCATCCGTGCCATTGTGGCAATCGATGCAGTTGCCGGTGATGTTGACGTGATCGAAGTTCGCCGGTAACCAGCCCGTTGTCGAATGACAGTCCTCGCAGTTATCGCCGCTCGCGATATGCGTCGGATGCTTGCCCGTGGCAAGCGAACCGTTGTGGCAGGAACTGCAGGTGCCAATGACCTGGGTGTGATCCACCGTGTAGACGGGCGCGAACACGTTGGTCGTGTGGCAATCCTCGCACACGTTCGTCGTCAGCACGTGGTTCTGGTTCTTGCCGGTGGCGTCGGCGCCGTTATGGCAGCTGAAGCAGTTGCCGGTAATGTTCACGTGATCGAAGTTGGCGGGCAGCCAGGCAACCGTCGAGTGGCAGTCATCACAGTTGTTGCCGCTCTGAATGTGATTGGTACTCTTGCCGGTAGCGGTTACGCCGTTGTGGCAAGAGCCACAGGAGCCGACCACCTGCGTGTGGTCAACGGTGTAAGCAGGCGCCCAGACGCTGGTCGTGTGGCAATCCTCACAGACATTGGTTGTTGAAACGTGCGTCACGGTTTTGCCGGTTGCGGTCGTGCCGTTGTGGCAACTGACGCAGTTTCCGGTTACTCCGACATGATCGAATGTAGCCGGGCGCCAGCCGTTGGTTGTATGGCAATCATCGCAGCTGTTGCTGCTGGTGATATGTGTCGGGTGCTTGCCCGTGGCAATCACGCCATCGTGGCAGGAGCCGCAGGTGCCAATCACCTGTGAGTGATCGACCGTGTAAACGGGCGCGAAAATGTTGGTGTTGTGACAGTCTTCGCAAACGTTCGACGTAGAAATATGCGTCGGGTTCTTGCCGGTCGCTTCAACACCGTTGTGACAGTCGATGCAGTTGCCCGTGATATTCACGTGGTCGAAGTTCGCCGGCAGCCAGCCCAGCGTCGAGTGGCAGTCATCGCAGGTGTTGCCACTCTGTATATGATCCACCGTCTTGCCGGTCGCCGTTACGCCATCGTGGCACGAGCCGCAAGCGCCGATGACCTGTGTGTGATCAACGGTGTTAACCGGTACGAACGCGCTGGTGTTGTGGCAATCCTCGCAGACCGTTGATGCCTGGATGTGTGCGACATGCTTGCCGATAGCCTGCGTGCCGTTGTGGCAACTGACGCAGTTATTCGTGATGTTGGTGTGGTTGAAATTAGCGGGCAGCCAGCCGACCGTGGCGTGACAGTCATCGCAATTGTTGCTGCTGGTGATGTGGTTCGGTGTCTTGCCGGTTGCTGTGACGCCATCGTGGCACGAGCCGCAGGAGCCAAGCACCTGCGTGTGATCCACAGTAAATACCGGCGCGAATACGTTGGTGGTATGACAGTCTTCGCAGACGTTGGTCGTCAGCACGTGAGACTGGTTCTTGCCGGTAGCCTCGACGCCATTGTGACAATCCACACAGTTACCGGTGATGTTGATGTGGTCGAAATTGGCGGGCAACCAGCCCAAGGTCGAATGGCAGTCGTCGCAGTTGTTGCCGCTCTGGATGTGATTGGTGCTCTTGCCGCTGGCTGTTGCGCCATTGTGGCAACTGCCACAACTTCCGATTACCTGTGAATGATCAACGGTCGTGGCCGGAGCGAACACCGACGTGCTGTGGCAGTCCTCGCAAACGTTGCTGGTCTGGATATGCGTCGGCGTTTTGCCAACAGCGCTTGTACCATTGTGGCAGCTGACGCAGTTGCCGGTGATGCCGGCATGATCGAATACAGCCGGCAGAAACGCAGTGGTGTTATGACAGTTTTCGCACTGGTCGTTGGATGAGATGTGGCTCGGGTGCTTGCCCGTTGACTGAACGCCGTTGTGACAGCTGACGCAGCTGCCGGTTATCGAGGTGTGGTCCATATAGGCAACCACATTCCAGCTGGACGTGATATGGCAGTCCGAGCATTCGCCGGCGGTGGCGACGTGATTGGCGGGCTTGAACGAGGCGCGCACCAGGCCACTTTGATCGTGACAGCTTGAGCAGCGCGCATCGGTAGGTCCGAACGTGCCGCCCACGTGACAACCTTCGCAGGTGACGTTGGTGTGCTGGCCGTCGAGCGCGAAGCCGGTGCTAAAGTGGTCGAACGTGCGCTGCGCCTTTGCTTCGCCGGGCAGCAGAAGGCCTATAGCGCAGGCGAGTATCATCCAGGCTAGCGCGGTGTTCAGCCGAGCCAATGAATGCCTGGCGCTATTTCCGAGAAGAGCAGTGTTCATTGCAATGACCTCACTTCTCTAAACGAATCGGCAGAGTGGCAACGGCCACAATCCAGTCCGAACTCGCCATCATGGATGTCGTCGGCGCGATGGCAGTTCCCACAACTGCTATCTATCGACTTGATCTTGTCCAGCGGCATGCGGTGACAGCCTTCGCAGGCGACGATCGCGTGCGCGCCGTCGAGCGGAAACTCGGTTTGCAGGTCATGATCGAACTGCCAGAGCTGCCACTCGACGGGCGTGTGGCAGGCGCTGCATTCCTGGTGAAAATTGCCGCGGTGCGGATCGTCATCGGTGTGGCATGACACGCACTCCGTCGGCGCGTCGGAGAAGCGGTGCGTCTCGTGACAGGCAGCGCATTCCTGTTCGACATGGTGACCCAGCAGCGGGAAGCTGGTCAGGTCGTGGTCGAAGAACAGCTTGTCTTCCCAGGCGACTTCGTTATGGCAGTCGTTACAGACGATGCCGAGCGTTCCGTCATGCGAATCGTCTTCAGCGTGGCAGTCGTTGCAGGCATCACCGGCCAGCGGGACGTCGAAAATCGGCTCGATGTGGCATGCCGTGCATTCGGCCTGCTCATGCGCGCCGTTCAGCGGGTGGTTCGTGTCAACATCATGGTCGAAAACGACGAGCGCCCAGTCGTCGGGCGTATGGCAGGTGTCACACTTTGCGCCGAAATGACCTTCGTGATTGTCGTCTTGCAGGTGGCAGCCAACGCAATCCATATCCATCACGTCGCCAAACGGATCATCACTGTGACAGTCGTTGCAACTTAGATCTGCGTGCTTGCCGATCAGGTCGAAATCCGTGTCACGACTGTGATCGAACGACGTGTCGTCCCAGCCCGTCGGATTGTGGCAGTTTTCACACTGGTTGCCGCTCTTGCCATTGTGCGAGTCATCCTCGGCATGGCAGCCGTAGCAATTCGTTGGCGGCGGCGGAAACGTATCGTCTTCATGGCAGTCGAGGCAGGTGGCGTCATTGTGCTTGCCGATCAGGGGGAAGTCCGTCGTATCGTGGTCGAACGTCACGTCATCCCAGGCGATCGTGTTGTGACAATCCTCGCAGACTTCGCCCATAGTCTCGCCGTGCACGTTGTCGTCTTCGTGGCATGAAAAGCAGTTAGATGGGGCATCACGAAATTTTTCGTCTTCGACGTGACAGTCAACGCAGGCGGTTGTCGCGTGCCCGCCGAGCAACGGGAAGTCGGTCAGCTTGTGATCAAACGTTGCGGTATTCAGGATGACGATATTCGCATCCCGACCTTCGTGATCGGTGTGGCAGGTAGCGCAGCGAGCCTCTTTGGCATTGCCTGCGAGCCCGTGATACCCGGCGCTGCTGCTGATGTCATTCGCCACATCTTCGTGGCAGTCCAGGCAGAGGGCGCGTTGATTCTGGCGTTGAAAAGGCTGGTGACATGACTTGCATTCACCTTCTACGTCGGCGTGGCCCTCGATCACCGGCCCGGGCATAACCAGGGTTTCAATCTGGGCCTCGATTCTGCCGGAGAAGAGTGTGCCTGCAATCATTATCGTAATTGACCAGATGAAATAGCGTTGCATGAGTGGCGCTGCGATTCCTAATACATATGTACAGCGAGTACATGGAACGAGGCTGAAATTACCAGCAGAAAGAACACTGGCAGATGCAGCACATGCCACAGCGCGAACAGGCGCTCATAAAAAGAAAAGCGGGCTACGCGCCCAACCAGCTTCGTGAAGTCGCTGATGTAGCGAGACGAAGCCTGCAGCAGCCGCTTGTAGTTCTTTGCGACGGCCGGCGATTTGGCGGCCGCCATCTGCAGTTCCCGGCGTGCGATCAGGTACAGCGAAACCTGCTTGAAGCGATGGGTGAAGGTCCACTTGAGGCTTCTGCTAATGCCCAGCGAGTTGGAGAACTCACAACCACGCATTTCCTCGGACATTGCATTGAGCTTGCCAACCAGGTGCGGTGTAAAAGTTGCAAGTCCGCTGTTCTGTTCCATCGACTTGCGCAGATCGCCCAGCAGCTCATCGAGCGAGGTTTTGCGGCCATACAAGCCGCGGTGAATCGTTGCGTAAAAATGTCGACCGATGATGCCGCTGCCGGCAACGAGCAGGGTTGAGTACAGGGCGACCTGGCTGTTGAGTGAGCCGAGATTGAAATTGCAGTGATAAAGAATCAGCAGGGGGCCAATCAGGCCGAACAGCATATGGACTTGAAACCAGGCGCTGGTCGAACCCATAAAGCTCAGGAATCGCACGCGTTTGCGAACCGGATAAAGCAGGAGTGTCAGCATCAGTAAGCCGCCCAGGATGCCGAGCCAGTAGCCAACCCCGTCTGCCGGCGAAATCAGGTTCTGGTCGCTCCACAGGTAGCCGCCTACTCCCAGCAGCGTCAGCAACAGGTACAGCTTCATCTCGCTGTTCTGCGCGCCATCGGCACTTTTGAAGAGCCGGGTTTTCTTGCTCGGGGGCAGGACACCCACTGCGGCGGAATCGGGCATATTCTAGAGTTCCGCGGCGTTCTGGCCGGCCGCAACCGGAGCCAGCATCAGTGACACGGTCGGTGGGTTCGCGGGATCAAATGGATCAGTGCGGGCTGACAGGCCGGCTTTCGTGCTCAAGGCGTCGCCTGTGGCAGAAATCTTGGCTTCGATAACGACGGCTTTCACGCCGGAAATGTTCCGGCCGGACACCATGGAGTCCTTATCGCCGATCGAGAACGTAAACGGCAGTTCGGAGGCCTGTGTCTTGACGACGGCGAGCGGCATCGGCGAGCCGGCTGCGTCACGCGCGATGATGAACACGGTATCGCTGGCCTCGACCATGCTCATCGCAGCGGGTGTCAGCGACACTCTGCCGGATACCGCGGAAGCGTCGGCAGAAGCCGTTGCCTGCGGCTCGCTCAGCAAGTGTTCCAGTCCTGCGTCAACCGACCCCAGGGCTTTGGCCTTGGTGTAAGCATCACGTGCCTGCGCCGGTCGACCCAGGTGGTTGTAGGATTTCGCGAGCAGCAACCAGTTGTCACCGTCCGCAGGATCGAGTGCAACTTTTTCTTCGAGCCGGCCCAGCAGGCTGGATACCGATCCCGCCCTGGTTTGTGCCGATGTGCCCGAAGATTGAGTTGCCGGGTCTGCCGGTGTTGCTGACAGTTGCCTGAGAGCGACATCCGGTCGGCCGAGGAATGCGTACATGACAATCGCAGCGATAATCGCTGCGATCAGGAAAAGCACAGGAACGCTGACGAAGCCGGCGCTGCGCCGCGCGGCGGATCTGAAGGGCGGATTGCCGATCAACGACAAAGCCAGCATTACCAACACTAAAATTGCTGCAAAAAATTCAAGCGACATTGAGTTTATTCCTGTTGGCCGTCCAGGCGACAGCCGGTTCCGAAGAGCATGCATTGCTCAAGGCAATTTGATCTTTTCATTCACGTGCGACTCGAAGAGCGATGCCCGTTGCGTAATCAGCCGCTGTGCAAAGGCAACTGGCCAACGATTTGTGACGCACAGCACACTCTGTCTGTAACTGCGATATTAGGAGTTTGGAAACCTATTAATGTCTACTGTCTCTCACTTCCACGACTTCGCCCAGATGTCGCAGATAGGCGACTCGCCACGCCCGGCAAATATGCCTGTCCGCACGATTTTCGCTTCAGCAATGGCTGATTTGGCAGCCTGAATTCGCCGGTGAAAAAAGGGATTTTGCGCAGAAGAACCAGCGATTTCCGGGATTCCTCACGAGTGGCAATTATTGCTTCACAGGCAACTTCTTTCCCGATTCGTGACCAGCTGCCGTTAGCGCACCCGCCGCGAACTGCTACAGTTATCTGCTGCATCCCAGTGAAATAGTTTCAGCATGAATCTTTACCTGATCATTGCGTACCTGCTTCCCGGCGTTCTCATACTGTTCTGGTATTTGAGCTCAAGAAGAAAAAAGGAACTCGCGAGCATCATGGCGGCGAAGGAGGCGATCGCGGCGAGCATGCTTGAGCCGCCATCGCTGCATCCCGTTATCGATCCAAATATTTGTATCGGTTGCCGGTCGTGCCTAAATGCCTGCCCCGAACAAAGCCATCACGCTGTGCTCGGCATGATTCGCGGCAAGGCGCGGCTGGTCGCGCCCGCTAACTGCATCGGCCACGGTGCCTGCGAGAAAGCCTGCCCGGTTGGTGCCATCAAGCTGGTTTTCGGTACCGAGCGTCGCGGCGTCGACATTCCCGAGGTGCGTCCAAACTTCGAAACCAATGTGCCTGGCGTGTTCATCGCCGGCGAACTGGGTGGCATGGGCCTTATCCGTAATGCCGTGGAGCAGGGCCGACAGGCCCTCGAATCTATCCAGAAACTCGACGGTTTGCGCAACAAGGATCGTTATGACGTCGTGATTGTTGGCGCAGGGCCGGCAGGTTTCTCTGCGTCGCTGGGTGCGATGAAGGCTGGCTTTAAATTTATTACCGTTGAGCAGGATTCACTCGGCGGCACCGTATCTCATTTTCCACGCGGCAAACTCGTGATGACTGCACCAGCGGAGCTACCCATCGTTGGCAAAATGAAGTTTACGGAAACGACCAAGGAGAAGCTGCTGGAGTTCTGGCAGGGTGTTGAGGCAAAGACCATGCTAAAGATCAACTACAACGAACGCGTTGAGTCGATAGTGCCGGCCGCGGATGGCAAGTCTTTCGCTGTAAAAACCAGCAAGGGCGTGTATCCCACGCGGGCGGTGTTATTGACTATTGGCAGGCGCGGCACGCCGAGAAAACTTGGTGTGCCCGGCGAGGAGCAATCCAAGGTCGTGTACCGGCTGATCGATCCGGACCAGTATCAGGGGCAGCACGTGCTTGTGGTCGGTGGCGGCGACAGCGCGCTTGAAGCAGCGCACAGCATTGCAGAAGTCGCTGGAACAACGGTGACTTTGTCGTACCGGGCGGAGGCGTTTACTCGCGCAAAGCAGAAGAATCGTGACAAGGTCGAACAGCTGCGCTCGACAGGCGAACTCAAAGTGCTGCTACCGTCCAATGTCAAAAATATAGGTTCGCAGGACGTGACCATCGACTATGAAGGCGAACTCCTGACGCTAAGGAACGATGCGGTTATCGTTTGCGCAGGCGGCATACTGCCCACACAGTTCCTGAAAGACGTGGGTATCAGCGTCGAAACAAAATACGGAACCGCCTGACCGACGACAGCAACGTATACTGGTGCGCGCAATGCGCAGTCGATTGGGGTTACGCAGCGTTGCAGCAGTGATCGATACATAAAAGGGTCGCCAGCGAAACCACTATTAAGGGTTCCCCCAATATTGCTTTCTCGCGTGAAGTGCTCGTCAGTAGCGCTACGGCCCGGGCGTCGCGCTTATGTTAACTCGGAAATTCCCCGCGTTGCGTAACGCAGTAAATCAGACAGCCTAAACAACAAACAGATCAACGAGATAAGGCGCCGCAGTCGGGCACGATGCGATGCGCCGGCAGCGCACCCTTTGGCGCTTGTCGCCCTGGCAATCCAGCTTCCCGCATAGTCGGCCGCTTTTTTCTTGAGCCGATCCCCCGGCGGCTTGCGCCTTATACGTTAAGCGACCGGTCTCTGTGGCCGGCGTAATAACAAAAAACGCGGGAGCGCAGCATGTCGCAGCAGGGGAAGTCGGCACCGGCCGTCCAGAATAACTTCTACCAATCGTTACTCGGAAATCCGTTCGCAGGGATTCTTGGTTCGTTGGCGGCGAGTATCTTCATCGCTGCACTGTTGCTGCTTGTTCCGGTCAGTACGGTACAGGCAAGCGCCGATGACCTCAGCGTTACGGACTATCACTATGTCGGACGAGCGCGTGTCGGGCGGGTGCACTACGATTACACCTACACGATTACGGTAACGAATGCGGCGGAAGCGCTACAGAACGTAGTTGGCACGGCGGCGAGTACGGCGAGCAACACGACGATCATTGACGCGCAGGTGGCGATCGGCAGCATCGCCGCAGGCACCAGCGTGCGGAGCACGCAAACGTTCACGTTCCGGCTCGATCGCCGCAGCAGCTTTGATCCCGCCAGCATCGTCTGGAGTTTCACGGCCGATCCGACCGACCCTGTTAACACGCCGCCGGTCGCCAATGCGGGGCCTGATCAAAACCTCGTGCACGGTACGACCGTTACGCTGGACGGTAGCAGTTCGTCTGACAGCGATGGCGACCCTCTGACCTACGCCTGGACACTGAGCACGGTGCCGTCCGGCAGTTCGGCAACCTTGAGTTCCAACAGCGCCGTAATGCCGACTTTTTTCGCCGATGTGCCCGGTACCTACGTCGCGCAGCTTATCGTCAATGACGGAAGCGACGACAGTGCACCCGACACAGTCGTAATCTCCACCGAAAACACGTTGCCCGTTGCCGATGCAGGCCTTGATCAAACGGTACCGGTCGGCGCATCCACCGTTCTGTTCGGCGGCGCTTCCTTCGATGCGAACGGCGACACGCTGACGTACGCGTGGACCTTGCTAACGCTGCCTGTCGGCAGCACCGCAGCGCTGACCTCGGCGTCGGATGTGCAGACCGGACTGACGATCGACGTTGCCGGCGTTTACATCGTGCGGCTGATCGTGAACGACGGCTATGCCGATAGCCTGCCGGATACCGTTACCATCACCACGGAGAACACTGCGCCGGTTGCCGACGCGGGCGGCCCGTACGATGACGTCGAGGCCGGCGATACCGTCGTACTTGACGGCACTTTCTCGTTCGACGTGGACGACGATCCACTCGATTATTTCTGGTCGATCCTGTCGCGGCCGGCTGGCAGCACCGCGCTGTTAAACGATGCAGCCCTGGCAACCGCGCGGCTCGTTACCGACATCGACGGCCTGTACGTTGTCCAGCTCATCGTCAACGACGGCATTGTCGACAGCGACCCGGATACTGCAACTATCACCGCACTGGCCGGCAACGAGGCGCCGACCGCCGTGGCAACCGCCAATACCACCACGGTCGAGCCCGGCGCCGCCGTGCAACTCGACGGCAGTGGTTCGAGCGATCCGGAAGGCGCCAGCCTGACCTACCTGTGGTCGCTGTCAGTACCGAATGGCAGCAATGCCGTGCTCAGTTCCCTGACGGCGGTCGCCCCGTCGTTCACGACGGATCTGCCGGGTGCCTACGTGGCGACCCTCGTGGTTAACGACGGCGAACTCGACAGCGCCGTTGCCAGCGTCGTGATCAATGCAAGCAGCAGCAACAATCCGCCGCGCCTTGCCGCGATCGGCAATCGCGTCATGTTCCTCGGTTCGACCCTCAACTTCCGCCTGTTCGGCATCGATCCTGATGTCGGCGACGTGCTGACTTACAGCCTGACCACGGCGCCGGCCAACATGGGCGTTATACCTGCGACCGGCGATGTGTCCTTTACGCCGAGCGCCGCTCAGCTCGGCATCAACAACGTCACCGCGCGCGTCGCGGATGCGGGTGGACTGTTCGACACGCAGGCGTTCACCATTGAAGTCCGGCAGACGCCGGTGACGCTCCCGACGAACAATCCGCCGACGCTTGCACCAATCTCGAACGTCACGCGCATCGTGGGCGCGGCACTCAGCATCCAGACGAGTGCCAGCGACCAGGATGCCGGCGATACGCTTACTTACACGCTGCCGCTCGCACCGGCCGGCATGTCGATCAGCGGTACGGGCCTGATCACCTTTACCCCGGTAGCTAGCCAGGTCGGCCTGCACGACGTTACCGTGCAGGTTGCTGATCCGTTCGGTGCGGTTGCGCTGCAAAGCTTCATCGTCACGGTGAAGGCAGTTAACCGCCCGCCGCTCGCGCTGGACGATCTGTACGACGCACGCATCGGCCAGACGACCAGCATCAGCGCGCCCGGCGTACTGACTAACGACAGCGATCCCGACGGCGATGCATTGAGTGCAACGCTGGTATCGAACGTCACCAAGGGCGTGCTCGATTTCCGCCCGGACGGTTCATTCGATTACACGCCGGGACTGCCGGAAGAGATCGGACCGGTTGAGCTGCAGACGCAGTGCGAGCGAGTTTCTCGAGCCTGAGCACGAACCAGCAAACCAACGGCACGATCCTGGTGGGTGATGTCGATAACGACGGCCAACTGGAAATAGTTGGTCGCAATGATCAGCGCCCGTCGGATGGAATTTTCGTCCTGAACGCGTCCGACTGCAGCGTTGAAGTTGCGTCCACGCCACGTCCTGCCGACACTCGGCGGATTCTCGATCGGCTTCACGGCGCACCTTGCGCTGTTCGACCTCAACGGCGACGGCGATCTTGAAATCATCGGCCTGCGCGGCGCGATTCCGAACGGCGGTGGCGGCGATACAAGAGCACATTTGCTGGCTATCAACCACGACGGCTCACCGGCCTGGGGAACGACCGGCGTCAGCCAGGACAGCGCGCTGGTGACGTTCAACCATGGCAACCAACACCGGGCCATTCTTTGCCGATATCGATGCAGATGGCCAGGCAGAGATCATCCAGCACTGGACTATTGACAGCCCGCCGAACAGCGCAATCCGATCCGGTGTTTCGGTCTACAACGCGGTCGATGGCACGATCAAGTGGGAGTATCTCGGCCCGCGCGAAGGTTCCAGCGGTGATAACCAGGTGCCGCTGACGGTCGTTGATCTCGATCTCGACGGCACGATGGAGATTATTTCGCACAACAGCGTGATCAGTCACCTGGGCACGCTCGAGTTCACCCTGCCGACCGAGCCCACTTACAGCGGCCGCTGGACTTTTCAACGCACCTGTACTCGGCAGTGGCCAACTTCGACGGCGATGAGTTTCCCGAGATCATCGCGCGCGACACCAAGAACCACTACCTCTACGATCATCTCGGCAATGTCGTGTGGCAGATTCCGCGGGCAGCCGCCACGGCAAGAACCGAGCTGACCGTTGCGGATTTCGACGGCGACCAGGAAGTTGAGTACGCGTTCGTGGCAGGCACAGGCGATACCACCTACGTGCAGGTTTTCGATACCGACGGCAGCCCGCTCTGGAGTCATGCCGGCACCCCGGAATTCCAGGATCGGCTTGGGAATTTCGCAGCAGCAGACGATAACGGCGTTCGATGCGAACAAAGATGGCGCCATCGATATCCTCATCCGCTTCCGCGACCAGAACCAGGGTTCCGAGCGGGAAGGCCTGTACATTTTCAACGGTGAAGACGGCACTCTGCTGACGCACTACAAGTTCCCGATTTACGACAGCACGCGCAGGCCGGTAACCGTTGCCGACGTCGACGACGACGGTGAAGCTGAAATTCTGCTGTCGTGGACGAGCGGTCTGGCGGGGAGCCTGGTGGTGCTGGAAGGCACGACGGCCAACCCGCTGCCGCCGGCACCGGGACTGTTCAACCAGCAGAAATTCAACCAGTCGTACTTCGAAGACGACGGACGCCTGATCAAGAATCCAACACCGGCCTGGCAGCAGCCCGGACGAAACGGCTACAACCTGATCAGCAAACCCGACAAAGTCTATTCGGAACTCAAATGTGAAGTTGTCGGCGGTAGCTTTAATCGTTATTCAAACGCCACGATTGCTGTTGGCGACGTCGACAACGACGGTGACACAGAAATTGTTGGCTCCAGCTGCATAAGTAGTTCGCTTCTTCACGAGTTGTGGTTGTTGAACGCTGACGACTGCTCGCCACAGATCGTTCCAAATGCGTCGGCGATGGTTGCTGCAGGCGGCTTTACAAATGGCGTGCACCTGGGCTTGCTCGACATTGATGGAGACTTGGACCTGGAAATTATTGGCGTTCGAGGAGTAATGCCGAGTGTGGGTCCTGACGGTGATCATCTGCTTGCTGTTCATCATGACGGCAGTTTAGTGACGGAGTGGACCCTGGGCGGGGTCGGTGTCAGTGAAACGATCGCCCTGGACAATGCGATCGGCAATAGTAGTGCCGGCGGATTCAGTCAGATGGGCCCAACCTTTGCAGACCTTGATGCTAATGGCACGGTTGAAATCATCATGCCCTGGTATACGCATGGGGCCGGCGCGTCAACAATACGAGGCGGAATGACGGTCTTCAATAGCGCCGATGGCAGCATTGCCTGGGAATTTACGGGCGACCTGGAGTTCGGTGATTCAGACTACAAGCCACCCCTCATTGCCGATATTGATCTCGACGGAACCATGGAGATTATCTACCGGGCCTACGTCCTCGATCACAATGGCGAGCTGGAATTTCGTTTGCCGGTTGACACAGTCAGCGGCTTCCCGACGCATCTGGCGACGGCAGTCGCAAACTTTGACGACGATCCGTTCGCAGAAATCATCGCTATCGATCAACGCAATCACTATCTCTTTAACCACGACGGGTCGATTATTTTCCAGAAGCCGGTTCCCAACAATGCCGGTAGCCAAATCGCGGTTGCCGACTTTGATGGTGATAACGAAGTTGAATACGCCTGGTACAACGGGCTGGGTAGCACGCAGACGCTCGGTTTCTTCGAGGTCTATGATACGGACGGGTCGCTAATCTGGAGCCACCGGGGTCGTCCGGAATTCGGTGAAGAACTCACTCGCTTCAAGGGCGTCAATGCAACGGCATTCGACGCGAACAACGACGGCGCTTTCGATTTGGTGGTACATCTGAATGTCTACCTGCCCCAGTTCAAACATGACGGTGTCTACATATTTGATGGACGAGACGGTTCGGTTCTGGAGTTTATGCCCATCGAGTCCAACTCTGCCGAACAACGATTTACGACAATTGCAGATGTAGACAATGACGGTGAAGCGGAGATCATTTCGTCACATACCAGCGGACTCACTTACGCGACGCGAATCTGGGAGGGCACCAGAATCCCATCCCTTGCCTTCGGCGCCAGCGCATCGCAACCAGTGGATCTTCAACGAAGTCCATGCAGATGCGAAAGGCAACACACTGACGAACCCGATTCCGCACTGGCTGCAACCCGGAACAAACGGCTACAACATGATCAAGCGTTCGCCGGGCCCCTTGGCGGGAACCGTCGACAGTTTCACCTATGTTGCAAACGATGGTCAGTTGAATTCCAACACGGCAACTGTTTCCTTCGATATTCAGCCGGCCGGCGTGCCGCCGGTGTTCCTGTCGCAACCGGATAAGCTGACGACCGTTGGCTTCCCTTACGAGTACGCACCGCGCGTGGTCGACGGCGATCCCGGCGATTCCATCAGCTTCACGCTGGTGGCAGCGCCAGTGGGTATGACGATGGCCGCAAGTGGCCGTCTGAACTGGCTGCCAGAAGTTGAAGGTTCGTTCCAGGTCAGCATCATCGCGAGCGACACGATCGGCTTCGCGACCCCGCAGTCGTACACGCTCGTCGTTGGTCAGCCCGTGGTTGTGCCCGATGTTGTCGGACAGCCGCAGACGAATGCGGAATCGACCTTGTCGAATGCAAACCTGCTGACCGGCAGTGTTCGCACAGCGACCCATCCGACCATCGCGGCCGGTTCCGTGTTTGAACAAACACCGATCGCGGGATCAGTCGCCGAATTCGGCGGCAAAGTAGACCTGCGCGTGTCAACCGGCGCGGCGCCGGAAGACACCGATGACGACGGCGATGGCCTGAGTGAAAACCAGGGCGACTGCAACGACGCAGACGCCACCATCGGACCAGGCCAGGCAGACCCACCCGGCGACGGCATCGACCAGGACTGCGACGGCGTGGACGGTAATCTTGTCCTGACCGAGCTTCTCGTCTCTCCGGCAAGTTCAACCGTTCTCGTGAACCAGGCAGTAAGCCTGACTGCGACTGGTATCTTTGAAGATGGCACGAGTCAGAATCTGACCGGTGTTGTTAGCTGGAATAATGGACCGTCGTTCTCATCCTCTGCGGCTGGCACTTTTACTTCGACGGCGTCGCGTGACGGAATTGATGGGACGGCGACTATTAGTGTGGTTAGTCGGTCAATTGGAGACACGACTCCGCCGGTCGCTGCGATCACTGCGCCGGCGAAGAACAGCACGGTAACAGAATCGATTGATGTGATAGGCGCCGCTAGTGATGCGAATTTTCTGAGATATGAATTGGCGTATGCGCCGGCGGGTGAAACGAGCTTCACCAAGATTGTCTCGAGCACCGTTCCAGTGGCTAACGGTCTACTAGGTCGTTTCGATCCAACTTTATTGCTCAATGACCTTTACACAATTCGAATTACTGTTTTCGATTCGGGCGGCAATCAGTCAATTGAGGAAACCTTGGTTCAGGTAGACGGTAACCTCAAGGTTGGCAACTTCACCGTCGGATTCAACGATCTAGTGGTGCCGGTTGGAAAGATACCGATTCAAATCGGTCGCACCTATGACAGCCGTGATAAAGGGAAAGGCGAATTCGGGGTTGGCTGGCGCCTCGACGTCAGGTCGCTCCGCGTTCGAACTAGCGGGGTACTGGGCAATGGCTGGCGTGTAGATCGCTCAGGTTTGGCATTCGGACTCGTGGAGACAGATGCACACCGCGTCAGTGTCACCCTTGCGGATGGCACCGTCGAAGAGTTCGATATGGTGGTCACACCGCGAGTGTCGCCATTGATTCCGTTTCCGCCATCCGCCAACAGGGTGCGATTCGCAGCGCGACTCGGGACAAGGGGAACGCTCGAAAGTCTCAACAATAATAATCTCACAATTGTCGCGCCGCAGCCTGGCGAGATTCAATTGTTGGATGACAACACGTTAAAAACTTATGACCCTGATCTTTGGCGCTACACAAGTCCTGACGGCACAGCAGTAGTCGTAAGTAAATCCAATGGAGTGCAGAGCATCGCTGATCTGAATGGCAATATCCTGACTTTCAGCCGGACGGGAATTGCACATTCCTCTGGAGTTGGCATCACGTTTGTTCTCGATGATCAGGACCGCATCTCCGAAATTATCGATCCGGCCGGAATTAGCCAACAGTATATTTACGATGCAAATGGCGATCTCCGTCAGCATGTGGATCGTGACGGAGCATCGACGCGTTTTAAATACAACCAGAATCACGGTCTCATTGAAATTCTTGATCCACTCAATCGACCATTGGCTCGCAATGAATATGACGATTCGGGGCGCCTCATTGCCGTAACCAACGATCAGGGCAACAGGGTTGAGTTCGATCGGGATATTGCTGCCAGAGTTGAGCGAATCCTGAATCCGGCAGGGGGGACGACCACCGCAATCTACGACTCACGTGGCAATGTAGTAAGCGAAACGGACGAGACAGGCAGGCCTACGACCAGAACTTACGATGCCAATGATCGGCTACTGACTGAAACTAACGCAATGGGCGGAACCTCAACGTTTGAGTACGATTCTCTCGGCAGATTGGTGTCAAGAACGGACAGTCGAGGTTCGGCAACAAACTACACATTTGACGATCACGACCGAATGACAAGTTTGACACGGCCTGACGGTTCAGTTTCGACCTTCAAATATGATAGCCGGGGCAATTTAAGTAGTGAGACAAACGCAACTGGGGGTTCGCGATTCTATTCGTACAGTGCATCTGGCCTTAGGAGTTCAGTTACTTTTGAGAACGGCGCGCTAGTCCGCTTTAATTACGATGCTCGTGGCAATCTCATTGCGACAGAGAACTCGGCGGGCGTCCGCGGAATCTTCGAATACGATGTCAACGGTAACGAAACAAGAGCTGGAGTTCAGACCGCTAACGGACTCGTCTCGATTAGTCGCAATTACGACAATAGCGGGAGATTGCTAAGGGTTACCGATACTAACGGCTCAGCCGTTAACTTCACGTTGGATGCTACCGGCAACCCCGTCGCCGTCGTGGACCGCCGAGGCAATTTGACAGAGCAGTCGTTTGACGTTTCTTCGCGACTGATTGAAAAGAAGTTCCCCGATGGACGGACCGAAGTCAGGAATTACACCGCTCGGGGTCAACTGCTGCGATTGGAAGATCGAGCCGGGAGGAATACAAGATACGTATATGATGCAGCCGGCAGGCCGCTTGAGATGATTCTTCCGGACGCGACATCCGATACGAATGACAACGATCGCGTTGCCGTACAGTACAACGCGCTGGGCCTTCCTAGCGCTATCTCGGATAGCGGCGGTGAGACCATTACGCTGGCGCACGATAGTGGCGGAAGATTGATCGGTGTTAATAATCCTGTGGTCGGGCCGCTCAGCTTTTCCTTTGACATAAATGGTCATGACGCGAGTCAGGTGGATGCCCTCGGCAATACGACTAGCTACGAACGTGATGTACTAGGAAGGATCACGGCCACAACTCTCCCTGACGGGTCACGCCATACGCGTAGTTATGACGCAGTTGGGAATCTCACGGAGAGCGTTGACGCGGCTGGCAACGTAACTCGGTATACGTACGATCTATTGAGCCGGTTGATTGGAGTCACACAGCCAACCGGTGACGTGACGTCCTTTGCATATGATGAAAGGGATAATTTGATTCGCCAGATTGATGCGAACGGAAACGTAACTCAATACACCTATGATAGCGAGGGTCGTCGAACATCCATTACAAGACCACAGGGCGAAGTCGCCACACTTTCATATGATGCAGCCGGCAACGTAATTCGCGCTACCAATTTCTCTGGCGAAGTTGCCGAGATGATCTACAACAACCTAAATCAATTAGTTGAGAAACGCTTCCCCGACGGTTCTACTGTGAGTTTTACGTACAAGCCCGGTGGAGAAAGGGCTAGTTATACGAACAGCCTTGGCACCACCAGATATGCCTATGACGAGCAAGGTCGCATTATTCGGGTTGATCAGCCTGGCTCAGCTTTCATCGCTTATGCTTATGACAGTAATGGCAATCTCGCGGAGATTCGCACACCAGCGCAAACTGCCCAGTACGTTTACAGTTCGAATGGCAGAGCTCTAACCATTATTGACGGAAACGGCGATGTATATCGTCAGACCTTCAACGCCGCAGGCAACCTAGTTGAAACTGAACGTCCGAACGGGTTGCGCGAGATCAGGACCTATGACGCGCTGCAGCAAGTTGCAGCGGTAGCAAGTATAGGTTCAGCTGGGCAAACTATTTCCCGGTACGAGTATTCCTATCTGACCGACGGCAATATTGGCAGCGTGACAGAACTTGACGGGCGAGTTTCAACTTATGAGTACGACGCAAATGGGAGGCTGATACGCGAAGTTTACGGTGATGGACTATCAATTGACCGTGAAATCACATATTCATATGACGCCGTTGGTAATCGCCTGACACGCCTTGACTCGATGGTTGGGCTAACAACCTATACATATGATCGAAACGACAGGTTGCTGGAGGCGACGACTGGAAGCGTGACTGCTCGCTACGCGTACGATGCGAATGGCAACGTCATCTCTCGCACGTCGCCCACGCAATCGACAATATTTACCTGGGACTTCGAGAATCGACTTCGTTCCGTTAGCAGATCAGGCCTGTCGACAGTGGCCTATTCCTACGATCCTGAAGGAATACGAACGACCTCGACAACGGGCACCAGCGTGACCAGGTATATTTCCGACACCAATCGGCAGTTCTCGCAGATCGCTGAAGAGATCCACGCGAATGGTTCGAGTACGCCGTTCTTGCTGGCTAGACGTGAGCCGCTTGCGCTGGGATCGGGCGCAAATCGCTTGCAGCTCCTGAGTGACGCGCACAGTGGCGTGCGGCAGGTTGCGGACTCGGTGGCCTCGATAACCACTACTTACGACTATGATGGATACGGGCGAACTCTATCTGCGACTGGCGATACTGATGCTTCGCGGTTGAATTATCGGTCTGAAGTATTCGACGACGCGGCAGGTGCCTACTATCTGCGAGCTCGGTACTACGATCCAGACGTTGGAAGATTCCTGAGCACCGATCCGTTTTTGGGTGACGCTGCTTCTCCGATCAGCCTGCATCGTTATTTGTATGCCAATGACAATCCAATCGCGTTTTCGGATCCGTCAGGAGAGATGACATTAGGTGAAGTGGCTGTGTCGATCGGCATTTACGGCGGTTTGCTCGCAATACCGACGGTGATCGCTGGTTCTTACTATCGAACTCTATCCGGTGAGTTTTCCTGGACCGGTCCAGCTGGCGTAGTTGCGCTCGACCCATCGCTCTTTGGCGGCGGGGCGGGCCCGGCACTCGGCGCTTCCCTTTACGCCGGAACTTCCGAGTGCTTCCAACCAGGAGTAGGAGTCGCTCCGCAGAAACGAACGTACTTGTGGGCGAGTATTTTTGGAGGAGTTGGAGCTGGATATAATCCAGTCGCGCTGACAGCAGGTCCCACCACAATGTATTCGCCAAAATGGATCGGGCAAAGCTCGTTTGCGTTGACCGGCGGGACAGTGATGGCGGCCGGAGGCCTCGGTTTCGGATTTGGCGCGAACGGCAGTATATGGCTCTCTGGGCTTTCGAGTAACCTCAAGAAAAATGATCCAAGTAACATTCTCGACAAGCCGGTCAAATACCTCACAGATCCGATAGCTGACAAGGGTGACGCGGCCATTACAGTTGATGCTTCTGTATCGCTACTAGGGGGATTGACGATTCCGGTCTGGTGGTGGGAGCCAGAAGCGTGTTTGCCGAGTGAGTTAGGTCCAAAATAGTGCGAGCGCAACTAATGCTTTGTTGACCGAAACCGAATATCAGCTAAAGTGACGTCACGGTAATCGAATCGTCAACGAGCCTTGGATGGCAGACAACAACAACTCCAAACGCGTCCTAGATCTCTGCGACCAGGCCTTCGCTCTTCCCCAGGAGGAGCGAGGGCCTTTCCTTGAGAAGGTCTGTGCCGGCGACGAGCGCCTGCGGGCCTCTGTCGACTCCGTGCTGATCGCGGTCAACCAGGCCGGCAACTTCCTGCAGAGCGACGGCGAGAACCTGGTCGTCGCGGCCGACCTCAGCGGCCGGCGCTTCGGCAACTACGAGATCAAGGAACGCCTCGGCGAAGGGGGCATGGGTTCGGTCTATCTTGCCGAGCGCCACGAGCCGGGTTTCGCGCAGCGGGTCGCCATCAAGTTCGTCCATGGCCACATGCTGGCCAAGGAGCTAATCGAGCGCTTCAACGCCGAGCGGCAGCTGCTGGCGGCCATGAACCACCCCTACATCGCCGCCCTGATCGACAGCGGCACGACCGAGCAGGGTGTGCCCTACATCGTCATGGAATACATCGACGGTGTGCCGATCGACACCTATTGCGACAACCACGAACTGGGCATTCGCGATCGCATCATGCTGATTCAGAAAGTGGCGATGGCGGTGCAGGCCGCCCACCAGAACCTGATCGTGCACCGCGACCTGAAACCGTCCAATGTCCTGATCACCTCGGACGGCATTCCGAAGCTGCTCGATTTCGGCGTCGCCAAGCTCATCCAGCCCGATGATGAAAAGACCCACGGCAACACCACCATTTTCGGGCACCAGGCGATGACACCGGACTACGCGAGTCCGGAGCAAATACTGGAGAACAAGGTAACGACGGCGAGCGACGTCTACTCGCTGGCCGTGCTCACTTACCAGCTGCTGGTCGGTGAACGCCCCTACCACATCCAAACCACGCAACCACCGCGAGATGCTGAAATCGGTCGAAGGCCTGACGGTGCCCGAAGCCAAGCACCCGGCTGGATACCATTAACTCGCAGGACCTGCGGCGGCGGATCGCGAAACAGCGCGCGACCACGATCGAAAGACTGCAGCGCTCGCTGCAGGGCGATATCGACAACATCCTGTTGATGGCGCTGCGGCAGGAGCCGGAACGACGCTATCCCACGATCGCCCAGTTCTCCGACGATCTGGATCGTTACCTGAAGGGCCAGCCGGTGGTCGCGCATGCGGATACCGTCGGCTATCGGGCCAGCAAGTTTTTGCAGCGCAACTGGCTGCCAGTCGGAGCCGCCGCGTTGATCTTGCTGTCATTGAGCGCTGGTGTGATCGGCTACGCGACGCAGGCGCAGGAAGCAAAACTGCAGCGCGATATCGCCAAGGCCCAGGCAACAAACGCGGAAAACACCGTCAATTACCTAAAGGATGTCCTGTTTACAGGCGACCCATTCCGGACCGACGAGAACGAACAGACGGTCGCGGACGTGCTGGCCTATGCCGAGAAAAATCTCGACATGCGGTACGCCAAAGAGCCTGCTCTAAAAGCGACCTTGCTGACTGCACTGGGTGAAATTCACGCCGCCAGAGCGGACTATGTGCGGAGCCAGGAGTTGTCGGCGCAGGCAATCGCGCTGTACGAGGGCGTGATTGGCACAGCCAGCAATGAAGCGGCGAATGCCTACCGAGTCAACGCGCTCGCCTCCTATTACCAGGACGACTACCAGAAAGCGGATGAGACGTTTCGCAACGCTATCGAAATTTTCCTGGCCTTGCCGGAGCCCAACTGGGGCAGCCTCGCCAGAGCTTACGATCAGATGGCCATGGTGCAGGGTAACCTGACAAACGAAGAGAAGGCGCTCGAGTTCTATCACCTTGTCCTTGAAGACCTATCGCGACCATAACGTCGACGATCCGGATCAGCTGGTCACTGTACTTGCGAACATTGGTGTTGCGCTCCTGCAGGAGGGCAAGTACGCGGAGGCTGAGGCCTACTTCATCGAAGCGATTGACGTCGCACGCCAGAACAAAACGAGCGAGGCGTACCTCGCGGTGCTCTACTCAAACATGGGCGGCGCCCAGAAAAACCTCGGTCGTGACGACGAAGCTACGGCCAGCTACGTCGAGGCGGCTACGATTCTGGAGCGCACGCTTGGCCCGGAACACCCGGAAACCATTACGACCCTGACCTCGCTGGCCAATCATTACCGACAGGTCGGCGAGATGACATTGGCAGCCAGCACAATTCGCAAAGCCGTTGCTGCAGCAGAGAACGCATTGCCGGAAGTCGATTTCATCGGTTCGTACGTGCAAAACGTCGGTGGCGCGATTCTGTGCCTGGGTGAAGACATTTCGCTTGGCACGTCGCTGGCCGAGAAGTCCCTTGCTGCAAGACGCCAGCTGCTGCCGGCTGGGCACTGGGCAATTTCGTCCGGTGAGGGCATCGTCGGTATGTGCCACGCGGCTGCCGGTGACTTCGCGATAGCCGAGCCGATCCTGCTCAAGGCCTATACCGACCTGCAGGGCTCTCGTGGCGACACTCACGAGGTCACGCTGGCCAACAGGGAGCGCCTGCAGCAGCTCTACACGGCCTGGGGCAAGCCCGAGCAGGCGGCGCGCTATGCGCAACAGGCTACAGAATCGCCTAATTGACATAACGGGGAACATTCAACGATCAGTGAGCCATTTTTCTTGTAAATTTCGCCGTATAAGAACAGGGCGGTGTGTTTCGCCCGGGAATAAAATAATAACAAGGACCAAGGGAGGTCCATATGCGCGCATTTAGACTCACGATGTTGCTGGCAGGATTGTTCGGCGCACAGGCTGCGTTGTCGAGCCCGATCTTTTACGAAGTTGAAAGCCTGGGCGGCAACACCTACCAATACAACTACACCGTCGGCAATGAAATCGGTGAGCCGATCGACTGGTTTACGATCTGGTTCGACCCGGAACTCTATTGGTTCGATTTCGATGCCGAGGTTGATGGTCCCGATGGCTGGGATATTTTCGTCGCGGGACCTGAGTTCCTGTTTCCCGGAGATCCAGACAACCAACCCGGCTTTTTCGATGCCTGCGGTTTGGCCGACTGTTTTGGTGATGCCATGGTGCTTCCCGGCCAGTTAATCGGCGGTTTCTCGATCGTATTCGACTGGCTGGGCGGCATTGGCACAATGCCAGGCTCGCAGGCGTTCACGCTGTTCGGTGAAGATCTGCCGGATAACCCGACGCTGTTCACGCAGCCGCTCGTCACCGTGGCTGTATCAGAGCCAGCCGCGCTGAGCCTGTTCGGGTCGGCGTTGCTGATGCTCGGCCTGATGCGCCGCCGGACTTGCAAAGTCCGGAGCACCAACCTGGCCTGAGGCGTGATCATGGGGCTCGGGTGAACAGCGATGATTGATCCGAGCCTCTCCAAAAAAATACTGGATCTCTGCGACGAGACCCTGGCGCTTGCGCCACAGGAACGCGAGGCGTTCCTGCAGGTCGTGGCGCAGGGAGACAGCGAGTCCGTCGCGGCGGTGCGCCTGCTGTTGCAGGCTATCGAGGATTCCGGCAGTTTCTCGACGGTCAAGGTGCTGCCGGCGAAAGAATAGACCTGGCCTGGCGAGCGGCCATCAGAGCTCAGAGCGTATAGCTCAGACCCTGGACCCTGGTCAGAGTGAGCCCCCAGATCTCAAGCCTAAGCACTTCAGCCAATAGCTCGAATTAGCGCTGATCCCTACTGGCTTTCCTTGAGTGCCCTGTAGAGCCAGCCGCGCGCCACGTCCCAGTTACGCTTGACCGTTGCCGGCGACGTGCCCATTACCGTGGCGGTTTCCTCGATGGTCAGGCCCCCGAAGAAGCGCAGCTCAACCAGCCGCGCCCGTTCCGGGTCGATTTCTGCCAGCTGCTCGAGCGCCTGGTTGATCATCAGCGCATCCGTTGCGGGTCTGTCCGAGTCGATTGCGATACCGCTCAGCGTGACGCGCTTGCCACCATCGCGCTTCGAGGCGCCCCGCTGGCGCGCGTGATCCACCAGGATTTCCCGCATCACCTTCGCGGCAATTGCCAAAAAATGCGCCCGGTTCTGCCACTCGATCCGGTTCATGTCGATCAGCTTTAGGTAGGCCTCGTGGACCAGTGAGTTCGGCTGCAACTCGACCACGTGCCGCTCGTTCGCCAGATGCCGCGCAGCGATCGCATTCAGCTCGGCATAAATCGATTCAATCAGCGCCGCTTTGGCAGGTTCATCACCGCTGTTCCAGCGTAGAAGTAATTCTGTAACGTCCGACAAACGCAGCCTCGCAGACTCAACCGGCAAATGGGTTTCGTTAGACGCCTATACTACTTGCCATGCGGGGGCATGGATACTGGCGGCAGGGCGCACTGGCACTCCGAAATCCGGTTCGGTCAATTTACATATTCCTGAAGTGATCCGGCCGTCGGACACAGGACGCCGCAACATGTCTGTATGCTGCCGGCATCCCAGGCTTCAAATGATTGTGAAATTCTTCGCACTAATCCCTTCGTCCTGGGAATTCGCGGGCTATAATCCCCCAATAGGTCACATCTTAAGTCTCGACAAAAAGAGCAGAGGTTTTTCGATTCGCGCCGATGAGAATAACCAAAGGCTATTCCCGGACAAATGACCCGACGCTTTGATCGATATATGGCTCACGCCCAAATTTAATAAATGAAAGTGGCTCCCCGAACAGTGACCAGCACCGCACCCCGTGTAACCATCGCAATGCCCGTGTTCAACGGCGAAAACTATATTCGTTTCGCTATCGAGAGTGTCCTGGCACAGTCTTTCACCGATTTCGAGATGCTTATTGTTGACAACAATTCAACAGACGCGACGCCGGATATCTGTGATGAGTACGTGCGTAAGGACAGCCGGATCAAGTACAGCAAGAACCAAAGTAATATCGGGGTGAACTCGAATTTCAACCGGTGCTTTGACATGTCCGCCAGTGAGTATTTCTGCTGGCTCGCGCACGACGACGAACTGCATCCCGAATACCTGGAAAAGTGTGTGAGCGTGTTGAATAAACATCCGGACGTAGTCCTGGTGCACACCTTGGTCGACATCTTCGACGATCAGGGTAGATCGATTGCTACTTACGACCCGGCACTGGTCGGCTCCGAATCCGATCATGCTGAAGAAAGGTTTCGTGCACTGACTCATATCAGGCACACCTGCACAGCCGCATTCGGGCTTTACCGCCGAGAAGTTCTCGGCAAAACAAAGCTGTTTACTGCCAATCACCATGCGGTCGATCGTGCGATGCTCGCTGAGCTGAGCCTGCTGGGAAAAATAAAACAGATCGACGAAGTATTGTTTCGAAACCGCGAACACATGAATCGTTATGTACGCAAGATACGGCCAAGTGAGCGTTCGGAGTTTTTTCAGCGCAGTACCAAGGGCAAGACCATTGAGGTTTCGCAGTTGATGCTAATGAGTGACTACAAGACAGCGGTCGAAGATCATGTTACCGACCCGGCGACGAAAAAGCGGTGCATGCGGGTGTTACGGTCGTGGTGGTTCACGGAATGGAATATTGTGCGACTGGTTGTAGAGCTGGTTTCACTCCGCGCACCCTGGATCTACGACAAGGCCAAGTGGTTAAGCGACAGGATAGTTACGCCCAAGCACCCGACGATTTATCAGGACAAACGCCTGAAATAGCTGTCGCGCATTCGTCAGGCGTGAAGACTATCGTGACGATGCTGCAATATATGCATCACGAACTGTGCTCATCGCAATGCACTGCCGTTTCGCGATCATTTTGGCGCAATAACAACTCCGCACCCCGGACGCCGAGCCCAGCTTCGCTCAGGATTTTCCTGGAGAAAATCGTACAAGACTAATCTGCAAAGAGCGGGATACCCAGAAATAGAGCTGCCCACACCAGGCGATGCTGGCCAGCAGCAGCGCAAATGCGCCGCCCATCATGCCGAAACGCGGCGTAAGCACCGTATGAGACACGATCGCAGTTAGCGCGGTCATCAACGAAATCCAGAACAGTCTTCTTGTGATTGCCGGTCATGCCAAGCATCGGCACCAGCGGGGTCGCAAACGCGATGGCGAGCTGCGCGGCAGCGCCCACCAGCAATGCGTGTCGACCGTCCACGTACAGCGGGCCAAACAGCGACAAAATAGGACCAGCGAAAACCACCTGCAACAAGACCAGGACGAGCGCAGGCCAGAAAGTGAGCGTGAGGGCGCGGCGCGCGACGGCGGCTAACTTGTCTTTGTCACCACTGGCGAACAGCTGCGCAACCTGCGGTGCAAACGCGATACCAACCGCTGTAGAAGCAAACCCGACGATCGACAGCGTTCGCAGGACAGCATTGAAAACCGCGAGATCGGCCGCGTCCAGGAAAAACCCGGAGACGAGCACGTGGATGTCGATGTGGAACGCAAAGTAAAGGTCAGAAACCAGCAGGACCAACGAAGTATTGAGCCAGAGTGATTTCTCGGTTACGCCGGATTTCGGAAGGTCCAATGAAAAGAGTTTATGGCGCAGAAACAGCGATTGGCCGACCAGCATGCAGCCGAGAAGGAATAGCTGTACCAGCAATACGAACAATGCGTCTGGCTTAATTCCTATCGCGACCAGTGAAACGGTCAGCACTGCAAGTAACAGTACGGGCCGCAGGAAGGTATTGGTCAGAGAAGCAAAGAAGATCCAGTTCAGAGAGCGCGAAATCTGGCTGTTAAGGGTGATCAGGCTGGCGAACGGAACTGACGTCGCTGCCGCGATTATCGGCAGGCTGTACGGCGACGCGAAATGTCGGTCCGTAACCAAAATAAGTGTCGTCGCGATCGCGCCGCAGAGCAGGCTCGATCCCAAAACCATGCGACGTGACCATGAAATATAGCCCACAACGTGATCTTTCCGGTCGTGCGCCATCGCGGAGGGGATAAAACGCGTCGCCCCCGACATCAGTCCCAGGGTTGCCGCACTGGTTGCTGATCCACAGACCCGACTGAACCAGCACGAACTGACCAAGTTGGACTTGCGACATGAAACGCGCCAACAGCACATACGTCAGGTAAACCGACGCCGCTGCCCCCACCCGCAGCGAAAAAGTGACTATTGAGTTCGATACCAGGGAGCCTGATCCGAGCATACGCAACAAGCTACGCACCCGCCGGTCCCTGCAGAAAGCGGCTGGAACGTACCAAGGGGGCCTGGCACATTAGCGGGCGGCAGAAAACGGAAGTGACGCCGAGTAACGTTTCAGGGAGTCGAAGTACCGGCGTCCCAGAAACTGGATGCCAAGCTTTTTCGCGGCAGATTCCAGCCCGTTGACAGCTTTAACAACGCGCTGGCGCTGCGCAAAATCGTGATTCAGCCGTGATTGAATCGTATCCGACGTGCAGAAGGGCTTAAGAAAAGTAAACGCCTGATCAAGCAAGGTCAGATCCGGGCCGCGCGCGAATCGCCGTATGGGTCTCCCCCAGTTCAGCATGCCGATGGACACAAACAGTTTCGCACTTGCTTCTGCGACGTAGCCGTCGTACGCGCTTTCGAAATCAAAAATGCACAGGTCGTAGGGACGTTCGCTGTCGGTCGATGGGACCAGTCCCATATTGCGAACATCGAGACCGCGGAAAACAATGGATTTCGGCCCCTCCAAATCGACCTTCTTGCGCCTTTTTTCGTCGACCATTTCGGCGCCGCCAATCAGGGCATTTAACAGTTGGACCAACTTCGGCAAGACTTCCGGAAACAGCTGCGCGAATCGCTGGGGATCCGTGCGCAGCAGCTCATCAAACGGCGTAACCGCAACAAATTCATAGCCGAGCACCAGGTTGACGGGATCAACAACCCGAAACTTCGGCACCCTGATGCCATCGCCGAATAACTTGACCGCTAACAGGTGGGCGCGAACTTCGCGCTCGAAGTTTCTGCGGCAGGAAAGTGCCGCTACGATCGACGAATTGCTTCAGAAACAGCCGGTCGGTACTGCGACCGTCGGCCGCCGTTTCACCCTCACTGATCAGTGACCAGTTTCGCAGTCGCGGCGTATCCGTGCAGCGATACGTTGCCACGTCGCCATGGCTTAATGGGTAGCCGGTGTAAATTTCCTCCTTCGCGAGAATTCGGGGCTGGGCGTCGCCATGGTCAAACTGCGCCTGCGGCGCGAGTTGTTCGTTGGTGTTCATCATTAATTTTCGTAACAACCTTTAACTGCTTTCGTACAGCTACCCGACTGACCATACTCGTACAGCTCATACTTCTTCAGGTCAACATCGGTAAGTACGCCGCTCACCGTCTCGCAACCTGCCTGCGTCAGTCGTTCAACGCATAGCTTTGCTGTTTGTCGATAGGTCTTGCCCCAGCGCATTGCCAGCACGCAGGTGTCGGCGAAGCGACTCAGAGCGACGGCATCATTGCTGATCAGTACCGGTGGCGCGGCAATTATTATGTAGTCGAAATGAGCTTTGAAAGTTGTTATCAGTTTTTTAAAGGACCTGAAATTCGGCGCGCCACTCAGCAGCAGATTGCGGTCGCCCATTGGTATGAACGCGAACGGTTTTTGCGTTTCTGATGTATAAACCGCGGCTTTTCAGTTCCACGCGCCGCTCGAGCAGTTCAACCAGCCCTGGGCCATTCGCGGTATTCACCGTCTCGTGTAGCTGCGGCGCGAAGTGATCTGCATCGATAAGCATTACAGCCTTTCCCTGCAGCGACAGCGAATTGGCCAGATTCAGCGCGGCATCGGTCTTGCCTTCGCCGTGGTTTGCGGACGTAATAACAATCGTGGAGCCTCTGCCGCTCATGCCGAGCGTCTGCACGGCCTGTGCAATGGAGCGGGACGCCTCGGCGTACTGCGATCGCGGCTTCGCAACGGCGTATTGGAACGGTGAATGGCCTTTCAGTAGCCATCTGCTGGTACGGGGAATCACACCCAGCGGCGTGATCTTCAGTTTCTCCACCATCTGCTGGGCGGACCGGATCGTGCGATCAGCAAATTCGCGAACGAGTGCGATCATGGCTGCCAGCAGGATTGAACCGATAAAGGCCAGTGCAATAATTCCGGCGGTCATCGGGAACGATGGTTCGATCGGAACGAGAGCCGGCGCAATAATTCGCGCATCGGATTCCTGCCCTGTTGAGTCCACCTGGCTGCTAACCTGTTTCAGGCGCTCCAGCATCGTCGACAGCAGTACGCGATCAGCCGCCACCTCGCGCTCCATGGCATTCAGCTGGACGGTCGAACTGGCGCTCGTTTCAAGCTGCCCCGTCGCCGAGCTGAGGCTGGATTTGATGGCCTGCTCGCGCGCGCTCGCAATGTTGTACTGGTATTCGAGCGCATTGACGATCTTGGCAATTTCGGAATCGATCTTGCCCTGAACCTGCTCTGCCTCAGCCCTGATTTGCAGCAGGCGAGGGTGCCTGTCGCCAAGCTCTGCGCCTACCTCGGCCATTCTTGCAAGGAGTGCAGACTCCTGCTCCCGCAAACGCTGAATCAGGCTGCTATCCAGGACTTCGGCAGCGGAATCGATGCCGTCTGGCGACGCCAGCAGCGAACGAACCTGGCTCAAACGGGTGCGCGCTTCGGTAGCCTGTGCACGGCTTTCGATCAGCTGCGCGTTCAGGCTCGAGAGCTCCTGGTCGCTAAGCGTCATGCCCGAACGGCCGGCAAGCCCCGCATCCAGTTTGAAAGTCTCGATTTCCAGTTCCGCCGCAGCCACTCTTTCGCGCAGTGCGCTTACCTGCGAGCTGAGCCACTTTGCGGTGTCGCTGATCGCCCCGAATTTCGACTGTCGCTGGTCCTGCATGAAGAGGGTGGCCAGCGTATTGACGGTCTCAGCTGCAACGCTCGGGTCCGCCGAGCTGAAGCTTAGATTGATGATGCGCGTGCCCGGAATATTTTCCACATTCAGTCGCTTGCGAAATTTTTCCAGTGATTCCATGTTGGCAGCGGACAAGCCGCCGGCTTGCGCGACCTTCGGCGTTGCCGGACTGGCAGCAAATTCCGGCATCTCACCGAGATCCATACGCGCGATGACGCGCAGCGCGAGATCGCTGGAATTCAGCAATGCAACCTGGCTCTGCATTGCGGCATCGTCGTCGCCCAGGCCTGCAAGCACGCTCTGCATGCCGCGATCCGCTGTGAGGATTCGCTCGAACAGCACGCTGGCAGACGCGGTATAGCGGGGTGTTACCTGGCTCACCGCGAGCGTGCTTAAACCGGTTATCAGCAAAACGATCAGCGCGATCATCCATCGATTTCGCCGGAGGATCACACCCAGATCTGCGATACCCAAGGATTCCGGCGCTTCTGCACCGACCGTGGATACCGTAACGCCGACTAGCTGCGTAGGTCGGGATGCGGTCGCGGTGGCCGCCCAGCAGCTTCCACAGCGGCTGGTCGAGCGCCTTGCCCTTGATGTCCCACAACGCCGTGTCGATCGCCGAGAGGGCGAGGGTGAAGATGCCGGCCGGTGCCGCGTCGCCGCCGTTGCGCAGCTTCGCGACGATGTGCCTCGATGCGCATCGGATCCTCGCCGATCGTCAGCGCCGCGAGCTCCTCGACCGCGGCGTGCAGCGCGCGGGTCATCTGGCCGCCATAGAGCGTGACGCCGATGCCCTCGATGCCGTCGTCGGTGCGCAGGCGCAGCGCCACTGCCGGACGCGTGCGGCCCGCCTCCTCCGGCATGTTCGCCAGCGGGTCGTCCTCCGGCACCTTGAGCGCGAGTGCCTCGAAACCCGCGATCTTCATTGCGTTTCTTCTCCTCCCACCGTCCGCGATCCGAAACCCCGTGCGCCTGAATGCCCGTTCACATTGCGCCCGTTTTCGGCCACAGTTCCGCCGCAGCACAGAGGGAGAGAACGATGGATTTCGAATACACGGACCGCACCAAGGAGCTCCTCGAGCGGATCAACAAGTTCATGGACGAGGTCATCTATCCGGCCGAGGAGGTCTACGACGAGCAGCTCGAGACGGCCAAGGATCGCTGGCAGCTGCCGCCCGTGATGGAGGAGTGCAAGGCCGAGGCGAAGAAGCGCGGCCTGTGGAACATGTTCCTGCCCAAGCCGATCGCGAGAGCGGCGACACGCACGGCACGATGGGCCTGTCCAACCTGGAATACGCGCCGATCTGCGAGGTGCTGGGCCGCTCGACGATCGCCTCGGAGGCGATCAACTGCTCGGCGCCCGACACCGGCAACATGGAAGTGTTCGCGCGCTACGGCACGGCGGAGCACGAAGGAGAAGTGGCTGACGCCGCTGCTCAACGGCGAGATCCGCTCCTGCTTCGCCATGACCGAGCCGGCGGTGGCCTCGTCGGACGCGCAGCAACATCGAGAGCCGCATCGAGAGCGACGGCGATGACTACGTCATCAACGGCCGCAAGTGGTGGTCGTCGGGCATGGGCGATCCGCGCTGCAAGGTCATCATCTTGATGGGCAAGAGCGATCCCAACGCGCCGGCCTACCGCCAGCAGTCGATGATCGTCGTGCCGCGCGACACGCCCGGCATCAAGATCGTGCAAGATGCTGCACGTCTTCGGCTACGACGACGCGCCGCACGGCCATGCCGAGGTGGTCTACGACAATGTGCGCGTGCCGAAGGACGAACATGCTGCTCGGCGAGGGCCGCGGCTTCGAGATCGCCCAGGGCCGCCTCGGGCCGGGCCGCATCCATCACTGCATGCGCGCGATCGGCGTCGCCGAGCGGGCGCTCGAGATGGCGATCAAGCGCGCCAAGAGCCGCGTCGCCTTCGGCCAGCGCGTGTCGGAGATGGGCGTGACCAAGGCCCATGTCGCCGACATGCGCATGGAGATCGACATGGCCCGCCTGCTGGTGCTCAAGGCGGCCTGGGCGATGGACAAGTTCGGCAACAAGGAAGCGCGCCAGCAGATCGCCATGATCAAGGTCGCGGTGCCGAACATCACCTCGAAGGTCGTCGACCGCTGCCTGCAGCTGCACGGCGCCGGCGGCGTCTGCCAGGTGTTCAAGCTCGCCAGCATGTACGCCCACCAGCGCACGCTGCGCCTGGCCGACGGTCCGGACGAGGTCCATCGCGACCAGGTCGGCCGTCTGGAGATCGCCAAGTACAACTGAGACCCCTCACGGGAACGGAAGCAGGCGCGATCCCCCGGGATCGCGCCTTTTCTTGGCCATCCCCGTCGTCCTGAGCGGAGCGCAGCGTAGTCGAAGGACCTCTTTTGGCTTCAAGCGATGGTGCGCCGGAAAAGAGGTCCTTCGGACTGCGCCGCTCTTCGAGCGGCTCCGCTCAGGACGACGGGAATGGTATGCGGTAGCCTGCGCGACTGAGACGCGATGGGGAGGGAGACACCGTGGACAGTCCGAAGAAGAGCCTGCACGTCACCGACCATCTGGCCAACGAGCGCACGTTCCTCGCCTGGATCCGGACGGCGATCGCGGTGATGACGCTCGGTGTCGCCATCAACCGCTTCGCGCTCTTCCTGATGGAGATCCACCAGGTGCGTGCCGGAGGTGCGCGACCTCGCCA
This sequence comes from uncultured Gammaproteobacteria bacterium, assembly GCA_963800915.1. Lineage (GTDB taxonomy): Bacteria > Pseudomonadota > Gammaproteobacteria > Steroidobacterales > Woeseiaceae > Woeseia. Next base: position 406,713 of record CAWDCR010000010.1, read on the forward strand.
ACCGGCACGTCGAGAAGCTCGGCGTTTGCCCTGCGATCCTGGGCATCGTCGTGACTGGTGGGCGCCTGACCCTGGCGATCTCCATGTCGGCCGGACGATCGAGGACGAGAGCTATCGGCCTTCCAGCCGGGTCATGGTCGGCACGGCCATCGTGATCGTCGTGGTGGGCGGCTCGGCCCTGATCTGGCTGTTCTAGGCGCGTGGCCGCGCGGGCGGACTAGCGAGGAGAAGGCGCCGACTGCGGCGCGGCGGGCGGGCCGTCGGGCATGTCGAGCAATTCGCTCTCCGGCGCACCGGCCTCGTACGCTTTCGCGAGAACCTCGGGATCGAAGGCGACGCCGATCGGATTCTTCCTGAACGCCGTCGGTCTGGAAGTAGGCCGCGGTCGCCTCCTTGGTCGGCGTAGCGGTCGACCTGCAGCTCGAACGCCGTTGCCGTCGGGATCGCGATAGTAGATCGACACGGTCGGCCCGTGATGGATGCAGCGCGCCGGGGCGATGCCGAGCGCCTTCACGCGGCGGCAGGTCGAGAGCAGGGCGCCGATGTCGGCGAAGGTGTAGGCGACGTGCGCCAGTCCCGAGTTCTTGGCATCGGGCGCGGTGAGGCCGGCTAGGTTCACGATGCCGAGGCGGTGATGCTCGTCGTCGTAGGTCAGGAAGCAGATGTAGTCGGTGCGTTGGACGATGTGCATGTTCAGCACCGCCGAGTACCAGTCGATCATCGGCTGGATGTTCGACGAGCGCAGTACGAAGTGGGCGAACAGCACGGGCGTCGCGGGCTTGGGGTCGAGCGTGCGCGGACGGCGCGGGGCGGTTTCGATGATAGTGTCCATGGGCGACCTCCTGGCCCTACTTTACGCCCGGAACGCCGGGAGGGGTCTTGCGTGATAACTTACTGACTGGTAAGTTATTTATATGAAACCCAGGAAGCAACGGCGGGCGCCGGCCAAGCGGCCGGGCGAGATCCTCGAAGCGGCGCTGGCGCTGTTCGTCGAGAAGGGTTTCGCCGCGACCCGTCTCGACGACGTCGCGGCGCGCGCCGGCCTCAGCAAGGGGTTCTATCGGTTCGAGGACAAGACGGCGCTCTTCCAGGGGGTGGTGCGGCAGGCCATCGGCGGCAAATCTCGTGACCGTCGAGGAGCTGGCCAGGGCCCACCAGGGGCCGGTCGCCGCGCTGATCCCTGTGATCCTCGATTTCATGGCGAGCCGGGTCGAGGACACGCCGATGGCTTCGATTGCGAAGGTGGTGATCGCGGAATTGCGTGCCTTTCCCGAGATCGGCCGATTCTACCTGAAGGAAGTGATCGGCCGGGGCATTCCGATTTTCGAGGGCCTGATCGCGCGGGGCGTCGACAGCGGTGAGTTCCGCAAGGTCGATCCGATGCTGACAGTGCGCTCCCTGATCGGACCGATGCTGCTCAGCGTCATCTGGAAGACGGTGTTCGAGCCGATCGGCGCGGAGAAGCTCGACGCACGCGCCCTCGCCCGCCATCACGCCGATCTGATGCTGCATGCACTGAGGCCGACTAATGAAACGCATCGTGCCGATCCTCCTGGCTGCCGCGCTCGCCGCGGCAGGGTTTCTACCGGCGCGCGCCCGCCGCCGTGTCCGCGCTCGGTTTCGGCGACGAAGAGGGCCGCTATCTCGGCTATGTCGAAGGCGAAACCAGCCTGATCGCGCCACCGATCGCCGGCAGGCTGGTCGAGCGGCCGGTCAATCGCGGAGACCAGGTCAAGAAAGGCGACAGGCTGTTCGTCATCGACCCGGTGATGGCCCGAGCCGAGGTCGCCCGCGCCGAAGGAGCGCTGGCCGAGGCCGAGGCGCGCTACGAGAACCTGCTCAAGGGCAAGCGCCAGGAGGAGCAGGACGTGGTGCGCGCTCAACGTCGCGAGAACGACGTCGGCGCTCGCCCAGGCCGAGATCGAGTTCAAGCCGCCCTTCCCCTTCGAACAGGTGAAGGAACAGCTGAAGACCGCGTTCAACCGCCCGCTGGAAGAGC
>CAWDCR010000011.1:0-175772 GCA_963800915.1 uncultured Gammaproteobacteria bacterium
GCGACCAACGTCGACAGCATCTTCGCGCTGGGCGACGTGACCGGGCGCGCTGCACTGACGCCGGTCGCCATCGCAGCCGGCCGGCGGCTGGCGGACCGTCTGTACGGCGGCATGGACGGGCGTCATCTCGATTACGACTGCATCCCGACGGTCATCTTTACTCATCCGCCGATCGGCACCGTCGGACTGACGGAGGGCGCCGCGCGACTCGCGCACGGCGACAGCGTGCAAACGTTTCAAGCGCGCTTCAACCCGATGCAGTACGCGCTGAGTACCGACAAGGTGGCGACGACGATGAAGCTGATCACGCTCGGCGAAGAACGCCGCATCATCGGTTGTCACATGATCGGTGATGGCTGCGACGAAATGCTGCAGGGATTCGCTGTTGCTATTCGCATGGGCGCCTGCAAGCAGGACTTTGACGATACCGTCGCGATCCATCCGACCAGTGCGGAAGAACTCGTTACGATGCGGTGATAGCGAGCTGGCTCAAGACCGCCGCGGTGTCAGGGCGCACGTCGCGCCACAGCCTGAATGACTCGGCCGCCTGTTCGACCAGCATGCCCCAGCCCATGATGGAACGCTTCGCGCCGTGTTTCCTGGCCCAGATGCTGAACGGTGTTGGCGCGAGCCCGTACGACAGGTCGTAACACACCGTGCCGGAAGAAACCGCCCAGCCGGGATAGGGCGGTGACTCGCCCCGGAGGCCGGCCGATGTCGCATTGATCACGAGATCGAAAGTCACGCCGCGCGGCACGTTCTGGAAACGGCAGGCGCTGATCTGCACCTTGCCGGTAAAGTGCATCGCGAGTACCTCGGCTTTAGGCACGGTGCGATTGCCGATAACAATGCTCGCCGGCCCGCAGGCGACGAGTGGCCCGAGGATGCCGCGGGTAGCGCCGCCTGCGCCGAGCACCAGGATGTTCTTGTCGCGCAGAGGTAATTGCTGGTTTTCCTGCAGGTCACGAACCAGGCCGGCGCCGTCGGTGTTGTCGCCATAGAGCGAGTCGTGATTGATCACGATGGTATTGACCGCACCGGCGACGCGCGCGCGATCGCTCATTTCGTCGACCAGCAATGCCGCATCGCCCTTGTGCGGCGTGGTGATGTTCAGACCTTTGCCACCATCGCGCTGGAACTGCCGGACCGCCGCCTCGAGCTCGCCCGGTTTGACCGGGATCAGGTCGTACTGCAGGTACTGGTCCGTCTGCAGCGCGAACAGTCGGTGAATGACCGGCGAGCGGCTGTGTGCCACCGGGTAGCCCATCACGCCGTAGCGATCCGGCATCACCCGCAGCACGAGGCGGTACCGGCTGGAGTGGCTGGAAGATGGCTGGCGATTGCAGCAGCGTCCGCTTGCCGTCCGCGACCATCGCGGTGGGCGGCGCCGCTGTACGCGCGCTTACTCACGTGTCCTGCAGCCAGCGCGCTGCGTCCAGCGCGAAATACGTCAGGATGGCGCTGGCGCCTGCGCGCCGCATCGCCAGCAGCGATTCGAGCACCGCGGCCTGCTCATCGAGCCAGCCATTGGCGGCGGCGGCTTTGATCATCGCGTACTCGCCGCTGACCTGGTAAGCAAACGTGGGCACGGCGAACTCATCGCGTACCCGGCGCAGGATATCGAGGTACGGCATGGCCGGTTTCACCATGACGATGTCGGCACCCTCCGCAAGGTCCAGCGCTACCTCGCGCAGGGCTTCGTCGGAATTGCCCGGCGCCATCTGGTAATTGCGCTTGTCGCTTTTGCCCAGGCTTTTCGCCGAACCCACTGCATCGCGGAACGGGCCGTAAAAACACGAGGCGTACTTCGCCGCGTAAGAGAGGATTAGCGTGTTCACATGACCGGCTGCCTCCAGCGCATTGCGAATACTGCCGATGCGGCCGTCCATCATGTCGGACGGGGCGACGATGTCGGCCCCTGCCGCGGCATGCGATACCGCCTGCCGGGTCAGGACCTCGACCGTGCGGTCATTCAGCACATAGCCTGCGTCGTCGATAACGCCATCCTGGCCGTGGGTCGTGTACGGGTCGAGCGCCACATCGGTAATGATTGCCAGCTCGGGCTGCGCGGCTTTCAGAGCCTGCACGGTCGTCTGCACGAGGCCCTGCGGATTCACCGCCTCGTCGCCCTCGGGCGACTTGCGCCTGGCGTCGATAACCGGAAACAGCGCAAGCGCCGGCACGCCCAGCGAAACCGCCGTGGCTGCAAGTTCCAGGATACCGTCGACGCTGGCCCGTTCCACGCCGGGCATCGACGCCACCGGTTCGCGCCGCCCATTACCCTCGAGCACGAACACAGGCAGAATCAGGTCGGCGGGGGACAGGGAGGTTTCGGCCACCAGGCCGCGCAGGGCGGCGGTGCGGCGGCTGCGGCGCAGGCGGCTCGCCGGAAACCCGGCGCTGGGGTAGTCACTCATATAAAGTCGCAAAGGCTGGTAAGGCTTGGATTTTCCCCGTAATTCGGTAGGGTTTCCATGCCTGAATCGAAAAAAGCACCCGAAAGGGTAATAAATCTTTCCACCGGCAGGTCTCCTCACACAATGCCAAGCCAAGCGATTAGCGCACGCAAGCGCCGTTTCGACGAACTCGTCAGCGCCTGGCACAGCGACATGTATCGCTATGCCGTCTGGCTGAGTCGCGATCCGTCTCTCGCGGAGGACGTGGTGCAGGAGGCGCTGATCCGGGCCTGGAAATCGCTGGACGCGCTGCGCGAGGAAGACGCCGCCAAGCAGTGGCTGCTGACGATCGTACGACGCGAGAACGCACGGCATTTTGAACGCAAGCGGCTGCAGACCGTCGATATCGACGAACTGACGCCGGCGCAAAGCGCCCTGCTTGGAGAAGAGGACGACACGGAACGCGACGATATCCGCGCGGCCATTTTCGCCCTCCCGGACGACTACCGGGAACCGCTGGTGCTGCAGGTCCTGATGGGCTACAGCACCGACGAGATCGCCGGGTCGATGGGAATTACGCAGGGCGCGGTGCTGACACGACTGCACCGGGCCCGGCACAAATTAAAAGCGCAGCTGACCAAAGCCTCTGCGCGGTAACTGAAACGAAATGACAATGAATTGCGCAGAATTTGAGAATGCCGTTGCAGCCGATCCCGGCCGCATCCCCGCGGCGGGCGACGCCCACGTCAAGAGCTGCGCGGCGTGCCAGGCATTGCTGAATGAGTATCGCGAACTCGACCGGCGCATCGCCGCGGCGCTGGCGATCGACGTGCCGCCTTTGCAGATGCCGGAGCTCGAGGAACTCGACCTGGCCGACGGCAAGGTCAGCGTGCTGCCACGGCGACGCCGGATGACGACGCCTGCCTGGTTCGGCATTGCGGCAACGGTGGCGCTGGCGGCGTGGCTGGGACTGTCGCTGCAGCAGCCCAAGGTCGGCGAGCTGTCACTGGCCGCGCAGGTCATCGAGCACCTGGATCACGAGACATACTCAAGAGTTATAACTGACGTCGCGGTTCCGGAACGAACGCTGGACAGTGTGGTCAGTAAAGACGTGGCCGCGCTGGATCGGGGGATCGGCCTTATCACTTACGCCAGAAGCTGCGTTATCAACGGCAGGTCGATTCCACACCTCGTCGTGCAGGGCAAGAAGGGCCCGATCACTTTATTACTGATGCCGGATGAGCCGGTAGCAGAAGCCGTGTCGCTGGAAGGTCATGCCATTAACGGCGTGATCCTGCCACTCGGCAACGGCAGCATTGCCATCGTGGCCGAGCGCGATGAGCCCTTACAGGACGTTCAGCAATCCATTGTCGATTCGATCAAGTGGCAAACCTAGTGACAAATAACGAACAAAGTGCGAAGTACAGCAGATAGACAGAACGCTTTACCCACAAATGCCCGCAAGTGGCATTAATTTGAGGCCCGGCTTGGGCATGAAAACCAGAGGTAGGAGATAAACACATGTCAGACAAGAAAGTAACGAAACAGGTAGCACTCGCCGTAGGCGCAGCACTGGCCGGCAGTTTTGCAATTAGCAGCACCGCCAGTGCCGACACCGGCGCAAGCCCGTTCGCAATGACGACCCTGTCCGCCGGTTACATGCTCGGCGCAGGCGAAGGCAGCTGCGGCGCTGACAAGAAAGCCAAGGGCGAAGAAGGCAGTTGCGGCGGCGATAAAGGCGCTGAAGGCAGCTGCGGTGAAGACAAGGCCGCTGAAGGCAGCTGCGGTGCCGACAAGAAAGGCGCTGAAGGCAGCTGCGGCGGAGAGAAAGGCGGCGAAGGCAGCTGCGGTGCCGACAAGAAGGGCGCTGAAGGTAGCTGTGGCGGCGACAAAGGTGCTGAAGGCAGCTGCGGTGCCGACAAGAAAGGTGCCGAAGGTAGCTGCGGCGGCGAAAAGGGTGCCGAAGGCAGTTGCGGCGGCGACAAGGACAAAGGCGCTGAAGGCAAATGCGGCGAAGGCAAGTGCGGTGGTTCCGTCTAAGACGGCCCGCTGAAGCAACACAGAAAAGCCCGCACGCGTTGCGGGCTTTTTTTTCCCGCCAAAGTAAAGCCCTGCTGTGCGCCGGTCGCTGCAGTGACACGGTGCTTTCAGCGCCGTGCCATCGTCGCGTCGCAAAACTCGTCATAGCAGCAAGATTGAGCGCTGCCAACTTCCTTGCCCGGTTGCTACGCTTGCGTGGCAAACATGCCCGGGGATAGAACACGATGCCGAAAAAAATCACCCGTTGCGCCTGGTCCGAAGGTGTCAGCCTGCCGTACATCGAGTATCACGACAGGGAATGGGGCGTGCCGGTCACCGACGACCGCACCCAGTTCGAGTTTCTTATTCTCGAAGGCGCGCAGGCCGGCTTGAGCTGGTCTACGGTGCTGCACAAGCGCGAGGGTTATCGCAAACACTTTGCGGACTTCGACCCGCAAAAGGTGGCGCGCTTTACAACGAAGCGCATTGAAAAAATCCTGCTCGATCCCGGCATCGTTCGTAATCGTCTCAAAGTGAACTCGGCCGTCAGCAACGCCCGCGCGTTTCTCGAGGTACAGGAAGAGTTCGATGGATTCGCGAACTATATCTGGCAGTTCGTCGGCGGCAAGCCGAAGCAGAATCGGCTGAAGTCCAATGCCGATATGCCGGCGACATCACCTGAATCTGACGCCATGAGCAAAGACATGAAAAAGCGCGGCTTCAAATTCGTCGGCTCAACGATCATGTACGCGCACATGCAGGCGACGGGACTCGTTAACGACCATATCGTAGGCTGCTTTCGTCACAAACCCTGTGCGGCAATCGCGAAGAAATTCTGATTGGTCTCGTAGCGGATTAGGGGTCGAACCGAATTTATTTCGCAATGGTCGCGATCGCCGATAGCCTCCTCCGGCCCGGTGCACTTGCGTTGTAAGAAAATCCTAACGGCTTAACTATTGTCGCCGAGGCCCGGCATCGCAAAATCAGCCTTGCCGAGTTCGTCGAGCAACGTCTGCTTTTGCGAACGCGTCAGCTCGACCAGCGGCGGCCGCAGGCGCTGCCAGCCCGGTAGCCCGCTGTAATTCGCAACGATCGTTTTCAGCGCCGCGATCATCGGCTGCTTTTGCACGATGGCGCGGAGATCGGTCAGCGCCTGCTGCGCGGCATCCGCATCATCAGCCTGCCAGTTCTCGTAAAGCGCATGAATCGCCGCCGGGTTGACGTTGGCCGTCGCCGAGATGCAGCCGGCGCCGCCTGCCCGCATGTTCTGCAGCAACAGCGTTTCACTGCCGACGAAGATGCTGAAATTATCCCAGCCGCGTGCGTGCAGTGAGGCGGCGTATGCCCAGTCACCCGAGCTGTCCTTGATGCCGGCAATCGTGTCGGGGTAGGCCTTGATCAGGCGTTCGATCAGGTCCGGACTGATGCCGACCTGCGCGACCGGCGGGATGTGGTACAGGTAGACGCGCAGTCGCGTGTCGCCGACCTGCTCGATCACTTCGGAAAAATACCGGAACAGCCCGTCGTCGGTAACCGCCTTGTAATAGAAAGGCGGCAGCATCAGTGCGCCACTGCAGCCAAGCTTCACGGCGACGCGCGTCAGGGCCACGGAATCCGGCAGTGCACAGGCGCCGGTGCCGGGCATCAGGCGCTTCACGTCGATGCCGTTTTCTGCCAGCGCAATCAGCAGCTTCATTTTTTCATCGACTGACAGCGAATTCGCTTCGCTGTTGGTGCCGAATACCGCAAGCCCGACACCCTGCGACAACAGCCAGCGACACTGTGCGGTCAACATCGCCGCGTCGGGGTTCAGGTCTTCGCCGAACGGTGTGATGACCGGGCACAGCACGCCCGTCATGCGAGCTGCAACGGGCATCAGTTCTCGATGCCAATCACGGTGATGCCGACGAGGCCCGAAGGCGTCGTGTGCGAGATGCCGCCCAGGTAGATGGTGCCCGTCTGCAGGCCGGTCCAGTCAACAGAAATCTGTTCCGTGCTGCCGGAGGTGACCGCGGGCGGTGCCGTTACCGTCATGTTGCCGGCGTCGTCGTTCAGTCCGAACTGCCAGGCAACGATGTCGTACTGTGCGCCGGGGCCGCCGCTGACGTTATCGGTCGCGAAGCCGTGTACGTAAACGACGTAAGTGCCGGCGCCCGGCACCAGGATGCTGAACTGCTCGCGCGAGGTCTCGCCGCCGCTCTCGCCGATGCGTGAACAGTTGATGTTGTCCGGGCAGTAGTACACGTACATGTCGAGATCATCGTCGCCATCGGTCAGCGAGTCGAACAGCGCGAAGCGCAAGTAGGCCTGGTCGGGCGGTACTGCGTAAACATGCGCTGTCGCGCCATTGCCTTCATCGCTGGTCGTAAAGTTCTTGTCGTCGTCCTGGTCCACCCGGCTGCTGACCACCAGCGGCAGGTTCAGGCCATGTACCGCAGCGGTGTAAAGGCCGTCGTATCCGAACTCAACCGGAAACGTCAGCGTGCCGTTGCTGCCAGTGCCGAAAACTTCGCTCGGTGCGGTCAGCGCGATTGGCCGCGCGGCCAGCGGGCTGCGCACTTCATGATCATCGCTGACCCAGGTCAGGGAACCGAAACGCCAGGTGTTCAGCGGCCCGCTGTCGTAGCTCATCGTGACGTCGAAGCTGGCGCTTTGGCCGGGCGCAAGCGACAGTGATGACGGCACAACAGATATCAAAATGCCGGGAGGCGCAACGACCTGTGCCGCGTAGTTTGCTGCCGCATCGCTGACGTTCGTCACGCGTCGTCGGATCATTTGCGAGTTCGCGAGGCGCGCAATCGCCAGCGAAGCCTGGTTCAGGTCGCTCGCGTCCAGCGACAATCCCGCTGCTGTCAGCGCAGCGCAGCGCGCCTGCGTTACAGCGGGCGATGCGATGGCGCAGGAGAAGGCATCGTAATCATCGTCACCGGCGTCATAGACGAGGCCCGGATCGTTAGCCGCATTTGGCGCGATGTGGCCGGCGCCGAAATCGAAGGCATTCGCGGGGGTCGTGCCATCCTGTTGATTGACGTCCTGGTAGGCGCTTGTCATCAGCGCCGATCGGATGGTGGCCGGCGACCATTCCGGATGCGCCTGCTTCAGCAGCGCTGCGACGCCGGCGATATGCGGTGTCGACATCGAGGTGCCGGTCAGGAAGGCAAACTCCTCGCCGCTCACCGAATTAGCCGCGTCTTTCGTGAACCCGGCAAGTATGTTGATGCCGGGCGCGGTGACGTCCGGCTTTAGAACATCCTGCACCGGAGCGGGGCCGCGCGAGGAAAATGCCCCCATCACGTTGCCGGTATCCGCGACGGTCAGGAAAAAAGATTTGTCGAGCGTCAGCTGCACGACCTTATTGGCGTTCAGCTCATCGAGTATGCGGTTGCCGTCTGCCTGGCCGACCATCACCGCCGGTATCGTCGCGCTGTTATTGCCGGTCATCACCGTTGGATCGCCGGCAATGTTAAACACAACGACGGCGATCGCGCCGGCGGTTTCCGCATTGGCAACCTTGTCGTCGAACTCGCAGCCGCCGCGCTGTATGAACGCGATCTTGCCGGAAATTTCCGCATCGTTGATCAGCGGTTCACAGGCGTCGAAGGTCGTGCCGCTGACGCCGCCGGATAGCGTGTCGTCACCGTCATCGGCCAGGATCAGCTCCGCATCGATCGGGCCTTTTTCGCTCAGCGGCGCGCTGAAGGCCGCTTCCTTTATTGCGTAGCGACCGGCGAGCGATGCCGGCTGCGTGACTTCCAGCGCTTCGAGCGAGTGCTGCCCGTCGCGGCTCGACGCTGCCGCTGTGATTACCCACGGCGAGCCGGCGGGCGAACCGATAGTGGCGAGGTTCGGCCCTTCATTGCCACCGGCAACGACTGTGAGCACGCCGGCTTTCGCCGCAGCGAGCAGCGCCAGGTCATCCGGCGCATTCGTCTCGCGCATCGAGTTACCGACCGAATAGTTGATGATGTCCACGCCGTCGGAGACCGCGTCATCGATGGCCTGCGCAAGGTCGGAGGTATTGCAGCTCGAACGCGTCGCACCGGGACGCAGCCAGCAGGCCTTGTACGCGGCGACACGGGCGCGCGGCGCCATGCCTTCAATGCGCCCGATGAACGTGCCGTAAATGGATGCGTCGACCGCGTTGCCGGCCGCCGTCGTGGCCGTGTGCGTGCCGTGGCCGTCCACATCGAGCGGCGAGAACACTTCGTTCGCGTCAATCTGTCCCGAGTTTTGCGCACCCTCCAGGTAGAAGCGTGCGCCGATCAGCTTGTTGTTGCAGCTGTCGGCGGCAAACTGCGGGCCGGCTTCGCAGATACCGTTCCAGTCCTCCGGCGGCTCGAACAAAACGATGTCCGCCTGCCGGCGAAAGCGCCGGCACAGCCAGCGGCCGAGAAGGCTGTTGGTGCCCCAGGTGCTGCGACACAGCCGCGGTTGCGGTGCTTCGCGGGAATCGCGCAATGACGGATGGTTGAGCGCAATACCGCTATCGATCGTGCCAATCACAATGCCGTCGCCATCCAGGCCTTCACTGCCGCGCAGTCCGCCAGCGGATGAAAACAGTTCCAGGAATTCAGGACTGTAGTTGGTGGTCAGCGGGCGGATCTCGTCTTCCCAGACCTGCGCGACCTCCGGCAGGTTCTCAAGCTTGCTGGCCTGCGCCGGCGTCATGCGCGCGGCAAAGCCGTTCAGCGCATAGCGGTAGCTGTAAACTTTCTGGGTGCCCGGACCGGCCTTGGCGAGCACACGTTGCTGCATGCCTTCAAGCTGCTGCGCGTAGCTCTGCACTACGCCGCTGTTCTTGTCGAACCCCGCCGGCTTGCCCTGCGATTTGCTAACGCGCTCCGCGTAGTACGTTGCAGCGGAAGGTTCCGCGAGCTGCACGATGTAAACGCGGCTGCTGTCTTTGTCTTCTTCCGCAAACCGGTACGCGGCGATTGGGCCGCCGACTTTCAAGGTGCTTTCGCTGGCGGCAGCCGGCCGCACGCCAGCAGCGCCGACAAGCAAGGCCGCAATAATGAAAGCGAGGTAGTGTTCTGTATTCACGAAGAAAAATCCCGCGGGTCGCGGCCGGTTCTCAATGAAGTTACCACAGCGCGCGGGGAGGGAACAGGCGCAGAAAATGGCGGCTAGCGGCGGCCGCCGTACGAGCTCAGGTGCTCAGCCAGTCGCGCGGTCGCAGGTAGTCGCTGTACAGCGCAGCCTCGGCAGAACCGGCCTCCGGCGTCCAGTTGTATTCCCAGCGGACGCGCGGCGGCAATGACATCAGGATGGATTCGGTACGGCCACCGGACTGCAGGCCAAACAGCGTGCCACGGTCGTAGATCAGGTTGAACTCGACATAGCGCCCGCGCCGGTACAGCTGGAACTCGCGTTCGCGCTCGCCGTAGTCCGTGTTCTTGCGCGCTGCAACGATCGGCAGGTACGCGGGCAGGAAGGCATTCGCGATGGCTTGCGTAAACGCGAAGGATTCGGCAAAACCCTGTTCGTTCAGGTCATCGAAGAACAGTCCGCCAACGCCGCGGGTCTCATCGCGATGCTTCAGGAAAAAGTAGTCATCGCACCAGGCCTTGAAGCGCGGGTAGAGGCGCTCGCCGAACGGGGCACAGGCATCCCGGGCGGTGCGGTGCCAGTGCACGACATCTTCGTGAAACGGGTAGTAGGGCGTGAGATCAAAACCGCCGCCGAACCACCAGACCGGCGTTGCGGCATCAGAAATTGTCGTGAAGTAGCGAAAGTTGGCGTGCGTCGTCGGCACGTACGGGTTGCGCGGGTGCAGCACCAGTGACACGCCCATCGCGGTAAACGCACGACCGGCGAGCTCAGGCCGGTTCTTGGTCGCGGAGGGTGGCATCGAACTGCCGAACACGTGCGAGAAGCCGACACCGGCCTGCTCGAACACGGCGCCGTCTTTCAGGATGCGGCTTTCGCCACCACCACCGCCCGGCCGCTCCCAGCGGTCGGCTAAGAACTTTGCGCCGCCGTCTGCCTGCTCAAGGCCGGCACAGATGTCCTGCTGCAGTCCACGCAGGAAGTGCTCAACTTCTGCGGTTTCTTTTTTGTGATCTGTCATGACGCTGCCGTTCTGAAGATTTTGCCGCTGGCGAGATCACGAATCTCGGACGGCCCTTTTGCGGGGCCGCAACGGCCTGGCACGATGCAGTCTACCAATTCCCGGAAATTGCGCCGCAATACAAACTGATTGCGAGCCGGCGGCCGGCCGTGCTCATTGGCGCTTGTCGAAACCAGCGGCATCCCGGCAGCGCGGCACAGCGCCGCCGCGACAGGGTGCGCGGTAATGCGAATGGCCACGCCGGCGTGGCGGCCGCGAATCCACAGTGGCACCACAGAGGTCGCGGGAACGATCCAGGTAACGGGACGTTCGGCCGTGGAGCGAAGGTCCGGCGCATTGCCGGGCAGGTCTATCCAGCCGTCGAGCTGCTCCAGGTCCGCAGCGATCAGCAGCACGCCGGCAAGGGGGTCGCGCTGCTTGATATCGATGATGCGTAACACGGCGGCCGCATCGTCAGGACGACAGCCGAGCCCGAAGACCCCTTCTGTCGGGTAGGCGACGACGCCGCCTGCCCTGACGATCTCGCCGGCGCGCCGGAGCGGGATCAAGACTCGCCGGACTCGCTGGTGCCGCCCGTCTTCTTGCCGGCAGCTTTCTTCGCGGTTTTCTTGCTCGCGGTCTTCTTTTTGGCCTTTTTCTTCTTCGCTTTCTTCTTGGTCTTTTTCCTGGCTTTGTTTTTCGCTGCCGTCTTCTTCGCTGCGGCATCGGCCGCGCTTACCTTCTTTTTCTTGCCGCGACGGCCGCGCACCGGTGCAGCGGCGAGCAGCTCCTTGCATTCTTCCAGCGTCAGCGACTTGGGATCGCGGTCTTTTGGAACCCGCGCATTCTTTTCCTTGTCGGTGATGTACGGACCGTAGCGCCCGTTCAGTATCTGGATGCCGTCCGCCTCGAAATCCTGGATCAGGCGATTCGCATCAGCGAGCTTCTTCTCGGCGATTAATTCCAGGGCGCGCGGCAGCTCGACCGTGTACGGGTCGTCTTCTTTCATGCTGACGAACTTGTCGCCATAACGAATGTAAGGACCGAAACGTCCGACGCTTGCGTAAACTTTTTTGCCATCGTCGGGCTCGACGCCGAGCAGGCGCGGCAGTTTGAACAGCTCCATCGCGTCAGCGAGGTCGATGTCGTTCATCTTCTGGCCGGGGCGGAGTCCGGCAAACTTGGGCTTGTCCTCGTCGTCTTTCGTGCCGATCTGCACGAACGGCCCGTAGCGGCCCATGCGCACTGTTACCGGCTTGCCGCTTTTCGGATCGGTGCCGAGCTCGCGCGCCATCGCGACCTGTTCGCGGGTAACGTTTTCTTCCTTGTTGATGACCAGGTCAGAGAACGGTTTCCAGAATTTCTTGAGCAGCGGCACCCATTCCTTATTGCCGAGCGAAACCGCGTCGAGATCGTCTTCGAGCTTGGCGGTGAAGTCGTAGTCGACGTACTTGGTGAAGTGCTCGGTCAGGAAGCTGATGACAATGCGGCCGATGTCGGTCGGGATGAAACGCTTACCGTCCATCTCGACGTATTCGCGGTTCTTCAGCGTCGCGATAATGCTGGCATAGGTCGACGGCCGGCCGATGCCATACTCTTCGAGCGTTTTGACGAGACTGGCTTCCGAGAACCGCGGGGGTGGCTCGGTGAAATGCTGTTCGGGGCGCAGCTTGTCGAGCGAAATCCTGTCGCCCTTCCTGATATCCGGTAACAGCTTGTCTCCGTCGTCGGTGGTGGCGTCGTCCTTGCCTTCCTGGTAAACGGCCATGAAGCCCGGCTCGACCAGGATGGAGCCATTGGCACGCATCAGGTGGCCGTCGTCGCTATGCGGTCCGACCGCGAGATCAAGCGCGACCGTATCGAATACTGCAGGCACCATCTGGCAGGCGATCGTGCGCTGCCAGATCAGTGTGTAGAGTTTCAGCTGGTCCTTGTCGAGCTTGCCCTTCAGTGCTTCGGGGGTGAGCTGCGCGGAGGTCGGACGAATCGCTTCGTGAGCTTCCTGCGCGTTCTTGGATTTGGTTTTGAACTGGCGCGGCTCTTCGGGCACGCTCTGCGGCCCGTAGCGCTCGCTGATGACCTCGCGAATTTCATCGATTGCCGACTGCGCCAGCGACACCGAGTCGGTACGCATGTAGCTGATCAGGCCGACGTTGCCTTCGTCGCCGAGCTCGATGCCTTCGTACAGCTTTTGCGCGACGCGCATGGTCCACTGCGTATTGAAGCCGAGTTTGCGTGACGCTTCCTGCTGCAGGGTGGACGTGGTGAACGGTGCCGACGGATTGCGCCGGCGTTGTTTCTTGTCGACCTTGACAGCGCTGAGTACGCCGTTTGCGGCCTCGAGCAGCGTCTTCTCAACTTCGCGCGCTGCGGTCTCGTCGCCAAAGCTGAACTGTTCGACCTTTTCGCCACGGTAGCGGATCAGGCGCGCCGCAAAGGGCTGTGACTCCTTGCTGACATCGGCTTCGATCGACCAGTACTCGCGCGCCGTGAAGGCTTCTATCTCGAGCTCGCGCTCGACGATCATGCGTAATGCAGGGCTTTGCACGCGGCCTGCAGACAAGCCGCGTTGTACTTTTTTCCACAGCAGCGGCGACAGGTTGAAGCCAACCAGGTAGTCGAGAGCACGGCGTGCCTGCTGCGCGGAGACCAGCGGATCGGAGATGTCGCGCGGGTTGGCGATCGCCTCCTGCACGGCGGCCTTGGTGATTTCGTAGAACACGACGCGCCGCACCGGCTTGCCTTCCAGCGCTTTCTTTTCCTTGAGCAACTCAACAAGGTGCCAGGAAATGGCCTCGCCTTCGCGATCCGGGTCAGTCGCGAGGTACAGCGCATCGGCCTTCTTCAGCGCGCGTATGATCGCCTTGACGTGCTTCTCGTTACGTTCGATGACCTGGTATTTCATCGCGAAGCCGTCGGCCGGGTCCACCGCGCCTTCTTTCGGCACCAGGTCCCGCACGTGGCCGTAGGAGGCCAGCACCTCGAAGTCCTTGCCCAGGTATTTGCTGATCGTCTTGGCTTTCGCGGGCGATTCAACGATTACGAGATTTTGCGTCATGCAGCTTCCGTATCAGGTACTCAGAAAATTCAGGGCCCGCAGGAATAAACGGCAGGCAGTGCGGCGGTTGAATACCTTGTGCTACGGCAGTGTGTCAAGGACAAGGGCAGAACGCGCTTGCCGAATCAGGGAAGAATCCGGGGACTCAGTGCACCATTCCGGTGTTCTCTTCAAACACCAGATCTTCCATGCGGGCGTAGGCCTGCTCTTGTCCGGGCTGGCTGAACAGGACCATCAAAACGACCCATTTGATCTGCTCGACATCGATGTCGGGAGTTTCGAGCGCGAGCAGGCGTTCCACGAGAATTTCGCGCTGGGTTGGCGACAGAATGCCGATTTGCTCGAGATAGGAGATGAAGCCGCGGCAGGCGGTGTCCAGGCGGTCGGCCTCGACGTCGTTATAGACCCGCGTTCCGCGCGCATCGTGCGGGCCGAATATCAGGCTGTCATGGTTGTCGGTGAGGCCGTCGAGCCAGTCCAGCGCACGGTCGATTTCCGTGCTGCCGAAACCTGCACGCGACAATTCGCCGCGCAGCACGTTTTGGTTGGGTTCGGGTTCCTCATCCGCGTCGATGTAGGTCTCGAAGAGATACATCAACACGTCGAGTACGTTTTCTTTCATGCCTGGAGGGGCTCCTTAATTATTAGAATCAACCCTTATGTAATCTCGAGTATCTTCCGCCCTGCAGAACTTCGATTTCCCCCTCGAGCTCCAGTATCAGGAGCATGGAGGAAACCTGCTCGATCGTCAATGCAGAGCGCTCCGCAATAGCATCGGCAGTCAACGGTTCGAAACCTATCGCTGTCAGCAGTTTTTCGTAGTCGGAATCGCGTTCAGGCGGTGCTGCAAGCTGAGGATTTGCAGGGCTTTCGAGTGACTGCAGGTGACCAACCAGATGGCGCAGTTCGTCGATGATATCGGCGGCACTTTCGACCAGTTTTGCACCGTCTTTGATCAGTCGGTGACAACCCTTGGCAAGCGGATTATGTATCGAACCGGGAAGCGCAAATATTTCCCGGCCCTGTTCGGCGGCGAGCCGCGCCGTGATCAGTGAGCCGCTGCGATACGCTGCTTCAACCACCAGCACGCCCAGGCTCAAACCACTGATCAGGCGGTTGCGGGCCGGGAAGTTCTCGCGTTTCGGCGGTGTGCCGAGCGGATACTCCGAAACCAGTGCACCCTGCATGGCAATGGCGTGTGCCAGCTCGCGGTTGGCCGCGGGGTAGACCCGGTCGAGACCGTGGCCGAGCACCGCGAACGTCGTCGCCTTGCTGTCGAGCGCGCCACGGTGCGCGGCCGTATCGATGCCCTGTGCAAGGCCGCTGGCAATCGCGAAACCGACCGAGCCGAGATGGGCGGCGAACTGCCTGGCATTGTCAACGCCACCGCGCGTCGGATTGCGACTGCCGACGATCGCGAGCGCTGGCATGTGCAGCAGACCGGGCTCGCCTTTCACGTACAACAATAGCGGTGCGTCTTTGAGTTCACGCAACAGCGGCGGGTAATCGTCGGCGTTGAGCGCGACGAGATGATTGTGCTGCTCGTTTGCCCAGGCGAGCGCTGCAGCCAGAGCCTGTTCATCGGGTCGCGCAAGCACGGCGCTGGCCTGCTCGCTGACGCCGAATGGCGCGAGCGTTTTCGCGCGCTGCTGAACGATAGCGGCCGCAGCACCGAACTCGTCGAGCAGTGCCGATACCAGATCGCTCGCAATGCGGGCCTGCGCCAGCGCCAGCCACGCGCGTCGTTCTTCGTTCATTTCGTTGACTCCACGGCGTGCACGTTAACGCATAAAAAAAGCCGGCGTTCCGCCAGGAACGCCGGCCTTATGGCCTTGAACGGGCTCGCCCTATTCGGGGCTGCGCACAGCGTCGTTGACGTGAATGTCGCTGGTGGCTTCCATGACCAGCGCGTAGCTGATGCGGTCATAGACCTTGAAAACCATCACGGTACCGGCCTGCTCGTCCGGCAGCTTGACCTTCTCGCCGCCGAAGCCGCCCAGGAATCCGTCACCGCCCATGAACGAACGATTGCCGTGGCGATCACGCACTGTGTCGCCGGCCTGGTCGACGCGCAACACGTCGCCCGGCGCCAGGCCGTTGCGCGCGCCACGATTCAATACGATGACCTGGTACTGGCCGATCAGCGATACACCATCTACTACTGAAATGATGCGTCCGTCGACAGGTGAATCCGGTGCTTTCGGGAAAAAATTGAGCGGGATATCGACCGACTCGGGAATCAGGCGATCGCCGGTGAGGGCTTCGCGGTTCGTGTCGGTCAGCGTTACCGTTGCCGGATCGCCGCCGCGACTCAGCGCGCCTTCGCCAACGAAGATGCCCTGGTAGCCCACGAGACTCTTGTCGTCCGGGTCGACCAGTTCATCGCCGATATGAATGACGCTGTAACGGGTGCCGGTCGGCTGTGCAGCGCCGCCGCGAACGTAAATATCGTTACCTGCGCCAGCGATCAGGCGATCGCCGCGAATCGCCAGCACATAGGGCAGCTGCTCGATCTGCGAGCGCTCGAGCACCAGGCCGCGCGACAGGAACGCTGCGATCTGTTCGTAGGGAATGCTGGTGACCGCCGCGTCAAGCTGCGTAATGCGCGCCTGCGGCGACAGGCGGTAGGCGTTGCCACGCGACATCATGATGCGCGGCCGGCCGTCGATCATGACCAGGGTCAGCACATCGCCAGGGTAAATAAGGTGCGGGTTCTCGACCTGCGGATTGACGTACCAGACTTCCGGCCAGTACCACGGGTCTTTCAGGAACGTGGCGGAGATGTCCCACAGCGTATCGCCGCGCTTCACCACGTATTCGTTCGGTGCCCCGGCCGCGAGCGGGATCGGTGTCAGCTGCTGCGCAACCGGCCGTGACGTGCCGGCACTGCTGGAGGCAGGATCAAGGGACGTGGCACCGCGCGCCGGACTGCGCGGGGTTTCAATGGCGGCGGCCGGCTCGTCCTTCTTGGCAAACGGGTTCATGGAGCAGCCGGCGACGACAACAGTCAACAGAACCGCCGCGAGGCGGATACCGGTGTTCGTGCAGGATTGGCTAGGGGACATGTTCAACGACGGCTCCGTAGTGAAATCAGGCCTGCTGGTGGGCAAGCGTTGTATAATATGTCGCGACAGCGCTGCGGTTACTGCCAAGCGCGTCACAATTCCACCCCACCAAGGGGGTTTTACCAGCGGAATTCAGGCGGCATTGTCCGCTATCTTATTCAATAAAGTCAAAAATTTAGAGTTAGTTTGTAGCAATTTACGCGAGTTTTGACCGTCACATTATGGCCATACTGAAGATACTGGAATTCCCCGATCCAAGGCTACGCACCAAAGCGCTGCCGGTGGAGACCGTGGATGATGCACTGCGAACCCTGATCGACAACATGTTCGAGACGATGTACGAGGCACCGGGCATTGGCCTCGCCGCGACCCAGGTCGACGTGCACCAGCGGCTGCTGGTGGCGGATGTCAGTGCCGAGAAAACCGATCCCTACGTGCTGATTAATCCCGAGATCGTCGAGAAGGATGGCCAGGCGTTTACCGAGGAAGGCTGCCTGTCAGTGCCGGGCTATTTCGAGGAAGTGGAGCGGGCCGAGCATATCCGGGTGCGCTACCTCGATCGTGACGGCAACCGCCAGGAGAGCGACATGCACGGTTTGCTGGCGGTCTGTGTGCAGCACGAGATCGACCACCTCGACGGCAAGCTGTTTGTCGATTACCTGTCGGAAGCCAAGCGCCAGCGCATTCGCAAACGCATCGAAAAAGATCGCCGCAGCCGCCAGCCGTCCGCCGCCGCCGTGCTCTGAGCGCGGCAGCCGCTGGCCCGAGTCGACGACCTTCACCATGACAAAGTCCCGAGTCGTGTTTTGCGGCACGCCCGAATTCGCGCGAGTGTCACTGGCGGCGCTGCTTGACGCCGGTGTCAGGCCGGTCGCCGTTTACACCCAGCCGGACCGGCCCAAAGGCCGCGGTCGCAAGCTGCTGCCCTGCCCCGTGAAGCAGTGCGCTGCAGAAGCCGGCCTGCCGGTTCACCAGCCCGCATCGCTCCGCAAGGCCGAGGCCCGCGCCGAGCTGGCCGCGCTGCGACCCGACCTGATCATCGTGGCGGCCTATGGCCTTATTTTCCCGCAGTCCGTGCTCGATATCCCGCCGCAGGGCTGCCTTAACGTGCATGCGTCGTTGCTGCCGCGCTGGCGCGGTGCCGCCCCAATCCAGGCAGCGATCCTCGCAGGCGACACGGTCAGTGGCATCAGCCTGATGCAGATGGAGGCGGGGCTCGACAGTGGCCCGGTGTTTGCTACCCGCGAAGTGCCGATTGCGCCGCAGATGTCGGCCGGCGAGCTGCACGATCAGCTGGCGGTCGCGGGCGGCGAACTCCTGGTGGCCTGCCTGCCGGATATCGTCGATGGTCGCCTTGCAGCAAAAGCGCAGGATGCTGCACTGATGACCCATGCCGGCAAGATCACTACCGCGGACAGCGTGCTCGACTGGCGCCTGCCCGCAGCCCATCTCGAGCGCCAGGTGCGGGCGTACAACCCGGTACCCGGTGCGCGCTTCGAGCTGGACGGCGAACTGGTCAAGTGCTGGGGCAGCGAAGTCATCGAGGTCAGTGAGACCGGAAATGGCAACGACGCTGCGCCGGGCATGATTGTTGCCGCCGGCAAGGCCGGCGTGGATGTCGCCTGTGGCGAGGGCGTGCTGCGCCTGTTGCAGCTGCAGCGCGCTGGTCGCGGCCGGGTCAGCGGCGCGGAATTCGCCGCACAGCTTGCACTCGCGGGCCGCCGGCTGCGGGTGGCAGCGGCCTGAACGCCGCTGTGAAAGCCCCTGTGGACGCCTCCGGGAATGCGCTCAGCAGCGGTGCCGGGCTGCGCGCCGCCGCCGCGCGGGTGGTGCACGCGGTACGTGTAGAAGGCCGCTCGCTGGATGCGGCGCTCGCCGCCGGTGATGCCAGCGTCGCCGCTGCGGATCGCCCGCTGCTGCACCATCTCAGCTATGAAGCCCTGCGGCATCACTGGCAGCTGCGCGAGCACATTGCCACGCTGCTGGCGAGGCCGCTGCCGCGGCGCGACGCGATCGTCGAAGACCTGCTCGCCGTCGGTATCACGCAACTCGAACAGTCGCGCGTGAAAGCACACGCGGCCGTGTCACTGACCGTCGATGCCGTCAAAGCTCTGCGCAAGCCGCGCCTTGCCGGCCTGGTCAACGCGGTGCTGCGACGCTCGCAGCGCGAGCCGTTCGAACCGCTAAGCGACGAGGCGCGCCACAACCACCCGGCCTGGATGCTGCGCCGGTTGCGAGAGGACTGGCCGGCACAGTGGCAGGACATCGTCGCCGCCAACAACGAACGCGCGCCGATGTGGCTGCGCGTCAACGAACGGCACGGCAGCGCGGCCGCCTACCTTGCAGAGCTCGCTACGGACGAAGAAACGGGGAACGCGGCCGGCAGCCTGTTGCCCGGTGCCGACGCTGCGATCTGCCTGACGACACCCTGCCCGGTGGACGCCTTGCCCGGGTTCGCCGAAGGCCGCGTGTCGGTACAGGACGTTGCCGCGCAGCTCGCGGCACCGTGGCTGCTGGCCGACGGCGGCACGCGCATCCTGGACGCCTGCGCGGCACCCGGCGGCAAGACCGCGCATCTCGCCGAGCTGGCAGCGGCCGGCGCGACGCTGATGGCGATCGACAATGACGCCGATCGCCTCGGCCGGGTCACGGACACCCTTGCCCGCATTGGCGCCGCTGCAACCGTTTTGCACGCCGATGCATCGACACCACAGGACTGGTGGGATGGACAGCCCTTCGACCGGATCCTGCTGGACGCGCCCTGCTCGGCGAGCGGCGTGATCCGGCGTCATCCGGACATCCGCCTGCTGCGGCGCGAAGCCGATCTCGACAGTCTCGCCAAGCGCCAGCGCGCGCTGCTGACGGCTTTGTGGGGCCTGCTGGCACCGGGTGGGCGACTGTTGTACGTCACATGTTCGGTATTCGCCGCTGAGAATGACGAGGTCGTGGCTGATTTCCTCGCAAGCCAGGCCGACGCTCGCGAGGAGAATCTGTTGCCAAATAACAACATCCGCGCTCTAATGGCGCCGAAGCCCGTTGGTGGGCAGCTTCTCCCGGGAATACGTGGAATGGACGGTTTCTACTACGCCTGCCTGACAAAGACGCCGTGACTCGACTGACCCTCTTTCGTTGCGTGGTCGCCGCAGTGGTTTTGTCTGCGGCGACGCTCGCTGTTGCGCAGTCCGGTAATGACCGGCAGGGCTTCTTCAGCGTCCGTTCCGCCGCCACCCGGCTGATCGATGGCGTGCACGTGCTCGACTCGCGACTGCAGCTGGTGCTGAGCGATGAAGCGCTCGACGCACTGAAAAACGGTGTGCCGCTGACGATCGAGCTGCGCCTCGAAGCTATCCGCGTACGGCGCTTCCTGCCCGATGCCCTCGATGCTGAACTCGACGTGCGTTACGAGATGGAATACCGGCCGCTTAGTCAGCGTTACATCGTGCGCAACCTCAACAGCGGGCTGCAGGATTCTTTCGCGACCCTGTATTCCGCGCTGAACAGCCTTGGCCGCATCGACGGCTTGCCGATCGTTGACGATGCCATTCTCGACCCGGACGCGAATTACCGCATGCGGCTGCAGGCGCTGCTCAGCACGCGCCAGTACCCCGCCCCATTACGAATGCTGTTTTTCTGGCGCGACCAGTGGCAGCTGCAAAGTGACTGGTACGAATGGCAACTCGAACGCTGAAACGCTTCGTATACGGTGCGCTCGGGGTGACTGCCCTGGGACTCGCGCTGGGCGCGCTGTTTTTGCTGAGTCGCACGGCGCAGAACTCGCAGGAATTTGATCGCCTGTACGTATACATCCTGCTCGTCAACATCGCTGGCGTCCTGGTGCTGCTGGCCCTGCTCGCCGGCAACCTCGCGCGCCTGTTCCGCGACTACCGCATGCACGTGCCCGGTTCGCGACTGAAAGCGCGCATGGTTGGCATGTTCGTCGGGCTTGCCGTTGTGCCGCTGTTGATCGTGTTTTATTTCTCGATGCAGTTTATCAATCGCGGCATCGACACCTGGTTCAACGTCGATGTCGAAGCGGGCCTCGACGACGCGCTGGCTTTGAGCCGTGCAGCACTCGAGCTGCAAATGCGCGACCACCTGCAAAGCACGACGACGATTGCACGGCTGCTCGAGCAGGTGAACGCAAACCAGGTTATTTTCGAACTCAGTGCACTGCGACGTCAGACCGGCGCGAGCGAGATCACCCTGTTTGGCCGCAACCGGCAGATTATCGCGACGAGCTCGGATCTCGCCGCGGGCGCGGTCCCTGAAGCACCAACCGACGAAGTGCTGCTGCAGATCCAGCAGGGCCGGCCGTATGTGCGCCTGTACCCGCTCGAAGACGCGCGCTACGAAATTCGTACAGCCGTCCCCGTCGGTACGCGCAGCTCGCAACAGGTCGCGGGATTGCTGGCGGCGCGGTTCCCGGTGTCGGAACGCATCAGCCGCATGGCCGACAGCGTCGACTCCTCGTACAGCGATTACAAGCTTGCCGAGTACCTGCGCGATCCGCTGAAGCGCACCTTCTCGATGACCCTGACGGTCGTGCTGCTGATCAGTTTGCTGGCGTCAATCCACGGCGCCTTCGTGCTGACGCGGCGCATGGTCGCGCCGATTCAGGACCTGGTCGCCGGTACCCGCGCTGTTGCCAAGGGCGATTTCGACACGCGCCTGCCGGCGCCATCACGCGATGAGATCGGCTTCCTGGTCAGCTCCTTTAATGACATGACCGAGCGCCTGTCAGCGGCGCGTCGCCAGGCCACCGTCAGCAAGGCGCAGGTCGAGGCGGAGCGCGCCAACCTCGAGGTAATTCTCGCGCGCCTGTCGACCGGGGTCGTGTCGCTCGAATCGGATCTGCGCATTCGCACCGCGAACCAGGCGGCCGGCGCGATCCTGAACATCGACCTCGAACACCGCATCGGCGAACTGCTGACAGACGTTGCGCGCGACGCGCCGCTGCTGGACCAGCTCGTCGATGTGGCACGCATGCGCATCAGCGCCGGTGAGCGCGAGTGGCGCGAACAGATCGTGCTGCGCGGCGAAGTTGGCCGGCGCGTTCTGACCTGCGCCTGCACAACGTTGCCGGGTGATGAAGATCACGAAGCCGGTTTCGTTATCGTTTTTGATGACATCACCGCGCTGCTGCAGGCGCAGCGCGATGCGGCCTGGGGCGAGGTTGCGCGGCGGCTGGCGCACGAGATCAAGAACCCGTTGACGCCGATCCAGCTATCGGCCGAGCGCCTGCGCCGCAAATATTTGCAGACGATGCCGCCCGAAGAAGCGCAGATCCTGGATCGCGCCACCCACACGATCGTGCAGCAGGTAGAGGCGATGAAAGAAATGGTTAACGCGTTCAGCGAGTACGCGCGCGCGCCGAACCTCGACATCAACCAGTTCAGCATCGAGCGTCTCGCGCACGAGATTGTCGATCTGTACCGTACCCAGGAAAAGAGCGGCATCCGGATCAGCCTCAAGGCCGACAAATCGCTGCCCGACGTTGCCGCTGACATGGGGCGCATGCGGCAGATCCTGCACAACCTGCTGCGCAATGCCGTCGAGGCGCTGGAGAACACGGAAGATGGACATATCGATGTCAGCGTCGCGGCCGTCGTCGTACAGGGTGTCGATATGATTGAGATCCAGGTCGAGGACAACGGCCCGGGATTCAACACCGGCTCACTGAGCCAGGTATTCGATCCGTACGTGACCACCAAGCCGAAGGGCACAGGCCTCGGTCTTGCGATCGTCAAAAAGCTGGTTGAAGAACACGCCGGCCTGATCGAAGCAGAAAACAGAGAACAGGGCGGCGCAGTCATTCGCATAAGACTGCCCGCTACCGAAGCCGCGCGCGAGGCGATGATTGCCATGGGCCCAGGGCGCGGCGAGAAGCGGAGGGAGAGAGCATGAGCGCAGCACATGTGCTGGTTGTGGACGATGAGGCGGATATCCGGGCGTTGATTTCCGACATTCTCGGCGACGAGGGTTACAAGGTGACCGTCGCTCGCGACGCGGCGGCGGCCAGGGAGGCGCGTGCGGCGGAACGCTTCGATCTGGTGCTGCTCGATATCTGGATGCCGGATACGGACGGCATCAGCCTGTTGCGCGAATGGTCCGGTCAGGGTGCGCTCGATTGCCCGGTGGTCATCATGTCCGGACATGGCACTGTTGATACCGCAGTTGAGGCAACGCGACTAGGCGCCTTCGACTTTGTCGAGAAGCCGCTGTCGATCGCGAAGCTGCTGCGTACCGTCGAGCGCGCGCTCGAAGATGCGCGACGAAGCACCGGTTCCGCACGTCACGTGTTGCCGTCACTGCTGGCACCGGTTGGCCGCAGCGCCATGATGAAAAAGCTGCGTGAAACCGTTAAGCAATACGCGGCCCACGACTCGCCGGTACTGATAACCGGTGAACCCGGTACCGGGCGTGGCGCCTTTGCGCGCTACATTCACATGCTGAGCACGCGCTCGGCGGACGATCCGGTCATGCTGCTGGCAACCTCGCTGACCGACAGCAATGCCGAAGAGCTGCTGCTCGGCAGTGAAACGAACGGCACCGTCAACACGGGCGTTATCGAAAAGGCAGCGGGCAGTACCCTGATCGTCGAAGAGCTGACCGACCTGAATGCCGCTGCGCAAAAAATCCTGATCGGCGTGCTGGAGCAGGGCAGGTTTCTGCGACGTGGCGGCAAACAGCCGGTTGAGTTGCGGGCGCGGATCCTGGCCACCGTCGTCGATGATTTCGAAGCCGCTGTCGAATCCGGCAAATTGCGCCGCGAACTGCTCGCCAATATCAACGTGCTGACACTGCGCGTGCCGCCGCTGCGCGAATACTCGGAAGATGTCCCGGAACTGCTGTCGTACTACGTCGACAAGCTGGTTGATAGCGAAGGCCTCGGCTTTCGCCGCTTCAGCGTTGCGGCGCAGAACCGCCTCCGCAACTACCCGTGGCCCGACAACGTGCGTGAGCTGAAGAATCTCGTGAGGCGCCTGCTGATGACCGGTTCCGAAGAGGAGATCTCGCTCGACGAGATCGAGAACGAGGTGATCGCGACCGCGCGCATGGACGAACCGCTGGTCAAACAGGACCTGCTGGCCTTGCCGTTGCGCGAAGCGCGCGAACAGTTCGAGCGGGCCTACCTGCAGCAGCAGCTCGTGTTGTGCGACGGCAAAGTGGGCAAACTGGCGAAGCGCGTCGGCATGGAGCGCACCCACCTGTACCGCAAGTTGCGTTCACTGGGCGTGGATTTTCGCGCCGCCGCAACGGATGACTAGCCCTGCCTGACCTGCAGCAGCCGGCACGGCTATGAGGTCAGGACGACGGGGTCAGAGTACATTTCCCGGTCGGCAGAGAAATGTACTGTGACTCCGTAACTGTAGACCGGGAAATGTACTCTGACCCCATAACTACTCGCTAGTCGGGCAGGAGCTGGCCGTCCTCGGCGAAGCGCAGGCCGGGATTCTTGAAGTCGCTGAAACTGAGCTCGCGAATTTGCTGCAGCGCGCGCTGTGCCGGATCCGGCTGTGGTCCGCCGGGCCGGACCTGAACTGTCGAGTGAATGCGGCCTTCAACAAAGCGTCCCTGGTAGTCGAGCGTTGCTTCCAGGATCGGCGCGATGCCGTTCAGGCCGTTGACGTTGATGCCATAGTAGGTCGCGAAATTGCCGAGACTGTAGGCAATCAGGCGCTCCTTGTAGCGTTCCATGGCGCGCACCACATGCGGACCGTGTCCGAATACCAGATCCGCACCGGCATCAACCGCGAGCCTGCCAAAGCGCACGACATCGCCGCGCGGCTCGCCGTAATGCTGTTCTTCGGCGAACGGCACGTGTGACACGTCGCCGCCCTCGGCGCCAGCGTGAAAGCTGACGATGACGATATCGTTCTGCGCCGCAAAGCGCCGGATCGTTGTTTCGGCCACCGCGTAGTCGTGCACCAGGTTCGATTCCTGCGTCACGGAAAAGGCCAGGAAAGCAATGCGCAAGCGGTGCACGCTGAGCGTAGCAAACTCGCCTTCACGACCGGAGTGCAGCAGGCCGTGCTCATCGAGCGTGCGCATTGTTGCGCTGCGCCCGTCTTCACCGAAATCGCGCGCGTGGTTGTTAGCCAGGCTGAGCAGGTCGAAGCCGGCACTTTTCAGGTGCTGCGCGTAGCGCGACGGGGAACGAAACAGGTAGCAGGCGCGCGGATTGCTGCATTCCTTGAGCGGCTTGCCGCCATCGAGCAGCACCCCTTCGAGGTTGCCAATCGTCAGGTCCGCATCCCGCAGGATCGGTGCGACCTGCGCCAGCAACGACGCTCCGTCGTCCGCCGCCAGCCGGTTCTCCGGGTAGTCGGTGCCAAGCATGATGTCGCCGACCATCGCGACTCGCAGCAGCCGAATATCCGGTTTGGCGGGCCGCGCTGCTGGCGGCGTGTCATGCAGCTCCGCCACAGCGGCCGGCGCGTCACTTACCTGCGCCGCAGCGGGCGGCGCCGTCGAAGCTGCCGCAAGCGGGGCTCCGGTCGAGGTACAGCTCGCCAGCAGGAAGGCGATCACCACGCTCATCGCAGGCAGCATGCCGGGCAGGCGCCGCTTACTCTGCAACACGGATACGCAACGCGTCGATGCTGGCCTGCCGCAAGCGGCTGCGCAACAGGTTCAGTTGATTGAGGTCGCTGATCGGACCGATCCGCACACGATGGAAAGTGCGATCGTCTATCGTGACTTTCTGGATGCTCGACTCGATGCCCTGCAGCGCCAGTTCCGCGCGCCGCCGGTCCGCATCTTCGTAGCGCGTGAACGAGCCTGCCTGCAGAATGTAAACGCCCGGCTCGACAACTGCCTGCGGCTCGCGATCCTTGACGACGTCGGACTCCTGCTCCGGGATGATCACCTCGAAATTCGGCAGCATGTCGTAGAAATCGAAGCGCTGCTCGCGCGGTTTGGCGGCTGCTGCATTCTCACCGTTGTCATCCAGCATTGACGCACTCACGGTGGCTGCGCTGCCTGCCTCACGCTGTGCGCTGGCCTGCGGCTGCCGCGGCGCATCGGCGTCGCGCAGGAACACCGCCAAAGCCACGGCCAGGCCGATGGCGAGACCGAACAGCATCCATAGCCAGCCCGGTAACGCCTGCTGGCTAGTGCTGCGACGTCTGCGTTTGCCTGCCATGCGCTACATCGCGTCCGGTGCGGAGACGCCGAGTATATCGAGGCCACTGCGGATCACGGTGCGGGTCGCAGTGATCAGTGCGAGTCGCGCATTGCGCAACGCCGCGTCGTCAACAATGAAGGTATGTGCGTTGTAGTAGGCGTGGAACTCATTGGCCAGGTCGCGCAGGTAATGCACAAGATGCTGCGGCGCGCGGTTGGTTGCTGCCAGCTCGATGATTTCCGGGTAGCGACTCAAGGTCGACATCAGGGCTTTCTCGTGGGGCTCAACCAGCGTAGCAAGCTGTTGTACGCCGGCCGCTTCATCGTAAGTCAAGTCACGCTCGCCAAGCTGCCGGAACACGCTGGCAACCCGCGCGTGCGCGTACTGGATGTAATAAACCGGGTTGTCGTTGGAACGGCTCTTTGCCAGTTCGAGGTCAAAATCGAGATGCTGGTCGTTGGAACGCATCACGTAGAAAAAGCGCGCCGCGTCATTGCCAACTTCTTCGCGCAGCTGGCGCAGCGTGACGAACTCGCCCGAGCGGGTCGACATCTGCATCTTCTCGCCGCCGCGGTACAGGGTGACGAACTGCACCAGCTGAACTTCGAGATCGTCGCCCGCGTAGCCCATCGCCTCGAGGCCTGCGCGCACCCGCGCAACGTAGCCATGATGATCGGCGCCGAGTATGTCGAGCAGCTTGGTAAAGCCGCGCTTGCGCTTGTCGAAGTGATAAGCAATGTCGGAAGCGAAATAAGTCTTCTTGCCATTCTCACGGACGACGACGCGGTCCTTCTCATCGCCAAAGTCGGTGGCGCGGAACCAGCTGGCACCGTCCTTCTCGTACAGCATCCGCCGTTGCTTCAGTACCGCGAGCGCCTCATCGATGCGGCCGTCGACCGTCAGGCTGCCTTCGGAGTACCAGCGATCGAAGGTGACGCCAAACTCGCTGAGGTCGTCGCGGATGTCATCGAGAATGGACTGCAGCGACTGTTGCCGCAGTTCAAGAAATACGTCGATGCCGAGCAGCTGCTCGGCACGATCGATCAGCGCGCCGATATGCGCTTCCTTGTCGCCGTCCGGCGCATCGCCAGGCAGATTGGCAGTGATCTCCGCGAGCGACACGTCGCGCAGGCCGTCAACCCTGACGCCGGCCGCGATCTCGCGAATGTACTCACCTTTGTAACCGCCCTGCGGGAACGGCACTTCGACGCCCTTTGCCGAGAGCATGCGCAGCCAGACGCTGACGCCGAGAATATCCATCTGCCGGCCGGCATCGTTGACATAGTACTCGCGCGTCACCGGGAAGCCGGCCGCGCTGAGCAGGTTGCCGAGCGTTGCACCGAACGCCGCGTGGCGGCCGTGACCGACGTGCAGCGGCCCGGTCGGGTTCGCCGAAACGAATTCGAGCAGGATGCGCGGGCCGACCCGCTGCGGCTGGCGACCGTAGTTGCTGCCGTCCTGCAGCATCGCTTTCACTTCGCGATGAAACGCGGCCGGGCCCACGGTGAAATTAATGAAACCCGGACCCGCGATCTCGGCTTTCGCGATCAGGTCGCTGGCCGGCAAGGCGGCGATGATCGCGGTGGCGAGTTCGCGCGGGTTACGGCCAGCCGCTTTCGCCAGCCGCATGCCGATATTGCTGGCAAAGTCGCCGTGGCGCGGATCGCGCGTGCGCTCGACGGTCTGGCTCAGCGAGTCGAACTCGGGCGCGTCGGTGAGATCCGGCATGCTGGCGAGGGCTTGCCCGAGAAGGTCTGCGATATCGCTTTTCAAAGGTGTCGATCCGACTGGTAACTAGGGATGCTGGTGCGGCGAGCAGGCGATTCTAACCCTGCCGCAGAAGCGATCTCAAACAAAGCCAGAACTAAATCGGCAGCGCAGCGCTGCTGCCGCTCAAAACAGTTCGATGGGATCGACGTCGAGCGACCAGCGCACGCGGCGCGCCAGCACATGCGCTTCGAGTGCGATAACGAGCGGCTGCAGCAGCGTGTGCAGCGACTGGCGACCGCCGCTTTGCAGCAGGAGCTGGGCGCGATAACGGCCGGCGCGGCGCTCCATCGGCGCGCTGACCGGCCCCAGCAGCCTGACCGAGTCGCCGCCAAGCTCTGCGGCCAGGTCACGCGCGGCGGCCAGGAATTCCATCGCCTGCGCGCGCTTCGTGGCAGACGCGCGCAGCAGGGCGAGCCGCGAAAACGGCGGCCATGCCGAGGCCTCGCGCTCGGCCAGCGAGTAGCGCGTGACATCGGGGTAGCCGCCCTGGATCAGCCGCGGCCAGAACGGGTGGGTCGCAAAGCCGGTCTGGATTATCACTTCGCCCTGGCGCCGCTCCCTGCCGGCGCGACCGGCGACCTGGATCAGGCTTTGCGCGAGGCGCTCGCCGCCGCGGAAATCGGTGCTGAACAGTCCCTGGTCCGCGTTGATGACACCGACCAGCGTCAGGCGCGGGAAGTGGTGCCCTTTCGACAACATCTGGGTGCCGACCAAAATACGTGCTTCGCCGCTGGTTGCGCGAGCCAGCGCCTCGTCCATCGTGCCCTTCAGGCGCGTGCTGTCACTGTCGATGCGGGTCACGCTGTCGGCGCCGTAGCGCGCGGCAAGTGTGCTTTCGATGCGCTCTGTACCCTGGCCGAGCGGTCGACACGGGCTGCCGCAGTTGCCGCACTGCGTGTCGAGCGCCCGGCTCGCGCCACAGTGGTGGCAGGCCAGCTTGTTGGCGCCGGCGTGCACCGTCATGCGCGCGTCACAGCGGCTGCACTCGGCCATTTTGCCGCAGGCAGCGCAGATCAGGGTGGGCGCGAAGCCGCGCCGGTTCAGGAAGATCAGGACCTGGCCGGCTTCCTTCAGGTGCCGGTCGATCGCCTCCAGCAGCGGCGCTGATAAACCGTCGTCTGCGGCGTGTTTCGCCAGATCTACCAAGCGAATCAGCGGCGGCGTCGCGGCCCCGGCGCGCGCGCTCAGTAGCTGGTGGCGGTAGGCGCCGTCCTGGCAGCGCTTGACCGTTTCGAGCGACGGCGTGGCGCTGCCGAGGATGATGGGAATATCGAGCTGCTTGGCGCGCGCCACCGCGAGATCACGCGCCGAATAGCGCAGCCCCTCCTGCTGTTTGTAGGAGCTGTCGTGTTCTTCATCGACGACAATCAGGCCGGGCGCGGCGAGCGGCGTAAAAATCGCCGAGCGCGTGCCGAGCAGCAACGGTGCGCTGCCGGTGCGCGCCGCGCGCCAGGCCGTCAGGCGCTCGAGATCGGTCAGCCCCGAGTGCAGCAGCAGCGGTTCGATGCCGAGCCGGCGCTGCAGCCGGCGCACGAACTGCGGCGTCAGCCCGATTTCCGGCACCAGCACCAGCACCTGGCGACCGGCCTCGAGCACGTCGCGCATGCGGTGCAGGTAGACCTCGGTCTTGCCGCTGCCGGTAACGCCGTCGAGCAGCGTGACGTCAAAGCCCGCTACTTCACGCATCGCGGCGAGTGCGGCCGCCTGTTCGGCATTCAGCTTGGGGCCGGGCTCGGCTGCGCTGCGCGCAACGTCGCTGGCGGCTGCCGCAATCTCGTCGATGCGCAGCACGCCCTTGTCGAGCAGCGCTTTGCGCGCGCCGCGCCACGCGGGAAGCTGCGCATCCAGTTCAGCCGTCGACAGCGGGCCTGCGCCTTGCAGCAAGGCCACGAGCTCCGCCTGCCGCGGCGCGCGCCGCGCCAGCTGGGTCGTGTCGAGCGCCAGCCCGGTTTCACAGAGCGCGATGCGTTGCTGCATTTCAGCCAGCGAACGGCCCTGCCGCAGCAGCGCCGGCAGCGCGGCCGCCGCGACTTCGCCGATCGGATGATGGTAGTACTCGCTGGTAAAGCGGATGAGCCACAGGTCGTCGGCCGCCAGCAGCGGTTCGTCATCGAGCACGGCGTGCGCCTGTTTGAGCTTGCTGGCCGGCACATCGCTGTGATCGGCGCTGGCAAGGACGAGCCCGGTCTGGCGACGACGGCCGAACGGCACGGATACCCGCATGCCGGGCCGGATGGCCGAAGCCTGCGTGCCGGGCGGGGGCAGGTAGTCGAACAGGCGGGACAACGGCACGTTGACCGCCACGCGCAGGACGGCGGTCTTCTTCATGCGCGGCGGGCCGCGCTGCGAGGATTGCGGGCAGCTGTTGAAAAACGTTTAAAAATCATAACTTACGAGGCATCCGCGCGGCCGCTGCAGGGTTGTCAACCGATCGGCGGGCCGCGCGTTATATTCCTGAAGCCGGCAGCGTTGCGGCACCCGGGAAGGTCCCGGCGATCGGGGTATTACACATCATCACGGAGTGAAGATGAAAGCAGCAGGGAAACTTGGCAGGACCCGCCTCAGGACGAAAGTTCGCAGGGGTTCAGGATGGCCCGGGACTGCGCGATGAGCGTCCTGTCGCTCAGTTTTGCGGTATCGTCCGGGCAGTCACGAGCAACCCGGTCCGAGACGCTGCAACGGCAACAGGCACTTAATGCGTTCCTGAAAGACGTCGAAGGGCGCGCGCTGCGCATCGCGGAGATTTCGCTGCGCGATCGTGACGAGGCGCTCGACCTGGTGCAGGACGCGATGATCAAGCTCGCGCAGAAATACGCGACGCGCGCGAGCGAAGAATGGACACCGCTGTTCTACCGGATACTGCAGAACGGGGTGCGCGACTGGCACCGGCGGCGCACGGTGAAACGGCGTGTCATGGTGCTGTTTGGCAAGAACGCCGATGGCGAAGTGTACGACCCGGTTGCCGTGGCGCCGGACCCCGCCGGCCGCACGCCGGAGCAGCTGCTCGACAACCGTGCGGCAATGGTGAGCCTCGAAGCGGCGCTGCGTGCGCTGCCCCTGCGACAGCAGGAGGCATTCATGCTGCGCACTTTCGAGGGACTGGATGTTGCCGCAACCGCTAAGGCGATGGGTTGCTCCGACGGCAGCGTGAAGACGCATTACTCGCGCGCGGTACATGCACTGCGCGACTCGCTTGGAGAACACTGGCAATGAGCAGGCAAGACAAAAATTCTTCGCAAGATGACGCATTCCTGCAGCGAGCTGCCGGCGTGTTCGACGACAGCGTCGAGAATCTTGATGCAGCAACCCGATCGCGACTGAACCAGGGCCGCCAGCAGGCGCTCGCTGTCAGCGAGCGGTCGGCGCTGCTGCGCAAGGGCTGGATTCCGCTCGGCGCCGCGGCGGCGCTTGGCTTGCTTGCGATCGGCATGTGGAACGGCAGGCAACCGCCGGAGGTATTCGACGTTGCTGATTTTGCGACACCGACCATGGCGAGCGATTTTGAAATTCTGCTCGACGAGGAGGAACTCGAGATGCTCGAAGACCTCGAGTTCTACAGCTGGATCGATCTCGACGAAAATCTTATGGATGCTGACCTGGATGAGCATGTCGGCTGAGCAAACAGCGCGCGGCGCGAGCCTGATTTTGATGGTGCTCGGTTGCAGCGCGGCATTGCCGGGTCGGGCCTGTGCAGATGACGAGTTGCCCGACATGGCTTTGCTGGAATACCTGGGTAGCTGGGAAGAATCGGATGAAGACTGGGTGCTGTTCAACGAGGACGAAGAGCAGGCAGGAACGGAAGAGCAACAGGGCGATGCCGCCGCAGCTGGCGACCCATCGCAGGAGTCAGATGATGAACGTTAACGCCAAGACAGGATTGCCGGGTTTGTTGCTGGTATTGGTGACATCGTTCGCGCTGGCGCAGGACGAAGCGCCTGGCTGGAACGAACTGACGGAACAGCAGCAGCAGGTACTCGCGCCGTATGCCGAAAGCTGGGCCACGCTGGACGCCGAGCGCCGGCAACGACTGGCGGCAGGCGCAGCGCGCTGGGATTCGATGTCCGGTGACGAACGGCAGGCCGCACGCCAGCGTTTTTTACAGTGGCGTCAGCTCAGTGACGAGCAGCGCGAGACGATTCGCGATCGCTACCGGGAATTCCGCAGCCTGCCAGCCGAAGAGCGCGCCCGCATTCGCGATAATTTTCAGCGCTTTCGCGGCATGACGCCGGAGCAGCGCAACAGTCTGCGCGATCGTTTTCGGCGCATGACGCCGGAGCAGCGGCAGCGGGTACGCGACCGGATGCGCGATCGTGCGAAGCAGCGGCAACGGATGCGCGACCGGCCGCCCGGGCAGTAAGGCATGAACCAAAAAAAACCGGCATGACGCCGGTTTTTCTTTGACTGACTCGCGGCACCTACAGCGACTTCACCGCCTGAATCAGTTCCGAGGCCATTTCCTGACCGTCGCCATACAGCATGCGCGTATTGTCGAGGAAGAACAGTGCGTTCTCGATGCCGGAGAAGCCGGTGCCCTGGCCACGTTTGATTACGATGCAGTTCTTCGCCTTGTCGGCGTTCAGGATCGGCATGCCGAAGATCGGGCTGGACGGATCGTTGCGCGCGCTCGGATTCACGACATCGTTGGCACCGATCACCAGCGCGACATCCGCAGTGGCGAATTCGGAATTGATTTCATTCTCGTCGTAAATGATGTCGTACGGCACGCCGGCTTCCGCCAGCAGCACGTTCATGTGGCCCGGCATGCGACCGGCGACCGGGTGGATCGCAAACTTCACGTCAACGTCGCGCTCGCGCAGGATTTGCGCAAGTTCCCAGACCTTGTGCTGTGCCTGTGCGACAGCCATGCCGTAGCCCGGCACGATCAGCACCTTGTTGGCAAAGGCCATCATGACGCCGACATCGGTGGCTTCGATCGCTTTCATGCTGCCATCGGGACCTTCCGCGGCCGCGCCACCCGTGTCGCCAAAGCCTGCGAACAGCACGTTGCCGAGCGAGCGGTTCATTGCTTTGGCCATCAATTGCGTCAGCAGCGTGCCGGCGGCACCCACCACGGTACCCGCGATAATCATCGCGGCGTTTTGCAGCACGAAACCTTCGAACGCGACGGCGAGACCGGTCAGCGCGTTGTACAGGGAGATGACCACCGGCATGTCGGCGCCGCCGATCGGCAGCGTCATCGTGACGCCGATGATCAGCGCGATAACAAAGAACACCGTTACGACGCTGGCGCCGCTGTGCTGCACGACGATGATGCCGGCAAGCCCCAGCACAACGATGAGCAACAAGACGTTGATCAACTGCTGCCCGCCGAACCGAATTGTGGTCTTCATCAGGCCCTGCAGCTTCGCAAATGCGATCAGGCTGCCGCTGAAGGACACGGCGCCGATCAAACCGCCAAGCACGGCGAGCACGCTGAAGGTCAGGCCGTGATCTGCGCCGCCGAACAGTTCAACCGCGGCAATTGCTGCGGCCGCGCCGCCGCCCATGCCGTTGTACAGCGCGATCATCTGCGGCATGTCGGTCATTGCGACTTTCTTGCCGCTGACGTACGCCGCGATACCGCCGATCGCGATGCCCGCCATCATCAGCAGGTAGTTGTTCATGCCCGGGTACAGGAAGGTCACGACCGTCGCGACCAGCATGCCGGCGCCGGCCCAGACGATACCGCCGCGCGCGGTGACCGGTGAGCTCATGCGTTTCAGGCCGAAGATGAACAGGATCGCCGCGAGAAAATAGCTGGCTTCGATCAGGGTGCGCATAGTCAGGAACTCGCTCATTTCTTGCTCCCTTTGCTGCTCTTGAACATCTCGAGCATGCGCTCCGTGACGACGTAGCCGCCGACAGCGTTACCGGCCGCGAGGATCACGCCAATAAAGCCGATCGAAATCTCCAGTACCGTGTCGGCGCGACCGAGCGCAACCATGGCGCCAACGAGCACGATGCCGTGCACGAAGTTCGAGCCGGACATCAGCGGTGTATGCAGGATAACGGGTACGCGGCCAATCACCTCGTGACCGACGAATGCCGCCAGCATGAATATATAGAGTGCAATGAAACCGTCGATCATGAGGCTCCCCCTTCAATTTTTTCTCGCGTCGGCGCGTGCACGATCTGGCCGTCGCGCGTCAGTGCCGACTTCGCAAACACCTCGTCTTCCCAGTCGATTGCCAGCTCGCCTTCCTTGATGGCCGGCGACAGGAAATTGAACAGGTTGCGCGCGTACATTTCACTCGCGTGGCGGCCAAGCCGCGCGGCGAGATTGACCGGCCCGACGATCTTCACGTCGTGCTTCTCGACGGTTTCGCCAGCGACGGTGAGTTCACAGTTGCCGCCGGTTTCTGCGGCGATGTCGACAATGACTGCGCCAGGCTTCATTGCTTTAACGGCAGCGGCCGAGATGATTTTCGGTGCGGGGCGACCAGGAATGGCGGCAGTCGTAATGACGACATCGGAAACAGCAATCTCCTTGTCGAGTGCCGCCTGCTGCTGTGCTTTTTCCTCGCTGGTCAGCTCGCGCGCGTAGCCGCCTTCGCCTTCTGCGGACACGCCGGTATCGACGAACTTGGCACCAAGCGATTCCACCTGCTCCTTCGTCGCGCCGCGTACGTCATAACCCTTGACGATGGCGCCGAGGCGGCGCGCGGTGGCGATCGCCTGCAGGCCCGCAACGCCGGCACCGATGATCAGCACCTGCGCGGGCCGGATGGTGCCGGCGGCGGTGGTGAGCATCGGGAAGAATTTGTCGAGGGTCAGCGCGGCAATGAGCACGGCTTCGTAGCCGGCCGCTGCGGCCTGCGAGGACAATACGTCCATGCTCTGCGCCCGCGAGATGCGCGGTATCAGTTCCATCGCAAAGCCGTTGTGCTTCTTGTTTTGCAGTGCGCGCACCAGGTCCGCGTTCAGGTGCCCGTGCATGATGCCCGCGACTGTCGCGGCGTCCTGCAGGCTGTTGACGTTGCTGGCGGTCGGCGGCTGCACGGTCAGCAGCAGGCCGCAGCCCTTCAGTACGCCGCTGGCATCAGTAAAGCTGACATCCTTGTAGTCTTCGTCAAGAATCTTGCAGCCGCCACCGGCGCCGTGTTCCATGATTACCTTCACGCCCAGCTTTTGCAGCTTGGCACTGATCTCTGGGGTAAGGGCAACCCGGGTTTCGCCTTCGTGCGCTTCTTTCAGTACGCCAACCGTAAGTGGCATATCGCTTTTCTCCGTCGCAGTGATGTCGGTGGAATTCGTTAATCAGGAATTCGTTGATCAGGAATTCGTTGTGCCTGGCTTACGCGTTCTCCGCAAAGGTACTGATCGCCGTAGCGATTGCCGGTGATCAGCGCGTAATTATGCAGGCGGCATAATGACATAGGCGGAGTTAATCGCAAACTACCCGGGAAAACATTGATTTTTGCCGAAACTGTTGCACACTAGACCCAAGCTGTTTGGCCGTGTGAGGTGGAAACGAATGTTGTTTGGCGTTGCCTCGGATATTTCCCAGCAGGTCCTCAGGACGGACGTGTCGGGAATGCCCCTCGAGTGGATCGACTACCGTGAAGCGGTGCGTCTGTATCACACCGAGCAGGTTGCCTATGCCTGCGGTACCCGCCTGTACACGCTGTACGGCGGCAGCTGTGCACTGACCGGCCGGCGTAGCGCGATCGACGTCAGCTCGATCATTGCCACCTACGGCACCAGCCAGGGCCACGCCTACGTGCACGAGCAGTACACGCCGCCGCTCAATAACCGCACCTTGTTCAAGCGCGACGCTAATCTGTGTCTCTACTGCGCGCTGCGCTTTCCGACCCGCGAACTGACCCGCGACCACATCACGCCGCTGTCGCAGGGCGGCTGGGATGTCTGGAACAACGTCGCGACGGCCTGCCGTCGCTGCAACAATCACAAGGGCGGACGCACGCCGGAGCAGGCGCATATGCAGCTGATCGCGGTGCCGTTTACGCCCACCTACGCCGAATATATCTACCTGAAAGGCCGTCGGGTGCTGGCGGACCAGATGCAGTACCTGCTGGCGCATATTCCGCGGTCGAGCCCGCTGCACGCGCGGCTGACGGATCACCTGACCGAAGGCACGACGATCTTCGACGAGCCCACCTAAATCCCTTATCCTCGGCTGCCATGCAGTACTTAATCGATGGCAGCGTCTATGTGTTCCGGGCCTGGTTCTCCATGCCCGATGACATGCTCGACAACGATGGCAATCCGGTCAACGCGCTGTACGGCTTCTGCCGCTTCCTCGGCGATTTCATGGAGCGCGTCCAGCCGGAACACGTTGCGGTGCTGTTTGACGAAAGTCTGTCTTCCTCGTTTCGCAACGAAATCTATCCGGACTACAAAGCAAACCGCGATCCGGCGCCGGCAGAACTGAAGAATCAGTTCGGGCTGTGCCGTGAATACGTGCGCGCCATGGGCATCATGGAGTGCTCGCACCCCCAGTATGAGGCGGACGATCTGATCGGCACGCTGGTGACCCGCGGTCGTGCCAACGGCATTCCGTCAACGGTTGTGAGCCGCGACAAGGATCTGGCGCAGCTGCTGACGAAGGCGGATGTGTTCTGGGATTTCGCCGGCAAAGGTCAGATCCGCTACGACAGTATTCCGGAAGTTTTCGGCGTGTGGCCGGAACAGATTGCCGATTTCCTGGCACTGGCCGGCGACGCTGTGGACAACATCCCGGGCGTTCCCGGTGTCGGCAAAAAGACCGCCGCTGCGCTGCTGCAACACTTTGGCTCGCTCGAAAAAATTTACGCGAATCTCGACACCGTGCATGAAGTCACGGTACGCGGTGCGAGGACGCTGGGTGCGAAACTCGATACGCATCGCGCTGCGGCCATGCTGGCGCGCCAGCTAACCGGCATTGCCTGCAACGCACCGATCGATGAGGCGAGCTTCGGGCTGCGGCCGCAGGCGCCAAAGCTGGGCGCTGTGAATGCGCTGTTCGACCGGGTCAACTTCGGTACGGCCCTGCGTCGCCAGGCGGAGCGGGTCGCGGACCTGCGCTGAGGGCTGCGTGCCAAACTGGCAGAACGTAGCAACCGTGCTGGCAGCCGCCGGCATTCATCTTGATCAAACGCGCAAACCGGTGTCAGTTGGCGGCGGCGACATTAGCGCCGCATGGCGCATAGCAACCAGTGACGGTGCCGTATTCCTGAAGACCGGCGCGGCGAGCGATATCGAAATGTTCAGCGCGGAGCGCGATGCACTCGCCGTGCTCGCGGCGGGCCACGAGATCCGGGTGCCGGCACCGCTGGCACTTGGCAGTGACGGCAAGGTAAGCCTGCTCGCACTGCAGTGGCTGGAGCTGGGTGGCGCGACGCCGCAAACCGGCCGTCGCCTTGGCCGCGCGCTGGCCAGCCTGCATCGGGTGACGGCGGCAGAATTCGGCTGGCCGCGCAGCAACTTCATCGGGGCTACGCCGCAACCGAACAAACGGAACAACGACTGGCCCGATTTCTTTCGCGAGCAGCGCCTGCGCTTTCAGCTCGACCTCGCCGCACGGCAGGGCCATCGCGGTGAGCTACAAACCATGGGCGCCTGGGTCTGCGACAACCTGGCAGCGCTGTTCGACAACTACAGGCCGGCAGCTTCATTGCTGCACGGCGACCTGTGGGGCGGCAACTGGGCGGCGTGCGACGGTGAGCCCGTCATCTTCGATCCGGCCAGCTACTACGGCGATCGCGAAACAGACCTTGCGATGACGCGGCTGTTCGGCGGTTTTCCGCCGGAGTTTTACACAGCCTACGAACAAAGCTGGCCGCTGGCGCCGGGGGCCGCCGACCGCGTGCCGCTGTACCAGCTCTACCCTGTGCTCAACCACCTGAACCTGTTCGGGGAGGGCTACGCAGGCAAGGCTCTTGGACTCATGCGCGATATCCGGAGTGCTATCGAGGGTTAGCGGTATGGGAGTACGTCGCCTGCTGCATGTCGAAGTCCCGAGGCGGCTCCGGAGTGCCTCGTTTCTGGCCTTCTGCGGTCGCCGCTAGCGGAAACGTCGTGAGGCGCAGCGGGTCGGCGTCGGTCTAACGGGGCAGGCGTTGCAGCCTGTGGCAGCTACGGCAATACCGGTTCTTCAGATACCACGTACGGCTCGCCGAGGAAGTCCTCGTCGAACAGGTACAGTCGCGACCCTTCCGGTGCGGCCAGTACCGCGAACGCGCCTTCGAAGCCGGGGAACTTCTGCATGCGTAGCCCGTGGAGTTCAACCGCCGCTTCGAGCGCCGCACGGTCGCGGCACTTGAAACACAGCGCGGGTCGATCGAGGGCGATGCTCTCGCTCAGGCCCAGGGCCACGCCGCTCGCGTCGAAACGCATGTGGGTTGTCGGCTCTTCGCGCAGCTCCTTGACGTGCGGCGCCAGTGGCGCCCAGAAGCGGGCGGCGGTCAGCGTGTCGCGGGCCGGCAGCGTGAGTTCGAAAAAATTGCCGCACAGCGAATCGCCGGTGCCTTCCGGTGCCCGTGAGAATGTGCGTGCCTCGATCATCGATACGGTATGCCCGTTGGGGTCAACGAACTGCAGCTCATTGAATACGTCTTCATCGAGTTTCATCAGCGAGAAATCGAAGCCGTGACGCTGCATCGAGCGTGCGTGTTTTCCGAGGTCGGGCTGCACAAAGGTCAGCGCCGGCGAGTCGAAGGATCGGCTGTGCAGGCCGACGCACAGGTCACCGTCGCCAACAACGGCGTACGGATGCGCCCAGGCATCGCCGGCGGTCAGTTCAGCAAAGCCGAGGCCGCGGTAGAAGTGCAGCGACTCGAGAATGTCGTCAGTGTGAACGCTGTATTCCAGCCATTGCCCCAGCACCTAGTTCTCCACGCCCAGGTTCTCCGCACCCATGGCGCGGGCAAGCTGAACGCTTTTCTGGAGTTCGCCGCTGGCGAGTGCGGCGTTCCAGTCCGGTGACGTCTCCGGCCAGCCGGCGCAATGTTTCTCGATAAGCCGCGACAGGAAGGTGACGTGATCGTCGCGTGCGTTCAGCGCCGGAATGTAGCGCAACTTGCCGCCGCCAGCCTCGCTGAAAAACTCGGCGTTCTGCATCTGGATTTCTTCGAGCGTTTCCAGGCAGTCGGCGGAGAAGCCGGGACAAACGACGTCGATGTCGCCGATGCCTTTTTCACCCCACTGCGTCAGCAGCTGATCGGTATAAGGCTGCAGCCACGGGTCGCGACCAACCCGCGACTGGAAACTCACGGCCCATTCATCGGCCTTCAATTGCAACGCGTCGGCAACAAGCCGCGCGGTCTTCTGGCACTGGCAGTGATACGGATCACCGTCCTCCAGCATTTTGCGGGGCAGGCCATGAAACGAAAACAACAGCCGTTCACCAGCGCCGTCGCGGTCGCGAAACTCACGGATGCTTGCTGCCAACGCAGCGATATAGGCCGGTGCGTCGTGGTAGTGGTTGATAAATCGCAGCTCCGGGATCCAGCGACGCTGTGCCAGTTGTACCGTGACATCGGCGAACACGGAACCGCTGGTTGTATTCGAGTATTGTGGATACAGCGGCAACAGCACGACGCGGCGCACCTGCCGTTCGTACAGTTTCGCGAGTGCCGCGGCAATCGAGGGCTCGCCATAGGACATCGCAAGCTCGACCTGCACGTTGCCGGACAGTCGCGCCGCGAGCTGTTTCGCGACGCCAGAGGCAATCTCTTCGCAATGCAGCAGCAGCGGCGAGCCGCGCTCGGTCCAGACCTTGCGATACGCTGCGGCACTGCGCGACGGGCGTACGGTCAGGATGACGA
The DNA here is from genome assembly GCA_963800915.1 of uncultured Gammaproteobacteria bacterium. Lineage (GTDB taxonomy): Bacteria > Pseudomonadota > Gammaproteobacteria > Steroidobacterales > Woeseiaceae > Woeseia. The sequence goes on from CAWDCR010000011.1 coordinate 39,250, forward strand.
GATTCAGGATCAGCCACCACAGCGGACGTGGCAGCTCAACAACCCGACGGTCCCACAGGAACTGGCGCAGATAGCGCCGCACCGCGGCCGGCGTCGGCGCAGCCGGGGTACCGAGATTGACGAGCAACACGCCGAGAGACTCGGGTGTGCCGTGTGCGTAGCGCGGTGCAGACTCAAAGCGCGACATGCCGGAATAGATTCTCGCTTCTGGAAACTTGAGCGACCTTACTAACAAACTGCCAAACGCGCCACTGATCGCCTACCATGTGCCGTCTGCGAAGGAGTTTTGCCATGACCAACCCGCCCGCCGCCGCTACGCCGCCCACTACCGATCGCATGCGCCTGATCCGCGATATCGCGACGCTGCAGGTGAAGCTCGTGATCGACGGCTTTCGCGACCTGCTGCTGGTGCCTGCTTCGCTGGTGGTGGGTTTGGTAAGCCTGCTTGGCGGCGGTGGCAAGGACGACAGTTTTTACGAGCTGCTGCGCATGGGCAAGCGCAGCGAAAAGTGGATCAACCTGTTCGGTGCGTTGGACACCCTGGACGAACGCGACGATGAAGCGGGCAGCCAGGACATCGACCGTATGGTGCAGCGCGTTGAAACTTTTATTGTTGACGAATACAAACATGGCCACCTGAGCAGCCAGGCGCGCGACAAAATCGAACAGTCGATCGCGCGGATGCGGGATGCAGCACGCCAGCGCAAGGAGCCCTAGCTGCCCGCCGCTGGCGGTGGCGTGCTATTCGATGGCGATCCCTGGCGCCGAATATCGCGCCCGCTGATCAGGTCATCGATCGACGGCGGCGGATGATCCGGACCCATCTGTCCCCGTTTCAGGCGGCCGATATACTCTTTATAGGCACGCATGGCCTGGAAACCGAATATCCACAGTATCGGCAGGTTGGCGTAAATGATCACGCCGAGCCCGATGCCCGTCAGGTTGTCGAGATCCGAACTGGTCGAGATATGGCCGAGTGTCGCGACAAACGCGACCAGGCAATAAAAAATGCGGTACGGCACCGTCGCGCGTTCGCCGAGAATGTACACGGCACCCTGCTCACCGTAATAGCCCCAGGCGATGATGGTCGAGACCGCGAACAGCCACGAGCCGATCGTGATGAGCCACTTGCCGAGTCCGGGCGTGACCGAGTCGAACGCTTTGGCCGTCAGCGTGGCGCCGACGTAGTCGCGGTACAGCCCGCCATCCTGGTTGCGCGGCTGGGTCTTGCCTGGGTAGGTATCCCACTGCACGGTGAAGCCACTCGCCGTTTCGCGGACCGTGCCCGGCACGCGATGCAGTTCGAGGCCACTGGCGGCGTTCATATCGGCCGCCACAATCATCATCACCGCTTCGTCATTGCGCCAGTTGTCGCCCGGCAGCACGCTGTCCGCGAACTGCCAGCCGCTTTCTGTCTGCACCGCCTGCGGGACGTTGTTGAACAGCGTGTCCGGCGCCCGATTCCAGACGCCGGTCGACAGGATGATCAGTGCCGTGAACGTGCACACGACGATCGTGTCGATGAACGGCTCAAGTCCGGCGACAAGCCCTTCGCGCACCGGTTCGTCGGTCTTGACCGCGGAGTGCGCGATGGCCGAGGAACCCTGGCCGGCTTCATTGGAAAAGATCGCGCGTTTCATGCCGAACAGGAATGCCGAGGCCACGGTACCGCCGACAAATGCACCGCTGGCCTCGGTCGGCGTAAACGCAGATTTGACGATGAGCATCAGCATGCCGGGAATTTCGCCCGCGTTGGCCGCAAGTACCCAGATTCCGGCGACGATATAGAAGAACACCATCACCGGTACCAGCACGCCGGTAACCATGCCGATGCGCTTGATGCCACCGAGCAGGACCGCTGCCACCAGCGTCGTCAGCACCGCGCCGCTGATCCAGCCGGCAATGCCGAAATATTCGAAGGTGACGTCGGCGACGTTCCAGGCCTGGAACATGTTGCCGCCGGTGCAGGCGGACAAAGCGATACACAGGGAAAAAACCACGGCGAGCGTTTTGCCGAGCCAGTCGAGCTCGGGCCGCATTTTTTTCAATGCACGATCGGCGACCCACATCGGCCCGCCGTGCGGATTGTCCGGGTCGTCGGTGTTGCGATACAGCATCGACAGCGTGACTTCAGTGAACTTGATGGCCATGCCGAACAGGCCGATCACCCACATCCAGAAGATGGCGCCCGGGCCACCCAGCGCAATCGCCAGCGCAACGCCGCCGATATTGCCGAGGCCAAGGGTGCCGGAAAGCGCCGCCGTTAATGCCTGGAAATGGTTGATCGCGCCGGGATCGTTCGGATCGTCATAAACGCCGCGAATGACGGCCGGCGCATGCGTTAACGCCCGGTACTGGCAGAAGCCGCTCCAGACCGTGAACAGGATGCCGGTGCCGACGATGATGAACAGCCAGGTCTCATTCCACAGCACCGCATTTATCGATGCCAGTATCTGGCTGAGATCGGTCATGTCATCCCCCCGGGGCTACAGGCCCGCGTTGTTTTTGTCTCGCGTTACGCCGCTTCCATTATCGCCGTAACACCCATGCCGCCGGCCGTGCAAACCGAAATCAGGCCGCGACCCGAGCCCTTCTCATGCAGCAGCTTGGCCAGCGTCGCAACGATGCGCGCGCCGGTCGCGGCGAACGGGTGGCCAATGGCGATGCTGCCACCCTTGACGTTCAGGCGCTTGCGATCGATTGCGCCCATCGGCTTGTTTCGACCCAGTCGCTCACGACAATACTGCTCCGATTCCCAGGCAGTCAGCGTCGCCAGCGTTTGCGCGGCAAACGCCTCGTGAATCTCGTAGAAATCGAAGTCCTGCAGTTCAAGTCCGGCGACTTTCAACATGTCAGAGACGGCGTAGGTAGGTGCCATCAGCAAACCGTCGGCGTTAATGAAGTTCACAGCAGCGACTTTGCAGAAAGTCAGGTAAGCGAGCACCGGTAAATTTTTCTTTTGCGCCCATTCCTCAGAGGCTAACAGCACTGCGGACGCACCGTCTGTAAGTGGCGTGCTGTTGCCAGCCGTCATCGTGCCGGTAGCCGAGCGATCGTAGACCGGTTTCAAGCGGGCCAGCTTTTCGAGACTGGTGTCGGAGCGAATGTTGTTATCGCGCTCGACGCCCGCATGCGGCACCACAAGGTCCTTGAAGAAGCCTTCTTCGTAGGCTGCCGCGGCGCGCTCGTGACTGGTCAACGCCAGCTTGTCCTGTGCTTCGCGGCTCACGCCGAATTCCTTGGCGATAATTTCCGTGCTCTCGCCCATCGACAGCTTCGTGCGCGGTTCCACGACGCCGGGCAGTTCCGGTTTGAAATGACGCGGCCGAAGTCTGAGGAACGGCTTGATGCGCGCACCGAAAGAGCGCGCGCGGTGGGCTTCGAGCAATATCGCGCGGTAGTCGTCCGGATAAACGATGGGCGCGTCGCTGACCGTGTCTGTGCCGCCGGCGATACCGGAATCCATCTGGCCCAGTGCGATTTTGTTGGCGATCATGATGCAGGCCTCGAGGCCCGTGCCGCAGGCGCGCTGCAAATCGACACCCGGTGTGCGCAGCGACAGTCCGGAGTCGATCAATGATTCACGCGCGAGGTTCCAGTCCCGCGAATGCTTGATCACCGCGCCGAGCGCGACGTCACCGAGAATCTGGTCGCGCAGATCGTATTTCTTTACGACGCTGCCAGTGCCGCAGTCATCATGTCCTGGTTCGATTGCTTGACGTACGCCGTGTGCGAACGACAAAACGGAATGCGTTGACCGCCAACTATCGCGACGCGCCGGGCCTTACCATCGTGCAGCATTGTTTTTCTCCGTCCTGTTGCGAAAAAACAGGCAACCGGCACTTTACACCAATGACTGCGGGAGCGTTACAGGGCCGTGATAGAGTCGCAGCCGCATGCAAACCGCACCCATCACCACTGTCAACAGCTGGCGGCAGGAAGCCGTCGCGATGCTGCGCGTTGCCGGGCCGCTGATCGTCAACAACCTTGCGATCGCCGGCATGCAGTTCGCGGATGCGGTGATGGCCGGCCGCCTGGGTGCGAAATCGCTGGCATCAGTTGCCGTCGGCGCCAGCGTCTGGTTCCTCGGTTTTACGTTGATGCTGGGACTGATGATGGCAATTTCGCCAATCGCTGCGCGCCACTTTGGCGCAGGCAATCCAGGGTTGATCGGTCGCTACACGCGCCACGGTCTGTGGCTGGCGCTGGTACTCGGCCTGAGCCTGTACGTGCTGGCAAAGCAGTTTGCGGGCCCGGCTCTGACATCGATCGGGGTTGATGCCGGATTTCGTGACACGACGGTTGCCTACGTGCACGCCATCATGCTCGGCGCGCCGGCAATCTGCGGTTTTCTCGCATTCCGTTTTACGACGGAAGGTATCGGCCATACGCGGCCGATCATGTACACATCGATATTTGCGCTCGTGTCGAACGTGTTTCTGAACTGGGTACTGATGTTCGGCAATCTCGGTGCGCCGGCGCTGGGCGCGGTGGGTGCGGGCTACGCAAGCGCGATCACGATGTGGTTGATCTTCTTCATGCTCGGTGCCTACCTGTGGTTGCACCCGTACTACAAGTCGCTCGATATATTCACGCGTTTCTATCGACTGCGTCCTGAAGTGATCCGCGAGATTGTCGCGCTGGGTTGGCCAATCTCGATCACGATAACCGCCGAGGCAGGATTGTTTGGCGCAGTCTCGATACTGATGGGTACGCGCGGCGCTGAAATTACCGCGGCCCACCAGGTGGCACTGAACTTCGCCTCGACGATGTTCATGGTGCCGTTGGCCGTGAGTTCAGCAACGACCATTCGCATTGGCCACGCACTGGGTGCCGCCAGAATCCGCGCCGCCCGTTTCAGCGGGATTGTCGGCATCACGCTGTGTGGGGCGTTCATGGCCGCCTCGGCGACCTTTCTCCTTGTGTTCCGCGATGCCGTCGTCAATCTCTATACAAACGATCCGGCCGTGCAGCAAATTGCGATCAGTCTTTTATTAATGGCGGCGGCGTTCCAGATTGCCGACGGCGTGCAGGTCGGTGCGGCTGGCGCGCTGCGCGGCTACAAGGACACGCGCGTACCGATGGCGATCAACATGATCGCGTACTGGGTACTGGCATTCCCGCTGGCCTACATGGCTGCCGTGGTGTGGGTATCACCGGCATCCTACGTCTGGGGTGGTTTCGTCGTTGGCCTGTCGGTCGCTGCCGTGCTGCTTAGCCTTCGCTACAACCGCGTATCGAAAGCGCCTTTGTGCGCTCAGCTGTGATCAGCCCTGGCCGAAGTCGGGCGTGTCATCGCCGGCCAGGTATTCTTCTTCTTCCGGCGTATTGGCGCGATCCAGCAGTTTATTGCGATGCGGGAAGCGGCCGAACTGTTCGATGATGTCGCGATGCAGTTCCGCAAAATGCAGAATGGTTTCGAAGGTTTCGCGGTAGGTCGGCGTAACCGCTTTGGCCAGTCGCGCATAGATATCAACTGATTTGGCCTGCACGCGGCGCGATTCGGCGTGCTGCAGCGGCATGTAGTAAAACACCCGTTCGATGGCCGTCAGGTTCTTGTCGAGCTTGTTCATTGCGCCTTCGACGCACAGCTTCAGCGCCGCCTTGTCCATCGCAAAGGCGTCGGCCGTGTTGCGGTACACGTTGCGCCGGAACTGGTCGAGCAGCAGGATCAGCGCGAGGCGGCCGCGCGGCTTGTTGCCCCAGTGGTCGAGCTGCCCGCTGGAGGCAAGATCGATTTCGGTGCCGAAATTGGTTGCTATCTGCTGATCGAACACGGCGTCTTCGCCAAACCACTTGTCCATGCGGCTGTCGATTTTCGGCGCGCTCATTTCCCGGTCGCGAAACCAGAACTCCAGCACGGAGTCGATGCGCAACTGATCCTCATCGGTGATCGTCGCATCCATGCTTTCACTTAAAAGTTTCGGCATTGCCGCTTTCCCGTAACGCCCTGCAGGACGACGAGCGTAGCCTGATCGGCACGGGAGGTCACGATTTTCGCCTTTACCCGGCCGGCGTACTCCGGTATGGATAGCGTCCGTGATGCAATCTTTTCGCAGACAACGTGCCCCTTTTCGCTTGCCCCGGTGCCTGCTCGCTGCGGCGCTGCTGGCGCTTGCTGCCTGTGGCGCAGACCGAACGCCGCCTGAAGAGGCGCTGCGAGCCTGGGTAGCTGCGGCTGAGCTGGCGGCAGAAGCCAGGGAGCGCGGTGTGCTTGTTGAGATGATCTCGGCGGATTACGCCGATGCACGCGGCAATGATCGCAGAGCGCTGGATCGCATGCTGCGCCTGTGGTTCCTGCGGCAGAGCGACATCGCGCTGTTGACCAAGATCGACAGCATCGAACTGTACAAGGATACGGCTGCGCAGATTTCGCTGACGGTCGGCATGGCGGCAACGAACAGCAATGTCTTCGGCCTCAGCGCGGATGCCTACCGTTTTGAGTTCGACATGGTATTGGACGATGACGAATGGTTTTTGATCGGCGCCCGCTGGGGCGAAATCGGCAAGGAGCTGGAATGATTGCAACCAGGCAGGGATCAGTAAACGTCGTCGCAGCAGGGCGCGTCAGCGCATTGCCACTGATGTTGGCGCTGCTCCTGTCAGGCTGTGCGAGTGGCGGGCGGGTCATCGAGACGCCAATCGTGTTGCTCGAAGGTATTGCGCTACAGGAGTTGAATTTCAGGCAGCAGACGTTTCAGCTGCGCTTCAATGTCGACAACCCGAATTCGTTTCCGTTGCCGATCAGCAGCGTGCGCTACAAGGTGTTCCTGGAGCGCATGCAGTTTGCCGGCGGCGAAACGGCGGGCAGATTCACGGTGCCGGCTAACGGCAAGACCAGTTTCGATGTCAGCGTGAACCTCGACCTGATGAAATCGGCGTCCAGCCTGTCGACCTTGCTGCGCAGTGGCATGAGCCGGCCGCTCGACTACGAGCTGCAGGGCAGCCTCGCGGTCGCCATCCCGTTTACCAAACCGCTGAATTTCAGTCGCGAGGGCACCATCGTGGTGCAATAGCGACGGCAGGCGCCTTCCGCATTACCGTTTTGCTTATAAGTTTCAAGGTAAACAAAGACATCGCTGGTTCCGAGGTTTCTTCTGTGCCTATACTCGGGGCGAATGGCGCCATGGCGCGCGTGAAGATCTCCTGAGCTCCGCTGACACCGCGGGCATCGATCAAGACTTTGCAGCCCGCACTCAGCCGGGCGCCATCTCCTTAGTAACATCCACGGCAAGGAAGCGCCCAGAGTGCTTCCCGGAGCGAGTATGGCGCGCAGTGCAGCAAACGGTCTTTACGAAAAATCCTTTGACCGGGACAGCTGTGGCTTTGGCCTGATCGCGAACATCGACGACCAGCCGAGTCACTGGGTGCTGGCGACAGCGATCCAGGCACTGGCGCGCCTGACCCACCGGGGTGCCGTGGCGGAGGATGGCAAGACCGGCGATGGCTGCGGCCTGTTAATCGGTTTCCCGGAAACGTTCCTGCGTGCAATCGGGCAGGAGTGCGGACTGCAGCTGGCCCAGCGTTTTGCGACTGGCTGTGTCTTTCTAAGCCAGGACGAAGCCATCGCCGCTGCCACGCGCGATGCCATCGAGACGGCGATAGCCGAAAGCGGGCTGCTGCTGGCGGGGTGGCGCGTCGTGCCGGTTGATCCTGCGAGCTGCGGCGAACTGGCGCTGCGTACCCTGCCGCGCATCGAACAGGTGTTCGTCAACGCGCCTGACGGGATGCAACGGGCAACCTTCAATCGCAGCCTCTTCATGGCGCGGCGGCGCGCGGAGCAGCGCTTCTTCGAGATTGATCCGACCGCCTACATCGCCAGCCTGTCGTCAGTCACGCTGAGCTACAAGGGCATGGTGATGCCCGAGATGCTGCCGCAGTTTTACCTCGACCTGCAGGACGAGCGGCTGGCTACCTCGGTGTGCCTGTTTCATCAGCGCTTCTCGACCAATACCTTGCCGGAATGGCGGCTCGCGCAGCCGTTTCGTTTTCTTGCACACAACGGCGAGATCAACACGATTTCCGGCAATCGCAACTGGGCGCTGGCGCGCGCTGACAATTTTGTCTCCGACAAGCTCGAGGAGCTCAGCGAGCTGCACCCGATCATTTCGCTGACCGGCTCCGACTCATCGAGTCTCGACAACATGCTCGAAGTGCTGCGCGCCGGCGGCATGGACGTGCTGCAGGCGATGCGCATCCTGATTCCGCCGGCGTGGCACACCGTCGATACGGTGGATCCGGACGTGCGCGCGTTCTACGAGTTCTGGGACTGTCATCTCGAACCCTGGGACGGGCCGGCCGGCATCGTGCTGACCGACGGTCGCTACGCGGCCTGCTGCCTGGATCGCAACGGCTTGCGTCCCGCACGTTACGTGATCACGCGTGACCGGCATATCACGATTGCTTCGGAGATCGGTGTTTACGACTACGACAGCAAGGACGTGGTAGCCAAGGGTCGCCTCGGTCCCGGCGAGATGCTGGCGGTCGATTTGCGCGGCGGGCGGCTGCTGAGCAATGACGACATCAACGACATGCTGAAGTCGCGTGCGCCGTACAAGAAATGGCTGAAGCAGGGCATTCGTTACCTCGACTCGGAACTGGTCGATCGCCACATGGCTGCCGAGCCGATGAATGCCGAGACGCTCAGCACCTATCAGAAAATGTTTAACCTGAGTCGCGAAGAGCTGACGGACATCGTTGCGGTCCTGGCGCAAACCGAACTCGAAGCGGTCGGCTCGATGGGCGACGACACGCCGATGTCGGTGCTGTCGCGCAAGGTGCGTTCACTGTTCGATCATTTCCGGCAGCAGTTCGCGCAGGTGACGAATCCGCCGATCGATTCGCTGCGTGAACGCATCGTCATGTCACTGCAAACGAATATCGGGCGCGAAGGCTCGGTGTTCGACATCGGTCCTGATAACGCGCAGCAGGTCATCATGAACTCGCCGGTGCTGTCGCAGCGCAAGCTGCGGCAGCTGCTCAGCCCGGACATGTTTGCCGACAGCCAGGTGTTCATCGACCTGAACGCGCCGGACACCGAGAGCCTGCCGGATGCGCTGGAACGCATTTGTGCCGAGGCGGAGCAGGCGGCGCTGGATGACAAGCTGATCATCATGTTGAGCGACCGCTACCTGAAGCCCGGCATGCTGCCGGTGCATGCCCTGCTTGCGACCGGCGCGGTGCATCACCGGCTCGTTGCCAAAGGTCTGCGCTGCCGCGTGAATATTCTCGTGGAGACCGGCGTCGCGCGCGATCCGCATCATTTCGCCTGCCTGATCGGCTGCGGCGCGACCGCCGTCTATCCATACCTTGTGTACCAGAGCCTGCACGACCTGGCGCAACGCGGAAACGTCGATCGCCAGCAGCAGCTCGGTCGCAGCTACCGTCGCGGCATTCGCAAGGGCCTGTTCAAGATCATGTCGAAGATGGGCATTGCGTCGATCTCGAGTTACCGCGGCGCGCAGCTGTTCGAAATCATCGGTTTGGATGACAGCATTGTGGAACGCTGCTTCCGCGGCACGGTAAGCCGCGTGCAGGGCGCGAACTTTGGCGATCTGCTCGATGATCAGCGTGCGCTGGGGAAAGCCGCCTGGGAGCCGCGCACACCTCTGAACCAGGGCGGCTTGCTGAAGTACGTACACGATGGCGAATACCATTGTTACAACCCGGACGTCGTGGCAACCCTGCAGGCCGCTGTTCGCTCCGGTGACTATGAACGCTACCGCGAATACGCGAAGCTGGTTGATGAGCGCCCCGTCGCGACATTGCGTGATTTGCTCGAGCCGCAGGCGCTCGGTCCGCCCATTCCAATTGACGAAGTCGAACCTGCCGACAAGATCCTGCGCCGCTTTGACAGTGCCGGTATGTCGCTCGGGGCGCTGTCGCCCGAAGCGCACGAAGCCCTCGCGATCGCGATGAACCGGCTCGGCGCGCGTTCCAACTCAGGGGAAGGCGGGGAAGACCCGGCGCGCTTCGGCACCGAGCGCGTCTCGAAGATCAAGCAGGTCGCCTCCGGCCGCTTCGGCGTCACGGCCGAATACCTCGTTAATGCCGAGGTCATCCAGATCAAGATCGCGCAGGGCGCGAAACCGGGCGAAGGTGGCCAGCTGCCCGGCCACAAGGTCGATGCGACGATCGCTCGTCTGCGCTACGCGAAGCCCGGTGTTGGCCTGATTTCGCCGCCGCCGCATCACGATATTTATTCCATTGAAGATCTGGCTCAGCTGATCTTCGATTTGAAGCAGGTCAATCCGCAGGCGCTGGTGTCCGTCAAGCTCGTTGCGGAACCCGGTGTCGGGACGATCGCGGCGGGTGTTGTTAAAGCCTACGCCGACCTGATCACGATCTCCGGCTACGACGGCGGTACCGGCGCGAGTCCCCTGAGCTCGGTGAAGTACGCCGGCAGCCCCTGGGAACTCGGCCTGTCCGAAGCGCAGCAGGTACTGCGTGCCAACGGCTTGCGGCATCGCGTGCGGCTGCAAACCGACGGCGGGCTGAAGACCGGGCTCGACATTATCAAGGCGGCGATGCTTGGCGCGGAGAGTTTCGGTTTCGGAACGGCGCCGATGGTGGCGCTGGGCTGCAAGTACCTGCGCATCTGCCATCTCAACAACTGCGCGACCGGCGTCGCGACGCAGAACAAGGTGCTGCGCAGCAATCATTTCGTCGGCCTGCCGGAAATGGTGGTGAACTTTTTCCGCTTCGTTGCCGAAGACGTTCGTCAACGCCTCGCTGATCTTGGTGCGCGCAGTCTTGAGGACATCATTGGTCGCTCGGAACAGCTGCGCCAGCTGCCGGGCGAAACGCCGCGCCAGCAGCAGCTCGACCTCAGCCGCATTATTTCGACGGCCGGCGTCAGCGACGACGCACCGCGCTTCTGTCACGAACATCGCAACGAGCCGTTCGATCGCGGCGAGCTCGCGGAACTGATGATGCGCAAGCTGATGCCGGCGATCGAGGCGAAAAGCGGCGGCGAGTTTGAATTCTTTGTGCATAACTACAATCGCACAATCGGCGCGCGCATCGCCGGAGAGATCGCGCGACGCTACGGCAATCACGGCATGCAGGATGCGCCGCTTGAAGTGGCGCTGCATGGCACGGCGGGACAAAGTCTCGCCGCGTGGAACGTCGACGGCCTGCACCTGACGTTGACGGGCGATGCCAACGACTATGTCGGCAAGGGCATGACCGGCGGCCGCGTTATTATCCGGCCGCCTGCCGACGTGACTTTCGAGGCGCGTGACACCAGCATCATCGGCAACACCTGTTTGTACGGCGCGACCGGTGGCGAGCTGTACGCGGCGGGTCTCGCCGGCGAACGTTTCGCTGTGCGTAACTCCGGCGCGGTTGCCGTGGTGGAGGGCACCGGCGATCACTGCTGCGAATACATGACCGGCGGCGTGGTTGTCGTGCTTGGACGCACCGGCGTGAATTTCGGCGCCGGCCTGACGGGTGGCTTCGCTTACGTGCTCGACCTCGATCGCGATTTTGTCGATCGCTATAACCATGAACTTATTGATATACATCGCGTGACGCCCGAGAGCATGGAGGCCAACGTGCACCACCTGCGTACCTTGCTGAATGCGCACGTGACCTACACCCACAGCGCCTGGGGCGAGGCGCTGCTGGACGATTTCCGAACCTACCTGCCGAAGTTCTGGCTGGTTAAGCCGAAAGCCGCGGAACTCGGCTCGCTGATTGAATCGCTGCGCAGGGCGGCATAGGCGGCGTCATGGCAAAACACCCCTTACAGTTTCTCGAAGTGCCGCGCCGCGATCCGGACAAGCACCCGGCGGAACAGCGCATCCTGCATTACGACGAGATTTACGGGCAGTTCGACGGCGCCGATGCCGCGAGCCAGGCCGGGCGCTGCCTTGCCTGCGGCAATCCGTACTGCGAATGGAAGTGTCCGGTACACAATTACATTCCAAACTGGCTGAAGCTGATCGAAGAAGGCCGCCTGTTCGAAGCGGCCGAGCTGTCGCACCAGACGAATTCCTTGCCGGAAATCTGCGGTCGGATCTGCCCGCAGGACCGGCTTTGCGAAGGTGCCTGCACGCTGAACGACGGGCTCGGCGCGGTCAGCATCGGCAATATCGAAAAGTACATCACTGACGAAGCGCTGAAACAGGGCTGGCGTCCCGACATGTCGCACGTGATCAACACCGGCAAGCGCGTGGCGATAGTCGGTGCCGGCCCGGCCGGTCTTGCGGCGGCCGATGTGCTGGCGCGTAACGGTATCGGGCCGGTTGTTTACGACGCGTATCCAGAGATCGGTGGCTTGCTGACCTTTGGCATTCCGCCGTTCAAACTCGAAAAGCAGGTCGTGCGTACGCGGCGCGACATCCTGGAAGGCATGGGTGTGACGTTCAGGATGAACACGCGCATCGGCGAGCACGTTCAGTTCGATGCCTTGCTCGAAGAATATGACGCAGTGTTTCTGGGCATGGGCACTTATGCATCGGTAAGCGGTGGCTTTACCGGTGAAAAGCTGCCCGGCGTTTTCGAGGCGCTGCCGTATCTGATCGGTAACATAAACCAGCAGCTCGGCATCGACGACGAGCGTTATCCGTTTACGAATCTGCGCGGCAGGCGCGTGGTCGTGCTGGGGGGCGGCGACACCGGTATGGACTGCAATCGCACGGCGCTACGGCAGCAGGCGGCATCAGTAACCTGCGCCTACCGCCGCGACGAAGCGAACATGCCGGGCTCGCGTCGCGAGGTAGAGAACAGTCGTGAAGAAGGCGTTGAGTTCCTGTTCAACCGCCAGCCGCTGGAAATTCTCGGTAACGAACACGTAACCGGCGTACGGCTGATTCGAACGCAGCTCGGCGCGCCTGATGCCAGCGGTCGTCGCAGCCCGGAGCCGATTCCCGGCAGTGAGGAAATCCTGCCCGCCGACGCCGTCGTTATCGCGTTCGGCTTCCGCCCGAACCCGCCGGCCTGGTTTTCTGATCACAACATCGCATTGCTGCCCAGCAAGCGAGTACGCGTCGCCAAGCTCGGCGACTACCCGTTCCAGACCACCAACCCGAAAGTCTTCGCCGGCGGCGACATGGTGCGCGGCTCGGACCTCGTGGTTACCGCGGTGTTCGAGGGTCGCGAAGCGGCGCGAGGAATTACCGCGTGGCTGGAGTCTGATGGCGCGACAAAGACCAACAACGTCGCGGCGGCAGTTTCTTAAAAGGTGTCCACTGAAAAGGTGTCAGGTTCACTTGTTGCAGGTTTATCTCCTGGCCAGAAAATACAGAACATAAACTAGACACCTTTTCCGTTTTTTTCTGCAACCCGGAATTGGAATAGCCCGGGTGACTTTTCAAACGGCCATCGAGGGACCTGCATATGGGCAAAGGCAAGAGCGTGATTCTGGTGGGTTGGAATCCGGACGTTGTGGACTACAGCAAGTGGCCAGGTCTAACGCCGGAGAAGCTTCGATCCGCTTTGGAAAAAGACAGGAATACATTGATTGAGCTCGGCTACGACGCTGTGCTCGGGTTGATTGACAGCGACGCGACGGCGCACGATGCGCTGGTTAGAATGCTCGGCGAGAAACCTTATGACTGCGTACTCATCGGCGCCGGTGTGCGCACGGTGGCCGAGCATTTCAGGCTGTTCGAAACTTTGGTCAACACCGCACATCAACATGCACCTCAGGCAAAAATTTGCTTCAACACGGGCCCGACGGATTCGGTGGAGGCGGTGCAGCGCTGGGTATAAGCGCGCACGCTGATACCTTGCGGCAGCTTTTCCGGAACTCGGCACAGGCCTGGCCTGCTGGAAGATCCACGAAGTGCGGAGACAGTTGACGATATGAATACCTGGATCGCGTTATTCAGAGGCATCAATGTTGGCGGCAATAACATGCTGCCGATGAAAGAATTGACTACGATTCTTGAGAGCATCGGCTGTTCGAATGTGCAGACTTATATCCAGAGTGGCAATGTTGTGCTCGACCGCGAGGGCGGCGACGCAGCGGAGCTTGCCGGGCTCATCGGCCAAAAGGTCCTCGCGCGCCAGAAATTCGAACCCCGGGTATTGCTGCTAACCGCCAAAGAGCTGGCAGGCGCCATTGCGAAGAATCCGTATCCGGCTGCTGAGGCAGATCCAAAGTCGCTGCACCTGTTCTTCCTGGCCGCGATACCGAAGTCGGCGAAGCTCGCTGCGATAGAGGAGCTCAGGGCCAGCGATGAGGAATGCAGACTTTCGGGTCGCGTATTCTATCTTCACGCGCCGAGTGGTGTCGGCCGCTCGAAACTGGCCGCAGGAGCCGAGAAACTCCTCGGTGTCGATGCCACGGCACGAAACTGGCGGACAGCAACCCGGTTGCTGCAGTTGGCCAAAGACCGTCACTGACTATCGCTGGTGCATCCTCGTCGGGATGGTAGGATTCCACGCAACTAAAAACAGGCGGCGCTTTTCGGTGCCCGCCACCATCAAGCCGGCCTGCCGCTGCCTCAAGGAGTTCGAAATGCGTATCGCCCTTACTGTCGTTTGTCTGCTGTTTCTCGCTAACACCAGTACGGCGCAGGACAACGAAAAGTCCAAGACGTCCTCGTCGTCCGCAGACCAGCCGGAAGTCGTCGTCGAGCCGATGCATTACGAGTCGTCGGGCAGCGTGCGCATCAATGGCAAAAACATCGAGTACACCGCCACTGCCGGCACGCTGGTGATGAAGGACGACGAAGACAAGCAGATCGCTGAGTTCGGCTACACAGCCTACGTGCAGAAGGGCAGCAACAAATCGAATCGCCCGATCATGTTCGCGTACAACGGTGGTCCCGGATCGGCATCGCTCTGGCTGCACATGGGCATACTCGGGCCCGTGCGCACCGTGGTCGAGGACCTTCAGTTCACTTCCGTAGGGCCCTTCAAACGCGTTAACAACGAGTTCAGCATTCTCGATCGCGCGGACCTCGTCATGATCGACCCGGTAGGCACCGGCTTCTCGCGCCCGATCGGCGAAACCGAAGGCGAAGCATTCTGGGGAGTCGACCAGGACATCGCGTCGGTGTCGGACTTTATCGCCCGCTACGTCAGTGACAACGGCCGCTGGCAGTCGCCGAAATACCTGCTCGGCGAAAGCTATGGTGGCGTGCGCAGTGGCGGCGTGGCGTACTACCTGATGCAGAAGTATTCCATGACGCTGAACGGGGTTATCCTGGTTTCGCCGTACATGGATTTCGTGGCCGGTAACGCGGGCATCAAGATCGACCTGCCGCAGGTTACCTACTTCACGACGTTCGCTGCGACCGCCTGGTTCCATAACGCGGTGGCGAATCGCCCCGACGACCTGCAGCAGTTCCTGCGCGACGCCGAGGCGTTTGCGGTCGACCAGTATGCACCGTTGTTACACAAGGGCAGCAGTGCCAGCCAGGAAGAACGCCGCCGCGTTCTTGCCGGCATGGAGCGCTTTACCGGCATCAGCGCCGACTACTGGGACAAGGCGAACCTGCGCATCGATGAATCGCGTTTTGCGAAGGAGCTGCTGCGGAACCGCGGCAAAGTGGTCGGCCGTATCGATTCGCGCTTCAGTGGTGACGCTATCAGCGGTATCGGTGAAAGCCTGAGCTACGATCCGTTCTTTCCGGCAGTGGGGCCCGCGTTTACCGCCACTTTCAACGACTATTATCGCGAACAGCTCGGCGTGAAAACCGATCGCAAGTACGTGACATCGGCCGGTCTCTGGCAATCATGGGACGAGTCTCATGCGCAGCCCGGTGCCTCGTACGGCAAGGTACCGATCGCCAACACCGGCGTGGACCTGAATCACGCGATGATCCAGAACCCGAAAATGCGCGTGCTTGTGCAACAGGGCTACTTCGATCTGGCGACACCCTACGGCGCCACGCAGTATTTCCTGGATCACATGGATTTACCGGACGATATTCGCAAGAACATCAGCGTCGAATTCTTCAATGCCGGCCACATGATGTACGTACATCCCGACTCGATGGCGAGGTTTGCCGCGTCGCTGGCTGAATTTGTTCGGTAACAGTGCGTCGCAGTTGGCGCAGGGCGAGCCCGGGCTGATTTATCCTGCCATCGCCCGCTTGCGAGTCACGGCCTGGCGGCGGATGTATTTCAGAAGGGTTGCCTCGACTCATCGGCGAAGACGACGGGGGTATAACTTGCCTGCGTGTAGTCAGCCGATTGCAGTTCATCCATGAACTCGTCGAATGCCGCTTCGGTTTTTTCCTTGCGCTCGCGATCGAGGCGTCGCTGGTTCTCTTCAGCAATCCGCGCGGACGCGAGCTGTCGTTTGGAGTCGCAGACGGAATCGCAGCGCTGGTAAGCCGGGACCCAGGCGTTCGCGGAGTTCGAGTCGTCGTCGCTTAGTACATCGGCAACAAGGCCTACCGCGTTCCCGACTATATGGCCCCGCAAAGCCTTCAGCTGTGTGGTGCTGCAGCCGGCAAGCGTCGCAAGAATCAGCACAAACATAAGCCTGATTGTCATAATCGTCTCTCGCAGGATCGACTCTGTGCAAAGTCTAGCAAGCTACGGAAAAATTACCGTGTGCTGGCGCACAGGACGCGCAATGAGGCGGCGGGCTGGCGGTTTGTTTTACTGTCGGGGCGGCGTTTTCGTTATCCTGCTGTCGTTATGCAAACAAGCGAGGTAACTATGTCCAATCACGTCGATCCGGAGCGCGAGCAGTTCGAAGCGTTCAAGAAGCTGCCGCGCGACAGGCCGGTGCTGATGCTCAACCTCGTGCGCCTGCGTGACGTGGCGACCTACGAGGATGGTGGGCCAGCGACTGGCGCGGAGGCCTACGCGGCGTATGGCAAGGCAAGCGCGCCGGTCTTCGCCCGCGTCGGCGGCGAAATTGTCTGGCGCGGCAAGCCGGAAGTGACATTGATCGGTCCGCCCGGCGAGCGCTGGGACCTGATCTTCGTTGCACGTTATCCCACGGCTGGCGCATTTCTGGAGATGGTCACCGATCCTGAGTATCGCAAGGCTGTCAAACACCGGCAGGCGGCGGTGCTGGACAGTCGCCTGATACGCACTGCAGAGGAAGACGCCGGAAGCGATTTCGCCAGCTAGTACCGCAGATCAAAAGCGCTTCGAATCAAGTTTCGCTAATAAATTCGCGCGCCCCGTTTTGCAGCGCTTTGCGGCTACTCGCTCAGCTGCCCGCCGGCGGCCGACTATCGATCATTATTTCGTCCAGTTTTTTCTGGGCGCGCTTCAGGTCCAGCAGGTCACGCCGCTCAAGCATTTCGCAGTCGTCGCGAACCATCTGCGCAATGTCGACCGGGTAGTGCCGACAGTCCTCGGGACGGTCATCGTAGATATCACAGGTGAATCTCTTGCTGCCAGGCGCTTTTTGCAGGAACGGGCAGCGGGCAAAGTACTCGCCGGTGGCAGGATCAACCCAGATCCTGTTGCCCTGCACGTAGCGCGCAATATCCGGCCGATGCGTTTCCCACCAGTCGATTTCTGCCGGCCCGGCGGACAAACCGCCGTTGCCAGCAGTCTCGCAGCATTTCCCGCAGGAGTTGCAGTCCTTCATCGCGTCAGATCCTGGTCACAGGAATCGAAAGTCAGCGGGCATTGGCAACGATGAGCCCAACTGCAGGCGCAAGCAGCATTGAGCTGCTACTCCGGCAACGTTTCGCCCGAGCCACCCATCTCTGCCGGAAAGTCTTTCATTTTCGGCAGGCCGTCTTTGATTCTAAGCACCGCAGATTCGTAATTGACGTGAACGCCCGGTTCGAACTTCACGCTCGGCAGAATCGCGGAATAGACATCGGTGAAATCGCCACCCGGATGATCAGACATGACGTGGCCGCCGCACTCTTTGCAGTACTTGCGCTGGCTCGCATCGGTTAACGCGAAGTTGGCAAGCGACTTCGCACCTTTGGTGACCTTCACTGCATCGCGCTTCCAGAGCGTAAAAGCGTTGACGGGGCCGGCGCTCCAGGCACGGCAATCCCTGCAATGGCAGTAGCCCATCGCGAACGGTGCGCCGCTTGCCGAGACTTCAACGGCACCACAAAAGCATTTTCCCTTATGAACGGTAGACGGCATTGTTCTTATCCTTATCCGGTCGATGACCGCTTTCACTGTACAGGGATAATTGGGGTCGAACCGATTTATTCCGGCAAGCAGAAATGGGGTCGAGAAATGGGGTCGAACCGATTTTTTCCTTGAGATCTTCATGCGACCATAACTCTTGCGGGAAAAAATCGGTTCGACCCCATTTCTCCCCGACTCGACCGAGGCGGCCGTATTCCGTAACCTAGGATCGAACTCAATTCTCTGCCGGAGAGCATCATGTCTTACCGTCGTTTTGCGCTACTCGCCTTTTCCCCCCTGCTTTTCGCCTGCAGCGAGCAGGCGCCTCCGTCAGCGGCCACAGCGCCCGTACCGGCGGCCCCCATCGAGTCACTCGTAAGCGTCGACTGGCTGGCCGAGCATCTTGCCGATGCTGATCTCGTCGTGCTCGACGCTACCGTCATGATCGAAGCCGATGGCAATGGCGGCATGCGCCCGGTCAGCGGCCGCGCCAACTATGAGGCCGGGCACATCAAAGGCGCGCGCTTTGCTGACCTTATGGGGGAGCTGTCAGACGCCGAGCAGGCGATCGGTTTCGCCGTACCGGCGCCGGAGGCGTTTGCCGCGGCAATGGCTCGTCTCGGTGTGGGTGACAACACGCGCGTCGTGCTGTATTCGGCGAACAACCCGTCGTGGGCGGCGCGGGTGTGGTGGATGTTGCGCTGGATCGGCTTCGACAACGCCGCCCTGCTGGATGGTGGCCTTAAGGCATGGACGGACAGCGGCCGGCCGCTGTCGGCCGAGATGCCGTTGGTTGCGAGGGGCGAGTTGACCGTCAAGCTGCGCCCCGAGCTGATTGTCAATCAAGACCAGGTGCGGGCGGCAATCGAAAACCAAAGCGCAACGATCATCGATGCGCTTCCCGAATCGCACTATCGGGGCGAGACAGCGATGTATGCGCGTCCCGGTCACATCAAGGGTGCTGTCAATGTACCGGTGTTTGATCTCTACACGGAAAACGGTGAGTTTCGCTCCCTGGATGAGCAGCGAACGTTGTTCGACACTGCTGCCGGTGACCGCATGATTACCTACTGCGGCGGTGGCATCGCCGCATCAGCCGAAGCCTTTGTCTTGACGCGCCTCGGCTACGACAACGTCGCGGTCTACACAGCGTCGCTGCAGGAGTGGACAGCGGATCCGGAGAACCCGATGGAGACGAGCACGGCTGCGGGAGAATAGGAGAATAGAGGAGAATAGAGCGGGAGAATAGGGGTCGAGAATAGGCGAGAATAGGGGTCGAACCGATTTTTCCCGTGGATTTTCTTGCGAGAATAGGGGTCGAACCGATTTTTCCCGTGGATTTTCTTGTGACCATAACTCTTGCTGGGAAAAATCGGTTCGACCCCTATTCTCCCCTATTCCCCCACGTGCTCTCGGGCCGCAATGGCTATTCGTGATGCTCGCCGATCACACCGTCCGTAAACAGGTAGTCCTTCAGCTCCTTATCAAACCGTGGATCGCGCCGCCGTATCCATTCCAGCAGCATCGCCGCGTGTTCTTTTTCTTCGTCGCGGTTGTGGGCAAGAATCTTGGCCAGCTCTTTGTCCTTGCAGGCGTCGACGCGCTGGTTGTACCAGTCGACTGCTTCCAGTTCTTCCATCAGTGACGTGATCGCACGGTGCATGTCGCGGGTTGCATCGCTTAACTCATCGACCGGCTCGTGGTATCCCTCGTTAGACATCTGAAAACTCCTCGCTCTTGATATCTGCAAATTCTGCGACAACTACCGCGCACTGTCAGTCTTGCGCAGCAGCACGGTAAAGCACACACCGTCGTCCGTATTTTCTGCCTGCAAGGTGCCGCCATGGCTCTTCGCAATCAGCCGGGCGATGAACAGGCCGAGCCCGAGGTGCGCATCGTCTCCGCCTTTCCGCACGGAAATCATCGATGCGAACAGCTGGCCACGCATCTTGTCCGGCAGCGGCGGCCCGGGGTTTTGCACATCGAGTCGCAGCGCCTCGTCGTCGACATGCAGCCGCAGGGAAATCGTATCGCCAGCGGCGCTGAAGTCGACCGCGTTGTCGACCAGCTTGTCGAGCATCTGGATTATCAGCTCCGGCGATCCCTCCATCTCGGCAGGCCCACCGGTTTTTTCATAAGCAAACTGGCGCTGTTGCCATGCGTCGCGGTAGGCACTCACCGTCGATTGCAGCACGCGATCGAGATCGAAAGTCTCCACCTCTGCCTGGTTGATTACTTCTTCCACGCGGCTCGCTTCGCTCATCGCGCTGAGAATGTTTTTCAGACGTTCCACGCCGTCACGTGCCCGGCCGGTGTACTGGCGGCCTTCGTCAGAAAGCGGTTCGTGCTCCAGGTTTTCGAGAGATGAGCGCACTATGCTTAGCGGCGTACGCAACTCGTGCGACAGCTTCGAGGCAAGCGTGCGCAGGTAGTCGTTGTACTCGCCAAGCTGTTTCAGGACGCTGGCAAAACTTCGCGACAAATCGCCAATCTCATCGGCGGCAGACATACTTGGCAAGTCCGCATGCGCGCGGTTATCGTCGAGCGCGCGGCGCGCGCCCTGGCTAAGGCGGCGTACCCGTTGCGACAACCAGCTCGCGTAGCCCAGCAGCGCGCCGCCGGCAATCAGCGTTGCGATCAGCGTAAACGCGAACAGTCGCGTCAGTGCCGAACTCGTCAGGCTTAGAATCGCGTCCGTGCCTTGCTGGAGCACGAGCGCACCCGTCTGCACGTTGCCGGACCAGACCGGCTGCGCCACCGCAACGACCGCACGGCCGCTTTGCGACAGTCGAAACCAGCTGCTCGTTGCGCGGCCGCCGAGCGCCTCCGCAATATAGGCCTGCTGTTCGCGACCGGATGCATCGAGTGGCGCCAGTGCGGCTTCCTTGCCGGGATCGATGATCGCGTCATACGCCATCTGCATCCATTCGGAGGGCCGTTCGGTGGTGTCGCCGTCACGTCCGCTGATATCGCCGGCGCTGGCGAGTCGCCAGCCTTTCACATCGGTAACGATCAGCCGCAGCCCCGGTTGCGCGTAGTTGCCCAGTACGCTTTGCAAAAAAACCGAAGGCGACACCAGCAGGCCCGGGCGCGCGCCGCTGAAGCTGCTGCTGCGCGCGGCGGGCCTGCCCGGCGCGACGTTTTCAACGACGACTCCGAGTGTGCGACCGAGAAACTGCCACGGGACGCGCGCCTCGAGCTGGTAACCGCCAGGCACATCCTGCCAGTGCGCCGAAATCCGCCGCTCCTCGCTGCCGCCGGCACCCCGCGCAACAATCGGCCCGGGCGCCTCGGCGGCGAATACGTAGCGCAGCGTCGCTCCATCCGGCCCCTCGGTGATCAGGGTAATCCTGTCGCTGTCTGTATCGGCGCCGTCCTGCGCGTAGATCACCGCATCGTCCGCGACTTCGACGAACAGCCAAAGCTGCAGCCGATGTACACCAACAGCCAGTCGCACCGGACCGTCAACGCCACGCAGGGAACGTTGCGATTCCGGTTCGATGGTCCAGTCGCTGAAGTAACCGTCGAGCAGCGGCGCGCGCGCCAACGGGTGCGCATACAGCTGATCCGCCCCCGGCGGTGCCGCTTCAGTGAACTTGAGAAATTCCTGCGGAAACTGCGACAGGGAATCGGCCAGCGCCTGCGCGGTGCCTGCGAGCATTTGCTGCTGGCCTTCGCGCAGCGCGGTTTCCGTCTCCTTGATGAACTGGCACCCCGCCCAGGGCAGCACCAGTGTCAGGAGGCTGACCAGCAGCAACTGCCGTTTCAGGTTCACGGCAGACTCGCCTGGAAAAGCTTCGCCAAACTCCGAGGTTCAAGTTTCACGAGATGCACAAGTCACGCGTAGACACGCCGCGGCATTGCAGCTTCGCGAGTCGTGGCAATTCACGCGACAGCGGTAAAGCATGGCGATGCAGATTCACGACGAACTCAGTTAACCAGCCAGCGGTAACCCATGCCGTACACGGTTTCTATGGAGTCGAAGCCGGGATCGATCGCGACAAACTTGCGGCGGATGCGCTTGACGTGCGAGGTGATCGTGTTGTCGTCAAGCACGGCCTGCGCGGCGTCCATCAACTGCTGCCGGTTCTTCACGTGTCCCGGAAAGCGTGCGAGCGCGTGCACCATCCAGAACTCCGTCAGCGTCAGGCCCACCGGCACGTCCTGCCAGCGCACCGTCATCCGATCGCTGTCGAGTTCGAGATCACCGCGGCGCAGCAGCGTTTCGCCGGAGTCAGGCTGCTGCAGCGCATCGAGTCGCCGGAACAGCGCGGCCACCCGCGCCATCAGGTGCGGCAGGCTGATGTCCTTGGTCAGGTAATCGTCAGCACCGAGGCGCAGTCCGGAGACGGCGTCGAATTCGCTGTCGCGTGCCGTCAGGAAGATGATCGGCAGTTCGTCAGACAGCTGTCGCAGGCGGCGGCACAGTTCGAAGCCGCCTTCGACGTCATCCTTCAGGTTGATGTCGATCATCACAAGGTCTGGCAAACGCGCTTCGAACGCGTTCAGCGCCGGCCGCCGCGCATCGTACGCATCGACGGCATAGCCCTCGCGCCGAAACGCGGCGGCGTAGTTCTCGCGCAGCGCCGCTTCGTCTTCAACGATGGCAATTCTTCGGGACATGGTCCGGCCTTGGGAAAAGCCACAATTTGCCACATTCCATCGTTGCATTGCCATGACTGCGGCGTCTGCCACGCCGTTTGCCCTGTTCGAATGCACTGAACGAACCCACGGGAAGGATGGCAGACATGGCAGGCATAAAAAAAACCGGCAAAGCGCGCAACGCGCAGGCGGCAGGCTACTGGCAATCGCAGGCGGCGCACTGGCATCCACCCGCGCCACCACTGACACAGGGCTTCGCGGAGATCCTGCGGCGCCGGCTCGGCGCGCTCGTTACGATCGTGCTGCTATGCGCGCTGTTGCCGCCCGTCCACGCGCAGCAGGAAAGCCCCGGTGATGCTGGCCTGATGCTGCACTCCGCGGCTGGCTATCACGCGGCGACCAAACTTAACACCAGCGTCGATATCGACGTCAGCGGCATCGTCGCCCGCGTCACGGTGAAGCAGGAGTTCCGGAACGACGGCGACTTGTGGTCGGAGGGCGTCTACCAGTTTCCGCTGCCGGATGACGCTGCCGTTGATCGCATGCGTCTGCAGGCTGGTGAGCGCATCATCGTTGGCGAGATCCAGGAGAAAGAAGCTGCGCAAAAAACCTACGAGAAGGCGAAGCGCGAGGGTAAACGCGCCAGCCTCGTCAATCAGCAGCGCCTGAACCTGTTTACGACGTCGGTCGCCAACATTGGCCCGGGCGAAACCGTGACGATCGAGATCTCTTACCTGCAAACTGTCGTTTACGAAGAAGGCGCCTTTACGCTGCGTTTTCCGACAACGCTGACGCCGCGCTACATACCCGGCCAGCCGTTGGCCGACAGGCAGGGCAGTGGCTGGTCACCGGATACGGATCGCGTGCCGGATGCATCGCTGATCACACCGCCGATGGTCACCCGATCAAGCGATCACCGTATTCGACTGCGCGCGAACATCGACGCCGGCATGCCGCTCGAAGTTATTGCCAGTCGCTATCACCCGATCGATGTCAACAGTGCGGCCGGCAAATACACGGTCACGCTGCGCAACGCGGCGGAGATGATGGATCACGATTTCGAACTGCTGTGGCGCGCGTCGGTCAGCAACGTGCCGCGTGTCGCGCTGTTTGCCGAGACGCAACAGGATGACGCTCACCTGCTGCTGATGCTGTTGCCACCGGCACAGCAGGCTGATCCTGCCGCGGTACCGCCGCGCGATCTGACGCTCGTTATCGATACCTCCGGGTCCATGCACGGCGTGTCGCTCGAGCAGGCGAAGAAGGCGGTCCTGCTGGCGCTCGATGGGCTGCGCGATCAGGATCATTTCAACCTGATCCAGTTCAACTCGGTCACCGACATGCTGTTCCCGCAGAGCGTAGCGGTTACACCCGAGACGCTGCGCAGCGCGCGTGCCTGGGTGCAGGGCCTGGTCGCGAACGGTGGTACCGAAATGCGACCGGCGCTTGCCATGGCGCTGCGCGGCACGGCCGCCAGGGGTCTGCGGCAGGTAGTATTTGTCACCGATGGTTCGGTCGGCAACGAAACCGAGTTATTCAGTTTCATTGAGCAACAGCTCGGCGCTACGCGGCTGTTTACGGTCGGCATCGGTTCGGCGCCGAACGGTTTCTTCATGCGCAAGGCCGCCGAAGTCGGGCGCGGAACCTTTGTAACGATCAGCGCCCTGCACGAAGTTCAGGAAAAAATGACGCGCCTGATGTCGCGCCTGCGCGATCCGGTCGTTACCGATATCCGGCTGGAATGGCCCGACGGGCTTGGCGTGGTTGCCTATCCGGCACGCGTTGCGGATTTGTATCGCGGTGAACCTGTGCTGGTCAGCGCGCGCCTGCAGGCACTGCCGCGCGACGGTGACATGCTGGTGGTGGCCGGCGACTCACCGGGTGGTCCCTGGTCGATGCAGGTACCGCTGGCGCGACCGGGCGACGGCGCCGGCATTGCGACCTTGTGGGCGCGTGGCGAGATCGCAAGCCTGCTGGACAATGCGCGACAGCAAGGCAACGTCGAAGCTCAGCGCGACGCCGTGCTGGCCACCGCGCTGCGCTATCACCTGCTCAGTCCGTACACGAGCATGGTCGCCGTCGACAAAACGCCGGTGCGCCCGCTGGACGAAACCCTGGCGAGCGACAAGGTGCCGAACCTGTTGCCGTACGGCCAAAGTCATCGCGCAATTTTCGGCTTGCCTGCCACCGCCACGTTCGGACCGCTGCAACGCATGCTGGGGGCGATCTGCTCTGCTGCTCGCTACGCTGTTGCTGTTCCTGCGGGTCTGGAATGTCAGGAGCCCCGGCCGTGCGCTGGCCAAATAACGGGCGCTGGCTGGTGAGCTGCCTGTTCGCGCTCGGTTTCTGGCAACTCGCCGAAGGTGCCTGGATTCCGGCGAAGGCCTGGCTTGCGCAGGGCCTGATGCAACACGCCTGGGTGCGTACGACGGATGGCGACCGGGACGCGAAGCCCTGGCCCTGGGCTGACACCAGCCCGGTCGCGATGCTGTCAGCCATGGACGGTGAGGTCGAGCTGATCGTGCTGGCCGGCGGTTCCGGCCGCACGCTTGCCTTCGCGCCGGGTCACCTGAGCACCAGCGCACTGCCCGGCGATCCGGGCAACAGCGTCATTGCCGGCCATCGCGATACGCATTTCCGCTTCCTGAAAGATATTAAGGCAGGCGATGTGCTGGCCGTTACCCGCAGCGACGGCAGGCAGCTGCACTTCGAAGTCTTCGCACTGGATATCGTCGATGCGCGGCGTGGCAGCATCGTGCTCGATACCGACGCACCGATGCTGACCCTGGTGACCTGCTACCCGTTCGACGCGACCGCGGCGGGCGGGCCGCTGCGCTACGTGGTGACGGCCGCGTTGCTTCGCTGATGCCAGGCGTCACCTGTGGAGCGCGTGCCTCAGAAGTCGTTTGCCTTACAGAAACTCGCGCGCTTTCAGCAGCGCTGCAACGCTGATGGCATCGGTGATCCGGCCATCCAGCGCCATCGCGATGGCGTCACCCAGCGGCAGCTGGCGAACTTCAATGTTTTCCGTTTCTTCCAGCGCCATTGCGCCGGCCACGAGATCGCGTGCAAGGTAAACGATCGCAACTTCATCGGTTACCGAGTTGCTGGTGTGCAGCTTCATGTATTCCTGCCAGGTGCCGGCTGCCAGCCCTGTTTCTTCCTGCAATTCGCGCGCGGCAGCGTCAAGCGGCGCTTCGTCGAGCGGCGCGCCGCCCATCGGCAGTTCCCAGGAATACTCACCAAGCGTGTACCGATCCTGGCCGACCAGCCAGGTCGTACCGTCGCTGGCGAGCGGCAGGATCGCCACCGCACGATTCTTGAAATGCACATGGCCGTAAAGATTTTCACCGCCACCCGGATTGATGACGCGATCCTCGCGTACCTCGATCCACGGGTTCTCGAATACCGTGCGGCTGGACAGGCGTTGCCAGCTCATGAACCCGAGCTCTCGGCGAATGCTTTGAAGCGCTGCAGGTCGCCGTCGGTACGTTTGCGAATGGAACTACGCATAAACAATGCCAGCAGCTTCGTCAGGCCGCGAAATCGAAAATGGCACCACATCGTCCAGCGAGTTGAGTGATCGTCGATCTGCTCGAACTGGTTGACAACGGTGGTCGTGCCGAAATCCGAATCGTAAATGCCGGCCAGAAACTCCTGCTCACGGCGTTCGCTTACCGTCTCGGTGAGCACAACCTTGCGGCCATTTTCATCGTACGTCAGCTCAGCCACGGCGCCCGGCTGGCCGGGCGTGCCGGACTTGTGCGCAAAGGATTCGAGACCCTGTTGCCAGCGGGGCAGGTTGTCCGGGTTATCGAACGCTGCCCACACCCGTTCGCGCGGTGCATGGATAATGATCTCCGCCTTATGCTTCATCGGCCTGTTCCTCCTGCGTTGCAGGCGCCAATATCTCAGCAAACGACAGCGCGAGGCAATTGCAGGCGGCATCCAGCTGGGTCATAGTCTCTGCACGATTACCTGCTGAATACCGCGTCCCGCAAGGCCCGACTCTTTCCGATGAAACCCTCTCAAGCCCGCCTGACCCAGGGGCCCGTTGGCAAACACCTGGTCGACATGACTGTGCCCGTGCTCTACGGCATCACGCTGATGATGCTGCAGGGCTTTGCTGACGCGTGGTTCATCGGCCAGGTTGGGGACCGCGAGCTGGCGGCACTCAGTTTCGCGTTTCCGGTGCTGATGATTGTCACGAGCGTCGCGATCGGGCTGGGTGCCGGAACCTCATCGGTCGTCGCGCGCGCCATCGGCGCTGACGATCACGAGCGTGCGCAGCGGCTCGCCACCGACAGCCTGATCCTGTCCTTCGCGCTGACAGTGATTATCGTGGTGATCGGTATCCTGACGATCGATCCGCTGTTCCGCCTGCTGGGCGCGCCAGAAGATATGCTGCCGCTGATCGGCAGCTACATACGCATTCTTTATATCGGCGTGCCGTTCGTCGTCGTTGGCATGGTCGGCATGAGCAGCATGCGCGCAACCGGCGATACCCGCCTGCCAAGTCGCCTGATGGTAATAGCGTCCGTGCTGAACGTTCTGCTGGATCCGCTGCTGATTTTTGGCTGGGGTCCGATCCCGCGTATGGAGCTCGATGGTGCGGCGATGGCGGCCCTGCTGGCGCGCGCCAGCATTTTCATCGGCACCGTTTACCTGATGCGCCGGCGACTCGACATGCTCAGTTTCACCCTGCCGAAATGGGACGCGTTGAAACGCTCCTGGATCGACATTCTGCACGTCGGCCTGCCGGCCGCCGGCACCAACGCGATCATCCCGATCGCGACCGGCGTCATTACAGCCACGCTGGCGCAGTACGGTCCTGAAGCGGTTGCCGGATTCGGCGTTGCAAGCCGCATCGAATCAGTGACGCTTGTCATCTATTACGCGATGTCGGCCGTGATCGGACCGTTCGTCGGCCAGAACATGTCGGCCGGTAATGACAAGCGCATCTTCGCGGCGCTCAGGCTGTGCACGCTGTTCTGCCTGGCCTCCGGCCTCGTTCTCGCCCTGTTGCTGGCGCTGTTGAGTGATTTCCTGCCCGGCCTGTTCAGTGATAACGACGAGATTCGACGCGTCGCGCGCCTGTTCCTGTGGATTGCGCCGATCAGTTACGGCGCCTACGGCATGGTCATGGTTATGAACGCGTCGTTTAACGGCATGGGCAAGCCGCTGCCGGCGGTGGCAATCAGCGTGGGCCGGATGGCGGTAATCTACGTACCGTTCGCGCTGCTCGGCAACTACTGGTTCGGCGTTGCCGGCGTGTTCGGTGCCTACGCCATTGCCAACATCGTGACGGGTGCCTGGTCGTACGCGTGGGCACGCGCTTCTGTCAGTTCGCAATGCAGACGACATGCTAAACAGCCGGCCGTGGTTGCCGAAGTCGATCCTGCAGCGCCCGCCTATGCGACCGCGGACACGACGCGCCGCTCGTAAAAGTAATGCATGCCCACAGCGCGGCTTGCCATGAACAACATGAAAGCAAGCCACAGTCCGTGGTTGCCGAGCGGCTGCAGCAGGTACCACGCCGGCAAAAATACCAGCAGTGCGGAAATCAGCATGATGTCGCGCATCTCGCGAGCCCTGGTTGCTCCGACGAAAACGCCGTCATAGAGATACGACCAAACTGACACCACGGGCGAGACGATGAGCCACGGCAGGTAGGTGAGTGTCGTTGCGCGCACCGCGGGCAGGTCGGTCAGCAGGTGCACGTACCAACGCCCGGTGAGTGCGTAACAGGCGCTGAAACCGACCGCAATGCCGACCGACCAGCGCAGCGACAGCGACACCGCACGCCGCAGCGCTTGGCGATCACGCGCTCCTACCGCCTTGCCGGTCAGCGCTTCTGCCGCATGGGCAACGCCGTCCAGTGCGAATGACAGCAGGTGCTGCAGGTTCATCAGGATCGCGTTGGCAGCAAGCACCAGGGTGCCGAGTCGCGCGCCCTGCGCGGTGACGAAGGCGAGCGTGCCAACCAGCGCGATCGTGCGTATGAACAGGTGCGCGTTGATGGCGAAAAACGCGCCGTACTCGCGCAAGGTGGTAAGTCGCGCGGTGTCCCAGGCGCCGCCACGCCTTTGCAACTCCCTTGCGGCAAACAGGAGGCCGAGCGCAACGCCGGTGAATTCGGCAATCACCGATGCCAGGGCGACGCCCGCGACTTTCATGTCGAGCAGCAGAACGAAGACGAGGTCGAGAATAATGTTGGTCAGATTCGCGGTAACGACGATCAGCAATGGCACCCGTGCATTCTGCAGGCCTATGAACCAGCCGATCAGCGCGTAGCTTGCCAGCGTTGCCGGTGCGCTCCAGATGCGAATCTCGATGTACTCGCGCGCGACGACGGCGACGCCGGTCTCAGGCCCGAGCAGCGTCAGGCCAAGGGCAATCAGCGGTGACTGCACCAGCAGCAATAGCATGGCAACGAGCAGTGCGACCACGAGCGCCTGGCCAAGCGCGTTACGAATGCCGGCCGCATCGCCGGCGCCGTAAGCCTGTGCAGCGATTCCCGTGGTGCCCATGCGCAGGAAATTGACGCCGGTGTACAGGAAGCCGAAGACGGCGCCGCCGATTGCGACGGCGCCGAGATAAGCGGCGTTCTCAAGGTGACCGGTGACGCCGGTATCAACGATGCCGAGCAGTGGCACCGACACGTTCGACACAATCATCGGTGCCGCAATCCGCCAGATATCGCGGTTCTGCGGCAGGCGCTGCGCGGCAGCAGCCTGCGGTGTTATCGGGTCCTGCGTCAGAACGCGTTGACGCCCGTCAGTTCCTTGCCGACCACCAGCTGATGGATGGTCTCGGTGCCTTCGTAGGTGATGACGCTTTCGAGGTTGAGCATGTGCCGAATGGGTACGTACTCAGCGCTGATGCCGCTGCCGCCCAGGATGTCGCGAGCGTCGCGTGCGATATCGAGCGCTGCGCGACAGTTGTTCCACTTCGCCAGCGACACCTGCGTCGGGTTGAGTTCGCCGCGATCCTTGATACGGCCAAGCTGCAACGACAGCAATTGCGCGGTCGTAATGCGGCGCGCCATGTCGGCCATGCGCTGCTGAATCGACTGGTTGTGCGACAGTGGCTTGCCGAACAGTACCCGATCCTGCGTGTAATTCAGCACCTCGCTGAGGCAGGCCTGCGCCGCGCCGATTACGCCCCAGGTAATGCCGTAGCGTGCCTGCGTGAGGCAGCTGAGCGGCCCTTTCAGTCCGACAACGCCCGGCAACATATTGGCTTTCGGTATGCGCACGTTGTCGAAAAACAGCGCGCCGGTGACCGATGCGCGCAGCGAAAATTTGTGTTCGATCTCCTGCGCGGAAAACCCGGGTGTGCCTTTCTCGATGATGAACCCGCGCACACCTTCGCCCGTCATTGCCCAGACGACGGCGACGTCCGCAACGCTGCCGTTGGTGATCCACATCTTGGAGCCATTGATGACCCAGTCATCGCCATCGCGTTTCGCGTGGGTCTTCATGTTGCCCGGATCGGAGCCGCCATGCGATTCCGTCAGGCCGAAACAACCGATTGCCTCGCCGCGCGCCATCGCGGGCAGCCAGCGCTGTTTCTGTTCTTCGGATCCGTAGGTATAAATCGGGAACATGACGAGGCTGCTTTGCACGGACACGAAGCTGCGCAGGCCACTGTCGCCGCGTTCCAGTTCCTGGCAGATCAGCCCGTAGCTGACGCTGTTCATGCCGGCGCATTCGTAGCCTTCAATGGAGCTGCCGAGCAGTCCGAGCTCCGCGACCATAGGCACGAAGTCGCGCGGGAAATAGTGTTTCTCAAACGCATCGCGAATGACGGGCAGCACCTTGTCATCGACGAGGCGCGCAACCGAGTCCTGCACCATCTGTTCTTCTTCCGACAGCTCGGAGCGAATGTCGAACAGGTCGAGCGGATTCAAGGTCTTCTTGCGTGCGCTGGATTTGTCGGTCGTCTTGACCGGAGCGGTACTGGCCACGGGAACTCCTGGTGTAGCGGATGGTAGCGGGCCGCCAATTTTACCCGAACGGCGCCGGCACGTCAGTCAATTGCGCGCCGGGCGGGGCGCTAGCTGGGAATGCCCAGTCGCCGGTAGAGACGTGACAGCAGCCACAGCGGTGCGAGCATCAACAGCTGGATGTCGCGAAAAACCGCGCGCAGGCCGCCGTGCGCATGGTGCGCGAGAAAGAGCCCGCCGCCGCCACCCAAGGTCATCAGCGCGGCAATCGGGCGGGCCCAGCCGTGGTGTGACGCCAGCCAGACCTCGAACGCGACAATGGCCATCACCACCGGCAGCATGCCAATCGCCAGCGGCAGCGAAATGATGAAGTAGTAGATCAGCGTTGCCATCAGGAACAGGCTGCCCCAGTTCAGCAGCGGCGAAATGGACGTCAGCGCGGCCGGTACCGGCAGGGCCCACAGCAGGCCGAGCAGGCCAAGCAGCAGCAGCGCCGTCGCCAGCCAGTAGACCGGACGCCAGCTTATGTCCTGTTGGTTTTGCTCGAAACGCTTGAGCCAGTAGTCGGTTTCAGACATCGGTACCGCCCGGATTCGCCAGGCGGCCATCTTACACGGTCGCCATCCGGGCCTGTCCTGCGCACCGTTCATTCGTGGTTCAGGTCAGGAGCCGTTACAATAGCGGCAATACAAGCTGGCCGCGCTGCGCGTCAGCTTGTTTTCGCTAGGGCCATAACGAGGAAACGATATGACAAGCAAGGGATTCAAGAGTGTGATTCTGGGCGCAGGCATCGCGGCAGTTCTGCTGGGTTGCCAGACGCTGGATCCGTACACCCAGGAAAGCAAGACCAGCCAGGCAACCAAGGGCGCTGTCATTGGCGCCGTTGCGGGCGCGGTGGTTGGCCTGGTTTCCGGTGATGATGCCGTCGAGCGGCGCCAGCGCGCGCTGATCGGTGCCGGCGTTGGTGCACTGGCGGGCGGTGCGGTCGGCAATTACCAGGATCGCCAGGAAGCCAAACTGCGCGCGGAACTGCAGGGCAGCGGCGTCAGCGTCAACCGCATGGGCGACAACATTACGCTGAACATGCCGGGCAACGTGACGTTCGCGACCAACAGCTCCGACCTCAGTCCGGCGTTTTTTAACGTGCTGACCTCCGTGTCGAAAGTCATGGAGGAGTTCGACAAGACAGTGGTCGAAGTGGCGGGTCACACGGACAACACCGGCAGTGATGCATACAACCAGACGCTGTCTGAACGTCGTGCAGGATCGGTTGCGCAATACCTGCAATCACAGGGCATTAACTCGCAGCGACTGATCACGGTCGGCATGGGCGAAGCGCGTCCGGTGGCAGACAATTCGACGGCCGACGGCCGTCAGGCAAATCGTCGTGTGGAAATTACGATGGTGCCAATTACGGGCTAGGCATGACCGGCGTGCCGCGGACGTTCTGTTCCGCGGCGCGCGTTTGCTGCAACGGACAGCCACTTGCTGCTTTCCTTCGACAAAGCCAACGATGATCAATGGGTCGACGGCAGCGGTCGCGTAACGCGGTTACTGCAGGACGACAGCGAAGACGGTCGCCATCAGCGTTTTATCCTGACGCTTGGCGGCGGGCAAACCCTGCTCGTTGCGCACAATATTGATCTTGCACCGCGTGTGCCGCTGGGCATGGGTGATCGCGTGGAGTTCCGCGGCGTGTACGAGCTGAACGAGCTGGGTGGCGTGCTGCACTGGACGCACCATGACCCGCTTGGTAGCGAAGATGGCGGCTTCCTGCGCTTCCAGCGGCGCGATTACCGGTAAACGCCTGTAGCCCAAATGCTTATAAAAAAAGCCCCGCGTTGCGGGGCTTTTTGCTATTGCTTGAACTGCATTAAACGTCAGGCTGCAGCATCCATCGAGCCGCGCAGTTTCTTGATCGCGTTGCTCTCGATCTGCCGAATGCGTTCCGCTGACACGCCGTACTTGTCGGCGAGCTGGTGCAGCGTCTGTTTTTTCTCGGCAAGCCAGCGGCATTCGAGGATGTCGCGACTGCGCTCGTCGAGCTCATCCAGTGCATCGGCCATGCGGCTCGTTGCGTCGTCATTCCAGTCGGTTTTCTCGACCAGCATGGCCGGGTCTGCATCCGGCGATGGCAGGTACGCGGCAGGCGTGAAAGCATGATCGTCGTCGGCGTCGGGTGCCGGATCGAACAAGGTATCGCGCGCACTCAGGCGGCGCTCCATCTCGTTCACTTCCTGCGCGGATACGCCGAGATCATCGGCTACTGCCTGCGTTTCGGAAGCGGATAACCACGCAAGACTCTTTTTGGATTTGCGCAGATTAAAAAACAGTTTGCGTTGCGCCTTCGTTGTCGCAACCTTGACGATGCGCCAGTTCTTCAGCACGAACTCGTGAATCTCGGCACGAATCCAGTGCACCGCGAAAGACACGAGGCGCACGCCGTAGTCGGGATCGAAACGCTTCACGGCTTTCATCAGGCCGATGTTGCCTTCCTGGATAAGGTCACCCAGTGGCAGACCGTAGCCGGTGTAGCCTTTGGCAATGTGCACAACGAACCGCAGGTGCGCGAGAACCAGCTCGCGCGCGGCTTCAAGATCTTCGTCATCGCGAAACCGACGAGACAGTGCCTGCTCGTCTTCCTTGCTGATAATTGCAATGCTGCCGACTGACTGGATATAGGCATCAAGGCTGCCGACCGGGCCGGCCAGCATCTGTTCAGCGCTGCGTACTGCTAGAGCGGTTGTCATCGTTTGTCACTGCCTCCTGTGAAGGGGAACGCATTTTAGCACTCCTGACCTTAGAGTGCTAAACAGGGTGTGAGTTCCGTCACAGATCCGGAAAAAAAACGAAGCTAATCAACCAGCTATGCTTATGAAAAGCGACCTGTACCGATCGGTACGGCAGCCCTGGCCGCCAGCCTGCGGGCAAGCCACCGGCGTGGCGGGTCAGCGCGGCTCGATACGCCGCATGTGCCGCGCCGCGGCGAGCCAGGAACCGGTAAGGCCCAGCAGGATGCCGGTGGCAACGATGATGCCGGCTTCCGGGAGATCCAGCGCCAGCACTTCGAACTGGCTGCCGTAGAGACCGGCCAGCCTGGTGACCGGCCCGCGCAGCGCGAAAAGGCCGTAGGCGATCAGGCCCAGCGCCAGCAGTCCCCCGGACAGTCCGTACCAGAGCCCGGTGTACAGGAACGGGCGCCGCACGAATGCATTGTTCGCGCCGATCAGCTTGGTGACTTCGATTTCATCGCGGCGATTCTCGATATCGAGGCGAATCGTGTTGCCGATAATGATGATGATCGCCGCGCCGAGTAACAGCGAGCCGATGAAGATTGCGCGCTGCAAAATATCGAGAATGGCGAGGAAGCGCTGAACCCAGTCGGAATCGGCCTGCACGAAATCGATCTCGGGAAGGTTTCCCAACTCTTCGTGCAGCAACACCGCCGATGCCTGAGTAATGCCGGGCGACGGTCGCACAACGAGGGTGTGCGGCAAGGGGTTCTCGTCAAGGTAGTCGAGCGCAGCGCCAAAACCAGAACCCTCGCGGAACTCGGCCAGCGCCTGCTCGGCGCTGATCAGGCGTACGCCGTCGACATCGGCGCGCTGCTCGATCAGCTTCGCCAGCTGCTCCGCGACGGCACGGGATTCTGCCGGCTTCAGGTACAGCGAAAAGTCGAGCGCATTGTCCCAGCCGCGACTCAGGCTTTGTGCGTTCTTGATGATCAGGTGCAACGCCGCCGGCAGCGCCAGCGTCACTGCGATAACCAGCACCGTCAGCAAACTGGCAAACGGCTGCCGCAGCAGTCGGCCCAGTGAGCCGAGGCAATTACTGGCGTGCCGCAGCAGCCACACGCGCATCGGGCTTGCCCTGCGCGGCGCGATCCTGTCTGGCGCACTCACAGTCGCCATGGTCCATCCTCGTCCGCGAATACTCCGTCTTCGTCGGGCACCGATTGCAGTGCGCCATTCTCGAGCGGGATGCGACGACAACCCAGCTGATCAATCAATGCGATGTCGTGACTGGCAATCAGCAAGGTCACGCCAACTTCATTGAAGCGACGAAAGATGCGCATGACTTCCAGCGACAGATCCGGATCCAGGTTACCGGTGGGTTCGTCAGCGATCAGCAGCTTGGGACGACTGACGATGGCGCGTGCGATGCCAACCCGTTGCTGCTCGCCGGTAGACAGAGTTTCAGGACGCTGGCGCTCTTTGTGCAAAAGGCCGACCTGGTCCAGCGCGGCGCGTACCTTGCGCGCCGCCTCGCGATGGCCGAAGCCGGCGATGACCAGCGGCAGCGCGACGTTGTCGAACACCGGCCGGTCGTACAGCAGCTTGTGATCCTGGAAGACCATGCCAATCTGGCGTCGATACGCGGGAATTTTGCGCCGCGACACGCGGGCCAGGTTCTGGCCGTCAACGAGAATCTGGCCGCTAGTCGGGCGTTCGATCAGGGCGATGAGCCGCAGCAGTGTGCTCTTGCCCGCGCCTGAATGACCGGTCACAAACGCCATCTCGCCGTGCGCCACGTTGAGACTCAGTCCGCGCAAAGCCTCCTGACCGCCGGGAAAGCGCTTGACGACGTTTTCGATAACAATCACGGTTGTTCCGGCCCCGGGCGCAGCAGCGCATCAAC
This sequence comes from uncultured Gammaproteobacteria bacterium, assembly GCA_963800915.1. Lineage (GTDB taxonomy): Bacteria > Pseudomonadota > Gammaproteobacteria > Steroidobacterales > Woeseiaceae > Woeseia. The sequence goes on from CAWDCR010000011.1 coordinate 74,456, forward strand.
GAAGTCTGCGGCGATAAACGGCTGCATGTCCTCTGCCGCCTCGCCAATGCCGATAAAACGTACCGGCACTTTCAGCTTGTCAGCAATTGCCAGCAGTATGCCGCCCTTGGCGCTGCCATCGAGCTTGGTTACGGTGATTCCTGTCAGGCCAAGCGCGGCGTGGAATTTCTCGGCCTGCGACATCGCGTTCTGGCCGAGTCCGGCGTCCAGCACCAGCATGACTTCGTGCGGCGCCGCTTCGTTCTTGCGCTGCAGCACGCGTTTCACCTTGGTCAGTTCATCCATCAGCCCCTGCTGACTCTGCAGCCGGCCCGCGGTATCGGCCAGCAGCACATCAATATTTCTCGAGCGCGCCGCTTCGTAGGCGTCAAAGATCACGGCCGCCGGATCGGCACCGGCATGCTGCGAGATCACCGGTACCTTGTTGCGTTCCCCCCAGACCTGCAGCTGCTCAACGGCCGCGGCCCGAAAGGTGTCGCCGGCGGCGAGCATGACGCTGCGCCCCTCGTCCATGAAACGGCGCGCCAGCTTGCCGATCGTCGTCGTTTTGCCGGCGCCGTTGACGCCCACCATCAGGATGACAAACGGTCCGTCCGCACTCTCCGGCACAAGCGGCTGCTCGACCGGCCGCAGCATATCGAGCATTGAGTTCCGCAGGGTTGCGAGCAGGGCTGCCGAGTCCTGCAGCTCCTTGCGCGCTAACTTGCGGTGCAGGCTGTCGACGATCCGTGTCGCCGTGTCGACACCGACATCGGCCATCACGAGACGCGCTTCGAGTTCATCAATGACAGCGTCATCAATCTTGCCGCCGGGGACCAGGTTCGCGAGGTCGTAGGTGAGCCAGCTGTCGCCGCGATTCAGGCGCGCCCGCAGCCGTTTGACGAAACCGACTTTGCTGTCTGCCTGGCCGGTCTCCTTGTTTTTGTTTTTGCCGAACACGCGCAACATTCCGCCTTGCTGTCTTTTCGGGTGATACTGCACCGCTGGTGTATTGATCATAACAAGCATTGTCGCCGTGCAGGCGGAGAGAACCATGGCGAAAACGCGAGGGGCGGGTAAGCAGGCGGCCGCGCCCGGCAAGCTGCGCATCGTTGCCGGCAAATGGCGGCGACGTTTGCTGCCGGTTGCGGCGGTTGACGGCCTGCGGCCAACCGCGGAGCGGGTGCGTGAGACGCTGTTCAACTGGCTGGCGCCGCGCATCGACGGCGCGCATTGCCTGGATCTCTGTGCAGGCAGCGGTGCGCTGGGCTTCGAGGCCCTGTCGCGCGGTGCCGCGACGGCGACGCTTGTCGAAAAATCCGCAAGCGCGGCCGCCACCTTGCAGCAGTCCGCCGGGCTGCTGGCTGCCGCTGATGCCACGATCATCTGCCGGGACGCCCTGCTATGGCTGGAGAGCGCGCCGAGTCAGTCGTTCGATATCGTGTTTATCGATCCGCCGTACGCGGCCGGAATCGCCGCGGACTTGTGTAGACTGCTGGAACAATGCGGCTGGCTTGCCGCTGATGCGCTGATCTACCTTGAGCACGAGCGCCACGACGAGTCGCCCGCCCTGCCCGCGAGCTGGCGCGTCCTGAAGGACAGGACCGCCGGCAACGTGCGCTACCTGCTGATTACTGCGCTTCGCTGAAGAAGGAGATCTGCATGACCGTTAGTGCGATGTACCCGGGAACCTTCGATCCGATCACGCTGGGTCATGTAGATCTGGTGCGCCGTGCCTGTCGACTGTTCGATCGCGTCGTTGTCGCGATTGCAGCCAACCCCGGCAAGGAACCGCTGTTCACGCTCGACGAGCGAGTGGCGCTCGCACGGGATGCGCTCGTGGGCATCGGCAATGTCGAAGTGACCGGCTACGACGGCCTGACGGTGAATTTCGCGCTGGACCAGGACCTCGCGGTTATCGTCCGCGGCCTGCGCGCTATTTCCGATTTCGAATACGAATTTCAGTTGGCCAATATGAACCGGCACCTGACTGACGAAGTCGAAACCGCCTTCCTGACGCCCACTGAGAAATACACCTACATCTCCTCGAGCCTGGTGCGCGAAGTTGCAAAGCTGGGTGGCGATATCAGCGAGTTCGTTCCGACCAACGTCAGGAATGCCTTGCTGCAGCGTTACCGACTCGACTAAAGCCCGGTCAGAGCCTGCGGGCCAACGCGCTGCCTGAACCGCTCGCCGGCAGGTCGGGGCGGGCAGATCGCTACCGCGACTTTCCCGGCAATCGTCTTTAGCGCTGGCAGTGCGTGCAGTAATAGGTGGAGCGCTGTCCCTGCACGCTGGCGCTGACAGGCTTGGCGCAAACCCGGCACGGCTCGTCGTGGCGGTCGTAAACGTTCAGTTGCTGCCGAAAATAACCGGGCTCGCCATCGCCGCCGCTGAAATCCCGCAAGGTTGTGCCGCCGGCCTGCAGTGCGCGCTGCAGCACGGCGCGGATTGCGGCAGCGAGTTGCCCCATGCGCAGCTTTGAGACGCGCTGTGCCTGACGGGCCGGATGGATGCCGGCTTCGAACAGGGCTTCGCTCGCGTAGATATTGCCAACACCCACGACGATCCCGGCGTTCATGATAAGTTGCTTGATAGCGACCGACCGGCCGCGCGCACGGTGCCACAGATAATCGCCATCAAACGCATCGCCGAGCGGCTCCGGGCCCAGCTTGCTGAGCAATGGATGCTGCAGCCCGTCGCCATCAGCCCACAGCAGGCAACCGAAGCGGCGCGGATCGCGAAAGCGCAGGGCCTTGCCATTGCTGAGCTGGATATCGACGTGATCGTGTTTGGCCGGCGGCTCATCGGGATCGATGATCCGCAGACTGCCCGACATGCCGAGGTGCAGCAGCGCCGTGCCGGCTGTCGTACGCAATAACAGGTACTTGGCGCGACGCTCTACCGCACTTACCCGCTGCCCGGTCAGCTGCTGCTCGAACCCGGGCGGCACCGGCCAGCGCAGGCGCCGGTCGCGCACCAGCACACGCGTTACCCGCTGCCCGGCGAGCCAGGGCTCGATGCCGCGCCGGCTGGTCTCGACCTCCGGTAGCTCAGGCATGTCGCGCTACCGCGCCGCCAGCCGGCGCGGCAGTGCCGTCGCCCACGCCATTACCAGGGCCATCACGCGGGCAATCAAATGCAACGGCCGGCCGCGCTGCCGGTCTCAACATTGAGCTTGTGCGGTTTTCCGCAAAAAAAGCGGCTTGCGTCATATCGGGGCAGCGGTCCATTCGCTATAGTGGCTGTTCGCTCCAAACTATCGGGATTATTGCATGGACTATCTGTACGGCGTCCTCAACCTTTCGCTGTGGGGCTATGTCATTGCCACGCTGGTGATGCTGCAAATCACCATGATGGCGGTCACGCTCTACCTGCATCGCGATCAGGCACATCGTTCACTCGACCTGCATCCCGCGCTGCGACATTTCTTCCGCTTCTGGATCTGGTGCACGTCCGGCATGCTGACGCGCGAATGGGTTGCGGTGCATCGCAAGCACCATGCGCATTGTGAAAAAGAAGGTGACCCGCACAGCCCGCAGGTTTTCGGGCTGAAGAAAGTCATGCTGGAGGGCGCCGAGCTCTACCAGCAGGAAAAAAACAACCCCGAAACGCTCGAGAAATACGGACGTGGCACGCCGGATGACTGGCTTGAGCGCAACGTTTACCTGCGCTTTCCGTCGGGCGGCATCGTGCTGATGGTGCTTGCCGACCTGCTGCTGTTCGGCGTTCCCGGCATAACAATCGTTGCGATCCAGATGGTCTCAATGCCGCTGTTTGCAGCCGGCATTATCAACGGCCTCGGCCACCACACCGGCTATCGCAATTTCGAGTGCGACGACGCCGCCACCAACCTGCTGCCATGGGGCCTGTTTGTCGGTGGCGAGGAACTGCACAACAATCATCACGCGTTTCCGACGTCGGCCAAGTTTTCCGTACGGCGCTGGGAATTCGACATTGGCTGGATGTACATCTGCCTGCTGCGCGCTGTCGGGCTCGCGAAAGTTCGCAAAGTCGCGCCGCGCCCGGTGCTCGAAGCGGTTGCAGAACAGCACCTGGATCTCGAGAACGTCCGCGCCATCATTGTCAATCGCATGCATGTGCTGCGTGATTACACGCGCCATGTCACTCTGCCGGCGCTGCAGAAAGAACGCGCCATAGCAGCCGGTAATCGTGCGCTGAAAAAAGCGCGACGCCTGCTGGTGCGGCAGCCCGCACTGCTCGATGAATCAGCACGCGACCGCCTTGGCGCACTGCTGGCCGATCACGCGACGCTGCAAACAGTGCATGAGTTCAGAGAGCGCCTGCGTTTGCTCTGGGCCGGTGCGAACGTCGGTAATGACAGGCTGCTGGCGCAACTGAAAGAGTGGTGTGCCGAAGCAGAAGCCAGCGGCATCAAGGTGCTGGAAGACTTTGCCGAGCGGCTGCGCTGCTACCGGATGCAACCCGCCTGCTAGTCCTGGCGTTTGCTGCAAACAAAAAAATACCGGCTGCCGCCGGTATTTTTTTATAGGGTGCCCTCCGAGAGGGCGCGCGGTGCCGAAGATTACTTGATCTTCGCTTCCTTGTAGACGACGTGCTTACGAACCACTGGATCGTATTTGCGCGTTTCCATCTTTTCAGGGTGCAACCGCTTGTTCTTTTGTGTCGTGTAGAAGTGACCGGTTCCGGCACTCGACACAAGTCTGATTTTGTCACGCATTAGAAATTACTCCGCTGTTACTGCTGCTTGCCGTTGGCACGCATATCTGCCAGCACTTTCTCGAGGCCGTGCTTGTCGATCAGGCGCAGGCCCTTATGCGAAACGCGCAGACGCACGAAGCGTTTCTCAGCTTCGAGCCAGAAGCGCTTCCACTGCAGATTCGGCAGGAAACGGCGACGGGTTCTGTTGTTGGCGTGAGAAACATTATTGCCGGTTTGCGGCCGTTTCCCAGTCACCTGGCATACTCTGGACATGATAAGTCTCTGATTTTTCGTAAATTGCCCTCGAGCAGAGGGCAAAAGAGCGGGCATTTATACCAGCGTCGCAGACGCCAATCAAGGGCCCTTGGCACGCTGCCCTCCCATTACAACAAGCCGCGGCTCGCCAGCGAGGTGCAGCAACCGTCGCCGATCACCAGGTGGTCCAGCAGCCGGATATCAACAAGCTCCAGGGCGGCGCGCAGCCGGCGTGTGATGCGCTCGTCGGCCTGGCTCGGCTCGGCAACGCCGGACGGGTGATTGTGCGCGAGGATGACCGCTGCCGCATTCGCCTGCAAGGCCTGTTTGACGACCTCGCGCGGGTACACGCTGGTACCGTCGATCGTGCCGCGGAACAGGGTTTCGAAGCGCAGCACGCGGTGCCGATTGTCGAGAAACAGGCAGCAGAACAGCTCGTGGGGCAGGTCACGCAGTTTCGCGGTCAGGAAGGCCTCGGTATCGCGCGGGCTGCGGATCGCCTGCCCAACCGGCAGGGATTGCTCGTAGAAGCGCCGCGCGAGGTCCGGCAGCGCCAGCAGCAGCGCCGAACGCGCTGCGCCAATACCGGGTTCGCGTCGCAGCTCCACGGCGCTGGCGCTGAGCAGTGGCCGCAGGCCGCCGTAGCGCTGCAGCAGCCGCTGCGACAGTTCACGGGCTGATGAGACTCGATTACCCGCCCGCAGCAGTGTGGCCAGCAGCTCTGCATCGGTCAGGGCAGCCACGGCGGCGGATGCCGGTTCTTGCGGCGGCGAAACCGGCACACCGCCATCGTGCTTGCTCATGGACGCTCCGGGACCGCAGTTACGTACCGGGCCAGTGTTGCTGCAGCCGGCCGGCGTCACAAGCATTGAAACCCTGCAACTTGCACTGATTTACTGGTGCCCGAACCGGCAGCGGCATAAGCTCTAGCCTGGTTATCGAGTGGCAGGTCAATGAAATCGCGCAATATTCTCCTGGGGGTGACGGGTGGTATAGCCGCCTACAAGACCCCCGAACTGGTTCGGCGACTGACCGAACGAGGCGCCGCCGTGCAGGTGGTGCTGACGCAGTCGGCTGCGGAATTCGTCACGGCCACGACCCTGCAGGCCGTGTCCGGCCGGCCGGTGCGCAACAGCCTGTGGGATCCCGCCGCGGAGGCGGCCATGGGTCATATCGAGCTGGCGCGCTGGGCGGATCTGATCGTGATCGCGCCGGCGACGGCCGAGTTCATGTCGCGACTGGCGGCAGGTTCCGCCGCGGATCTGTTGAGCACTCTGTGCCTCGCGAGCGAAGCGCCGCTCGTTATTGCGCCGGCCATGAACCGCGTGATGTGGGCACATCCCGCGGTGCAGGCCAATCGTGCGACGCTCGAGGCGCGTGGCGTGCGTATCGTCGGGCCAGAGGCCGGCGACCAGGCCTGCGGCGAGCAGGGCCTGGGGCGCATGACCGAACCCGACGCGCTGGCCGCGCTGTTGCTCGGCGAGAAGCTGGCAGCACGTCCCGCCGTGGCGGTCGCAGATAAGGAGCCGGCAGTGCCGCAATCCCTCGCCGGCAGGACGGTGATGGTAACGGCGGGCCCGACCCGCGAGGCAATCGACCCGGTGCGCTACATCACCAATCGCAGCTCCGGGAAAATGGGCTATGCGCTGGCCCGGGCAGCGCTGGCGGCCGGTGCGCGCGTTATCCTCGTTAGCGGTCCGGTGACCCTTCTGCCGCCCGACGGGGTCGAGCACATCGCCGTTGTCTCGGCCGAAGAGATGCACAAAGCGGTTCACGAACATTTGAAAGGTGTAGATATTTTCATCGCCGCCGCTGCGGTGTCCGACTACCGGCCGCAGCAAATCGCAAGCCACAAGATCAAGAAGGCGCAGGCCGAGATTTCCCTGGAGCTCACGCGTTCACCCGACATCCTGGCGTCCGTTGCGCGCCTTCCGGGCGCGCCGTTCACGGTTGGTTTCGCGGCCGAAACGTCAAGGCTGCGCGACTACGCGCGCGGCAAGTTGCAGAACAAGAAACTCGACATGATTGTAGCGAACGAGGTTGGCCCGAACGCCGGCTTCGACAAGGACGACAACAAGGTCGAGGTGTTCTGGCAGGGCGGAGAAAAGTCCTTCGCCAAAGCCGCCAAGATCGAACTGGCGCGCGACCTTGTCACGCTGATTGCGCAGCATTACCAGCAGCGCATCAATACGGCGACGCAGCCTGACCTGCCTGTGCTTTCCAATCGAAAATAATTCAAAAAGGATTCCCGTGCGCCAGATCGAACTGAAGATTGTCGACTCCCGGGTCGGCGCTGCCATCCCGCTGCCGGAATACGCGACCAGCGGCTCCGCCGGTCTCGACATGCGCGCCGTCATCGACGCGCCGTTGACGGTCCGGCCGGGCGAAACAACGCTCGTCCCGACCGGCCTCGCCATTCACATCAAGGATCCGCGCCTTGCCGCTGTGCTGCTGCCGCGCTCGGGCCTCGGTCATAAGCACGGGCTCGTGCTCGGCAACCTGACCGGGCTCATCGATTCCGATTACCAGGGCCAGGTGTTTATTTCCTGCTGGAACCGCGGCGCCAGCAGCTACGAAATTCAACCGGGTGAACGCATCGCGCAGATGGTGTTTGTGCCGGTTGAGCAGGTGAGTTTTGCGGTGGTCGAAGAGTTCGCGGACAGTGAACGTGGCGCCGGCGGATTCGGGCATTCGGGCAGCGGCTGACCGTCGCAACCAAACCGGCCAGCTGTCTCCTTCGGATTTGTGCTGGCAGCCGGGACGACGGCCAGCGGGGCGGCTAGTTAAGGCCCTTGAGTTGCTTGAAGCGACCGATGTCGTTACCGAAACGTGCCACGATCTGTTGTTCGTCATTGCGGAAGCGTTCGAGGTTGGCTTCGTGCCGCGCGATGGTGTCGCGCGTTTCATTGATCTCTGCCGCCAGTTCCTGGTCAATCAACGGCGCATCCGGGTCGCTGCTGTACGGCTGGAACCTGGACGCCTCCTGCAACAATGAATTGTGTCGGCGCTGCAGATTGCGCAGGTAGAGTTCCGTGACCCGAGCCTGCGCCTGGAACAGCTCAACGCGCCGATCGCGGTGCAGCATGATTTCATCGACTGACAGGTAGGTGGCCAGCAGTGCCTGATCGGCGCGGCGCTTCAACTCGCGTTCCGTCGCGAGCTGTTCGAGGCGGGCTTCCTCCGCGCGTTCCTCGGCGGTTTTCTTGCCGCGCAGCACGTCCACCGTGACGCCGGCGTCGTTCAGCACCTGCTTCTCGACCTCGGCGTACTCGGCCGGAACGCTGTCGCCGTAGTGGACGACGCCGTCCTTGTCGACCCAGCGATACAGCTTCTGCGGGGTATCGGCGAGAGCCGCCCCGGCGATCAGGCTGATGAGCAACAGTGTTATTGGAAAATGCCGCATGGCCGAAATATCACATAATTAAAGGACGCGCAGGAGGTACTGGTTCGCGAATTTCCAGCTTAATGGGCTGAAACGGCCCTGTAAACCGGCCCGGCCGGCATTGTCCGGGGCCATTAGCGCTTGCTGCCGATGCCATAGCGCTTTCGATAAGCCTGGACCGAGGCAAGGTGTTCGCCGTATTCGCTGGAGTCTTCGAGCAGTTCGATGAGGTCCTCCAGCGTTACAATACTGATGACCGGGATATGCAGGGTTTGTTCAAGCTCCTGCACTGCGGAACGTGAGTCCCGGCCGATTTCCTGCCGGTCCAGCGAGATGACGAGACCCGCAACCTCGGCGCCGGTCGCCGCGATCAACTGGTGCGCTTCGCGCACGGCGGTGCCGGCAGTGATGACATCGTCAACGATCAGCACTTTGCCAGCCAGTGGCGCACCAACAATGCTGCCGCCTTCGCCGTGTCCCTTGGCTTCCTTGCGGTTAAACGCATAGGGCACGTCGATGTCGTGATGTTCCGCGAGCGCGGCCGCTGCAAGGGTTGCCAGCGGTATGCCCTTGTAGGCGGGCCCGAACAGCATGTCGAATTCGAGTTCTGCATCCGCGATCGCCGATGCGTAATAACGGCCGAGCTTGGCCGCGGCATAACCGCTGCTGAATAATCCGGCGTTAAAAAAGTACGGACTCTTGCGACCCGACTTCAGCGTGAACTCACCGAAGCGCAGAACACCCAGTTCCAGCGCGAGATCGAGAAATTCGTTTTTGTATGCTCGCATAATGTTGGACTAAGACTCGGCTTCTGTATGATGACGGCCTTGGCTGCGCAGATTGAGTCGCCTAACGACCGCAACCGGCGCCTGAGTATGCCACAACCTGTCGTCGGCATGAACGTGGTGACGGGTCATTCTTTTCGCCCGGAGCGCCACCTGTCCGGCGCTTTGTCTTGTTGAGGATGGAAGTAATTTGTTTCGCGTCGTTAGTCTTAATGCCAATGGTATACGCGCGGCATCGCGCAAAGGTTTCTTCGATTGGCTGTTGCAGCAGAACGCCGATGTCGTCTGCATACAGGAAACCAAGGCGCAGGTTCATCAGCTTGAAGACGACTGTTTTGCGCCGAGCGGCTATCACTGTTTCTACGAGGACGCTGTGAAAAAGGGCTATAGCGGAGTAGCCATTTTTTCGCGCCAGAAGCCAAACAAATTGATCCGTGGTTTTGGTATTGCAGAGTTCGACGATGAAGGGCGCTATCTTGAAGCGCAGTTTGATGGCTTGTCCGTAGTGTCGTTGTACCTGCCTTCCGGTTCATCGAATGAAGATCGGCAGGCATCGAAGTTTCGTTTTCTTGATCAGTTCGTTCCGCACCTGAAAAAAATCCGCCGCCGCCGCTCGGAATATATTATGTGCGGCGACTGGAACATCGCGCATCGCGAGATCGACCTGAAGAACTGGAAAGCCAATCGCAAGAACTCCGGGTTCCTGCCCGAAGAGCGCGCCTGGATGGACGAGCTCTTCGATACGCACGGTTTCGTTGACGCGTTTCGCCAGATCAATCCTGACAAAGAGGAATACACCTGGTGGTCGAATCGCGGCCGCGCGTGGGACAACAACGTCGGGTGGCGTATCGATTACCATATCGTTACGCCGGGCCTGCAGGACAAAATCCTGCGCAGCGAAATTTATCGCGCCGAGCGCTTCTCTGATCATGCACCGCTGACTCTCGACTACGACTGGTCACATGGCAGCTGATCCTCCATCGGCGAAACCGGTGAGCCGACCTTCGCTGAAGGACGCGGTTCTGAACCGACGCATGTTGATCTGCGTCTTCACCGGCTTTACCTCCGGCCTGCCCCTGTACGTCTTGATTCAGCTCGCCCCGGCCTGGCTCAGGACCGAAGGCGTCGGGCTTGCCGAAATCGGTTTCTTTACCCTGGTGCAGATGCCCTACACCTGGAAATTCCTGTGGTCGCCGGTCATGGATCGCTACACGCTGCCGTTTCTCGGCCGGCGTCGCGGCTGGATGCTGGTCACGCAGCTGGCGCTGCTGGCTTCGATTGCCGCGATCGGCTTTTTTAACCCGGCATTTTCGATCTGGGCCGTGGCTTACCTGGCAGCGGCCATGGCTTTTTTCAGCGCCAGCCAGGACGTCGTCCTCGATGCCTATCGCCGGGAGCTGTTGCCCGACCACGAGCTGGGTCTCGGCAACTCGATCCACGTGCAGGCGTACCGCCTGTCAGGGCTGGTGCCGGGTGCACTGGCCCTGATTCTTGCCGATCACTTTGCCTGGAACACGGTGTTCGTGATCGTTGCCGCCTTCATGCTGATCGGCGTTGTGCTGACCTTGAGCATCGAGGAAGCGGTGCGTGACCCCAGCGCACCGCGCACGATGAAAGAAGCGGTGATCGAGCCGTTTCGCGAGTTCATCAATCGGCAGGGGCCTGCCGCTGCACTGCTCGTGCTCGCGTTCCTGTTTTTCTACAAACTGGGCGACAGCATGGCAACGGCGCTACAGACGCCGTTTTTTATCGACGTTGGTTTCACTCTCACGCAAATCGGCGCGATCGCGAAAACGGCTTCGCTCAGCGCGGTGATCGCCGGCGCTATGATCGGCGGACTCGTCATGATCTATGTCTCGATCAATCGCGCGCTGTGGTTGTTCGGCCTGGTGCAGATCACCAGCATCCTCGGCTTCGCCGCGCTGTCCGAGATTGGCCCCAATCCCTGGATGCTGGGTTTTGCAGTCGCGTTCGAATACCTTGGAGTCGGTCTCGGCTCAGCAGCATTGATTGCGTTTATTGCCAAATCGACCAACAAGGCGTTCGCGGCTACCCAGTTCGCATTGTTCACGGCGCTGGCGACCACGCCGCGTACGCTCGCAAGCGCTACCACCGGTGTCCTCGTCGAGCAGGTTGGCTGGACCCGCTTCTTCATGCTTTGCGTCGTGCTGGCAGTTCCCGGGATGCTGTTGCTATTAAAAGTTGCGCCGTGGAATGAAGCCGGCGACGCGAAGTCATGAGCAGCAGCAATGCACTGATCAGGCGGCGAGGCGCTTACCGCCTGTGACGGCGCCGATTTTCAAAAAGATTGCCGTCGGCCGCCTCGATGAACTCGATGATCCGGGCTGCCGTGAGTTTCAGATTGGTGAAGGGGACTGGCCGTTTCGCGGTTTCGTCGTGCGCCAGGGCGACGCGGTTCGCGCCTACCAGAATTACTGCAAGCACGCCGGCCATCCGCTGAATTTCAAGCCCGACAGCTTCCTGACCAAAGATCAGACGATGATTATTTGCGCATCACACGGCGCGCTTTACGAAATAGAGACCGGTGTTTGCGTTGCCGGGCCTTGTCCGGGCAAAACGCTGACCGCCGTCACGACAGAAATCGTTGACGGTGTGATCGTGGTCGAAGGACCCGATCGCGCCTAGGCCTGTTTATTCTGCGTTCTCCAGGATCTCGAGCGGATCGTGCCAGCCAAGCGGTAATTCACCGCTGTCTGCACTGACGAAATCCGCCGGGTCCATATCGACAGAGCCGGACCAGTCTTCCGGTGCCCTGACGCGCTCGATTAACAGGCTCGGCCAATTTTCCAGATCGACTTCGTCGATCGTGCCATCGAAATACTGCACTTCGATCGTGCCATCCTGCTCATCGACGGCGACGACTTCGAACAGCGTGCCGTTAACACGTCGATACCATTTTCCGATGACGGGAAATACAACTGCCATGGCAAATCCCTCGCTATGTTGCTGCGGGTCCGTCCATGGAAAGACGGTGCTGGCCGTCCGTGGCGTATCTACACTATAGACCCTGCGGAGTTCAGGGCAAGCCGACTTGCCGCGGCTTGCTGGCGGCCCGTTGCACTGAACAGTGCAGGCCGTTGATATGGCGGGCTAATTTCGCCGCAGCTTCCAGTCAACGATGCGATGGCCGATTTTCAGGCCGCGCCGCTCGAATTTCGTGTTCGGTCGTTCGAGGGGCTGGCTGCCGTCATGTTCGCGCCGTTCGACACAGGCAAAATCAGGCGATCGGTCAATACGTTCGTCGATATGTTCCGCGTAGTTGGCCCAGTCGGTGGCGATATACAAATGCCCGCGGTCTCGCAGCTTGCGGGCACACAGCGCGAGGAAAGCATCGTTAACGATGCGCCGCTTGTGATGGCGTTTTTTCGGCCACGGGTCAGGAAAGTACAGGTTGATGCGCGACAGCGATGCAGCGCCGAGCTGCTGCTCCATGACTTCCAGCGCGTCGTGACTGATGAGCCGCAGATTGTCGACATCGTTGACCTCGATGTGCAGCAGACAATGACCGACCCCCGGCTCGTGAACTTCGACCCCGATATAGTCGCTGTCAGGATTTGCGCTCGCCTGCGCCACCAGCGTTTCGCCATTGCCGAAACCGATTTCAAGAACTCGCGGCGCTGTGCGACCGAAAACAGCCCCGAGATCAAGCGGCGAGGCGGAATACCCGATCCCAAAACGTGGCCACAGTTCGTTCATGGCGCGTTGTTGCGCCGGTGTCATGCGGCCTGTGCGACGCACAAAGCTGCGAATCGTCCGCGGCTGGTTGATAGTGGTCATGGAGATCGTTCAGACGCCGTCACTTACCGGCGCGGGCGCCCGACGATAAAGCCAAGAGCGCCGGCCGCCAGCAGCGACCAGCCGAGGACCGGCAGGCTTTGCAGCGCAAGCAGCAGGGTACCGCTGACCGTTGCCGTGCCCGCTGCGACCAGCAGGAAACGTTCGCGTTGCTGCGTAATGAGGGATTTCTCGATGCGGGCAAGCTCGTCAGAGCGAATACTCATGTGCAGGTTGCCGTCGGCGGCCTGGTCAGCGAGATGCTTGACGACTCCGGGCAGTTCACGCAGCGCTTCGCGCAGCTGCGGCAAGTTCGTGCGGATGCTGTCGAGCATCGCGCGCCCGCCCACCTGTTCGTCCATCCAGCGCCGCAGCACCGGGTGCGCGGTCTTCCACAGGTCGAGCTGCGGGTACAGCTCGCGCCCTAAACCCTCGATATTGAACAGCGTTTTCTGTAGCAGGATCAGCTGCGGCTGAATTTCCATGTTGAAGCGCCGTGCGGTGTCGAACAGCCGAATAAGAACCTGGGCGAAAGAAATCTCGGACAGCGGCTTGTTGAAGATCGGTTCGCAAACCGTGCGCACTGCCGACTCGAGCTCATCGATTCGCGTGGCAGGCGGCACCCAGCCCGAATCGATGTGCAACCTCGCAATCTTGTAATAGTCCCGATCGAAAAATGCGAGGAAGTTCTCGGCAAGGTAGCGCTGATCCGTGGGGCTCAGTGTGCCGACAATGCCGAAGTCGACCGCTGCATACTTCGGGTTTTGCGGATCATCGATCTGCACGAAAATATTGCCCGGGTGCATATCCGCGTGAAAAAAGTTGTGGCGAAAGACCTGCGTGAAAAATATCTCGACGCCGTTCTCGGCAAGTTTCTGAATGTCGGTATTCGCCGCGCGCAGTGCCGCCATGTTGCTGATCGGCACGCCGTAGATACGTTCCTGCACCAGCACTTCTTTCCTGCAGAAGTCCCAGTACACGTCAGGCACGTACAGCAGGTTCGAGCCCTCGAAATTGCGCTTGAGCTGGGCTGCGTTCGCGCCTTCCCGCATCAGGTCGAGCTCGTCGATGATGGTCTTCTGGTACTCGGCAACGATTTCCAGCGGACGTAGCCGCTTGCCCTCGGCCCAGTATTTGTCGGCGAGGCCCGCCAGTGTGAACAGGACCTCGAGGTCGCGATCGATCAGGGCCCTTACGCCAGGGCGCAGGACCTTGACGATGACTTCCTTGCCGTCCTGCAGCGCTGCGCTATGGACTTGTGCAATCGATGCGGCCGCGAGCGGCTGTTCATCGAACCGCGAAAAGACTTCGTGGACCGAGCGCTCGTAAGCGCGGTCCATAATGGCAATCGCCTCCTCAGCGGGAAAGGGCGGTACCTGGTCCTGCAGTTTGGCGAGCTCATCGGCGATTTCAGTCGGCAACAGGTCGCGACGGGTGGAAACTGCCTGGCCGAACTTGACGAAAATCGGGCCGAGTTCTACCAGCGCGAGGCGCAGGCGTTTGCCCAGCGGTTCGGAAGCGTCTTTTGCGCGCGGCAACAGGTAGAAGAAATAGCGCAGCGGCCGCAGGAAGTGCGTGTTCTTGATAATGTCATCAAGGCCGTGGCGAACCAGCACGCGCTGTATATCGATGAAGCGTAGCAGCACGCGCAAGCGCGCACTCATGTCTCGTCACCCGCAGCATTTTCCAGCTGTGCCAGCCGCGCTTCGCAACGCGCTACATCGTCGCGCAGCACGTGTACCTTGTCGCGAAATTCTTCAACTTCATAGCGGCTCGGCACGCTGCGACTTTCTTCCTGCAGGTATTCACTGACGTTCTGCCGCAATGTGGAACGCGCTTGCTGTCCCCAGCGGCCCAGCCCGCGCACCGCAGTGCCGATGCCATGGGCTGCGGCATCGCCAACGATTTTTGACAGCTGTTCCTCAAGGTCCGGACGCGCGAAGCGCAGCAGTTCCCGAAAGTCGTTCGCCAGCAACGCATCGCCGTCGAATTCCACGACGCCGTCGCGGATCAGTTTGTCCCCGTCCGGCCCGGCCAGCCGTGCCAGCGAAATCAGCGATCCCGTGATAACCGCGTCCGGCTCGCAATCGTCGACCGTCAGCATGCTCAGCGCATCGTCGTTCACCGTTATCGCGGCAGCGAGGCCCGAGTCGCGCACCCGGAACGCAATCGTGCGGCCGTCTAATTTGCGGCACAGTTCGCGTGCAGGGGTCGACTCGCCGATCTGGTCATTGACCAGCGACAGTAGCGGTCGAAACAGCGCGTACAGCGGATCCATCAGCTGCAGTAGCCGGTGTGTAATGCGACGATACCGCCGGCCAGGTTGCGGTAGCGGCAGCGCGCGAAGCCGGCTTCCTGCATCATGCGCACCAGGCTTTCCTGGTCCGGGTGCATGCGTATCGATTCCGCCAGGTACTGGTAACTCGCATCGTCTTTGGCGACCAGCTTGCCCAGCAGCGGCAGCACCTTGAAAGAGTAAACGTCGTAAGCAGGTTGCAGCGCTGCGGCAGGTTTCGAGAATTCGAGGACCAGCAGTTTGCCGCCCGGCTTGAGCACGCGCAGCATCGACGCGAGCGCCCGTTCCTTGTGGGTGACGTTGCGCAAGCCGAACGCAATGGTGATGCAATCGAAACTCGCGGATGCGAACGGCAGCTGCTCGGCATCGACCTGCGCAATGGCAAGATTCCCGGCGACGCCGGCATCCACCAGCCGGCGCCGGCCTTCGCGCAGCATTTTCGCGTTGATGTCGGCCAGCACAACCTGGCCTGAGGCGCCCACCTGGCGCGCAAACGCCAGCGCGAGATCGCCGGTGCCGCCCGCGAGATCCAGCACACGCTGGCCACGCCGTACGGCGGCCTGCGAGATCGTGTAACGCTTCCAGAGCCGGTGCATGCCGCCGGACATCAGGTCGTTCATCAAATCGTAGCGGCTCGCCACGGAATCGAAAACGCCGCGAACGCGATTCGCCTTGTCCGCGCGCGGCACGCTCTGGTAGCCGAAATGGGTATTGTCGTCGCTCATGGCTCAGCCGTCTTTTACAGAGCGGCGAGCATACCCTGCGGCTGCCAGACGGTCGAGGTAGTCGGCCCAGCGACTGTCCTGCTCAAGGCCCAGTTCGCGCAGGTATTTCCAGGTGTACAGGCCGGAGTCATGGCCATCATCGAACAGCAGTCGGATTGCGTAGTGCCCGACCGGCTCGATGCCGCTGACAACGACATCTTCCTTGCCGGTTTGCAGAACTTCCTGCCCTGGTCCATGGCCTTTGACTTCTGCCGAAGGCGAATGGACGCGCAGGTACTCGAACGGCAACTCAAACGCCGTACCGTCGGCGAAACTGACGCGCAGTCTGCGCGAGCCTTTTTGCAGGCGTATCTCAGTCGGGGTCTCGCTCATGCTGTTGCCTCAGAGGATGTAGCGACTCAGGTCTTCTTTCTTCGACAACTCGGCAACGTGTTCATCGACATACGCCGCGTCGACCACCACTTTGCTGCCGCTTCTGTCCGAGGCTTCGAAGGACACCTGCTCGAGCAGGCGTTCCATCACCGTATGCAAACGGCGCGCACCGATGTTCTCGGTTGATTCGTTGACGTGAAACGCAACCTCGGCGAGACGCCGCACGCCGTCGCTCGTGAATTCGAGTTCCACCTCTTCGGTCGCAATCAGCGCCGTGTACTGCGAGGTCAGCGAGGCATCGGGTTCGGTCAGGATGCGCACGAAATCCTCGGTGGTCAGCGACTTCAGCTGCACCCGGATCGGGAAGCGGCCCTGCAGCTCCGGGATCAGGTCCGACGGTTTTGATACGTGAAACGCACCGGAGGCGATAAACAGGATGTGATCGGTACGCACCATGCCGTACTTGGTATTGATCGTGCAGCCTTCGACCAGCGGCAGCAGATCTCTTTGCACACCCTCGCGCGACACGTCGGCGCCCATCGATTCGGAACGTCGTGCGACTTTGTCGATCTCGTCGAGAAACACGATGCCGTGCTGTTCGACAGCATCCACCGCCCGCGTCTTCATTTCGTCGTCATCGAGCATCTTGGCTGCTTCCTCATCGGTCAGCAGCTTCATTGCCTCGGTGACTTTCAGCTTGCGGGTCTTGCGCTTGTTGCCGGACAGGTTCTGGAACATGCCCTGCAGCTGGCTGGTCATTTCTTCCATGCCCGGGGGCGCCATGATCTCGACGCCAACCGGCATCGTCTGGACGTCTATCTCCACTTCGCGTTCGTCGAGCTTGCCCTCGCGCAGCATCTTGCGAAATTTCTGCCGCGTGTCGCTATCGTCGTGGCTGTCCGTCGCGTGCGGACTGCGCGGCAGCAAGGCGTCCAGCAGCCGGTCTTCCGCCGCGTCCTCGGCCCGGTGACGGACCTTGTCCATCTCGGTCTCGCGCGTGAGTTTCACCGAGATGTCGACGAGGTCGCGGATGATGCTGTCTACCTCGCGACCGACGTAGCCCACTTCGGTGAACTTGGTGGCTTCGACCTTAATGAAAGGCGCCTTCGCGAGTTTCGCCAGGCGCCGCGAAATTTCAGTCTTGCCGACGCCGGTCGCGCCGATCATCAGGATATTTTTCGGCGTGATTTCACTGCGCAGCGGCTCGTCGATCTGCACGCGACGCCAGCGATTGCGCAACGCGATAGCGACCGCGCGCTTGGCCTCATCCTGGCCGATAATGTGATTGTCCAGCTCCTGGACGATTTCCCTCGGGGTCATCTCCGACATGTTATTTGTTCCCGCCCTTTATCGACGGGAGCTCCTCGATAATGATGTTCTCGTTAGTGTAGACGCAGATGGCGCCGGCAATTTTCAATGCGCGCTCGACGATCTCACGCGCGCTCATCTCGGTGTTCTGCAGCAGCGCCATTGCGGCTGCCTGAGCGAACGCGCCGCCGGAACCAATCGCCATCAAATCGTCTTCCGGCTCGATCACGTCGCCGTTGCCGGAAATAATGAAAGATGCCTCTTCGTCAGCAACGCACAGCAGTGCCTCGAGACGTCGCAGGCGACGATCGGTGCGCCATTCTTTCGCGAGTTCGATCGCGGCCCGCGTCAGGTTGCCGTATTGCTCAAGCTTGCTCTCGAACAGCTCGAACAGGGTGAACGCGTCAGCGGTGCCGCCCGCAAAGCCGGCGACCACGCGGCCGGACGCCAACCGGCGTACCTTGCGCGCATTGCCTTTCATGATGGTGTTGCCGAGGCTGACCTGGCCGTCGCCGGCGATCGCCACGCTGTTGCCACGTCGTACCGAGACGATCGTGGTCCCGCGAAACTGTTCCATACTGATGAATCCTGCTGTGGTTTGCGCCCGGACTTTGCGCCAGCGGCGCGTCAGGCGATCTGCTGCATCGCCCGCGCCCGTCCTATTCTTTGCTTTTCGACCGGGCGCGTGGGTGAGTCTGGTCGTATATCTGTGCCAGGTGCTGGAAATCAAGGTGGGTATAGACCTGCGTCGTGCTGATATTCGCGTGGCCCAGCAATTCCTGCACGCCGCGCAGATCGTGGCTCGATTCCAGCAGGTGGGTCGCAAAGGAATGTCGCAACAGGTGGGGATAGACGCGCGCGTCGATACCCTGTTTACGGGCCCAGTGTGCAACCCGTTGCTGCACGGCCCGCCGCGACAGTCGTGCGCCGTCACGACTGACGAACACGGCAGTTTCAGTGGCCGGCGTCAGCGCGCGGCGCTCCTTCAGCCAGCCCTGCAATGCGACGATTGCCTTGCTGCCGACCGGCACTATGCGCTCCTTGTTGCCCTTGCCGGTTACCCGGACGACGCGATCGGCGAGGTCGAGATCGGCGAGGTCGAGCCCGGTCAGCTCCGCTAGTCTTAGCCCGGAAGAGTAGAACAGTTCCAGAATCGCCCGATCGCGGATCACGAGCGGGCCGCTGCCCTCAATGGCCAGCAGTCGTCCGACGCGATCGGCATCCAGGTTGCCCGGCAGCCGCTTGCCGGATTTTGGTGCGCTGACGGCCGTGACCGGGTTCCGCGCTACTTTTTTCTCGCGCAACAGGTAGCGGAAAAAACTGCGTGCGGCTGACAGGTGACGCTGGATGCTGCGGGCAGACAGGCCCTTGCGAAAACAGCTCGCGCTGAACGCGCGAAAATGCTCGTCATCGAGAGCTTTCCAGGTGTCGAGGTCTTCTGCGTCACACCAGTTGGCCAGCTTCAGCAGGTCACGCCGGTAATTGCTGCAGGTTAGCGGCGAGAGTCGCCGCTCTGTCGCCAGGTGCGAGATAAAGCTCTCGATCTCGTTACGCTGTGCCTCGCGCAAGGGTATCCCCCGTGCCTGACGGCCGGCCGGTCAGAAGCGGCACAGTGCCGCTGTCACCATGTCGCCGATACGTGCCAGGAAGTCGATGCTCATGCCCGGGTGAAAGCGGTTGGCATCGACACTGCCGATGGCAAGAAAGCCGGTGGCCGACTTCTTGCCGAGCGGTACCAGGGCAACCGAGCCCACTTCATCGCCATTTCCCGGAAACAGGAAATCGCGCTGCGCGTCGCGAATCTGGCCGCAGCGCGGTGTGTCGCTGTCGAGGAAGGTCGAAAAGGCGCCCAGCGCGTCGTCGTTGCGTTCAATCGCACGGAAGAAGCGGTGCTTCGCGACGTCCGCAAAATTGTCCGGATCGCCGAACAGGGCGAGCACGGATTGCTCGGCGTCAAAATCAACCCGCAGCGACTGCTCGATCGCGGTGAGCGTGTCGTCGAGCGTCCTGGCGCCTAACAGGACCAGCGACAGCTGGTGGATCTTCCCGGCCAGCAGGTCGTTGGCGCGGGCGACCTTCAGCAGGTCTTTCAGCCGGCGTTCCAGCTTCACGTCCTTCTGCCGCAGTACCGATACCTGGCGTTCCACCAGCGATACCGTGCCACCCGTTACATGCGGCAGGCGCAATGCGCTGAGCAGGGAGCTATGACGCTCGAAAAAGTCCGGATTGTCTTTGAGGAACTCCCTGACCGCCTGGTCCGAGAGCGCGTCTGGGTGAAAATCGGGTTTGCTCTGGCTGCTCATATCACCTTGGTTCCTTTAGGTTTTTCCTGGCCGGCGCTGGCGCCGGCAGGGCTCCCGGCAAGAGCTTAGCACGATCCATGACGGGGTCACGATGCCGCCTGGCTGCCGGCGAATCCGCCCCGCAAAGAGGCCGCCCGGCCAATGGACTTTTTCCCGCAGCACCGGTAGTTTACATAAACCTGCCAATAACAAGTAAAGCGCAAACAGGGGGCCGAAATGCGTCACATCATGGTCATGAACGCCAAGGGCGGCTGTGGCAAAAGCACACTGGCGACGAACATCGCCTCATGCTTCGCCTGCGAAGGTGCCGGCGTGGCATTGGCGGACTACGATCCGCAACGCTCGAGCCTCGACTGGCTGGAACGCCGTCCGGCCGACCGTCCGCAGATTGCTGGCGTTGCCGGCTTCGAAGACGGCCTGCGGCGCGCACCGCGCAATGTCGACTACCTGATCATTGACGCGCCGGCGCGTTCGCACGACAAGGAGCTCACCGAACTCGTCAAGCACGCCGAGACCATTGTCATTCCGGTATTGCCCTCTACGATCGACATGCAGGCGACCGATCGCTTCATCAAGGAGCTCAAGGAGGTCAACAAGGTCGAGCGCAAGGAAGTGAAGCTCGGCGTGGTTGCCAACCGGGTGCGCGAGAACACGCTGATCTTTGACGATCTCGACGAGTACCTCACCACGATGCGTGTGCCGTATATCACGGCCCTGCGCGAAGCCCAGAACTATGTCCGCGCTTACACGCGCGGTCTCGGCATCTTCGATTTGCCGGAATACCTGGCCTGGCCGGACTGGGATCAATGGGATCCGCTGGTCAAATGGTTAAAGAGCAAGCGCAGCCAGCCGGACTAGGCGCTTCAGAAAAACGCCGGGTTTCGACCGGCGTTTTTTTGATCGCGGTGCAAGACATTCGCGAAAGTCGGTCCGATCGCTACTACCTGGCGCTTGCGTATTGCGCCGGCAGACTCGCCAGGATGCCGTCGCGCGCATCCGCGTAAGCCAGCGACACCTGCAGGACCTCCCGCATGCGGCGCACATCGACGCGCCGCGATTCGTTCAGAAATGACAGTCGCGTTGCGCCAAAGGTTTGCTGCGCCTCGCGCATCGACACCTCCGGCGGCGCCGGCAGGCCGGCCAGTTCAGCTACCGTCCGCGTAAACCAGCTGCTGCTGCGATGATCGCCATCGCCAACGTTGTAGATGCCCGCAGCGTGTCGCCCATCAAGTGCGGCAACGATGCAACTGACAAGATCATCGACATGAATCCGGTTGGCGGGTCCCGCATCTGCATCTCGCAAAATGGCTTCACCTTGCTCAATGCGCGCAAGCGGCAGGCGATCAGGACCGTAGATACCCGGTACACGCAGGATCGACAGCTCGATGCGCTTGCGCTTGCACCATTCGGCAAGCTGCTGCTCAGCCGCGAGACGACGCTGTGCTCGCGCGGTTTGCGGATTCGGCGAGGCGGTTTCGTCGACCAGCGCGCCATGACGATCGCCGTAAACACCGGATGTTGACAGGTAAACGATGCGCCGCGGTGGCTTGCGAATTCCCTGCAGCAGATTCTTAAGGCGCTGGTCGATCGGGTTGCTGTCGGGCGGCACCGTGTAGACGATGGACCCGGTTGCTGGCAGAGCAGGGGTTTCACTATCGAGGTCGATGCCGATTACAGATTGCGGCATCTCGTTTGCCGCTTTGCGGCGCGTGCCAAGCGCGACGCCTGCCGGCAGGCGTGCCAGCAATCGTGAGCCCGCGTATCCAGCGCCGACAACCAGCACCTGGCAGTCATTCATCGCGGTGCCTGCCGACTAGTCCTGCAGCGGATCGGGACCCAGCCATGGAATGGCTGCGGAAGAAAGCGGCGTCACGAGGCCGAGGCCGGCCCGGTAGGCCTCGGCGGCTGCCTCGCCTTCACCGAGCTGGTGCAGCAGGCGGCCATATTCCTGGTAGGCGTCCGGCGTCGGTCGAATCGCGATTGCCGCTTCGAGGTAGCTGCGGGCTTTGCCCCACAGTTCATTGCGCAGGCAAAGCTTGGCGCTCGTCAGCAGCAGGTCCGGATCTTCAGGATGATTCTTCAGCCAGCGTTCGGCCTGTTTCAGCTGCAGCGTCGTGTTCTGCGTTTCAATATTGCCGTAGGTACGCACGAGCTCAGCGTGCCAGCCGCGATTCAGCGCAGCTGACACCGATTTTTCGGCAAGCGCCTGCTCGCCGCTGGCAACGAGTGCCTTCGCGTATGCTGCGAGCAATTCCTCGTTCTTTTTCAGGTTGCGAGGCACGGCCTTCCAGGTCGCCTGCACGTCTGCCGAGTTGCGCAGCTCTTCGCTGTAGACCTTGACGGCCCAAAGCTGCAGCAGATCGTCGTCAACGCGGCCGTGCTTGCGAATGCGCGGCAACAACTCCCGCAGCTGCGGCCAGTCCTTGAGCCTGAAATAAAGCTTGCCCATCAGCGCCAGCGCATGGCTGTGGTTCGGCGAATTCTCGTCGAGCCTGCGCAGCGTGGCGAGTGCCTGCTCGTACTGTTCGCTGTCGAGCTGCAGCTCGGCCTGGGTCAGCAGGACGGCGTTCTTTGCATCGGGCATTTTCTCAAAGGCCTGGCGCAGCCAGTCATCGCGCCGTTCCTCGTTGCCCTGCAGGTGTGCGGCGCGCGCCGCTTCAAGGTAATTCAGCAACGGCGCATCGCTGACGCCGGCCGAACGCGCGAGCAGTTTCTCGCCTTTCGAAAAATCACCTTCTGCAATGGCGATCAGGCCAAGCGTCAGTTTGCTGCCTGCACGGTGACTGCGATAGCGACCCGCCACTTCGCCGAGTTTGCGCGGCACGCGCAGTATTTTGATGATCGTCCAGCCGGCGAAAAACAGCAGCACCAGCAGGCCCGTCAATGCCGGTACCGACATTTCCACGAGGTAGCCACGGAACTGGATGACGACGTAGCCGGGATCTTCCAGCAGAAAACTCGCTGCAAACGCGCTGGCGATAACGCCGATAACAACGAGCAGGCCGAATTTCATTGGACGCTCTCAGGCTCTGCGCGATTCAGCTCGGAGCGCAGCGAAACAAACTGTCGCAGCGCGGCAAGTGAGCCGGAAATATCGGGCTTGCTGACGGTGAGCCGCATGGCGCGTAGCTCACTGATTGTTTCGACGGCGCTCTGTACCGGACGAGTACCGGTGTCGTAATACTCCTGGATCCAGTCGACGGCGTCCGACAGGCTCTCGTCGAAAATGGTCTGCTCGCCACGCAGCATTGCAAGTCGCGCGGTCTGCAATTGCAGCGTCAGGTTGTTACGCAGGAAGTACGCCGAGTCCGGCGGCAGCAGCGGCGTAACCGCTGCATCGCTGCGGCGAACGGATATAACTTCGCTCATTGCGTTTTTCAGTGAGGCCATCGCGCGGGCCATGCCGGTCTGCTCTGCAGCGACCGGCCGCTCGCTGTCTACAGGCAACTTGATGTCGTTTTTCAGCGGCAGGGTCTGGATCGTATCGGCCAGGCTGCCCAGCGTCAGTACAGCGCCTTCGAGATCCACGTCGCGCAGCGATTCCAGCTGGCGTTTTTCATCCGCGAGCTTGCGGCGCACATCAGTCAGTGCCGGATTGCCGAGCGAGGCCAGTCTTTCGTCGGCAAGCTGCAGCGCGATGCCGGCAAGCTCGGCATTACCTGCGAGCTGCAGCTGTGCGTTGGCAATTTGCAGATAGTACTCCGCTTCTGACAGCAGCCAGGTATCGCGCAGGCCGCTGGAAATACCCTGCAAGGCGGATAAGGAGGATTCGAGGTTCGCCAGGCGGCCCGGCACGGCTTCGAGCGTGCGCAGTCGCTGATCCAGCGTGCGCTGCATGTTGTCGATGCCGCTGCTCGCCTGCGCACCCGCAGACTGCAATTCCTCAAGCGAGCGCGTCGCGCGCTGCAGCTCGCTGTTTGACGTGTTGAGCTGGCTGCGCAACTCCTGCATCTGCGTGTTGAGCTGGCTGCTCGTGTCTGCCGGCTGCCTGGTCCAGAGTAAGCCGAGTCCGGCAAGGCCCACGAGCGCGATCAGCAGGGCGAGCGTCGCGAGCAGCAAAGGCGCACGTGATGGCCGATCAAGCGCCGCTTCCACGCGCGTCGCAGCGGTATCGCCGTCGGTGTCGTCATCTCGCGCGGCAGGTTCTGCGGGCTCATTGGTCGCAGTCGCCATGGCGTCTTCCACCTGCCCGGTTGCCTCGTCGGCGTCCGGGGTCGCGGCGTCGTCCGCGTCGCGCTTAGCATCTTCAGTCATTCTTGTCGTCCGTCTGGGCTTGCCGGTCGGCGAGCATCGCCGCAAGCAGGTCCCCGGTAGCGGGGCTTTCCGAAAGCAGGGCACGCATCCCCGGGATGCGCTCCTGAGCCGTTTTTAACACACGAGCGCTGGGCGTAACCAGCGCCGAGGCCGGCAGCGCATGCCGGCAAGTTGAGGGTAGCAGCTCCAGCAGGAACTCAAGCGACGCGACGCTCATGGCGATGACGTAGTCGATTCCATGTTGCCGCCACGTGGCCTGCAGCTCGTGCAGCGCAGCTGCAGAGGGCTGATGTCGGCGGCGTTCATAGACGCTCAGGTATTCGACCTGCGCGCCGCGAGCGCCAAGCGTTTGCGCCAGCAGTTCGCGACCGCCATCGCCACGCACGATGAGCACGGTCTTGCCATTGACCTGTTGCAAGGCCGCTTCCTGCAGCAACGCCTCACTGTCGAAGCCCGTCACAGGCACGATGTCTGCGGAGTAGCCGGCCTGCTGCAGGGCGGCGGCTGTCGCAGCGCCGATCGCCGCAACGTGTTTCGCGTCGCGCGCTGCTGCGCTGCCATGCTGCACGGCATTCGGACTGACAAACACCACGATATCGGCGACCGCCCTTGCGCCAAGTTCCCTGTCAATGTCAGCGGCATCGCGCGCCACGATGTCCATGACTGGAAATGCAATGACGTCACCGCCCGCTTGCCGCACGGCGTCCTGCAGCGGCTCGGCCTGGTGCTGCGGCCTGGTCAGCAACACGCGCGGTCCGCGACTGGTTGTCGAGATCACCCGGTGCTTTCCGCCAGGATCTCAGCCGCGCCCGCCGCAAGCAGTTCCTTCGCCAGCGCAACGCCGAGCGCAGCGGCGTCGGCGCCGTCGCCGGTCGAGCGGCGGCGCAGCACTTCCGAGCCGTCCGCGCGCGCGACCAGTGCTTCGAGCGTGAGCTTCGTACCGTCGAGCGTGGCATAACTTGCAACCGGCGAATGACAGCTTGCGTTCAGCGTTGCAGCGATCGCGCGTTCGGCAGTCGTGGTGGTCGCGCTGCGTGCGTGGGTAAGTCGGGCGAGCAGTTCGCTTAGTTCCGGCTGGTCGTCGCGACATTCAATGCCGATCACGCCCTGCGCAGCAGCGGGCAGCATGATGTCGGGCGTGAGCGTTTCGCTGATACGCCGATGCAGACCGAGACGCTCGAGGCCGGCTGCTGCCAGCAGGATTGCATCGAACTCGCCGTCGTCGAGCTTGCGCAGGCGCGTCTGCACGTTGCCGCGCAGCGGCAGCACGGTGATGTCCGGTCGCAGCGCGAGTATCTGCGCCTGGCGTCGCAGGCTTGAGCTGCCTATGCGTGCGCCCTGCGGAAGGTCACGTAGCGTCGTGCTGCGGGGAGCGATCAGCGCGTCGGCGGGGTTGCCGCGTTTCAGGATCGCAGCGAGGCAAAATCCGCCGGGCATGATTGCGGGCACGTCTTTCATTGAATGCACGGCGATGTCAGCGCGATCTTCCTGCATCGCGACTTCGAGTTCCTTGATGAACAGGCCCTTGCCGCCGATCTTTTGCAGGCTGCGGTCGAGCACCTCGTCACCGCGCGTTGACATTGGCACCAGCGTCACTGTGCAGTCGGGCGCCACGCGCCGTAATCTGTCGGCGACGTGTTCCGCCTGCCACAGGGCCAGCGCGCTCCTGCGGGTCGCAATCCGAATGTGCAAGCAACTAACTCCCTTTCAGTCGGCGCCGGACGTCGGCCAGGTGGCGACGGCTGATGGCAAGTGAGACGGCGCCGTCGTCATGGCGCAGTCGGATCTGGGTTTCGCCGTCTGGTGTCCTTTCAAGAGCTTCGATGTGCGCGATCGATACCAGCGCGCTGCGGTGAATGCGTACGAATCGATCGCCGAACTCCTGCTCAAGCAATTTTAGCGAATCATCGATCAGGTTGTCGCCCGCCGCATGGCAGACACGCACGTATTTCTGATCGGCCTGGAAATAGGCGATGTCATCGACATGGATCAGCTTGAGCTCATTGCGTACACGGGCGCAAACATGCCTGCGCTGCTCGGCGCTGCTTGCCTCCTGACGCAAATCCTGCAGCGACCCGCGGGTGAGGCGTTCCGCCTGCGATAACGCCTTGTACAAGCGCTCGCGACGGACCGGTTTCAAGACATAGCCGATAGCGCGTGCGTCGAACGCCTGCATCGCGTATTCGTCGAACGCGGTGGTGAAAATAACGGCAGGCGCATCGTCCAGCAGGTCGAGGTGCCGTGCTGTCTCGATGCCGTCCATACCGGGCATGCGAATATCGAGCAGCACTACGTCAGGCTGCAGTGCCTGCACTTTTTCCAGGGCCTCGATGCCGTTGGCCGCTTCGCCGATCACCGCCAGGTCTGCACGCTCTTCAACCAGCAGGCGCAGGCGCTGCCGCGCCGGCATTTCATCGTCGACGATCAGGATATTCATGAGTCACGTGTTTCGAGCGGAAAGGACAGGGTAACGCAGTAGGCGTCTTCGCTCTCATCGATATCCAGTTTCGCATCACCACTGTAAGCGAGCTGAAATCGCTGCCGAATGTTTTCCAGAGCCATCCGGTGACCGCTGGAGCGTCGGTTCCGCGTCGGTCGCGGGTTCCTGATCTCGATGCGCAGGCGCTTGTCCCGCAGAGTGCCAACTACCTTGATTTCGCCACCCGCCGGCAGCTGTTCGATGCCGTGATAGATCGCGTTCTCCAGTAACGGTTGCAGTGTGAGACTGGGGATCAATGCCTGCTTCGGCAATTCGGAAAGCTGCCAGTCAACCTTGAGTCGATCCCCGAGTCGCAGTTTCTCGATGCGCTCGTAGATCGTCGCGACTTCCAGCTCTTCGCCGAGGCTTACCCGATTGGTCGTCGACGCGAGGTTGGCGCGCAGCAGATCCGACAGGTCTTCAATGGCCTGTTCGGCGCTCTCCGGTGCGGTTCGTACCAGCGAGGCGATCGTGTTCATCGTGTTAAACAAAAAGTGCGGTCGCATCAGGGCCTGCAGCGCACTGATGCGAGCCTCCGCTTCCTGCACGATGCTGCGGCGCCATTCGCTGCTGACATACAGGTAGCGCATTGCCAGTGCGAGTACGATCGAGCTGATGGCAAAGGTACGAAACAGGAAGCCCTGGTGGGAATCGGCAATCACCGTTGCTTCCCCGAAACGCAGCGTCACCTGCCAGGCGATCTCGGCCAGCACCACGCATAACAGGACCAGCAACAGGTAGGCGATGATGAAGCCGCGGGTCTTGCCAATGCGCTCTACCCAGCGCCGCGCAAGACACAGGACGGCACAGCTCAGCAATGCCAGCCACAACACGTACAGCGAGATCATCGCGAGCTCCGTCAGGAAGTCGCCGGCTTCAGTGTGAGCAGCAAGTGTCAGGACGATCGCAACGAGCTCTGCGACGACCAGCACAATGAGAATCGGCGCGCCTGCACAGAAATCCGGCAGGTAGGCCTGGGCGTCACTGGTGGGTTGGGCGTCGGCGGCCTTGGCCAAACGGATACTCCTCTTTGCTCAGAGGTTCCTCTGCGAAGCGCGCATTGTAGCGCGCTCGCCGGCCAATATGCGCAGGGCGGCCGAGGCCTGCCGTGCTCAGGGCTTGCAGTATTCTTCGACTTTTTCCTGCGTTTTGGCGCGGGCGGCCAGGGTTTCTTCGTCGTTCAGGTAAACGCGTTCACCGTTTTCGTCCTGGCGATACAGGCGACGTGATTGCACGAAGGTTTGCAAACGCTCTTTATACTGGTCGCATTTCGCGGCGCGCTCCTGGGCCTTGGCACGCAGTTCTTCCGGACTGGGTTCAGCTTCCTTGGGTGCGGCGTTGTCGTCCGCGCCCGGCGCAACGAGCGGTGCCTGGCGGCGAAAATCGCTGCGGCTCGGTGCCGCGGCAGCAAGCTGCGTGCGATCCGTGGGCCGCGACTTGATGTCGAGACGTTCTGCCGCGATGTCTTCAGACGGACGATCGCCGTAATGCACGTTGCCTGCGGCATCCGTCCACTTGTAAATATCGCTGGCAATCGCACTACCATTGAAAGCAACGACCATGCCTATCGCGAAGCTGATCGTGCGTAATATCGCCGGTATTCCCCGTGGGTACATTGTGACTATTCCATCCGCTCGCTGATTCAATAATTGTAGCCGTCGCATCCGGCAGTTTCGCGGTTTCGAGCCGCTTTTCCGCCGGAACGCACCGAACCCGGCAATTATGACACCATGCGAGGCGAAAAATTGCCGTGATCAGGATCACAGCTCAGGCCTTGCCTCCTGCAACGGCGCCCGTTACAGCCTTACAGGGCCTGCATTAAGTCAATTCGAGGCGCAAAAAAAAGCGGACCCGGAGGTCCGCTTCAGTAACGAGTCGGCGTTTGCTGCCGCTCAACGTGGCGGGGGGAGCCACGTCCCTGAACTAGGGTCTTGCAGGCCCCTTTTCAAGGTCAGCCGCCGGGCTCGCTGACTGATCGATGGCGGATGCGACATCGGCTAGTCTGCCCGGCTGAATTCCGGGTAGGCCTCGAGGCCGCACTCGCTCAGGTCCACGCCCTCGTATTCCTGCTGCTCATCAACCCGCAGCCCTACCGTGACGCGCAGCAGGAACCAGACCGCCAGGCTGGTCAGGAACACCCACGCAAAAATGCTGCCGATGCCGGCGAGCTGGGCCAGCAGGCTGGCCTCGGCGTTGTAAATTGGCACAGCCAGCAGGCCCCAGATGCCGACAACGCCGTGCACCGAGATGGCACCGACCGGATCATCAAGCCGCAGCTTGTCGAGCGAAACGATCGACAGCACGACCAGCAGGCCACCCAGCGCACCGATCAGGGTCGCGCCGATCGGCGTCGGTGCCAGTGGTTCTGCGGTAATGGCAACGAGTCCTGCCAGTGCGCCGTTCAAAGCCATCGTCAGGTCAGCCTTGCCAAACCAGAGTCGTGCGAGCATCAGCGCTGCCACCAGGCCGCCAGCGGCCGCCATGTTGGTGTTAACGAACACCTTGGCAACGGCATTCGCCTCCCCAACATCACTGATCTTCAGTTCGGAGCCGCCGTTGAAGCCAAACCAGCCAAGCCACAGGATCAGCGTACCGAGCGTCGCGAGCGGCAGGTTGCAGCCCGGGATCGCGTTGATCTCGCCCTTGCTGCCATACTTGCCTTTGCGCGCCCCCAGCAGGATGACACCGGCAAGCGCGGCGGACGCACCGCAGAGATGCACGACGCCGGAGCCCGCGAAGTCTGCGAAACCCATGCCATCAAGGAAGCCGCCGCCCCATTTCCAGAAGCCCTGCACCGGGTAAATGAAGCCGGTCAATACCACCGAGAATGCAAAGAACGACCAGAGTTTCATGCGTTCCGCGACGGCGCCGGACACGATCGACATTGCCGTCGCAACAAACACGACCTGGAAGAAGAAATCCGACATGCCGGAAAAGTAGGTTTCACCGTTGCTGGCGATGACATCGGCAGCCGCGTGGTCGGTTCCGTCGAGCAGCCCGCCCCACAGCGCGCCAATACTGCCAAACACCGAGTTGCCCACTTCGCCGGGATACATGATCGCGAAGCCGCACAGCATGTACATGATGCAGGCGATGGAATAGAGCCCGACATTCTTGGTCAGGATCTCGGCCGTGTTCTTGGCGCGTACCAGTCCCGCTTCAAGCATGGTGAAACCCGCTGCCATCCACATGACGAGGGCACCCATCACCAGGAAATAGAAGGTATCGAGCGCATAGCGGAGCTCGGTGACCTGCCCTGCCAGTTCTGTAACGTCGTTCACGGGTGAACTCCTTTTTTATGCATCATGATTAAACGGCCGCATCGCCGGTTTCGCCGGTGCGAATCCGTACGGTTTGTTCGAGTGAACTGACGAAAATTTTTCCGTCGCCAATTTTTCCGGTGCGTGCGGCTTCGCAGATCGCTTCAACGACGCGATCGACGATGTCGTCACTGACGGCCAGTTCAAGGCGCGCCTTGGGCAGGAAATCGACGATGTACTCTGCGCCCCGGTACAGCTCCGTATGGCCGCGCTGCCGACCGAAGCCCTTGACCTCCATCACTGTCAGTCCCTGCACGCCGATGTCCGCGATTGCCTCGCGAACCTCGTCAAGCTTGAACGGCTTGATAATGGCCGTAATCATTTTCATGGTTGATCCTCTTTTGCTTGCGGGAAACAGCGCCGCTCGTGCTGCGGCGCGGCCAATGTCAGTCGAGCTGAAACGACTTGCTGATACCGAAGACCAGCGCCTCGTCGCGCGTGCCGACCAGGTCTTTGTCGGACAGGACCAGCGCAATGCTGAGATCAACCACTTCCAGCGACGCGCCGTAGCCGAGCTCGACGTAGTTGCCGGCGAAGTCCTGGCTGAAGCCGGCGTACTTGCCGTAAAAGCCTTCTTTCTCCAGCGTGATCGCGTAGTACGTGTAGTCCTGCTTCGGGCCGGAAAAGTTGTCGTACTTACCCACCGCAACTTCGGCCGAAGCAATCCCGTAACCGAGCGAAAAGTTGAGCTCTTCGTAGGTATCGTCGAAGTCGCCCGTGTAGTAGTAGCCGGTAAAGCCCCCGCCGATGCTGACGTCGCCGATTTCACCGTTCCAGCCGAAGTAGGTGTCGACTTCCAGGCCGTCGCCCACGTCGGCGGCCCAGCTGCCGGCGTAGAAGCCGTTCTTTTCAAAATCGAGGCCTGCGGAGGCCGACGAGGCGTGCTGAAAAATTCCGCGGTAGTAGTAATCGCTGACCCAGCCAATGTTGGCATTGAGCTCAGCCGTTGCCTCGAGCGAGAACAACAGGGCGACGGGCAGGAGCAAAGACGTGTTCGCAATTTTCATCGGTGGCTTCCTCTAACTGGCTGAGCCTGTCCGCAAGGCGGCGAACAGGGAGTCACAAAGGCTATTGCAGCATCCGTGCCAGTTTTGAAAAGCTTATTTTTCAATGGTTTACGATCAACTGGCCGGTGGCGCCTGCACCATGGCGGTGCAGCTGCTGGCAGGCAGCGACTCATAAGGGCGCAAAACCGGCGATGCTGTGGTGATTCGTGACTGGCGTTACGACCGGGACTGCGGTATCAAATGCACATGAACAAAGAATCGATAGAAACACTGGCGCGCAGACTCGCCGCGTCGCTGCCGCAAGGTTTGCTGGCGGTGAAAAACGACGTTGAGGAAAATTTTCGCGCCGTACTGAAGAGCAGCCTGGCGCGCATGGACCTCGTCACGCGCGAAGAATTTGAAGTGCAGGAAGCCGTGCTGCTGCGTACCCGTGAAAAACTGGAGGCGCTTGAGGCACGTCTGGGTGCTTACGAAGCACGCCAGCAAGCCGCGCCGGCGGTCACGAAGAAAAGCAGCAAAAAAAGCAGCAAGAAAAAACCGGCCACGAAAGCCAGCAAGAAAAAACCGTAAGACTAGCCTGCGGTTCACTGCCAGGGAGTGGCAATGCGACAACCCGTTGGCGACCTGAGCCGCATCTAGTGGCCGTCGCGATTCTCAAGAGCCGCGCGCAGTCCGGCGTCGATGCACCCCTCGTCACGATCGAGGTATTCCTGTCCGGCGGGTTGCCGACGTTTTCCATCGTCGGCATGCCGGAAACCACGGTGCGTGAAAGCAAGGATCGGGTGCGCAGCGCAATCCTGAGTGGCAACTTCGAGTTTCCGCAGCGCCGCATCACGGTGAACCTCGGGCCAGCCGATATGCGCAAGACCGGCGGCCGTTTCGATCTCGCCATAGCACTCGGGATTCTTGCCGCCAGCGGCCAGGTGCGCGATACCGCCTTTGCCGATCATGAGTTTTTTGGCGAGCTCGCCTTGAACGGCGAGCTGCGGCGTATCCCCGGCGCGTTGCCGGCGGCGCTGCGGGCGAGTGACGCGGGGCACCGGATGGTAGTCCCTGCCGGCAACGTCGATGAGGCGACACTCGCCTGCGACGAGGTGATGTCCGCTACCTGCCTGTTACAGGTTACGGCACACCTGAATGACCTGCAGCAACTCACCCGGCACCAGCGTCGCGAGTTGCCGGTGATGCCCGGTAACAGCGCAGACTTGAGCGACGTCAAAGGGCAGCAGCGCGCCAAGCGCGCGCTGGAAATTGCAGCCGCAGGCGGTCACAACCTGTTGCTGATCGGCCCGCCCGGCGCCGGCAAGAGCATGCTCGCGCAACGTTTGCCGGGACTGCTGCCGCCGATGAGCGAAGACGAGGCCATTGCGACTGCGGCAATCGACTCTGTGCTTGGCGTACCGGTCGACGTGAGCCGCTGGCGGCAACGGCCGTTCCGCGCGCCGCACCACACGGCGACCGCCGCTGCGCTGGTCGGCGGCGGCAGCGATCCGCGACCCGGCGAGATTTCCCGCGCACACAACGGCGTGTTGTTTCTCGATGAGCTGCCGGAATTTTCGCGACATGTGCTCGAAGTGCTGCGCGAGCCGCTTGAAACCGGTCGCATCACGATCTCGCGCGCCGCGGCGCAGGCGGAATTTCCTGCGCGCTTCCAGTTTGTCGCGGCGATGAATCCCTGCCCTTGTGGCTATCTGGGAGACCCGATCGCGAACTGCAACTGCAGTGCGGATCGCGTTCGTGCGTACCGTGACCGGGTGTCGGGACCGTTGCTGGATCGCATCGATATCCAGCTCGACGTGCAGCGGCCGGACGCCAGGCTGCTGCGCGCGGAGGCGCTAAGCGGTGAGCCGAGCAGCGCCGCCGCGGCGCGCGTGCTGGCGGCGAGACAGCGGCAGCTGGAGCGCGCGCAACGCTGCAATGCGCTGCTCGATACCGCCACGCTGCGTCGTCGTGCGGCGGTCAGCAAGGCAGCCGAGCGCCTGCTGGAGCGTGCGACCGACCGGCACGGCCTGTCGGCCCGCTGCTATCAGCGCATGCTGCGGGTCGGCCTGACGATCGCGGATCTCGCGGGCGTGGCTGCGGTAGAGGAGGCGCACATGGCCGAAGCGCTCAGCCTGCGCGGCGTCACTGAACGCCGCGCCGCGGCCTGAGATTTGCCGGCAGCGCAGGCAAGAAAAAAGGGCCCTGCGGGCCCTTTGTCGCGATCGCTCTGCAAAACGGTTGTCGCCCGCTGTCAGAAGCAAAAAGACTAGCCAGTGCCCGGCAACATCACGGGCAGAACGGCGACCCTAGTTGCCGACTTCCGCCACCATGTAATCGATCGCGGCTTTAATTGCGTCATCCGACAGGTCGAGACGGCCGCCTTTTGGCGGCATGTAGCCGGCGGAACCCTGGTAACCGTTGATCGCATGCTCGTACAGCGTTGCCGTGCCCTGCGCGATGCGCGGCTGCCAGTTGGCTGCATCAGCGAGCGTAGGCGCACCGCCCACGCCGGCACCGTGGCAGACATTGCAGGCCTCGTTGTACACCTGCGGGCCCGATAAGGCGGCTGCTACCGGCTGCGCGGCCGGTGCCGTTGCGACCTGCGGTTCACTGGCGGGAATCTCGTCGCCTGGCAGGTAGACCGTACCGAGCGGTGCCAGGCGGGCGCCAACGGCTTCCCGGTATTCCTCGGTGCCAGCGGTGTAAACACCCTGCGTGAGGTCGGACATTTTCATGGCCAGTACAAATATCGCCAGCGCGATGAAGGCGAGAACGCCGATCACCAGCGAATACATGTCAAAAAACTTCTGGTCGCGCTTCAAGTTATTGCTCCGGAGTCTGAGTGCCCCGCATGCAACGGGTACACAAGGCTGTGGGACGCGGCATTATATATCAAGAGCCGGCGGCCAGTCGCCATTCGCGCTGATAAGCCACCGCATTTGCTGGCAAATGCAGTGCGTGAATCGCCGCACGCAGCCAAAAGCGGTGCGATCGACCCATGCACTAACAGCGCTGCAACGGTCAGCGCACGGCAGGCGCCGGCGATACCCGGCCTGCGGCGCTCCCGGCGGCGACGCTCGTATCGCTGACGCGCCGTGCTAACCGCGTCGGCCACGCGTCCCGGCCTGCGCCACCTCGCGCCCGCGTGGTCAGTTTCGCAAGGCATCCAGCGTGCAAGACAATCGGTACGGCGGCACGCCGGCCCGGCAGGCAAGCGCATGGCCGGCCGCGCACCGGCGCATGCGTGGCCTCCTTTGGTTCTGCCGGCACGCCCCGAGTAGGCGCCAACTGAGTATTGCCGATGTTCGCAGCCTTGGTTTCCAAAGATACGGAACAGGCAATAAATTGCGGAATTGCAAAGCTATCGGTGCAATGACAAAGTGATCGCTTCCGAAAGACTTCCGGGGGAAATCATGCAGAAGACGTTCGCCTTAACCGTGATTTGCGCGCTGACACTGGCCGCCTGTGGCAAATCTGCCGATGACACGGGTGGCAGCACAATGCCAGCTGCTGACCTGGTGCTGTTGAACGGCAGGATTGCGACCGTCGACCCTGCGCTTGGCAACGTCGAAGCCATGGCGGTTACTGGCTATAAGGTGACTGCCGTCGGCACGAGCGAAGACATCGCGGCGTACGTTGGACCGGAAACGCGCGTGGTCGAATTGCAGGGCCGCTTCGTGATGCCGGGCTTTATCGAAGGCCACGGCCACTTCATGAGCCTCGGCCGCGCCAAACAGATTCTCGATCTGTCCACCGTCAAGAACTGGGACGAGGTCGTCACGATGGTTGCCGGTGCGGTCGACAAAGCAAAGCCCGGTGAATGGATATTCGGTCGCGGCTGGCATCAGGACAAGTGGGACAGCGTACCGGCGGATGCTGTCGACGGCGTGCCGACCAACACGACGCTTAACAAGGTGTCGCAGGAGAACCCCGTGCTGCTCGGGCATGCGAGCGGCCATGCCGCGTTTGCGAACGATGCCGCGCTGGCAGCAGGCGGAATTACCAGGGACACCGAAGACCCTGCTGGCGGCACGATTGTCCGCAGCCGCGATGGCAAGGCAACCGGCTTGCTGCGCGAGACGGCGCAGCGGCTGATCAACGACGCGGTCAGTGTCTATAACGGTCGGCTGACGCCGGAAGAAACGGAACGTATTGATCGCGAACGCGTCATGCTCGCCGGCGACGAAGCGCTGCGCCACGGTGTCACCTCGTTCCACGACGCAGGCGCGTCGTTCGAAACGATCGACTTCTTCAAGGAGCTTGAAGAAGAGGGTGAGCTGCCGATCCGCCTGTACGTCATGGTGCGGCGCGAATCAAACGAAGAAATGAACGAGATGTTGCCGCTCTACCGGATGACCTCAGAAGGCAATGACTTCCTGACCGTCCGTTCGATCAAGCGGCAGATCGACGGTGCACTGGGTGCGCACGGCGCCTGGTTGCTCGAGCCGTACGTCGACCTTACGAGCACGGCAGGCCTGGTGCTTGAGCCGGTTGAAGATATCGAAGGCACGGCGCGCGTTGCGGTCAAACACGGTTTCCAGGTCAATACGCACGCGATCGGTGATCGCGCCAATCGTGAAACGCTCGATATCTACGAGCGCATCTGGGACGA
Organism: uncultured Gammaproteobacteria bacterium; assembly: GCA_963800915.1. GTDB lineage: Bacteria > Pseudomonadota > Gammaproteobacteria > Steroidobacterales > Woeseiaceae > Woeseia. Next base: position 109,993 of record CAWDCR010000011.1, read on the forward strand.
AATGGCGGTGGATGGCAAAACCTTGCGCTGGCGCGTCGAGCACGCACAGCATATTGATCCGGCCGACGTTCCGCGTTTCGGTCAGCTGGGCGTGATCGCCGCTATGCAGGGTGTGCACTGCACGTCCGACGGCCCGTGGATTCCATCGCGACTCGGCGACGCGCGTAGCAAATCGACCTCCTACCCGTGGCGCGACCTGATCAATACCGGTGCGATTATCGGCAACGGCACCGATGTGCCGGTTGAGCCAATCAATGCCATTGCCTCTTTCTACTCGAGCGTGTCGCGCATGATGCGCACCGGTGAACGCTTCTATCCCGAGCAGGCGATGACGCGCGAAGAAACGCTGCAGAGTTACACCATTAACAATGCGATCGCGGCGTTCGAGGAAGACGTCAAGGGGACGTTGACCCCTGGCAAATACGCTGACTTCGTCGTGCTGTCACAGGACATCATGACGGTAGAGGAAAGCAAGATTCCGTCGACCGATGTGCTGATGACTTTCGTCGGCGGCGAATTGAAGTACGACGCGACCAACGCGCGCTAGGGTCTGCGCGCCGCTCTGCGGATCAGTGCCGGGCTGCGCGTAACAGCCAGTTCGGCACTGAGCAGGCAGCGCTGACAATGCGCCGGTCCGTCAGCACCGGCAGACGTGGCAGTTCTGCCTGCGGCAGGCGTGGCAAGCCTGATTGCCAGTGCGAAATCACCGCGGGTGTATCAGGTCGATTGTCATTATTTCGTTTCATTACGGTTCCCGGACTCAATGCCCTTCAGAAAGGCCGGTTCCTGCTGAACCGACTGTTGAATGAACGCTGTCATCGCGTTCCGTAACCGGGTTATTGGCAGCCTGCGATCAATCTTTAGCGCAAACGATTCTCGCTCGAAGGATCTTTGATGTCGGTCACAGCCTGGCAGCTTCTGTGAGCCTGCGCGGACAGAGGAGGCTAACTGATCCGCGGCCGATCCGGGGTGCCTTCGGGATGGCCGAGCAAGGCTTTGCACAGTCCGATCCAGGCGGGGCTCAACATCAGGCTGATCGCGATGACGGCGACAATCATGCGGTAGTCGTCATCGGGAATCATCCGTTCAGCGTGCGCCAGCGCGGCGAGGATAAAACTGAATTCACCGATCTGCGACAGCAGCGCGCCGGCATAGGCCGCACGCCGCCAGGACGAGCCGAGGAACCGCAGTATCGCCGTGTTAAGCCCCGTGTTCAGCAGGACCACAACCGTCACCAGCATCGCCAGCACGGCGACGTGCTCACGCACGTAGTCGACGTCTATCAACATGCCAACGGAGACGAAAAACACCGCGACGAACACAATCCGGAATGGTTCCAGGCTTTCCTGCACCCAGTCTGTTTCGCGCGCCGAGCTGACAACCAGTCCGGCGACGAAGGCGCCCAATGCAGTGGAAAGGCCCAGCTCGCCGGAAATCAGCGCAAGACCAAAGCACAGCATCAGCGCCGCAAAAACCTGCAGCTCATGGTCGGCCTGCAGGCTCTCGGCGAACGGCAGGCGAACGTGATCGCGCGTGAACACCCAGGCCGCAATGCCAATCAGGATCACGGCGCCAATCAGCTGCGCGATGATTTCGCTGGCGGCAGGCACCTCGCCGCCCATCATGTTGATCGCGATAATCATCGGCACCAGCACCATGTCCTGTGCCAGTAGCAGGACCAGCACGTTTTGCCCGGTCTGGGTGCCTTGCTCGTTCCAGTCCTTCAGCAGCTTCAGTACAACCGCGGTACTGCTCAGGCTGATAACGAAACCAACGATAAGCACCTGCGGCAAGGTCCAGCCGAAGACACCGCTAAGTGCCCAGACCACGGCGACGGTTGCCAGCACCTGCAGCACGACGCCGAAAATCGCAACCTGCCAGCGCTTCAGCAGGCTGCGCGGTGAGGCCTCCATGCCGACGAAGAACAGCAGCACGATCAGCCCGATGCTGCCGATGCGCGAGATCGTATCAACATCTTCCAGCAAGCCGATGCCGTGCGGGCCGATCGCGAGGCCCGCAATGATGTAGCCAACAATCTGCGGCTGGCCCATTGCGCGCAGGGCGAAACCGATTAACAGGATGGAAAGTATGACGCCGACGATGACCGGCAGGGCGGGATCTATGTGCATGGCCGGCAGTATATAGATTTATCCGGCGGCGCTGGATGGCATTCCCAGCGGCAGTAGAGTTGGCAATGATCGCGGTCCGGCCGCGGCGCCAGCCTGCGTCGACGCCAACAGGCGCTCCTCGTTACTGTCTGTCAATACTGGTACATTGGGCGCCATGCAATTTGGCTCAAAAACCTACCGCGCCGCCGACTTTTATGACGAGCTCATAAAAACGGACGGCACCGCGCGCGCACACGCCGCGCAGCTCGCTGACTACTTCAGCGCAATGCGTCCCGCAGAACTTCTCGAGCGGCAGCGCGCGGTCGACAGCACGATCGTCGACATGGGCATCAGCTTTACGATCTATTCCCAGGGCGACAACATTGATCGGGCATGGCCGCTCGATATCATTCCGCGCGCGATGCCGGGCTCGGAGTGGGATCGAATCGAGAGCGGCCTGAAGCAGCGCGTGACCGCGCTCAACCTGTTCATCGATGACCTCTACAACGAGCGCCGCATTCTGGGCGATAAGGTCGTACCGGCCGAGCTGATCGACAGTTCACGAAACTACCTCGCGGCCTGCCGCGGCGTGCGGCCGCGCCATGGCGTATGGGCGCACATCTGCGGTTCCGACCTGGTGCGTGACAGCGATGGCACGACGTACGTGCTGGAAGACAACCTGCGGGTGCCTTCCGGTGTGTCGTACATGCTTGAGAATCGCAACGTCATCAAGCGCGTGTTCCCGTCAATTTTTCGCAACCACCGGGTCCGTCCGGTCAGCGAGTATCCATCGGCGTTAAGCCGCATGCTGCAGTCGATTGCCCCGGAGTCGGTGCAGGGCAAGCCCGAGATCGTCGTGTTGACGCCCGGAATTTTCAATTCGGCCTATTTCGAACACAGTTATCTCGCGCGCACCATGGGCGTGGAACTCGTCGAAGGCAGTGATCTGCTTGTCGACAGCGACGATTGCGTGTACATGCGCACGATCGATGGCCTGAAGCGTGTGGACACGATCTACCGTCGCATCGACGACATCTTTATTGATCCGGAAACGTTTCTGCCCGATTCAATGCTTGGCGTGCCAGGCATCATGCGTGCCTGGCGGGCGGGCAATGTGGCGCTGGCCAATGCGCCCGGTTCAGGCGTTGCGGACGACAAAGTGATCTATTCCTACGTCCCGGAAATTATCAAGTATTACCTGGGCGAAGATCCGATCATTCCGAACGTGCCTACTTTTCGTTGCTCCGACAAGCAGCAGCTCGAGCACGTGCTGACCAACATCGGCGATCTCGTCGTGAAGCCCGCGAACGAATCCGGCGGCTACGGCATGCTGGTCGGGCCGCACGCCTCGAAAGCAGAGCACGACAAGTTTCGTGAATTGCTGAAAGCGGACCCGCGCAACTACATCGCGCAGCCGACGCTGGCACTGTCGACCGCGCCGACACTGTGTAAGGACACGCTGGAGCCGCGGCACCTCGATTTGCGCCCGTTTATTTTGCAGGGCGATTCGGTGTCCGTAACGGCAGGCGGATTGACCCGCGTCGCGATGGTCAAGGGTTCGCTCGTCGTCAATTCATCTCAGGGTGGCGGCAGCAAGGATACCTGGATCGTGGAGGATCAGAGCTGATGCTGTCGCGCGCCGCAGAACGCGTGTACTGGGCCGGCCGCTACCTGGAGCGGGCTGAGAACACCGCGCGCATCGTGCAGCAATATTCGCATCTGTTGCTCGACCTGCCCGAGGAAGCCGGCGTCGGCTGGCATGAGCTCATCCGAATTTTCGGAGCTGATGATGCGATAGACGACGGTCACAGCGAGCAGTCATCGCATGACTTCCTGCTGGCCGATGTGAATAACGGCGTGTCTCTGAACTTCTGCATCAAGATGGCGCGCGATAATATTCGTAACTCGCGCGACCTGCTGCCGCAGGAGAGCTGGGAGAGCGCCAACGAGTTATTCCAGACCGTTCGCGAACAGCTGGCTACGGCGATGCCCGGCGAACGGCGTTTTGAGTTCCTCGCCGATTGCATAGCCCACTGTCAGCAGATCAACGGTGTGCTGAACGGCACGATGAGTCATCACAGCCCGTACCAGTTCCTGACGCTTGGCCAGAACCTCGAACGCGCGGACATGACGAGTCGCATCATCGACGTCGCGGCAGCCTACTTGCAGCAAAACGAACGGCTCGTGCTGCGCTACGGCTCAACGCTGTGGACCAACGTCCTGAAATCGCTCAGCGCGTTCCAGATGTACCGACAGTATCGCCAGCCTGCGGTTGAAGGTCTCGTGGTTGTCGATTTCCTGCTGAACGATACGGCGTTCCCGCGCGCCATCCGCGCCTGTGTCGAAGAGGCACGGCGCACGATAACGCGGCTGCCGCGAAGTGAGCCGCTGCAAGGCAAGCTCGACCGCGTCGAAAGTTCGCTCTCAGCACCGAAGCCGGACGAACTGGACGGCGCGAGCGTAAGTGCATTGATGGACGGTCTGCAAAAGCAGCTTGCCAATGTGCACGATGCGGTTGTACGCACCTGGTTCCTGCCTGGGCCGGCCGCATGAAACGCCTGACCTGTCGCTGCGGGCAGGTGGTCTATTTCGATAATCACAGCTGTGCCAACTGCGGCCGACTGCTCGGCTTCGACGCTGAGTCTCTGACGATGCAGTCGGAAGAACAGCCGCGTAGCGGGCTGCAATCCTGCGCCAATCGCAGCAGCGCCAGTCGCTGCAACTGGCTTGCTACCGGCGACAAGGTAAACGGTCAGTGCCTGTCATGCCGCACCAGCAAGATCATTCCGTCGCTGGCAAAACGATCCGGGCGCAAGCGCTGGCGCAAGCTGGAGCAGGCCAAGCGAAGGTTGATTTACGACTTGCTGCGGCTTCGGCTGCCGGTGGACCCGACGCGCCTGAAGTTCGTGTTCAAAGAAGATCGACGAACCAACCCCGATGTCGGTGACGATCACGTTGCGATCGGCCACATGAACGGCGTGATTACCATTAACGCGGCTGAGGCTGACGCGGTTTATCGTGAAGAGATGCGCGCGCAGATGAATGAGCCGTATCGAACGCTGCTCGGCCACTTCCGTCACGAGTCCGGGCACTACTATTTCAATGTGCTGGTCGGTCCGGATCGGCTATTCCCCGCACGTGAATTGTTCGGTGACGAAACCGCCAACTACGACGCAGCGCTGCAGCGCCACTACGACAATGGCCCGCCGCTGGGCTGGGAAGAAAATTACATTTCAGGTTACGCCAGCGCGCACCCCGCAGAAGATTGGGCAGAGTGCTGGGCGCACTACCTGCATATTTGTGCGGTGCTTGAGTCAGCCGATGCCAGTGGCCTGCGTACGGGCTTGCAGATCCATGCCTGGCAAACCGAGTTCATCGATCTCGTTATTGCGATCAATGAGGTGTTACGCAGTATGGGGCTGGCCGACGCTTACCCGTTCGTTATTACTAACCGCATCGCGCAGAAAATCGAATTCATCCACCAGTGCGTGGTGAGTTTCAGCGATCGACAAGGCGCACTTTCGACGGCGGCATCCTGATCGCCGGCAGATTGTCGAACGCCAATCGCAGGTTCTCGGCCCAGGCTTCACTAATCATCCGCAGGTATGCGTCGTTCTCGTTGTAAACAATGTGCGTGTGTGACCCGGGTGCGCCGGCGCGATACATCATCAGTTCAATCGGCGGTCCGACACTCGCGTTGCTGCGCGTGGTCGAATCCATTGACACGAGGCCGCAGCGCGCCACGGTTTCGAGGTCGGTATTGCTCTTGATAATGCGATCGAGAATGGGTTTGCCGTATTTCTGCTCGCCAATCTGCACGAACGGCGCGAGCGCGGTCGGCGAAACGTAGTTGCCCTGCGAATAGATATGAAACAGGCCGTGCGAAGCATCGCCGATCTGGCCGCCGAATATAAAATCCGCATCCGGCGTGAAGCCCTCCCGCCGCTGCTCTTCCGGGATCTTGCGCTGCACCCTGCGACTGATATCGCCGACATAGTCGGCGGCGTCGCGAATGCGTTTGACCGTCGCGAGGCTTTTCTTTGCGCCTTCGCGTATATCGCGCCGTAGCAGCGCGACAACGGCCTGGGTGGTTGCGAGGTTGCCCGCGCTCAGCAGCACGAAGAAGCGCCCGCTCGTTTCGGCGAACGGGTGCATCTTGCTGAAAGTTCCAAGCTGGTCGATGCCGGCATTGGTTCGTGAGTCCGAAACAAACACCAGCCCATCGTCAACGCAGGCGGCGAGGCAGTAGGTCATGGGCGCAAGCTTAGCCGGTTTGGCCGCGGCCGCGCCAGAGGCGCATCACGTTTTGCCCGTTCGCCCGCGACACTTGTTGGGTCTCGCGGTTGCCGGGACGGGGCATGACCAGAACTCAGCCTGATGGCGAAGATGACCCGCTGACGCCGGCCTCCGCCTGCGCCGCTTCGAGTTTTTTCAGGTAGCGAATCGATGGGCGGTCATTCAGGAAGACGGCTGTGCCCTCACCGATCCGCTGCTCGCACAGCGCAAGATCAGCCGCTGCCTCGGCGGGCTTGCCGGCACGCAGCAGGATGGTGGCTCGCAGGAAGCGAATCAGCCACAGGTCCATCGTCTCGATTGCCGTGTCGGCGGCCGCGATCGCTGCCTCGGCGTCGCCGTTTGCGGAATCAATCAATGCGGTAATCGCCAGCGCATAGGCGCGCTTCGGCTGCGACAGGCTCTTGCCAAGTTCGTTGGCTACGCGTTCTGCCTCGCTCGTCTCGCCAAGCTGGATCAGAGCGATGGCGGCTGGAACCAGTACGGCGAAATCGCCGCGTGCGCCGTCGATAGCGGCCGTCAGCGCCTCGCGTGCCTCTGCTTGCTGATCCGTTTGCAACAGCAACTCGGCGCGCATGACTTGCTTGATCGCAACGGTTTGCGTCGCGTTCAACGCCAGCTCGTCAACAATGGCCCGATCGAGAATGCTTACCCCGGCGGCCGGCTTGCCCTGGTACGCGGCAAGGTCGGCAAGGCCCTCCGTTGCGATGGAGCGACCGAACTGGTCGAGCCCCGTCATCGTCCGGTAGGTTTGCTCAGCAGCAGCGGTATCGCCGGCAACGGCGGACGACAGCGCGAGCACCAGGTGCGCGTAGGCACTGCGCGGGTCGACTTCGATGACCGTCCTCGCGACCTCCAGCGCTTCATCGAAACGTCCGGCATACATCGCGTAAAGCGCGAGGTTGCCACCATAGCCACTGTGACCAGGATAGCGTTTCGCGACTTCGCGACCCACTTCCAGTGCGCGCGGGAAATCCATCGCATAGAACGCTGCCACAGCGAGGTTGTTTTGCGCGACGTTGTCGGCAGGGTATTTATCGACCAGGCTCGAGTAAGTTTCCAGCGCCTTCTCGTAGTTGCCCTGGTTGATCATGAAATAGTTGCCGAGTGTGCGCAGGCGCTCGCGCTCGGTGAGCCGGTCGAGACGCGATAACGCTTCCTGCCAGTTCGCGGTGGCCGAGTCAGAATTCCCGAGGTACTGTTCGGTCAGTGCGAGGCCCGCGTAAGCGCGGGCGAAATCGGCATCCAGTTGCAGCGCCGCACGGTAATGCGTGACCGCATCTTCCAGCCTGCGATTCCTCTGCAGCTCCTGCGCTTCCAGATACTCGGCTGCTGCTTCCAGGTTAGTCACGGTGAACGATTCGCCCTCACCGGCGCCGCCACGTTTCTCGGTGTTGCCGAGCGCGATGCGCACGTCCTGCGACAGGTCGCCCATCGCGGTCAGAATTTCGGTGTCGGACGAAACGCTTTCGCTTGCTGAAAACACTTCTTTTTGATCGCCGGTATTGATACCTGTGACGGCCAGCGTCAACTTGCCGTTAGCACGTGTCAGCGTTCCGCCAACGACGACGTTCACGCCTTGCTGCAGCGCGACGAGCATTGCAGTTTCCGTATCCAGCGTGCGTGGCTGCTGCTTGTCGTCCTGCATCTCCGCCGCAATCGCGGTCGCCGAGTTTCTGGGATAGGCATTTATAAAGGGCGCTACCTCGAGCCCGACCAGCAGGACATCTTCCAGCACACCGGAGAACAGCGGGTTGCCGCTCTGATTGTCAAAGTTGGCGATCAGAATCGACAATGACTGGGGCGTTGCCGGCGGGCTGCGAAAGTTGCCGTACAGCGACAATGTGAGACCGGCGGTCAACAGCGCGATTACGACGACGCTCGTGCGTCGATCGAAAGCCTTACTGACATGGTCTTCGGTAGCGAGATCAGCCGTGCGGCGAAAGCCCTCCGGCGTCAGCTCATAAAACCAGGAGATAGCGAGTGCAACCGGCAGCAAGAGCCCGACCAGGCCGAGCGTGATCTGCATGACCCAGTTCGGCCCGTCGAAGATCTCGAGCATCAGGTCGACGACCTGCACAAAAACCCAGGCGCCGACCAGGTAAGTAATACCGGCCCGCAGTACCTTGCGGCGGCGCAGCTCACTAAATAAGTTTTTGATCATTCGCTTTCGACGCTCTGCATAACCACTACCTGCGCCGCCATGGTCGCTGCAGGTTTAACAATAATCAAGGCAAGCACTGCGACAGCGGTCCGGCGATCTTATGACAAGAAACTCAACCGTCGACCATCGGCCCCGATGCCCGACTTTATACAGAAATTCACGCGCATATGTGGTTATTTGGTAGCAGCGCCTGCAGCTCAGCGGCGCTGTTACAAACGCGCCATAGACAAAAGCCACGTTCTGCTACAATCGCCCGAAAACAAAAACGATAAAAGCTGGACGCAAAAGTTCAGCCTATAAAAAAAATCGGAGACGCCAGATGTCGAACCTTATCTCACGCCGCGCACCGTGGCTGTTTGTACTCGTCACCTTGTTGCTGGGCACTGCGGTCAACGCGCAGGACACCCGGCTCATCTCGGGGCAAAACGTCAATATGGTCTCGGGTACCGAGTGGCCAAACGGCGACCCGTTCCTGCAGCGGCAGAACGAACCCAGCATCGCCGTAAGCACGCGCAACGAGCTGCATCTGCTCGCTGGGTCCAACGATTATCGCAGCGTTGACTTGCCGGGCCTGCCCGAGGGCAAGGCCACCGGTGATTCGTGGATGTCGGTTTATCGTTCCTATGATGGCGGCGGTCGCTGGACCTCGACGCTGTTGCCGGGCTATCCGCAGGACACGGTCGGCACCGATTCACCGATTTTCGGTTACGAAGCTACCGCGGATCCCGTGGTGCGCACCGGTACGCACGGTCTCTTTTATTATGCCGGTATCGCCTTTGATCGCGGTGAGAGCCCGCGAAGCGCCGGTTTTATCGGCCGTTACATTGACCTTAACAACGACGAACGCAACGGCAGTATCGAGTATCTGGGCATGTCGTTGTACGACACCAATAACGATGGCGCGGAATTTATCGACAAGCCGTGGATCGCCGTCGACAAGCCGCGCAATGGCGCGCTGGTAAAAACCTTCACGGTTGATACCGCCAACGGTCCGGTACAGCAGACGGTCGAGTGCGGCAATCTGTACGTTGCCTGGGCACGCATCCGCGGTGATGGCGTATCGGCGACGAGCTCCGACCTGATGTTTTCACGCTCTGAAGACTGCGGCGAAACATTCTCCGCACCGAAAGTATTGTCGACTACGAGCACCATTAACCAGGGCGCTGCCATTGCAGTAGACCCGACCAGCGGTCGGGTCCAGGTGGCCTGGCGTCAGTTCCAGAACGAAACTTTCAGCTGCGTCGAGAAAGCGAACTACTGGCGCGACAATCCGGAAGCCTGGCCGGTCGATCAGATCACGCTCGCCGGTTACACGCTGACGGCCGCGACGCGCGGCCAGTACATTGTTAACGGCGCCGATGACGATGACAGCCACGATTACAACGTTGAAGACGGTGATTCTGACGACAATGAAAACGACGACACCTTCGCAGACGACTGGGATGACGATGCCGACAAGCCAAGCGGCTTGCTGCGCCAGCTGCTGGCAGCGTGGCTTAATACACTGTCCGGTGCCGACAATGCCCTGGTAGCCGATACGATGGCTGCTGCAGAGGCCTGGCTCGAAGCCTATCCGCTCGGCAGCAAGCCGCCGAAGGATGCGAAGAAAGACGGCAACCTGCTGCGCAAGAAGCTGCGCAACTTCAACAAAGGCACCGTCGGACCAAAAAGCTGCCAGACCGTGAAATCGATGGGCAGCGGTGGCGTTGAGAATCCAAATGCCATCATGACGACCTATTCCACCGACAGTGGCGACACGTTCGGTTCGCCGGTGGTTGCCAGTGGCGACAATTACTTCCCGTTCGAGCAGGGCACGACCGAGTACTCGTTTCGCTCGACCGGTTACCCGACGATGACCTTTGACGGCGACGGTCGTGCGTACCTCGCGTACACGACGCGCGGCCTTGCCGTGCCTGACTTCGACGAGGTGGGCGGCGATGGCCGCATCGTCGTAACGACGTCGATGGATGGCAGCAACTGGACCTTCCCGCTGCCAATCGATGAGCCGGAACAGCGCGGCCATCAGCTGATGCCGGCGCTGGAGTTCAGCCGCGGCAAGGTATTCCTGCTGTATTACGATTTCCGCGCCGATATTTCCGGCAAGTTCGATCGCTTTGTCACGGACCTGCCGACTGATCTGACCACGCCACGCCACACGGTGGACGTGCGCGCCGCGCAGGCCGATGCCGCGGACGTACCGGAGTTCACCAACTACTCGGTGGTTGATCAGGGCTCGACGCAAACGTCGCGTTACCCGTTCGTGCTGTTAGGTGGCAACCCGGATCCCGTTAGCCAGCAAACGACCTACAACCCACCGAACCTGCCGATGTTCCAGGGCGGTCTCGTGCCGTTCTTCGGTGACTTCATCGATATCGCTGCGTTGCATTTTGTTCGCGACGCACAGGGCGACTGGGATTTCGATACCGACCCGGCCAACGGCTCGCCCGTGGTGCATGCCGTGTGGACCGACAATCGCGATGTCGTGCCACCGCTGGATGGCGACTGGACCAGCTACGTGCCACCGGGCACCGGCGGCGGCACCAGTATTTTCGATCCGAACCAGACCGTACCCGTCTGCACGCCCGGCGTTACCGGTCCTGACCGCACGAAGATGCGGAACCAGAACGTGTACACGGCGCGCCTGACGCAGGGCCTCGCCGTTGCGGTGCCGGGTAACAACCGGCCGCTGGGCGTTATCCAGCGTTCGTTCGTTGGCTTCGTGCAAAACCTTACGAATACAGACACGCGCTACCGCCTCGACATTCTGAACCAGCCCGCGGGTGGCAATGCGTCGTTCAAGCAGTTCGAGGTTGTCACCTTCCTCGAGGTGCCGGTCGAAGCGAACTCCAGTATTTCGCGTTCTATCTATGTGAGCTCTGTCGACCCAACCGCGTCAGTTGACGTGCGGGTGACGGAAATTGACACGTTCGGTGCGCCGGTGAGTGGTGGCCTGACGGCGACGGCAACCATCAACCCGGATCCCACGGCCCCGCCGCCAGCGGACAACACCGTGCTGAATGCCGAAAACTACACGCCGGCAATCTTCAATCCCGCGATATTCAATCCCGCCGTTTTCAATGCGGCGCTGCTTGGCGGCGATCCGAACGTTGGCATCTACAGCGGCGACCTGTACTCGACGTCTTCGGATCCGACGCAGGCCGCATTGCAGCAGATGGCGTTGCTGAACCCGGCCGTGTTCAACCCGGCGATTTTCAACCCGGCCGTGTTTAACCCCGCGGTATTCAATCCGGCGGTCTTCAATCCCGCCGTGTTTAACCCGGCGGTCTTCAATCCAGCTGTGTTCAACCCTGCTGTATTTAACCCGGCAGTATTCAACCCGGCAGTATTCAATCCCGCCGTATTCAACCCGGCGGTCTTCAATCCCGCTGTCTTCAATACGTCGCTGGTTGAGACGTCGGTGGTTGTGGAAAACACCGGCAACACGACGGCCGCTTACAGCCTGAACCTGGATCTCGATAATCCGCCCGATGGCTTCCTGTTCCAGGTCATGGTTTACAAAACCTACCAGGTACCGAACGTCGAAGGCTGTGACCTGACCACGACAACGGCGCAGGAGCAGCTCGTCAACGTGCTGGCCCCGAACGTCAATGGCAGCCTGCTCGATCCGAATTCGACCAGTTTTTACATCCCGCCCGGTGACAACGTGGTTGTGACGGTGCGAATAGTGCCGGATCCGAACAACCCGGTCGATCCGTCCACCATTGCAAGCTTGCCGACGCTCAACCTGTCGCAGTCGATCGTGCCGCAGTCGGTGGACACGGTCTCCGTCAGCAACGGTGAAACCGAGCCGACTCCGGTGACCGTATTGGCACCCTCCGTGCCGGTTCTGTTTGTCAACGCGGTCAGCCTGCTTAACGCGACAGTCGGCAACCCGTACTCGCAGCAGCTGACGACGACGGGCGGCAATGGCAGCCCCGTCACCTGGTCGCTGGCGCCGAACAGTGCGCCGTTGCCGGCAGGTCTTACGCTGAATCCGGCGAGCGGATTTATCACGGGTACGCCGGGAATCGGTACTCAGGGTATTTACCTGTTCACGGCGCGCGCCAGGGACAATGACCAGACGGCACAGCAGGCGTTCAGCCTCGAGATTCTGCCGGGTGGCCCTATCATCACCAGCACCGTGTTTACTGAGGCAGTCATCGTTGATGACTTCAGCGTACCTAATGACGGCACGCTGGTTGTTGCGAACGATCTGGGCGCGAGCCCAAGTGCGGTCCAGCTGGCGAACGGCCTGCTGTTCGGCACGGTCCAGGCCGGATTCATCGGGCCCAATACGCAGAACGGCGGCGGTGATTTCTCTACCCTGCCATTCTCCCCGGAGCTCGACGCCTTGCTGTCCGATCAGCGCTACATAACGATACTGAGCACGGCATCGACAACGATTGGCGGACTGACGCCAGGCGCAAACTACCGCCTGCAGCTGCTGTTCGCGAACACGCTGAATCTTACCGGCAACCAGATACAGGTTACGGTGGAGGGCGCGTCGCACGTACTCAACAACTGGCAGGATGACGCGATCAACCTGATGGTCGACTTTGTCGCGTCGGGCACGTCTGTGCAGATCGACGTGGCGCCGGATCCAAACTATGTGCCAGGTAGCTTTCCGTTCGACGAGCCCGGCCGCGCGGTCCTGAACGCTTACGCCTTGCACCAGGTCAACTATATCTTCGACCAGCGTCAGACGACGATCGATCAGGCGGTCGGCAGCCTGGCTATCGAGGGCATCAATAGCGAGCAGAAGCTGGCACAAACGGCAACGGCGGGCCTTACCGGCACGATCGATGAAGTACGTTTCCCGCTGTCCTGTTCGTCCGGTGAGCTCACGGTCGAAATCCAGGGCGTGAACGCGACCGGTGTGCCGAACGGCGTCGCCATGGCACAGGAAACGTTTACCGCTGCGCAGTTGCCAAGCTTCGTCGGTACTCCGTTTGGCGATAACGTCGTGTTCATGCGGCCGCTGCGTTTCAGCAGCCCGGCATCCGTCGTCGGTGGCCAGAAATACGCGATCGTATTGCAGTCGAGCGGATCCTGCGGCGTGTTTCAGGGCCCGCTCGGCGATTCCTACGCCGGTGGTACCCAGTACTTCGATGCACGTCCTAACCTTCCGGGCTGGGTAGAGATTGTCGGCGGACGGCTCGATCTGCCGTTCATGACGAAGATCACGGCGGGTCCGCCTCCCGTAACGCTGACCTGGCGCGCCGACTTCGACATGTCCACCTCGCAGACGGCGAGCGGACCGTACGTGTGCGTACGCAACCAGTACCAGTACAACGTGCAGCCGCCAAACGCGTCGATGCTGGTTGACGTGTACGACGAGGAGAACGGGCCGTCGATTGGGCAGGAGGGCTATTCCATTGGCGGCAACAACAATCTCGGCGATGAGATATTACTCAGCGGGTCTGCGCTGGCAGACGGCATCGGCTTTATGCTGCTCAATTTCTCTGACCCGACAACGTTGAATTCGCTGACGGTGGAAGGACGTTCAGGTCTCTGCATAGGCGGCGGCGCCAGCGGCACATTCAATACGGCGCTGACACCTGTAAACATCCTGCTAAACAACTAGCGCAAGTAAGTTCGGCGAGTTTCTTCGCTGGAAAAAGCGGCCCCGCAAGGGGCCGTTTTTTTGCGCCAGAAAAGTACGGCGCAAGTCTGCCCATGCGCTGGCCCGCTAGGTACTGGCCAGCCAATCGGGAGCTCATCGCCTGCAGCGCCACCACCGACCGGCCTTTTGCCCCAATTCCGCGAAAAAATCCAGTCCGGCTAAACGAAAGCCGCGCTTCGTGCATCTATTACTGAAACGGCCCCCACAAGCGGGCCGGCCAGGGGGCAGTTCTGAAGATTGCAGACACATCGGCGCAGGACGTCAAACTCGCGCCAAAAAGCCACAAGCAGCGCAATATCGTGCTCGGGGTCCTCGCGGGCGTGGTTCTCGTGACCGGCTGGCTCGCAGCGCCCGCCGTGCAGCGCTGGGCGAATGCAACGATCAGCGTGCCGATGGATCGCGTGCGGGTCTCCACCGTGGTGCGAGGCGATCTCATCAGTGATGTGTCAGTGCAAGGCCGCGTCGTCGCGGCTGTCAGCCCCACGCTCTACGCCAGCGCGCCGGGCACGATCACGCTGAACGTTGACGCCGGCGAGCGGGTGATTGAAGGTCAGGTGCTTGCGACTGTCGACAGTCCTGAACTGGCCAGCCAGCTGCAGCAAGCCGAATCAGCGCTCGAGCAACGACAGCTCGAGCATGAACGCCAACGTATCGATATGCGGCAACAGGCGCTCGAAAAACACAAACAGGCGGACCTCGCGGAAGTTGCGCTGACGGCAGCAAATCGCGAAAAGCGGCGGGCCGACCAGGCAGCCAAGCTGAAGGTCATCCCGCAAATCGATCATGAGAAGGCGGTCGATGATCTGCAGAACGCCGAACTTGCGCACAAGCACGCCGTTGCAGATGCCGCGTTGTTCGACGAACGGGCCGCATTTGAGGTGCGCGCCAGTGCGTCGGAACTGCGGCAGCAGGAACTCGCCGTTGTTGAATTGCAGCGCCGCGTCGATCAGCTGGTCATCACTTCGCCCGTCAACGGCATCGTCGGCGACCTGCTCGTCAAACAGAAAGATGCCGTTGCCAGGGACATGCCGGTCATGGCCGTCGTGGATCTGACGCGTTTCGAAGTCGATGCGCAGATTCCTGAAAGTTACGCAGACGATCTCGCCGTGGGCATGCAGGCCGAGGTGACGCTCGGTTCGACACGCTATGCCGGCGAGCTCGTCGCCGTATCGCCGGAGATCGTCAATAACCAGGTCAATGCGCGGGTGCGCTTCGTCAACGAGATGCCCGCGAACCTGCGCCAGAACCAGCGCCTGACGACGCGCATCCTGCTGGCCGAACACCCGAACGTATTGATGGTGCAGCGCGGCCAGTTTATCGACAGCGGTGCGGGGCGCGTCGCCTATGTTGTTGGCGAAGACGGCCTAGCGATGCGCCGTTCGATCGAACTTGGCGCGCGCAGTCTTGGTGCCGTCGAAGTGCTCGCGGGCCTTGAGCAGGGCGAGACCATTGTGATTTCCAACCTCGATCCATTCCGCAGTGCCGACAAGGTACTACTGACCGACTAAACGCAACATCGCCAGGGGGCGGCCATGCTGAAAATGACCAAAGTATCCAAGACCTACCGGACTGACACCGTAGAGACGCAGGCCTTGCGTGAGTTCTCACTGCAGGTCAACGAGGGCGAGTTTGTTTCGGTCACCGGTCCGTCAGGTTCCGGCAAGACGACCTTCCTGAACATCGCCGGTCTGCTCGAGGAACTCAGCAGCGGCAGCTACGAACTGGATGGCCGCGATATTTCATCGTTGACCGACAAGGAACGCTCGCGCGTTCGCAACGAGAAGATCGGCTTCATCTTCCAGAGCTTTAACCTGATTCCGGAACTGAACATTTTCGACAATGTCGACGTGCCGCTGCGCTATCGCGGCTTCGATGCGGCGGAGCGCAAGAAACGTATCGAGAACAGCCTTGAAATGGTTGGCCTCGCATCCCGCCTGCAGCACTACCCGGCGCAACTATCGGGCGGTCAGCAGCAGCGCGTTGCCGTCGCGCGGGCGCTCGCGGGCGAGCCGCGTTTCCTGCTCGCCGACGAGCCGACCGGCAACCTCGATTCGCAGATGGCGGAGAGCGTGCTCGACCTGCTGGATGAGATTAACAAGCAGGGCACGACCATCATCATGGTCACGCACGAACTCGGCCTCGCCGATCGCGCCAAGCGCAATATTTTCGTGCGGGATGGTCGCGTCAGCGATCAACCGCCGGAGCTGCATCTCGCCGCCGCCGCAGGAGCCTGAGCCATGTTTAATTACTACCTGAAACTGGGCTGGCTCAGCATTCGTGCGAATCCGGCGCTGAGCGCGCTGATGGTGGCGGCCATTGGTATTGGTATCGGTGCCTGCATGACCATCATGACGATCTACCACGTGATGAGTGGCAATCCGATTCCGCAGAAATCAGACCAGCTCTATTACGTGCAGGTTGATAGCTGGGACCCCAACCAGCCTAGCGAAGAGCCCAACGAGCCGCCGCCCCAGATGACCTATCTCGATGCGACCGGGCTGTACGCTGCCGGAAGTGATTTCACGCAGGTGATCACGTTCAAGTCGGATCGCATAGTGCAAGCAAAAGACGAGACGATTTTGCCTTTCGAGGTAGAGACACGGGCAACCACGAAAGAGTTTTTCGGCATGTTCGATGTGCCGTTTGCCTACGGCACGGCATGGAATTCATCCGCAGATGCAAATGAGGAGCGCGTCATCGTGCTCGGCCACGCACTCAACGAACAGCTATTCGGCGGAACAAACTCGGTCGGCGATATGCTGATGCTAAACGGTGAGTCGTACCGCATCGTTGGCGTCCTCGCGGACTGGCAGCCGATCCCGAAGTTCTACGACCTCAACAACAACCCGTTTGAAGAACCAGAGCAACTGTTTTTGCCATTCTCGGTGGCAGTAACCGGCGAACACGGCAGCAATGGCAATACCAACTGCTGGAAGCCAATTGATGAGGGCGGCTACCAGGCCTTTCTCGGTTCCGAGTGTGTCTGGATTCAAATGTGGGCAGAGCTGCCGACGGCAGCGGAGAAGTCCGGCTACCTGCAATTGCTAGACGCCTACGTCGAACGGCAGAAGGAACTGGGGCGTTTCCCGCGGCCGATGAACAATCGGCTGAGCGATGTGGAGGCGTGGATGGATAACCAGGAAGTGGTCCAGGACGACGTCAGCGTATTGCTCGGCCTCGCGTTCCTGTTCCTGATCGTGTGCCTGTTGAACACCATCGGCCTGTTACTGGCCAAAGTCATGCGGCGCACTAAAGACATCAGCCTGCGGCGCGCGCTGGGCGCCAGTAAAGCCACGCTGTTTGCGCAATACATCGTCGAGGCCGGCCTGATCGGTATTGGCGGCGGGGTGCTCGGCATCGCACTGACCTGGCTCGGCTTGCTCGGTATCCAGAACCTGTTCTCGGAGATGGAGTTCATCCAGAGACTCGCAAGCCTTGACTGGGTCATGGTGACTTACGCCGTTGTGCTCGCGATCGTCGCCGCGTTAGCGGCCGCACTCTACCCTACTCAGCGCGCTTGCAATATCACTCCTGCAAGCCAGTTGCGCATCCAATAATCGGGAGACACAAATGGAACTCGGACCAATCTGGCGCGCGATACTGAGAAACAAGTCAGGCTACGTACTCATTGCACTGCAGATCGCAGTGACGATGGCAATCATGGTGAATTCCGTTGCGATCATTCAGCAGCGCATCAAGGACATGGGGCGGCCGAGCGGCACCGATGAAGACAATATCTTCACGGTCGCAAGCACCGCTTTCGTGCCGAATACGGACATGCGGTCGCTGATCGACGAAGACCTGGCGCTGATCCGCGGTACACCGGGGGTACGCAATGCAATCGCAACGAACTCGTTTCCGTTACGACAGGGCGGCTGGTCGATGCAGCTGCAAACGGAGCCTGGTACCGGCAAGACGGGTGTCGGTACTGCCATCTATTTTTCGGACGAACACGCGATTGATGCCTTCGGTACCAACCTCGTCGAAGGCAGGAACTTCGCGCCGAACCAGGTGAGCTGGAATGAGGAAGCGGACCATACCTGGCCGCAGACCGGCATCCTGACGCGGGCGCTGGCCGATGCCCTGTTCCCCGACGAGACCGGCTCGGTGATCGGCAAGACCGTGTACATCAACGACAACGATCCGGTCACGATTGTTGGCATCGTCGACAGGCTGCAGGCACCGTGGCAGGGCTGGGACAGTGTCGAGAATTCGATGCTGGTGCCGCAGCGCCGCGACAGCGAGTTCCAGCGCTACGTCATCCGTGCCGAACCCGGCTACCGCGACGAGTTGATGCCGCAAATCGAGGAAGCGCTCGCGCAGAGCAATAAGAACCGCATCATCCAGGGCGTGCGAACGATGACGGAAGTGCGCAATCGCAGCTACCTCGGCGACCTTGCGATGGTCAAGATCCTTGCCTTCATCATCGTCCTGCTGACGGCGATCACCGGCTTTGGCATCGTCGGTCTTGCGAGTTTCAGCGTGAGTCGGCGCACACGGCAGATCGGTATTCGCCGGGCGCTGGGCGCAACGCAGCCCGCCATCCTGCGCTACTTCATGACCGAGAATTTCATCATCAGCAGCGTCGGCATTGTGCTTGGCGCGATACTCGCCGTGTCACTGAACATGTTCATGGTGCAAATGTTCGCGGTCACGCCGATGGCCTGGTACGTGATTCCAGCGGCGATGATTGTGCTGTGGCTTGTGGGACAGGCGGCGGTGGCGGGCCCCGCGCGCCGTGCGAGCCGCATCTCCCCCGCGATCGCGACGCGTTCTGGCTAGCCAGACGAAGTACTACAGGGCGCCTGCGGTTGCCGCAGGCGCCCTGCTCAGTTCTGTGGCTCGCGGTTGCGCCAGAGAAACACCCTGACCAATGTCACTATCATGTTCCGATCGCGCTAGAATGGTTGCGAACTGCCAGATCCGGCAGCGTGCGGAAAAACACGAAGGACCAAGCACATGAGCGATTTTGACAAGATTCTGGCCGACCTGAAACGGCAACGCGACGAACTGCGCCTTCAGATGAACCTGGCGTCGAAAGAAGCGAAGGAAGAATGGAATGAGTTGGAGGAGAAGATGGAAAAATTCTCCACCAAGATGAAGCTCCGGGAAACCGGCTCCGGTGTCGGTAAGGCGCTGGGGCAGCTGGGCCAGGAATTGAAGATGGGCTATTCGCGCATTCGCCAGGGTCTCAAGGACGACTAGATTTCGCCGTTCTTGACCTAACTCAAGCTTTCGATCTTTCGCCGTCGATTTCAGCCATCATGTGCGGGCGGTTGGCTAAGATAATACTGTCGACTTCTAGCCTTCGTCCAACAGCTCAAGCCGGCGGTTTTCGGCCACAAACTCCTGTACGTCATACGCACCATAGAGGTGGGGTGCCGGTCGTCTGAGGTATCGGACATAGGCGACCTGCTGCCCCTAATGGAAGCGATGCCAGGAAAAACATCGTCCGGGAAAAATACCTGGGGATGAAACGAGAAAACCCGGCATAAAGCCGGGTTCCCCAATACACGCGAAAGCGCAACTAAGCGGTTAAGCAGCCTTAAGGTTGCTCGCCGCCAGTTTGCCGCGCTCGGTGATTACGTCGTAGCTGATGCGCTGGCCGTCGGACAGGGTATCCATGCCGGCGGCTTGTACCGCGCTGACGTGCACGAAAACGTCTTTTTCGCCGCTTTCCTGCTGGATGAATCCGAATCCTTTACCTGCATCAAAAAATTTTACTGTTCCAATAGCCATTTTGGCCTCCATAACAAATGCCGCGCACGAATCGGGCGCGGAGACGAACAATCTGAGTATTGTGAATGACTTGAAACGAAGGCCCGGGGACCGGGCAACTAGCTGAAAGGCAGGCCAAAACGAAGATCGTGGCCGCATCTTGCGCGTTTTGGTCACTAAACGCCAGTAAAGGCGTGAAGTTGGCGTCACAAAGATGGCGGATCTACTGGCTGAGGCGCCTGGTTTCTCAAGAAAAACAAGTCTGGCACGGCTCCTTGCCATCTTCTCCTGCATTCAGCAGACGGGTAGCAACAGCATCGTCATTTCGATTGCCCACCCAGTTCTTTCGCATCGAGATCGAACTGCCGGCGCAGCTGCTCGACGGCGTCCTTGGCCGACTGCACGAGCGCGTCCTCGTCGCGGAAAATGGCACTCTGCTCCTTCAGTCGTTGTTCGTCGTGCTCGCGAAACAGGTCGACGGCAGCGCGTGCCTGTTCCGGGTCCGTGCCCAGCTTTATAAGTATTTCGCGACCCAGTTCGACGCTCGACAGGAAAGTGTCGCGTATCAAGCCGGCTACACCGAGCTCGAGCAGCGCGAAGGCGTGTTGCCGGTTGCGAGCACGCGCGTAGATCGCAACGTTCGGAAAATGCTGGCGCACCATGCGGGCTATGCTCATCGACACTTCCGGGTTCTGCACTGCCAGCACAAATACTTTTGCCTTGTCGACTTCCGCAGAGCGCAGCAGCTCAAGCTTCGACGCATCGCCGTAATAGATCTTGTTGCCGAAGCGGCGCACGAAATCGACCTGATCGGTGCTGGCTTCCAGGGCAGTAAACGGAATGCGCTTCATGCTGAGTATGCGTGCAATGATCTGGCCGAAACGGCCGAAGCCCGCGATGATTACTTCGTGATCGGTTTCTTCGACCTTGTCGAACGGACGCTCTTTTTCCGCATTGTGTTCCATCGTCGAGGCGACGCGCACGCCCAGCAGGTACAACAGCGGTGTCAGCGCCATCGACAGTGTGACGGCGAGAATCAGGCGACTGGTGAGCGCCGCATCAAGCAAGCCCTCGCTGACCGCTAGGGTGAAAAGGACGAACGCGAACTCGCCGCCCTGTGCGAGTATTGTCCCGAGCTTGAGACTGTCGCGACCACTCAGGCCGAAGGCGCGGCCGAGCGGGAACAGCAGCGCAGCTTTGACGACGACCAGTCCGAGAGTAATCGCGAGAATCGTCGCCGGCTCCGTCAGCAGCAGGCCGAGGTTCGCCGACATGCCAACGGCCACGAAGAACAGTCCGAGTAACAAACCTTTGAATGGCTCGATGTCGCTTTCCAGCTGAAAGCTGTACTCGGAGTCCGCCACCAGCACGCCGGCAAGGAATGCGCCGAGGCCCATCGACAGGCCCAGCCAGTCCATCAGGATTGCCGACCCCAAAACCATCAGGAGCGCCGTTGCGGTGAATATCTCCTGGGTCTGGGCAGAAGCAACCATCCGCATCAGCGGGCGCAACAGGTAGCGACCACCGATTACGAAAGCAGCCAGTACAGCGACGGAACGCGCAATTGCAACGAGCGACGACGAATCGCCAGCGGTGTCCGCGCCCTGTGAGCTTAACAACGGGATCAGTGCAATGAGCGGGATGACCGCCAGATCCTGAAACAGCAGAACGCCAAACGAGGCCCGCCCGGGCGCGCTGCGCAGGTCTTTTTTCTCGGCCAGCATCTGCAGCACGAACGCGGTACTCGACAGTGCCAGGCCAAAGCCGACCACGACGGACGCCGCCCAGTCCTGCAGCCAGTACTGTGCAATTAAAGTGAAAGCAACCCCGGTTGCCGCCACTTGAGCAGACCCCAGGCCAAACACCGAACGGCGCAATACCCGCAGTCGTGCGGGTTGCAGTTCCAGGCCAATGACAAACAGCAGCATGACCACGCCGATCTCGGCGAAATGCAGCACCGCATCCACGTCGGAAACGAGACCGACGCCCCAGGGGCCAAGGATCAGGCCCGCGACGAGGTAGCCGATGATCGATCCAAAGCCGAGCCACTTGGATAACGGGACGACGAAGGTCGCGGCGGCAAGGAAAACGACAGCTTCAACTAGCAATGACATGGTGACCTCTGAAATTGGCGTTCAACAGGGCGTGTCTGCAACGAACTGAGGATTAACGAAAAGCGGCGTCACAGAAGCAGGTACAATCCCGCCTGAATATCAGACAACCGGGAACCGCAATGAAATACAAAGCTGTAAAACTCGTCAAACGCCCAGACACCGTGATCACGCCTGACGTGTTCGAGACTGTGACACTGGAGACCCCGGAACTCAACGAGGGCGAGATTCTGCTCAGGCAGACGCACATGTCGCTCGATCCTGCGATGCGTGGCTGGATGAACGAGGACAAGAACTCCTATATCCCGCCGGTGGCGCTTGGTTCGATCATGCGTTCCAGCGGCGTGGCCGAGGTCGTCGAGTCGAAGCATGCGAAGTTTGCTGTCGGCAGCCGCGTCGTCGGCATGATCGGCTGGACCGAGTACGCAGTCACGGATGGCAAGGGCCTGCAGCCGCTGCCGCCGGGCATTCCAGCCGAAGCGGTGCTCGCGGTGCTGTCACTGCCAGGACTGACGGCCTACCAGGGTCTCGTCAACATTGGCAAACCGAAAGCCGGGGAGACGCTGGTGGTCTCCGGCGCTGCCGGTTCCGTAGGATCGATGGTTGGGCAAATTGGAAAAGCGGAAGGCATGCGCGTGGTCGGCACCGCCGGCACTGACGACAAATGCCGCTGGCTTGAAGACGAACTCGGTTTCGACAAAGCGATCAACTACAAGTCGGACAAGCTGCGCCAGCAACTAAAAGACGCAACGCCGGACGGTGTCGATATCTATTTCGAAAACACCGGCGGACCGGTGCAGGAAATCACCTACCACCGCATGAACCCGCACGGCCGCATCGTGGTGTGCGGCATGATCGCCGACTACAACGCGTCGCAGCCATCGCCCGGTCCCAACTGGATCAACATGATCAAGCGGCGCCTGACGGTGCAGGGTTTTGCCATGCCCGATCACTGGGGCGAAGTGCCGGCAATGACCGCGAAGCTGCTGGAGTATTTCACCGCCGGCAAGCTGAAGTACCGCGCACACAAACTGCAGGGCCTGGAAAGCGCGATCGAAGGCATCAACCTGCTGTTTACAGGCGGTAACACCGGCAAGCTGATGGTGGAGCTTTAAGCGCTGCAGGCCTTTCTGCAGTTACCGCGACCCACTTAGCTCGCGGTCGCCAGTTCCGCTGCGCTACGCAAGCCAAATACTTTGCGCATGATGATCGCTGCCGGGCAGAAACCGGTAAACGACTGCTGAAACAGGTTCGCTCCAACAAACACGGTCAGCCATACCCACTGCGGGTGGACAAACACCGTCAGCACGACCGACAGCAGCACCATGAAGCCTGCGAAGGCTTCGACAGCACGTTCCAGGGACATTTTTCCTTGCATGATCTTCTCCTTAATAGTTGTAACGCACGCGCAGGTAAACGTTGCTCGCGTCGCGCAGCTGGTTAAAAAACGTTTGCGGTTCGTCGCCGCCGAACAGGCTGGCACCGGCCGTCAGTGACCATTGATCGCTGTGGCGATAGTCGTAAACCGGGCGCAGGTAGTAATCCTGGTCGCTCGGCGAGAAAAACGTAAACAGCGACAGCGAATGCTTGTCGCGTGCGCTGCGCCAGGTCAGCCGGTTCGTCAGTACATGGCGATTTTTCTCAGGCTCCAGCGACGGGAACGGTGAGTTCGCCAGCAGGCGATCGTGATCGAGCGTGTGCTCGAGGTAGTATTGCAGACCGACCGTGAGCCGCGGTCGCGCTTCCCACTCGTAGCCAAGCAGCAGGCGCCACTGGTCGTTCGGAATGAGTGGATCGCTGCCGTTGCGGTCGTCGCGCGACAGGTAATACGAAGTCTCGGCGTTGATCAGCCCTTTGCCGAGTGGCTGCCGCAGGCTTGCACCTACTGCACTGAGCGGCGCGAACGTCGGCTCAAAGCTGGCTGTCAAAGCATTCGGCTGCTTAAAAAATCCGCGATACCCGTAAAGCGCAACTTCGCGACTGCCAAAAGTACGAAACAGGCGCAGCGCAAACTCACCTGTCGAGAAAGATTTGTCCGGTTCGATGGCATCGAGTCGAGGGCGTGGTGCCACGTTGCTACCTGCCAGGGGCGAGAAGAACGAGAAGCGCTCGCCGTCCAGGTAAATATCGCTGTCAAATACCGGGCTCCACGCGAAGTCGGCATTCACACTGTCAGCGTAGCGCGTAATCCGCACGGCATTACCCGGCGCCTTCAGGTACTCATCGTCGCGGCCTGCGAAAAACGATTCGAAGTCTTTCGGGAACAGGTCGTTCAGGAACACGAGGTCACCCGTGCCCCAGGTCAGCACCTGGCGGCCGACCTTCATGTCGATACTGTCAGCGACGCTAAAGCTCGCCGTCAGCTCGCGCAGATCGAGGTTTAGCTCGGACAGCACCGCGTCATACCCGGCATCGCCCTTCAGGCTGATAGTCGTCTTGCCGGGCTGCCATTCCCGTTCAACGCGGGCGCGAATTTCCGCGAGTGTGTTGCGTCGATCAACCAGATTATCGCTATCGATGCGGCTGCCGAATGCGCCTTCCAGGAATCCTGAATACGCGCTGGCAGCTTCCTCCTCCCACGCCTCGTCATCAAACGCATCCCAGCCATCGCTGTCCGGCTCGTCCTGCGCTGTGGCGACAAGCGGCAGCAGGCACGCCGCGACTATTGCGAGCCAGTTCTTCACTCGGTCGGTCGCTCCAGCCATTCAGCCGGCGGATTGCGCAGCGAGCGCTCGCTGAAGATGTCTTCGGGCAGGCCGATGTCGTAAGCGATGTAGCGGAACTGCATGTCGGTGCGTCCGCCGCCAATCAAATCCGACACGCGGCTTGCGGTCACGGTCGGGAAGCCGTCTATCTCTTCGACTTGCAGAACCTCAACGCGGCGATACAGCTGATCGGCCGAGTTGCGGTACTCGATCTTCATCGGCAGGAAGGTGTTGCGATCGATCCAGGTTCGGTACGCGGCGAATTCCACCGTCGCCGCGTCCACCGGGATGTGCCGCAGCACGTAATACTCGTCGGTGGTTTCGAGGAGTTCGTGCTCGTCATCGGAAGGGCGACGACCGGACACGTCTTCGTAAAAATAGTGCGCGCCAACGAAACTGGTGCGCTTGTCGCCGGCCGAGATGCGTTTGACGAGATCGAGACCTGGCAGGTATAGCCAGCGGTCGTCATCGCGGTCTATGTGTTTCTCGACGCGGAACACCGTGTTGCGCACGTCGGACGGCCGGCTGAATACCACCAGGAACTGCTGGTCGCCGCCTTCTGTCACGTCGCGTCGCAACACGGTGAACTGCCGGCGCTGCTCGCGATCCTGCGCGTCGGTGATCAGCATGCGGACTTCTGCCCTGCCGTCAGCTCCCGCGTAATACGACGCCAGGTTTGCGCGCGCCACGATCTCGTCGGGATCGGTCAGCGTCTCGGCGGACGCGACGCCTGTCAGCAGCAATGCGGCAAACAGCGTGAATGAAAATCTGGTCATGATCTGGCTCCGTAGATTCAAGTGTGAGCGGCGTGTGCGGCGTCGGCGGGCAGGCTGTTCAGCGTCTGGCGAAACAACCACGGTCCGATCCACGCAATCAGCGCCGGCATCAGCACCAGCGTGGTGACGCCGGACAGCACCATGATCGCGGCCATGAATGCACCGACCGTGATGTAGGGCACCAGCGGTGCAAAGAACAGCGGCGTAAAGCCGATGGCAATGACAATCGCGTTGCGTGCAATGGCGCGGGCCGGTTCTTCGAAGATCAGCTCGCCGGCTCGCTGCAGGCTGCCGCTATCGCGCAGCAGCGCGCGCATCCGCTCGATAAAGTGGATGGCAAAATCCACCGACAGGCCGAGCGTCAGCGACGACAGCACGGCGATCGGCATGTCGTAGTCCTTGCCAATCCAGCCGATCAGGCCGTAGACGCCCAGTATCGTCACCGACAGCGGCACCATGGCGAGCAGGCCGAGCTTTATGCTCCGAAACAGCAGCACCATCATCAGGAACACGGTGCCAAAGGCGCCGATCAGGCTCAGCAACATGCCTTTCACCATCGCGTTCTGCCAGACGACGTTGATATAGGTCTTGCCGGCCCAGTCCGCGGAAACGTTTGGCGGCAGCGGGTTTGCTGCAAGCCAGGCATCGAAGTTTTCAATCACCTGCGACATGTCCTGGTTGTCGCCACTCGATAGCTGCAGCCAGATCGCCGTCGACGAGAAGTCCGGTGTCACCATGTGCCACAGGTCCTGCGGCCGGTGCGACGACTGGTATTGCAGCAGGGTCTGCGCGACGGCAGCCGTGCTGTCGGGCACGACGTAATCGCCAGCGTCGCCGCCGCGCAGTTCGCGGTTTACCACCTTGACGATATCCGGCAGGGCATTCGTCTTGCCAACCTTGCCGCTGGCTTCAAGTGCCGACTGCATCTCGCCAATCAACGCAAGCGCATCCGGGCGCTGGAAGAACTTCGCGCTGACCTGTGCGTCTTCAGCGAGCGTCATCAGGCGCTCTAGCGTGTCGCTGGTTGCCGGGCCTTCGGCGTCGAACAGCAGGTCATCGACCGCGGAAATCAGGGTGCCGTAAAACTCGCCGGCGTCTTCGGTGTCAGTGGCAAGCAGCGGACGCAATTCGCTGGCAAGCGGCGCGTCGAGTGAGTCGACCAGCTCGGCCGCCTGCTTGCGAAACGTCGCAACCGCCGCGCGGTTGTCATGACTCAGCACGACGAACGCGTCGTATGTTCCGGCGAAGTGATCGTTCAGAACCCGGTCTGCGACCCGGATCGGGTGGCTCGCCTTGAACCAGCGCACCGGGTTGTCGTTGATCTCGATGCGCAGAATGCCGGCGATGCTGATGCCCACCAGCAATACCGCAATACCGGTGATGAGCTTGGCGCGGCGCACGGCAAACCTGCCGGTGCGACGCAGCAGCCGTGCCAGCGGCGTGTCGATGTGCGGCGTGCTGGAACGACCCGCAAGTTTCGCCAGCGACGCCGGTTTCATGCGCACGACGTACGCCGGAATCAAAATGATCGTCAGCAGGAACGCGAGCAGGATGCCGAACGCGACGAACGCGCCAAAAATCTGCACCGGCGGAATCGGCGTGAGCAGCAGCGACAGGAAGCCGACGGCGGAGGTCAGCGACGTAAACAGCATCGGCGTGAACAGGTGCTCAACGGTATTCGAGATGACTTCT
This sequence comes from uncultured Gammaproteobacteria bacterium, assembly GCA_963800915.1. Classification (GTDB taxonomy): domain Bacteria; phylum Pseudomonadota; class Gammaproteobacteria; order Steroidobacterales; family Woeseiaceae; genus Woeseia. The sequence goes on from CAWDCR010000011.1 coordinate 137,183, forward strand.
TTCGGGTCCTTTCCCTCACGGAAGTTATCCGCAAACTCGGACATGATGTGCACGGAGTCGACGACCGCGATCGGCATCAGGAAGATCGGGATCATCGAGCTCATGATGTGCACGGTGAAGCCCATGCCGATCAGCAGGCCCATCGTGATGATTACCGTTGCCATCGCCACCAGCATTGGCGCGACAACCAGCGGCGCGCTGCGGAAGAAATACAGCATCAGCAGGAAGATCATCAGGCCGGCGAGCGGCGCCGAAATACCCATCTGCACAAACATGTCGTGGCCAAAGGTGTCTTCGGCAACCGGCAGGCCGGTGATGTGCCAGGCGTCGCCGGAATCGAGTTCAGCGATCAACGCACGAATTTGCTGCGACAGCGGGTAACTCAGTTCCTTGGCCGCGATCGGCACGTAAATAGCGGCTGCCTTGCCGTCGCCGGAAACCAGCGTATCCATCAGCAGTGGGAGACGCTGGACCTTGTCACGAATAGCCAGTGCCTGCGCAGCTGTCGTCGGTGCTTCTCGCATCAGCCACTCGAAGCGGATCGTGCCCGGGCCCTCCTGGGTGATGTTGTCGGTTACTGCGAGCGACATCATGTCCGGCTGGATAACGCCATCGAGACGCAGGATTGCATCGCTCAGCGCATGCACGGCGCTCAGGGTCTTTGCGTTGTAAATGCCGTCGGGATGCTGATCGTTAACCACGCCGACGACAATGGCATCGTGCAGCGTGAAGCGTTGTTCGACGGCATCGTGGAACACACGATCCTGCTGCGTCGCTGGCAGCATGTTCTCCGGATCGGTGTCGATATGAATGCGCGTCATCAGCGCGCCGGCGATGAGCGTGAGCATCAAGATGACTGCGTAAACGGTGCGCGGCCGACCGGTGGCGGTCGCGATAATGCCGTGTTTCATTGAGCGGGTTCCTTCAGGCGCAATGCGCCCACCATTTTCATAACAGCCTTCTCGTAGTAAGGCTCCGTCTTTGCTTTACGCACCTTGTGCAGGAAGTACTTCTCGTAAGCGATCTTCGCCAGGTGCACCCATTTGCCGCGCGATGCCCAGTTCGTGTTGCGCGGCGGAATTTGCGGCAGCGCGATGAACGCGACGCCGCTATCGCCAAAGTCAGCGAGGCAGACAGCGTTCCAGGTTGCCTGCTGCGCAGGTTCTTCGCCTTTAATGGCGCTAACAATATTGTGAGTTGTCGCCGTCACCATCGATTCAATCATGTAGCCGGTTTTCGGCGCGCCCGTGGGTACCGGTGTCGGTCCCACCGGCGGGATCGCAACACACACGCCAACCGCGTAGATGTTCTTGTACCTCGGGTTGCGCTGGTGCTTGTCGATCAGGATAAAGCCGCGCGGGTTCGTCAGCCCTTCGATTCCCATGACCGCATCGACACCCTTGAATGCCGGCAGGATCATCGAATGCACGAACTCGAGTTCCTGCTGCTTGCGCTCCTTGCCGTCCTCATCAACCTCGGTCACGTGCATGCGGCCGTCTTCGACTTTCGTGATCTTCGCATTGCATATCCACTTGATGTGGCGCTCGCGCAGCTCGGATTCCATCAATCCTTTGGTGTCGCCAACGCCGTCGAGCCCGAGATGCCCGACGTACGGTTCGGGTGTAACGAAATACATCGGGACCTTGTCGCGGATCTTCCGTTTCTTCAGTTCGGTATCGAGAATAAACGCGTACTCGTACGCCGGACCGAAACACGAGGCCGCCGGCGCCGCGCCAACAATGACCGGACCCGGGTTTGCCACCAGCTTTTCGAAATCGATGCTGGAGGTTTCCGCGTGCCCGGTCTTGCAGATCGATTGCGTGTAGCCGCCGTGTGGGCCAAGACCCTCGACTTCGTCGAACGCCAGTTTTGGTCCCGTTGCAATGACGAGGTAGTCATAGGTCAACTCGCTGCCGTCGCCGAGCTTTAGCGTGTTTTTTTCCGGATACATATGACTTACGCCGGCAGCGGAAAAACCGATGCCGTGTTTTTTCATCAGTTCGGGCAGGTCGATCTTGATCTGCTTTGCCTTGCGCCAGCCGACCGCGACCCAGGGATTCGACGGTGTGAATTCGAACTCAGCACTGTCACCGACCAGGAACACCTCGTGCTCCTTCCCAAGTTTCTCGCGCAGTTCGTAAACCTGCGAGATGCCGCCAATACCGCCACCCATCACCGCAATTCTGGCCATTTCAGATTCTCCCCTGGCTGCTGGACCCCATTGCCGTGAACAGGGTATTAACAATACCTAAATTAGTCAAGACTAAATAATAGACTTCTAATTTAGCTTGAGCTATATTGCGTTCCATTGGTATAGGCAATGGCCGCAACGCTGCCGCGACAACGAAGGAGTCAGAATGGTCAGTAAGCCGCAGAGCACCCAAAAACCGCAGGCCCCGGCAGGTTCCGCCGATGCCATGCGCCGCCACGCCGAAGAAGCGGCGAACCTGATGAATGCGCTCGGCAACGAGAGCCGCCTGATGATCCTGTGCATGCTGGCTGAGCAGGAGGCGTCGGTGAGTGAACTGAACGAGGCGGTGCCGTTGAGCCAGTCGGCATTGTCCCAGCAACTCGCGCGACTGCGGTCGCAGGGTCTCGTCAGGACGCGGCGCGAATCGCAGAACATTTATTATTCGTTGAATGACGGGCCGGCGAACAAGGTCATCAGTCTTCTACATGACATTTATTGCCCGACGAACCCGGAAACCGGGAAAAGGTGAGATTAATGAAATCCAGTTTTGGCTTTGGCAAATCCGTAACCGAAGATTTCGATACGGCGATTCAAAACGTCACAGCGGCCTTGCAGACCGAAGGTTTCGGCGTGCTGTCAGATATTGATGTCGCAGCCAAGATGCAGGAGAAACTCGGCAAGGATATGCCGCGCTATCGCATCCTCGGGGCCTGCAACCCGCAGCTTGCGTACAACGCGATTGGCGCAGTGCCCGATATTGGCCTGCTGCTGCCCTGCAATGTCCTGGTGCGGGAAGACGAGTCCGGCAAGGTATTCGTCAGCTTCATGGACCCGGAGGCCGTCATGGGTCTCGTCGACGACGAACGGGTGAAGCCGCTGGCTAAAGATGTGAACGCCAGGTTGCACCGGGTGCTCGGCGCCTTGTAGAAGACGGTGTAGACGAGGCAGGCACATTACGCACCTGATTCGCACAGGCCCTTAACCTGCGCTTTTCGGCCCTCGGCGAATCCGTCGCCCGGTTCTGCGCCAGGTCACATCATCGGCCGCCACTTCCTGCCAGACTCGACCGGGTCGCTGTGCGCCTCGGACCCTGTTGGTCATAATCCACCGCAACTTCGGGTAAACCGAATTGGCCGCCGCTGCACCAACCAGTCAGGATAAACAGGGAGAGTGCGAAATGAGGGCGGGAACAAGGAAAACGCTGTGCGCCGTGCTACTGCTGACCGCGATGCTGCTGAATGCCTGCGGCGGCGGTGGCGGCGGCAGTGCGCCCGCCACCACCACCTCGCCGCCACCGCCCGCGCCGCCGACGGCTGCCGAGCTTGCTGACGCGTCCCGCTTTGCATCGCAGGCCACGTTCGGACTGAAGTACAGCGATATCGACGCATTGGCGCGCCAGGGTAAAGCCGCGTGGCTCGACAGCCAGTTTGCGCTCCCCGTCACGGATCACACATCGGTCGTTAACGACCTGCTGCAACGTCGCGATGCCGGCGAGTTTTCGCCGTACGAACAGGATGTCGAATACCTGGTGCTGTTTCGGCGCCTCGCCTGGTGGCATCGCAGCATCACGGCCGATGACGAACTGCGGCAACGCGTCGCGTTCGCGCTGAGCGAGATCTTCGTCGTGTCAGACAACGTCGATACGCTCATCGTCTATCCGCTCGCGCTGAGCGGCTACTACGACACTTTGTTGAACAACGCATTCGGCAATTTCCGCGACCTGTTACGCGACGTGACGCTGCACCCGGCGATGGGCATTTACCTCAGCCACGTCAACAATCGACGCTCCGATCCTGCCAACAACATTTTCCCGGACGAGAACTACGCGCGCGAAGTGATGCAGCTGTTCTCGATCGGCCTGTTCGAGCTCAACATCGACGGCTCGCACAAACTGGATGGCAACGGCCGGCCGATTCCGACCTACAGCAACGTGCAGATACGCGAGTTCGCGAAGATGTTCACGGGACTTTCTTACGGCGGGTCGGGGGCCTTCTTCGGCAAACCATTGCCGGACTTCTCGGCGCCCATGCAGATGTTCGATTTCGCGCACGAACCCGGGCAGAAGAACCTGCTGAACGGCACAGTCGTGCCGCAAGGCCAGAGCGGCGACATGGATATCGAAGCGGCGATCGACAACCTGTTCAATCACCCGAACGTCGGGCCGTTTATCGGCAAGCAGCTGATCCAGCGGCTGGTAACGTCGAACCCGTCGCCGGCGTACATCGAGCGGGTGGCACGGGCATTCAATGGAGACGCTACTGGCATCCGCGGCGACATGCGGGCGGTAATCCGCGCGGTGCTGCTCGATCCCGAAGCAGCGGCATTGCCGGGCAGCAACGCGGAGTTCGGCAAACTGCGCGAGCCCGTTGTGCGCTATGCGTCCCTGTTGCGGCAATTTGGTGCAACCAGCGATGACGGTTTTATCGCGAACACCGGCTACCTGCTGCAGGCGCTGACGAAACAGCATCCGCTATCCGCGCCGAGCGTTTTCAATTTCTTTTTGCCAGCGCATTCGCCGTCCGGCGAGATCGCAGCGGCCGGGCTCGTTGCACCAGAGTTTCAGATAGCAACGAGCAACTCGATCATCGGCTGGTCAAACCTTGTCGATTTAATCCTTCTGGCCGATGTCGTCACGGATGCGCCGGCGCCGTTCGCTACCGTGTCACTGACGTATGACGATTACCTCGATATTGCCGGCAACGTGCCCGCACTGGTCGACCGTCTCGATATCGTGCTGACGTCGGGAACACTGAGCCCGCAATCGCGCCAGGCGATAGAGGGTGTACTTAACGACATTCCGGACCTGGCGGCGCGCGTGAAGGTCGCGCTCTACATGTTCCTCACATCAACCGACTACGCCGTGCGGCTCTAGGGAGATCCCGCCATGATGACGAGACGCAATTTTCTCACCCACAGCTGTTCGCTCGGCCTGGCGTCGGCAACGGTCTCGACAAACCTGCTGCAGCTCGGCCTTGCGCGCACCGCGGCCGCGCAAAGCGGGCCGGGTTACAAGGCGCTGGTTTGCGTGCTGCTTGCGGGTGGCAACGATTCCTTCAACATGCTGGTTCCGCGGGACAACGACCAGTACGCCGAGTACGCGGGCATTCGCTCCGATCTCGCACTGCCGCAAAGTTCGCTACTGGCACTGCCCGGGACGGCTGCAAACGGCCGCAACTACGGACTGCACCCCGGCATGCCGGAACTGCAGTCGCTGTTCGCGAACGGCGATGCCGCGATGATGGCCAACGTCGGTACGCTCGTTGAAGCGTTCGATGCACAGGCCGTGGCGAACGGCACGGCACAGCTGCCGCTGGGCCTGTACTCGCACGCGGACCAGATCAGCCAGTGGCAGACGGCGAAGCCGGACGCGCGCATCGCGCAGGGCTGGGCCGGCCGCATCGCGGATCGCATGCAGGACGTGAACGTGATGAACGGCGTATCGATGAACATCTCGCTGTCCGGCAGCAATGTCTTCCAGAGCGGGGAACTCGTCGGCGAGTACAGTATTGATGCCAGCGGCGATGGTGCACCCGGTATCAACGCTTACGATGATGGCACCGAGTTCGGCGCTTTGCGCAAGCGCATGGTTGACGAGCTGCTGGCAGTGCAGCAACAGAATATTTTTCGCCGCGAGTACTCAAGGCGCCTGCGTAATGCGATTGATGCACAAGCCGTGTTTGTCGATGCTATGCAAACCTCGCCAGCGTTGACCACAGCGTTCTCCGCCGGCCCGTTCTCGCAAAGCCTGCGGCAGATCGCGCGCGTCATCGGCGCACGCGATGCGCTTGGCGCAACCCGCCAGACGTTCTTCATCACTGTCGGCGGCTGGGACCATCATGACGACGTCATCGACAACCAGGCGAACATGCTGCCGGCGATCAGCAAGGGTCTTCAGGAGTTTCGCGATGCGCTGACAGAGCTTGGTGTATTCGATGAAGTGACCACCTTCACCACGTCCGACTTCGGCCGCACCCTGACGTCCAACGGCAAAGGCTCGGATCACGGCTGGGGCGGCCACCACATCGTGATGGGCGGTGCCGTCAATGGCGGCAGCATCTACGGCGATTACCCGATCCTGTCGCCGTCGAGTCCGCTCGACACCGGGCGCGGCGTGTACGCACCGACCACTTCCGTCGACGAATACTTCGCCGAGCTGGCGCGCTGGTTTGGCGTGCCCGCCTCCGAACTCGACGAGGTGCTGCCAAACGTGCGAACGTTCTACTCGCCTGAGAGCAATCAGCCGCCGGTAGGGTTCATGAATACCTAGTACTGCATGCCGGTATTTGCGGCCACGCGACAGCGGTGTTTTGTCCGCAAGGCCGGTAAACCGATCGCCCCGCAGCTGCACCAATAGGTAAGACGATTCGCAATGAACAGGGATGAGGCTTCCGATGTCGAGCTGGTCAGGCAATTCAAGCGGGGCGATGCTGCGGCATTCGACGCCATTGTGCAGCGTTTCCAGGACCGCGTATTCAGGCTCGCCTGCCTGTGGCTGCGTGACCAGCAGCTCGCAGGCGACGCCGCGCAGGAAGTGTTCGTCCGCAGTTACAGGGGCCTTCGCGCCTTTCGCTTTCGTGCCGCGCCGTTTACCTGGCTGTACCGGACGACCCGGCACGTTTGCAACGAGTTCAATCGCGTGCGGCATGCCGAGGCGCTGGACGACGAGCCGCGCGATCCGGGCCGCACGCCGGAAGGCGAGCTTGTGGATTTCGACAGCGCGCAGCGGGTTCGCCGCTTCGTTGCAGGACTGCCGGAACGGCAGCGGGAAGTGATTATCCTGCGGATATTCGAAGACCTGTCGGTGCGAGAGACGGCGCAGGCGATGGGCTGCCGCGAAGGTACCGTTAAAGCACTGCTGCACAAGGCGACCCGGAGTTTGAAAATCAGTATGACGCAGGCCGGACTTGACCATGAACAATGATATTGAATCGCTGAAGCGCGACTACCGGGACATCAGCGCACCGCCGTACCTGGCGACGCGCGTTCGGGCGAACGTCGCGGATGCTTCGCAACACTCGCGGGCCTGGATACCCGCGGCAGCCATGTCACTACTGCTGGTGTTGTTCTGGTTGCTGCCAGCTGCGGATCGGCCGCATCCGTCTGCACCGTCGGCCACTGCTGCAATGTCACTGTCAACGCTGGCATCACTGCAACCGCAAAAACCGCCCGGAGCTGCGCCCAGCCTGTCGAAAATGCATAGCGTGAAAGTGCCGCAGATGCCGGCGAAGCCCTCGCTCAAGCCAAGCGATCAATCAACACGACTTCTGGAAAATTCCCTTACGGAGGAACACAACCATGCGTTCACTTAGAGCTGTCACGATAGGTATCATCGCTGCTGTGCTGCTGGCAGCGGCACCCGGCGCGCGGGCGCAGTCCCAGGACGACCTGCAGTTAATGCAGACGTTTCTTTCGCTGATGTCCAACTACTTTGAGATTATCGAATCGACCTACGCGGTGTCATCAAGCCCGGAGAAGGCGGCGATCCTGCAGATGATGAAGATCCAGGAGGTCTATGAGCAGCGCGGCGAAAAAGCGCGCTCGACGGAGGTGCTGAAGAAGGTCCTGGCAGACAGCAAGAACCCGGCGATTCGCAATGCGGCCTACATGCTGCTCGGCGACACGCTTAAAGATACCGGCAATCCCAAAGAAGCCCTGGAATACCTGCAGCGCGGCCTGGATGAGAACATCAAGGCGGCGGAGTAGGCAGTGGCGCTCTTCGACATGATGCGGTCGTCGCGCTATTTAGCGAGCGTGTCAACAAGCTTCTGTTAGGGCAATTTCTTCGTCCGCAATATTTGCAAACTATCAATCCCTGCGAGTAAGCTAATCAGTAACTTACCTGGTCCCGAAACCTGTTAAATTGAGTTTTTCTTGCAGTTACTAACTACTTTCTTACTGGCTATATTTCGTTAGGCCTCGCACCCACACTCTGCGGCTCTGTCAATCATGCGCATAATTCAGCTCGTTCGCGGACACATTCAAGCACGGCGAGTAGTCATCTGCGCGCTGGCCGGCCTTCTCATTTTCTACCACACTTACACACTCTTCGATTTGTACTTTGGCTCAGGCACCGACTTGTACCAAGGCGGGAGCGGAAATACGCACCCCCTATTTGAGTACGTACAATCTATACTTCGCGTGATAATTGTATTCAGCCTAATTCTTGTGGTCCTGAATAGGCGATTTGGCCTGTATGGAATGTGGTTTGCAATTTCCGCGCTGATAGCAACACACTACTGGGCATTCTTCTTTGATCTCCCGTTTCTCTTCTTGGATGGCAGGCATCCACTCTCATATCTAAAGGGATTTATTATTCCCACCGTGATCACGTTCTTGTACTTCTCTATGAATTCTCAGCGGAACACTCGCAGGTCAAGTGCCGCCGCCGAGGCCTAACCGCTCGTTCAACCGGACGCGCTACGGCAGGCCGCCTTGGCCCGGTCGGCGGTACGCTGCACATTTTCGCCAACCAGGCCAAGGCGTCCGGCCGCACCGCGCCCGTTAACTCGAACGTTAGGTCGCACTTTAGATTATGAAGAAAATCCTTTCTATCGCGTTAGCCGCTGTCGGGTTGTTAAACCTATTTCCTATTATTGGCGTCCTCTCCGCTGAACACATCACTGGTCTTTACGGCATTGCTATTGAATCAGCTGATCTTGAGATACTAATGCGTCATCGTGCAGTCATGCTCGGACTGATTGGTGGGTTCCTGCTTTTGTCAGCCTTCCGTCCATCATTGCAGATGCTTGCCGCTTCTTTGGGACTGGTGAGCATGTCCTCGTTCGTTGTCCTCGCGTATATTGCAGGTGACAACGGAGATCAAATACACAGAGTAGTTGTTGCGGACATTGTTGGTTCTGTTGCGGCTGCCTTCGTTCTAGTAGTAATCGTTTGGGAGGGGCGTAATGCCGCCTAACAATGCGCGCACTCGCCACTTGACCCAGCCCGCCTTGCGCTGTCGCTCCGGGCGACCTGCGTCAAGCGCGTGTGAGCTAAGACGTCAGGTTGCAAATTGAGTTCATCGGCAAAGTCTGAGTTCTTCAGTCTTGTTCGGGACGAGTTCGCGCCCGCACTTCGTGATCTCGGTTTCAAGGGGAGCGGTCAGAATTTCCGCCGAATTCGCGGAGAAGTTATTAACGCTGTGAATATTCAAGGGAACAAATATGGCGGATCTGTTGCTGTCAATTTGGGACTGCACCTGACATTTTTGCCAGTGTCCTGGTCCGCTGATTTTCCAAAAGTATCGACGATAAAGGAAGTGGACTGCGAGTTTCGTCAGCGACTCGCGCCGAGAGGAAGGTTGGACTACTGGTGGAAATATGACGGAATGTTCAGTTCGCCCCGCAAGAGTGTAGATCATCTCGTTGCAACATACCTGAATCGCGGGGAACCACGTTTCCTGGAATTTGATTCGACCGAAAAAATTGCCGGTATGCTTAAGCCCGAGGATATCGTCTGCGATAAGACATATATGCGGTTTGGCTATGTCAACGCGGTTCATGGAGCTTTGGTAATGGCCAAAATAAATCGTCACCTTGGAAACACAACGTTAGCCGTCGAATTTGCGAAGGCGGGCCTGAACAATATTGGCAAAGCGACTATCTTCAAGCCACATCTGGAAGAATTTCTGGATGCAAGCTAACAATCGCTGAACTTGCTGCCGGGCAGGATCTGGGCGACATCTGCAGATAATTGCCTCGCATTGGCATAGGACCCGCTAGGTAATTGGCGCAAGTTAGCCGAAGCGTTAGGCCGCAAATCGACCCGATTCGCACGTAGCAGCCTCGACATCGCCCAGTCAATCTGGACTGATGAAGGTGAGGGCGGTTCTGCGATTACTAAAAAACGATGGCTGGGTAATTGACAGGACCCGCGGTAGCCATCGGCAGCTGAGACATCCGCAAAAGCCAGGGACAGTAACAGTCTCGGGCAAGTCCGGGATTGACGTCCCGCCTGGAACGCTTAACAGCATTCTGAAGCAGGCTGGTTTAAAGTGTCCTATGAAGTACCTGGTAATAGTCGAAAAGAGTGAAAATGGGTTCGGTGCCTACGTGCCGGACCTGCCGGGGTGTGTGGCTGTTGCAAAAACTCGCGACGACGTTGTGACGCTTATCCGGCAAGCGGTCGAGTTTCATATCGAAGGCTTGAGGAAAGCAGGAGACTCGATTCCTTTGCCACGGTCGCAAAGCGAAATCGTCGATGTACATGCCGCCTGACATTGCGCCGAATAAATATAAGCGATATAGCGGATATAGGCGTCGAACCGAGTTTTTCCTTAAACGCTCAGCGATGGCATGCGAGGAAACCGCGGTTCGACCCCAACCTATAGCGAACTGACTGCGTCTCCGGTAAAGGCGTTCGCGTCGCGCTTCTTGCTTTGGCAAGAGTTGCGCCGTACGCTGATTCCCGATTAGCGCGGACGTCAGTTCGCACAGGCAGGCTCCACTTATTTACCACCTAGAATGTCGCAGCCATCCATGATTACCCGCCCGAAGCCGAGTGCCGTGCTCTTCGCCAAAGACATTGAACTGCTGGCGCGATTTTACGCGGAGGTCGCGGAGCTGACTGAAGCACTGAGAGACGAGCATCACATCGTCCTGCACGACGCGGATTTCGAGCTCGTCATTCACGGCATACCGGAGCACATCGCAGCAACGATCCGGATAACCACGCCGCCAGAGATTCGGGAAGATACCCAGATCAAGATATGCCTGCCGGTCACCAGCATTGAGCAGGCACGCAGCAAGGCTGGGCAGCTCGGAGGACGAATCTTTCCAAAAGCAAAAGAATGGGTTGCGCGCGGCAGCAGGGCTTGCGATGGCAGCGATCCGGAAGGCAATGTGTTCCAGGTGCGCGAGAGTGTGGCTTGAACCCTGCATAAGCAGGGCAGACACAGCCTTCGCCCGTTTAGCTCGAACCTTGAGCCGCAGCAGAAGCCCTGTCGCAACACGGCGTCCGCTATACTTATGGCAGCGGTCACTCGTGCCGCTGCAATCGAAGTGACAATCACCGACCCAAAGAAAAAAAGTATTCCCGCCCAGGGGCCGAAATTCCTCGGAGGTAAATGACCTTGAACAAGTACCTGTGGTGTCTGCTGGCGATTGCGACCTGTCCCGCCGTAACGAGCGCTCAGGATGCGCCACCGCAGTGGGTCACTGAAGGCCCCTATGTCGATGCCCGCACCTTTTCTCTGGAACTTCCGATTGAGTTGCTTGCGTCGAAGATAGGGGTCGAACCGAGATTTTTCTTCAAGAAAATTGGGGTCGAACCGAGATTTTTCTTCAACGTTCAGCCATGGCGTGTGAAGGCACTGCGGTTCGACCCTCGATCTTCTGCCTGATCTGCTTTCGATGTGCTTGAATCTAGCGAAAGTTGTACTGCAAGCCGACAGAGAACACGGTGCTTTCTGCGCTTTCCAGTTCGTAGCGTGTCCAGTCGCCAATCAGTTCGAGCTTTTCAGTGACGCTGAAAGCCAGCCCAACTCCAAGGTAGAGATTGCTGTCCTCCGGCGTCGCTTGGGTGACATTGTTGATCTCGGCGTTGCCATCCCAGAAAAACATGCCCGCGCGACCTGTCAGTGAGACTCGCTCGTTCGTCGGGACGCGACCCGTGACCCCCAGGATGAAGCCATCCGCACTGAGCTTCGCGGTGCCTGGGCCGCTGCCGTCGTCAAAGGATTGCTCGAAATCGCCGAAGTCGTTATAGCCGCCTTCCACCGAGAAGTAATCGTTAAAGTGCCATCCGGCCAGAACGCGAATTGCGGTGCTGCTGTCGTCCACGTTCAGCCCATCGAAGTCCTCGTCAAGAGTAGCGTTGCCGACACCGGCAGCGATGTAGAGATCACCAGCACAGGCACTAATGGGTTGGGCAAAGAATAGGAGTGAAACGGCCAAGGCCGCAGATTGTCGTATGTTCATGGTGAATCCTCTTTGTGCGTTCAAGAATCGAAGTTCGGCAACGTAGCTGAATTGCCGCTAAACTCCTTGAAGACTCAATTAAGAACGCTGAAGGCTTGATGAATCTTCGTTTTTCGCCCATTTATCAAATAATTAGATCAGTCGGCGTGATACACGACCGCCATGGTTAACGGTGTAGCCGACAACCCGGCGCGAAGATTCCGCGTTCTGGATCTAGTCGTTGATTTGAATCGCGGCACCGTCAGTCGGGGAAAGCAACGCATCGACCTGCCGGAGCTGTCCTTCCAGCTGTTCGCGATTCTCATAGAAAACGCGCCAGACACGGTCAGCAAAGACGAACTGATCCGCGAGGTCTGGGGCAACGTCGTTGTCGGGGACGAAACGCTTGCACAGCGAGTGCGATTGCTGCGGCAGGCCCTTGGGAAGACGGCCAGTCTCCTCGCTATTTCATGTCAGTACGGGGACAAGGCTATCGCCTGATCTGTGATGCCAAACCGCTCGCCGAGTTGGCACCGCGCAGCGCCGCCCGGGTTGGCCTGATCGGAGCGGCCCTGCTAACAATCGCCATCGCAGCGTTCTGGTTTTTCAACGCGCCGCAAGACGAATCGAAGTATTTGCCATCAGCGGCTTCCGTCGCAGTGCTGCCTTTCGCAGACCTCAGCGCCGGCCAGGACTACGGCTACTTCGCCGACGGCATGCAGGATGAACTCCTGACGCGCCTGGCGGGCGTTGAAGGGCTGCAGGTGTCGTCACGAACATCCGTCGAATCCTATCGCTCGACCCGCCTGGGCATTCCCGAAATTGCCGAGCAGCTTCGCGTTAGCACTGTCATTGAGGGGAGTGTCCGGGTTGACGGTGATCGGATACGAATTACCGTTCAGCTCATAGAGGCACGATCGGATCAACACTTGTGGGCAGATAGTTTTGATCGCCTGTTATCGGTCCAGAATTATTTTCTATTCAGGAAGAAGTGGCTCGCCAGGTAACGTTGGCGTTGCGGCGCGAATACGCAGGCATTGCCGAGCCACAACCGGTGCAATTGCCGACGGACAATCTGGATGCGTATACGGCGTTTCTGTTGGGCCGATACCATACGTTCAGACAAACGCCGGAGGACCTTCAGATCGCGGTCGTCAACCTGGAGCTCGCAACAACACTCGATCCGAACTTCGCCGAAGCGTTTGCGACTCTTGGATGGAGTTACAGCTTCCTCGGCACCAGCTATGGAAACCTGCCGCCGAGTGATGTTTACCCGAAGGCAAAAGAAGCGGCGCTTAAGGCCATCGCGCTCGACAGTGACCTGTCCAATGCGCGTAGCCTGTACGCGGATATCCTGACCTGGTATGACTGGGATTTCAAAGCAGCGGAGCGCGAGTATCTCAAGACCATCGAACTCGATTCTCTAAACGTACTTGGCTATGCGCTGTTCCTGAGTATTCAGCAAAGGCACGACGAAGCGATAGGCCTTATCGAACGCCGATTGCGGGCGAGCCCTGATGACCCTTACGTTCATATGAACGCGGCGTGGCGGTTCCTGAACGCAGACCGTTACGATCGCGCGATCGCGGAAGCAGAGCTTGCAGGCAATCATGCAGATGCCCGTTCTGCACTGGGTTTAGCCTGGCTCGCAAAGGGCGATACGCAGCGCGCCATTGGCTACTTTGAGGCGGACCTGCAGGATCGCGGTCGACTACCGCAACAGTTATCCAACGCGGCCATCGCCTACCTCAGGTTGGGTCAAGATGCGCAGGCGGAACAACTGCTAGCCGAACTCGAAAGCATCGCGGCAGTGCAGTTCGTTTCACCGGCGTTACTGGCTTCCGTCTATTTTTCAGCAGGCGATGCTGACAAGGGATTTGCCAGTCTGCAGGACGCGGTCGATGTGAAAGTCCGTGATGTCCTTTTCCTGCGGGAATGGGGCTCGCTCGATGAGTGGCGCGACGACCCACGTTACATCGACTTGATTCAGGCTATCGGTTTCCAGGCCGTGGGATAGTCGGCCCGAGCTCGTAGCGCAGTCGTTGCTGACGGCGTGCGGCCAACACGGATAATTGAAAATCGAAGTCGAACGGAGGTTTCTTTAAATGCTCAGCATTGCAACGTGAGGCAACGCGGTTCGACCCCAATTTCCACGCAATTTTATTCGGTTCGACCCCATTTTTCGCGGGTGAGTGCGGTTTCCGCGATATGCGGGAGAGCTGAACTTGAGCGTAAAGAACTCCGAACAATCAGATGCAGATAAAGACCCGGCAATGCTGCACGTCGAAACAGCGAGGCTTGTCAGCGTCCTGGCGATAGCATTCGGAGCTTTGCTGGCGTTGCTCGGAATGATGATGATTATTGGACTTAACTTCTCAGCGGACGCCTATGGCTCAGCCGGGCTGGTTTGGGGAGGGGCAGCTTTCGTGCTCGCAGGCACAGGAATTCGCCGAACTCGTACACTTCTGCAACGACCCCGATGGTTTTTTGCCGCATGTTTGTTCGGAATATCGTCAAGTGCGGGTCTGTATAAGACCGTCTTAACCAGCGATGCAGCAGGTGCAGTTGGGATGATTCCGATGCAGGCCATTGCTCTTTATGCTTTGTGGCGAGCCTGCCGGCAATAGGCACCGCGAACTCACTGCACCATCGATCCATGTCGATGACTATCCGGCTCGTCACTGCCGGTGTGCATTAACGGCAAGCTCAATGAAACAAGCCCGAAAATAATCATCAGCGCACCCGCGATGCGCCGGAACGATGTGCGTGATTTGAAACGATGCAGGCGTTCCGCCGACGCACCGGCCAGCAGCAAGGCAGGTAAGGTGCCCAGCCAGAACGCGACCATGACGAAGCCGCCTGCGACCGCACTGCCGCTGGTGGTCGCCAGTGCAACGGCGCTGTACACCAGGCCGCAGGGCAACGCTCCCCACAGGAAGCCCGCGGCCAGCGCAGTTGGTACGGACCTGATCGGCAGCACGTGGCGCGCCAGCGGTGACAGCCGTTTCCAGATTCCCGCACCGGCGCTTTCGAGAAAGCGCAGCGATTGCCAGTCGAACGCAAGATTAAGTCCCAGCAGTATTAGCAGGACGCCTGCAATCCAGCGCAGCACCACCAGCCCCTGCCCAACGCCGGACATCAACAGCGCACCGGATGCACCGGCGACAACGCCGAGCGTGACGTAAAACATCATGCGCCCAACGTTATACGACAGCCGCCTGAGCCAGCCGCCGCTAGCCGCGCGTTGGCCCTCGAACAGCAGCACGAGCGCGCCGCACATTGCGATGCAGTGGGTGCTGCCGAAAAAGCCTGCAGCGAACGCTGCCGGAAGTAATACGCTCGTCAGCATCCGTCTTGCGGATCGGGTGGCGTGTCGGTTTTACTGCGGGCGTCTTTTTTCGGCGCGCTGTCGTCGTCCATCACGACGCTCCATGCCGGCGTGTCGAGATCGTCAAACTGGCCGCCGCCAACGGCCCAGAAAAATGCCCAGACAGCGAGGCCAAGCAGCAGCAGGCCGAGCGGTATCAGCAGGAACAGGATACTCATGTCGCGGCCCTTTCCGACAGTGACGGATCGAGCGGCGCGGGCGCGGCCTTGCGCTGATCACGGCCATGGCGATGCAGGCGCAGCGCATTGAGCACGACCAGCAGCGAGCTCGCCGACATGCCGAGTGCCGCCATCCACGGTGCCAGCACGCCGGCGGCAGCCAGCGGCACGGCGGCCAGGTTGTAGGCAATGGCCCACGCAATATTCTGGCGCACGATGCGCCGGGTTTGCCGGGCGACATTGACTGCGTCGACGATGCTCATCAGGCGCCGGCCGAGCGCAATCGCATCGGCGCTGGCGCGCGCCAGCGCAGTGCCCGCATCGAGCGCGATGGAGGCGTCGGCCGCGGCCAGCACGGGTGCATCGTTGATGCCATCGCCGACCATGATCACGGTCTCGCCGGCGCGGCGTCGGCTCTCAACGAACTCGAGTTTGGCCGCAGGTGACAGGGACGCGTGCCAGTCAGCGATGCCAAGCTTTGCAGCAACATCGGCAACCGCGGCCGGCCGGTCGCCGCTGGCAATCACGGTCCGGAACCCTGCCTGTCGCAACGCATCGAGCGCCTGCTGCGCATCCGCGCGCACTTCATCACCCACCACGAACTCGGCAAGGAAGCCGGCTTCCGAGCCGAGGTAAACGCGCGTCATGGCGTCCCCCGGTTCGATGCCGGCGCGGTCACCGGCCAGTTCGCGCACGTAATCGAAACTGCCAATGCGATAGCGGACTGTGCCGATCGTCGCGGCGACGCCTTTGCCTGCTTCGGGTCGGACGTTCTGTACCTCGAACCCGGCAGGCCCGGGTTCGCCAGCAAACGCGCGTGCGAGTATGTGCTCCGAGGTCGCCTCCAAAGCCGCCGCAAGTCGCTTGCAAGAATCTTCATCGACCTGCGGATCGCCGGACAGCAGGCGTGTTTGCAGCACCGCCGGACGGCCGCGCGTTAGCGTGCCAGTCTTGTCGAACACGATTGTTGCACCGGGTGCCAGGACGTCGAGGATGCGCGAGCGCACCAGCAAAAAACCGGATGCAGCGAGACGGCTGGCGGCGGCGGCCAGCGCGGCCGGTGTCGCCAGCGCGAGCGCACAGGGACAGGTCACGACCAGCGTTGCCAGCACGGTGTCGAACACGCGCGCAGGATCGAGCAACGACCAGGTAAGGCCAGTCAGCGAAGCGATCAGCAGCACGGCGATCACGAAGCGGCTGGCAATGCGATCGGCAAGCAGCGCCAGCGGCGGTCGATCCGCTTTGGCCCGTTCGAGCAGCCGGCCGATCTCGGCCAGGCTGGTGCTGGCGCCGGTCAGCGTAACGCTGATAAAGGCGCTGCCGACGCGGTTGCTGCCGCCGGCGTAAACCGGCATGCCGGCTTCGCGGGTCAGCGGCGCGGATTCGCCGGTCAGCATCGACTCATCGACGGACAGCTTGCCGGACAGCACGACGCCGTCGGCGGGAATAACGTCGCCGGGTTTGATGACCACGGTATCGCCGGTTCGCAGCCGGTCGAGCGCCACGGTTTCCTGCACGCCGTCGACCACGCGTATTGCCGTGTCGGGCAGCAGCCGTGCCAGCGCCAGCGCAAAACTGTCGGAGCGATGCCGCGCGCGCATTTCCATGAAACGCGTCGCGCTCAGGAACGCGACGAACATCGCGACTGAATCGAGATAGATGGCGCCGCTGTCCAGCCACACGGCGCGCAGCGATGCGCCGAACGCCGCGATGATCGCGATCGATACCGGCAGATCCATGCCGGGCATGCGCGCCCGCAGGCCGCGCCACGCGCTGCGGAAAAACGGCGTCGCCGAATAGAACACGATCGGCAGCGATACCAGCAGGCTGACCAAACGCAGAAATTTTTCGACGCCCGGCTCGATGCCAAAAAAATCGCCGGCGTACAGCGCCACGGCAAACATCATTACCTGCATGCCCGCAGCGGCCGCAACGATCAGGCGTTTCAACGCGAGGCGGTATTCGTAATCCTGCGACGCGTCTTTCTGATCCTGCCCTATAGGCTGCGGCTTGAAACCAACATCGGCGATCGCAGCAAGCAGCCCGCTGAACGGCAGCGCGCCATTGTCCCAGGCGATCACCGCGCGGTGCGTGGCGGGATTGATATCAACGGAGCGAACGGCGGGATGTCGCTCCAGCGCGGCGTTCAGCAGCCAGCCGCAGGCGGAGCAGTACATGCCGCCAATGTCGAGCGTGGCCTCAGCGCGGTCATCGGCTGCGTGCACGTAGCGCGCGCGCATGTCATCCGAATCGTAGGCCAGGTACGCGATGCGCTCGGGGCGCAGGTCCATGCCGGCGCTGCGGCTGCTCGCGAAAGCGGTAGAAGGAGCCGAGCTCATTGCTGTCGATAAATTCGGCAACGGCCTTGCAGCCGAGACAACATACGGGCAACGACTTGTCACCGACGCTCGCAAGAATCGCGGGCCCGCGCGGCAACGCTTCGCCGCAGTGAAAGCAATCGGCGACGGCGGGCATGCTCAGGGTAGCGCTTCGCGCGGTATCCGGGTGGCGGGCGAGGAATCCAGCACCGGATCCTTCACGATGGTTTCGGGATTGCTGATGGCGAGATAAATGGTCAACAGGCAGCCGGCTACGGTCAGGCCGGGAATGGCAATCACTAACCACACCATGCGCTGCCGGTACCAGGGCAGATCAGTCGGGTGGGCGCTGGTCATTTTCGCTCTCCTGTCGGCCCGCGGAAACGGCTTTCCTCGGTCACCGCGATGGACGTGTCATCCAGACTCTCTACGCGGAACGTGATGATGTTACCGCCAATTGCGCTCTCGTGCGGCGCCGTGACGGACGTCGGCAGCGTGTAGACCGACTCCGGTGCCAGCGTAAATTCCGTTTCGGTGCGGATCTCAAGGCCGTCGAGACCACTGACACTCAGGCGATAGTCATGTTCCTGATTGTGCTTGTTGATGACCCGGATCGTGTAGCTGTTTTCGATGCCCTGCCGGCCGACATCGCGATACAGCGTGTTGCGATCACGGATTACGTCCATGATGACGGGCTGGCGCGTGGCCATGAATGTCACCATGCTGCCGATCAGGATCGCCAGCAACACGCTGTAGATAACCGTTCGCGCACGCAGGATCTTGTACGGCTCGTGGTGTTTCGCGTGTTCGGTGCTGTAGCGAATGAGGCCGCGCGGATACTGCATCTTGTCCATGACCGAATCGCAGGCGTCAATGCAGGCGGCGCAGGCGATGCACTCGTACTGCAGGCCTTTGCGAATGTCGATGCCGGTCGGGCAGACCTGGACGCACAAAGTACAGTCGATGCAGTCGCCAAGGCCCCTGGCCTTGTGATCTGAATCGCGACGACGCGCACCGCGCGGTTCTCCGCGCTCCTCTTCGTAGGTAACGATCAGCGTATCTTTGTCGAACATCGCGCTTTGAAAGCGCGCGTACGGGCACATGTATTTGCAGACCTGTTCGCGCATGTAGCCGGCATTGCCATAGGTAGCGAAGCCGTAAAATAAAACCCAGAACCAGGCCCACGGGCTGGCGGTGAACGTAATCAGTTCGGTAGCCAGCACGCGCACGTCGACAAAGTAACCGACGAAGGAAAAACCGGTGAACAGGCCGAGCGCTATCCAGCAGAATTGCTTGGCGGATTTCTTGAAGAGCTTGTTGGCGGTCCACGGCGCCTTGTCGAGCTTGATGCGTTTGCTGCGGTCGCCTTCGATGCTGCGCTCGATCCATGCAAACGCCTCGGTCCACACCGTTTGCGGGCAGGCGAAGCCGCACCAGACGCGGCCGGCGATCGCGGTAAAGAAAAACAGGCAGATCGCGAGAATAATCAGCAGCAGCGCGAGGTACAGGAAATCCTGCGGCCACAGCGTCATGCCGAAGATGTAGAACTTGCGTTCCGGCAGGTCGAACAGCACGGCCTGGCGGCCACCCCAGGTCAGCCACGGCCCGCCGTAGAACATGCCAAGCAGCACGAACATGGCGATACGCCGCAGCCGCGCGAAGCGGCCCTTGATTTCGCGGGGGTAGATTTTGTCTTCAGAACGATACAGCTGGCCGTACTGGAAGTTGTCTGGCGGCGACTTGCTGCTCATGGCTTGCGCGGTGGCCGCACGGCGCCGGGCCCGCGTCGTTTGCGACGAATGAGACGTACTGTCAGCCAGCAGGCCAGCCAGGCATTGGCCCAAAGAAAGAAAAAGCCGATCGCGTAGCCGGCGTTGCGGCTTTCAATGGCGGCGACGTTCAGCGAATCGACGATGACCAGCGGGTCGATGAACGCAAAGAAGAACATGGCGGCTGCCGCGGAGGTAAGGAACGAAATCCAGGTCAGCACCGCGTATTTCTGGGTGTCCCGGCTCCACTCAGCTACGTGTTCGTCGCGCTCGTTGGTTTTCATCGCTGCAATGCACGTCTAACGCGAGAGACTGTAAACATAGGCAGCCAGAATGCGGATGCGATCAGGGCCGAGCATGTCGAGGTGCGCCGGCATGACGCCGTTGCGGCCTTCAACAATGGACTTGCGCACCGCGGCTTCCGAGCTGCCGTACAGCCAGACGTCGTCGACGAGGCTCGGTGCCCCGAGCACCTGCAGCCCCTGGCCGGTTGGCCCATGGCAGCCGACGCAGAGTTGCATGTAGGTGGTGTGGGCCGGTGAACTCGTGTCCATGCCATCCGCCATCGTGCGCACGTAGCGCACCATTTCGTCGACGGCCGCTTCGGATGCGAACACCGAACGCAGACCCGGCATCACGCCAATGCGACCCTGGATGAGCGCGGTCTCAATATTTTGCGGCGTGCCGCCCCAGTTCCAGACGTCGTCGGTCAGGTTCGGGAAGCCGGTCGCGCCCAGCGCATTGGCGCCGTGGCATTGTGAACAGTAGTTGGCGAACAGGCTCGCGCCGATACTCAGCGCCTTCGGATCATCGATGAGTTGCTCGGCGGGCATTGCGCCGAAACTTGCGAAGATCGGCCCATAGCGTTCTTCGGCTTCGGCCACCTCGGCTTCGTACTGCGCTTCCTGGCTCCAGCCCAGGTAGCCTTCGATGTCACCGAATGACGGGTACATGATGAAGTAGCCGATGCCCCACACCAGCGTCAGTATGAACAGCCACAGCCACCACATCGGCAGCGGGTTGTTCAACTCACGAATGTCTTCGTCCCAGACGTGCGCTTCGGATTCGGCAAGCTCTGTGTCGGAGGCACGCTGCCGGTTGGTCCACACGATCAGCCAGAAGCAGGCCGCAAGACTTGCGGCGGTCAGTATCAGCACAAACCAGGTCCATCCGGCGCTCATGAGGACTGCTCCTTTCTTGTATTTTCAGATGGCGGTTTTGAATCGTCTTCAAGCGGCAGCTCGGCCATGCGCTCGTAGACATCCTTGCGCTTGCGGCTCCAGCTCCAGGCCCAGATGCCAATGAACAGGACGAACAACAGTGCTGTCAGCAGGCCGCGCAGCGTTCCGATTTCCATGATTCGGCTCCCCGTCAGCGCGCTGACCGGGCAGTGCCCAGGTTTTGCAGGTAGGCGATGAGTGCGTCGAGCTCGGTGCGCCCCTCGACCGCCTTGGCGGCGCCGGCGATTTCTTCATCGGTGTACGGATCGCCGAGCATTTGCAGGGCGCGCAGCTTGCTGGTGATGAGCTCGCCATCGACCGTCGCCGTCGCGAGCCACGGATAGCCCGGCATGTTTGATTCCGGCACGAGATCGCGCGGGTTCATGAAATGGATGCGGTGCCATTCATCGCTGTAACGTTTACCGACGCGCGCGAGGTCGGGCCCGGTGCGTTTCGAACCGAACTGGAATGGCCGGTCATAGACAAACTCGCCGGCGACCGAGTACGGCCCGTAGCGTTCGGTTTCGCTGCGGAACGGGCGGATCTGCTGCGAGTGACAGACGTAGCATCCCTCGCGCACGTAAACGTCGCGACCGGCAAGCTGCAGCGCCGGGTACGGACGAATGCCTTCCAGTGGCTCGGTTGCCGCCGAGCTGGCCATCAAGGGCACGATCTCGACCAGGCCGCCGATGCTGATCACAAGGACGATCAGCACGGCCATGATGCCAATGTTCTTTTCGACTTTTTCGTGATTCATGCGGAGGCCCCTGCCGGCTGCACGACTGCAATGGGTTGCGGTTTGGTATCCGCAATCGTTTTCCAGACGTTGTAAACCATGATCAGCATGCCGGAGAAGAACACCAGGCCGCCGAGCAGGCGTATGCCGTAGTACGGGTAGGTGAACTTCAGGCTCTCGATAAACGAGTAGGTCAGCGTGCCGTCATCGTTCAGCGCGCGCCACATCAGGCCTTGCGTGATACCCGAGATCCACATGGAAACCGCGTACAGCACCACGCCGATCGTCGAGGTCCAGAAATGCACGTCAATGAGCTTGATCGAGTACATGCGCTCCTTATTAAAGAGTCGCGGGATCATGCTGTACATCGTACCGATCGTCATCATCGCCACCCAGCCCAGCGCGCCGGAGTGCACGTGGCCGATGGTCCAGTCCGTGTAGTGTGACAGCGCGTTGACGGTCTTGATCGACATCATCGGGCCTTCGAAGGTCGACATGCCGTAGAACGACAGCGACACGATCATGAACTTCAGGATCGGGTCGGTGCGCAGCTTATACCAGGCGCCGGACAGCGTCATGATGCCGTTGATCATGCCGCCCCAGCTCGGTGCCAGCAGGATCAGCGAGAACACCATGCCGATCGACTGTGCCCAGTTGGGCAGCGACGTGTAGTGCAGGTGATGCGGCCCGGCCCACATGTAGATCGCGATCAGGGCCCAGAAATGCACGACGGACAGGCGATAGGAATAGACCGGCCGGCCAGCCTGCTTTGGCACGAAGTAGTACATCATGCCAAGGAAGCCCGCGGTCAGGAAAAAGCCGACGGCGTTGTGCCCGTACCACCACTGCATCATGCCATCGACGATGCCGGTGTAGATCGGGTAGGACTTGGTGAACGAAACAGGAATCGCCAGGTTATTGAAGATGTGCAGCACCGCGACCGTGATGATGAACGCCGCATAGAACCAGTTGGCGACGTAGATGTGCTTGACGCGTCGCCTGGCAATCGTGCCGAGAAAAACAATGGCGTAGGAAACCCAGACAACCGCGATCAGCAGGTCGATCGGCCATTCGAGCTCCGCGTACTCCTTACTTTGGGTAATGCCCAGCGGCAGGGTGATCGCGGCGAGCACGATAACGAGCTGCCAGCCCCAGAAGGTAAAGGCGGCCAGCCTGTCGAAGGCCAGCCGCACGTGGCAGGTGCGCTGCACCACGTAATAGGCCGTGGCAAACAGTGCGCTGCCGCCAAACGCGAAGATCACGGCGTTGGTATGCAGCGGCCGCAGGCGACCGTAGCTCAGGAAGGGCAGATCAAAGTTCAGTGCCGGCCAGATCAGCTGGGCGGCGATAATCAGCCCGACCAGCATACCGACCACGCCCCAGACGACGGTCATGATCGCGAATTGCCGAACGACCTTGTCGTTGTAGCTCGATTGAGAATCCATGGTGACGAGTTCCGCCGTTACGATGTTGTTATTAGTGCGCACAAAAGAACGCACGAGTGTAGCGAATCAACGGCATCCTGCCATACGCATTTACCGCGACACCACCATGGCCTATTGCGGCGGTTCGGAGTCCGTGCTGTTGCCGGCCGATGCAGCCATTTCCTTGCTCTTGGGGGTTGACGTTATGCCGACGCTGTGGCGCGGAAAATCCCGCGCGTCAATCGCTTCGAGGTAGCCGTGCCAGGCGGCATAGCCAATCACCGGCAGGATAAATACCATGCCGATAAACGCGGTCGCGGCGCCGATGATAAGGCCGGCGACGATCAGCGCGAGCCACAGCATCGTCGCGAACTTGTTGCGCAGCACGGCATTCACCGAGGTGACGATAGCCGTCACGCTATCGACATCGCGATGCATGATCATCGGCAGTGAAAAGGCGCTCGCCGAGAAGGTAACGGCGGCGAACACCGCGCCAACGAGGGTGCCGACGGCCAGGTAGCCGCGCAGGTCCGCGATATCCGGATGGCCGTCCGTGGGGAAAAATACGCTGACCATGGCGCCGGCGCGGGCCCAGACGAGGAAGATAACCAGCAAAATAATGGCGAACACCATTTCATTGCCGAAGTGGCGGCGCAGGGCAGCGCGCAGGCTGCGCGCCAGTGACGGCGGCTGGCCGCGCTCGAGCTGGGCGCTGATCGCGTACAGGCCGATGCAGGAGAGCGGTGCAAGGAACACGAATCCGCCGAGCATTGCGAGCATGAACCAGATGCTGCCGTAGGCCCAGGCGCCAAGCGACAGCAGCGCCATGATGGCGGCCATGACGATGCCGTAGGTCAGGCTCTGGCGGGGTGCGTGCCGGTAATCGTCGATGCCGAGCCGTATCCAGCGAAAGGCGGCGAACGGCGACAGCGTGCGACACGGCGCCACGAACGGCATCGTGTTCCTGTCAAACGCCTTGTTGGTTTCATCTGACATCTGCTACCCGGTTCCGCTGGCAGATACCTGCCTGTATACACGGAAAGCGCCTGCCGAAAAACCTGCTACTTGTACCTAGATCCGCAGGACTTTTGCGCCGCGCACGGATTCGCGCTGCAGCGCCAGCAGCGCCTTGTTGGCATCGGCCAGTGCGTACGACCGCACCTCACAGCGAATCGGAATGGCGGCGGCCAGCGGCAGGAACCCGGCGATATCCTGGCGGGTAATGTTCGCGACCGATTTGATCTCGCGCTCCATCCACAAATGCTCGTGATAGGAAAGGTTCTTGAGCGCCGACTTGTCGGTGTCTTCCTTGCGGATCGCGTTAACCACGAGTCGACCGCCGGGTGCGAGGTTGGCGAGCGCGTGGACGATCGGCGTCCAGGCCGGCGTCGTGTCGATAATGGCATTGAGCGCCACCGGCGCGCGCGAGTTGATCACGCCGACCC
The DNA here is from genome assembly GCA_963800915.1 of uncultured Gammaproteobacteria bacterium. Classification (GTDB taxonomy): domain Bacteria; phylum Pseudomonadota; class Gammaproteobacteria; order Steroidobacterales; family Woeseiaceae; genus Woeseia. Next base: position 161,728 of record CAWDCR010000011.1, read on the forward strand.
AGTCAGCGCCCAGTTCGCTCGCGAACTTGCGGCTTGCGACATCGCGTGCGAACACGTAGATGCCGGAGTTGGGATAGAGGTGTCGCGCGAGTTGCAGCACGATGTGCGCGGATCCGCCAAAGCCCGTCAGGCCGAGCTGTTCGCCATCGACGAGGTTGCAAAGGCGCAGTGCACGGTAGCCGATAGCGCCGGCGCATAATAACGGCGCGGCCTGTTCGTCGCTGAAGACGTCCGGAATCGGGTAGGCATAGTTCTCGCCAACCGTCATGAACTCTGCGTAGCCACCGTTGACGTCGCGGCCCGTCGCACGAAAGGCGGGCCGCAGGTTCTCGTTCGCGCTGCCGTCTGATGAGTGAATCCAGCCGACGCCAACCCGGTCGCCGGGTTTGAAGCGGGTGACGGACTTGCCGATGCTGTCAACTCGCCCAACCACTTCATGACCGGGCACGATGGGTAGCTGCGGCGGCTCCGCGCGCCCTTCGATTTCATCGAGCTCGGTGTGACACACGCCGCAGACGGAGACAGCGATGCAAATCTCGCCCGCGGCGGGCTTAGGTTTCGGCAAGTCGACGAGGCGCAGCGGCTGATCACAGGATTTAAGCGACGCCAGCGCCTCGAGCAACATCGCTTTCATGGCACTACTTCAGCAGCTCGTGGTCGGCAGGCAGCTGGTGCCTGACCCACATGGCAAGCCGATGCCGGATATTGGGCGCCGTGCGCTGGTCGTCCGGCAACGGGCTGATCGCCTGGTCGTGCACCAGCAGCCGGTAGGCGTACTCGATTTTAAGATCGTGCGAATCGGTAGGCTCGAACTCAACCACGCCGCGGCTGACCGCGTCGGCCATTACCATCTCAAGCGCGACCTTGAGCAGTTCTTTCTCGTTTTTGAGCTTTTTCGCCATGGTTCTGTCCCGTAGCCGGCCACAGACCTGCAGCTTATCACCGCCCGCAGACTGGCCGTTTCGATACCGGCAAATTGCCTGACGAATTCTGCGTTCCAGCCGGCGCCCGTCGCCCGGCTGGATAGATTACTGCCATCGAAAGGAACGGGTCACCGGAGGATGTGCAGCTGCGGGCTCAGGTTATTTTGCGGGCCTGACCGTTTGATCGCGCGCCACACTTGCCGACCGTCGACACAGCGTGCATTTTGCCGTGTACCAACAATAGAACTCGCGGTTTACGCTTCTTACACGTCAGACAAGATAATAAAGTACGTACGCCGTAAGCAGTACGGCGATCCACAGTGCCGTCGAACCGATGGACCAGGCGCGCGCAAAGACTCCGGCCCGCGCGAGCCGGGTGCCGAACTGATTCCCGGCTCGCCGGCGCAAGGCGTCGAGCGATTCGCCGGTGCGGGTTTGCAGCGCGCTGCCGATACCGGCGACCATTGTATAGATCACAGACGCAATCCTGTTCAGCAGCACGCGCCACACCCAGTCCGTATCGAGGCTTATGGTCAGGGTGCGTTTCATCAGTGGCAGCAACAGGAAGAACGCGAGGCCGGAGAACAACAGCAGCTGGAGATAAAACAGTACCTTGCCGGCGGTATACGGGACATAGTCGACCGGGTAGGGCAGGAACCGGTACAGCAAATCCGGGAACACGCCGAGCAGGATGCACAGCGCGCTCAGCAGCACCATGGCCGCGGCCATGTTCCAGGGAGCATCTTTGGGTCGTAACCCGGAGTCCTTCTGGAAGAACACAAACCAGGGAAACTTGATACCGGCATGCAGGAAAACCCCGGCTGACGCCGCAGCCAGCATGAAGTAGACGAACACGAGGCCGCCGTCCGCTGCTGCCTGCGAGATCATCGTCTTGGTCGTGAAACCCGAGGTCAGCGGAAAACCGGAGATGGCGAGCGCACCGATGATGCCGCAAACAGCCGTTATCGGCATGGTGCGGAACAGGCCGCCCAGATCGGTACACTTTGTAAAACCGGTGCGGTAAATGACGGCGCCGGCACTCATGAACAGCAACGCCTTATACAAAATATGTGCGAAGGCATGTGCCGCCGCGCCGTTCAGGGCCATCTGTGTGCCGATACCGACGGCGCAGACCATGAAACCCACCTGGTTGACGATCGAGTAGGCAAGAATACGCCGCACGTCGTTTTCGAGCAGCGCGTAGATGATGCCGTACATCACCATGAACAGGCCGATGCCGACCAGCAGCGGTTCGCCGGGGAATAGCAGTATCAGGGCAAGGACCGCTGTCTTGGTTGTGAACGCTGACAGGAACACGGATCCGGTTGGGCTCGCTTCCGGATAGGCGTCGGCAAGCCATGCGGATACTGGCGGTGCCGCTGCGTTGATCAGTACACCGATCAGGATCATCCACGTATCGAAGTCGGTGGCGAGCATAGGGCGTACATCGATGGAGCCGGTGTGAATGGCGACACCTTCTATGCCGACCTTCAGAATGACGCCACCGAGGAGATGCATGATGGCGTACCGTATGCCGGCCGCACGCGCCCCCGGCGTGCCGCCGCACCAGACCACCACCGTCGAAAACAGCGCCATCAGCTCCCAGTACAGGAAGAAGGTGATCAGGTCGCCGGCGAAGCTGACGCCGATGGCGCCTGCTGCATAGATCATTGCGGCGGAAAGTTCGTACCACCGGGCCTGGCGAAACGCGTACAGGCCGCCGCCGAACGCCATCAGGGCGAATATGGTGGCAAACAGCCTGCGGAGCGGGCTGCCTTCTATGGGTTCAATCGCGTAATCGAGGAAGTCGACGGTCGTGATGACGCCGTCGGGAATCTGCCAGATCGCCCATAGCGTCAGCAGCGGTGTGCCAAGCACCAACAGGCTCCGCCAATGACCGCGCAGAAGCCCGATCAGAATCGCGCCGGCCACCATGACGAAGGCTGGAGGCAGCAGGTCAAACATCGTCGTCTCCGGAGACGTAGTAATCCTGCCGTCGCTTCAGGACAACGCCGAGTGCTTTTGCCACCAATACCATGGCGAGGCAGGACAGGAAGCCGAACACTGCGCCAAAGCCGAACCAGCCATCGACACCAAAGTAACCTTTGACGTAGACAAAGAACTGGCCGGCGACGGTCAGAGTGAGCACGACGGCGAAGCCCCACCACAGTTTGCGGATGGTTGCCGGGCGAGTCAGCCAGTGTGAGTCATGATCGATCATGAAATCACCTGCACGAGTTGTCCTTCCAGTTTGAGGACGGGGCCGTTCAGGAAGAAAAAGGCGAGCGACAGGAAGGCCGTGATCATGAGTGCCAGTACCACCGCAAACGGCGCCTCGCCATGTTCCTTCGCCGGCGGGGTGTCTTCCTTGAGAAACCAGGCCATGAAAATGATCGGCAGGAAATAGGCAGCGTTCAAAACCGTGCTGGCAATGATTGCCGCGATTGCGACGTAGTTTTCCGCCTGGAACGCGCCGGCGAGGATATACCACTTCGATACGAAGCCACCGGTTGGCGGTACACCGATCATGCCCAGTGCGCCAATCGTAAAGGCGGTCATCGTCCACGGCATGCGTTTCGCGATACCGCGGAGCTCACGCAGTTCAGTCTTCTTTGCCGCCGTGTATATGGCACCTGCCGCAAAGAACAGCGTGATCTTGCCGAAAGCGTGCGCAACCATATGCACCGCAGCGCCAATCTCGGCCAGCGGTTTGAGAATAGCCGTTGCCATGACGACGTAGGAGAGCTGTGCGATGGTTGAATAGGCCAGCAAGCGCTTAAGGTTTTGCTGCCGCAGCGCGACGATGCTGGCCATGATAATCGTGAATGCCGCCGCGTAGACCAGCCAGCCGCTGCTTGGCTCGGCAAACAGGAAGTCCACGCCGAAAACGTAGATGATGATCTTGGTGACGGTAAACACGCCCGCTTTGACGACCGCCACGGCATGCAGCAAGGCACTGACGGGCGTCGGCGCAACCATCGCTGCCGGTAACCAGCGGTGCACCGGCATGACGGCAGCCTTGCCGACGCCAAAAACAAACAACCCGAGCAGCAAACCCACGGCGGGTCCTGAGATCCTGCCCTCGAGAATACCGCCGGGCGTGAATGACCCGGTGCCAGCGACGGCGTAGGTCCAGATAATCGCGGGTAGCAGCAGGCCGATCGAAGTGGTCAACAAGACGCCAAGGTAAACCCTTGCGGATCGCACCGTTTTTGCGTCGCCCTTGTGTGCCACCAGCGGGTAGGTCGACAGCGTCAGGATTTCGTAGAACAGGAACAGCGTGAACAGATTCTCGGCGAATGCGATGCCGATTGTGGCGGCCAGCGCGATGGCGAAGAAAATATAGAAGCGAGTCTGGTTCGGCTCTTTATTGCCGCGCATGTAGCCGATCGAATAGATCGAGTTGACGATCCACAGGCTCGATGCCAATGCGGCGAACAACATGCCGAGCGGTTCTACCCGGAATGCCAGCTCGATGCCAGGCAGGACCTCCGTCAGGAACAGCGACGGCCGTCCGCCCTGCATGAGTTCGGGCACGAGGCTCCATACCGTCCAGGCCAGCGCGCCTGCCGTCAGCAGCGTCGCGGATTCGCGCGCATTCGCGCCGAAGCGGCTGGCTGCTGCAATGCCAACGGCACCCAGCAGAGGCACTACCAGTGCCAGCAGAATTAAACTGCTGCCGTTCATGGCAGGTGTTCCAATAAAATTTCTGCTGCTGATGCGGCGAGCGTTACAGGTACGCCAGGTGCGAGACCAAAATACACGTTCGCAAGCGCGGCCACCCAGGTGACGGCGAGCATCATCAGCGGGGCCTCTTTGACGGCTGCAAGGTCGGAGCCTGGTTCAGCAAAGTAGATGGCCTCGACAATGCGCCAGATGTAGACAACGGCCATTAACGAGCTGATCACAAGAACCGCAACCAGAAAAATACCGAGCGAGCCCTGTTGCAGCGCGGCCGTGATCAGGTACCACTTGCTGATGAAGCCGGCCGTTCCCGGAATGCCGATAAGACTGAGCCCGGCGACGGCGAAAGCGGCGGCCGTCCACGGCATGCGTTTCGCCACGCCGCCAAGATCTGCAAGCTGCATTCCCCTGCATGAGGTCGCAAGGCAGCCAACGGCCAGGAACAGGGCACCTTTGGCCAGTGCGTGATTGAACAGGTGCACGGTGCTTGCCGTCAGCCCCGCGACGGTGACAAAGCTCGCACCGAGCGTGATGTAGCCGATCTGCGCAATTGACGAATAAGCCAACAGGCGTTTTACGTTCTGTTCGAACAGCGCCACGCCGGAGGCGATCAAAATCGCCAGCACGGCGAGCGGCATCAGGAAATAGGCAAACTGAACATCGTGTCCGATCAGGTTTCCCTGAAAGACGAAGAAGTCGAATCGGAGTAAAAGGTACAGCGAAACCTTTGTTGAGCACGCGGCAAGAAACACCGTCACGGCATTCGGGGCGTAGGTATAGGCGTTAGGTAACCAGACGTGCAGCGGAAACACCGCCGCTTTCAGGGCCAATCCAATAGTGATGAAACCGGCGGCAACCAGGATAGGCTTCTGGTCGGCAACCTCGTGAATGCGAAGTTCCATATCCGCAAGATTCAGCGTGCCAGTCATCAGGTAGATCAGGCCGATACCAATCAGGTAGAAGGTGGCACCGATTGTGCCCATGATCAGGTACTTGAATACCGCGGGCAGGGCGCGGCGATCCGAGCCGCCGGCGATGATGACATAGCTTGCCAGCGAGGAAATTTCCATGAAAACGAAAATATTGAAAGCATCGGCGGCGACAGGAATGCCCGACAAACCGGCGAGCGCCAATAGCCAGGCTGCATAGAAAAGCGGCTGGCGTGACTCGTCGATATCCGCATCGACACTGCGGCGTCCTGCGAGTAACGCGAACGTTGATGCGCCGGTGACGACAAGTAGCAGCAATGCGCTGAAGCGGTCGACGGCAAGCTCGATGCCATAGGGCGCCGGCCAGGAGCCCATTCGATAGGTGTAGCTGTCGCCATCGAGTACGCCGATCGTCATCGCGATGGCGATAGCAAATGCGCACAGGCTGGCGGCCGTCGCGGCCGCGCGCGCAAGCCCGTGCGGCTTCAGCAACATCACCAGAGGTGCGCTTAGCATCGGCACTATGACCTGCAGTGCCGGCAAATGGTGAGAGAGGCTACTCACTGGCGATCGCGCTCCTGGATCTCGTCCTCTTCGATCGAGCCGTACTCCTCTTTAATGCGCACGACAATGCCGAGGCCGAGCGCGGTCGTCGATATACCCACGACGATCGCAGTGAGTATCAATACCTGCGGAAGAGGATTGGAGTACAGCGAAACACCGTCCTGGAGGATCGGTGCGGTGCCGCCGTCGACCTTGCCCATCGTTATGTAGAGCAGGAACACGGCGGCCTGGAAAATTGACAGACCGATAAGCTTCTTGATCAGATTGGGTTTCGCGATGACCGCGTAGAAGCCGATCATCAGCAGAATTGCGAATACCCAATAGTAAACGAGGCCGAGTAATTCCATCAGACTCTGCCGCGTGCAGCGAACGCGTGAAATACGCAAAGCAGCACGCCGGTAACAGTGATACCTACGCCCAATTCAATGAGGATGATACCAATGTGCTGCCCGGCGATCGGGTTGGACGCCAGTACCGAGTAGTCGAGGAAGTTACTGCCCAATAGCATGCTCGCAACGCCGACTCCGCCGTACAGCAGAGCCCCGCCAGCGACGAGCCATTGCAGTACTCGCATCGGCAAGGCGCGCAGCGCAGCGCCTTCACCTTCGAGCAGCGCATAAAGAATCACAGAGGCGGCAACGATCGCACCGGCCTGGAAGCCGCCGCCGGGCCCGTAGTCGCCGTGAAACTGTACGTACAGACCGAACAGGAAAATAAATGGAATGAGTATGCGTCCTACCATGCGCGGCACAAGATAGTGCCGCAGCCCCTGGGCGGGTTCGTCTGCCTCAATATCCTCGGGGCGACGCGCAGTGCGCGCACTGAGCAGGAACAGCACGCCGATCCCTGCCGTGAACACGACGAACACCTCGCCCAAGGTGTCATAGCCACGGAAGCTTGCCAACACGGCCGTCACGGCGTTGGGTATGTCGATCAGTTCCGGGGTTTTCTCCAGATACCATGACCCGACATGCTGATGCACCGGCGCGTCCGGATCGCCGAAGCGTGGCTTGTCGAACGTGGCGTAGATAACGATAAGCGTCGTGACCGTGACAACCCCGAGTGCAGTCAGGCGACTTTTCGAGCCGCCGCGTTCTTGCTCGCCGGTCAGTGCGAGCGCGCCAAGAAACAGTACCGTCGAAACCCCCGCACCGATCGCTGCCTCGGTCAGCGCAACATCGGCGGCGTCGAGCAGGAAAAAATTTGCGGCCATCAGCAAGCTGAAGATGCCCGTTAGGATCACGGCTGCGAACAGGCTGTCGCTGCGCACGATAGCGAGTGCCGTTATCACCAGCAGCGTGAGCAGGAAGACGCCGAACAGGATGATGATCATTCGGTTCTGGCTCCGGGCTCAACCTGCCCTTCTTTGGGTTGCAGGCCGGAAAGAATCGCTGCGCTGGCTAACGCGTTTGACGCGGTTGGGCTTGTCAGCAGCAGGAACAGAAGAATGATCGCGAGCTTGATCGTTGCGAGTGTCAGGCCCGCCTGCAGCATGATCCCGCCGAGGATCAGTACGGGCCCCATTGTGTCTGTCAGGCTCGCCGCATGCATGCGGGTATAAAGATTGGGCATACGCAATGCGCCGAGCCCGCCGATGAAGACGAACGCGCCACCCGCGGTGAGCAATAGCCAGCTTAGAATGTCGAGAGCAATGGTCAAGATGGTTACTCGCCTGCGCTCTTTTCAGGGACGTCGCTGTCCACACGTTCCCGAATGAACTCGAGAACGGCGATCACTCCAATGAAGTTGATCAGCGCGTAAACCAATGCCAGGTCGAGGAAGTCCGGCCGCCCGTACAAAAAGGCTACGACTGATAAGAACAGCACTGTTTTCGTACCGAACATGTTGGCCGCAAGCAGTCGGTCATATATTGTCGGGCCCCGCAGCGCGCGCACCAAAGCCAGCGCCATGGTGATGAGCGTTGCGATTGTAACGGCGTAATACATTGCTATTCTTCTCTCAACGCCGCGACACGCCGATCCATTTCACCCTGCTTGAGCTCGTCGGCGCCGGCCTTCGTCAATGCGTGCACGATGATTTCACCATTGTAGACGTCCAGCGCGAGCGTGCCGGGCGTGAGCGTGATCGAGTTCGCAAGGATCGCCTGGTCGATCTGGCGCTCGGAACTCGCCTTTATTTTGACGACTTCCGGGCTGATCGGCAGGCTCGGGCTCAGCACAATGCGAGCGACATCAAGACTGGACTTGACGATTTCTTTTGCAAGCCACAGCCAGTAACTGAGCAGGCGCCGGCCGAAGCGCAACTCAAACAGGTCGGTCGCGAAATAGTCCATGCGATGCTTGATGTAAATAGTCAACAAGCAGGAAAAAATACCGAGCCCCAGCAGCAGCGGTTTGTAAATCCCGGACCACAACAGCCACGCCGCGGCCAGGGGGATCAACAGCCCCAGCATGCGCGTCAGGATTTGGGATGCCGTGCTCACAGGGCTGGTCTAGCTATCGCTATCCGGCTTGCACGGGTACTCGCGACGCAGGGTCGAGAAAACGGCGTCACGCGCCAGCAGATCTTCATCCAGCACTTTGCGATTGGCCAGATCGCGGACCACCTTTTCGACCACTGCCTCCAGCGAATCCGCCTCACCCAGGCAGAAGTCGGCATAGACTGTTGGCCCGCGACGACTGATGCGGCTGCCGATTCGACTGCGGATGGCGCGCTCCGCGAAAGTCTCATCCTTATCAAATTCTGTCGCGATATTCTCTAGTACGCGGGCGTCGGTTGCTACTGCGCCATCGATAAAACCCTGCACGTAACGTACGCAGAAGATGGCATCTTTGCCGTCTCTATCCTCGAAATAGAACGCGCAATGTTCTGCCAGCTCGGGTGTGGACAATGGCTCGACGCTGCCGGCGCGATCGGATAGTAAAACGAGTGCAAAAACGCAAATAAGAAATGTCCTGGTACTCATTACAAATTCTCCAGCTTATGATTTCCCGGGGTTTGCTGTCGGATAGTCTCCAGCAACTCGCCGACCGTGCAGTGTTCCTCGATGGCATGACGCAGGTGTGCATCGTTGTTGATAACGTAGTGATTGCGTCGACCTTCCCTGGCACGCTCAAGAATGCCGGCCTCTTCGAGTTCGCCGATCAGCCTGAACGCCGTGCGCTCTGTAACACCGACCCTGTCAGCCACGTCGCGTAGCCGCGCATCCGGATTGTCGGCGAGGCATACCAGTACATGGGCGTAGTTACTCAGGAAGGTCCAGTTATTGACTGCCTCTGACACGAAAATCTACTTCGCAGGTAGACGCGGGCCGCTAAATGTATGACAAAGAAAACCAGAAAACAATAACTAGATATAAAAAACATGATAAAAAAGTCATGTTATTAGCCACTTTCCGTCCACGCAGGGCCTCTTGCGATCCAAACTCGAGTCTTGCCGCATGTTTTTGGGGTCCCTGGCGGACAAACGCGAGCTCGCTGGTGGCATCGAAACGGTCGCACCGCCCGGTTTGCGCCTGACATTTGCTTCCGCAAGCGCACCTGATCGTCGCTAATGCTGCCCTGAAGATCTATACCAGCTACAATTGCGCGCCTTCCAAGGCACCTGCAGCGCGCCCGTAGCTCAGCTGGATAGAGTACTGCCCTCCGAAGGCAGGGGTCACAGGTTCGAATCCTGTCGGGCGCGCCATATCTTTTCAAATGGTTACGTGGTATCGGAGCATTCGTAAAAGTGCGTTGTGACCACCATGTGACCATGTTGTGACCAATTTCGACAAGACTGAAGTTTCCTTTGGCCCGGTCAAGTGGAAAGTCCTGACCCATTTCTCGCATTGGTGTTGAGCGGCGGGTTTTCTCAGGACTTGCCGCTCAGATAGCCGCTTTCAGAAAACTGGGGGGACATATCTTGACCACGGCGTTCGGTCGAGAGTTAGTCCAGTTTATCCTCAAACCAGTTTAACAACTCAGTGATCACCTGCTGCTTGTACTCGAATAGAGCATGGGTGCCATTTTCATAAATCACCAGCCTATAGGGTATTTCCAGGACCTGTAGTTCTGCGGCCAAGTCCAAGGCGCTGTTTACAGTGACATTCGCATCCGACTGGCCATGGAGAACTAGAATTGGTGTCGACTTCGGCAATTTCTCGGCCCAGTACATGACGGATCTGCTTTTGAGCGCCGCTTCTCGGTCTGCCGCGTAGTCTGGTATCCGGGCCTCAAACACGCGCTCCATTTCGGGGCGGACCCGCCATACTGCGGAGCCCGTCGATCCGGGACATTCGAGCCATCCGAGTCGAGCGCCGCCGCAGGGCGATCGCCTGGTCTGACCGCTTCGTCCTGTTCTTCACCACCCGGCCCACCGTGCAGGGACGGGCGGGTGTTGGCTTGCGCCGTGATGCGCCGGCCTTTCTGAGTGAAAAGGGAAGATTCACGCGCCTGAACGACGAGGGGTCGGGCCGGCTCCGCCAGATGGCGGCCTCGATCTGCCGTCATCAGCTCGCTTTAAGCCGCTTTCAGCTCGCTCCAACGGTCTCGCTCCTGACATAATGGCCCCTTATACGTACTATCCGCCATTCGACCACTCTGGCACCTCTCCAAATCGGGTCATTGCAGACAGTGAATCCAGTCTGCACGGGGCGCGTATTCTAACTGCAAGCTGTACCGGTTTGCGAACTGCCGGCGTCAGCACACACCTGATTTGACTCGTCGCTGGGGCGCTATTCTAACTGCCCCTCTATCGCCACAACGGAAGTGCAGTGAGAGTGAGGGTCGTGACCGGGGTTTGGGCGACCCACATCATTAATTTTTGTCGATTTTCTTTACAACTTGTCGGCGGCGATCATTGCGACCTGGTGTGAATATCAATAAATACAGTAAGTTACAATTCCGGCATGAAACTTGCTTCTGTTATCATTGAAGCAGAATTTTTTTTGACGGAGACGTACCGATGACCAAGACACGCAGCACATTTCTGGCCCTGGTGGCCATTCTCATGTCCCCGATGGCGGCAAATGCTGACCCTATCGTAGCGGGCAACGGCGACATCTCCGGTCTGAACGTCGGCGGTACGGTCTATGACGTCGTCTGGAACTTTGGCAATTCGAATCCGGTTGCCGCTGATTTTGCCTTGTTTACCGGCAACCAGGCGTTTGCCTCAACCTTTATGAGCGCTGTTCTGGCCGCGTTTAATAATGCCGGTTATACCGGTGTTGCAGGGCAAAGGTACTACGGTGTCGATTACGCGAACGTAACGGGTGTATTTCTTGATAACGTCGGAGGCGCGTTCTCCACGGTCAATAGCGGTCACGGCGCTTGGGGTAGTTTCGCGGATGCTGGCTGGGGATCGGTCAGTGTATCAGTACCGGAGCCAGGAACCCTTTTCTTGCTGGGCCTGGGACTTGCCGGCTTGGGGCTGACGTCGCGCCGACAAAAAGCCTGATAGTTTTCAACGCAGCGAAGAAACCCGCCCTGGTGGCGGGTTTTTTTGTGCCTGAGAAACGGTCAGCCTGCCTCCCGCGTTGTTTAGTTCGTCTGTGGGGGGATTTCGATGGCCGATCCCTTTGCGTGCTAGCTGATCGGCGGCCGCAAATCAAGGGTAGGCAGCACTGCTTTTTGGGGCTTTCTGGGGTAGCCTAGGGGTGCTGTTCGCCTGTCGCCCGGCCTTGTTCAGGGGCGGCTTTGCTACGTGAAAAAGCGCCCGTCACAGTGGAATTCGTGGCAGCGTTACCGGTCGGAACAAGAATCGAAAACGACCGGCGTGGCGGTGGGGCAGAAGGAGTGGATTTGCGCCTTATTTCCTATGTACTGGTCGGCACCTGCTCGTCGCCGCCGCCGCTCCTGGACCAGGTACTGCGCCTCGGCGAATTGCGCGTGGTCACCCGGAATACACCGACGACCTACTACGAAAGCGCCGACGGCCCTGCGGGGCCAGAATACGACCTCGTACAAGACTTCGCGGATGAACTCGGCGTCAAGCTGGTCATCGAGACCGTCGATAGCGTGGCCGAGGTTATGCCGTACTTGATTTCGGGCAAAGCGCACATGGCAGCGGCCGGTTTGTCGGCAACCGAATCCCGGCGCCGCTTCCTGGATTTCGGCTACCCCTACAATACGGTCGATGTGCACCTTGTGTATCGACTGGGCACCGTGCGGCCTCTCGGCGGAACATGATGGCGCGTCCAGAGGTCGTAATCTGTAAATACTTGCCAGGGACACTGCCTCGCAGTCCGCAAGGAGCAGACATGTCGGTACAACTTTACCCAAGAACATTTACATCGGCATCGGCATCGGCAGGAAACGTTGTCCGGGTAATCTTCGTATTTTTGATTTCGCTTTTAAGCACTCTCGCCAACGGGGCCGAAATAACTGCTGCAGAAAAGGCTGCCGAACAGATGCTTCAGGCGATTGGCGGCAGGCAGGCCTGGGCGGAACTGAGAAACACCATTAACGGTTCTGTGCAAAATCGCGTTGGCGAACCAACCGTTGTATACGCGGTAATTACAATGGACTTCCAAAAGCCTCGATTTCGAATTGAATCGACGGCTCAGGATATTCGAGTTGTTCGAGTCATAAACGGCGACAAGAGCTGGCGTTTGCGGCTATCAGGCAGCATCGAGGATGTACCGCAGGAGCCTCTCACTGCAAGTCGCTGCGCTAGTAACGCAAATCCGCGTTTGTGAACGGGACATCGCCCCGGCATTTCAACAGTTTTGGTCGAAATTGATACCTGTCCGACCTGCTCACCCGAGCTTTAAGGTCTACTTGTTGAGGCAGTGCAGGGACGCACGGCATGGGCGCGACGGATCGCGACATTGCGCAGGCGAAGGATTTCATCGCGCCGCCGGGGTATCAGCGCCATCGGCCCGAGACGACGCTTTTATACCAGCTCGTGGCCGAGCATTATCCCGCGTTTCGGGATCGACGCGCTGCCGAGGATCGACCGCTGCCGCGGTACGTGGAAGACGAGTTCGACGCCTATCTCAAGTGCGGCTTGCTCGAGCACGGTTTTCTGCGGGTCAAGTGCGACGCCTGCCAGGCCGAGAAGCTCGTGGCATTTTCGTGCAAACGTCGCGGCTTCTGCCCGAGCTGCGGCGCGCGGCGGATGGCCGAGACGGCGGCACTGCTCGTGGACGGCGTCCTGCCACAGCAGCCGGTTCGCCAATGGGTGTTGTCGCTGCCGTTTGCACTGCGCTACCTGCTCGCAACGCGGCCCGAGGTGGTCACGCAAGTGCTCGCTATTGTCTACCGGGCGATCTCGGCCCATCTGATTCACAAAGCCGATCTGACGCGCGCGAGCGCGGTGACCGGGGCGGTGACCCTGATACAACGATTCGGCAGTGCGCTCAATCTCAATGTCCATTTCCACCTGCTCGTGCTCGACGGCGTTTATCGGCGGGAGGGTGAGGGTCGCCTGGTGTTCGCGCCTGTCCCGTCGCCGAGTACGGAGGAGCTCAAGGGCCTGGTGCAGCGGATCGCCGAACGGATCGGCCGCTCGCTCGAGCGCTCCGGGCTCATTGACGCGGGATATCGACAATGCCTATCTCGCCTTCGATCCGGCCGAAGAGGCGCCGAACCACGGTCTGCTCGGGTCTTCGATCACCTACCGGATCGCCACGGGGCCCAGAGAGGGCCAGAAGGTGTTCACGCTGCAGACGCTACCGGCCGAGCCGGACGCCCCGCGGCCGGAGGTTGCCGAGAGCTCGGGCTTTTCGCTGCACGCAGGCATTGCGGCAAAGGCCTCGCAGCGTGACAAGATCGAGCGCCTGGCACGCTACGTCTCGAGACCGCCGGTGGCCACCGAGCGCTTGTCGCTGACCCGGGGCGGGAACGTACGCTATGCACTCAAGACACCGTATCGCGACGGCACCACGCACGTGATCTTTGAGCCCGAAGACTTTGTTGCCCGCCTCGCCGCGCTGGTGCCAAAACCCCGCGCGCACCTGACCCGGTACCATGGCGTGTTCGCACCGGCAAGCCCCGACCGGGTG
>CAWDCR010000012.1:0-80421 GCA_963800915.1 uncultured Gammaproteobacteria bacterium
CACCGGCATTGTCGTCTACCAGCTGACGGTGTCAGCAGTCCAGTTCGTCCCCATTGAGTTATCAGTCACGGTAGCGCCGCAGTTACTGGAACCGGGTGTGCCATCCGCTGTCCAGATCCAGACTTTGCCCGGTCACGTGCTTGAGCTGACGATAATGAACGGCAGCGGCACGCTGGCGGACATCACCGGAACCAGTGATTCCCTGGGCCAGTTCTCGACCACGGTTACCAATGCACCGGGCTTTGCCTGCGTGCGTTTCTATGTGCGAGCTTACGCGACCCAGGGCGGCCCGCAATTGGCAGAGCGCGAAGTGCTGCTCGGTGTGAACCGGCCGCACGCAGCGTCGGGAAAGGTGCAGGCCTATATGCAGCTAAACACCCCAAGCAATGAGACCAATGGAATTAACCTGACACCGGGATTCTTCCATCAGTATGATGCTCAGTGCGCCGATCTCTACCAGCCGACGAACCTGCCCCCGGGTATTAGCTGGGACCTTTCGCAAAGCTCCGGGGCAGGATTTGTGCAGGGCACCAGCCACGCCGAGGTTTTCCTGGACGGCGACTGCGATGTCGGTTCGCTTGAAAGTGGCAGGCAGACAGCAACCAGTGATCTCGCGCTGCAAGGCAACTGGCCCAGTGACTTCAGCGCAGTACAGCTGCAGGTAACGGCCCGGGCCAAGGCAATGCTGGAGGGGAGCAGCGGAGCGGCGCTTTGTTTTGGCACCGGCAATCGTGCGAGCAATTCGGATGTGAGTTATCTCGGCAGCTTTGTGATTGCGGCGGATGCCAGTGTGTCGTTCTCGGCCTCGTTCCTGCGCGTGGGCAGCAACTCGAAGAGCGGCGCCATCGTCCGCCTGACCCGCAACTTCCCGATAGGCACCATTCCCGACTACGTTGCTTGTGCAAGGCTGGCCCCTGACGGCGTGACGATTGAATGCCAGCCTGGCGTGCCGGTGAGCCTTAACGGGACATTACCTGCAGGCCAGTACTGGATCTCCGCGACCGGCACAACCAGTTTCGACAACCCAAGCAACGTTCCGCCGGAGGTCGAGCTGTCGTTCCTGCTCAATACGTCGCCGTAGTATCCGGACGGGACACCTGGAGCGTCCCACCGATACGTTGCGGTACGTCAGTGACTTTTATTTGCGGGGTTGAGCGGCGCAGCGCGAAGTGCCGGCACCAGCTACCCTTGGCAGCCGAAATGCTTTACCGGTTTTCAAACGAAGCCACGGGTTAGGAGACCTGTCGCTGTGTACCTAACCAAACGCCACGTCAAAAAACACCAGTCCCAAAACGACCGGCGCCACGAACCGCACGGCGAATAGCCACGCGTTAAACGCAAGGGTGTCACGCCCGCCAAATAACTCGTCGTTGCTGAATTTCGTTTTCACGACCCAGCCGGCAAACACGGCAATCAGGATGCCACCCACCGGCTTCATCACGTTGGTAACGGCGAAGTCGAACACATCAAAGAAGGTCTTGCCTTCGAAAATCCTGATTGCGTCGAGCGGCTGAAAGTCCTTGGACACAGTCGGGTGTTCCGACGAATTTATCCGCGCAGGAGAAATCATCGTCCTGCCTTCTCATATGCGACAATCGCCGCAGCGCCCGCTGGCAGGTAGTATTGGCTCGGTAATTGAGCCGAAACGCCCGGACGGCAAGCAAGACGCCTTCGAGTGGTACTGTTTCGAGTGCGGCAGCCTGGTACACCGGGTCGAAGTACAGCTCGTTTCGATCGTCCGCGACCTGCCGCCAGTCTACGAGGCGTTCTATTCAGACGAGACAGCGCGCACCTGCCAGGACTGTAGTGCGCTTGATCCGGGAAAAGAACCTCCCCGCAGGCTGGGTCACCATTCCACCGAAGGCAGATAACTTAAGATGCAATTTCAAGCTACCCTGGAATTCGCGATAGCGCAGGACGCAGCGGATCCACTCCGCGAGTACCGCGAGCGCTTTCACATGCCTGTGCTCGGCACGCCGGACCTAGTCTATTTCACCGGCCATTCGCTCGGCCTGCAGCCAAAGACAGCCCGCGCAGCGGTAGAGCTGGAGCTCGACGAGTGGGCGAAGTACGGAGTTGAAGGACATTTCCACTCAACGAATCCCTGGTACAGCTACCACGAACTCCTGACACCGGCGATGGCGAGCATCGTTGGCGCGAAGGAATCCGAAGTTGTCTGCATGAATTCACTGACGACCAACATTCACCTGTTGTTCGTGTCTTTCTATACGCCAACGAAGCAACGCTACAAGATCATCAGCGAAGCGCGGATGTTTCCCTCGGATCGTTACCTGCTGGAGACGCAGGCAAAGTTTCACGGCTTCGATCCCGAAGACGCGATCATTGAGGTGGCACCCCGCGACGGCGAGCGACTGATTCGTGAAGAGGATATTCTCGCTGCTATCACCGCCAACGCGGACGAAGTCGCGCTGGTGTTCTTCGGTGGCGTCAATTATTTCACCGGCCAGCTGTTCAACATGCCGCGCCTGACTGAAGCGGCGCACGCTGTCGGCGCAAAGGCCGGTTTCGATCTCGCGCACGCCGCCGGCAATGTGCCGCTGTCGTTGCATGACTGGGACGTGGATTTCGCCGCTTGGTGTTCCTACAAGTACCTGAACTCGAGCCCCGGCAACGTCGGGGGAATCTTCGTTCACGAACGTCACGGCCAGAATTTTGACCTGCCGAGATTCGGCGGCTGGTGGGGGCACGACAAGTCCACCCGCTTCCAGATGAAAAACGGTTTTCAGCCGATGGCAGGTGCCGAAGGCTGGCAGCTAAGCAACGTGCCGGTGCTCGGCATGTCGGTAATGAAAGCGTCGCTCGATATTTTCGCCGAAGTCGGCATGCCCGCCTTGCGCGAGAAGAGCGAGAAGCTGACCGGCTACCTCGAGTACACGGCCTCGCTGTTGGCTGAGGAGTTCCCGGACGCTGGTATCAGCGTCTTAACGCCGCGCGATCCGGCGCAGCGCGGTTGCCAGCTATCCCTGGACTTTGGCAGGTGCAAGCGAGAACTGTTCGATGACATGATCGCGGCCGGCGTGATCGCCGATTTCCGCGAGCCCTGCATCATCCGCATGGCACCGGTGCCGCTCTACAACTCGTTCGAGGATGTGTTCACCTTCGGCAAGGTGATGCGCGGCCTGCTGGCCAAACGGGTTTGAGTGACGAGATGATCGCCTTGCGGTATCCGCATGGCGCCAGTGCTGCTCCGTAACTCGTTCGAGGATGTGTTCACCTTCGGCAGGGTGATGCGCGGCCTGCTGGCCAAACGGGTTTGAGTGACGAGCAGATCGCCATGCGGTATCCGCGTGGCGCCGGTGCTGCTCCATAACTCATTCGAGGATGCGTTCACGTTCGGCAAGGTGACGCGCGACTTGCCGGCCAAGCGGGCTTGAGTGGCTAGACGATCGCCACGCTGTGCGAGACGTTCTTCGTGACCATGTAGTTGTGCAGGCCTTCGGTACCGCCTTCACGGCCGGAACCGCTGGACTTGACACCGCCGAACGGTGTCTCCGGCAGCGATGCTTCAAGCGTGTTGATCGACAGGTTGCCCGCCTCGATGCCTTCGATGATGCGGTCTGCATAGTCGACCCGGTTCGTGAAGCCGTAAGCGGCGAGGCCGTAAGGCACTGAGTTCGCTCTTTCGATCGCTTCATCCAGGCTGGCATAGGGATTGATGATTGCCAGCGGACCGAACGGCTCTTCCTGCATCACGCGCGCATTGTCGGGTACGTTGGCCAGCACGGTGGGCTGAAAGAAGTAGCCCTTGTTGCCAAGCCTGGAGCCGCCGGTAAGCACATCCGCACCAAGGGCTCGCGCATCTTCCACGAGCTCGGTCAGCACGCCAATCCTGCGCTTGTTGGCAAGCGGGCCCATTTCGACGTCCTCGTCAAAGCCGTTACCGACAACGGTCCTGGCTGCGCGGCGTACGAAAACTTTCGTGTACTCCTCGAAAATTTTCTCGTGCACAAAAAAGCGTGTGGGCGATGTGCAGACCTGGCCGGCATTACGCATCTTCCTGACGGCGCCGGTTGTCGCGGCCGCGGCGACATCGGTATCTTCACAGACGATAACCGGCGCGTGACCGCCCAGCTCCATCAGTACCTGCGTCATGTGCTGTGCCGCCAGGATAGTGAGGTGTCGGCCGACTTCGGTGGAACCGGTGAACGCAACCAGTCGTACCTGCTCGTGCTTGATCAAATGCTCGGAGATATGCGCCGGCGTACCAAACACCAGGTTCAGCACGCCCGGCGGCAGCCCGGCGTCATGCAACGCTCTTGCAATATGCAGTGCGCCCGCCGGGGTTTCCTCGGCGGCTTTAAGAATAATCGAACACCCGGCTGCGATGGCGCCGGCGACCTTGCGGCACGGCTGGCTCAGCGGGAAATTCCACGGCGAAAAGCCTGCGACGATGCCGATAGGCTGATGATGCACGACGTAACGAACACCCGGCGCGCTCGGTATGACGCGACCGTAGGTGCGCGTTGCTTCGCCCGCGTCCCATTCAAAAAACTCGCAGCCCCTGATCACCTCATGACGCGCCTGCTTGAACGGTTTGCCGTGCTCGGCGGTGATTGCGCTGGCAATCTCGTCCTGGCGCTCGCGCATGATTTCTGCAGCCTTGTACAAAACGTCGGCGCGCCTGGCGGGAGACACCTGGCTCCACAGCTTGAATCCGCTGGCGGCCGACTCGAGGGCGTCGTCCAGGTCGCGCGTCTCTGCATGGGGCAGGCGGCCGATTTCCTGTTCGGTGGCGGGATTCAGCACGGGCAGATCATCGGCCGTCTTGCGCCATTCACCATTGATGTAAAGAAACAGGTCAGGGTAGGGGCTCATCGGGATTCTCGTTTTTGGGCTCAGGCAGGCAGAAATGCCGGCTTTGAGCACCAGATTCACACGGGCGTGGATGCCCGATCAAGTGAATTAAACGAATCCAGATATCGGATTATCCGATAGCGACAGATCAGGCGGGCCTGATGGTTTTTGCCGCGCCGCGCAGCGCCGCAAGCAACGCCATGCCGGCCGGCGACAGGCTGTCGAGTCCGCGATGGGTTACCCCGACCGCGCCCTTGCCAAACGGCACGTCCCAGTCGAGTTCGACCAGCGTCTTGCTCTTGACGTCCTGCGCGACGACCTGCTCGGGCAACAGGCAGACGAGGTCGCGACTTTGCAGCAGTGAACGGTTGGCGAGGTAGGAAACCGATTCGAGAATCGCCGGCGGCACGTACTGATCCTGGCTGACAAAAAACTGGTCGACCTGTCGCCGCAGGGTCGTTTCCAGCGGCGGGAGTATCCAGCCGAACGGTTTGAGCTGTGCGAACCGCAGCGATTTTTTTCCGGCCAGCGGGTGTCGGGTTCCGGCAACGGCGAGAATCCGATCATCGAAAAGTGGCTCCTGCACCAGCCTGGTTCGGTGTCGGTAGGTGGAAAGGCGGCCAACGATCATGTCGATCTCGCCCGAAAATAACGCGGGCATCAGCGCGTCGTTGGTGCCTTCGACGAGCTTGATGGCCACGCGCGGGCGTTCATTGAGCAAGGTTTCGATCGCGGCCGGCAACAGCCCCGGGGACGCCGCCAGCAGCGTGCCGATGACCACCCGGCCGCTGCTGCCTTCGGTGAGGTCGTCCAGTTCCTGTGCGGCATTCGATACCTGGGCGAGGATCAGCTTGCCGTGGCGGATCAGTGCCTCGCCATAAACTGTCGGGACCACGCCGCGATTGGTGCGCTCGAACAGCTTCACTTCGAAATCCAGTTCGAGATCCTGGATCAGTTTGGTGGCGGCCGGCTGCGACACCTGCAGCTCGCGCGCCGCGGCCTGAATACTGCCGTAGCGCCCGACCGCAACCAGCAGGCGCAGCTGCCGCAGCTTCAGGCGGGTAATGGCGCGATCAACAATCCGGTTGTGGCGAGACATCGCAGTGCGCCTGTTAGAAACCGATGCTTTGTGAAGTTTGTTCCAGCGCGCTGACGATACTCATCGCCGCCAGTGCCGAACTGCGGGGATTGCCCGGCAGCGCATTGCCACGGATCTCGAAATGAAAGCTGCCGAAGTCACCGGTTGCCCGCACCTCGTGAATATTTTCGGCAGATACTCGGGTCGGCAATCAGCTCCACCTGCGTGTCATCGAAACCGATGCCCGCCAGCGCCACCGCCGCTGCGACATTGGCGTTCTTCGGGTACTCGGTGGCAGCAATCCTGGCCGAACCCGTAAAGTGCGTTGCCGCCGCGGTGCCGAGATTGTCGAGATCCAGCCGGGTTTCGGCCGGCGATCCTTGCCAGCCGCGCGGCGGCTTGCGGCCGACGTAAGTGACGGTGTGCAGCTGGCCGACCCGCGCTGCCCGCAGGCAGTCCAGCGCGCCGATCGCGCCGCTGGCCAGGTGCAGCCGCGTGCCTCCTTCGGCCGCCGCCTGTTCAAGGCTTTGGTACAGGCCTGCATCGGCCAGCGCGCCAAGGGAAACCGTTATCAATGGTGTGCCGCGACGCAGAATGGCGGCCCCGTAGGCGCGCAATGCGCCGTGGCCGGCGCAGTCGATCATCACATCGAGATCGGCAGGCAGCTCATCCACGGCACTCACAACGTCGGTGCCGGCCAGCTGTGCCGCCAGCTCTTTCCGTCGCGCCGGCCGGACGAGCACGGCGCGCAGCGGGTGCCTGCCAGGCAGGGCATGGTCATGCACGTACCCGGCAATCGCGCCGTACCCGATGATCCCGATCTTCATGACGCTCCCCGTTTCCCGAGTATCTATTATTGCAAGATCAGAGGCGTTTGGGTATAGAAAAGTATTATATCCAGTTGTCGGCATGGCGAACTGCCCTTGCGTATATTTCGCCAACACCCCGCCCTCTTTTTAAAGCGCAGAGATCAACCGCCATCAACTATTCAAAGCAAGACGCAAAGGCCTACGCACGCGCCAACATGCGTGGCATCTGGGCGGCCGCACTGAACCCGTTTAACGACGATCTCTCCCTGAACGAGCCCGGCCTGCGCGCGAACATTCGTCACTGGATCGACGACCTCGATATCCAGGGGCTGTTCATCGCCGGCAAGCAGGGCGAGTTCTTCTCAATGAGCCTTGCCGAACGCAAGCGCAACTTCGAAATCGCGGTCGACGAATGCGCCGGTAAGGCCGGCGTCATCGTTTCCGTCTCCGACCAGAATTTCGACACCGTCCTCGAGCTGTCGCTGCATGCGCAGGCCTGCGGAGCCGACTACATCGTGGTGCACGCGCCGGTGCTGAGCTTTGTTCACGACCGCGGCGAGGTTCTGTACCAGTACTACAAGGCGCTCTGCGACCGTCTGGATATCGGTATCGCGATGTGGAGCCACCCGGACTCCGGCTACGTCATGCAGCCCGAGGAATGTGCACGCATCGCCGAACTGCCGAATATCGTCGCCATCAAATATTCGGTGCCTCGTGAGATGTACGTGCAACTGAGCAAGCATGGTCGGCAACAAGATCCTGGTATCCACGTCCGCCGAACATGAATGGCTCGACAACATCGAAGAACTTGGCTGGCAGCTCTATCTCTGTTCCTCGCCGCCGTACCAACTGCAGACCAGGAACGACAAACGCATGGACGAGTACACACGCCTCGCTTTCGCTGGCAAGTTCGCGGAGGCGCGCGTGGTGCATGACAGCCTGAACCCGGTTCGCGATGCAATGGCGCGAACGCGACCGGCCGACAAGCCGCAGGCTTTCGGCAAGTACTGGCAGGAACTGCTGGGCCAGGTCGGCGGACGCGTGCGACCGCCGATGCTGGAACTGACCGACAAAGAGAAGGCCGCCATTCGGCAGGCCTTCGAGACCTGCGGCCTTAAGCTCTAGCTGCAACGGCGCTAATCCAGCGCCCAGTCTCGTTGACGCCATCGCGCTAAATCCAGTTCTTTGTCAGCAAACTGGCGAACCTGCAACGGCGCTTATCCAGCGCTCAGCCTCCCTGGCGCCATCGCGCCAAATCCTGTTCTTTGTCAGCAAACTGGCGAACCCGCAACACCCTCCTATACTCGATCTACGAGGCGTAGCGTTTGACTGCGTCCAAGAGCATTACAAGGGGACAAAAATGAGAAAATTTCTGACTGCCCTGATTTCGGGCGGCCTGTGTCTGTCAGTCGGCCTCAGCTTTGCGGATAGCCACGAAGGCGAGGCTGCCGAGGCGAACGTAGCGGCACCGGTAGAAATGTTTACCTGCAAATACGCAACGGGCAAGGGCCCGGCCGATTTTGCCGCGGTTGTGAAGAGGTTTAACGCCTGGGGTGACGAAAACGGGCTTGAGGACTACACGGCTTTTTCGCTCGTACCTTATTACGCGTCAGCCGAACAGGATTTCGACACGCTCTGGTTAGGCGTAAGCCCCAAGGCAAAATCGATGGGGCGTTCGCAGGACAAGTGGCTTGCCACCGGCGGAAAAATACAGCAGGCCTTCGATGAAGTTGCGCCATGTGACTCGCACGGCGGCTATGCAGCGCTGCAGATCAAAGCGCCGCCAAAACGCGATAACCCCTCCAACATCGTCTTCTCGTTTTCGGACTGCAATACCCTGGAAGGCAGCACCTTTGATGATATGTATCTGCCACTGATCGAGTGGGGCAAATACAAGGCAGAGCATGGCTCGACCGCCGGCATGTGGGTGTTCTTCCCGTCATACGGCGGCGGTGGCGAAGAATTCGATTTCAAGTTTGTCGCAACCCACCAGAACCTTGAGGACCAGGGAGCGGACTGGGATCAGTACAGCGAAGCCGGCTGGGAGAAGGCCAACGAGCTGTTTGCGGGCAAGCTTGACTGCGATTCCGCACGAGTCTACCTCGGTACCAATGTGCGCATGGCGAAGGAAAGCGAGTAGATCTGACATCGATTGCGCAAAACGGCAATCCGGATTCGCCGCCTGAGCGGCGCTGGCGCATTTCGGAATCGACGTAATTCGCCACATTGTCAGCACCGAAAAGGGCCCCATTGCGGGGCCCTTTTTGTCTTCATCAAAGATGCCCGGTGTCTACCGCATGTCCCGCGCCCTTGCGCATGTAACGCTGCAGTGCTCCAGTTGTCCTTTCGATATTTTCAGTCTGGCAGCATTTCGCCAGTTACCTTCTCACCGGTTCGATCGACGGCAGAAAAAGCTTCCTCAGCTGCGTAGCGATGTCTACGTATATCGCCATCAACCTGTTGGGTCTAGGCTGTATAATGGATGCACGGCACTCACGGCGCCCAACTCGGGCGGCGGGATGTCTGGACTGGGAGACGATGATGGCAAAGACCGCCGCTAAGAAGACCGCGGGCAAGAAGCAAGTGAAGCGCACGACAAAAGCGCGCGCGAAAAAGAAAGTTGCGTCGCCGAAAAAGAAGAAAACCGTAGCAAAGAGAAAAGCCCCCGCCGCTGGCAAGAAAAAGACAGCAAAGAAGCCCGCCCGCAAAAAGGCAACGAAGCCCAACCTGGCCAAAAACATCGGCGCCGTACAGGCCAAACTCGAAAAGCGCGTCGAGGAGCTGACGGAACAGCTGGACGAGTTGCGAAAGTTTGTCCGCAAGGAGCTCGCCAGGGACATGCACAACACGCGCAAGTATGCCGATGCCGAGATGGCAGTCCAGAAGGACCGTTTCGACCGGCTGATTGATAAAATCAAGGAAGAAAACCGCGATATCCAGTCGCGCTTGAGCAACTACATCGCAGAGCATGAAAACCTGAAGGGTGTGATGACCCGCGTTGCCGATTCGGCGAAGTCGCTCGAAGGCCGCGTACGGAAGCTCGTTTCGGGCGAAGGCTAAACCCGCTCGAGCAGTGCTCGAATGAAGCGACAAACCGCCGGCATTGCAGATTTCTACGATGCCATCGTCCTGCGACGGCCGTTCGCAACGCTTGCCGTTATTGCCGTCGTGGTGCTCGCGCTAGGCTGGTTCGCGCAGGATTTTCGCCTGGATGCGAGCTCTGATTCACTCGTTCTCGAAAGGGACGCCGACCTCAAGTACTACCGCAGTCTTCGTTCCCGGTACGGTTCGGACGATTACCTGATCCTGACCTATTCGCCGCAGGGCGATCTTGTTCAGCAACGAGGTGCTGCGTGACCTTGCCGCACTGCGCGGCAAGCTGCGCGGCTTGCCGAACGTCAGTTCGGTAACCAGTATTCTCGATGTGCCGCTGATCATGAGTCCGCCGGCCAGCCTGCGGGACCTCGAGGCTGGCGTGCGCCGTCTTGAAGATCAGGGCACCGACCGCGAGCTTGCGCGCACCGAGTTGCTCACGAGCCCCCTGTATCGCGAACTCGTTGTCAGCAGCGACGCGGGTACCACCGCGATGACGATCGCATTGCAACCCAACCCGAAACTGCGCGAGCTGCGGGAAGCGCGCGACGCGCTGCGGGACAAAGCGTTTGCGGGAGAGCTGGACGACGACGAAGCGCGCCGGCTGTCGGTGGTGTCGAGCGCCTACGACGAAGCGAGTGCCGCGGCGTCCGTGCAACAGACGCAGACCATCAGCGCAATGCGCGCGGTAATGCAGGAGCACCAGGGTGCAGCCACTATGCACCTCGGCGGCGTGCCGATGATTGCCTCCGATTCGATTGCGTATATTCGCAGTGACCTGCTGCTGTTCGGGGCAGCGGTTTTCGGTTTCCTGGTTCTGACCCTCAGCGTGCTGTTCCGAAAACGTCGCTGGACGATCCTGCCGCTGCTCACCTGCGTTGCTGCAGCCGTGGTCCTGACCGGGCTGATCGGCCTGCTCGGCTGGCGCGTGACGGTCGTGTCATCGAACTTCGTGTCCCTGATACTGATTCTTTGCCTGGCCCTGACGCTGCATTTCATCGTGCGCTTTCGGGAACTCCACGAACGGCAGCCGCAGGCGAGCCAGTTTGAGCTCGTATCAGGCACCGTGCGCAAGATCTTCGTGCCATGCCTCTATACGGCAATCACGACCATCGTCGCGTTCGGCTCACTGCTCATCAGCGGCATTCGACCCGTAATCGACTTCGGCCTGATGATGTCAATCGGTGTACTGGTCTCGATGGTGCTCGCCTTCACGCTGTTTCCGGCTGCATTGATGCTGATGAAGCCCGGCGAACCGCATATCCGCAACGACATCACCGCGCGCATCACCGGGTTCTTCGCCAGGGCGGTGCGAAAATATTTCAGGACGACGCTGCTGCTCTGGTTGCTGTTAACCGTCGCAGGTCTGCTCGGGCTCAGCCGGCTGTCGATCGAGAATCGCTTCATTGACTACTACAAGAAATCGACCGATATCTACCAGGGCATGGAGTTGATTGACCGCAAGCTCGGCGGCACGACACCGCTCGATGTCATCATCGATGCGCCGCTCGACACCAAACCCGACGCCGCTGCCGTTGCCGATGCCAACGCCGATGCCAACGCCGACGTCGATGCAGCGTTCGCGGCGGAGGACGACTTCGAAGACATCTACGCCAGCGATGACGACACCAGTGCCGGGTTTACCGCGCAGAGTTACTGGTACAACAGCCTGAATATCGACCAGGCCATCGCGGTTCACGATTACCTCGATAAACTGCACGACACCGGCAAGGTTATCTCGCTGGCGACCACCGCGCGAATGCTGGAACTGCTGGAGCCGGGTGTACTGCAAGACAACATTGCCTTGTCCATTATCTATCGACGCGTTCCGGACGATATCCGCGCCGCGCTGATTGCGCCGTATCTCTCTGCTGACGGGCAGCAGCTGCGGTTCAGTGTGCGGGTCTTCGAAAGCGACCCGAAGCTCAAGAGAAATGCGCTGCTGCAGCGGATACGAGCGGACCTCGAAAGCCAGTTCGGTTTCGACAGCACGCAGGTTCACCTGAACGGCATGCTGGTGCTCTATAACAACCTGCTGCAGAGCCTGTTCAGTTCGCAAATCCTGACGCTCGCCGCAGTCATTGCTGCGATCTTCCTGATGTTCATCGCCCTGTTCCGCTCACTGAAGCTCGCACTGGTCGGCATCGTGCCGACGGCGGTGTCTGCCGGTATGGTCCTGGGCCTGATGGGTTGGCTGGGAATTCCGCTCGACCTGATGACCATCACAATCGCGGCGATCGCGATTGGTATCGGCGTCGACGACACCATTCATTACGTGCATCGTTTCAAAAACGAGTTTGCCGTTGACTCGGATTACTGGAAGACGGTCGAACGCTGTCACCTCAGCATCGGGCGGGCCATGTACTACACCAGTATCACGGTGATCCTGGGATTCTCGATCCTGGTGCTGTCCCGCTTTGTGCCGACGATCCACTTCGGGGTGCTGACCAGCCTGGCGATGGCGGTCGCGCTGCTGGCCAACATTACCTTGCTGCCTGCGCTGATCGTGCTGTGCAAGGCGACCGAACCACGCTTCCGCCTGCGAGTGACGCGACGCGCGTCCTGACGACAACCGCACCGCAACCCGCTGAAGTCGGGACGAAGCGCTTTCGGTTTGCTACAGCGTCTCGCGTGCCCGCTGGCGGATGTAGTGCTGCAACGCCTGTAGCTGGCCGTCGGAAATTTCCGGGCTCGCGGGATTGATCCGTCGACCTCGCAGCTCGCGCGCCAGACTTTTCGCATCCAAAGGCGGGCAGTCCGTGAGCACCCAAAAACACTGCGATATTTTTTTCGGGGAATGGCGCGTTTACTAAAGGCAGTAGCGATCAGCGTGCTGCACATTTCTCCAGCTCCTGCCTGAACAGCTGCACAAGCGCCTCCACGTTCGCCACGCCGGGATAATTGGGGCGTATGACAAACGCCAGCTGTCGGTGCGGGCCGGGTTCTTCCAGCGGAATGGTCTTTAGCTGTGCATTGCCCCTAACCAGTTGCTCCAGGGCAATCTCAGGCACCAGCGTTGAACCAATCTTGCCCGCCACGAGTTGAATAAGGGTCGAGAGGCTGGTGGCACTGAAGCTATGCCCGGCAACGTTTTCCAGTTTGCAGGCAGCCAGCGCGTGTTCCGACAGGCAGTGGCCGTCCTTCAGTAGCATGAGGTGCGCCTGTGCGAGTTTGGCGAGCGTTGCGCGTCGCACCCCGGCGTTTTCGTCGTCGGTATGCACAATCCACAGCAGGTCTTCCTGCCAGAACGGAAACGTCAGCAGCCCATCGCAGTCGTAGGGCAGCGCAATGATGGCCGCGTCCAGCGCGCCGCGCCGTAACTGCTCCAGGACCTCGGCGGACTGATCTTCCACGATGTCCAGCTGCAAGTGCGGAAAACGGGCCTGCAATGCCGGCAGCACGCGCGGCAGCAGGTACGGTCCGATGGTCGGAATGACCCCGAGTGCCAGCGGCGTGCTCAGTGGCTCGCGCTGTGAATCCGCGAGCTTCTTCAGGTCTTCCATCTGAATCTCGATGGAGCGCGCCCGCTCCAGTACCTGTCTGCCCAGCGGGGTCACCAGCACCTTGCGGTTATCGCGTTCGAAGATCTGGAAACCGAGCTGCTTTTCCATTTCCGAGAGCGCCGTACTCAGGGCGGACTGCGAGATATTGCAGTCCTCGGCAGCGCGCCTGAAATGGCGGTGACGCTCGATGGCGAGGGCGTAATGAACCTGTTTGAGCGAAATCATATGTACAGATTAACGGATGGAAAACCCCGAAGCGATCAGTTTTTTGGGACACAACCATCGGTTTTACGCAGTTCCCCCGCGCCCGAACAAGGACTACGGTGACGGAGTAGAAACCCGGATCACCTGAGGAGGGGAAAGTAATGTTCAGCACAACCAAGCTTGCCGCCGTACTGGTCACCACGACCATGCTGGCACTGATAAACGGCCCTGTCGCCAATGCCGAGGCGATGGCCAAATCCAACCAGTTCTGGTGGCCGGGCACGCTCAGCCTCGAGCAGCTTAGAGCCCACGATGACCGCTCCGATCCCTACGGTGACGATTTCGACTACGCGGCGGCCTTCGCCAGCGTCGATATGCGGGCACTGAAAGAAGATCTCAGAAAGACCCTGACCACCTCGCAGGACTGGTGGCCGGCAGACTGGGGTCATTACGGCGGCCTGATGATCCGGGCTGCCTGGCACAGCGCCGGCACCTACCGCGTGCACGATGGTCGCGGTGGCGCGGATGGCGGCCAGCAACGCTTCGAGCCGCTCAACAGCTGGCCGGACAATGCCAACCTGGACAAAGCGCGCCGCCTGCTGTGGCCGGTCAAACAAAAGTACGGACGCAATGTGTCATGGGCCGACCTGCTTATCCTGGCCGGCAACGTCGTCACTGGAGTCGATGGGCTTTGAAACGCTCGGCTTCGCCGGTGGCCGCGCGGATGACTGGGAGGCTGACCTCGTTTACTGGGGCCCCGAACTCGAGATGCTCGCCAACGACAAGCGCTACGACAAAGACGGCAACATGGAAAAGCCGCTGGCCGCCGTGCAGATGGGATTGATCTACGTGAACCCGGAAGGTCCGAACGCCAATCACGATCCGCTTTCGGCCGCGGGCGACATGCGCGAGTCTTTCGGCCGCATGGCAATGAACGATGAAGAAATCGTCGCCCTCGTTGCCGGCGGACACACGCTCGGCAAGGCGCACGGAGCGCGGCCCGTCGATTGCGTGGGACCGGAACCTGCCGCGGCAGCGATCGAAGAGCAGGGCCTCGGCTGGATGAACAAGTGCGGCAGTGGCAACGGCGCGGACGCGATGACCAGCGGACTCGAAGGCGCGTGGACCTCAACGCCGACGGCGTGGTCGATCATGTACCTCGACAACCTGTTCCGCTTCGACTGGAAGCAGACGAAGAGCCCCGCCGGTGCAACGCAGTGGATTCCGACCGATGAGTCGGCCGCAATGCTGGTGCCGGATGCGCACGATTCCTCGAAGCGCCATGCGCCGATCATGTTCACCACCGACCTGGCGCTGAAGGAAGACCCCGGCTTTCGGGCGATATCCGAACGCTTCCTGAAGAATCCGACAGGAATTCGACCAGGCGTTTGCCAAAGCATGGTTCAAGCTGACACATCGCGATCTCGGACCACGTTCCCGCTACGTCGGCAGCGAAATTCCGCAAGAAGAGTTCATCTGGCAGGACCCGATACCTGCGGTTGATCACAAGCTGATCAACGCCCGCGATGCGGCGCAGCTTAAAAGCAGAATCATGAAGTCAGGTTTGACCGTGCCGGAACTGGTGCGAACTGCCTGGGCTTCGGCTTCGAGCTTCCGCGGCTCGGACATGCGCGGTGGCGCCAACGGTGCGCGCATTCGTCTGGCTCCCCAGAAAGACTGGACAGCCAACGATCCTGCGGAACTGAGCAGGGTGCTCGCTACGCTCGGCAAGGTTCAGCAGGATTACAACGGATCGCTGTCGGGCGGCAAGCGCGTATCCCTGGCTGACGTGATCGTGCTGGGTGGCAATGCCGCCATCGAAGCGGCTGCGAAAAAAGCCGGCCACACTATCGAGGTTCCCTTCATGCCCGGGCGCAGCGATGCAACGCAGCAGATGACTGACGTGCAGTCCTTTGCCGTTCTGGAGCCGACTGCAGACGCGTTCCGCAACTACTACAGCGATGCAAGCTACGCCTCACCGACCAGGATGATGGTGGAGAAAGCTGACCTGTTAACCCTGACCGTGCCGGAGATGACGGCGCTGCTGGGTGGCCTGCGTGCGCTCAATGCGAACGCGGCGCAATCCTCGCACGGCGTGCTGACGGACGCGCCGGGAACCCTGAACAACGCCTTCTTCGTCAACCTGCTCGACATGGGGACAACCTGGTCGAAGTCGGCCGGGGCTGAGGGCATCTACGAGGGCCGCGATCGCGCAACGAAGAGTTTGAAATGGACGGCCACGTCCGTGGATCTGATCTTCGGCTCGAATTCCGAGCTGCGCGCCGTTGCCGAAGCCTATGCCTCCGCGGATGGCGAAGACCAGTTCGTCAACGACTTCGTCGCCGCGTGGACCAAGGTGATGATGCTCGACCGTTTCGATCTGAACTGAGCGATTCGCTGGGCTGACGATCGTGCAAGCGCCCCGGCAACGGGGCGCTTTTTTTTGCGGTTGCGAATTGTCGTGAGCCGGCACAAAGTCAGCGGGTGAGCGCAGCAAACCTGTCTGTCCACGGGCCGGACTCCTACCGGACGGTGCCCTGGCGCAACGGTCGCGGCGAGACCCTCGTGCTGCGTTCGGCCACCGTTCCCGGCGCGGCGGACTTTGCCTGGCGCCTCAGCATTGCACAGGTCGACAGCGACGGTCCGTTCTCGCATTTTCCGCACTGTGACAGAACCCTGATTCTGCTTGACGGCGCCGGCCTCACGCTGACGCACGATAACGGGCAGGTCGATACGCTCGGCAGGCGCTTCGCGCGCGCAGAGTTTTCCGGCGACGGCGGCACGCTGGCGACGCTGCATGACGGACCGATACGCGACTTCAACGTCATGTCCCACCGCGATTACTGTTCCGCAGCGGTGACGGTGCTCGACGGCGATGACGCGAAAGCGCTGGCTGTCGACTGTGAGCTGCTGCTGATCTATGCCGTTGACGCAAACGTCGCGATAGCAGCACCGCAGGACGAGTCCGTTACGATCGTGCAGCACCAGCTGTTCCAGTACGAAAGTCCCGCGCCGGGGCAATGGCGTTTCTCGGGCGGCCCGGTTTTCGTCATGCAGATTTCAAAACGGAGAAACTCGCTGCGGCGGCCCTGAGGGCGAACGGCCGCTGTTTGCCTGGCGCTGCCTGCAATCACAGCCTGACGCGCAACCCCGCAAGCGCGGCGATGTGGCATCATCACCGCACCGCAAATCGAAGTAGTGCTTGACGATGAACACTGACGACGAACAGGCGCAAACGACGCAACCAACAACCGGCCCTGACGCCCTGCAGCGGCTGCGCGATCGTACCGACGAGCTCGAGCTGATCATCTCGAGCCTGACGATCTTCGCGTTGTTTACTTTGCCGGGCTGGTTGTTCGACAGCTATGCCGGTGTCTATACACACCTGTCCACAGCAGGGGCGATCGCCGGCAACGTCGGCATCTCGCTGATCACCGGTGTCAGCTACGGACTGGCCGCGTGTTTCGTCGTGCACCTGATGGCTCGAGCCTACTGGGTTGGACTGATCGGCCTGCGCGCCGCGTTCCCGGCAGGCATCGACTGGAGCAAAACACCCGGTATCGGGCCACTGACAAAGCAGCGCTACCGCGACACCTTGCCCGACCTCGACACGGTCATCACTCGCACCGACCGGCTCGCCTCGTCGCTGTTCGCGGTGATCAGCATGCTGACCCTCGGCATGCTCTGGCTCGGAGCGATCATGCTGGTGACCCTGGTTGTTGCCGGCCAGATTGGCGGCCAGATCGGGCTCACGAATGCCGCAATCGGCATTGGCGGCCTGGTGCTGGTCTTTGTATTCGGCGGCTTACCGGCCTTGCTCTGGTTCACGGATGCGGTACTGGCCGCGAGATTTCCGCGGCTGCAGCAGCAATCGTTTTTTCCTCGGCTTCGTGAAGTTGCTGGGCCGGATCACCGGCCTCGTGTACCCGCAGCGCCTGATTCTGCCGGTGCAGCTGACGCTGCAGAGCAATACCCGCCCGGTGATTTTCCTCGTCGCATTAACAGCCAGCGTTGCCGCGATTGTGGTCGTCGGTAACCTGCGTTTTTTTGCGTGGCAAAACTTCACCTTGTCGGGTCAGTTCACCTACCTTGACACCGACGAAGTAACGACCGGGTTTCGCAGCACTTACTACGAAGATATGGCGACCACCAAAGACCGCGTGCGGGCATGGCCGCGGGTCGACAGCTTCAACCAGACCGGCAGCTTTGTACGACTGTTCCTGCCGTACCAGCCGCTGCGCGATAACCTGCTGCTGGAACAGTCCTGCCCGGATGCCAGCGACGCTGATGGCCGGGTCGGCTGCCTGCGCTCGCTCTGGTCGGTCACCATCGCGGAACAGCCGGTGCCGATGGAGAATTTTCAGGCCGCCGAGCGCATGGACCTGGGCATGCGCGGCTTGATCGGGCTGGTGCCGCTGGCCGGCATCGCGCCCGGCATGCACGTGTTACGGGTTGAATGGAACCCCGACTCGAACGCAGATGACACGCCGCTCGACGATCGCTACACGCAGATCAACCGGGTTTACGAGATCCCCATCGCCTTCGCACCGGCTTACGAGCTGCCGCTGGAACCTGCCCCCTAGCGACAACGCCCGGCCTCCCTGCACGCTGCCTTTTGCCAGCGCCGCCGCCGTAAAGTTTCGGGCCTGTCAGCCGATAAAAGCACTACCTCTCCGGCGACCACGGTCCGCCGGAGCGTTGTCTGGTGCCTTGGGAGAAAGGGGCGATGAGCTTGAGACGCAGGGCCACAATCGAGCGCGAGGGCAGCCGAGCGCTGCTTTCGTCCAGTGGCGCGTGCGGCTCCCGGGTCGACAAGTTCAGCGAGTTCAGCAATGCAGCACGGCAGGGCGGCTATACCCTGCTTGAGATGGTCATCGTCGTTGCGCTGCTTGCCGTCATAGCAGCAGTAGCCGTGCCCTCCGTCATGCCCGCGCAGCATCACAAGCTGGCTGCTGCCACCGCTGCAGTAGCTGATGCGATCCGTTTCGCGCGCGAAGAGTCGCGGCACACCGGCGTTGTCCACGGCGTTTCCGTTGACCTGGCAAACAACCGGATTCGCGTATTCCGTCTCGATGAGGCGCCGAATCCGAACGAGAAGCTGTTCGACGTTTATCAGCCCGTCTCGAAGCAGCTTTACGCAGTCGAAACCGGTATGCCGCCTTACGGCGGCGTCACGCTGAACGCTTTGGGCGGGCAGATGCTGGGCACCTGCAACGACCCGGGCAACTTTGCGTTCGATGCCGGTGGCGTGGTGCGCTGCGTTGAGCCGCTGACGACGCGCATTCGCGATGCGAGTGTCGAACTGGCCATTGGCGGACTGACGTTAAGCGTTGATATCGACGACTACACCGGCCGGGTTTCCATCCAGTGAAACTGCGCACGACAACAGCCCGGCACCAGTCAGGACTTTCCTACGTGGAGGTGCTGGTCGCTGCCATGCTCATCGCCGCCACCGTGGTGCCCGCGACGGACGCGCTGCGTGGCGCGATGTATGCAACCAATGCCGATAGTGCGGCGACGGTGAATCACTACCGGCTCGTCGGCAAACTGGAAGAAGTGCTGGCAAAACCGTACGCGATCCTGACAGCGCAGGCGCTCGGCCCCGCTACTGCCACAACATACTCAGATGCATTGGGCAGCAGCGACCGGCGGCTGGTGTATATCAGTGCATACGACGGCGACAATGCCGACGCCGACAACGATCCCTTCACCGGCACCGACAGCGGCCTGCTGTGGATTCGGGTCGAAATCGAGGGCACCGCGATGGCGATGCAATCCTTACAGACAAACCGGTGACTGCACGAGCGTCACAAACGGGTTACACGCTGATAGAACTGCTGGTGTCTGTCGGCATTGCTGCGCTGTTGCTAACCGGACTGCAGCAGTTGCTCGGCGTCGGCATCGACACGCTCGATATGGTTGAGCAGCGCACCGAGCTGGCCCGGCGGGCGCGGTTCGCGATGTCACGCATGGTGGATGCAGTGCAGCACAGCGACCGCCTGCTGATTCCGCTGGCCAACAACCCCGCTACGCCGTTTGATGAAAACATTCGTGAGCAAACCGTGCCCGCCTCGCCGCCACAAACCGGCAGCTTGCTCGCAACGGCAGTACTCGCGTTGACCATTGGTCCCGCCCAGGACATGGACGCCAACGGCATTGCCGATGCCGATAACGATGGCGATGGCCTGATTGACGAAGACCTGCCGGCCGACGCCCACAACGACGGCAAGGCCGGTGTGCGGGATTTCGATGACGACGGCAATGGCACCAAAGACTTCAACTTTTCGCCGGCCGGCGATGACGACGAGAGCAACGACTTCAAGCAGAGCGAGGATCCCTTCAACGGCATCGATGACGACGGCGACGGCAGCATCGATGAGGACAGCGGCGCTGACATGAACGGCGATTTGGCCCCCGGCGTGGCCGGCGTCGATGATGACGGCGACGGCAACGTCGATGAGGGCAGCGTCAACGACGACGACGAAGACGGCGCAGTCGACGAGGACTGGTTCGACCCGGTGGTTTTCTATCTCAATGGCAACAGACTTATCGAGCGTCGTGCCGTCCCGTGGGACGCGAACCTGGACTCAACGCTCAGCGGGCGGGATTTCGTCGAGTCGGACATCGCCGAGAACATCACACTACTTCGCATCGAGCGCCTGCCGTTGAGCGGTGGGCAGCAGCTTGTCGATATCACGCTGCAGGTTTCGGATGGCAATGCTGAAACCATCGTTCTGAATACGCGCGTGCGATTGGGCGGTGCGCGATGAGGTCGATGCATCGCAAGCAACAACAGGGTTTTCTGCTCGTTACTGTCATCACGATTCTTGCCATTCTGGCAGCAATCGCGATGCTGCTATCCACCAGCACAAGTATGGACAACGTCGTACTTGCTAATCACACAAAAGAAGCCGAACTCAATTACGTAGCGGAAGCCGGTATGGCGCATGCCAGGTGGCAGCTGGGGCAGAACACCAGCTGCACAAACTACGCCAGCCTGCCCGCAACGTCGTTCGGATCGCACAGCTACTCTGCGTCGTTCACACCGACAAGCGGTTCTCCGATCAGCGTCTTAGCTGTCGGTTCACTGACGACTGGCGCCGTGCACACGATTTCGCGCGACAACGTCAGAAGTTACGAGACGCCTACTACCTTGTTCCTGCAGCCTGGGACCGAGGGCGAAGATGCCGAAATCTGGGCACAGGCGCCCAACAATAACTACGGCGACGCCGCAGAAACCTGGGTGTCGTCCGCGACCAACGACACGACGCGTTCGCTGCTGCGCTTCAACGTGGATGCAATACCGGCCGGTGTCAAAATTATTGACGCCACTCTGTCGCTGCGTCGCCAGAGTGGCTCCGGATCGCAGGATCCAGTGTCAGCACATCGCATCACGAATCAGTGGAGCGAAGCCGCGGTGACGTGGAACAGACGTGAAGTCGGCACGAACTGGGACACGCCTGGCGTCGATTTCGACAGCGCGGCCGTCGCGACAACGCTGGTCGGCCCGCCGAATGGTCGCTTTGAATGGAACATTGCCCCGCTGGTGCAGGGCTGGGTTGATGGCAGCTTTCCGAACCACGGCGTGGTCTTGGTCGCCGCGACCGCCGGAATGAGTGGTGAGCGCTTTTATACGAGCGATGCGATGGACTCACCCAGACATCCCAGTCTTGATGTGACATACGCGTGCGAATGCGGCGGCACTTGTACAACCGTCAGCGGCACGATTGATGTGCCGGTTATTAGCGGCAATGACGATGCAGAGGAAAATACCACCAACGGCTCCATGTATCTCGACAGCAGTGATCTCGAACTCGCTATCGCCAGTGAGCCAACCGACCTTGTCGGGATTCGCTTCGTGAACCTGGACATTCCACCGGGTGCGACCATTTCAAACGCGTACCTGCAGTTCCAGGTTGACGAGGCAACGACTGCATCGACTAACCTGGTTGTTCGTGCGCAGGCTGCAGATGATGCCGGCACGTTTTCAGCAAGTAACTACAATCTCAGCAGCCGTCCGCTTTCCACGGCAGCGGTGAACTGGAGTCCCGTCGGCTGGCCTGCCGTTGGCGATCGCGGCGAGGATCAACGCACTCCGGACCTGTCTGCCATCATTCAGGAAATTGTGGATCGGCCCGGCTGGGCCAGCGGCAACGCGCTCGTTATTGTCATCGATGGAACAGGGACTCGCATAGCGGAGTCGTACGAAGGCGACCCGGCAGGCGCGGCCACTTTGCACATCGAATACGGTGGCGGCAGCGGTGAACCACCCGCCACCCAGAAGGTTCTGTTCGTCGTGGGCGATGTCAGCATGACAGCGGCGGAAATGGCGCACAAAGCTTTGCTCGAATCCTGGGGATATTCCGTTGAGCTGATTGACGATGGTGCGTCGCAGGCAGACTTCAACGCCGCGGTCTCGAGCAGCAACGTCGTGTTTTTGACCAATGACGTCACTGCAAGCAGTGTTGGCAGCAAGCTGGTTGGCGCAACGATCGGCGTTGTTACATCGGAAGACAATCTCTCCGACGAATTCGGCATATCGTCCGGCATCGCCTGGGAAAGTGGCACGGCGGTGACGATTGATAACAACTCACACTACATCACTTCGCCATTCTCTACTGGCTCGCTAACAATTTTCTCGAGCGGGGAGTCACTGGCCTATCTAACCGGCTCGCTCGCTCCTGACCTGAAGACGCTTGCCAGCTCTTCGTCCGGTTTCGGCATAGTGGCCCTGGAAGCGGGTGCGGCGCTGTACAGTTCCGGCACTGCGGCCGGCCGGCGGGTGCAACTTCCCTGGGGCGGGAACGGCTTCGATCCCGGTCAACTCACTGCCGAAGGTCGCACGCTCCTGCGTCGCGCGATCGAGTGGGGTGCGGGCGAATCATCGGCGTCGACCGGTCCACTGGCGCACTGGAAGTTCGACGAGACCAGCGGGTCGATCGCTGTGGATTCCGTCGGAGGTCACGACGGTACGCTGGTCAATGGAACACTGTGGGCTAGCGGCGTCTTCGGCGGCGCAGTTTCCTTCGACGGTGTCAACGACTATGTCGATTTGACGTCAGACGCGGAGCTGGACGACGTATTTGTTGGTGGCGCGACTGTGATGGCGTGGATCGAGCCGGCAGGCTGGGGCAACAATGGCTACGGGCGAATTTTCGATAAATCCAGTTCGCCGTCCGCGACCGGCAACGGCTGGGCATTGCGTATGAACGTGGACAATGGCGGCCTCAACTTCGGCCAGGGCTTCACGGGCGGTCGCGGTTGGTGGCGGTTCGCCGAAGGCTCGATCAGTCTTGGCAGCTGGCAGCACATCGCGGTGGCCTACGATGCGAGTTCGACGGCAAACGATCCGGTGATCTATCTTGATGGTAGCCCGGTTGCGGTCACGAGAGTCGTCGCGCCTTCAGGAGCGATCGCGTCCGACGCGGCGATCAACCTGCATCTCGGCAATCATGCGAGTTCCGCTGCGACATTCTTCGACGGCAAGATCGACGATGCACGGATCTATGACCGCATGCTCAGCGCCACCGAGATTGCTGCCGCCGCGGGTGGTGGTGGCGGTGGCGGCGGTGGTGGCGGTGGCGGTGGCTGCAACGGCGCCTACCGTGACGAGTTCAGCGCCAGGACTTACTCCGGCAGCGACGGCACGCTGACCTGGGCCGGGGACTGGATTGAGGTGGGTGAGAGCGATGGCCCTACCTCGGGCGATACGCTGGTGACGACCGATCAGAGCAACTATCAGCTCCGGACCCGCGACAACGACAACGGTGGGGAAGGCGTCGAGCGCGAGGCCGACTTGAGCGGTGCAGGCAGCGCCACGCTGAGTTACGACTACCGGCGCCAGTCTCTCGATAGCGCGAGCGACTACACCAGCGTCGAGGTTTCGTCGAATGGTGCGTCCGGACCGTGGACGGAACTCACGCGGCACGACGGCACCGGCAACGACTCGAACTACGTATTCGCCAGCCACAACATCACCAGCTTTGCCTCGGCCAACACCCGGATCCGCTTCAAAACCTCATCATCGATGGGCGGCTCCGACATCGTCTGGTTCGACAACATCCAGATCGCCTGCACCCCGTAGGGTGCACTGCGTGCACCGTTTGATAATGGTGCGCGAAACGCACCCTACCGTGCACCGTCCACAATGCTGCACGAAACGCACCCTACAAATGGCATAATTCGCCAATGCTCGCAACCTGGGAACTGCTGTCTTACGTCGTCACCGTCATCGGCCTGCCGCTGGCGATCGTCGTTTATCTGCTCGAAAAGCACCAGGAACGGCTCAACGATGAAGACGATGTTTATGAACGCCTGTCCCGTAACTACCAGGACTTTCTGCAGCTCGCCTTGGACAATCCGGACTTGAAGCTGCTGTCGCAGACCCATACGCCGAACATGACGCCGGAGCAGGAGGAGCGTATGCAGGCGATATTCGGCATGCTGATTGCGCTGTTCGAGCGGGCGTTTCTGCTGCTCTATGACAGGAGCCTGAAAGGCAAGGAACTACGCCGCTGGCGCTCATGGGAAGACTTCATGCAGGAGTGGTGCGAACGGGAAGACTTCCGCAGTTCGTTGCCGAACCTGACTCGCGGCGAAGACCCCGAGTTCGCGGATTACATCAAGGGATTGGCGGGCAAATACGCGCGGGCGTAATGGCGCGCGGCACAACGCGAATAGGGGTCGAACCGATTTAATCGCGCGAATAGGGGTCGAACCGATTTAATTAACACTCATAGCGAACAGGGGTCGCCGCTGAATCCGCTGCCGCCAGCTTTAGCTGAAACTGCTGCGGCAGAGAGCGGTACAATGCGCGAGGAATCCGACTGAAGGTGAGCAGTCCTTGTCAGCAATAGAATTCGGGTATCGACAATGAGTCTGATGGCGGAGCTCAAGCGCCGCAACGTGCTTCGTGTCGCGTTTGCCTACCTCGCCGGTGCCTGGTTGCTGATCCAGATCGTCGAGACGCTGTTTCCGGTGTTCGGGCTGAGTGATGGTGCCATTCGGGCCTTCGTTATCATCGTTGCCATCGGCTTCGTGCCGGTCCTGGTCCTTGCCTGGGTGTTCGAACTGACGCCGGAAGGCCTGATGCGTGAGTCCGAGATCGATCGCGACCAATCGATTTCAGCGGCGACCGGCAAGAAATTCGATCGGGTGATCGTCGCAGCGCTGGCACTGGCGCTCACCTATTTTGCGGTCGACAAGTTTGTGATATCAGCGCAGCGCGAGGCGCAGCTGGTTGAATCGGCAACACAGGTCGGCCTGGAACAAGCGCGCGAGGAGCAAGGAGCGCCCGACGCGGCAGCGCTCTACGAGTCCATTGCCGTCTTACCGTTCCTGAACCTGAGCAATGACAAGGAGAACGAGTATTTCTCCGACGGGCTGACTGAAACTCTTCTGCACATGCTGTCACAGCTGCCCGATCTCAGGGTTTCGGCGCGCACCTCGTCGTTCGTGTTCAAAGGTCAGCAGGTTGACGTTCGTGATGTCGCACTGGCCCTTGGCGTAGCGCATATTCTCGAGGGCAGCGTGCAGAAGTCCGGCAGCCGTATTCGGGTCAATGCCACGCTGATCCGCGCTGCAGACGGATTCAACCTGTGGTCGAACAAGTACGACCGCACGCTGGATGACATCTTTGCGATCCAGGACGAGATCGCGTTACGCATCTCGAGCAACCTGAACTCCACCCTGTCCGACGGCAACAAAGCCCGGCTGGCGGAACGCTACACCTCAAGCCCGGCCGCCTACGAGCTTTACCTGAAGGGCCGCTATCTCTGGAACCAGAGGACCAACCAGGGCTACCGGAAGGCCGTCGAGCTTTTTCAGCAGGCGATAGACCTGGACCCGAATTTTGCGCGCGCCTATGCCGGGCTGGCCGATGCGCAGGCGTTCTTGGAAGTGCCCGGAGTCGCACCCGCCCGGCAGTACGAGATCGCGCTCGGCGTCCTGCGCAAAGCGCTTGAGATCGACGACTCGCTCGGCGAGGCGCACGCGTCAATGGGCTTGCTTCTGCAAAACAAGGACTGGGATTTCGCCGGTGCCGCAAAGGAGTACCAGCGGGCGATCGACCAGATGCCGAGTTACGCCAGCGCGTATCACTGGTACGGCGAGCTGTTGGTCCAGTTGCGGCAGTTCGATGAGGCTTTCGAACTCTATCGGCAGGCCGCGGTACTTGATCCGCTGTCGCCAGCCATCAGTTCGGACGCCGGACTGGCGTGGTACCTTGCGCGCGACTATGAGCGTGCCATCGCAGAGCTGCGCAAAAGTATCGATGCGGATCCGACCTTCAGCAGAACCCACACTTATCTCGCCGGCGTGCACGCAGAGCTTGGACAGTACGCCGAATCGATAGCCGCGCTGCAGCAAGGCTGGCTGCTCGCCGGTGAGAGTGCCGCCGACGTTGAGCGGAAGATCACCCGCCTGCGGGCTGCCTTGGAGAGTTCAGGTCCACAAGGATTCTGGCAGCAGCAGCTTGAGCTGGCGCTGTCGTCCCCCGGCCCCGAGCGCCCCGTCGATACCGCAAAACTGTACGCTCGCACCGGCGCCAGCGACGAGGCGTTCGCACTCCTTGAGAAAGCGTTTGCCGACCGGCTGTTCGATATGCTCTACCTGAACGTGGACCCGGCGTGGGACAGTCTGCGCGACGATCCGCGCTTTGACGATCTGCTGCGCCGCATCGGCTTTCCCTGAATAGGGGTCGAACCGAATTCAGAATAGGGGTCGAACCGAATTTAACGACACTTTGCCGCAGAGAATAGGGGTCGAACCGAATTTAACGACACTTTGCCTGAATTTGGCCATAGCTCACAAAAGCCGACTCGGCACACAATTCGGCGATGCCACGCCAATGCAGATATTTCCTTCCCGGCATTCCGCAACACGTCGTAACACGCGGCGTAGACAGGCAAGCCGTATTCTTCCACGAGCAGGATTACACGCTTTATCTAGAAGCATTGCAGGATGCGGCGGCAGGAAATGATTGTTTGATCCATGCCTATGTCCTGATGACCAATCACGTGCATCTGTTGGTCACGCCAGGACAGGAAAGATCATTGCCCCTGATGATGCAGGCAATGGGGAGAAACTACGTTCAGCGATTGAACGTTCGCTACGGCCGAACCGGCACACTTTGGCAGGGACGTTACAAAGCCAGTCTGGTCCAGGACAGCGGTTACCTGCTGACCTGTCAGCGATACATCGAGCTCAACCCGGTTCGTTCCCGTCTGGTTGCCGCACCCGGCGACTACCCGTACTCGAGTTATGCTTACCACGCTGGGGGAAGCGATGACGCGCTGATCACGGCGCACGCTGGCTACCTTGACCTGGCTGTCGACCCGTCAGCGCGGCAACAAGCCTATCGAAGGCTCTTCCAAGACCTGATTGACGAAGCGTTACTGACCAGGATTCGTAAGGACACCAATGCTTGTGGAGTAATTGGCGATAGTCGTTTCAAGGAGCAGATAGAAGCGATGTTGGGCCGCACTGTGCCAACCGGCGAGCGTGGCAGGCCAAGGGTGAGTCAATAAAGAAAATCGGTTCGACCCCTATATCGAATAAAGAAAATCGGTTCGACCCCTATATCTCAGGCCGTCTTCGCATCCCGCATCGACAGTGATCTTTCGATGCTGATGTAGCCGCTGTTGGCGAGCGCCAAGGGATCGGCCTGCAGCGCCTGGTAAAGCCTGTCTGCGGAATCGTGCCACTGTTCACCGCGGATGCCGACCCAGGCGTTGCGTTGTTCCTTGGCAAGGTACATCGCCGCGTCGGCGACGCCGAGTGCCTGCTCCCAGTTCAGAAGCCCGGGCGCATTCGGCAGAAACGGGAATCCCGCAAAGCCAATCGAACAGCTGGTGTGTTCAATTCGGCCGTTGCCGACCGAAAAAGCGGTGTCGGCAATGTTCGCGCGCAGGCGCTCCGCCAGCATGCTGGCTTCCGTGTAGGAAGGATCGCGGCACACGATCAGGAATTCATCGCCACCCCAGCGAATGACGATATCGGATGAGCGGCAGACGCTGTGCAGCACGTCGCGCACCTGCAGCAGTACCCGGTCGCCGGCAAGGTGTCCGCAGGTATCGTTGATCGGTTTGAAGTTATCCAGATCAACCATGATGAAGACGAGGTTCGGCGTGCTGTCAGAGCCTGTGCGTTGCTTGCTACGGCGCTCGTACTCCGGTGCGTCTTCCCTGAGCACTTCCTCAAACAGGTAACGGCGATTGTGCAGCCCGGTCAGCGCGTCGGTAAAACTGGCTTCACGCAGCCGGTCGTTCGCGTCATGAAGCTCGGAGTTACTTGCGGCAAGATCACTGGTCCTGTCGCTGACCTCCAGTTCAAGGCGTTTGCTGTACTCGGCTTCACGCTCGAGCTTGCGCTTGTGGAACCGGTAAAGCAGATAGATGGCGCTAACCAGCAGAATAAAGTAGAGCGCGTATGCCGAGGGTCGCAGCCACGGCGGATGCGCGACGTTGATCGCAATACTCAGTTCCTCGTCGCTCCAGACGCCATCGCTGTTAGCGCCGCGCACCAGGAATTCGTGGCGCCCGCCCGGCAGGTCGGTGTAGGTTGCGGTGCGGGTTGTACCGGCCTGAACCCATTCGCGATCGAATCCTTCCAGCTTGTAGGCGTAGCGGTTCCGCGATGGCGCGGTGTATTCCAGCGCCGCAAACTCGAAGCTGACCATGTCCTCAACGTAATCGAGCGACAGGCCGGAAAGGTATTCATAAGCGACGCCGGTATCGGCCGGCTGGTTGAACTTGCTGATACCCGTCAGTACCACGCGTGGCGCGATCGCCTTGACCTCGCGGCCGATCGGGTCGAACGCATTGAAACCGTTGTTGCCGCCGAAATAGACGGTACCCGAGTGGTCGACGAAGTAGGCGCCGAAGTTGAACTCCTCGCCCTGCAGTCCGTCGCTGACATGAAAGTTGCGCATCTCGCCGCTCGCAGGATCGAAGCGGCTGATGCCGTAGTTCGTGCTTAACCAGAGTCGGCCCAGGGAGTCAGAGAGAACGCCGTACACGACGTCATTCGATAAACCGTCGGCCTGCGTGATTGACGAAAAACCGCCGGGCGCGCTCGCGTTGCCGACACTCGGCAGGAAGCGGTTAAGCCCGGCACGTGTGCCGGCCCACAGGTTGCCGGCCCTGTCCACGTGCAGCGAGTAGACGGCATTGCTGCTGAGACTGTTGCTTTCGTTCGGATCGAACGTGAAGTGATCCCAGCCACTTTGATCAGCATTGAGTCGATTGAGTCCGCCGCCGCTGGTCGCAACCCACAGCGCACCCGTCGCATCTTCGACCAGCGCCGTTGCATTCGGGTTGGATAAGGAACCGGGCACCGCCGGATCGTGAGGAAAATTGGTGAAGCTGTCGGAGACGCTGTCGTAGCGGCTGACGCCACCGCCGAAGGTGCCGATCCAGACCGTGCCGTCGGCGCCCTTGTACAACGACATGATGCCGTTCGCGGGGATGGTCCGGGCGTTCTTCGCATCGTGCCTGTAAACCGAGACCTTAGCCGTTAGCGGATTAATTCGATTCAGGCCGCCGTGCATCGTGCCGGCCCAGATCATGCCATCGTCATCGGTCAGCAACGCCATGACCACATCGTCGCTCAGGCTGTTGGTACCGGCCCGCAGCTGCGTCTTCAGCTCAAGTGCGGAATCGAGAATCATGATGCCGTTGCCGAAGGTGCCCACCCACAGCTGTCCGTTCTGGTCACGCGTAAACGACGTTATCTTCGGCGTCTGGCTGTTCTGGTCGCTGGTCTCGGGGCGAAAGTGACCGAACAGCCAGGAGCGCGCGTTCCACTTGTTGATGCCGCCGGTTTTCGTGCCGACCCACAGTACACCGCTGCGGTCTTCGAAGATCGACGTAACGTAGTTATCGCTGAGGCTGCTCGGGTCGGTAGGGTCGTTGCGGTAGCGGGTGAATGAATCACGCTCGGTGTTCATCAGGTTCAGGCCGTCATTGGTGCCGACCCAGAGGCGTCCCGCCGAATCCTCGAAGATCGCTTCCACCCGGTTGCTGGAAAGCGAATGCGTATCGGCTTCGTCGTTGCGCAAAAAATTCGAAGTCACCGCTGGTTTCATCGAGCACGGCAAGTCCATGCAGCGCGGTACCGACGAGCAGCTTGCCGCGATTGTCGCGTCGAATCGCAAGCACGCGGTTGTCACCGCCTGTCCCGCCTTCCAGCCCGAGCCCGAAGCGCTGCAACTGGCCCGTCGCCGGATCGAGGCGGTCAACGCCTTCGCCGGTACCAATCCAGAGGCTGCCATCCGCATCGAGCCAGAGTGCGTGAACCCGGTTGTCACTCAGCGACGCCGGGTTGCCGGCCTCGTGCTTGTAAACATCGACCTTGCCGCTGGCCGGATCGAGGCGCCGCAGGCCGTCGCGCATCGTGCCGACCCAGATCCAGCCGCGTGGATCTGCGAGTGTCCTGCGCAGGTTGTTGGCACCCGGTGAATCCGGTTTTTCCGGATCGACACGATAAACAGTCATGTCAATTGGATTGCCGCGGCGTCGCACCAGGCCGCCGCCATCGGTCGACAACCACAGGTCACCCGCGGCGTCGACGGCCATGTCGGTAATAAAGTCATTGGGCAAGCTGCGCGGATCGTCGCGCAGGCGCCGCGATACAGTGAAGTCGTAGCCGTCAAAACGGTTCAGGCCGCTTTCGGTGGCAAACCACATGAAACCGGATGAGTCCTGCACGATCTGGTTGATGGCGCTCTGCGACAGACCGTCATCGCGGTCGTAGTGGGCGAAGCGCATCGGTTGCGAAGTCGAAGCCGAAGTCGAGGCTGCAGGTGCTGCGTGCGCCTGCGATCCGCCAAGCGGGTTGCCGGCGGCGAACAGCAGAATCACAAACGCTGTGACGGCATTCGCCGTCAGCGCGCGTGCGGAATCCAGGCAGCGGCAGGCACGTAACAAAAACGATTC
This sequence comes from uncultured Gammaproteobacteria bacterium, assembly GCA_963800915.1. Lineage (GTDB taxonomy): Bacteria > Pseudomonadota > Gammaproteobacteria > Steroidobacterales > Woeseiaceae > Woeseia. Next base: position 30,437 of record CAWDCR010000012.1, read on the forward strand.
TGCGGCAGCGCTATATCCGGAAAGATTCCGACGGTTCGACATGCATAGCTCGCCCAACGATAACTAAATGAAATTAGAAAAGAATACGGTCGCCGGGGGAGTGATTCATGTCTCAATTCCGGCCAAATTGCGGTGTTCCGCGGTGTTCCGCGGTGTTCCGGGTGTTCCGGGGTGTTTCGGGCTGTTCCGCGGGCGGGCGGGTTCTGTCGCGAACCCGCCCGGACTCCGCCTCGCCGTTTATTCCTGGTTTACCCAGGTGTTGATCGACATGGCTTCGGTCAGGCTGTTGGACCACAGGTAGCCGTTGGACCAGAGATAACCGTCGGACCAGAGATAGCCGTCAGACCACAGGTAGCCGTCGGACCAGAGGTAGCCGTTCGCATTGGTGCTGCCATCCGTCCACAGATAGCCGTCGGACCACAGGTAACCATCGCTCCACAGGTAGCCATCCGACCACAGGTAGCCGTTACCGCCAACGCCGTTGTTGCTCCACAGGTAGCCGTCCAGCCCCATAAGGTAATAGTTGCCGGCTTCGTCCTGGTTGGCGCGGCCGCCGAAGTGCTTGGTGCCGGCAATGTCCGCTTTAATGTCGAGACCGTTGTTGGCGCAGTCGTGGTTCCAGTTGTAGACCGCATCGTAGGCGTTAACGAGGCCGGCGCCCTGCTGGAACACGGAGTAGGCGAGGCTGCCATCGGCGTTGGTGGCCGGGCGCGCCGCCGACATGAGCTTGCACTTGACCGCATCGGGGGAGATGCCGGGTTCCATTTGCAGGATCAGCGCAGCGACACCACTGATCACGGCAGTCGCCTGCGAGGTGCCGGACATCGTGAAGTACTTGTCGCCGTCATGGTAACTGCTGTGTTCGGTGGCAAGCACGGCAGAATTCTGCATGATGCCGATCATATGGCCGCCCGGTGCGACGATTTCCGGCTTCACGAAGCCTTCAACGGTCGGACCGGCCGAGCTGAATGTTGCCAGCACGTCGTCGCTGCCGTCAGCCGGCGTGTAGCTGTCGGTCATGGCGCCGACGGTAATGACATACGGCACGTTGCCGGGTACGCCAATCGTCTGTGCTGCGGGACCGGTGTTGCCGGCGGATGCGACCACAACAATGCCGGCATCCCATGCGGCCATGACCGCCTGGTTCAGCGGATCGTCCCAGTAGTGCGAGCGTGCCGGTGCGCTTAACGACATGTTGATGATATCGATGCCGTACTTCTGGTGATTTGCGACGATCCAGTCGATAGCGCGAATGACGTCTGCGTAGCTGCCCTGGCCATTCTCGCCCAGCGCCGTTACAGGAATCAGTCGGGCACCCGGCGCGATGCCGTTGTAAGAGCCATTAATGTTACGGCTGCTGGCCGCAATACTGGTGACGTGGGAGCCATGGCCTGACTTGTCAGAGTCAAATGAGGTAGTGCTGTTTCGATAAACCGTTACCGAATCGTCAATCGCGTTGTAGCTTACCTTCCGGCGGACTTGACCGTAGCGGTCTTGCGCCAACCCTTGGTCGCCCACCCACATGCCGGTATCGATGATCGCGATACCGACTGCCCAGCCGTCGATGCCCTGCTCGTGCAGCCGGTTGGCCTCGACCAGCGTCGGGAAGTAGGTTTCCACTGCGTGGTTTGTGCCGCCATCAGGAGAAGTCGTGGTGTCGGATCCCTTGCCAGGCTTGCCCGATGCCTCGACAGTCGCGTTGCCGAACAGGCGGCTGATCGCAACATGCTTGCGCAGGCGATTCGCCTGTTTCTCTGTCAGGTTAACGGCGACCGCACGAATCACGCTCAGCTCGTGGGTTACCTCGCCGTCGAGCTCGCTGACAGCGGCAAGCACGGCCTGAAAATCCTGGCCCTGCACGATGTAGCTGGTGCGAACTTCCGGCTCGCTGACGTGCTGCTGGACAAAAAGGCCAGCGGCAACCGCGAGGGCTGCGCCTAAGACGTAAAGCTTCAGAGGTGTCCAGTAGTTCATCGGCATAATTCTCGGTTTGCGAATTGGAGAGACGACTTGGCAGGTCGCTCAGCGTGAAGCTATTTCACCAATTCGGGCCGGAAAATGGAGGTGTGCAGCGATCGTGCGGGCGGCGGCGGACTGTGACGTGCGTCACATAAGGGCCTGGTTAAATAGCCCCGAAGGCGCGGAAACGCGTGCGCAGCGTGTCGATGCCGATGACCGACGTGTCTGGCACGATAGCAAGATTGTTGGCAATGAAATCCGGCACCGCGGCTGCCGTCAGGGGCTCGCTGACCAGGAAACCCTGTAACGCATCGCAGCCTTCCCTGCGCAGGAAATCGATTTGCGGAAGGTTTTCAACGCCTTCGGCAATAACGGTTAGTCCCAGGCTCTTCGCCATGGCGATAGTCGCCGCGCAGACGGCGCGCTCGGGTGAATCGCTTGCGCAGCGCTCGATAAACGACCGGTCGATCTTGATCGCCTGGATGGGCAGCCGCGCCAAACGAGCAAGCGAGGAGTAGCCGACGCCAAAGTCATCGATGACGAGGCCGATGCCGATATCCCTGAGCTTCTCGAGGATCAGCTCGGCATTGCTGGCTCGCGTCAGTGATTTCTCGCCGATCTCCAGTTCGAGCGCGGCGGCCGGCAGTCCCGAGCTTTCCAGCGTATTAAGCACGATCGCTGCGAGGCCGTCGCGCGAGAACTCGGATTCGGACAGGTTGATGGACACGGGCGGCATGCCCTTGATGTCGCGCCGCCAGCGTTCCGCCTGGGCACAGGCGGATTCCAGGATCCATTCGCCGAGCGGCCGCATCAGGCCCGACGCCTCGGCGACCGGCAGCACTTCGTCGAGTGCGACAACGCCGCGCAGCGGATGTTCCCAGCGCAGCAGGGCCTCAAGGCCCGTAATGCGCCCGGTCCTGAGATCGATGCGCGGCAGGTAACGAAGGCTGAGCTGATTGTTGTCGATGGCCCAGCCCAGCTCCGACTTTTCGTCGATCCGCTTGACCGCGCGAAAGCGCATCGTGCTCGAATAAAACTCATAGCCATCGTCATTGCGGATCGTCGCTTCATCAAGCGCAACGCGCGCGTGATTCAGCAGATCGCCGCCTGAGTCCCCGTCACCCGGGTGCATGGCAATGCCTACGATCGGCTCAATCAGCAGCTGGTGCTCTTCGAATTCAAGCGGGCTGACGAATGCGACCCGGATGCGGTCGGCGACTTCGCGCAGCGCATCGCGGCTGTCGATATCCTGCAGCACGACCATGAACTCTTCGTGATCGAGACGCGTCAGGTCATTCGGGTTCGCTTCTTCGGCGCCATGGCAGCTGTGCCTGCCGTGGCGTCGCAGGCAATCTTCGATACGTTGCTTTGCCGTCTTAAGCAAACTGCGGCGCACCGGCTTGCCGAGCCGCTTGGTCAGGCTTGCAAACTGGTCGAGGCCGATCACCATCACCGCCAGACCGCGCTCACGAAGCCGGGCTTCGCTGACGGCCGCGTCCAGCAGCAGTTCGGCGCTGTTCGAGATACGCGCCAGCACGGCGGTATTGGAGGCAGACTGAGCTTCATTGCCGGCAGGAAAGCGCTGCAGGTCGCGGAGCACACCCATGACCAGCGCGCGGCCGGCCACGATCAGCCGCAGCTCGTAACGGCGCGCTTCAGATTCAACATCGAACTGGAAAGAAATTTCTGCGCGCGAACGCAGAACCTTGCGGATATTCATCTTGATCAGCCGGGCAACCTCGCCCGGCAGGTCAGCAGTAATGTCGATGCCGGCTTCCCGCCGCGGACAGAATTCGGGGACCGACGTGTTGCCGGAAACGCTTTCGACAAGCACAGCGCTGTCGGACGTGATAAACGTCCAGTCAGGCGATGTCAGTGCGGCAGGGCCGTTTGCACTCTGGCTTGTCAGGCGATTCTTCAAGTTGTCCTGTCCCATATATTCCCGAACAAAGCCCGCGTCATCGGCTGTCGTCATCGGCCCTTGTCATGGGCCCTTGTCATGGGCCCTAGTCATGGGCCCTTGTCATCAGCCCTCGTCATCGGCCATTGGCGCAGCTCGTGCTGCCGGTTGCCTTGATGCCACGGCACCGCAAAAAAAGGATCTTTGCCCGGAGGATCAGGTTAACGGCCTTTCGCCGGCCTTTGAGTGACGCAGTTCGCCCTTTTCCTGCCGTTGCCGGAGCCGTGGCGCGATCCTGCAAACAGAGTGCCCGGGCGGGATGGCATGACACCTGCAAATGTCAGCCGACCCTGCTCAGATCTCACGATCCGGCACCACCCGCAACGCCAGCAAATCACTCTCGGAGCGAATGATGGGCGAATAGTCGGTGCGGGCACAGGCGCCGGCGTAATTGCCTCCTGCGGTAAATGTGCAGATCTGGATATTCAGGCCGTCGACCTGCGGTAACGGAAACAGCTCCTGGTACATCAGGTCGCGATTATCGAAAGCACCATCTGATTGCTGCAACAGCGTGCTGTCGCGGTCGATCAGGCTGATATTGGAGCCGCAGCGTCCGACGATGGGCTTGACAACATAGCCGGCCGCTTTGAGTTCGTCATCCAGTTCGTAGGTTGCGCGCAGCAGGTACGGGTGATTCGGAAACAGCTCCCACAGCACCGGCAGTATCGCCTTGTTGCTCGGAATGAGCGTCCATAGCGGCTCGAACACCGTGACGTTCTTGCGCAGCAGCACATCGACGAGCCGCGGCGCCCAGTCCTTGCGCCGGCCGGGTTCGTAGCTCGCCAGTCTTGCGTTGTCCTCCTCGCATTCTTCACGAATCTGATCGAGCGCGGTTTCCCACGCCCAGGTTTTCCAGACCCAGCGAATGGCTTCGCCGTCCGCGTCGAGCATGTTGCCGCCATCGGCCCACTGCAAGCCGTCAAGGTTTTGCAGCACTTTGCACTTCAGGCCGGCTGCTTCAATCGCCTCCTGCATGAACAGGGCGTGATACGTCTCCTCGGGATCATCGTCGCGAAGGATGTGCACGAGACCTTGCGCGTCGCTCTCGCGCCACGCGTCGACGAGTCTTTCGTACAGCTCTGCGCCGGGATCGTCGCCGTCGTCGCAGCCGACGTGCTCAGCCCATTTGCCCTGGATGATCGCGGTTTCCGTGTGGCAGGACGCGGAGTCGGCGTTGTATTCGTACACCTTGATGCCCTCCGTGGTCATCGCGAAGTCGAGACGCCCGGTGATCATCTGGTTGCGGCGGTTGTTCCAGGACTCGTGAATGCGTGGCCAGATCGACGACGGAATCTTGAAACGCGCGAGGCGTTTCTCATCCTGCAGCACGTAATTCGTCGCGTGCAAAAACAGCGCATGCAGTTCGTTCGAAGCACGCTTCAGCCGGTCTTCGCCGGCCTGCGATATGCGGATGTAGCGATACTGGTCTTCGGGCCGCGCGGACAGGAAGTCGCCATGCATCATCTCGGCATAGGCGGCTTCAACCGGGTTTGCATCGTTCAGCCAGCTGTTGTCGCTGTCCGGCAGGGACTCGAGCTGCCTGATGTCCATCGCCAGCAGGCGCTGATTAAACTCGGGACGCGAGGCCGCGTACTGTGCGTCATCCGTTTGCAGCACCCAGCCGATAATCCCGCCGCCGAGTGACGGCGAGCGAATCCAGTACTCACCTTCCGGGCTGGTGCGCGCTTCAATCTCTCGCGAGTAATTGCAGCCATCGGCCCACGGCCGGTGGCTGTAGTTCTGTTCAGCGATACGCACGCGATCAGGAAACACCTCGGTGACGATCGCGACGTGGCCGGTGCGTTCGAACTCACCGCCTTCGCCCCAGATCAGCAGGCAGCCGGGTTCCGGCAGGCGTTTCGAGCCGTTTTCAAATGACTGCATCGGCAGGCGCCGGCCGGTCGCAATCTCGGTGAACTCGGCAAGGTTGAAAATTTCATAGGCCATCGCGACGTCAGCAAAGGTGTAGCCGAAGTTGACGTACAGCCAGCGACGCGCGAACTCAACGCACTGCCACTTGTAGCCCATGTAGGTGCCATCGAGGTAGCTGCGGTACGAGTGGCGATCCGGGTATTCCTTGTCGTCGGCTGTGTCATAGTCACTCGAATAAGCGGGCACCTCGCCCGGCGAAATACCAATTACTGTACCAAATGGAACACGCGGCTTTTCCTGCGTCTCAGTCATGCTGATTCCTGGAGTTAAACAATGTAAACAAAAAAATAAGGCGCTCTAGCTGCCGGAGGTCCTGCCCTGCGATTCGATGTATCACTTAAGACGAAGCGGCGAAATTACGTTCACTCGGCCATCACGAGTTCCAGTCTTTCCGGATTACGCCAGTGCCCGCCTCTTAATCGCAGCGAATAAACCAGCGCGATCGCGAGGATCAGCACAACGAATGCAATCCACGAAATTTTCGGCCCCAGCTCGAACACGCGAATGATGAAAAACTGCGCAACCAGCATTGCCCAATGCAATAACACAGAGGCGACCATCAACCAGCGCGTGTCGCCCGCGCCGCGCAATATGCCGCCGCACACGAGGATCACGGCATCGGCCATCATGTAGCTCGACAGGCCCACCATCATGAAAGCGGACAGCTCGCGAATGGCGCTGAAGTCGCCACTTGGTGGCGCGAAGACCTCGACAAGGGGGAAGCGAAAGGTAATGTAGATAGCGGCGAGCACGCCGGAATAAACGAGCGCAACCGCGAAGGCCGCCGTCATAACCTCATCGACACGCGCCATGTCACGCGACCCGACGAAGCGGCCGATCATGCTAATAACGCCGACACTGAGTCCGATCATTGGCACGAATGACAGTATGTCCCAGTTAAATACAACGGCAGCCGAGGCTGCTGCCGCGATGCCGTAACCCTGGAACATGAGCAGGAACAGGTTGAACGCCGCCACGTTCAGGAACAGCTCGAGTCCGGACGGGAAGCCGAGTCGCCAGAAACGGCGCAGGATTTTTCGATCGAGCGAAAACGAACGCAGCACGGCAAACTTTTCGCGGTGTTCCTTAGCAAAATAGAAGGCGATGAAAAGTGCGAACGCCAGCACAGTGGCGAACACGGTCGACACACCGGCACCGACGATGCCGAGTTCCGGGAAACCCAGCTTGCCGAACACCATCACGTAGCTGAGCGGCACGTTGATGAGTAGTCCGAATACATCGCAAATCATCACGACATAGGTGCGGCCGATACCGGCGAAGTAGGATGACAAACAGACCTTGGCGAGCGTTATCGGCACACCGGCCATCAGGATCAGGTAGTAGGTTCGCTCCAGTTCGACCTGCTCGGCAGCGTGCCCCATGGTCTCGAACACGCCGGCCACCAGGAACGTGATCAGGCTGAGGAACGGCAGGCTCATCAATGTCATGATCAGGCCCTGCGTGACGACCTTCGGGCACTTGCCGGGCTCGCCTGCGCCAAGGTACTGCGCAGCCATCGCGTTCGCGTACGAGAACAGGCCCATGAAAAAGCAGAAGGAGAAGAACGAGGCCACGCCACCGCCCAGCGCCGATGCCATGTGCACCGGGTCAATCTGCGACATGAAGTAACGATCGGTGAAAATCATTACCGCAAACGTGCCCTGCGATACCACCATCGGCAGCGCGAGTCGCAATAGCTCGACCAGCGTTCGCCGGTTCAGGTTTCGATGCAGTGACAGCACGTTGATTTGCAGTGGGTGTTTGAAGAACCGGGAAGTTTACGCACTCCGCATTGTGCGCGAAAGGCCTGCTGGTTTGACTTGCGGACTCATTCGATCACAGTTGTGCAGCGTGACCGTAACTGCAGCAACAAACTCCGGTGCATTCGTTTGTTGCATGTCGCGGAGGCCCGTCAAGGAATCCGCGAAGTGCTTCTTGCATTCACCAGGTCAGCGATGCTCGCTGAGGCAACAAAAGGCGCTGCCGGATTGCATCCCGGGTGCGAAATCCTGGAGCAGTATTCCTAGTTCATCGGCAACGCATGACGCTGGTCATAAGCGTCACTGTAACGAACGATCCTGCGCGTGCCGAGCTTGTCGCCGTTGCTGAACTCGCTGGCTCGGGCGGTTACCTCAAACATCGCCCTGCCAATCTGCTCTGCCCTGACCGCGGCACCGACGGGCCTGAAAAACCAGTATAAAAGAACCTGCCCGAGGTGCGCTTCTTCGGCGGTCGGCCCGATATAGTCGGGCCGGTAGGCGATGACGCGCAGCTTCGTGCCGGCGGCGAGTGCAAACAGTGTTTGCTCGGCCCGTACTTTTTCACGCGCCCACATGGCGCTGGAATCCTCCGAGATATCGCTGGAGCTGATGTAGTGGAATGTCATGTCGGAGTTGCGGCCGACTGCGAGCCATTCGCTGACGAAGCGTGCGGGAAAATCAACGTGAATCATGCCGTAGGTTTTCTCATCGACGCCGATCGAGCTGATGCCTATCGCCCAGTAGGTGGCGTCGGCGTCTGCAATCTGCTCATGGATTGCCGAATAGTCGAGGTAATCGCGGTGCATCGTCACCTGCACTTTGCCGGCAGCGACGCCTTCTTCAATGCGCGGCGTGACGCGGCGCGTGATGACGTGGATCAGTTTGATTTCCGGATTGCTGAGGGCCGCCTTCAGGATGCCGTCGCCGGCTGTCCCGCTGGCACCGAAGATTACGACCGTCTGGTACGCGGCTGGTGAGCCGGGAAGTACCGGTATCGCGTCACTTTTAAATGCCAGCGCCACCGCAGCCGCCACATACACCGCAGCGAACAGTGCGAACGGAGCAAGCAGGATTGTCTTCAGGCGCGGCATTTTCACAGGAGCAGCATACCAGCACCGCAGCAGGCACCGGCGCTGCGCTGCGACCGTTTACAACTCCGACCAGCCCGCCGATGTCTGGATCAGCACGGCAACGAGCTTCACGAGGTCGTCAATATCCACCCATTCGTTCGGTCCGTAGAAGTTGCCGCCAATCGAGCCGATGCCGTAAGCGGGCACGCCCAGCAGGCGAATCGGGTAGCGGATGTCGCCCGCGTAATGATTGGGATAGGCATCCGGCGCGCGGCCTGTGACGTCTTCAATCGAATCCCGCAGCACGCGGCTGACGGGCGCATCCCAGTCGGCCTCGCCCGGATTGGTACGGTAGGCGACCGGTTCAATGGCGATTGCGTAGCCCGGCTGCGTTTGTGGCAATGCCTGCATGAATCGATCGATTTCGCCGCGCGCCGCTGCCAGCAGGCCGGTCCAGCTGTGATCGCCGCTGAACTTCAAACGAAAACTGGCGCTGGCGTTTTCCGCTGCCGAGCCCATACGATCGCCACCGGCCATTGCGCCCAGGTTAAACAGAACGTCAGCGAATACCGTGGCGCGCAGATGCTCAAGAAGCTGCCAGCACATGTCGAGCGCGTTGCCGCTGTCGTGCCACGCGGCCGAATCGACGCTGCCGATTTCCATCGGTGGCGCACGCCAGCCCGTAACCGAAAGCTTCAGGTCAACAACGCCCTGCACGGCGTTCTTGATGTCGTTCAGGCCGCGCCCGGTTTCCGCCGGATGCACATACAGCACGGCATCAATGCCATGTTTGCTGCCCTGCAAACGATCGAACACCGGCAAACTGCCGCGACTGCCACCGCCCTTGCCATGCAGGCTCATCACGACGGGCAACGGCCCGCCCGCTTCGGCAAGCGCCGCCGCGGCGACCAGCATGGCGGCGACGCCACCCTTGTCATCCGACGTGCCGAGGCCGTACAGGCGATTGCCGCGCATGACCGGCTCGAGCGGCGTCGTGTCCCAGCCGGCATCCATGCTGTGCGTATCGATGTGCGCGAACATCGCGTGATTGCCGGCCATGCCCTGCTGCGGCCAGCCAACGACATTAATGAAAGGTCCGTCGCTTGGCGGATTGGGCGGCATGAACTCGGGATGGGCTTCGTAGCGACTCGGCCGGTCAGCGGATTCCTCGATTCGATAAGGCAGTGCCTGCAGATACTGTTTGACCACAGCCTGCGCATCGGCCGCCGACTCACCGGACAGGCTTTGCACACGAATCATTCGCGACAGCAGGTCGACCAGCTCAGCGCGTCGCGCATTCGCGAGTTGCAGCGCCTTTGACGATGGCAGCGCCTGAACACCCGGTGCCAGTATCGACGTGGCAGCGACTGCGCCTGCACCACCCACGAAGCGGCGTCTTGAAATCGAAAGGTCTTTCTTGCTGCTCATCTGCACTGTCTCCGTCGTGTTCGCGATTCTTGATTTTAATTCCTGCATTGTCCTGGCGGCCTCGAACGCTGCCGCCAGTTCACTGAGCGCGCGGCGGAGCGCCCAGCCTAGCCAAGCATTGCGCGATGCATCTTTACAGCACCGATGACGCGGTCAACGTGCTCTTCCGTGTTGTACACGTGCGGTGACATGCGAAAACCATTGACGGCAGCCGTTTGCACGCCAACGTCTGCAAACACCTGCTCGACCAGCTTGCCGGCATTGGGTCGGCCTGCGCGCAGGATAATTACGCTGCTGGCAAACGCAGGGTTCGATGCGGAAACGAACGGCACATCGAGGTCCTGCAAACCGGCGCGCAGCCGGTTCGCGATCTGCGCTGAGCGCTTCTCGATTCCGGCCGGTGTCATCGCCTTGTGGTACGCGGCGGCATCGACCAGTGAGGCGATCGCTGCATCATCGCGCTGCCCGAAGGCGTCGAACTTGCGGGCACCCTGCGGCGCGTCATGCGCGGCACCGCCCCAGGGCACGCTGACGATGTTCGGCCAGATCTGCCCGATGCGCGCCTCGCGCACGTACAGGATGCCGACCTCGCGCGGCCCCATGAACCACTTGTGCGCGCTGCCGCTGAACGAATCGCATTCGATCGCGCCGAGATCGATATCGACCGCGCCCCAGGTTTGCGCGCCATCGACATGGATGTGCAAATCGGGGCTGCGCCTGCGCAGGGCTGAGCAAATTTCCGCGGCGGGCAGGCGGAATCCGGACACGTTGGAAATATGCGTGAAAGACACGACTTTGGTCTTGTCGCCGAGCGCGGCGACAAACAGGTCGACCACTTCGTCAACGCTATTGGTATCGACCGGTATCGAAAACACTCGCACATTCGCGCCAAGCCGTTCCGCCTGCACCTGCCACGCTACCAGGTTGGAAGGATGGTTCTGGTCCCACAGCACGACCTCGTCGCCTGCCGTTAACGGCACGCCCTGCACGATGACGTTATTGGCCTCCGAGGTATTGCGCACAATCGCGAGTTCGTCAGCGCTGACGCCGAGCATCGTCGCCACGTCGCGCCGCGCGGTTTCCTTGTGTGCCTCGATGCTGCGACGCGTGCCGGTGCTGAGTGAGCGATCCAGCTCGGCGGCATACTGCGCCTGCGCCGCGGTGACGCTCAACGGCATTGGGCACAGGTTGGCTGCATTCATCGGCACGTGATCTTCGGCAAAACCGAAACCGGGAGCTGCCGTCGTTATGGCCCGGGTCGCGGCTGCGCAGCCGGGCAGGCTGCCTGCAACGGATACACCGCCAACAATTTTCAGAAACTCGCGTCTGGCAATACTCATGTTTTTCCCCGCTACCGGTTTATGCAATCAATGCAGCGTGTGCTGCCTGCGATGCCGCAATGATTATCCAGCAATCGGGTAGCGGGAGCGAGGTTGATGGAATAGTCCAGCGCCTTCTTTTTTGTTACCCGCGCAATGTCCAGCGCTCAGGCTGCCGCCCAGGCCTTCTTCAGCCACGCTTTCACATCTTTATCAACGTCCGAAACTTTGTCGAGTCGGACGCGGTGCGTGACCATTGCGTTGAAGCTGCCGGATTTCTCGAGACGACCTTGCGCGGGTTCACCCTTCAGATTGAGCCCCAGATCGACTCTCGTTTTAGTGGAAGGCTGGATGATCGCGAACTGCTTCGCGCGGCGCAGGCTGACATACGCTTTCTTTGGTGCAACCTCGACGGCGCCACAGCTTTGCGCCGCTTTCAGCAGTGCGTCGTAGATCGGTTTCAGGCTCGCTTTGGGGCCGTCGTATTGCGCAGCAACGAGGTCCTTCGAGTCGGCAGTACTGCCCGCGTCGCTTTTGAGCGTTTTGTGCGCGACCAGGTTGGCGAAGCCGTGCGTCATGCCGTGGTCTGCTTTAAGCATTTTGACGATCTCACCGTGCTTCGCGGCAGCGGATTTGCGTGCAATAGCAAGCCATTGCTCCAGGGTCCTGCCGGTCTTGCTCTTTAAGTTCGCGATCATGGCGTCCGCCATTTCTTCGGGCGACTTGGGCATCATTTTTCTCCTGTGAAGGCGCTTAGCGATCCAGCGGCCATTTGTCGGCACTCATCGATTTCGGTGTCAGCGGGGCCATGAGTCGAAACATGGCGAGCATCAGTCGCGCGCCAAACGTGACCTTGCCGGTTTCCACGTAGGCCTTGAAGTTTTTGACAATGAATTTCGAGCCATCCGCCATCGACTTCTCGCTTTTGGAGCCGGCAGCGATGTTTTCGGTTATCAGGCAGAATTCGGTGCCGCCGTCCGTTTCCTTCAGCGTGTAGGTTACCGTCGACGCGGGATCATCGAGCGACGTCAGGCGAAAGCTGTGCACCAGCCGATGCGGTGGATCCATCTCAAGAATCCTGCCCGCGACTGCAACGGTCTTGCCATCATTCGACAGCATCCTGTAGGCATTGTCGGGGGCCATAGCCTTGGTATCCCAACTGGAATTCCAGAAAAACGGACGCGGTGATGCGGTGTTGATGAGTTCCGACCAGACCGTCTGAATCGGCGCCTTGATGAGCACCTTGTAGATGGCCCGCTCCGCAAATTTCTTGTTCTGCATCACTTTGTTCCCTTCTCAGTTTGTTTTTTTTCACGTCGCGCGCGCGTCTCTGCAAGGTATTTGATCTTGGTGAGATTGCTGCTCCAGTAGGCGCTGTAGTCGGTCGTCCAGCGTTCGTGGATCATCTGGATAGGGACCGCGTTGAAGTACAGGCGACGCGTGCGGCCGTCTTTTTCAGAGACGAGCAGGCCGGCCTGCTCAAGCACCCCCAGATGTTTCATGACCGCGATGCGACTGACATCGAACTCGCTGGCCAGCGTGCCGACGCCGATGCCGGGCGACTCCTTCACCAAATCAAGCATGCGCCGGCGACTCTCGTTGGCGAGCGCCTGAAACAGGGCATCCATATCGGTGTCATCTAACATGTAACCATAAGGTTACTTAATTTCCTGGCGGTGTCAAGCGGATGACTGGCGGGCGGCTGGCGAGGCACGGAAACGTCGGCCATCAGCAGGCCATGGGCGAGTGGAAGCTGCGCGGGCGCTGGTTGCCGGATGCGGTCGGCCGCCGCCGAGCTGATCCGCTGGCGCCCGGCCGGTGGTCGAGAAGTCGACGCTAGGTCAGCATCATGCGGTCAAGCCGCGGCAGGCTTTTCTGCCAGTCGCGGCACTTCAGGGAGGTCTGGCCGGCGAGCCTCATGGAGCCGCGGATCGAGCGGCTCAGCGCGCTGGCATTGAGGCGCTGGTAGTAGGGCATCCTGCGTACATAAAACGGCAGGATCTCCTCAAGCGTCAGGTCCGTGTCCATCATTTCGGCGAACGCATCGTAGAACCTGCCAACCGCATCGGACACGTCGTTGTTTTCGGTAAGCGCGGTTGACGGGTTGATCGTCCAGGTTCGGTCGCGCTGCAACACGCAGGTGCCGGCAAAGCCGTTTGGACGCGCGGCTGACCACTCCTGCGGCGCAATGAGACTGAGCAGCCATTCACCGCCATTCCAGTAAAGATAGTTCGGGACGCCGACGGCAGGCTTGTATTTGAAACTCGCTGACAGCACGAGCAGCGAGGTGAAAAACTCGGCCAGCACTCTGCGCTGCGGTTTCGCAACCACGCCACGCGGCGCGCTCTGTTCCCAGTCCAGCAGGAAGCCGCTGACGCCTTTGCCTTCCGGGTTGGCGTCGGTCTTCAGCGCGACGGCGGAGTCGCGCGGTCTGTACGGTTTCAAATCTGACATTGCTGTTTTCTGCACACTGCGTAAGACAAGACGGAATAAAACACGATGTGTTGAGACGGGATGCTGCCCGTTGCGGCCCCAACTTGCCATGCAAGCTGTGTAACAAGTAGTAACGGTGCGTCAGTTTTAGACTGACGAAACTGACCCGCAGGCAACAACCGCCGCGCGCAGTTGGCGAAATTGGTGATGGTGGGGCCCAGCTACGGAATTTCCGCTGGCGACACGCCGGCCAATCAGCCGACGTGTCGTGTCGTCACTCGCTAGGCCGCGACGAGCGTGCCGTTCTGGTAGTCACGAATCGCCTGGTCGATCTCTTCGCGTGTATTCATGACGAACGGCCCGTATTGCACCACCGGCTCGTTCAGCGGCTTGCCTGCCAGCACGATGAAGCGCGCCGGCTCGCCGTACGCCGTGACACTCAGGCGATCGCCATCCGACAACACACCGGCCGACTGCGCGCCAAGCGTGCGTGCTGCCTCGCCTGCACCGACATTCACATCACCTTCGTAGCTGTACACGAAGGCGTTGTGACCTTCCGGTAGAGCGCACTCGAAGGTCTTGCCTGCTGCAAGGTGCACGTCATAGAACACTGGCGCGGTGGTCAGCCCCTGGATCGGCCCGGCGACTTCGCCGGCCTGCGCAAGCAACGTGCCCGCAATCACCTTGACCTGGCCGCCCTCGATCTTTGCGAGCGGAATGTCTGCCGCCGGAATGTCGCGGTAGCCGGCCGGTTTCATTTTCTCGGCCGCGGGCAGGTTGATCCACAGCTGGAAGCCACGCATGCGGCCTTCCTTCTGTTGCGGCATTTCCGAATGAATGACGCCATGCGCGGCCGTCATCCACTGCACGCCGCCGGCCGTGAGTTCGCCCACGTTGCCCATGTGATCCTCATGGCGCATGTGGCCATCGAGCATGTAGGTCACGGTCTCAAAGCCGCGATGCGGGTGTGGCGGAAAACCGGCAATGTAATCCTCGGGCTTGTCGGTGCCGAATTCGTCGAGCATCAGGAACGGGTCCAGTCGAATCGAGCGCGCCGAGCCAATACTGCGCCGCAGCTTTACGCCGGCACCGTCCGAGGTCGCGATGCTGTGTATTGCCTGTGTCAATGTTCTCTGTGTCATCACACTCTCCTTACCTAGCTGCTCGCTCAGGCCGCAATCGCGTCGAGCGCGCGGATCTGTTGACGGGCACTTTCTATTCCGGCCTGCAGCGACTCGTCGCCGAGCGCCGTGCCTTCTGCGTACGCGAACTGCGTGTCTTCGATACCGAGGAAGCGCAGAAAGTTCTTCATGTAATCCGTCTGCGTATCGAGCTGCGTGCCCAGGTATTTGCCACCGCGCGTCGCGACAATGATCGCCCGCTTGCCGGTGAGCAAACCCACCGGCCCGGTCGCCGTGTAGCGAAAGGTAATGCCGGCGCGCGCGACGTGATCAAAATACGCCTTCAGCACCGACGGGATACCGAAGTTGTGCATCGGCAGCGCGATCAGGATTTCGTCTGCCGCCTGCAGTTCGGCGATCAGCTCGTCCGAGAAGCTGGCCGCTTCCCGCTGCTCGGCACTGCGTTCTTCCGCCTTGGTGGTGAACGCTGCGAAACGCTCGGCCGTCAGGTGCGGTACCGGGCGCGCGGCCAGATCCCGAGAAATCACCCTGCCGCGCGGCGTCCTGGCTTGCCATTTGGCGAGGTAGTCGTTCGCCAGCGTGGAGGACAGGCTGTTCGGCCCCTGCAGGCTGGTGTGGATCAAAAGTAGGGTTTTCATCGGGGTTTCTGCCTTGCGGTGGTTTCGACGGTCGCCATTAAACGATTTATTGATTGAATGATAAATGGCAATATATCGACCAAATCAATCGAAATAACCGATATGAGAGCCAGCACCCGCATTACCCTGGAGCAATGGCGCAGCCTCACCGCCGTGGTCGACGCCGGCGGCTACGCGCAGGCCGCCGAAGCGCTGAACAAGAGCCAGTCGACGATCACCTACGCCGTCAAGAAACTCGAAGAGACGCTGCAGGTGTCGGCTTTCGAGATAAAGGGGCGCCGCGCGGTGCTCACCCACACCGGCGAACTGCTGTACCAGCGCGCGCTGCAGCTGCTCGATGACGCGGCACGCCTTGAGCAGGCGGCGAAGTGTGTGTCTGCCGGCTGGGAGCCGGTGATCGGGCTGAGCGTCGAAGTGCTGTATCCAACCTGGCTGCTGCTTGAAGCGCTCGCGCAGTTCGGTGAAGAAAGCCCGCAGACGCATATCGAGCTTTACGAATCCGTCATGGGCGGCACCCAGGAAAATCTGCTGCAGGGCCGCGCGACGATTGCGCTGACGCCACAGGTGCCGGCCGGTTTCCTCGGTGAGCCGATCATGACCCTGCGGTTCCTGCCCGTGGCGCATCCCGAGCATCCGCTGCACAGGCTCAATCGCGAGCTGACGACCAAAGACCTGCGCCGGCATCGGCACCTGGTCGTGCGTGAGTCGGGTGCCCGCCGCGACACCGCGCCGGGTCTGCAGAGCGAGCAGCGCTGGACAGTCAGCAACATGCCCACCTCGATCGGCGCGGCCTGTCGCGGCTACGGCTATGCCTGGTACCCGCTGCACAAGATTCAGCGCGAGCTGGCGAACGGTGAACTGAAGCCGCTGCCGGTCGCGGGCGGCGGCGAGCGCATCACAAGCATGTACCTCGTCGTCGCCGATCCGGACGGCGCGGGGCCCGGCGTCAGGCGCCTGGCCGAGATCCTGCGCGCCACCGCCGGAAAGCTGGAATAAGTTAAATCGCGGTCGTGAAAGTGCCGGCGAATCGCGTCCAGACGCCATTCCCGGGGCGCGTGCTCTATAGTGAGGTAAGCCTCAAGAATTCCTCGCCAACAACAAGGCTCACCCGGGGGTACAAAAAATGAAAGCATTTTGCATCGCACTAGTTCTGCTGATTTCTTCAATCGCACTCGCCAAACCTGGCAATCATCACTGGCAGCCGCGACCTGATGCCAGGCTGACGATCGTTGCGCCGGAGTCGCGCATGGTTCGCGTGCGCTACCGCGACCAGGTCAAAACGTATCAGTACAAGAATCGCAGCGGCGCGCTGTCAACGGTGCAATGGCCGTTGATCATGCGTTTCGAAAGCCGTACCGCGGAAGGCTTCGCCGAAAGCGTAACGGCGGATGGGCAGAAGCGAGAAGCGCTGGTGCTTGAGGATCCCGACGGCTGCCTGAATCTCGCGTCTTTGGTTGGCGACCTGCTGCTGCCCTCTTTCGATCCGGATTGTGCGGGACTGCCGGAAGACGAAACCTTCATCGAAGTGCAAACCGAAAAGTTCGATACCTTCGAGCTGAGTGACAACCTGCAAACCGGCAATGACTTTGTCAGGGCCCGACTGGTTGATGACGTCTACACCGATGGCGCGTTGCTGAACACGCCGTACCTCGCGCTCAAGCAGGGCAAGATCAACGCCGTCGGCCCGAAGACCGGTGGCCCCGCCAGCAACGACCCGGAGCATCCGGAACTTGATGGCTATGGCTACGGTGCCGATGACGACTTCGTCAGCCTGGTGATCATGGCCGATGTCGGTGGTGCCCGGGTTTTTGATCTCGATTTCAATCGCGTTCCCGGCGTCATTCGCAACATGGCCGGTTTCGTTAACGTCGTCTCTGCCGAACTGCTCGATGGCAAGGGTCAGACGGCCATCACCGCGACCATGCACCCGCTTGCCGGCGTATTCGAACCGATTGCCGTCTTCGACTTCTCGGTGAAAAAGCCGCCTTACGTCGGCTACGATTTTCTGCAACGCGTCGATAGCGGTCCGGTGACCGCATTCCACCTGATGTCGGAAGTGCCGGTTGCAACCGATCCCGCTGCGAAAGCCAACGAATTCTACGACGAACTGCTGGCGACCTATTACCCGGTCGAGATCGTGATCCGCGCGGTGGTTGTTGCACGCCAGGCGCCGGAGTTTATCCACGACCTGAACCAGGATGGCAAGTTCTCGGCGATCGACGTGAAGCTGGCTGGCCACGAACTCGTGACCAATGAAGTCGAGATCAACCTGACGCTGACGCACGACAATCTGTTTATCGTGAGTCCAACAAACAAGTGCTTGCCGCGATCACTGGTGTTTGACGATCTCGACGGCGACGGCAAGGACGGCGAGCCGTTCAAGTGCGATGGCAAATCCGGTTCGACGCGCTCGCGGCGGGTGCCGCGCTAGGGAGATTAGCCAGGGAGGTTCGCTAGTGAGGTTCGCTGGTGAGGTTCGCTAGGGTAGTTCGCTGAAGTAGCGCACCAGGGTGCTGAGCTGGCGCGCCGTTCGCTAACGCGCTGCCAGCAAGGCTGAGGCTCTAACGACTTCCGGCAAATCGGGCGCTGCTCCCTGCCAGCGCTCGATGAAGCGTTCTGCCTGTTCCCGTGCCAGCTGCGAGGCGCCGTTTTCAGCGAGAATTTCCGCGTGCAGCAATTGCGCTCGCGCGCGGTCAAGCTCGAGGTCCAGCCGCAGGTCACCGGCGTCGCGATCCGTGCTGGCTGCCGCTGCCAGTTCCGCAGCGCGCGCAAGGTCCCCGGATTCGCGATACAGCAAGGCAAGGCCGGATTGGTAAATGGCGTACTGGTAGCCGGGTTCGTCGACGGCCGCCCGCAACAGGTTTTCGGCGGCCTGCAGGTTGCCTTGCCGCAGCGCGGCTAAACCCTCCAGGTAGTTTGCCGCCTTGTCTTCCGTATGGCTGTCAGCGTCGCTCGCCTGCTGCGCGAGTGAGCGCAGCTCCGCCACTATCAATGCAACGCTGTCGAAGCGTTCCCGTCGCAGCTCCAGCATGCCGCTCGCGAACAGGTAGCGGGTTGCCGGCGACGCTGCCTGGCTGAGCGATTCATCAATCAACGCCCGTGCGCGCTCGACGTTGCCAAGTTCCAGTTGGGTCGAGCCCATTTGCGACAAAGCCATCGGCTGGCGCAGTCCTTCTTCTTCGATCAGCGGCATCGATTTTTGCAACGGTTCGAGTGATTCGGCGTACAGTCCGCGGCCGCGCAGCACGCCGGCAAGATCGAACGCCGCCTCGATGCGAAAATCCGCAGCGAACTCACTGCCATCGACGACGCTCTGCCACAGTGCCTGGGCGGCTGCCACATCGCCCTGCAAATATCGGCTGCGTGCCAGTCCAATGGTTGCCACGACGAAACCGGACTTCTGCGCCAGCGCGAGTTCGTATTGTTCGATAGCGCTCGACAGATCACCCTGCAACAACGCCAGGTTGCCGAGCAACGCGTAGGCGTACGCGCCATTCGGTTCCATCGAGGAGTAGCGTGTCAGTGCCGCCTTGGCCTCGTCGAGCTCGCCGATTTCCAGCAGGCGTTCACCAAGCTGCATCCACGCGGTCGGGTCCTGTGCGTGAATCTTGCTGAGCCGGCGAAACTCATCGATTGCAGCGCTGTCCTGAAAATCCAGCCAGTAAGCCTCCGCGAGCAGCACGCCGGCCTCCATTTCATACGGGTACTGCGCCACCAGTTGCCGGTAGATTTCAATTGCCTTCTGCGGATCGCGCTCCGCCGTGAAATAGGCTTTGGCACCCGCGACGTACAATCGAAGTCGCTCCGACAGATTGGCGTCTTCAGGGATTTCGCTCAGGGTGGCAAGCGCGATATTCGAGCGGCCGGTCGCCTCGTACACCTGTGCCAGTCGATAGCGTGCGATGTAGTAATCCGGCGCGATGCCGAGGGCAGTACTGAATGCGCTTTCGGCCGCCTGGTATTCGAAGTCGATCAGGTAGGCGAGTCCCGCAATATACGACTCGTAGGCCTGCACGTTGTCGATCGCGAAGTCTGCCTCGAACAGGCCGACGTGCTCACGATGCGGTATGCGCAGTGCCTGCTTTATCTGGATGCTGAGACTCGGGACCATGCCGAGGATGCCGGCGACGTCTTTCTGATCGATTCGCGAGCTGTGAATCTCGATGCCGTTCTCGACATCGTCGATATGCGTTGTCAGCACGATACCATTGGGTGTCTCCACGTATTCGCCATCGATCAGGTAATCGATGCCGTTACGTTTTGCGATCGCATTCAGCTCTTCGGCATTCGCCACATCCTGGGCGAGCGAACGCCAGCGGGAATTCGAAACCAGGATGACGTGCTGCGATTCCGCCAGTTCACTGCGAATCATGTTGGCAACGCCATCGCCCAGCCAGTCGTTCTCTGCCTTGCCGATAATTTTCCGCGGCGCATTCACGGCGATCACCGGTTGACTCTTGATCGCAGGACGGGTGGCGGCCGGTCGCACGATGTAATCGTCCCACGCCCACCAGAGCACGCCTGCCGACATCGCAGTGGCCACCAGCACCATCACCACCTTTGGCCAGCTGCCCTGCAATCGCGAAAACCGCGAGTCCGGCGTGCGCACCAGACCTTCGCGCGAGATATCGACGGTCCAGGCCAGCAGCATTGCCGGCGGGAACGCGACGATCAGCAGGATGGTCAGCGCCCGCAGTACCCAGAGCGGCGCGCCGAACGCCGGCAGCAGGGTATCGCCGACCTGCACCAGGAGCCATGCGACGCCGGCATACACCACGGCGGAACGAAACACGCGGCGTCGCGCGAGTTCCTTGAAGATGGTTGTTTTTGGTTCCGGCTCGTTCATCTGTTCATTATGGCGGCCAGGATCGACCGCATGGCTCGGCAGCTACCCGGTGATTAATGGTGAACCCGGCTGCGATCAGTGTATGTCGGGAGCAGGGCGGTTTGTAGCATTTGGCTGCGATCGACGGCCCGCGGCGCATTCTCGCCGGTCTGCACGCCAGGAATTCCAGTGACGCTGCAATTCGCGCGCCGGCTCGACGCGAACCGGTCCGTGCATCATCGGATACGGACCAGCGGCCGCGCAACGCTGACGCCTGCCGGCAATTCGCGGCATCGGCAAAGCCAATCAAGCCGCCAGCAATGTATGATGCAGCCCCGACAGCGGCCCGGCCCGGCGCTCGCTCCGCCTCAAGGTCAACTCAATGTCCGAATCCATTGCCACGCCCGGCACGTTCAAATTCCGCGATCTGCAGCTCGCCGCACCACTCCTCACGGCGCTCGATGAGATTGGCTACGAGTCGCCGACGCCCATTCAGCAACAGGCGATTCCGATCCTGCTCGAGGGTCGGGATCTGTTAGGACACGCCCCGACCGGTACCGGCAAGACGGCGGCGTTTGCCTTGCCGCTGCTGTCGCGACTCGATATGCAGAACAATGCCGTGCAGGTCATGACGCTCGCGCCGACGCGCGAACTGGCGATCCAGGTTGCTGAAGCGTTTCAGCGTTACGCCTCGCACATCAAGGGTTTCCACGTACTACCGATCTACGGCGGCCAGGAATACGGCGGCCAGATTCGCCAGCTGAAGCGCGGCGTGCAGGTGGTCGTCGGCACGCCCGGTCGCGTGATGGATCACATGCGCAAGGGCACGCTGAAGCTCGACAAGCTGCAGGCGCTGGTGCTGGACGAGGCCGATGAAATGCTGCGCATGGGATTCATCGACGAAGTCGAATGGATTCTCGAGCAGACGCCGAAGAACCGGCAGATGGCATTGTTCTCGGCAACGATGCCGAAGCAGGTCGAGCGCATCGCGCGTCGCCACCTGAACAATCCGCAGGAAATTTCCATCAAGGCGCGCACCGCCACTGCCGAGACCATCCGGCAGCGCTACTGGCAGGTCAGCGGGCTGCACAAGCTGGATGCCCTGACCCGCATTCTGGAAGTCGAGCCGTTCGATGCGATCCTGATGTTCGTGCGCACCAAGACCGCGACGACCGAACTGGCGGAACGCCTTGAAGCGCGCGGTTATGCCGCCGCCGCGATGAACGGCGACATGGTGCAAAGTCAGCGCGAGCAGATGGTCGAGCGTTTGAAAAAAGGTTCACTCGATATCCTGGTCGCGACCGATGTCGCCGCCCGCGGCCTCGACGTCGATCGCATCAGTCACGTCGTTAACTACGACATTCCGTACGACGCCGAGGCCTACATTCATCGCATCGGCCGCACCGGCCGCGCCGGCCGCCAGGGCGAAGCAATTCTGTTCGTGGCGCCGCGCGAACAGCGCATGCTGTACGTCATCGAAAAAGCCACGCGGCAAAAAATTGAAAAGCTCGTGTTGCCGACCACGGAAACGGTCAACAACAAGCGCATCGCGGATTTCAAACAGAAGATCACCGACACGCTGGCCTCCGGCGACCTGGCGTTCATGCAGGGCCTGATCGAACAGTACCGACTCGAGCATGACGTGCCGGCTCTGGAGATCGCTGCCGCACTCGCCAAAATGTCCATCGGTGAAAAACCGTTATTGCTGGCCCCCGATGCAGAGCGGCCGGCGCGACACGCGAAGGATGCAAGGCCAAACAGGGGCGACAAGGCCGGCGGCAAGCCGTTCGATAAAAAGCGTGGGCGCGACAGCGAGCCTCGCAAGCTGGATGCCGACAAGGAACGCTACCGTCTGGAAGTCGGCCACAAACATGGCGTGAAGCCCGGCAATATCGTCGGCGCGATTGCCAACGAAGCGGGTCTCGACGGCGAGCACATCGGCAGCATCGATATCCAGGAAGAGTTCAGCCTCGTCGACCTGCCACGCGGCATGCCGCGTGACGTCTTC
Organism: uncultured Gammaproteobacteria bacterium; assembly: GCA_963800915.1. Lineage (GTDB taxonomy): Bacteria > Pseudomonadota > Gammaproteobacteria > Steroidobacterales > Woeseiaceae > Woeseia. The sequence continues at coordinate 52,911 of CAWDCR010000012.1, forward strand.
ATGGACCTGAAGAAAGTACGGGTCTGTGGCCAGGCCATCAAAATCACCGCGGTCGGCAAGACCATGGAGCCGCAGAAGAAAAGAAAACCGAAGTTCTCCAAAGACGATAAGCCGGGCGCGAAAGGCGGGAAGCCGGGCGCGAAGCAGACGGGCAAGCAGAACGCCGCGAAGAGCGACACGCTGCACGTCAAATCGAAAGGCAAGCCGGGCGCTGCGAAGGGCAGGAAGCCAGGGGCGAAAGGTAAAGGCAAGGTCAAAGGCAAGCCGGGCGCTGCGAAGCCATAGCGCTAGCTTTGAATCGATTGCGGCGATCGGCCCTTGGCAAATCTTATAATATTTGCCAGTTGCGCACCGTTGTTGTTCAGTCGCTGATTAACATCAAGAAACGGCTCGGGTGGCGATCCATCACGTTGTCTTCGAAGCCGGCAACCTGCGGTTTCACCATGTGCTTGCTGACATAAAAATACAGCGGCGCAACCGGGTAATCGTTGATCAGCGCTGACTCTGCCAGTTGCATAATGGCTGCACTCTCGCGGAGGTCCGTCTGTCGTGCGGCGCCGGCGAGCAGTCCGTCGTAATTCGCGTTCTGGTAGCCGGCCAGGTTCTGCGGACTGTCAGACTTGAATATCTCCAGGAAGGTCATCGCCGCGTTGTAGTCGCCAAACCAGCTGAAGCGCATGACATCCCATTCCGCGCGCTGGCTGCGCGTGTCGAGAAAATACTGCCACTCCCTTTTGTCGAGCGTGGTCTCGACGCCGAGAACGTCACGCCACATCGACTCGACGGTTAGCGCGATCTTTTCGTGTACGCCGCCGGCATCGTAGAGCAGCTGGATAGCGAGTGGCTTTTCGGTCGAGTAGCCGGCTTCCAGGTAGAGCCTGCGTGCCTCAAGTTCGCGCTGCTCGCGCGACAGGTTTGCCCAGCTGTATTGCGCACGCTCGTAGCTGGCAACGCCGGGTGGCACGACACCAAACGCCGGCTGCTCACCGCGACCAATGATCGTCACCAGCTGCTGGCGATCGATCGCCATCGTCAGCGCCTGCCGCAACAGTGGCTTGTCGAAAGGCGGTTGCGTCAGGTCGAAGGCGAGGTAGTAGAGCGCGAGTGACGGTGCGATGCGTGCCTCAGATCCGAAATCATCTGTGGCTGTGCCGATCAGGTCACTCGGAATGACGTGCGTGATCTCGAGCTCGCCTGCCCGATACATATTGAACTCGGCAAGCGGGTCGACAACCGGGAAATAGATGACCTCGTCAAGCGCGACACTGTTGCTGTTCCAGAAATGTTCGTTGCGTTGCAGGTGAACAGGGCCGTTGACTGCGCGGCGCAGCAGACTGAACGCGCCGTTGGAAATAATCGTGTCATCGACGTCATCATTGGCAGCCGCATGGCGTGGCACGGCGATGGGCAGGGCGAGGACTGATAGCCAGTGATTCGACGGCGCCGCCAGGTCGATGCGCAGCGTGTCATCCGAAACGGCCGTTATGCCGAGCTCAGCCGGCGCTTTCTCGCCAGTGACGATCCCGGAAAAATTACGCACCGGCTGCAGCAGAAATGACAGCGGTGCAGCGGTTTGCGGCGACGCAACGTGGCGGAACGCCCTGACGAAATCCGCTGCGACAACAGGATCACCGTTGGACCAGCGGGCGTCCGGCCTGAGCGCAAAGGTATAGACGAGTCCGTCATCACTAACTGTCCAGGATTCCGCGACACCGGGAATCAGGCTGCCGTCAGCCGCCTCCGCCAGCAGGCCTTCATAAAGATCGGCGAGGATATTAAAGGCATGAATATCCTCGGCCAGCGCCGGGTCCAGCGAGCCGGGAACCCCGCCATTGCCGCGGCGCAGGACGCTCCGGTCATTGCTTAAGGCGTCCGAACCGGGCGGCCCGCCGCAAGCCGCGACTGCCAGCAGGGCAGCGGCCATCAATCCCGGCAAAAGCAGCAGTCGCTTCTTAAACATCTGATTTCAATACCTAAAAGTGCTGTGACGGGTCGTGACTGCCGGCGGTCCGATAGCACCGGCTGGCAAACCGGTACGCAGCGCTTGACCATATCCATAATTGGGTATACTGTCCCCAATTATGGAATCCGACCAGAAAACCCTGATCGCTGACGCCTGCAGAAAGGTGCTGCGCCCCCTCGTGTCGATGCTGCTGAAATGCGGCATGACGTGGAAGGAGTTCGCAGACCTGTCCAAGTCCGTTTTTGTGCAGTCGGCCAGTGAAGAATACGGAATCAAGGGACGCCCGACCAACGTTTCACGCGTCTCGATCCTGACCGGCATCGATCGCAAGGAGGTGAAGCGCCAGCGCGAGCTGCTGGCAGCCGAGGCATCACCGGTACGGGGCAAGACGACCGATGCAACCAAGGTGCTGTCCGGCTGGTTCCAGGATCCCGAGTTTCTCGACGAGAGCGGTGAACCGCGGTTGCTGGTCGAAGCCGGCAGCAATCCCAGTTTCGAGACGCTGTGCGATCGCTACGCGGGCGACATTGCAACGCCAACCATGCTCAAAGAGTTACTGAAGACCCGCGCGGTGGCGCGCCAGCCAGACGGCACACTCAAGGTCCTGAGTCGTTATTACCAGCCGGCAGTGCGCGACGACGAGAACCTGTTGTTCGCCGTCGACCGCATCCGCGATGTCATCGACACGATGAACAACAACGTGTTCCCCGGCGACACCGGCGTGCCGCGCTTTGGTGGCTACGCCGATAACGAGGCGCTGCCGCTTTCCGTCGTACCCGAGTTCCGGGAATACCTCGACAAGCGCGGCCAGGCCTTCCTCGAAGAAATTGACGACTGGCTTGCGGAGCACGCGGCTTCCGGCAAACCAGGCGAAACAGAAACGGCGAGAGTGGGCATCAGCCTGTTCGCCACCGAAAGAAAGAACCCCAAGGAGTAAAGACGATGAATGTTCAAAAACTGCTGATATTGATGGGCTGCCTGCTTGCAGCAACCGGCTTCACCGCCTGCGGTGGCGGAGGTTCGGATGGCGCCGCGCCGCCACCGCCACCGCCTCCGCCTCCGCCCGGTGGCGGTATCGGTCGCAACGGCGTTGCGATTGGGCCGATCGCGAATTTTGGCAGCATCATCGTTAACGGCGTTACCTACAACACCGACACGGCGAGCTTCACCATCAACGACGACATCGGCCAGCAAAGCGATCTCCGCGTCGGCCAGGTTGTGTCCGTCAGTGGCACGATTGATAACAATGGCACGTCAGGCACTGCCAGCCAGGTTACTTTCGACGACAACGTCAAAGGCCCCGTGGAAAGTATTGATCAGGCTGCGAGTCAACTGATTGTGCTCGGCCAGACTGTACTGGTGCGTCCTGAAACGTCGTTCGACGACAGCTTCAATCCGCCATCACTGGACGGCGTCAGCATTGGTCAGATTGTCGAGGTCAGCGGCCAGTTCGATGCAAGTGGCAATATCGTTGCGACCCGGCTGGAACCGAAGCCCCCGGGCACGCCATTCGAAGTGCACGGTACCGTCAGTAATCTCGATTCGGCGAACCTGCGTTTCAACCTCAATAACCTGGTCGTCGACTACCGCAGTGCGACGCTCGATAACTTCAACGGCGGCCAGATCAGCAACGGCAATTTCGTCGAAGCGAAAGGCACGGCGCTCGGCAATGCCGGAGAGCTGCTGGCGACCAAGGTGGAACTCGAGACCCTGCTGCCCGGTGCGGTAAGCGGTGCCTACGTAGAAATCGAGGGCTTTATTACGCGCTTCGCGTCAGCGCAGGACTTCGACCTGAACGGTTTGCGGGTTACTACCACGGCAGGTACTACGTTTGAGGGCGGAGTCGCCGCTGATCTAGGACTCAATATCAAGCTTGAAGCCGAAGGCAAGATTGATGCGAACGGTGTGCTGGTCGCCACCAAGATCGACATTCGCAGGGCTAAAGTCGTGCGCATGACAGCCAACGCCGACTCGGTCAACGCGATCAACAACACGCTGGTCGTGCTCGGCATAACGGTAACAGTCGACGCACTGACGCGGCTCGAAGACAAGAGCAATGCCGATATCGAACCGCTGCGGATCGGCGACCTGAACGCGGGCGATTACCTCGAGATCCGCGGCGGCGAGGTTCCCGCAGGCAGCGGCGCCGTGCTCGCAACCATTCTTGAGCGCGAGGACCCGGATCCCCGCACCGAGCTGCAGGGCTTCGTTGCAACGATCAGCAACCCCTCGTTCGTGATCCTCGGCGTAACGATAGAAACGAGCGGCGGCACGGTCTTTCGCGACATTAATGGCAATGCCATTTCCGCGACCGACTTCTTCAACCAGCTCGCGCCAAACTCGCTGGTTAAAGCGCGCGGCACCGAGGTCACCGCAACGACCATCGCGGCGAGCGAAGTTGAATTCGAACTGGAGTTCTAGGTAACGCTGCACGAATCCAAAACAGCGCGCCCAACATGAGGGGCCTGCCGAACTAAGGCCCCTTATTTATCCCGAACCAAACAACGTGACCTTTCCAGGTCAGGGCCCGCAGGAAAGATTCGTCCGAAATTTCAATGTGTATGACACACAGAGCACGACGCAAGGGGAATACCATGAACAAGCAAACGACATCCGCCACTCGCCAGCGACCGCACGCAACCGCGCTGCTATTAGTCCTGGCTGCCTTTGCGGGAGCGACAGCACCAGAAGCTGCCGCGGATGAAACGCAGTTCCTGCGGGCTGATCAAGCAGCACAGGATCAGCGCTTCGCGGACATGCAGCGCATCTACGAGCAGGTATTGCAGGCTCAACCTGGCAACGTCAGGGCGTTGACAGGCCGCGCGGCCGCGCAGGCCTGGCAGGGCGATTTCTCTGCAGCGCAGGACAGCTACGCGCGAGCAATCGCGATTGAACCGAAGAACATTGATGCACAGGTCGGTCTCGGCTATGCGTTTGCCTGGGCGGGGCAGTACACGGAGGCGCACACGGCGTTCGGACACGCGCTTCGCATCGATCCCATGGACCTCGGCGCGAGAAAGGGAATTGCCTACAGCTATTACTGGGCAGGCGAGCACGAACTCGCGCTCCAGGCCTTCGATATCGCGCAGAGCCTGGCGCCGAATGACGCGGAAATCATCGAGGCGGTCGGCCGGGTAAACCTGTCACGCGGCAGGTCACGGGATGCCGTGCGCTATTTCGACACGGCTCTGCAGATTGATCCGCAGCGCGACAGCGCGCGACTCGCGCGACGTAGCGCATACCTGTCGGCGCCCGAACTTGAAATGAGTACGCGAGTGGGCTCGACCAGCGGAGTTGGATCCGGGTTGCGCTCATTCGAACTCGCCCACTGGGCATCGCCGACAACGCGTTTCGCGGCGCGCTATGACAACAGCCTGGGTCTCGACAACGCCTCCATCGCCGATCGAGGCGAAGACGCACCGGGTTATTTCCTGTCCGCGCAGCAGCGCGTCCACGAGCGCTGGACCGCGAGCGTCGAGCTGGGTCGCCGCGACCTGGCGGCCGGCTACCAGAACATCGTAACTGCGCAGGGCGTCTACAGCGCATCGCGGGCCTCGTATCGCCTTGGCGCACAGGTTGGCAATCACCCGGCGGGCCATACCGATCGACTGTTGTTCGGTGGCGTCAACCTGCCTGTGCGTGACCGATGGCGACTGGAGCCGGTGTTCTACGTGTCGCAGTCCGGCGCGGACAGCGACGACGAATGGCGCGGTGTGGTCAATCTGGAATACGCGTCGCCGTCGGTGTGGACCTTTGGCGGCTTCGCGGGCGCCGGCCAGATCAGCGCGTCGAACCCGGCCTTCGATGGCAGCATCGTGCTGCTCGGTGCCTGGGCCAACCTGTTGGTCTCGGATCGGCATACCGTGCATCTGCTGCTGCGCCGCGAAGAATCGCCAACCGCAAACATCACGGTAGCGGAGCTTGGCTTCACCTACCGCGTGCCTGGCAACTAAGGGAACGACAATGACGACTCCCTGTATTCCGGCAACAGAGGTTAACCGGCAGGCTGCGACCAGCATGCCACTGCGCGAAATCGCCGATCGATCACCGGCAATGTTCGTGTTCCTTTTCACTCTCTGGGTCGCTGCGCTGTTCTGGTTTGGGCCGCGGCTCATCGCGTCACTCGATGCGGCAACGGGTCCGGTTTCCCTGTTCGCGCAAAGCTACTTCGTCGTTTTTGTCTGCGTGGCCTGGCTGTACGGCTTGTACAACGTGTCGGTCGTGACGTTCGCCGTCTACACCCGAATCAGGAATCGCTTCTCTCCCGCGGCCGTAGCCGAACGCGACGACTGCAACATTCCGGTGGCCGTGCTCTACACCACGTGCAACGACTTTGTCGAAGCCGGTGCGAGCTCCTGCGCGCGCATACAGTACCCGAACTACCGGGTCTACCTGCTCGATGACAGTACCGACCCGGACTACCAAAGGAAGGTGGACAAGTTTGCGCAGCAATACGGGCACGTCGAAGTTGTGCGTCGCAAGTACCGCGAAGGCTTCAAAGCCGGCAACCTGAACTACGCGCTGAAGCACGTCGTTACCGAGCCTTATTTCGTCATTGCCGATTCCGACGAAATCCTGCCGCGCAACTTTTTGTCGAAACTGGTGCCACGAATCGTCGCCGATCCGCAATGCGGCTTTATCCAGGCTAACCACAAATGCATAAGGCAAGGCACCAAGCTGCAGCAGGACATGTGTCACGGTATCGATATTCACTGGAAGTGGTACCAGCCGCTGCGCAACCGGTTCGGTTTTGTCATGTTTCTCGGGCACGGCGCCATTCTTCGCAAAAGCTGCTGGGATAAAGCCGGTGGCTTCCCGGAGCTGGTCAGCGAAGATCTCGCCTATGCCATCGCGATTCGCGAACTGGGCTATTACGGCACTTTTGCGGCGGATGTGACCTGTATGGAGGAGTTTCCGCACTCGGTACGCGCGTTCCGCGTGCGGCATGTCAAATGGACGCGTGGAACCTGCGAGTTTCTGCATCGCTTCGCGCCGCGCCTGATTCGCTCCAGGAACATTTCGTGGACCGAGAAGCTCGACATACTTTTTCCGACCGCAAACATGCCGCTAACACTGTTTTTCTTTATCTTCATGATAATGACCGCGATCGTGCTGCCGGTGAGTATCGGTGAACGTACCGTGCTTACGCTGGAGACCGGGTTCAGCGCACTGCAGGTTCCCGTCGTGAAAATGCCGCAGGCGATGAACGTGTTGTACACCTGGGACTTCTACCTGATGACTCTCGTCGCGCTGGTCTCGCCACTGCTGTGCTTCATGCTGGCGATGTGGCGCACGCCTGTCAGGTTGCTGCGCTTCCTGGCGCATTCGACGTCCCTGTACGCTGCACTCGCACCACTTTCCACGATTTGCGTTATTGGCTATCTCAAAACACGCGCAGCGCGATTCCTGGTGACCGGCGATGCGAACACGGGTAGCGTATCCAGAGACTATTGGGCCGATACCCACCCGGATTCGGTCACGACGCAGCGCCTGGAGTGGATGGCCGCCTGGGTATTCCTGCTTGGCGCGCTCGTCAGCTTCCAGATCGCCTTGTTTGGACTGGCGATCGGCTATGCCTTGCTGGCCGTCATGCACAACGCGGACTGGGGACGGCCCGGATTACAGACGATGACCTGGGTGCCGTTTACGTTTATCGCGACGGGCATCGCCCTCGGCGGTATTAGCCTGTTCGGCATGCAGGCGGTGTTCTTCGGCTTCGGATTTCACTTCTGAATACCCTGTTTGCAAGCGACCCGGCGGGTTTCACAAGGATCATTACAAGGACCTGATTGCTTACCTGTTCGATAAAAAACCCGGCGATGAGCGGGTGTTGACCGCGTGCGTCAACGTGCCCGGTTCCGAGAAGGAAATTGGCAGCTACCGCCCGAAGTCGAGCACTGGCAGATTACTTTTGATAGCTAGCCGCCCTGCGGACGCTGCGATCGCCGATTAGCTGCGTTGGTCAGCCGCCTATGCCTGCCGCGCCCTCTGCCGGCAAAACCGGTATTATCCGCAGCCTGAATCCCCAGTACCCCGCAGCCGCGAGCGATGCCGGTCGCTAATCGACACGGCAATTCGTGGAATCAGTGAACCATCGGCGCCGAAAGCATCTATAAAGCTACGCTCGGCGCGAATCGCGCGGGACACCGGGAAAAACACAGGAGCCAAAGAATGCGCATAGTTTCCATCATCTCATTATCCGTCGTTGCAGTCGCGTTGCACGGCTGCGGCAAAGCAGGCGAAGAAGCCGCCGCACGCGCACCCGCTGCGGCTGCAAAGACGACCGTCATTCCCGCCAACATCGGCAAGACCGCAGATGCCCTGTTCGCCGACATTCCGGAACCGGATGCCGCGAACGATGCGGGCGATGTCCTGCTGTCGGCATACACAGGCCCCTACGACGGCGTGCCGCATTTCGACACGATGGACGTTGCCGGTTTGAAGCCTGCGCTGGAAGCGGGCATGGCGCGCAATCTCGCGGAAGTCGATGCGATCGCCAACAACCCGGAGCCGCCGACCTTTGCCAACACGATCATCGCGCTGGAGCGCACCGGCGAAGATCTCGGCAACGTCTTCACCTACTGGGGCATCTGGAGCTCCAACCTGTCGTCGCCGGAGTTCCGCAGTATCCAGCAGGAAATGGCGCCGCAACTCTCGGCGTTCCGCTCGAAGATTACGCAGAACGACGCGCTCTTCCAGCGCGTGAAAAACGTTTACGAAAGCGACGAATACCAAACGCTGCCACCCCACGAACAGCGGCTGGTCTGGCTCACCTACGACAGCTTTGCCAGCAACGGCGCGACGCTCGAGGGCGCGGCGAAGGAGCGCTACGCAGAGATTAACCAGCGGCTCGCAGAGCTGCATACGAAATTCGGCAACAACGTGCTGGCCGATGAAGAAGGTTACGTCACTTACATCACCGCGAAGCAGCTGGGCGGGTTGCCGGAGTCGTTCGTCAATGCCGCCAGGGCCGCCGCCGAAGAACGCGACCATCCGGGCGAATACGCGATTACCAACACGCGCTCCTCCATCGACCCGTTTCTGACCTTCTCCGATGAACGCGCGCTGCGCGAGCAAGTCTGGCGAACATATTACAACCGCGGCGACAACGGCGACGAATACGACAACAACGCGCTTATCGCCGAGATCATCAAGCTGCGCGACGAACGCGTCGCACTGCTCGGTTACGACAACTACGCGACGTGGCGTTTGCAAAACCGCATGGCGAAAACGCCCGAGCGCGCGCTCGGGCTGATGGAAGCCGTGTGGCCCGCCGCTGTCGCCCGGGTGCGCGAAGAAGTCGCCGACATGCAGAAAATTGCCGATGCCGAAGGCGCTGATCTGACGATCGAGCCCTGGGACTACCGCTACTACATGGAGAAGGTGCGCAAGGAACGCTACGACGCTCGACTCCGATGAAGTGAAGCAGTACCTGCAGCTCGACAAACTGCGCGAGGCGATGTTCTTCGTCGCGGGCGAGCTGTTCAATTTCCAGTTCGCGCCGGTGCCGGCAGGCTCGGTGCCGGTGTGGCACCCGGACGTGAAGGTCTGGGAAGTCACGGACAAGACTTCCGGCGAGCACATCGGCCTCTGGTACCTCGACCCGTTCGCCCGGCCAGGCAAACGCTCGGGCGCCTGGGCGACCAGCTATCGCAGCTACGAGACCTACAACGGCGTGCAGAAGCCGCTGGTGTCGAACAATTCAAACTTCGTGAAGGGCGAGCCCGGCAAGCCGGTGCTGATTTCCTGGGACGACGCAACCACGTTCTTCCACGAGTTCGGGCATGCGCTGCACGGCCTGTCGTCGAACGTTGCCTATCCGACACTGAACGGCGGCGTGCGCGACTACACCGAGTTCCAGTCGCAACTGCTCGAGCACTGGCTGATGACGGACGAGGTCATCAACAACTACCTTGTGCACTACGAAACGGGCGAGCCAATGCCCGCGGTACTGGTAGAGAAGATCAAGGATGCGGCAACCTTCAAGCAGGGCTTCGATACGACGGAGTACCTTGCATCGGCACTCGTCGACATGCGCTATCACACGATCGATCCGGAAGGTCTCGATCCCGATTCGTTCGAGAACGCAACGCTTGCCGATCTCGGCATGCCGAAGGAGCTCGTGATGCGGCATCGCAGCCCGCACTTCGGTCACATCTTCTCGGGCGAAGGCTATTCAACCGGCTACTACGGCTACCTGTGGGCAGACGTCCTGACCGCCGATGCAGCGGAAGCCTTCAGCGAGGCGCCGGGCGGCTTCTACGACAAAGAGGTCGCGAAACGACTGGTCGATAACCTGTTCTCGGTGCGCAACGCCGTTGACCCGGCTGACGCGTATCGCGCCTTCCGCGGTCGCGATGCCGAGATCGGTGCGCTGATGCGTGATCGCGGTTTTCCCGAGCCGAAAAAGCAGTAGCGAAACGAGAGGTTCCACGCTCCGGCGTCTGCACCCAGGGGTGCGACGCCGGAGCGGGTCGTGATTGAAGCCGCGGCGCAGCCCGCGAGCTGCCTATTCTATAACTCTGACGGCAAGCGGGCCTCGCGCGGCCCGCACCTTCAGTCACGCAGCGACCGATATTCCCGTCACTATTCGTTGATCGCAAACGGTATGCGCTTTACCGCGAGTATGCCGTTGCTCATGACGAGCAACACGTCGTGCAACACCGTCACGTCTTCGAGCGGATTGCCGGGCACCAGTATCAGGTCGGCTTCATAACCCGCCGCTATCCGGCCGGTGCGATCAGCAATACCGAGCAACTCTGCCGAACTGGTGGTCGCGGCCTGCAGTGCCTCGTACGGGGTGAAGCCAAGCTCAACAAATCGTTCAACCTCGAAAGAAATGCGATTGATGGACTCGAGCTGATAAGAACTGTCGGCGCCGGTGGCCACGCGCACACCAAGTTTATGCGCCATGCGAATCGCGTTCTCGAGATTCGGCACCATGTGATGGCCGCGCAGGCGCAGTACGTAGTCGTATTTCTCTTCGTTCATCTCGTGCATCGTGATCCAGGTCGGTACGAACCAGGTGCCGCGCTCCTTCATCAGTTTCAGCGTGTCGTCCGACAGGTAGGTGCCGTGCTCGATGCTGCGGGCACCGGCCAGCACTGCTGCCCGCGCACCTTCGTCGCCGTGCGCGTGCACCAGCACGGGGAGCTTGTGCTTCGCCGCTTCTTCGACGACGACACGCAACTGCCGCTCGGTGTAGGTCTGCTGGCGCGGGTCGGTGTCGGGCAAGCCGGCGCGCTCCGTGCCGCGGGTCTTGATGACGTCGACACCGCGGCTGGCATTGATGTTAACGAGCAGGCGCAGCTCGTCGTCCGTGTTCACGCCATCGGCGAGTTCAACGAGCCGCGGGTCGGCCAGCACCGTGTCGCCGAGGTTCGGCGTTACGTAGACGCCGGCGGCCAGCATGTCCGGCCCTGCAATCTTGCCGGCACGCACCAGCTCGCGAAACGTGACGTCCTGGAAAGCGTCCACGCTTGCCGAGCGCACGGTCGTTACGCCGGACGCGAGTGCGCGCTCCGCTGCGCCGCGGTTATCGATGTGCGTGTGCACGTCGAACAGGCCGGGCATCAGGTAATTACCGCCGCCATCGATGCGTTCATAGCCCGCGGGCACGCTGGTACCTGCATCACCAATCTGCTCGATCTTGCCGTCAGCGACCAGCACCACCGAGTTGCGGCGAATGGATTTGCTGACACCGTCAAAGACGTTGACGTTGACCAATGCAAATTTGTCCTGTGCGAAGGACAGCATCGGCATGCAGCTCAGCAATAGCAGGACAAACGTCAATTCAAATCGTGATCTCATTCTGTTCCCCGGTGCGAGTCTGTACATCATTAGTGGAGTTTCGCCGTGCCACGCCGGCTGCGCCTAGTGTGCCGTATTTGCGGACGGGCAACAGCATCTAATAAGGTAGACTATCGACTCCGCGTTCGCGACGCTCTGTGTGCCGGCAGAGCTGTTGGTGTGGACGCGTTGCACCAGGAGAGCGTTCCCCGTCTGTTGCCATGGAAACCAGCAAGTCAAACTACTCGTTTCTCACTGATGCCAGCGTGCCGAAATTCGTCCCGCCAACCCATTTTACGGTCATGGATGCCACCTGCGGATTTTGCGCGAAGGGTGCTGCGTGGATTGCCGGCAACGATCAGGCTCGCAAATTCCGCATTATCCCGATGCAATCCGAACTTGGCTCAGCCTTGATGCGGCATTACGGGCTGGACCCCGCAGACCCGTCGTCGTGGCTGTATGTCCGCAAGGGTGAACCGTTCACCTCAATGGACGCGGTCATCCGCGTTGGTCAGGATCTCGGCGGTATCTGGCGCGTGCTGGGCGCACTTAGAATTCTTCCCAATAAAGTGCTGGACGGACTGTACGGACTCATTGCGCGCAACCGGTATCGGCTCATGGGGCGTACGGACTTGTGCGAGGTGGCAGACCCCGAAGTACAGAAGCGGCTGCTCCGTTGAAGATACTGGTACTCGGCGGCTACGGTGTTTTTGGCGGACGCCTCATCGATCTGGTTGCTGATGTCAATGCTTTCGAAATCCTCGTCTGCGGTCGTAGCGCAGATAAGGCAGAAGCGTTTTGCGCGCGCCGGCAATCGGGCGCTCGCCTCGTGCCTCTGCGACTCGATCGCTCTGACGTCGACCTGGCGCTGCAGCAGCAGCGGCCGGACGTGCTCGTCGATGCATCCGGTCCGTTCCAGGACTACGGAGATGATCGCTATTCCGTGGTCGAGTCCTGTATCCGGCAACGCGTCAACTACCTCGATTTCGCTGACGGCTCAGAGTTCGTTTCTGGTATCGATCAATTCAACGAAGCGGCGCAACGGGCCGGGGTTTTCGTTCTCAGTGGCGTCAGCAGTTTTCCCGTGCTGACAGCCGCCGTCATTGACGAGTTGCAGCACGGCATGGACATTCACAAAGTCACGGCCGGCATCGCGCCGTCGCCGTATGCGGGTGTTGGCATGAACGTCATGCGTGCGGTGCTGGGCTACGCAGGCGGGCCGGTCCGCCTTACGCGCGCTGGCAAGCTAACGGCAGTTGGCGGGCTGACCGAAAGCCTGCGCTACACGGTATCGCCGCCAGGCTATTTGCCGTTGCGCAATCTGCGTTTTAGCCTGGTCGATGTTCCCGACCTGCGCGTCATCCCGCAGGTCTTTCCGCAGATACGCGATATCTGGGTGGGCGCAGGCCCGGTGCCCGAATTCCTGCACCGCCTGCTGAACCTGATTGCAAAGATTCGCAGCGCTTGGTACCTGCCGTCGCTCGCGCCGTTTGCCGGTGTCTGTTACTGGGTCATCAATCACCTGCGGTACGGCGAACACCGCGGCGGCATGTTCGTCGAAGTTGAAGGCCAAGTAGCAGGCAAAGTCGACAGTGGTGAAACGGGCGAAGCGCACAGTGACCAGCAGCGGGGCTTCGAAAAACGATCGTGGCACCTGCTCGCCGAAGGCGATGATGGTCCCTACATTCCGTCAATGGCCATCGAGATCCTGCTGCGCAAGCTGGAGAATGGCGATGCGCCCGACGCCGGCGCGCGACCTGCGATCGCGACGCTCACGCTGCAGGATTACGAAAGGGTGTTCGCAGGGCGGCAAATCTATTCAGGCATACGCCGGCCACCCGCACCGCAGGACAACCTGTTCGCCGCCGTGCTGGGCGACAAGTTCGCTGCGCTTCCCAAGTCGGTACGCGAATTTCATGAAGTTACCGGTAGCTCTGAGTGGGTGGGTCCTGCGACCGTCACTGCGGCGAGCGGCCTGCTTGCGCGACTGATTGCACGGTTGTTTCGTTTTCCAACGCGTACCCAGCAGACGTCTGTGCGTGTTCTTGTGCAACGCAGTGCGGAGCGTGAACACTGGACAAGATCATTCGGCACCGCGGAGTTTCACAGTACCCTGACTGCGGGCAGCGGGCGCGAAGAGCAGCTGATCTGCGAAAAGATGGGTCTGGCCACGATTGCGCTCGCCATCGTGCTGGACGGCGAAAGCCTGCAGTTCCTGCCGCGCAGATGGCGCATAGGACCACTGCCATTGCCGCGCTTCCTGCTGCCAGGGGGCAACAGTTTCGAGCGGGAAGCCGACGGGCAATTCGTCTTCGACGTTAAACTCGAGTTACCCGTCATCGGCTTGTTGGTTGCGTATCAGGGTACGCTGGCGCGGGCGTCGGACTAAAAGCGGTCGATTACGGTTACGCCAACACCGGCGAACGCTTTCTCACTAACAAGCAGGTCAACGCCTTCCTGAAGGTCCACGCAGCGCCCGATAAGTCTCGCCGGGTTGAGCAGGCCGCGCGCGATTTCATCGAGCATTTGCGGGTAGACGTGTGCCTGCAGGCCGTGGCTGCCGCGGATCTCGATTTCCTGGCGCAGCACGCGGGCCATCGGCACCGGCGGTTCGCCGTCGTCGCCGACGAGCAGGCCAACCTGCACGTGTCGCCCCAGCGGGCGCAGGCTGTCGATAGACGCGCGCATCTGCCGTGCGCCGCCAACCGCATCGATCGATGCGTGGGCGCCGCCGCCGGTGAGTTCGGCAACGGCGCTCGCCATGTCCTTCACGCGATCGGCGCGCAGCGTTGCGGCTGCACCGATTGACCGCGCGAACTCGAGTTTGCCATCGTCGATATCCACGGCGAGTACCTGCACGCCGCGCGCTGCGGCAATCATGACGGCCGACAAACCCACACCGCCGCAGCCGTGCACTGCCAGCCACTCGCCTTCGACCGCGCGTGCCTGCGAAACGACCGCGCGATAGGCGGTAGCAAAGCGGCAGCCCAGGGCGGCGGCCGTGGTGAAGTCCAGCGCTTCGGGCAGCGCGACCAGGTTGGTATCCGCGTAACGCAAAGCGACGAACTCGGCGAAGGCGCCCCAGTGCGTGAAGCCAGGTTGCTGCTGATTCGGGCAGACCTGCTGGTTGCCGGCATTGCATTCGCGACAGGTCCCGCAGCCGCAGATGAACGGCGACGTGACGCGATCGCCGACCTGCCAGTGCTGCACGTCAGCTCCAACGGCGACGACAACGCCAGCGAGTTCATGGCCGGGCACGTGCGGCAAACGGATGTCCGCGTCATGGCCCATCCAGCCGTGCCAGTCGCTGCGGCAGACGCCGTTTGCTTTGACGCCGATTACCACGCCGTCTGCGGCGGGCACGGGGTCGTCCAGCGTCTCGATGGTGATCGGTCCCTGGAACTCTCGGAATATCGCGGCTTTCATGGCGGCAGCGTACGGCAAGCGCGTTTGTGCGTACAGGCAACGCCGGCTGCAGACAGTGGGGATGCACTCGCGAATCGCCTCGGTCCCTGGGCGCCGGGTCACTACTTTTCTGCAGGCAGCCCGATAACTGCGTACACGCCGCAGCGCTGCTTTGCCGGTTGCGAATAAGGGCAGGCAGAGTATTCTTCTGCCTTTCGCGATAGCCGGCAGCAAACGGCCGCGACCTGCAGCGGAGTTAAGCGGTGGCTTTTACCGACAGTCTGAAAGCGCTATTCAATCGTAGCGTACGTAGCGCGCGCCGTCCGGAAAAGTGGCCGTTTATTCCAGGTCGTTACTACGTCGTTGACGACACGGCGCCCGTCATTGTCGTCATGCCGGACAACGACGCACTCGCAGATTCACTCGCCGCCTTGTCAGTGCAGGGCCTGTGCATGGTGAGTTCGGTCTGCCGCAGCGTGTCGGACGTGGAAAAACTGACGCGCAACGTTGAAGCAAACCTCTCAGTTCACTGTATTCTGCTGGCCGCCGGCGATAAAGGAAGGTCCTACCCGGCGCTGGACGCGTTGCGCTCACTGTTTGACGATGACGACGGCATCTCGGACAAGGCGCGCCAGGTTGCTCACGGCGTGCGCGGCAAACTGAAAGCGTTCGACTTCGCCGCGCTGCAGAAGCGCGTCAGCGTTGTCGACATGCTGGACTGTGTCGAAATCGACAAGATCATCGCGGGCGTCATCAAGCATGGCAGTGACGGACAACGGCCCGATGCCGGTTTCGTTGTGCAGGGCCACGACACAACGCTGGGCGTGCAGCGCGTTATTGCGCCAACGCGCATTTCGCACGAGTACCAGAATGACAAGGCCGGCAAATTCATTATCGGCACAGACAAGAAATTCATCGTCGTCGAGCATTACAATTCGAAGGGCGAACTGCTGCGCCTGATCCAGGGGGCATCCGCCCGCGACCTTTGCATCATGCTGATTCGCAATGGCTGGGTCAGCCGCCTGGATCACGCCGCCTTCCTCGGTCGCGAGCTCGCGCTCGCAGAAATAGCGATCGCCAAGGGCACGCCTTACCAGACCCAGGGCGAGCCCATCACCGAAGCGACAGCGATGCCCGCGGATTCCGATTAGTGGCGGCAACCGGCGAGGCACAGCTGAGGTCAAAGTTCGGCACGTTTGGCGGCGTATTCACGCCAAACGTGCTGACGATTCTCGGCGTCATCATGTTCCTGCGCTTTGGCCAGATTACCGGCCAGGCAGGCATTGTCCACGCCATTATTATTCTCGCCTGCGCGAAGGCGATCACCAGCCTGACCAGTTTCTCGCTGGCGGCGATTGCCACCAATACGCGCGTCAAGGGCGGCGGTGCGTACTACCTGATCAGCCGCAGCCTCGGCGTCGAGTTTGGCGGCGGCATCGCCTTCGTTTTCTACCTCGCGCAAAGCGTGTCGGTTGCGATGTACGTGATCGGTTTCGCCGAAGCGTTTGTCGCGGCATATCCCGAACTCGGCTCGAACCAGCGGCTCATCGCCTCGGTCGCGAACGCGGCTGTCTTCGTCATGGTGATCGTTGGCGCAGGCTGGGCAATCAAGGTTCAGTACGTCATCCTCGCGATACTCGCGGCGGCGCTGGCATCGTTTGCGCTCGGCGCCGGCTCCCTGTTTTCGCTGGAGCGCCTGGCTGACAACTTCGCGCCGGCGTACAGCGGCGGCGCCAGCGCGCTAACGATGTTCGCACTGTTCTTCCCGGCGGCCACCGGCATCATGGCCGGCGCGAACATGTCGGGCGATCTGCGCGACCCGGCAAAATCCCTGCCCGTTGGCACGTTTGCGGCGATCGGCGTCACCGCGCTGGTCTACCTCGGCCTTATCGTGCTGCTGGCAGGCGGTGTCGATCGGGCGCAACTGATTTCCAACAGCCTGATCATGAATGACGTCGCGGTCTGGCCTGCGCTGATCATCGCGGGCGTGTTCGCGGCGACGCTGTCGTCGGCGCTCGGCAGCATGCTGGGTGCGCCGCGCATCCTGCAGGCCTTCGCACGCGATCGCGTATTTAAATCGCTGAAGTTCTTCGGCCGTGGCAGCGGCGCCGGCGACGAACCCCGCAACGCCACGATACTCACGGCCGTCGTCAGCCAGGCCGCGATCATGCTCGGCGACCTGAACGCGATCGCGCCGATCATCACGATGTTCTTCATGGTGACCTACGGCACGCTCAATCTCGCGTGCTTCTACGAATACTATTCCGGCAACCCGAGTTTCCGGCCGCGCTTCAAACTCAGCAATCGCTGGCTGGCGCTCGCTGGCACGATCGGCTGCCTGGTCGCGATGCTGCTGATGGATCCGGTGTGGGCGATCGTCTCGCTCGTCGCCATGGCCGGGCTGTACTGGTCGATCCTGCGCATCGGTATCGAGGCGCGCTGGGGCGACGTGCACAGCGGCATGGCGTTTGAGCGCGCGCGGCTTGCGCTGCTGAAGCTCGAGAAAGAGCCGGTGCATGCAAAGAACTGGCGGCCGATTATTCTCGCACTGGGTGCCGCCAGCACGGGTCGCCGCAGGATTCTCGAGTTCGGGCAGTGGTTGACCGCGGGGCGCGGCGTATTGTCACTGGGGCAGGTGGTATCGGCAGGTTCCGAGGATCGTATCGAGCGTGGCGACAAGATTGAGCGCGTCATCCGCCAGACGATCACGGAAGAAGGTATCGAAGCGTTCCCGGCTGTCGTCGTGGACGATGACCTGCTCGACGGACTGAAGTCGCTGCTGCTGTGTCACGGCATCGGCGGCATACGACCGAACACCGTGTTGCTCGGCTGGACCAAAGACACCGAAGAAGTCGAACGCTTCTCGAATATTCTGCGCCTCAGCGAGCGCCTGCAACGCAACATCGTCGTCATCAAGTCCGAAGTCGAGGCCGAGGAATGGGAAGCACCGCAGGGTGAAATCCATATCTGGTGGCACGGTCGCCGCAACGGGCCGTTGATGCTGTTGCTGGCACACCTGTTAACCCAGAACGACGAGTTCCGGCGCCGCAAGACGCGCCTGATTCACGTAATCCCCGAAGAGGCCGGCCGCGAACAGGCACGCGCGCACTTGTCAGAGATGGCAGAACGCGCCCGCATGGTGTTCGAACCGATGATCATCGTCTCTGAAAACGAACGCGAAGCGATGCTGAACCTGTCGCAGAATGCGGCCGTGATTTTCATGGGCTTTCATCCGCCGGCCAAGGGCGAACACATTCCATTCTTCCAGGATATCGAAGTGCTGACGGAAGGCTTGGCGGAAGTTGTGCTCGTCAGCAGCGCGCAGGGTGTCGATCTGGATGCCTGATTGCTGCGCTACTCGACACTGCCCTGCAAAGGTGCCGTAAAGCGGCAGCGGCACTCGGTCGGTGAACCGCTGGAAGGCGGCATGTTTGACCACTGGCAGGTACTCGCAGCAGACCAACCGAAGACCGGGACTTACCTTGCTAGCCGGGTCAAGAAACACATGCCGAATTACACGGGAATGCTGAATTTTGAAATGATCGACGGCGTCATTGTTGAGGCGCACAGGCGCTTCGCCGAACGATAGCCCGGTACAGCATCGAAAGCGCGCAGATCACCTTTCACGAGGACCGGCCGCCGATGAGCTACTCGATGGCGCCAGGGAAACGCAATCGGAAACTAGAAAACGACGCCGAACTGCAGTGCCGCAGAGCGCGTGTCATTGCCCTGGGCGTAGGCAAGGTCGATCGCGAGACGTTTCCACACGGTGCCTGCGCCGACTGACAGCACGTCGTCGCGATTGCTCTGTGCATCGAAGCGGTATCCCGCGCGCAGACTGGCGAGCGATGCCAGCGTCCACTCCGCGCCTACCGCGATTTCCTGCGTCGGTCGCTGGCCGCCGATCGGTTCGTTCCGGGTCAGGTCGCCATCGAGCGCGATCTGCAGGTTTGCTCGCTGGTAGGCAACACCGAGCCGGGCACGCGGCCGCAGGCGGACGACCGAATCCTGCGAAGTGGCGTAGTTGCGCGGGATGACGTCTTTGACCGCCAGGCCCGCGCGCCAGTGTTTGCCGAAGGCTTTGGCCAGGCCCAGGTCGAAGTTGACGTTGCCTTCGCTCTCCCTGTTGCTGTCGGTGTTGAGCCGGTTGTCGACGACCCGCTGGGCATCCTCAAACGTACGAATGCGCTGCACCTTGAAACTGACGCCCGCCGCAAGCGGTCCGCCGAAGAACTGGAACTGCCGGGAAATGCCGACGCCGGCTTCGGCAATCGCGAGACCTGCCGCGGTCGCGGACGAATCAAAATCGTTGTTCGGGTCGACCAGGGCACCGTTCGCGTCGAACAGTTCCGGGTGCGCGACGCCCTGCGCGCCGTTGGAGGCGACGAACAGCAGGCCCTCCTGGTAGGCCGTCAGCACGGCACGATCCGTCTCGGTGATGTTGGCCTGGCCGCCGGCGATCAGGCGCAGGCCCATGAAGAAACCGGCGCCGCCCAGTTTGCCGGGTTCGCTGACGCTGGTACCGAAAAAGACATCGGCAAACACGTCTTCATCCGCCAGGCCCGCCAGCGCTGAGTCCAGATCATTGGACGCGTCCACCACTGACTGCGCCGTGGTCGCTCCGGGCGCAGCGTTGAAATCATCGATCGCGCGGGAGAGCGCGCCCGGCGTATCGTTCTGCGACAGCTGCTCCAGGTCGACGACCGTTTCTGCGAACTGTGCGATCAATACCGGAAACAGGAAGCGCGCGTCCTGCGTCTTCTCTTCGATCTCTTCATTGAAGGCGAGCAGCGCAACGTTATAAAACTGCGCGTTGCCGTTAGCCGCCGATGCGACCGATGCGCCGCCCATCGCGAGCGTTCGCGCATCGTAGATGCCGTAGGACGTACCGGCGAAAGCGGGCATGCCGCCGCTGAGAACCAGGCAGGCGACAAGCCCGCGCTGCGCTGCACGGCGCTTACTGAGAAACAGTGGACGAACAGGTCTGGTCACGTGGGGAGCCTTGATTACTTGATTGGGATACTGAACGACTGCGCCAACGCAGGCGTTGCAACTTACGACACTACCATTCACAAGAGGTTTCCGGGAGTGGACAAAGAGCGACAGGGAGCCGCCGCAAATACGTGCAGATCAGGCCGCTGTCGAGTTGCTCATCGCAGACGAGAAGCGCGTTCGCAAGGCAGCGCAGGTCGCGGTCTCCGAAATCTAGCGCGGCCACCGCTGAACCAGCACTCAACGCGCTGCCACATTCCGGAAAAACTCAGGCGCCCGGATTTTTTTGCGGCCAGCGGCTGGCAAGCACCGGCTGTTAGCGCCAGAATGACCCAGCTGTCGCGGACCCGGATCCTGCGGAGTTCATACGGAGTGTAAACCTTGAATAACCGAGCGCGCGTGTTCGAATTCGACAATGCCATCGTGCGCAAGCCGGCACCGTCGATTGTGAACGGTCTGCGCGCCGACGATCGCGGCAGTCCCGCGTACGACAAAGTCATCGCCGAGCACGAGGCCTACGTTGCGGCACTGCGCAATGCGGGTGTCGAGGTGCAGGTGCTGGACGCCGACGACGCCTATCCCGATTCGATGTTTGTCGAAGATCCCGCGCTGGTGTTTGGCGAAGGTGCGATCCTGCTGCGGCCAGGAGCGCCGAGCCGGCTCGGCGAGTCCGACAAAATTCGTGCAACGCTCAAGGCAAGGTTCCCGCAGTGTCTCGAAATGCCGGCCACCGGTTTCGCAGAGGGCGGCGACATACTGACGACGCCGCGAGCAGTCATGATCGGGCTGTCTGCACGTACCGATGCAGGCGGCGCGGCAGCGGTGATGGCCTGCCTGAAGAAGCTCGGGCGCAAGAGCCAGGTTGTGCGAACGCCGCCGGGCGTGCTGCATTTCAAGACAGATTGCTCGCTGCTCGATGAAGCGACGGTGTTAACCACGGCGCGGCTCGCCGCCTCCGGCGTGTTCGCTGATTTCAAGACGCTGCTGGTGCCAGAAGGCGAAGAGGCGGCGGCGAACGCACTGCGCGTGAATCGATCGGTGTTCGTCGGCGCAAAGTTTCCGCGCACGATCGAGCTGCTTGCCAGCCGCGGTTACGACGTCATCGCGCTCGACACGGAGGAGATCGGCATGGTCGACGCCGGTTTATCGTGCATGTCATTGCGCTGGCACAGTTGACCGCCTGCGCCTTCCGTCTCATGCTGCTGCGATGAATTCGAGCCCCGCGCCGCAAGACCAGGCACCCGCTGCGCCCGTGATGGGCTTCTGGAAATGCTGGTCGATGAGTGTCGGCGTCATGATCGGCTCAGGCGTGTTCCTGCTGCCGGCCGTACTCGCGCCTTACGGATCGATCAGTTTTCTCGGCTGGCTGTTCACCAGCGCTGGCGCAATCGTGATTGCCCTCGTACTCGGTCGCCTGGCCAGTCGCACCAGCCGCAGCGGTGGCTTTTACATCTACACCCGCGAAGCGTTCGGTGATCTCGCTGGTTTCATCGTCGGCTGGAGTTACTGGCTGAGCCTCGTGTTTGCGATCGCCGCGATCAGTACCGCGTTTGCCGGTTACGCCGGCGCCGTCATCCCGGCGCTCGGCGCAAGCAAGATCGTGCAGGCATTGCTGGCCACCAGCATCATCTGGATTCTGACAGGCGTAAACCTGAAAGGCGTGGCAGAGGCGGCCTCCGTGCAGCTCGTCATGACGCTGCTGAAGATCGTGCCGCTGCTGGTGATTATCGTGCTCGGCCTGTTCGTGGGATCGACCGACAATATTCCGCCGCTGAATCCGCAGCAGCTGCCGCTCACGCAGGCCCTGGCGACGACCGGGCTGCTCACGATGTGGGCCTTCATCGGGCTTGAGGCGGGCGTGATTCCTGCCGGGGAAGTCAAAGACGCGAAACGCACGATCCCGCGCGCCGTCATTGTCGCGACGCTGTCGGTTACCGCGCTTTACATCGGCGCCACGGCGGCCGTGATGATGCTGGTGCCTGTCGACGTTCTCGCCCAGTCCGAAGCACCGTTCGCCGACGCCGCGCAGGCCCTTGGCAAATTTGGCGGACCGCTGATAGCTATCGGCGCGCTGGTCTCAACCGCCGGCGGACTGAACGGCAACATCCTGCTGAGCGGGCAGATGCCCGCGGCGGTCGCGACCGATGGACTGGCGCCGAGGATGCTCGCGAAAAAGAACGCCGGGCACGCGCCGACCCGTGCGCTGCTGATCTCGTCCTGCGTTGCGACCCTGCTGCTTGTCTTTAATTACAACGAAGGGCTGGTTGCCGCATTCACGTTTCTTATTTCGATGTCGACACTGGCTACGCTGATGCCGTACGCGCTATCGGCGCTTGCAGAGCTTAAGCATTCGAAGCTGCAGTTTGGCCCGTGGCTGATCATTGCCATTGTCGCGCTCGCCTACTCATTGATCGCGATGGCGGGCGCCGGTATCACGACCTTGCTTTGGGGGCTGCTGATGATTGTGGCGGGCCTGCCGTTGTTTTACTGGTCCAGGCGCAACCGCGACACTCAGGCTCAGGGTGTCGACCAGGCAGAAAATGACACTCATTAATGGAACCTTCGCAAGCGTGGCCGATCTGCTCCGCGCCACGCGACCCGCCGAGCCCGTTTACTGCGTGTATCCGCAGGTCGTTGAGGCTGCCGCGCGGGAATTCGTCGCGGGCTTTCCGGGCCGGGTGTTATACGCCATCAAGGCGAACGACTTCCCGCAGATTCTGCGACCGTTGATCAAAGGGGGCATTGCCAATTTTGACTGTGCCTCGTTGCCAGAGGTAGCGAATGTCAAAGGCGTTTATCCCGAGGCGCAGTGCTATTTCATGACGCCCGTGCGCCTGCGCGGCGCCGCGCGCGAGGCGCAGTCGCGCTTCGGGGTGCGGCACTTCATGATCGACCATCTGAGTGCCCTGGCACCGCTGGCCGACGAGATCGACCTCGCAAAGTCCGTGGTGTTCGCCCGCATGGCGGTATCACACGAGGCGGCCATGCAGAACCTGTCGCTGCGATTTGGCGCGCCCCAAGACGAGATCCCCGACCTGCTCACGGCGATTGCCGATGCCGGTGCCGAGCCGGCGCTGGCCTTCAACGTTGGCTCCGCAGTGACGAGCCCGGAGGCGTACCGCTACGCGATCAGCGTGGCGCGCGAAGTGCTGCAAGCGCTGCCGTTCAAACTGCGGCTGGTCGACATTGGCGGCGGCTTCGCCAAGACTTACCCGGATTTTTCAGTGCCGCCACTCGGCGATTACTTCGCCGCTATCAAACGGGAAACCGCCACGCTGCCGCTGGCTGAAGGCGGCGAGATTCTCGGCGAACCCGGCCGCGCACTTGCGGCGCCCGGCATGTCCGCGGTCGTTGAGGTCGTGCTGCGCAAGGACCGGCGCCTGTTTCTCAACGACGGCATGTACGGCATCTTCTGGGAGCTGCGCTTCAACGGGCACAAGCGCTACTCGGTGCGCTGCTTTCGCGATGGCGTGGCGCTGAACGGCGAAACCGCTTCGTTCAGGCTGTACGGCCCGACCTGCGATTCAACGGACGAGTTGCCAGGCGACGTGCAGCTGCCGAGCGATATTCGACCGGGGGATCACCTGGAATTCGGGCCGATCGGCGCCTACAGCCTGTCCGGCCGCACGAATTTCAACGGCTTCTACAGCGATAACATCGTCGAGATCTCCAGCGGTGAGCCGCCGTCGGTCGCGCCGGCTGCTGGTTAGCGGTCACCGGTCGGCGCGGTTTTGTCGACGCTGCGGGGAAACGCCGCTGCATGTCGCAGCGCGAGACGATGGCGTCGGCGTGCCAGGTATTGGATGAGTGCACACGATCCAACCGCGCAGCCGGCTACTGGCTGGCAGTCATCTCCGAGAACGTGACAACGCCACCCTTGATCACGTAATCAACCGACTGCAGCAGCGCGATATCGTCGAGTGGATTGCCGCGTACTGCGATCAGGTCGGCGTAACGACCCGCTTCAACAGCGCCAACGTCGTCGGCCATGCCCATGACCTCTGCCGCCACCGACGTTGCGGACTTGATCGCATCCATTGGCGTCATCCCGCGCTTCACCATGATTTCGAACTGCCGGCCGTTCATGCCATGCGGGTACACGGCTGCATCGGTGCCATAGGTGATCGGCACGCCCGCCGCGTAGGCTTTCTCGAACACGACGCGCTGTGCTTCGGTCGTTTCTTCGTTCTTGCGCATGAACTCTTCGGGATAGCCCTGCGCAACGCCGACTTCTTCCGTATAGGTACCGTTGTAGACGTCCATTGAAAACGCAACCTTGCGCTCTGCTGCCAGCGCAATGGCTTCGTCGTCAGCCAGCGAGGCATGTTCGATGGAATCCACGCCTGCGTTGATCGCATCCTTGATCGACTGCGCGCCGTGCGCGTGCGCTGTCACTTTAATGCCCGCAGCGTGCGCGACTTTGACCACGGCGGCAATTTCTTCGGGCGTCATTTCGGGCGAACCCGGCACGCCGCCGAATGCGAACACGGCGCCGGACGCAATGATCTTGATCACGTCGGCGCCGCTATCGATCGCCGCCTGCGCCACCGTTGCGAAATCCGCCGCGCCGCGCGCGACCCCCAGCCGTGCTTCCGGCGGAATCCTGCTTTCATCCTGGCCTGGAATCACAAGATCGCCGCCACCGCCGGGAATGGTCAGGTAGGGTCCGGCCGTTTGTATGCGTGGACTGACAATGACTTCCGCCATTTCACGACGCTTCAGGTCCTGAACGACGGCGGGGAAGTAGTCGCCGACATTGCGCACCGTCGTGAAGCCGGCATGCAGGGTCTTGCGCGCATTGCGCTCGGCGATGCGCGTGGTGTCTACCAGGCTGCGTGTGTAAATGTCAGTCATGTTGCCGCCGTCGCTGTCGAGCGACGCGAGGTGCACGTGGGTATCAATCAGGCCTGGCAGGCAGGTGTGCTCGCGCAGGTCCAGCACCGCAATGTCCTTTGGCAGCTTGTCCGAGTCATTGCTGATGCGGATGATGCGCTCACCGGCAATGATCACGCGGCGATCCGACTGCAGCTCGTTGGAGAGACCGTCGATCAGCTTGCCGCAGCGAACCAGCAGTGTCGCGGGCACGACGTTGGCGGCTGTTGCGGGCGCGGCTTTGTTGTCAGCAGAGCGGTCGCCACAGGCGGCGATAAACACCAGCAAGGCACACAGGATAAGTCTTTGCATGATCAGCTCCGTCGGCGAAGCGCTACGGTAGCAGGCTCGCACACCCGCTGGGAAGCGTTCGCCACGGCTGGGAAAGGATTCTCACCGGGTGCGACAAGCCGATCCGGCATGGCGACTCAGCGAGTGCCCTGCAGGATGGCGTGCGCGGCGTTGTAGCCGGGCGCGCCGGTAACGCCGCCGCCGGGGTGGGTGCCGGCGCCGCACAGGTAGAGTCCGTCGATGGGCGTCCGGTAATGCGCCCAGTTTGGCAACGGCCGCATAAAGAACAGTCTGTTCCAGCGAGATGTCGCCGTGAAAAATATTGCCCTCGGTGATGCCGAATACGGCTTCGAGATCGGCAGGCGTGTAGACGCGGCGCGCGATCACCGAGGCCGCGAAGCCGGGCGCGATACTGCACCGATAAGTTCTGTAACCCGATCACCGAGCTGATCGCGCTGCTCGTCCCAGCTGCCGTTCTGCAGCGTGTAGGGCAGGTATTGCACGAAGCAGGTCAGCATGTGGCGGCTTCGCCGGCGCCAGCGTGTCATCGACGTTCGAGGCCAGCACGCAATCGACCCACAGGCGCTCGGGCAACTCGCCGCGCCGCGCCGCGTTGTAGTTCGCTTCGGCTTCCGCGAGCGTCGGGATCAGCGTGTACAAGCGAGCGCTGCGACTTGCTGTGCGATGCGGGCATGCCGCGTACCTGCGGTTCCGCAGACAGCACGTAATTAACCTTGCCGGCGGGCCCGTCCATGCGGATGTTGGCGACGTCGCGGCGAAAATCCTCGTCGAGCTCGGCGGCATCGACAAGCTTCAGAAAAGTGCGCTTCGGGTCGGCGTTCGATACGACAAGTTTTGCATCGAGCGATTCGCCCGACTTGAGAGCGTTACGCCGCTGGCCTTGCCGCGATGAACGTTAACGACTGCGACCTCGCGCACCGGTACGGATGTCGACGCCAAGTTCATCGCAGGCGGTCTTCAGCGCCTGCGTGATCGCACCCATGCCGCCGATCACGTGCCCCTGCCAGGCCTGCTGGTCGGCATCGCCACCGCTTAGCAGGTGAAACAACAGGCCCATCGCGGTTCCCGGCTGGTACGGGCCGCCGTGTTTGCCGTACAGGCTGTTGGAAAGTATCAGCCGCTTCAGCTTGTCGGATTCGAAGCGGCGATCGAGCAGCTCGCCCAGCGAACCGGTCAGGAAACGGATCAGGCCGCTGATGTCTTTGCCGGTAAGTCCGCGGAAGCGGCGCAGCAGGCGCCACAGTTCGGGCACTTTGCCGAAGCCCTTCGCATACACGTCGGGCGGCGGCTCGAGGAAGAACGGCTGCAGGTACGCGGCAAGCCGTTTGAGTTCGGCCATCGGTGTCGAAAAAACGTTCGGTGTCCTGCGGAGCAAAGCGCTGCAGCTCGTGCCGGAGTTGCGCCTCATCCGACCACCAGGACATCACCGAGCCATCTTCAAAAGCGGCCTGCACGCCGGGTTCGCAGGCCACCATCCTGAGCCCGTAGTACGCCAGTTTCAGTTCGCGAATTATGGTCGGCCGCAGCATACTGGCGATGTACGAGGCGGTGGACACCCGGCAGCCCGGTGCGAGTTCGGGATCGACTTCCTCGGTAACGGCACAGCCACCGACCACGTCGCGGCGCTCCAGCAGCAACACGCGACGGCCGGCCTTCGCGAGATAGGCGGCCGCCGTAAGGCCGTTGTGGCCCGCACCGATTATGATGACGTCGTATTGCATACTCACGACCGACCGGTTTGAAAGGCCGAAGCATACATGAAGCAAAAGTCGCACAAGCTCGAAAAAACCCTGCCGGGCAGTTACTACCTGGACACTGCGCATTTTCAGGCAGAACGTGACGGCATTTTTCACCGCGAGTGGTTCTGCGTGGGCCGAATGGAAGGCCTGGCGGCGAAGGGTGATTACCGTCTCGTTAATATCGCCGGCGAAAGTATCCTGCTGGTGCGCGACAGCGAATTGCACGCGTTTCACAATGTGTGCCGACACCGTGGCGCTGAGCTGGTCGCCAGCCCGGATGGCAGAACGCAGGCCGGGCGTTTCGAGGCGGGCATTCGCTGCCCGTATCACTCCTGGAACTACCGGCTGAACGGCGAGCTGCACAGCACGCCGCACCTCGACGTCGACAAGTCCTGCCTCGGACTGCACCGTTGCGAGGTCGACAGCAGCAATACGTGGC
>CAWDCR010000013.1:0-263533 GCA_963800915.1 uncultured Gammaproteobacteria bacterium
TTATGTCCTGCTGCTGGTTGGACTCGTATTGCTTGATGAGCACGCCCACCAGGCCGAGCGTCAGCATCACCAGCCGCGGAACGGTGAGCTTCTCCTTAAGGAAGATCCACGCCAGGAGGGCGGTCCACACCGGCATGGTGAACTCGATCGCGAACACGGTCGCGAGGGTGAGGACGCCGATCGCGTAGACCCAGGCGGCTTGCCCGCCGAAGTGGATCACGTTGCGGCCTCGCGTGCAGGGCGATCCGCCGGGTTCGTGAGCGCCGAGAAACTCCCGCACGCGGCAGCATGGCGAGCACAATGAGGAACGAGCATCGCTATGCTGCGCAGGAACACGATCTCGAACGCGCCCATGGTGTCGAGGCAGCTCGCGCACCGCGATCGCCATGAGCGAGAAGCAGAGCACCGCGCCGCCCATCCACAGTGCGGCGCGAACCGAAGAAGTGAGCTGGTTCATTCTTTGTGCTTGGGGACGGTTCCCATTTTGCTAGCATCCGCCAGTCAATGGGGGCTCCCACATGAGCAAGATCGCCAAGCCGAACAAAAACGATCTCAAGCTCGACATTTTTCCGCACATCTTTCCGCGGCTGTTTTTCGACCGCATGAAGCACATCGCGGAAGCCAATCCCGCGCTCGCGGCCTCCATCAAGCGCTGGCTAACATCCCGGTGCTGTGGGACCTCGACGCGCGCATCCGCATGATGGGGAAATTCAAGGGCTACCAGCAGGTGCTGACGCTGTCGCTGCCCGGCGATCGAGTTCCTGGGCGGGCCCGAGGAGTCACCCGCGCTGGCGCGGCTCGCCAACGACGGCATGGCCGAGATCGTCGCGCCGCAGCCGGACCAGTTTCCGGCGTTCGTCGCCTCGCTGCCGATGAACAACGTGCCGGCGGCGCTGGAGGAAATGGATCGCGCGATCAACACGCTCGGCGCGCGCGGCGTACAGGTCTGCACCAACGTCAACGGCCGGCCGCTCGACGAGCCCGCGTTCTTTCCGGTCGTTCGAGCGCATCACGGTGAAATACGACATGCCGATGTGGATGCATCCGATCCGGCCCGCGGTCACGCCCGGACTACCCGAGCGAAGACCGACTCCAAGTTCGAGATCTGGTAGGTGCTCGGCTGGCCCTACGAGACCAGCGTCGGCGATGGCGCGCATCGTGTTCTCCGGCATGCTTCGAAAAACTGCCCGAATTGCGCATCATCACCCACCATTGCGGCGCGATGGCGCCGTACTTCGACGGGCGCATCGGCCTCGGCATGGACCAGATCGGCGCGCGCACGCGACGAGGACTACGGCGGGCTGCTGAAGCGCCTGGGCAAGCGGCCGCTCGATTACTTCAAGATGTTCTACGGCGACACGTCGGTCAACGGCTCCGCGCCGGCAATCCGCTGCGGCATCGACGAGCACCGGTTATCCGATCACGCTGCGCTCGACCGCGCCATTTCCGTTTCTAAAACTCGCTGCCTGAGCATCTGAACCATGATTAGATACCGTCATTGCGAGCGAAGAGCGGTAATCCAGTGTTGCGCGGCACCGCTCTGGATTGCTTCGCTGCGCTCGCAATGACGAAACAAAAGATCGGTCCATCTATACTGGCCCCCTTGGTTCGTGACGAACTTGCGCAATCTGTCCATCCACAGGTAACGGAAATGGCCGCTGCCATCGCCGCGCTTTACCCCGGTGCTGCCCGTGCAATCCTGTTCTACGGTTCCTGTTTGCGCGAAAAACAGCTCGACGGGCTGATGCTCGATTTCTATCTCATCGTATCGGACTATCGCGCTGCTTATGCCAAAGGCTGGCTGGCGGCGGCCAATCGATTGATCCCGCCGAATGTCTTTCCGTTTGCGCATAATGGCTTATCGGCCAAATATGCCGTTCCTGTCCGAAGCCGATTTTCATCGGCTTTGTGGCCCGGAAACGCGCAATGTATCGGTGTGGGCGCGCTTTGCCCAGCCGTCGCGGTTGGTTTGGAGTGCGAGTGCTGAGGCGGCTGAGCAGGCCGTTGCTGCGGTCGCGCGCGCAGCGCCGACTTTGCTGGCGGCAGCGGAATCGCGCGATGGGGAAGCTCCGCTCGATTGGTGGCGGCGGGCGTTCGCGCTGACCTATTCGGTCGAATTGCGCGCCGAACGCATTAGCCGTGCCGCGTCGGTGATCGACGCCGATCCGGATCGCTACCAGCGCTTCAGCCTGCCGACGATGGCCGCCATCCCGACCGGCGCGCGCGGCGGCGGCTGGACGCGCCGCCGCATCGAAAGGGAAACTGCTAAGTGTCGTCCGCATCGCCAAAGCGGCGTTCACCTTCGCCGGCGGAATCGATTATCTCGCCTGGAAGATCAATCGCCATGCCGGCACGCAAATCGCCATCACGCCCTGGCAGCGCCGTCACCCGCTGCTCGCTGCGCTCTTGCTTGTCTCCCGCCTGATGCGGCAAGGCGCGGTGAAATGAGCGATGAAACCGCATACGAACTCGCCGACGCTTCGGTTTATGACCTCGCGGTCATTGGCGGCGGCATCAACGGTGCGGGCATCGCGCGCGACGCCACGCTGCGCGGAGCCAGGGTGCTGCTGCTCGAACGCGGCGATCTGGCGCAGGGCACTTCTTCGGCCTCGGCCAAACTGATCCACGGCGGGCTGCGCTACCTCGAGCATTATGAATTCGGGCTCGTCCGCGAATCGCTCACCGAGCGCGAGACGCTGTGGAAGATCGCGCCGCACATCATCCACCCGATGCGTTTCGTCCTGCCCTATCGTAAGGGCTTGCGCCCGCGCTGGCTGCTGCGGCTCGGGTTGTTCCTCTACGATCATATCGGCGGCCGCAAACTGCTTCCCGCCACCAGGACCATCCGTCTTGCCGACCATCCGACTGGCGCGCCGTTGCAGCCGGGTTTCACCACGGGCTTCCAATATTCGGACGGCTGGGTCGATGATGCGCGGCTGGTGGTTCTGAACGCCCGCAGCGCGGCAGATCATGGCGCGACGATACTGCCGCGCACCGAGGTGACGGCGTTGTCGCGCGAGGGCGGGCAGTGGCGGATCGAGACATCGGCGGGCAGCTTCTCCGCCAAGGCGGTGGTCAATGCCGCCGGGCCATCGGTGCTGGCGCTGACCGGACGCGCGCATGTTGCGTCGAAACACAAGCTCCGGCTGGTCCGCGGATCGCACATCGTCGTCGAAAAGCTGTTCGACCATGATTACAGCTATTTCTTCCAACTGCCTGACGGACGTATCTTTTTCGCCATCCCCTATCAGCGCGATTTCACCCTGATCGGCACCACCGATCGCGACCATACCGACCCCGCCGAGCCGCCGCAAGGCCAGCGACGAGGAAATCGCCTATCTGTGCGAGGGCGCGAACCTCTATTTCCAGACGCAGATCACCCCCGCCGATGTCGTCTGGACCTATTCGGGCATCCGCCCGCTGATCGACGATGGCTCGGGCAAGCCCGAAGCGGCGACGCGGGGCTATAGTTTCGAGGTGGATGCCGGGCAGGGCGGAGACGCGCCGCTGCTGTCCGTCTTCGGCGGCAAGATCACGACCTATCGCGAACTGGCGCGGGAAGCGGTGGACCGGTTGGCCGATGCGCTTCCCGTCCTTCGCCAATCGCTGTACCACTGCGGAAGCGCGCTGCCCGGCGGCGATTTCGCGGTCACTGGCTTGGCCGAGCAGATGGCGCACGCTCGCCGCGGACTATCCTTTCCTCGATGGGGCAACGGTGGATCGAATCGCTCGCGCTTATGGCACCGATGCGCGCCGCTGGCTGGGTGACGCGCAGGGGCTCAATGCGCTGGGAACGCATTTCGGGGCGGGGCTGACGGCTGCCGAAGTCGATTGGCTGATCGACCGCGAATGGGCGATGAGCGTCGATGACATCCTCTGGCGGCGGACGAAACTGGGCTTGCGGATCGACGCGGCGGGGCGTGCGGCGCTTGAGGGGTATCTGGCATCGCGAGTGACGGATTGATCTTTTCGTCACCCTGAACTTGTTTCAGGGTCCATGGCCCGAAACTCGCCTCACAGTGCGCGGCCGGTTGCAAGCTCAGTCCATGGATGCTGAAACAAGTTCAGTATGACGATGGTGTGGGGAAGAGAGCAAAATGACCGACCGTTTCATCCTCGTCCTCGACGAAGGCACCACCTCGACCCGCGCCATGCTCTACGCAGCCGACGGCACCGTCGTCGCCAGCAAGGGTCACGAACTCGACCAGTTCTACCCGCAACCAGGCTGGGTCGAGCATGACGCCCGCCAAATCTGGGACCGCACGCTCGCCTGCGCCCGCGCTGTCATCGACCAGGCGGGCGGAGCCGACCGCATCGCCGCCATCGGCATCACCAACCAGCGCGAGACGGTGGTGGCGTGGGATAAGGCATCCGGCCAGCCGCTGTGCAACGCGATAGTCTGGCAGGACCGCCGCACCGCCGCGCAGTGCGAAGCGCTCAAAGACGGTGGTCACGAGACCGAGGTGCAGCGCCGCACCGGTCTGCTGCTCGATCCCTATTTCTCCGGCACCAAGATGCGCTGGATATTGGACAATGTTCCCGAAGCGGCGACGCTCGGCGAGCGGCTGGCGTTTGGCACCATCGAAAGCTGGCTGGTGTGGAAGCTGACCGGCGGACTGCACATCAGCGACGCGAGCAATGCCAGCCGCACCATGTTGCTCGGCCTGACCGGGGCGAGCTGGGACGATGGCTTGGCTGAACTGCATCGGCGTGCCGCTGGCGGCGCTGCCCGAGGTGGTCGATACCAGCGGCGCGTTCGGCACGACATCGCCCGACCTGTTCGGCGCATCCATCCCCATTTGCGGTCTGGTCGGCGATCAGCAGTCGGCGACCATTGGCCAAGGCTGCCTGTCGCCGGGAGAGACCAAGGCGACTTTCGGCACCGGCGCCTTCATCCTGTCGAACATGGGCAGCACGGTCCCGTCATCGACCCACCGCCTGCTCGGCACCGTGCTGCACCAGACGGGCGGCGAGCGGCATTATGCGCTCGAAGGATCGGTGTTCGTCGCAGGCAGCGCGATCAAGTGGTTGCGCGATAGCCTGGGCTTGCTCGAAGGCGCGGCTGAGAGCGAGGCTCTGGCGCGCTCGGTCCCCGACAATGGCGGCGTGGTGTTCGTCCCTGCGCTGGCTGGGCTGGGCGCACCGCACTGGCGCGCCGACGCTACCGGTGCGATTTCGGGACTGACGCTCGGCTCGACCAAGGCGCATCTCGCCCGCGCCGCGCTCGAATCGATGGCCTATCAATGCCATGACCTGGCCGAAGCCTTCCGCGCCGATGGCGCGGGCTGGGATGCGCTGCGCATCGATGGCGGCATGAGCGCCAATGACTGGATGGCGCAGGACCTCGCCGATATGCTCGACATACCGGTCGAACGCCCCGCCGATGTCGAAACCACCGCGCTCGGCGCAGCGATGCTCGCGGCGGTGGGGGCAGGGCTGTATCCCGATCTCGAGTCCGCCAAGGCGATGCGGTCACAGGTGCGCTGTTTCACCCCGGCGATGGAAGCAGCAGACCGTAGTGCGCGGCTGACACAATGGCGCGGCGCGCTCGCCAACGTTCTTGGCTAGGGGCGTTTATTGCGCACCGAACCATGCTAAACCCGTCCCAAGCTCCGGATAAACGGGGCAGGAGGCTCCCCCCATTTCTGTCCTGTTGCGCGCTGCGCTTATCATACTGTCGCTGGCTCTGGCCGGGTGCGTCACCTTGCCCGACCGCGATTTCACCGAACCGCAGCTGTCGCTCGCGCGCATCGACGGCATTCCGGCGGCGCGATTTTGGAGCGACGATCCGGTCGCACTGGCGGCGGCGCGCAACAGTCCGCTGATGCGCGGGCGTTATGCGATGCTGGCGCTGTCGGGCGGCGGCGATGACGGGGCCTATGGCGCGGGCTTCCTCAACGGCTGGAGCGAGAGCGGGCGTCGCCCTGAATTTGCCGTGGTCAGCGGGGTCAGCACCGGAGCGCTGCTCGCGCCCTTTGCGTTTCTCGGGTCGGAGTATGACGACCGGCTGACTTCGGCTTTCACTGGTATTGGCCCGAACGACATTTACCGCACCCGTTTTCCGCTGCTGATCCCCTTCTCGACCAGCGCGGCCAGCACCCGCCCGCTCGAACGGCTGCTTGAAGCCTATTTCACCGATGATGTCATCGATGCGGTCGCGCGCGAGCATCGGCGCGGACGTCGCCTGCTGGTCGGCACCGCCAATCTCGACGCACAGCGCGGCGTCATCTGGAACATGGGGGAAATCGCCGCGAGCGCCTCGCCCGATCGCTACGCGGCTGTTCCGCCGCGTCATCCTCGCTTCCTGCTCGATTCCTGCTGCGTTCCCGCCGGTCATCATCAATTCGCGTAGCGGCGGCGCGCTGGTGCGCGAGGCGCATGTCGATGGCGCAACCGTCGCCTCGCTGATCGCCGTTCCACCCGCGCTGTCGGCCACCGCCACTGCGCCTGTGGCGGGGGATGTCGATCTCTATTTGCTGGTCAACACCAAGCTCGGCGGCGAATTTCGCCTGACGCGCGGCGGGGTGTTCGCCATTGCCGCGCGTGCCGTGTCGCTGGCGTCATCATCTGCGATCCGTGAGCAGGTATCGACCGCCTATCTGTGGAGCCAGCGCGCGCAGGCCAATTTCCGGCTCAGCTTTGTCGACACAGATTTCGATTCGGGCGGTCCGCACACCAATTTCGACACCGCCTATATGCGGCGGCTCTATGCCTATGGCGAAACGCGTGGACGCGCTGCGCAATGGCTCACTCGCCCGCCGAGCGGCGATCCGACTGCGCCTGCCGAAACGCCCGTCGCCGCCAATCCGTAAGCCCAGCCGCATGATGCATGAAGCAGGGGTTACCAAAGGTCAGGTTTCATCCTGCAACTAACCGTGCGACACCCGTCGCCGTTAGGAGATTCGAGGCGATGACTGGGGCGGGCGATCGGGGGATGGGTGCTGATCGGCCTGCTGTCGGCATGTGGCGCGCCGGAGGCCGAGAAATCCGCGCCCGCGCCGCTCGATGTCCGCGTCGCCACCGTCGGAGCGACCAGTTCGGCGGACAGCATCACCGCTGCTGGCACGGTCGCGCTGCGGCGGGAGACCCAACTC
Organism: uncultured Gammaproteobacteria bacterium; assembly: GCA_963800915.1. Lineage (GTDB taxonomy): Bacteria > Pseudomonadota > Gammaproteobacteria > Steroidobacterales > Woeseiaceae > Woeseia. The sequence goes on from CAWDCR010000013.1 coordinate 7,095, forward strand.
GGTTTCACGAGCGATGGCCGCATCGCGCGGCTGACGGTCAATGAAGGCGACCGGGTGCGCGTCGGGCAATTGCTCGCCGCGCTCGATCCGACGACCACCGCCGCCAGCCTCGCTAGCGCGCAGGCCGAGCGCGAGCGGGCGTCGCGCGAATATGAGCGGTCGCGGCAATTGCTCGAACAGGGCTGGGTGCCCAAGGCGCGGGTCGATTCGGCCGAAGCCGCGCTGCGCTCTGCTGAGGCGCAGGTGCGCTCGGCCGGATTCCAGACCGGCAACAGCCGCATCGTCGCGCCCGGATCGGGCATTATCCTCTCGCGCCTCGCCGAACCGGGACAGGTGGTTGCTGCTGGCACACCGGTGCTGGTGTTGGGCGAAGCCGCCAGCGGCATGGTGCTGCGGCTTGCCGTGCCTGACCGTGATGCGGCGCGGCTGCGCCCCGGCACGCCGGTATCGGTCGAGATCGGTGCACTGCCGGGTGAGGCGCTGACCGGCCGGATCATCGAAATTGCCGGCAGGGCGGATCGCGCCACCGGCACCTTCCTGGTCGAGGTCGGCCTTCCCGCCGACGACCGGCTTGCGCTCCGGCCAGGTCGGATCGGCGCGGATGATCGCGCAGGGTGCGGCGGTGACTGCGCTTGCCGTGCCGCCGCAGGCCGTGTTCGCGGCGAGGGCAGGGCAGGGCTTCGTCTATGTCGTCGACGGCAATCGCGTCCGCGTCCGCCGCGTTGCGCTGGCCGAGACCGGTGACGCCAGCATCCGCATCGCCTCTGGCCTGCGCGCCGGAGAGCGCGTCGCGGTCAGCGGCATCGACCGTTTGAGCGACGGTCAATCCATCCGCGTCGTCGAGCGCGCGCGATGAACCTCACGGCGCTGGCGGTCCGCAACTGGCAGATCACTCTTGTTGCATTCTTGCTGGTCGCCGTGCTCGGCGTCAGCGCCTTCCTGTCGATCCCGCGTTCGGTCGATCCACATTTCCCGATTTCATTGAGCATCGTCACCGTCGTGCTGCCGGGTGCCGACGCCGCAGAGATGGAAGAGACCGTCGCCAAACCGATCGAGGATGCACTGCAAGGCCTCGATTACGTCCGCGAAATCCGCTCGACGTCGAGCGACGGCACCGCTGTCGTCACGGTCGAGTTCGAACATGGCACCGACGCCGAACAGTCGCTCGACCGGACGGTGCGGGAGGTCAACACGATCCGTGACCGGCTGCCGCAGGGCATCGCCCGCATCGCCTTCCGCCGTCCGCGCACCACAGAGGCAGCGGTGCTGCAAATCGCACTGGTCAGCGAAGGCGCGAGTTGGCGGCGGATGGTCAAATATGCCGAGGATCTGCGCGACCGGGTCAACGTCCTGCCCGGCGTCCGCCAGAGCGCCATCGACGGCGCCGCCCGGCCCGAAGTGCGCGTCGCCATCGACAGCGACCGGCTGGCGCAGGCGGGGATAGCCGCCGCCAGCGTCGCCAATGCGGTGCAGGCAGGCGGTCGCGATTTGCCCGCAGGCGCGGTGCAAGCTGGCGAACGACGGCTGAATATCGACGCAGGCGGGGCGTATCGCAGCCTCGACGCGGTGCGTGCCGTGCCGATCCGCGCTGGCGACGGGCGGTTGCTGACGGTCGGCGATGTCGCCGAGGTTGGCTGGAGTGAGGCCGAGCAACTCCACATCGCCCGCTTCAATGGCAAACGCGCGCTGTTCGTCACCATCCGGCAAAAAGACGGCGTCGATGCCGGGACGTTGCGCGATGAACTGGTCACCGCACTCGACGCCTATCGCGCCACGCTGCCGCCCGATATCGCGATGGAAATCGGCTTCGACCAAAGCAACGACATCGCCCGCAAGCTCGGCCTGCTCGCCCGCGATTTCGGCATTGCGCTGGCGCTGGTGCTGATCACGCTGGCACCGCTCGGGCTGCGTCCCTCGCTGATCGTCATGGTGTCGATCCCGCTGTCGCTGGCGATGGGGGTGCTGTTGCTCAGCCTGTTCGGCTTCACGCTGAACCAGATCAGCATCTCGGGCTTCATCCTCTCGCTCGGCTTGCTGGTCGATGATTCGATCGTCGTCACCGAGAATATCGAGCGGCATTTGCGCAATGGCGAGACGCCGGTGGAGGCAGCCATCGGCGGCACACGGGAGATCACCGCCGCCGTGCTGGGCTCGACCGGCGTGCTGCTGTTCGCCTTCCTCCCGCTGACCCAATTGCCCGAGGGCGCGGGCGATTTCGTCGGCGGTCTGCCGATGGCCGTCATCGTCACCGTCGCCAGTTCGCTGCTCGTCTCGCTCACCGTCATCCCCTTCCTCGCCGCGCGATTTCTCAAGCCGCAGGGGCATGACGGCAACCGGATGTTGCAGGCGCTGACCAACGGCATCGAGCGGCTCTATGCGCCACTGCTGCACCGCGCGCTCGATGCGCCGCGTCGCTGGTTCTGGGGGGCGATGATCCTGTGTTTCGGTGCCTTTGCGCTGGTGCCGGTGCTCGGCTTCAGCCTGTTTCCGCCCGCCGAGACGCCCTATTTTCTCGTCCGCGTCGAAACCCCCGAAGGCAGCAGCATCGCCGCCACCGACCGCGCGGTGCGCCCGTGTTTCGGCGATGATCGCCGAAGAACCGGGGGTCATAGACCGTATGGACAATGCCGGGCGCGGCAATCCGCAGATTTATTACAACATCCTGCCGCGTGAGGAGCGCTCACGCTATGGCGATGTGTTCGTCACGCTGGAGGAATGGGACGTCAAGGAAGGTCCGGCGCTGCTCGCGCGCCTGCGCGACCGGTTCGACAGCTTCCCAGACGCGCGGGTCACCGTCGTCGCTTTCGAAAATGGCCCGCCGGTCGAAGCCCCGGTCGCCATCCGTATCTCCGGCCCCGATCTCGCCGTGCTGCAACGCCTGTCGCGCGAAGTGGCGACCTTGATGGCCAGCCGCCCAGGCTTGCGCGATGTCGACAACCCGCTCGCTTTCGACCGGGTCGATCTCGACATCGGCATCGACGAGGCCAAGGCCGGTCTGCTCGGTGTCGCTCCCGGGGAGGCGCGCCGTGCTCTCCGCCTCGCCATTTCGGGCGAGCAAGCCAGCCAGTTGCGCGATAATGAGGGCGATAGCTGGCCGGTCACCGTGCGCTTGCCGATGGGTGCCAACGGCCAGCCGATTTCGGCGCTCGACGATATCTATGTGCCCACTGTCAGCGGCGGTGCAGTGCCCTTGATGCAGATTGCCACGCCGCGCCTGACCAGCGTTCCGCCGCTGATCACCCGCTACAAGCTGCAACGTACCGTCACCGTCACTGCCTATGTCGAAGACGGTGTTCTGTCGTCGCGTGCCAGTGCCGATGTCGTTGCGCAACTCGACAGCATCGCGCTGCCGCAGGGCTACCGGCTTACGGTCGGCGGATCGGCGGAAGCCTCGGCGCGGAACAACGCCGGGCTCGGCCCGATCATCTTCCTCGCCATATTCGGCGTGTTCGGGGTGCTGGTGCTCGAGTTCGGGCGCTTCCGTGAAACCATCGTCGTTGCCGGAGTCATCCCGCTGGGCACTTTCGGTGGCTTCGTCGCGCTGTTTGTCACCGGCAATTCGCTCAGCTTCCTCGCCATCATCGGTTTTGTCGCGCTGATCGGGATAGAAATCAAAAATTCGATCCTGCTGGTCGATTTCACTACCCAGCTGCGTGCGCGGGGAATGGGCTTGCGTGAAGCCATTGAAAAGGCCGGATCGATCCGCTTTCTCCCCGTCCTCCTTACCTCGGTCACTGCCATTGGTGGGTTGCTGCCGTTGGCGCTCTCAGGCTCCGGCCTCTATGCGCCGCTCGCCTGGGTCATCATTGGCGGCCTCATCAGCTCGACCGTGCTTAGCCGTGTGATAACCCCGGTGATGTACCTGCTGGCTGTGCGAGGTGACGCGGAGAAAGCCGACGCGGCCAGTGCGGCCAACTTGCAAGGCGGAACAATTTCTGCAAACAATCGCTGACCCATTGGCGTAACCCGATTGTCACGCCGGTTTCGCTTGCGCAGGATTTGTACATGACCACGACCAAGGCCGACACCCGCCTGCCGGCCCGCATTGCCGACCGGATCGTCCGCGCTCTTGGCCCGTGGGGCATGTTCATCAAGGGGTTCATCAAGCATCCGGTGATGGTCGGGTCGATCATCCCGTCGACCGACACGCTGATCGATCATATGCTCAGCCGCGTCGATTGGTCGCAGGTCGACCTGTTCGTCGAATATGGTCCCGGCGTCGGCACTTTCTGCCGCCCGATCCTGCAACGGATGAAGGGCAGCGCGACGCTGATCGCCATCGACACCAACCCCGACTTCATCGACTATCTGGGACGCGACATCGCCGACAGCCGCTTCAAACCGGTGCTTGGATCGGCTGCCGAAGTGGAGGCGATCGTTGCGGCGCATGGTTTCGCCCATGCTGATCATGTCTTGTCGGGCTTGCCCTTCTCGACGCTGCCTGCCGGTGTCGGCCCCGCGATCGCAGCGGGCACCCACTCGGTTCTGAAGCCGGGCGGGACATTTCTTGTCTATCAGTATCGCAAGAAGGTGCGCAATTTCCTCGAACCGCATTTCGACGAGATCGACGGCGCGATCGAATGGATCAATGTGCCGCCATGCTTCCTGTTCTGGGCGAAAAAGGCCGGCTGAAGCGGCGCGTTCACTCCTCGCGCTTCAACCCGAAGTTCAGCCGCCGCGTGACGCTGTAATCGATCACGGTCACCACCAGCCAGGATGCAAACCAGCGCAGCCGGTTGAGCACACCAGCGCGGCGACGATGCAGTTCGGACGTGATCTGCGTCGAGTGCGCCTCCTGCGTTGAAAGCCAATCGCGGCATTGCCTTGCAAACCCGGCATCTTGCACCCGCAGCATTAGTTCCATATTCACATAAAGGCTGCGCATATCCAGATTGGCGCTGCCGATCAGCACCACATCGTCGATGACGATCAGTTTGGCGTGCAGCCGCTGCGGCTCATATTCTGCAATGGCGACGCCGCGCTTCATCAGGAAGCCGTAGAGCAGCCGTGAGGCACCAACCGTTGCGCCATTGTCGCTGCGCGCGGGCAGCAGCATCCGCACTGCGCCGCCGCGTTTGGCGATCCGCGCGATCCGCCGCAGCATTCCGGCATTGGGCGCGAAATAGGCCATCGCCAGCGCCATATTGCCGGCTCGCAGCATATCCGCGCGCAACGTCCGCGCCCATGGCGATAGCCGCACCGTCGGCCCGCCGACCAACCACTGCACCGCGTCACCGTCATCGCGCCATTGCCGAACCAGTCGCCGCAGCGCGCGGAATTGGGGTCGTGGCCGCTCGATCCATTCGGCCAGCCCGTCGAACCAGCAAATCGCCGGGGCGATGGCCGGACCAGTCATGATGAATCCGAGGTCGCTCCAGCCTTCCCGGTCGCTGGTCGGCGCAAAATAGGCATCGTCGACATTGAACCCGCCAGCCATGGCAACTGTATCATCGACGATCACCAGCTTCTGATGGTTGCGGATCAGATAGCGCGGTGTCCAGCGTGTGCCGAACCAGCGCATGACTGCCCCCGCTAGGCGCATCTCTGCAAAAAAATCATCGGGTGTCGCCGACGAACCGAAGCTGTCGAGCATTGCCGTGACTCGCACGCCGCGCCGTGCCGCACGGATCAACGCATCGCGAACCATCGTGCCGCTGGCGTCGGCGTCGAAAATATAGAACATCAGGCGCACTGACACCGTCGCCGAATCGATCAGGTCGAGCAGCCGCGCCAGACGCTCCTGGCCCGTCGGCGACAACCTCGATCCGGTTGCCAGCGACTGTCGCCGAGAAGCAGGTGGCGGGCGGTATGGCAGCTGGGGGGATCACCGGCGTGGGCATAGGGGCAGACCGCCGCCGCCGCCACCCGCCATGTCAGTTTCATTGACTTCGCCGCGACCAATGCCTATGCGCTCGGCTTTCCTGCATTGCCGGATTCCATCACTCCCAAGGAGCATGCCCTATGGCACGCGTCACCGTCGAAGATTGCGTCGACAAAATTCCCAACCGCTTCGATCTGGTCCTGCTCTCGGCGCAACGCGCGCGCGAGATTTCGGGCGGAGCCGAACTGACCATCGATCGTGACCGTGACAAGATCCGGTCGTTGCCCTGCGCGAGATCGCTGAAGAGACCGTCCGTCCCAAGGATCTGGAAGCATCGCTGATCGGTGGCAACCAGAAGGTCCAGATCGACGACGACGATACGCCCGACGAGATCGGCAATCTGTCGCGTTCGGCAGAGGCGCTGCGTCTCACCGCCGCCGCGCCGCCGCGTCCGACGGCGGGTGTCGGCGACTACGAGTAAGGCTTTGCTCTCGAAGGGCAAACACCCGGTCGAGCGCATCGAACTCTCATCGTCATAGCTTTCAAAAGAAAAACCCCGGTGCGGCACTGAGCCACACCGGGGTTTTTCTTTGCTAGCAAAGACGCCCTTGTGCAGAGGCCTTATCCAGCCTCGCCCACTGCATCACCGAATGGCTTGGGCCGACGACGCACCTGCGGCACCGATCCGGCGTGGCCGTCGATCTGCTTCGGTTTGCCGATGTCGTTGATCGACCGGTCAAGCTTTTCACCGGCCAGAACGCGTCGGACATCCTCACCCGACAGGCTCTCATATTCGAGCAGCGCGTTGGCCAGCGTGTGCAGATCGTCGATCTTTTCGGTCAGCACGCCGCGCGCGGTCGCTTCGGCTTCCTCGACCAGCGAACGCACTTCGGCATCGATCATCTTGGCGGTTTCGCCCGATACCGCTGCGCGACCACCGCCGCCGAACGGGCCGAAATCCTCGTCGCTCTTGTAGCGTAACCAGCCGAGCTTCTTCGACATGCCATATTCGGTAACCATCGCCCGGGCGATCGACGATGCCTGCTGGATGTCGCTGGCGGCACCGGTGTTCAGCTCGTCATCGCCATAGATCAGCTGTTCGGCGATGCGTCCGCCGAACGCCATGGCCAGCTGCGCTTTGAGCTTGAGCATATTGTACGACAGGACATCGCGCTCGGGCAGGCTGAAAGTGACACCCAGCGCGCGACCGCGCGGGATGATCGTCACCTTGTGCAGCGGGTTGTTGCCGGGGACGTTGATCAGCACCAGCGCATGGCCGGCCTCATGATAGGCGGTGGCCTTCTTGTCCTCGTCGGTCATCACCATCGACCGGCGCTCGGCGCCCATCATCACCTTGTCCTTGGCGTCCTCGAACTCGGCATTGGCGACCAGCCGCTTGCCACGCCGCGCCGCGAGCAGGGCGGCTTCGTTGACAAGGTTGGCCAGTTCCGCACCGGAAAAGCCCGGTGTGCCGCGCGCGATGGCCCGCACATCGACATCGGGTGCCAGCGGCGTTTTGCGCATGTGGATGTTGAGGATCTTGATGCGGCCCTCGATGTCGGGCAGCGGCACGACGACCTGACGGTCGAACCGGCCAGGGCGCAGCAGCGCCGGATCGAGCACGTCGGGACGGTTCGTGGCGGCAATGATGATGATGCCTTCATTGGCTTCGAACCCGTCCATCTCGACCAGCAGTTGGTTGAGCGTCTGTTCGCGCTCGTCATTGCCATTGCCCATGCCCGATGCCGCGATGGCGGCCGACCGCGTCGATCTCGTCGATGAAGACGATGCACGGCGCGCTTTTCTTGGCCTGCTCGAACATGTCGCGCACGCGGCTCGCGCCGACACCGACGAACATTTCGACGAAGTCCGAACCGGAGATGGTGAAAAATGGCACGCCAGCCTCACCGGCGATAGCGCGGGCGAGCAATGTCTTGCCGGTACCGGGAGACCCGACCAGCAATGCGCCCTTGGGGATCGAGCCGCCTAGACGACTGAATTTCGTCGGGTCCTTCAGAAATTCGACGATTTCCTCCAGCTCCTCGCGCGCTTCCTCGATACCCGCGACGTCGTCGAAGGTGACGCGGCCCGAGCGTTCGGTCAGCAGCTTGGCCTTGGATTTGCCAAAGCCCATCGCGCCACCGCCGCTGTTCTTCTGCACCTGGCGGAAAATGAAGAAACCAAGGCCGAGAAGCAGCAGGAAGGGCAGGATGTTGACGAGGATAGCGATCCATAAATTGCCCTGCTCGACCGGACGACCGTCGAACTGGACACCCTTGTCGGTGAGCAGCTTGGTCAATTCGCCGTCGACGATCGGGTTGGTCTGGAACGCCTCGCCACCCTGCAGCTTGCCGGTGATGCGGTCGCGGCCGATGACCACGCTCTCGACATTGCCGGCCGCCACCTGATTGCGGAATTCGGAATAGGGCAGCGATTTGCCAGCCGCTGCCGATCCGCCGCCGATAAGCGACGCGACCATCAGCATGGCGAGGATGATCGCCGACCAGATCAGCAGGCTCTTCATCCACGGGCTGTTGCCCGGTCCGCCACCATTGCCCTGCGGTTGCTTGTCGTCACCCACTGAATGTCACTCCGGACTGAAACTCTGATTGGAATGTAGGGCGCGACAGGCTTGCCAGCAAGGAGGTTGCGCCGATCAGTCTGAGCGACGCGGTGACGCGCGGCGGGGCGGGGCAGGGCGGATAGTCCAGACGGCGGCATCCTGGGCGATCAGATTGTTGCCGATCATCACTGAAATACCCGTCCGAACGTCGGCAATGGCCCGGTCTAGGGTTTCTGCGCGTGGTTCAGGCTCTGCCATCCGGGCGAGCGCGACGATCAGCAAACGGCGGCGCAATGCGGGTGGCAGTGCGCCCATATCGACGCTGCATTCGCCATTCAGGCAATGCAGACGGTCGGCAGCGAGTTGAGCGGTCGCCCAGGCGAGCGCTTCTTCTTCCTGTGCGAGGTGGCGCGCGCTGACGGCAACCGCTGCCGGATCGAGCAGTTCGCTCTGTGCCAACAGCCCGCGCACCCGCGCCCGGTCAAAGCGGGCATCGCGGTTGCTCGGGTCGTCGACAACGGTCAGGCCGCGAGCGGCTACCACAGCGTGTAGCGCTTCGCGACGAAATCCGAGTATCGGACGCAGTACCCGGCCCTGCCGTTCCCTGATTCCCGACAACCCCGCCAGTCCGCTCGATCGGTTGAGCCGCATGACCAGCGTTTCCAGTTGGTCGTCGGCATGATGCGCGGTCATCACCCAGTCGAGACCGGCATCGCTGCGCCAGTTGTCGAGTAAGGCATAGCGCGCGGTGCGGGCCGCCGCTTGCACTGAGCCTGTGATCGGAGTGGCTGGGCGCAGGATGCGGTGCTCGATACCCAGCGCTGCACAGGTGCCCGCCACCAGCGCAGCCTCATCCGCGCTTTCGTTGCGCAACCCGTGATCGACGGTAGCGGCACAAACCCGACCGTCGAAAGCCTCTGCAGCGAGCGCGAGCAGTGCCATGCTGTCCGGCCCGCCGGACACGGCAATTCCGAAGCGGGAGCGTGCCGTCTCGCAATTCCCGATGATGCGCGCCGTCGCGTCGCGCAGCGCATCGGCTGTCAGGATAAATTCAGCAGCGCGCTTGCGCACGCGCTGTCGTCACTTGGGCCTTGAGCGCGGCGGGGGCGCTGTTGCCATAGGATCGGTCGAATTCGTCGAAGGTGCGACAGGCGTCGCTGTTCCGCTCCAGCCGGATCAGCGCCATGCCCATATAATAGACGCTCTCCGCCGCGCGCTCGCCGCGCGGACGATTGCGGTAATTGTCGTAAAAGGCACGCACCGCAATGCTCGGCTGGTTGTTGTCGAGCAGTGAGCGCCCCAGCAGATTACCGGCATAACTGGCGCGGCGATGTGTCGGGTGATCGTCGATCACCTTTTGCAGTTGCAGCACCGCTTCGGGGTACAAGCGCGCCTCCCACAGGCGATAGCCATAGATATAGGCGTCCTCGGGCGCGTCGCCGGTCGAGGGAACCGCGATCGCCGCCACACGCGCCCGTCGCGCTGCCAGCGCTGCGGGATCGGTCGTTGTTGCCGTCGGCGCTGGTGCAGGCGCTGGTGCCGGACGTGGGGCTGGAGCAGGGGAGGGGGTGGGCGTGGGCGTTGCTGGTGGCGTGGCAGTGGGGCGGGGCGCTGCCGTGCTCGCGGCGGGTGCAGGGGTCGGCGTTGCGGTCACTGGCGTCGCCGGCGTGTCGGTGCCGGCTGTGGTCGTGCCCTCCAGCCGATCGAGCCTACCGTCCATCTCGGCACGCAACCGCGCAATCTCGGCGCCGATCTCGCGCTGGCGAAAGCCGGTCTGCTCGACCTCTCCGGTCAGTCGGGCCAGTTGCGCTTCGATCGCGTCGATCCGCGCACTGACATCGGCGACCGGACTTTGCACCGCGCCACCCGGGGTCGTCACCGGCTGGCCGGGGGTAACTTCGGGTTCGAAAAGCCCGGTTTCGGACCCGGGGAATACGCGTCGCTGTACGGCGCGCAATTCCCGCTCGATCCGGTCGATGCGTCGCGCCGCGTCTGCGGCGCTACTGCTCTGCTGCGCCTGTACCGACGGCACGGCGATCAGCAACGTCGCAGTAGTGAGCATCAGCAGTGCACGGAGGTTGCTTGTCATTCTGGTCCCGTTCCAATGTTCCACCGACGCATCGCATCATGCGTCTATCGCATATCTGAACCTGTTTACCTTGTCGGCGCTGGCGTGGCTGGGCCCGCTGGAACAGTCGGCGCCACGGGTTGCACCCATTGCCCACTGGCGATGCGCGACAAGGATGGCGCATCGAGGCCGACGCCCGAGAGGATCGTATCCGCAGTACCGATGGCGGGCAGAGCAGTCCCGTCGACCACCAGCTTCAACGATTGCGGCGTCGCCGTGCGCAGGAACAGGCCGCGCTGGTTCTGCTTTACCGTGTAGAACTCGCCCGCGTTCAGCGTCAGATCGAACTGGGCACGGCCGTTACCGTCCTCTAGCGTGAAATAGAGCGGTCCGGTGGCACTGATCAGCACCGGCGCAGTCGCCGGGATCGTCACCGTGGGTTCGGCTGTTGCCGCGACCGAGGGAGCCGTCGTCGTCTCTGTCGGCTGTGCGGATTGTGTCGCAACTGCCGGCGTGCCAGTGCCATCGCCCGTGAAAATCTCGCTGCGCCACACGCCATATCCGGCTGCGATGACAAGGGCGATGCTGAGCGACAGCCACACCAGCTTTGACGGCGGCACCCGGGCAGCATCGGCGGGTTCATAATAGGTCATCGCTGACGTTGTGCCTACCGTGTCGGCCTGCCGCGCCGCGCGCATTGCGGCGACGGCCTGCTCGGCATCGAGGCCGATGGCGCGTGCATAGGTGCGGACAAAACCGACCGCGTAGGGACCGGAGGGCAGCTCTGCCATCGCCATACGCTCGATGGCATCGAGCGAGCGGACAGGCACTTTGGTGGTCGCAGCGAGTTCGGCGAGGCTTTTGCCCTGCGCTTCGCGGCGACTTCAGTCGCAGCATTGCCTTTGCTACATTGACGTAGCGGCGCCGGCACCCGGTTTCGCATCCCCTGCATTCCGGCTGAGCGCGCTGACAGAGTGACCTTCGATCAAACCCACTGGATTCCGGCACAGCGCCAGCCGCTGGCCACTTATTATTACCTCGATCATTTTCTCGAGTTGCTGGCGTTCGTCGAGCAGCACTATGCCCACGTGCTGCTGGAGCAACATGTCGAACTGATCGACGCGTTTCGGCAGCTGCCCCGCGATGCGCAGTGCCTGTACGTGCGGCTCGTTAACCGCAAGGGGCGCCTGTTCGCGATTGACAAGCTGCGCTATCCCGAGTTGCAGGACGTTCCCGGCCTTGTACGCATCCTGCAGGAGCAGGGCTGGATCGGCTGTCCTGAGGTGGCGCATTTTCAGGATCTGTTGCGCTTTCTCACCAAAACCGAATTGTTCGCAGCGCTGCAGCCCCGCTATACCGGGCTTGCGCGCAGCCTGAAGAAAAGTGAGCTGATCGCGTTCGCGAGTGAGCATGCTGATCCCGGGTTATTGCTCGCCGCGCTGCGCACCGGCCGACTGTGCGTGCAGCAGCGCCACGAAGAGGTGCGTTATCTCCTGTTCCTGTACTTCGGTCGCATCCAGGACGGTCTCACGCAGTTCACGATGCGCGATCTCGGCCTGGTGCGCACCAATGGCATGACTGACAGCTACGAACCGCGCTTCGGTGAGCGCGAGGAGGCAGTCGAACATTATTTTTTCGCGGCACGACGCGCGCGACTCAAGCTGGGCGATGAGGCCGTCGCAGGCGCCCTGCTCAGGGAGATAGCGGAGTGGCCCGACGCCAATTTTGCCGGCAGCGCCGTGCAGCGCGACAAGCTGGCGCTCGAGATCGGGCGGACCGTTGAGCGTGCCGGGAACGTCGCCGAGGCACTGACCGCCTACTCACGTGGCGAGTCACTGGAATGTGGCGACCGCGAGGTGAGAGCGTTGCTGTCGATGGGCGAGCGCGATGCGGCGCGCAGCCTGCTCGAGCAAAGAATCGACAGTCCGCGGAGTGATGCGGAACAGCTGCTGGCGCAGGATCTTTACGAGCGCAAGTTCAACAAGAAGCGCACTTCCAGCCTGACGGATACCCTGCGCGCCGGCGAGGTGATCGACATCGATGAGTCACGGCTCGGAGCGCCGGAGCGGGCGGCGGTTGACCATTACAATGCGCTCGGCCTGCGTGCTTATCGCGTCGAGAACCTGCTGTGGCGTACCTTGTTCGGCCTGTTGTTCTGGCGCGAGCTGTTCAGCGATGAAGGCGCAGCGCGGAGCTCACCGTTCGAGTTTCTGCCAAAGGCGCTCGCCGACGGCAGTTTTGCCACGCGGCATGCTTTGCAGATCGAGGAGCGTATGGCACTGCTGCTCGACCCGCCAGTGCTCAAGCGCGAACTGCTGAAAACCAGCACGCGCTTCTACGGCACACCCAACGGCGTGTTTCGCTGGCGACGTTCGCAGCTGGATGCGCTGTTTGCGTTGCTGGATGTCGCAGAGCCGGCCGCGATGCAGGCCATGCTGCGCAACCTCTGCGAGCGCTACCGGGAGGTGCGGCATGGTTATCCGGATCTGCTGGTTATTGACGATGCGGGAGTACGCTTCGTTGAGATCAAGGCAGAAGGTGACCAGCTGCGCCGCAACCAGCTGATGCGTCTGCGTGAACTCCATGAGGCCGGCTTTCGCGCCGAAGTCGTGCGGGTACGCTGGGTGCTTGATCCGCTGCAGGCTTACGTTGTGGTTGATGTCGAGACCACCGGCGGCCGCGGTGACCAGCACCGGGTGACGGAAATTGGCGCGGTAAGGGTCAGGAATGGCAAGGTGATTGACCGGTTTCAGACACTGCTGAATCCGCAGCGCACGATTCCGCCTGGCATTACGCGCCTGACCGGCATCTCCGATGCGATGGTGCACGATGCGCCGTGCTTCGTTGATGTTGCGGATAAGTTTGATGAATTCCTGCAGGACGCCATTTTCGTCGCGCACAATGTCGAGTTCGATTACCGCTTTATCGCCGCCGAGTTCCAGCGCATCGGGCGCCCTTTCCGAATGCCTAAGCTTTGCACCTGCTCGTCGATGCGCAAGCTGTATCCCGGACACAAGTCCTACAGCCTCGCCGCCCTGTGCCGCGCATTCGACATCCCGCTGGCGAGCCATCACCGCGCGCTGTGCGACGCGGAAGCGGCGGCAGAGCTCCTGCTGCTGGTGAATGAAAAGAGGCAGGAGCGCCTGGCCGCTGGTTGATGGTCACAGCCTTGCTTTTCCCTGTGACGCCGGCCGGCGAAGATGACGGCAGGCGCGCTGCACTGCCAGACCAACGGTGCGATTGAGCGTGCGGCTGGCTCCGGGCAGGCGCCTGACTCACCGCAACAGTGAGCTTGAGCGCCCGTGATGTATCGGAGACAATCCGCCGCGCGTCGCGAGCTCCGCTGCGCGTTAATCTGCAAGAGTGCCGTCAATGGAACATGTCGCGCCGATCAACGCGATCTCGGAAGCTATCAAGCTTGCGGTCGCACCCGTCTTCCTGCTGACCGGTATCGGCGCAATTCTGTCGGTGCTTGCACACCGGCTTGGGCGAGTTGTCGATCGCGCGCGACTCGTTGAACGGCGCCTGCCGCAGGTCACATCGGAAGACTATCGGCAGATTCTGCAGTCCGAGACCAGCGTCCTGTGGCGACGCATCACGATCATCAACTGGGCGATTCGTTTGTCGGTGAGTTCAGCACTGATCATCTGCGTCGTGGTCATGTGCCTTTTTCTGGGGGACTTCGCGCTGTTCAATATGGGCACGCTGATTGCGGTGTTGTTCGTTGCAGCAATGGCGTGCCTGATTCTGGCATTGCTACTGCTGTTGTTCGAGGTGTCGATCTCAACCCGCAAGATGCTGCAGGGGGTCGAGCACCTGTTTGCGGAAACGGAGCCGAAGAACCATTAGTGCTCCGGGATTGCTGCGGCGGTGTCCGACTGTGAGCGCCACCCCCATCGAAGGTCGGTAGCAACTGGCGCTTTGGCGCTGCAGCGTCAGGGAATCCTCTTGTGGTCCTTTAGCAGGCGTATGACCCGCTCATGCGGCAACGCATGAACCGTACTGCCGTTGATGCCGACCATCGTTTTTGCCGCAACCAGCGCGTTAACGATCGCTTCCTCGGTTGCTTCTGCAGTCGCAAGGAACAGCGGGCTGATTGCGTCATTTGGCAGCATCTTTATTTCCAGGGTGCCTTCGCGAGCCGCAGCGCCGGGGTTGGCGGTTGAAAACGCGATGAAAATATCGCCGGAGCCGTTGCTCGCGTAGCCGCCGAGCCGCGCAATGCCGATGGGCACGCGACGCGCCAGCCGCTCGAGTTGATGCGGCAGCAGGGGCGCGTCGGTCGCGACCACCACAATAATCGAGCCCGTTTCACGATCCGTTGGCCGGAACACCGGCATCAGGTCATCGAATTTGTCACCCATCGGCACGCCGGCGATCGTAAACGTCCGGCGGCTGCCGTAGTTCGCCTGAACCAGCACGCCGATCGTGTATTCCTGGCCACCGACCTTCGACAGCCGTGACGCGGTGCCGATGCCGCACTTGAACTGGTGGCAGATCATGCCGGTACCGCCGCCGACGTTGCCTTCTTCGACCGGACCTGGCTTCGCGTACTCGAGCGCGTCGATGACGTGTTGTTTCGTTACGTGGAAGCCGTTGATGTCATTCAGGGCGCCGTCATAGGTTTCGGCAACGACGGGCAGCGACCAGAACACTTCCGGGTCATCCGGTAACGGGTCGAACAGGTCATTTTTGTACTGCCACTCGATTGTCGCATCGCGCGCGACGCCTACGCTGTGCGTGTTCGTAATGACGACCGGCCCCTCGAGGAACCCGGATTCTTCAACCCAGGTCGTACCGGTCATTTCGCCGTTGCCGTTCAGTGCATACCAGCCGGAGAAAACCGGATCGTAGGTTTTGCCGCGCGGATGAATGGCAGTGACGCCGGTTCGTACCGGACCGACGCCGACTTTGAGCGGCCCGTCGCCGGAGATCAGCGTGGTGTGCCCGACCGTCACTCCCGCGACGTCCGTGATCGCATTGAGCGGTCCGGGTGTGCCGGAAAACGGGATGCCAATATCGCGTGCCCTTGGCGGTTTGTCAGCGCTCGCCGCAAAAGGCGCTATGCTCGCCAAGAGGAGAGCCGACATCTTCGCACCGATGCCAGCTGGTCTTTTCGAATCTGAAATATTCACCGCATTGACTCCCGCAAACGCCCGGTCCGAGGTTAGCAAAGGGTGGCTTAACTTGCTGCAGCAGATGCGGCCGGATGGTCCTTGTCTTAAAGTCCGCACCGTGAGCACCCGGATCAGTGCCTGCGTGATGGGCCTTGTTGCAGGCTGGGAGCGGCAACAGCCAGCACAACGACGAGGCCGTATGACCGCGGTCCGAAAGGCCGGACCGCGTATTCGCTGATCACAGCCTGTGTGATCGAGCCCTGTCGCAGCTTGCGAGCGTCAACCGCAGTTCTACCTGGTTCGCTGCGCTGCGCGCAGGTCGCCGGCAAAAAAAAGCCCCGCATCGCGCGGGGCTTTTTCTGATACTTGCGGTGTGTTCCGCGTCAGGCGTTCTTGACGGCCGTCTGACGGCGGCGCATCGCGCCGATACCGAACAGGCCCAGACCGAGCAGCGCGAGCGTGCCTGGCTCAGGCACGGACGTCGCGCAATCCGGATTAGTGTAGAACGTCATGTCGCCAATGCCCCAGGTGGAAATCGGATCGACAACAACCTGTGAAATCGAGCTGCAGGCCTTCGAGCCATCGGCAACGTAGACACCGATGCGCTTGGCGCCTTCGTTAGCAAGTCCGCCGAACCAGTTGGTGCGGGCGATCGACGCCAGCGGCCCGCCGTGGTTATCGACAGCAGTTGCGCCAACCCAGGCGCGGTAGCCGCTGCTGATCGCCGAAATCGAGAACGAGAAGCCGACGATGTTCATGTTCTGAAAATCGAGCGTGATGGTGTTGGTATGGGTGCCGAGGAACTGGTTGTCCATGCCGTGCCACCAGGTGTAGCTGCTTCCGGTGCGGGTGCGCAGCTGCGGTGAATTACCATTCGCATCGCTGACTGCAACGGACTGGCCGCTGCCCAGGTCGATTGAGCCCGCGGCGCCGCCGTTGTTTACGTAGCCGCCCAGCGCGATATTGCTGGCCGTCATGCCCGTCATCGCGTCGTCGAAGTCGGCGTCGGCGAGACTGACAATATAGAGAGGATCGTTGCTGCCGCCGGTAATCGGGTCGGCATTGACCGTGAAGGCTGCGAACAGCAGCGGCATCGCGGCGAACATTCTGAACAGGGTGATTCCCTTCATTTTGAGCTTCCTTCGGTAGTATCTAGCCGACTGTTTTGCCGGCCTGTGGTTGTTATACAGCAATACCCGTGCCAATTTATTATTATCAATAAAATCAATCGGTTACAGATCCCTTAAATTGGCGAGTGTAAAGTTTTCCGACAGTATTTCCGGGAATTCGCGCTGCGCTTGACCGCCGGGAGCCCGCTGCGGGCTTGCCGGCATTGGGCCGGGCCGGTTTTCGATGCTGTCGAAAATATAACAGGCGCCACAGTGAATCCCGGGCGGGGCCTGCCGGCTCTGGAACCGGTCAGATTAGCGGCTGGTCGCTAACGATCAGGCCATTCAGATCGCCGTAGACGTAGGCGCCCGGCCGGAAGCCCACGCCGGCAAAGCGGACCGCATTGCCCTGCTCGCCGACGCCGCGTTTCTCGGTCTTGAGCGGAATCGCGTTCAGCGCCTTGATACCAATATCGAGCGTGGCAAGAATCTCAACGTCACGCAGGGCCCCGTTAATTACGATTCCCGCCCAGCCGTTGGCGACAGCTTTTGCAGCCAGCTGATCGCCGAGCAATGACCGGCGCAGAGAACCGCCGCCATCCACTATCAGCACCTTGCCGCTGCCGGGCCTCGCCACCCACTCCTTCACCAGCGAATTGTCTTCGTGGCATTTGAGCGTGACGATCTCACCGCCGAAGGACTTGCGGCCACCGTAGTTTCTGAAGATGGAGTCGGCGACATCAATCTCGTCTTCGTGCTCGTCACATAGATCACATACTGAGAACGTCATCGCGGGCCTCGCTGGCGCATTAATGAAAAAGGGCGCAACCAAGTGCGCCCTTTCTTTTAACAGCTCCTGCCGGTCAGGAGAACTGGTTCATCGTATTGTCTTTGCCCGATGCCTTCAGGGCAGCCTCGCCAGAGAAGTATTCCTTGTGCGCATCGCCAATATCCGAGCCTGACATGTTCTGGTGTTTAACGCAGGCGATACCCTGGCGGATTTCCTTGCGCTGCACGCCGGCGACGTATCCCAGCATGCCCAGTTCGCCGAAGTAGTCCCTCGCGAGGTTGTCGGTGGACAGCGCGGCTGTGTGGTAAGTCGGCAATGTAATCAGGTGGTGGAAAATGCCGGCCTGTTGCGCTGCGTCCGCCTGGAACGTCCGAATCTTTTCGTCTGCGACTTTTGACAGCTCCGTTTCGTCGTACTCGGCGCTCATCAGTTTGTTGCGATCGTACGCTGCCACGTCGCGACCTTCTTCGGACCAGCTGTCGAATACCTGCTGGCGGAAGTTGAGCGTCCAGTTGAACGACGGGCTGTTGTTGTAAACAAGCTTCGCGTTCGGCACGACCTCACGAATACGATTGACCATGCCGCCGATCTGGCCGATGTGCGGCTTTTCGGTTTCAATCCACAGCAGGTCAGCACCATGCTGCAGCGACGTGATGCAGTCGAGCACGCAGCGATCTTCGCCTGTGCCGCTGCGGAACTGGAACAGGTTGCTTGGCAGGCGTTTCGGCCGCAGCAGCTTGCCGCCGCGATTCAGCACGACATCGCCGTTCTGCATGTCTTCCGGTTTGACTTCCTCGACGTCGAGGAAAGAGTTGTACTGATCGCCTAGGTCGCCCGGTACTTTCGTGACCGCGATCTGTTTCGTCAGGCCGGCGCCGAGCGAATCGGTGCGGGCAACGATCAGGCCGTCGTCTACCCCCAGCTCGAGAAACGCGTAGCGAACCGCACGAATTTTTGCAAGGAAGTCTTCATGAGGAACCGTAACCTTGCCGTCCTGGTGGCCGCATTGTTTCTCATCCGACACCTGGTTCTCGATCTGGATGCAGCAGGCACCCGCTTCGATCATTTTTTTCGCCAGCAGATAGGTGGCTTCCGCGTTGCCGAAGCCGGCATCAATATCAGCGATGATTGGAACGACGTGCGTCTGGAAATTGTCGATCCTGTTTTT
Organism: uncultured Gammaproteobacteria bacterium; assembly: GCA_963800915.1. Lineage (GTDB taxonomy): Bacteria > Pseudomonadota > Gammaproteobacteria > Steroidobacterales > Woeseiaceae > Woeseia. The sequence goes on from CAWDCR010000013.1 coordinate 25,731, forward strand.
CGCATCCTGCTCCCTGACCGCGTTGCCGGACTCGCGTGCCTGATCGAGCTCGCGGAACAAGCCATCGAGCTCGCGTGAATCGGCCTGCCGCAGGAATGTGTAAAGCTCCTCGATCAGGGCAGCGACCGAGGTCTTCTCGTGCATCGATTGATCGGGCAGTGGGCCAAATTCGGAGCGCAATGCCGCGACCATCCACCCGGACAGGTACAGGTAGCGGCCCTTGGTTGTTTTGAAGTGCTTCTTGATGGAAATCATTTTCTGCTGACCGATGAAACCGTGCCAGCAGCCAAGCGACTGCGTGTACTTCGAATTGTCGCCGTCGTATTCGGCCATGTCATCGCGCATGATCTTCGCGGTGTATCTCGCGATTTCCAGCCCCGTCCTGAAGCGATTCTGCGCCTTCATGCGCGCAACGTACTCGGGGCTGATGGCATCCCACGAACTGCCGTGTTTTGCGACCAGGTTGGCGGCAGCGGTGATGTCCTGTGAGTAATTCGACATGGGTGGATCTCCTTGGTCGATTTAAAGTTGTCCGAGCGGCTATCCGTTGCCCGCACGATTCGGGATCTGCTTGCGGCATCCCCGTATGTCGTTCAAGGCTGCCAGCGGTATCGTTGCTAAGGACGTTACTACAAAGCTTTGAAGAATTTCACAATAGAAATTTCACAATGTTAATTTCACAGATGACGATTGCAGCCACTGCAGGCGCCCGGTGCCCCCGGCCGGGTGCTGGGATAGCGAGTTAAGTCACTGAATTAAAGGGTATTTATGGCTTGCCGACGAAGCGGCAGAATTCCCGGGTATCACCGGGGCAGACGGTGAATGCCGACTGGCACCGCAAAGCTCGAGGCCGTCGAGGGACTCGAGGGCAGTATCGATGCAAGGCAGGCGACCAGGCCGGGCGCGGCTTGCGGCGCCTGGCTCGAACGCCCGGCGCCGGTGCCATGGCGTGACGGGCGGTCCGGAAACGGTGGTCGACGCAGCGCCGGGTCGAGCTGAGGCCACGGCCGGGCGCGTCATTCTGCGGGCACGCGCGCTGAGCAAGACCTACCCGATGGGCGAGGTGACGGTGCACGCGCTGCGCAATGTCGATTTCGAGCTGCATGCCGGCGAGCTGCTGGTCTTGCTCGGAGCGTCGGGCAGCGGCAAATCGACACTGCTGAACATCCTCGGCGGCCTCGATGTCGCCACCAGTGGTGAGCTCTGCTATCTCGATGAGCGGCTGGATACGCTCGATACGGATGGACTGACGGAGTATCGCCGCGCACACGTTGGCTTCGTGTTTCAGTTTTACAACCTGATTCCGAGCCTGACGGCGCGCGAGAACGTGGCGCTGGTGACGGATATCGCCTCCAACCCGATGTCACCGGATGAAGCGCTTGGCCTGGTCGGGCTCGGCGAGCGCCTGGATCATTTTCCGTCGCAGCTATCGGGCGGCGAGCAGCAGCGCGTGGCCATCGCGCGTGCGGTCGCGAAACGTCCCGACGTGCTGCTGTGTGACGAACCCACGGGCGCGCTGGATGCCGAGACGGGCAAGCTGGTTCTCTCAGTGTTGAATACCGTCAACCGCGATACCAGCACGGCAACCGCCATCATTACGCACAACGTTGCGATTGGCCGGATGGGCGATACCGTCGTGCGCATGAGCAGCGGCGAAATCGTTGAGCAGACGTCGAACCCGCAACGCGCCAGTGTCGACGACATTCAATGGTAATGCCGTTCTGATGCTGGCAATCAATCGCAAACTGCTGCGCGAGATCTGGAAGCTGAAAGGCCAGATGATATCGATCGCACTGGTCGTCGCGACCGGCATCATGACCGTAATGACGATGCGCGGCAGCTACGACACCCTGGTCGCTGCGCAGGCGTCGTACTATCGCGACCTGCGGTTTGCCGATATCTGGGTGCCACTCAAGCGGGCGCCGGACCGGCTGCTCGAGAAGATCGCAGCGATACCAGGCGTCGCCGCCGCGGATACCCGCGTGACATTTTTCGCAACGCTCGATTTACCGGGGCTCGATGCTCCGGCGCAAGGTCAGTTCGTGTCGATTCCGGAGGCCGGTCGATCCGCTGTAAACGACATTCGCATTCAGCGCGGGCGTTACCTGAGTGCCGCCGCAGATAATGAAGTCATCATCAGCCAGAAGTTTGCGGAGGCGCGCGCGCTGCTGCCCGGGGACACGGTGCGGGCAATCATTAACGGTCGCGCTCGCGATCTCGACATCGTCGGCATTGCGATATCGCCGGAGCACACGTACGCAGTACCGCCGGGCGCGCTGTTCCCGGAAGACCAACGTTACGGCGTACTGTGGATGGGGCGCGATATCCTGGGGCCCGCTTATGACATGGACGGCGCGTTCAACCAGGCACTGGTAAGACTGACGCCCGATGCCAGCGCGCCGGCGGTATTGCGAAAGCTCGACGAACTGCTGGACCCTTACGGTGGTCTCGGCGCCTATCAGCGCGACCGGCAGACCTCGCACCAGGTTCTGCAGGGAGAGCTTGATCAGAACCGGGTGATGGGCACGGCCATCCCCGCGGTGTTCCTGACCGTGGCTGCATTCCTGCTGCATCTCGTGCTGGGCAGGCTCATTGCCACGCAGCGCGGGGACATCGCCGTGCTCAAGGCGTTCGGCTACAGGGATCGCGAAGTCGGCTGGCATTACCTGAAGTTTGCACTGGCCGCAGTACTGACCGGCGCCGTGCTCGGAACGGCCGCGGGCTCGTGGCTCGGGCAGGCCTATATCGGCCTGTACGGGCAGTACTTTGATTTCCCCAACCTGCAGTACCAGTTCAGCGCACAACTTGCCGCGGTTGCGATTGCTATCAGCATTGCTGCTGCCGTGGCCGGAGCACTCGGTGCGGTGCGCCGCGCGGCCAACCTGCCGCCGGCTGAGGCGATGCAGCCCGAGCCGCCGGCCAGTTTCGCCGCCGGCTGGCTGGAGCGCAGCGGTATTGCTGAGAGCCTGCCCGCTTCAATCCGCATGATCCTGCGCAACGTGCAGCGCAGACCGCTGCAGAGCCTGCTGTCATCCATCGGCGTTGCGTTTTCCGTCGCTATCCTGCTGATCGGCATGTTCATGTTTGACGGCATGCAGTACATGATGGATCTGCAGTTTCGGATCATTCAGCGTGAGGACATCACGCTGACGTTCAACGAACCACTGGATGCGGCCATCCACTATGACCTGCGTCACCTCGATGGCGTTAGCCGTGTGGAGACGTTTCGCAGCACTCCCGCGCGAATTCACGCGGCGCATCGCAAGGAAGAGGTCGCGATTCAGGGGATGACGCCGGGCGGCCAGCTGCGACGAATCGTAGCGGCCGATGCGCGTGAACACCCGTTACCCAGCGAGGGCATCGTCCTGAACGAACGCCTGGCTAACAAGCTGCGCGTCGTGTCGGGTGACCCGGTGTGGATCGAAATCCTCGAAGGGCGCCGGGCCAGCGCCGATGTGGTCGTCGTTGGCGTTGTCAGCGATTTCCTCGGGGTTTCCGCGTATATGAATCAGCCGGCGTTGCATCGCATAGTGGGCGGACCGGAGATGGTGTCGGGGGCATTTCTCTCAGTCGAAGCGGACGAAAGGCGCGCGCTCGACCTGCACCTGAAGAATCTGCCTGCAGTAGCAGGCGTCGCATCGCCAGCGTCGATGCTCCAATCGTTTCAGGATCAGCTTGCGGAAAGCCTGTTCATCGGTATCGGCTTCCTGCTCGGCTTTGCCAGCGTTATTTCGATTGGCGTGATTTACAACGGCGCGCGAATCTCGCTTTCCGAGCGCGGCCGGGAAGTCGCCAGCCTGCGCGTATTCGGCTTCCGCCGTCGCGAAGCGTCATTCCTGCTGCTGGGTGAGCAGGCCATCATTACGATTGTCGCAATTCCGATCGGCTGGCTGCTGGGCTATGGTTTGTCGCTGGCGCTCATTAGTTCGTTGCAGACCGATCTCTACCGAATACCGTTTGTGATCAGTACAGAGACCTATTTTTACTCTGCCGTGTTGACGATCGGTGCCGCCATCGTAAGCGGTGCAATAGTGCGTCGCAGGATCGACAAGCTGGATCTGATCGCCGTGTTGAAAACCCGTGAGTAACTCCTGATGACCAGTAAAACGAAACGGTCGCTGACTCTGCTGCTGCTTGCCGCCGTTGCCATTGCGCTCGTCGGCTGGCTTATGAGACCGCAGAGCCTGCGCGTCGACCACGTGCTGATTGATCGGGGTCGCGTTGAAGTGACGGTCGACGAGCAGGGCAAAACCCGTGCGCGCTACCGCTATACGGTGGCTGCTCCGGTGACCGGCCGCCTGTTGCGCACGCAACTGGACGAGGGCGACTCCGTCAATGCCGGCGATGCACTGGCCCAGATAGCCCCGGCCCCGGAGGACGCTCGCATTGAAACGGCACTGCGTGCGCAGCTTGCCGCCGCCGTGGCCCGCGAGGACGAGGCACAGGCACACGTGGCCGAGGCTGACAGCAATCTCGAGCTGGCAACAAGCGAGGCGCAGCGTCGTAAGGATCTGTATGACAAAGGAATGATCAGCGTCGAGGTTCGTGATCAGTACCTGCGCGCCGCCGACACGGCGCGCGCCCGGCACGACAGCGCCGCCGCCGCGTTGGCGGCTGCCAGGGCAGATACTGCAAGCGCACGCGCGCGAATGATGGGCACCGGGGCTGCCGCTGGCAGCACTGGCGTCACTGCGGTTGAGGCGCCTGTCGCCGGTGTCGTGCTGCGCGTTTTGGAGGAGAGCGAGAGGGTGGTGGCGGCCGGTACGCCATTGTTCGAGCTGAGCAAGGGCCGCGAGCTCGAGATCGTCATCGACTTCCTGACGCAGGACGCCGTGCGCGTAACAGCCGGCGACCTGATACGCATCAGCGGCTGGGGCGGTAGCGAAAACCTGCAAGGAACGGTTCGTTACGTTGAGCCGGGCGCCTTCACGAAGATATCCACACTAGGCGTCGAGGAACAGCGCGTGAATGTGCTTGGGGACTTCATTGGTTCGACATCGTCACTCGGCGCAGAATTTCGCATCGAAGCGGCGATCGTCATCTGGTCACAGCCCGATGCGCTGCGGATTCCGACGACGGCGATCTTTCGACGCGGTGACGCGTGGCATGCTTTTGTGGTCGAAGACGGCCGCGCGCGCTTGCGGCAGGTCGGGATTGGACAGCGCGGCACCGATTACGCCGAGGTGCTGACGGGCGTCGCGATCGGCGATACCGTTATCCAGTTTCCGTCGGATCTCGTCGCAGAAGGGGTTCGTGTCGCGACGAGCGATTAGCCGGCTGTTGCCGCGCGCATTATCCGCAGCGCCGCAGCGCCGCTTCTAGTCCACCAACTCGAAGACCACGGTCACGTTTGCGTCGAAACTGAGATCGGCCGCATTGTAGCTTTGGGACGCGTCAGCTTCGGCAGCCATCGAGCGCATATTGGCATAGGCAACCGGCGGTCGTGGCGAGCTCGATCCCGCATTGATGCTCATCACCTTGCCGAGACTGGCACCGAGAGCTTCCGCCAGCAGTGACGCACTCGCCTTGGCATCTTCGGCCGCCACCTGCATGGCCTTGCGGTAAATGGTTTTGCGTTTGCTGCTGTCGAGCTGTGGCGGCGACACCTGGTTAACGCCCGCAGCGACAGCACCTTCAAGTACCGCGCCCAGCTGTTCCAGATCGTCGAGCTCCACCGTGATCTGGCGCTCTGCTATGTAGCCGCGCAGCTCCTGCTCCTCCGTCTTCGGGTTCCAGCGATAATCGGCGCGCACCGATGCGCCCGTCGTGTCGACCTTCTCGCGCTTGATCTTCATGCGATCGGTCATCTTCAGCACATTGCCGGCGACTTCTGCCGCCGCTTTCTGGGCGGCGCCCACCGTTGGCTCGCGAGCAACGATCGACATGCGCACCGTGGCTCGATCCGGCGCGACCTCGGCCGAGCCAGTGCCACTTACAGTAATTGTTCTCGCCTGTTCATCGGCCATAGCGCCCGCACCCATACTCAAAAGAATTACCAGAAATATCGATCGCAGCATCGTTGAAACCTCACGAAAAAGTGTCCGGGTATGGAGATTGCGCCCGGTGTCCTTCCAGCCAGCCTGTTTCTGCAGCGATTGCGGCAGTTACCTGCGTCCTGATTGACATCCTTGCAGTCTACCAGTTCAGGCCAGGCTTGCAGCCAACCCGACAGGCGCGAGCGGAGCCGGGCTTCCTTTCAACTGCAACTTCACAAATGAGACCTGCGTCTCAGAAGCGCAAGGGTACCGGCTCTAGCGTCTAAGCTGCAGAATGATTGGTAACGATGTCGATGACACAGAGGATAGACGAATGGCAACAACGACAGACTGGTGGCCGCAATGCGAGTTCGTGCGCGACTACTTTTTCGGCGGCCAGAGGAAGGTAGCCCACCAGGTTGCCGAGTATCTCGCGAGATATTACGTAGGCGACGGAATAAAAGAACTCAAGCCGGATACAAATGTTTCAGAGATGGTCGGGGATTCGATTCGACGCTATATCAATACCGATGATTTCACGATGGCCCGTGACAATGATCTGTTCGCCGATGTCGATCTGATGAACGCGATTTCGTTTCGGGAAGTCGTGGATATCGTGCATTCTAAAGTAAACGTCGCCAACTGACTGAAAAGCAAAAAGGGGTCGAACCGCAAAAAGGGGTCGAACCGAGTAAAAAGGGGTCGAACCGAATTAAAAAAAGTCGAACCATGGTTCGACTTTTTTTAATTCGGTTCGACCCCTTTTACGACCCCTTTATCTTTAATTCGGTTCGACCCTTTACCTTTATCAGGCTATTTCGGTTTGTCGAACGAAGCCGCAAACTCCAGTGGCGCCGCGGGAACCGTCGATACCACCTTCGCGCCGCGGTCCGGCGTTTTGCTAAGCGCCACCGGTTGCGCAATGCTGAATTTCTCCTGCACCTGCGACACGCGGATCGTGCCGAGTACCGTTTCGGCTCCGCCGAGCGAGATGCCGGTTTCGGGGTCGATGAGCTCTTCGCCCTTCGAACGCACTTCGAGCACGTCGCCGACAGCGACGCTGTCTTCACCAAGGTTTACATAGATCTGTGCGGCATCTGCCTTGACGATACTGCCTTCAGCACCTTTCGAACCGATTTCCTTGATCAGGTCGAACACGCCCTGGTTGATGCCGGCGATAACCGCCTGACCGATCGGGGTGCGGGAATAGCTCGAAAAGAAACCGCCGAGTGCGATATCACTGCCAAACCCGATGCCGCCGAGTGACAGGCTGGATTCGTTGATAACGGATTCGATCTGCTTGGTGAAAACGATCTCGCTGGTTTCGGCATCGATCAGCCGAAAATTCAGTCCGACCCGACCGCTGCCCTTGGCCATTTTCACGCCGCCGAGAATCGGCACCTTGTTTCGCAGCAAGCCGCCAACGCCGCCACCCTTGCCGGAGGTGTTCGCTTCGTAATCCGTGACAACGACCTGCACGAGGTATTCAGCGCCCAGCACATTGCCGGTCGCTGCACCGGATGCGCTTGCGACTCGGCCCGACGAGGCAAGATCCTGCTCGCCGAGCACGTCAGATAACACGGTGCGTTCAACGAGCCGGAAGCGATTGGTGCGCGCCAGTGCGTCCATGACGATGGCCTCGATGCCGTTGACCGGAACGCCGTTGCTTGACGATGAATAATCGACGTCACCACCGGCGGTGCTGACACGGAAGGACGTTGCGGCGCTGGTGTTGTCGACCTCAAGCACCCCCAGCCGTGATCGGCGTCCGCCGTAGTCGCCCCACTCAATATTGACGAGGTACTTGGTGTCGACGTCGTCAAGACGTTCCGGCAGCGGCGATCGATCGCTCTTGCCAATCGAATAGGCGACGAAGTCGGCGCTCGCTGTGGGACAGAAAAACAGGATGCCCAGGGCCAGCACAGTGGCCGGGACTAAGGAAATGGGTGCAGAAAACTTCATGTTACTCTCCCCGCTATCACTATATTTTTGTGTGCCGCCGAGTTTACTGCTGATCGGCTCAGCGGACAAAGGGAGACGCTGGTCCTGTCCGTAGCGTTGAGCTGCTGATATTGGGCGATCAAGAATCGAAGATCGCCAAACGTGCGCGAAGCTGGCGCGCTACGGGCCTGCTGGATCTGGAACGAGTCTAACTGCGTTCCGCACTGGCCAGGCTGGACGGCCGGCCTGCAAGCATGTCACGCACTGGGCGGGGTGACGGCACCCGGCCTTCCGCGCAATTGGCGGGCAGGCTGCCAACGGGCGTGCGCCATCCCGATGCGCTACCCGCGACGGCGTTGGCGAGGCAGGGCGTCGTCCTGACCGGCAGTGCCCAACGGCGACCTGCGCCTGCCCTTTCAACGTGCGTTCGTCGTCGGCGGAAACGCGGCGAACAGGGCGCGCACGGCCTCGTTGATCGATTCTGTTGGGTCACGGCGATCCGATTTGGAAATTGTTTTCGTGGCCCAGCCATGCCAAACGGGCTGCTTGGTTTTGCCATCGAAAACGTCGATACCGAGCGTGCCTTCCGTGTACATGCGATGAACGACTTCGGTGTCGAAATAGTAGCGGCCATACAGGTGCCAGCCCCAGGCGCCGCGGTACGGGCTCGGGTAGGACGAAGCCTCGATGCGTTCGCGGGTGCCAATGGTGTAGGACAGTACGAAGTCCGCGTCGTCGCGACTCGCCGCCAGAGTGAAGCCCTTTCCGCGCAGTTCCGTTTCGACGGCGCTGACGATTTTCTTCTTCGTCAATTCGCTGATAGCCGGGCCGCCGCCGGCACCGGTAATCAGCGGATCAACGGAGATCCAGCTAAAGCTTTGGTAGTGGGTGAACGAGGCATTCTCGTCGCTGTGAGAGCCGGTTTTTACGGTCGCGCAGGCACCGAGCAGCAGCGACAAAGTCGCAGTCGCCGCTAGTAATTGCCAGCGTGCGAGTAGTCGTGTCGTGTTGTTCATAGTCTATCTCCGTTTCATCCGAGCGATTCGTTTCACATCCGCCGCATTTGCCACACAAGCAATTTGCACTGCGAGTTCCTGACAGGCGCACGCCATGTTGTTAATTCTGCGATGCACCCCAATTGCTGCGAACCGGTCGTAGACCATCGCTTATGAACCCGCATCGTCGGACGGGTCCGGCGCGTCGACCGGCGTATTCGTAAACAGCTTCTCGCCGGTGAACATTGCTGATATCAGGGCATTTTTTTCTCGTAACTCGACAACGACAACGCCAATGACGTGCAGCACGATTGCCACCATCAGCACGTAAAACGTATAGAGATGCGCAGTCACAACAGGGCTGCGAAAACGTCGCATCTCGTCGTAAGCGGCAACGTCGACAAAATCTTTCGAGGCGGGCGTCAGATTGGCGAGCCGATCCGGATCGCCACCCGTCACCCACTCTGCGATCGCCGAACCGAACGGCGGCATGTAGAGATCGGTGCCGGCAAGGAACAGGCCGGTCAAAGCCTGCGAGGTGAGCAGAAGCAGGAGAAAAGTCACCATGAGGCGGCCCGCAGGGCTGTGTCCGAGGTAGGCCGCGCCCTCGTGACGCAGAAGGCCACGCACGTAGCTGCGCAGCTCCGCTGAAAAGCCGCGCCCTGCCGGCAGCAGTGCTTGCCATCTTGCATGGCGATTGCCGACGAAGGCCCAGACGAGGCGCCAGCCAAGGTTTGCCGCGAAAACGTAGCCCACGTACACGTGCAAGGTCTTCAGAAGGATTTTGCCGTCAGCGCTAACGCCAAAGGATTTCTCATTGAGGATCGCGAGGCCCAGCGCTGCCAGCGCCACAACACAGGCAAGATTTATCCAGTGAAAAGCTCGCGTCGTTCGACCCCAGACCTTCCAGGCGACACGACTTTGTGAAGAGAGCGCACCGTCGTGCATTGTCCAGTTCCTCAGGGCCGTCGATCGGCCACGCTTATATATTCATTATCTATAAATTAGTTAATTCGAATATACGTGGTTACCCTGATACCGGAACGCCAGGACTGGCGCGGGTTGTGATCGAAATACGGCTCTGCCGCGGGCGTGCGGCCCCTACGAGCCGCCCGAGGCAGGCGGCCGTGCCCCGACTAGTCGAGATGCTGATCGATAAACGCTTTGATCTCGGCATACATGTTGCGCGATTCGGGGATATCGGGGCTGACGATGTAGTCGGCGTGTGACATGCCCTCGTAGACATGCAGATCAGCAGCGACACCCGCCGCGCGCAACTTTCGATGGGTGCGCGCGGAGTCGCTCAGCAACAGGTCGCGCGTGCCGGTCGTTACGATAGTCGGCGGAAAGCCGGTGAAGTCGCCGTACAGCGGCGAGATCAACGGGTGCGTCAGCGCGTAATCACCGGCGTACAAGCGCGCGGCCGCTCGAATCCAGCCGTCGTAGGTGACGAGAACGCGATCAACGCCCTCGTTGGCATAAAGCGTATCGCCTGTTTTCGTAAGATCGGCCCACGGCGTACCGGCAAAAATGGCAGCAGGCAGCGGCAGCTTCAGGTCGCGAAACTGCTGCACGGCGGCGAGCGCAAGTCCGCCGCCCGCGGACGTTCCACCAATGACGATTGAGCTTGCAGGAAGATCTTTGAGAACCTGCTGGTAAACGGCCACCACGTCATCGACGGCTGCAGGAAACGGGTGTTGCGGCGGCATGCGGTAGTCCACCGACAGCACCGCAATGCCAACCCGACTCGCGATAAGAATGGCCTCGGCCAGGCTGGCATCACCGCCGCCGTAAACGTAGCCACCGCCGTGTACGTACAGAAACAGCCGCCTGGCATTGGTCGGCGATACGGCCGCCGGCACCAGTCGATGAACCGGCACGCCCGCAACGCGATCCGGCATCATCTTCACGGCGTAGCGCTCAAGCATCGGGTTTATATCGGCGGCCCACAGCGCGTTCATTTGCGCGATGCTGGCAGTCCATTCGTCGATGCTGGCAGGTGCCACCTGCGCTGCCGCGACATCGGGCATCGGCCAGTCACGAATTGCGGATTGCAGCTCTGCGCTGGCGGCAGCGGGTAGCGGCAAGGCGCGTGCAGCCGATGCGAATTCGTCAGCTTGCACAACGGGCATGCCAAACAGCGAGACGAAAAGGACAAGAAGTAAACGTGATTTCATTGAGATGTCCTCGTCAGTCCGGTCAGCAGATTCGCCAACCGGCAGTTTATCGGAAAAACCATCAAGGCAGCCGACGCTGCAGGTGCGCATCCAGCGCAGCAAGGCCTTCATCCAGGCCCCTGCGACCAAGGCCGATTCGAAAGCGATCCGGCGGCGTCGGGTTCAGGGCCGACTGGTAAATTGTGCTCGGCAGTAACAGCACGCCGCTGTCCTCGATCAGGGTTCGCGTGAAAGTTTCAACGCCCTCTGCTCCCAGGTAACGCGGGAACGCCATGCACGATCCATCGGGACGGCGCCATTCGAACAGTTCGGGATAACGAGCGAAGAACGCCTCCCACTTCAGCAGGTTCTCGTCAACGATCGAGCAGTTGCGTGCGAGCAATTGCTCACGATGATTCAGCGCGATTTTTGTCAGGCGTTCGCTGGGCCCTGAATTGCAGATCGACAGGTAGTGCTTCATCCGCTCCATGCGCGACAGCAACTCGCGATCCTCGCAGGCAATCCAGCCAACGCGCAGCCCAGGCAGGCCGAATGATTTCGACATGACGTTCAGCGACAGGCCGCGCTCGTAGAGATCGGCAACGAACGGCAGGTGTTTTGTGCCGGTCGGACCGAGGCCGTTAAAGATTTCGTCGTGCAGGATATAGATGCCGTGCTTGCGGCACAGCTCGATCAGGGCGTGATAGCGATCCAGCGGCAGGATCGTGCCGGTCGGGTTGTGCGGAAAATTGATCGTGACAAGGCGCGTGTTCGGCCGTATCGCGGCGGCGACGCGATCGATATCGAGTGACCAGCCATCGTCCGGATCGAGAGGCACGCCGCTCGCTTCGCAAATGGCGACGGGCAGCGTTTCGTGCGACTGGTAGTTTGGGGTCACGACAATGGCATGGCTGTCCTTGCCGAGAATGACGTTGTTGGCAGCGAAAATCCCTTCGCTCGCGCCGGCGAAGCACAGCACCTCGTTCGCAGCGCGCCTGGCATAGGTGGCAGCAATCGCCTCACGCAGGTCGGGCGCGCCGAAAGTCTCGGTGTAGCCCAGCCACAGCCCGTCGAACTCTTCGCGCTCCTGCGGTGTTGCCATTGCCAGCAGGTCACGCAGTGACAGGCTTTCGGCATCGGAGGCCGTCAGGTGGTAACGCGCTTTGAACTCCCACTTCGAAAAATGGGTTTCGAGTTTGAAATCGGGCAGGCCGGTCATGGCGGGTTTCCTTTGCCGTCGTTTGCCAGCACGGCATTGACAACCATTTTCGCGATCTGGATATCCTGTATCGCGACTCCGGTTAGATCGGCGACGGTGATCTGCCCGGCTGCGGTGCGACCGAGCTGCGGGTTCTGAATGACTTTGCCCAGTTCAACAATCGATTCCGGATCGAGTTTGCCTGCGCGGATCGCGGCACAACATTCACCGTGGTCAATGCACTGCGAGATGCTGTCGGCCACCACAACATCCGCTTTCGCAAGGACGTCGGCATCAAGCTCCTGCTTGCCGTGATCATCCGAACCCATCGCCGTTATGTGTGTGCCCTTCTGCACATTACCGGCTCGGATAAGGGGCGCGGTCGCCGGTGTCGTGGTCACGATGAGCCTGCACTGCGTAGTGAGGTCATCAAGGCTGTCCACCACCTTGAAGGTCAAACCCCAGTCGCGGATGCTGTCCTGCGCCTGCAGGTCCTCGATCATTGCCCGCGCCTTGGCAGGATCCCTGCCCCACACAATACAGCTGTTGCTGTCGACGATGCCCCTGAGCATTTGCAGCTGCAGCCTGGCCTGCACGCCGGTACCAACAATTCCAATGTGCTGCACGTCGGCAGGCGCAAGATGTTTCGCGGCAACGGCGCCTGCGGCAGCGGTACGCATGTCGGTCAGCCAGCATTCATCGACCAGCACCGTCGCCAGTTTGCCGGTCTTTTGACTGAAGACGAGCATCAGGCCGTCGCTGACAGGAAGCCCGAACGCCGGGTTGTCGTAAAACGCCGAGGCCATCTTCAGCACGTAGTAGTCGTCACCGGCAACCGCACCGTACTTGATGTGCACGTCGCCACGCGGCTCGTCGAAATGCAGAAAGCCGACCGGCGGCACGTTGACCCGCCCCTCCGAATACAGAATGAAGCCTGCCTCGATCTCGCGAATCAGCTGCGGAATATCGATCAGGCGCTTGATCTCGTCGAGTCGCAGGATTGTTTTCAATTGGTGATGTCCGGCAGGGTTTGCAGTGAGATCGAGATAGTCGATCAGCCGTTGCGGTAGGTGTAGCTGTAGCCGTTCAATGCCGGTGCACCGCCGAGATGTGCATAAAGCACGCGCGAGCCTTCCGGGAAAAACCCCTTCTTGACGAGGTCGATCATTCCCTGCATCGATTTTCCTTCGTACACGGGATCCGTGATCATTGCCTCGGTACGTGCGGCGAGCCGGATCGCATCGTTGGTTTCGCGACTCGGCACGCCGTAGGCCGGGTAGGCGTAATCGGGATTGATGTGAATGTCGTCATCGGTGATGGTCTGACCGAGCTCGATAAGCTCGGCCGTCTTGCGGGTGATGTCCGCCACCTGGGCGCGGGTTTTCTCCGGCGTGCCCGACGCGTCGATACCAATAACCCGATCAGCACGGCCATCCGCCTTGAAGCCCACGATCATGCCGCCCTGCGTTGAGCCCGTGACGACGCAGACAATGATGTAATCGAATTTGAAACCGAGCTCCGCCTCCTGCGCGCGCACCTCTTCGGCAAAGCCGACGTAGCCGAGGCAGCCAAACTTGTGCACTGAAGCACCGGCCGGAATTCCATAAGGCTTGCCGCCCGCGTCACGCACTGATTGCAGCGCGTCTTCCCAGCTCTTGCGAATGCCTATGTCGAAACCTTCGTCGACCAGCCGGCTGTCGGCGCCCATCAGTCGCGTCATCAGGATGTTACCGACGCGGTCGTACACGGCATCGTCATGCGGCACCCAGGATTCCTGCACCACGACGCACTTCATGCCAATTTTTGCAGCGGTCGCAGCGACCAGCCGCGTGTGATTGGACTGGACACCGCCGATGGAAACCAGCGTGTCCGCCCCGCTGGCGATGGCATCCGGCACGATGTACTCCAGCTTGCGCAGCTTGTTGCCGCCCAGCGCGAGCCCGGAATTGCAGTCGTCGCGCTTTGCGTAGATCTGCACCTTGTCGCCCAGCGCAGCGGTAAGGCGTGGCAAATGCTCAATCGGCGTCGGGCCGAAGGTAAGCGGGTAGCGTTCGAACTTTTGCAGCATTCTTGAAAACTCCGTAGCAGCCGGCGTGGCGCGCCGGGCGCTTTGTCAGCGATAAAGGCCGTCGATTACCGGATAGCCGGGCTGGTCCCAGACGTCCGTTTCACAAGCCTGCTCCCACGCGAGAAAATCCGCATCGCGCAGCAGTGTATCAACGTAGCGCTGACTTGCCGCGTCGAGCGCAACCGAATAACTGCGCAGTCGTGTTGCGATCGGCGTGTAGAAAGCATCCGCAATGGAGCGCTCGCCGAACAGCCAAGGCCCCGCACTGCCGTATTGATCGCGGCAGTCATTCCACAGTTCGAAAAGTCGTTGCAGGTTACGCGCAGTGTCCTCCGGCCAGTCCTGGCTCGGGCAACGGCGCTTGATGTTCATCGGCAGGTCGCGACGAATGCCGGTAAAGCCGGAATGCATTTCAGCCGTCGCAGACCGTGCCCGCGCGCGCGTCGCGGCATCCTTTGGCCAAATTGATGGCACCTGCTCCGCGGCCCATTCCGAAATGGCGAGCGTGTCCCAGATGACAAGGCTGTCGACATGAAGCACAGGAACCGTGCCGCCGGGAGAAACGGCTTTCACCTGCGCAATCTGTCCGACGCCATAACCCGGTTGATCGAGCGGAATGTAGACTTCCCTGAATTCAATTCCCGCCCATCGCAAAACCAGCCAGGGCCGCAATGACCACGACGAATAATTTTTCGGGCCAATGTAGAGCGTGTTGGTCATCGGCATTGCTCCATTGCGATCTGGTGACGCCAGCCTACTGGCTCTACGGTTTGATAGATGCCAGGCGATGCATCATTTGTGCTGTTGTTATTCGCAACGATCTAGAAGTCTGCGTCATTAAGCAGGTCGCGGGCCGCGTCGAGCACCAGCGGCCAGGTGCTGGAGTCAGGATCGATCATCTCGAAGTGCCCGGACTCGGTTGCTTCGATTTTTCGGACCACGTCGCCGCGTTTTTCTGCGGCCTCAAAATACTGACGTCCTGGCGGCGCCCAGAAATCATCGTATTTGCCGATGATTAAAATCTGCGGAATCCCGTCAGGCGCAAGCTGCATGGGATTGCCCCAACCGTAGTGCTCGGGCACATCGGCTGGCGAGCCGCCCATCAGCTGATCGATGACGTGGCCGCAGACTTCCTGTTCATACAGGTAGCCGAGGTCGGCCGCCGGCGCGAGCGCCAGCACGCCGCGCACAGGCAGCGGCTCAGGCGAGGCAAGCGGTGAGCCGGCCGGAATACGCGCTCGCGCCGCCACCCACAAAGCGAGGTGGCCGCCAGCCGAATGCCCCATCGAAATCGTGCGCTCGAGATCGAGGCGATGTTCGCCGGCGATCTTGCGCAGATGGTCGGTGCCGCGCGCGATGTCCTGGAAGGTACCGGGCCAGCCGCCGCCTTCATCACCAACCCGCCGATACTCGAGCGACCAGGTGGCGATGCCGTTGCGGGCCAATGCGGCGGTGAGTTTGCTGCTATGCGTGATGTCGTATTCGGCGAGCCAGCAACCGCCGTGGATAAACACGGCCACCGGGTGTGGACCGGGGCCTTCCGGTACGCGCAGGTCAGCGAACTGCAGTGCACCGTCGCCGTACTGGATTCGCGCATCGGCGGGCGGGTTCTCGAAATTCGCAAGGTCCGCCGCACTCAGCAGTTTCGGCTGCTCCTGCGCCGCTGCATGCGACCCGCAGAGCGGCGCGAAAATGAAAAGAGCGAGCTTCCTGAGCATGGTCTGTTCCTGTGCGCGGCTTCAGCGGTGTCGATCCTCACAGTTTACGGCAAGCGTTCTGTCAGAGGCATCCGAATGTACTTCGAGTGTCAGTGCAGCATGGGCCTGCAATGGCACCCCTGGCATTGGCTAAATGTTCATGCTCGCCGTTACAAAATCCGCGGCTGGACGCCTTGCCCCGGTTGTCCGCGCAGGTGTTTTGCCATAAACGCTGCCGATGCCGGGCACAAATCGGAGAACTGCGCGGTCCCTGCGACCACTGCGGGGGCGTCGGCTCGGTCGATCAAATGGTACCCAAGGCGCGCGAAGAAATCTTCTGCGGTGGTTGTTGGCAGGTATAGAGACGTAACGCCTATTGATAGTGCATTGGCTTCCGCATATGCAACGAGTTTCCGGCCAAGGCCGTTACCGCGCTCTGACTCGGCTACCGCTAGCGAGCGGAGCAAGGCAACATCACCACAGCGCTCGAGACCGACGACGCCGGTTACGCAACCCGAATGTTGATCGCCGAACAGCAGGACCTTGTTCTTGGCAAGTGAGTCATCGACAGGAAGCGCTGCACCAGCGAGCAGTTGTTCCACACCGGCACCAAACTCCAGACTTTCTATCAACGCCGTGTCCTGCGATTAGAAACTCGACTCTGGGCATCACTCGACGATGACTGCTGCATGCGCAAGCCTGTCCGAATACCTAGGGTAACGCTGGAATTTCGAATTGCACGGCAGCTAAATGCTCTTCCGACATCTTTGTGCGTTTCAGTAAATCCTGCCAGCGCTCGTCGGAACGAAGATTGTCGAACAATCGCATCCATCGCCCCTCCCCAAAGCCACCCAGCCCACTCAGGTCGATTTCCCGATCCATCCACTCAAAGGCCTGATCGAGTTCGCCGCGGAATGCGTAAACCTGGGCGACTTCGGCCGGCCAGCGCTCACCCCAGGTATCGATCAGCTCTTTGAGCGCCGCGTCAGACTCGATCTTGTTGCCGAGCGCGTGCTGCGCAAGCGCACGACCCTTGGTTCGATACTCGTCATCCAGCTCGTTTTCGAACGCCTCAAGTGCGGCGGTGGCGTCCCCTTTAAGTAATAAGGCTTTTCCGAGATGATACTGAGCGCCGATGTAGTTCGGGCTTATCTGCAGCAGCTTGCGAAAACTGGCTTCAGCTTCATCAAGTCTGTCACCGAAAGTATAGGAAAGTCCGGCGCCTTCGATAACGTGAGTGGAGAGCGGGTCAAACTGGGCTGCATACTCACTGATTGCAGCCGCCTCATCGTGGCGGCCGAGCACCAGGAGAAGCAAAGCGGCGTTTCGGCGCACCAGTGGATCATTGGGTGCCAACTCGAGACTCCGCCCAAAGTACTGGGCGGCCTCTGACAGCTCGCCCTTGTACTTGATAATTATTGTGCCGATATGCGAGTAGGCTATTGCGAGGTCTGGCTCAATTTCAATTGCTTTCCGCGCTGAGGCCAGAGCCTCGTCATAACCGGAAGGCCATGGTCGCAAGCCGTTAGCCGTTGCATTGCTCCAGGCGAGTGCCCTTTCATCCCAGGCTCGTGCGTATGTCGGGTCAATCTCGATGACCTGCTCGAACAGATCTAGTGCCTCTTCCAGGCTTTCTCTTGACTGCTCCCGCGCACGGTCGCGAGCGAGCATGAACAGGCGATAAGCCTCCGGATCCGTAACCGCTGACTTTGGAAGATTGCCAAGTATCTTCAGCTTGAGGTTTCCAACAACGTTTCTGGCTACTTCGTCCTGCAAGTCAAATATTCCCTGCATCGGACGATCGAAATTTTGCGACCAGAGATGATAGCCACTGTCAGTTTCAATTAGCTGCACAGTGATTCGAAGCTGATCGCCATCTGTCCTGACACTTCCTTCGAGAATGTGCGCAACATGCAGTGATTCGGCGATCGTCGCTATTGAAGCCTCCTGATTCTTGAAACTGAATGAGGATGTTCGGGCTACAACCCGCAATTCCGGCACCCGCGCGAGCAAGTTCAGCAGCTCCTCGGCAATACCATCTGCAAAATATCCGCGATCTGCCTGCGGTGAAAGATCGACGAAGGGAAGAACCGCAATTGTGTTGTGTGCTGGCGCGCTTGCCGCAGCCGTTTCCAGCGCCTCAATGACGGCCGTTTTCCTCGCATGATCCAGTGCAGCCGCGTCACGGCCTGGATCAAATACATACTTGTCCAAAGCAAAATAGGTAATTGCCATGGAAAGCACGACCATGATGGCGCTGTCGAGGTTGCGGCCAGTTTGACGGGTAATCGAATCGGATCGATCGACCTGGTGCTCTTTCTTCAATCCGTCTGGCGTAATCTCAAAGACCCAGGCGAACACCAGGGCCGGGATCAAGCCGATGATTAGGACAAGCGTTGCCCACCGCGTGTAGTCGTCCGGCATCCGGAAAATAGGGACCAGAGTTTCGACGATCTGAATCAGCAGCCAAGCGGCAGCAAGGTAGGCTATTGCCGCGCGGAATACGTTTCGTCGTTTGAGCTCAGCGAAGAAAGACATGGCCACTGTCACTTCTGCGGTCGGTCGCCCGATGATCGCGCAAAGCTGCCAGGTTGTCGATTTGCCGGGCGGCAGCCGTGCATGTTGCAGCTAGTCTATGCCAGCGAAGTACGCGCTGCCGCGTCTCTATTTCTCCTGGGGGCGCTGCAGATTGACGAAAAATCTTGAAAAAATCGAGGCGTTTGCTCGCGGCAACTGCGAAGGGGGGGATCACGGGTGAGGCTGCCCCCCGACCAGCCCCCGCGCCCGACCCTACATGTCGAACGCTTCCGCGACCTCAACGGTGCCGCCGGCCGTGAGTATCGGGCAGCCTTTTGCTTTGGCGAGGGCATCATCGAGATCCGCGGCCTCGAACAGGCCATAGCCACTCACCGGATTTGAGCCGCCGTCGTTGACGACCTTGCCGCCGGGTTTGACGGTGCTCGATTTGCCGACGGGGTTGCCGCCGTCGATCACGGCGGCGCCCATGCCGCCCAGCCAGCCAGCCCAGGCATCCATGACTTCTTTGATCTCAGCGTCGGTCGTGGGGGTGCTGCCACCGTGGTAGACAAACAGGTATTTGGCCATTTCGTGCTCCTTATCCGAGTATGAAAACAGAGAATAAGCCCATTCGAAAGGTCCTTCATCGGAGGTTTTAGCGGATTTTCGATCATTTTATTGTGTAGACTACACAATCTATGACTTCAGCCGTCCATCAGTCACTTCTTGCCAATAGCGTACTGGCATTGCGGGGCTTCGGCCTGGTGCCCGAGGTCGGCAAAGCGCTGGCAGCCAGCGCTGAGGCAACCGCGACCGAGCTGCAAAAGCGGGTAGTGGAGGAAGTGGCTGCCTTCTCCGAGAGTGCGAACCCGGACATCCTGCCGGAGCTTCGCGCCCACCTCGATGCCATCGTGGCAGAGGTTTGTCGTCTGCTGGCGGGCGGCAAACCAGGCGACCTGGGCTTTGCGCGCGCCCACGCCGGGCGACGTGCCGAACAGCGCTTTCCGCTGGAGGCGTCGCTGCACGCCTATCGATGCTGCCATCGGGTCCTGTCGAACCGGATCCGCGACGCGGCGCTGGCGGCGGCCGATCAGGACGCCCAGCTGCGGCGCGTGATTGCAGCGGCGGCCGACTTCGCGATCGAATTCACCGATGCCATCAGCACCCTCGCGACGTCCGAGTACGTGCTGCAGACCCGGCGGCTGGCGGAGGCGGAAGGCGACCAGCGAGCGGAATTATTGAACATCCTGCTGGGCGGCTACGACGAATCCGACAGCCGCGCAGCGCAATTGCTGCGACGCGCAGGCTACCTCGAACAACGTCAGTCGTTTTGTATCGTCGCGGCGCGATCGATCGACCCGCGCGAGATGGAACACCCGGCACGTGCGAAGCGCATGGTGGAAGCCGTCGCTGATGCGCTGCACGACTCCCCGGTGCGGGTTTTGTCGGGCGTCCGGGAGGGCATTGCGACGCTGGTGCTCTCTGCGACTCGCCGCGCATCAGGCTGGACGGCGCCGCAGTCACTGCTTGCAGACCGTGTTTATCCGCGATTGCTGCAGGTGGGACCCGCCGCCGTTATCGGGCTGAGCAGCGATGCGCCAGCCACTGGCCACCTGCGGCGAGCGCATCACGAGGCGCTAACGGCGCTGGATTTCGCCAGCGTAGCGAACCGGGTGCAGGCCTACGGACAGATTCCGTTTCGAAGGATGATCGTCAGGCATGCACGCGACAATATGCAGGCAGCATTGCCGCGCTGGCTGGCACCGCTGCAAAAAGCCGACCAGAAAGCGCGAGGCACCTTGTCGGCTACGCTAAAGGCTTATGCTGATGCCAACATGAATGCCTTACAGGCAGCAAAGGACCTGGGCGTGCACGCGAACACGATCTATTCGCGCATGCAGAGAATCTCCGATGTCAGCGGCAGAAACGCGCTCGCGTATCACGACCTGACGGAATTGCTGCTGGCGATCGAGAGTAGCGATAAGGAGACGGGGCAGACGGATGTCTGACAGTAGCGAGTGACCGTCCTCGCATTTATCGGAAGAATGACTTGATTCGATCTGATCGCAACAGGTAGACACCAAGTAGCGCGAAGCTGGCAATCAAAGCAACAGCATAGATCGCCAAACCGATGCTCAAGCTCTTCGCTGTGAAAAATTCCGGGACAATTCTGTACGCGAGAAAGACGGTTACGAGAATGCTCGCCGCTGCCGCCACAACCCGGCCCCAGTCTCTGCGCAGAAGAATGCCGGTTAAGCAGACAAAGGCGGTGACAACGACGAGCAAATGACGATATTGAAACGGCCGCCATGCCTCGTTCGATAGCCACCACTCTACCAGCCCGCCGGATCCGTAGAGGAAGAGCGCGCTACAGGCGAAAACCACAAGCACCAGCACAGCCGGCCACTTTTGTGTGTCGGTGCCCAGCGTTTGTGCCCGCTGTCTGCCTTTGGAGGCGAAAGCCTGGGTAAGCCCGAGGAAGAGGTGAATGACCAGCCAGGCGGCGATGGCAAGAGGCAGGAAGACACTGGCAGGTGGATGGCCGGAGTCAGAACTCGCCAAGATGGCACATACGGCCAGGCCGAGCATCGCCACCAGCGCATGCAGCCAGCGGAAAGGGTGCTTCATGTTCACTCCAGTAGCGGGTCAGCCGTAAGGCTTATTAATTACAGACATCACCATCATCCCTGTACACCATTGCCGAAATCTGCCGAACGCCGCATCCGGGTCGGCACAATCATTGGATGCAGCTGCGCCGAAATATCACGGGCCTTCGTCCGGACGTGTGGACCCACTGAATACGTACTGAAGCACGGAACACAGCGCATACGTGAGTGCATAGGTACCGAAAAACATGATCAGCGGCGTTAGCAGAATGCTAAGCGGCTTGCTTAATCCTAGGCCGAACGGATCAACATCGAAAGTGTCGTTTCCTGCCAGTACGATGGCACCGCCGATCACTGCAAACACGACGGCGGCACCGCCAATCATGATCGCCGCGAGCTTCGCGGTAGGGTGCGGCTTGATTCTGGATAGATCGGATTCCTTCGGCACCCTGGGCATAGTTACGCAACTTCTGGTCTCGGTCTCGATGCCATCTTACTACCGCAGCGCTTTCCTGCCATCAGGGCATCGGTCAGGCGTTCTTGAAGGCTGCTAACACGAACTCGCGGAGACCGAAGAGTGTCGGAGAATCCCAAAGACCTGTTCGGCCTGTCGGGCAAACTGGCGCAGAAAACGCGCTGTATCGCGGCAGTCGTCGATACGTAGCAGGCCAGGAGAGTGGGATCTGCTTCTATTGCTTCTGCTGTAATCTCGCCGCTGGAACGTGGAAGGGCTCTTTGTCATTGATGCGGCCGAGCCATTCGCCGGCACTGACGCCGCGGTATTTTCGGTCAAGGAACAAGGCGTCGGATTGGGTCATCGTATGCTGAACCCCCCCCGGCAGAAAGGTGGCCCAGTCATGCCCGATGTGTCTGTCGCGCAGCGCGTACAGGCTGAAGCGATAGTTAATAATGTTGACGCCTGCGCCACCGCAGGCGCGGGATTCGTCGTTGTACAGAACGACGCCCGCGAGATCGGCATCGGCGGAGGCGAAGGCGAAACGTCCGCGCGGATAGGTGTTGCTGAGAAAGCTGTACATATTGACCAGGCCGCCTTTCGCAGGATCGGCACACTCGGGGCAGCGGTTTGGAAGCTGCAGATCGAACGACTCGATGACTTTGCGTTGAAAGCAGGATGTCTTGATGGCCGACTCCGGAATTATCGGTGCTGAATCGACCAGCGCAGCGACGGACCTGCCGCCAAATGCTTCCACGACCTGCGGGTAGTTGATCAGCACACCGAATCCGCCGGCGCTGGCGCCAATTAAGGCAACGTCGCTGGCATCGCGGAAGTACGGCGCCACGCGTTTCAGGATATTCCGAAGGTTTCTGTAACCGACAAACTGTTGTTTGCCTGGCACGCCAGTGATCTGCGCATCTTCCCTGTCGCCGCCGTGCAGATCGCCCGTGCAGTAGGGGACGTACACGTGGTTCCATCTTGCGACAGGGTTAGCGGGATTCGTTGTATTGAAGACGCCCTGGTTACCTAGAGTCGCAACCCAGTTGTCGAATTTTGCGCGGGAGAAATTCTCTCCGGCGATAGGTGTATTCGCATTCTGTTCACAGGATTTCGCGTCGTAGCAAGCGCCGCCGCCCTGCAGATAAATCATCACTGCGGCAGCTTCAGGCGATAGTCGAACGCCGATGCCGGTGGCTGAGCCATCGCGACAGAGTGTGTCTTCCAGGGGTATCCATTGCCAATTGCCAGCGTTTGCTTTTGCGGATGCGAACGTGTTTGCACGAGTTTCGGCGATGTCAGCGGGCCGAGCGTCAGTTCCGAGCAGCAGCAGGGAGATGAGTGCGAAAGCTGCTTTGAACATTTGTGCGAACTCCATCGCTGAAAAATTCGGCTGCTTCGTAGGATCGGAACATTAACCCTAAATGACTGAATGAACGATGAACAAGGGGCCGTTCGAGTTTATTGTCGGCGGCCAGAGTGCCAGCCACGAATATGGGGATAGTTTACTGGCTTTTTGCACCTCACTCCTTCCGCAGACTGCTGCGAAGCGATCGAGCTCTCTTTGGAACGTGTCGGCAGAAAGTATTGGCTGAATACAGGGTCGCGACAAGAACCGCCTTAAATGGGGTCTTAAATGGGGTCGAACCGATTTTTTTGGCCACGAAGCGACAGTGGCCGCGGAAACCTCGGTTCGACCCCGGTTTTACGGTTTTGCGTTTTGAATTCCCCGGCATCACGGGCCCGGAGGACCGCGTGTACCTAGTGGCCGATGGCCCACGTCACATGGACGATATGGCGGGTACCATCCGGGTCAGTTCGCATAAACGTTTCTGATTGCCCGTGTCGGCCCAGCGACCTGCCCCAGCCGATGTCGCCGTTGTTACCCGGCTTATCGCCTTTGTTGCAGCCTTTGCCCGGAGGTGCGTTGCAACCGCCACCGCCGCCCGTGCTGCCGCCGTCATCGTAAGAGTTGTACGAATCGGTGTGGCCGTAGATCGTCGCCAACTGTTCGAAGTCGTGCGCGTTCGGATACTGATGCGGCGGATCCTGGTAATCCATACAGGTAAACAAAGACCCGTTATTGAAGTCCTCGTCCTGATGGTCGAGCCCGATGTTATGCCCGAATTCCTGGCAGGTTACGCTCAGTTTCCACTGCGGGCTGTTGTAGTAGGCCTGCGAAAAATAGGTGTCATTCAGTTTCGTGTAACCGGTCGTTATGTGGCCGTTGCTATCAAGGGAAATGCCGGCAATACCCAGCCAGCCCGTCTGGCCGTAAGCGAGGTTACAGACCCTGACCTGTCCTGCCGGTCCATTGCAGCGGCGGCGCGTCTTGCTGGACGTGTCGTCGCTGTTCGGGTCTTCGATGAGGTTGAGCTTCGCTGAGTTACTCCAGTCGCCGACTGCTTGGCCAACATAGCCATCCCAGTCGCTCGTCGTACTGTTAACAATCGTCAAGTCAAACGACGAAGTGGTGCGCGCCCAGTGGTAGGTACTCCACGAGTGGTCAGCGTAGCTGGCCGTCGAAAAAAGCACAGCCGTTAAAACGGCAAAAGCGAGTCTTTTCATTGTTGTCTTCCTCTGCAAAGCCTGGTTAAAGAATTTCAATCCTGGAGAAAAAACGACTTTTAACAAGAACGGTATAGCACTTCTTTCCCTGTAGCCAGAATGTTGTTTGGGCGTTATGTCACGCATTGCTTGCGCAGATACATCATTGCGCTGCGTCCTGACGATAGTAAGCCAACATAAGTTCGCTTACTCGTCCGGCAATTGGTGCATCAGTACCGCCGCCTGCGAACCTAGGATTGCACGAGCAAGGCCATCAATTACAGAATAGTGGCTCGAATGGTCTGCCTAAAAAATGCGGCGGGGCAATCCTCGCGGCAAGTTAAGTTGAGGGCAACTGGTTCTGACACACCGGATTGCCGTAAAGGACGGTCAACGCGTTAGTCGACCGTTGCCGACTTTGCCGGTACTCCTGGCTGATCTGCGTCCCTGCCCTTGTGCACTGCACCGTGAGACGACGACCGATGCAAGGCCCCTCGGACAGGATCGGTGCAGAGAAACGATCCGCGTGCGGCGCCTTGGTGCCCGGTTCGCTGTCGCGGCCAGCTTCACCGCTCACTGAGGCCTGGTTGATTCAATGTTTTGACCTTTCCCCGAATCTGCATGTGTAAAGGGCTCTTCAAGCAGGTCCCGGACGATGTCTGATTTTCTTACACTCGGACTGCGCGGATGTTGTTGTCATAACATATTGATAATAAAGGTTATTATCCGCCCTGAGTCACTATAAGGCGAGGATATTGGGCATTTTCGCCTCGCGAGACGGGATTATGTTCAATCCGGGCCCAAACACTGTGTCGGTTTTTTTTACATCGTGGTTCGCAGCGGAAACCCATCGAACACATAAGCTATTGAAACTAAGGAGTTTTAAAATTCTGGCACGAGTTGTGCTTTGTAGTTAGCAGGGAAGTGCCGAAACCGGCAAATAAATAAAAAGGTAGATGGTGAAGTACATGAAGAACTTAATTAGATCGGCGGTATTTTTGTCGTTGCTGCTGGGCGGTTTCGCTAACGCGGACCATATCGCCTGCAACAGCGATGCGATGGGCAAGGTAACTGGTGCGAGCGCCTGCGCAGTAGGGCATGTCAACAACGACTTCCTGAACCCGCTACAGGTCAATCTCGACAACATGCACGACAATTCTGACTGGCTGTTCATCGCAAAAGATGACGGTCTGAACGGCACTGATGAAGGTATTTTGAGCGCCTTGACAATCGATGGCGGTTTGAAAAGCGGCAACTGGGCTATTTCTGACGCGGTATGGAATGCCTACGAGCAGTTCATGTTGGTTATCAAAGGTGGCAATAATAAAGGCAACTCCAACCGGAATTACCTTGGCTATTTGCTGAGTGATAGCTCTGGACGTTATCTCACGCCGTTTTTCGATAAAGGCAAAAGTAAAGACATCTCCCACATCACCTTGTACGCACGTGGTGATGGACAATGTCGCGTTGATTGCGTCCAGGTTCCGGAGCCAGGCACGCTGGCACTGCTCGGCCTCGGCCTCGCTGGCCTGGGCTTGGCAAAGCGCAAGAAAAGCGCCTGAACGAACGCACTTCGTTTTAAGAAAAACCCCGCCTCGTGCGGGGTTTTTTTTGGGGCCTGACTTAATTCAAGACGATTAGCGGGCCACGCGTATCGAAGCGCTTGTTCGGGTGCTAACCCTCAGGTTCCCTCGATCCGCAGCCTCGAGCGAGGCGATGTCGATCTTGTTCATCTTCATCAGGGCCGGCCATACCTTGGCGGCGCTCGGACCGGCCAGGAGTTCGACCGAGCGTTTCGGGACGATCTGCCAGGACAGGCCGAACTTGTCTTTCAGCCAGCCGCATTGGCTCTCGACGCCCCCATCAGCGGTAAGTGTCTGCCACAGCCGAGCGGTTTCCGCCTGGTCGTCGGTCGAGACTGTGAGATCGACACCGCCTCGTCGAGCGCGAAGTGCGAGCCGCCGTTGAGAGCCTGGTAGGCCGTGCCGGCCAGCGTGAACTCGACCAGCAGTACCTTGCCGGGTTCTGCCATGTCCCGTCCGTCCGGGTAGTAGCCGATGCGGTCGATCTGACTATCTGGCAACAGCGAGACGTAGAATTCGGCAACCGGCAATGCCTGATCGTCGAACCACAGGCAGGTGCGAATTTTCGCTTGAGCAGTCATCTTTGTTCCTCCTGCCTGTTTGCTGACGGCTAGCTAGTCCTTACTTTTGGCTTAGATAAGCGATCCGATCACTGGCGAACGTGCCTATCCAAAGCTCGGAGCCAACCTCCAGCGCCATCGTGACATTGCTGAAATGCTGGTGTGCGGGTGAGCTTGCGAGAACGGTTTCCTGCATTGACTGCGGATCGACCGCGAGGACGGTAAAAGAGATCGTCCGCCCGCCTTGGGCTGTGGCAGTCTCTGAGCAGATTATCGCTCAACGGGCGGCTTTTGAGTGCGGATTCAATGGATCGACGCAACACATTGGCTAAATTGTTCGGCCGGTCTGGCGACGAGACCCCTCGATATCTCCTCGCGTTCCGCTAGTGAAGAACAACGCAATGAACGCTTTCGATCCGGCGGACGTATGCCGCCAGTTCGAGACAGAATGTTCTGGATCGATGTATGGCTACGACTGGAAGTGCCGGCCAATCTCGTTCAGTGACTCGCCTTTACGCCAGCGATCCCACATCAACGCCTTACAGGCTTCCGTGTAGTGACTCCTGGTCGGGTATCCCATCTGCAACATCCTCCTCTACACTGATAGAGTTTAGGTGTTGCATCGACTCATTGAATCCGCAACCGAAAGCAGACTTTGGGACCTCACCACACGGCCCGTTTTGTCGTGGCCTTACCGTTCAGCCGGAAGGCTACGTTCTATCGCGTTCGCAACTCACC
This sequence comes from uncultured Gammaproteobacteria bacterium, assembly GCA_963800915.1. GTDB lineage: Bacteria > Pseudomonadota > Gammaproteobacteria > Steroidobacterales > Woeseiaceae > Woeseia. Next base: position 52,766 of record CAWDCR010000013.1, read on the forward strand.
TTCGATAGCCTCGGCGTCGGATACGGATATCTCAAGGGTGTCGCGCAAGCGGTTTAGCAAATCCCTTTCCCGCTTGGAAATAGTTCCGTCCGGTAAGGCCTCGACGAGTGCAGCCTCATAGACCTGCATCTTGCGAAATATCGCGTATTCCGGCGTGTTTTCAGTGTTCGGCATCGCGGCTCCTGCAACACGCTCGGCGAATCGTTGCAACGGAACCAGGAAGAACACGACTAGCGCGGACGCCAACAGACCCATGATGTTGCCGAATTCAGACGACAATAGCCGATCTGCGCCTTCTGACACCAGATAGAAAACGGCTATGAAGACCGCAGCGACGGTTGACTGTTTGATCGTCCAGCGAATTCGAAGATCGATGTCAAAGAGTTTTGTGCGCAGAATACCGTAAGCAATTAGTGGGATCGCCAGGAGAGTGCCGAGCGCGTAGACTAACTTTCCGAACCAGGCTTCGGCTGGCATAGCAAACATCGATGTCTCCGTCCACAGCAGCCAGAGAGCGATCGAATAACTCAAGCCCCAGCACAAGTCTCGTATGCCGAAAGCAAGCGCAAAGATTCCCGCGCGCTCGCGGACTATATCTTCGCTAGCCGTACGCCAAGCATGAATCGATACTACAAGCGCGTACACGAAAAGCAGGGTCATTAGGGAATAGAGCGCCGAATAACCAACCCTTGAGTCGCTGATGATGACGAAAAGCACTAATAGGGCCGAGCTGATTGCAAGCGCAATACGAATGCGCCTATCCATGAATGGGCGAGTCATCTTTGTATCCAATGCCTGCGCCAGAAACACGGGATACAAGGCGAGCATTACAACGTCACTTAAGTGGTGGAGCAAACCTAAGCAAAAATACAGCCGTTGATGCGATTCGACGAAGTCTTCCGGCAAGCCCAATGTGAACTGGGGAAAGCCTGCAGTGATCAGGACGATACCTTCGACGATCAGCAAAACGGAAAGCTTGCGTGACGCGCTGCCTTTCGATCCTACCCGGTAGAGTATGTACGCCGAGACCCAGCATGTCGCAATGGCGATCAGGCCCAGGATGCCGATTATCTGGCCGTGGAGCATCAGGGTATTCTATCGCGCATAGTCAGATTCGAGTGTCCGCTTCGAGTCATTAACTGCCTTCTATCATAGCGCGAAAAGCAGCCGCTAAGCGGCCGGTGTATTTTTCTTAACGGACATCGCGGCTTGGCTGGTTTCCTACACCTTTAATTGCAAACCGACATTCTTAATTACCACAAACCGCAAACGAAAACTCCTACTCCACCGTCACCGACTTCGCCAGGTTCCGTGGCTGGTCGACATCCGTGCCCTTCAGCACCGCGACGTGATACGCCAGTAACTGCAGCGGCACCGTGTAGACGATCGGCGCTATCAAACGATCCGCATGCGGCATCTTGATGACTTTGATGCCGGGCTCGTTTTCGAGGCCCGTTTCCGTATCCGCGAATACATAAAGCTGTCCGCCACGCGCACGCACCACCTGCATGTTGGATTTCAGCTTGTCGAGCAGGTCGTTGTTCGGGGCAACGACGACGACCGGCATGTCTTCGTCAATCAGCGCTAGCGGGCCGTGCTTGAGTTCGCCTGCCGCGTAGGCCTCGGCGTGGATGTAGGAAATTTCCTTGAGCTTTAACGCGCCCTCCATCGCGATAGGCCACATCGGCCCGCGTCCGAGGAACAGAGTGTGTTCCTTCTCGGCGAAGTCTTCCGCGATAAGCTTCAGCTCCTCGCTCATCTGCAGGGCATTCTCTGTCGCCGCCGCAACGTGATACAGGTGCGGCACCAGCTCGGCTTCGCGTTCAGCCGTCATGCCGCGGTAGCGCGCCAGCATCAGCGTCACGATCAGCATCGAGAGTAACTGCGTCGTGAAGGCTTTGGTGCTCGCGACACCGATTTCCGGGCCGGCCTGGGTCATCATCACCAGGTCCGATTCGCGCACCATCGAGCTGTGCGCGCTGTTGCAGACGGTCAGCGAGCCGATATAGCCGGACTTTTTCGCGATCCGCAAAGCCTCCAGCGTGTCCGCCGTTTCGCCGGACTGCGAAAGCGTTACGAACAAGGTATTCGGCGTCACCACGACCTTCCGGTAGCGATATTCACTCGCAATCTCGACGTGGCACGGAATACCTGCGATCGACTTCCATCCAGTACTTGCCGACGCAACCAGCGTGATAGCTGGTGCCGCAGGCGACGATGTGAATCTGCTCAACACGTTTCAGCAGTTCCCCGGTTTTCGGCCCGAGGGATTCCGGAATAACCCGGTTGTTCGAGACGCGCCCGTACAGGGTGTCGGCCAGCGCGGCCGGCTGCTCGAAAATTTCTTTCAGCATGAAATGCCGGTACGGACCTTTCTCTGCTGCGTCGTTGGTCCAGTTGGTTTCGTGAATCTCGCGTTCGACGACCTTGCCGGTGTCATCGTAGATGGTGACCTTGTCGCGACGGATCTCGGCGAGGTCGCCTTGCTCCAGGTAGATGAAGCGTTGCGTTACGGGCAGCAACGCAGGAACGCCGCTCGCAACGTAGTTCTCGCCGAGGCCGAGGCCAATTACAAGCGGGCTCGCAACCCGGCTTACAACGAATCGGTCCGGGTCTTCACGGTCAACGACGAGCAACGCGTACGCGCCCTCGAAGCGCTGTACGGACAAACGTAAGGCCTCAACGAGATCAACGCCTGACTTCAGGAAGTCGTGCACCAGGTGCGCCGCAACTTCCGTATCCGTTTCCGAGTGAAACTCGTAACCCTTCGCCAGCATCTCATCTTTGATCGGCTGGAAGTTCTCAATCACGCCGTTGTGAATGACCGCTACGCGGTTTCCTGACATGTGCGGATGAGCATTCGCTTCGGTTACACCACCGTGTGTAGCCCAGCGCGTATGCGCAACGCCGAGTCGGCCATTGAGTGGCGACTTCTCCAGCTTCTCATCCAGCTCGGCCACTTTGCCGACCGTGCGGCACAGGCCGATATTGCCGTCGCCCTGGAGCACGGCGACCCCGGCGGAGTCGTAGCCGCGGTATTCGAGGCGGCGCAGCCCCTCAACGAGAATTGGGACAATATTCCGTTCGGCAATAGCGCCAACGATTCCACACATGTAGCAAACCCTCCGGGGCGTCAGTTCTTGTATTCAGGCCGCGCTTCTAGACCGGGCATTGTCACAGACTTCTGCTGGCGGCAACGTGTCTCAGTTCCCACTATCGTCCTGAGTCTGGCCTCAGGTCGCTGATTGTATTGGGAAAGTGGCTGTATCCAGTGCCCGTAACTTTAGTCGGGCTTCGGCTTCTTTTGCGGCTTTTGCCAGCCGTCGATGGTCACCTGGCGGGCGCGTGCGACGGTCAGCTTGTCGTCCGGGGCGTGCTTGGTCAGCGTCGTCCCTGCACCAATCGTTGCGCCTTTGCCGATCTCGACCGGTGCCACCAGGTTGGCTCCGGAGCCGATGAACGCCCCATCGCCAATCCTGGTCACGTACTTGTTCGCGCCATCGTAATTGCAGGTAATCGTGCCGGCCCCTACGTTGACGCCAGAACCCATTTCGGTGTCGCCGATATAAGTCAGGTGATTCACCTTGCTGCCCACACCAATGTTGCTCTTCTTGATCTCGACGAAGTTGCCGGCCTTTACCTTGTCGGCGAACTTCGCTCCCGGGCGCAGTCGTGCAAACGGCCCGAGCTCGCAGTCTGCGCCAGTAACCGCGCCTTCCAGGTGACAATTCGAATGGATCACCGTACCCGCGCCAAGCTTGCAGTTGCGGATCAGGTTGTTGGATTCAATGACCACGTTGTCTCCCAGCACCACGTCGCCCTCGAAGATGGCATTCACATCGATGTAAACGTCGCGGCCACAGGTCAGGGTGCCGCGGATATCGACGCGGGCCGGATCGGCAAAACCGACGCCCTGCTCCATCAGCGCTTCCACGCGGCGTAGCTGCAACGCGCGTTCGGCCTGCGCCAGCTGCTTTTTGTCGTTGATGCCCATTACTTCGTCCTCGTTATCGGCCTTGATGCCGTGCACGGTCACACCATCGGCCACGGCCAGCGCGATGACATCGGTCAGGTAGTATTCGCCCTGGCTGTTGTCATTGTTCAAGCGGTCGAGCCAGGCTTTCAGTGCGTTTGCGTTGCAGCACATCACACCGGAGTTGATCTCGGTTATCGCGCGCTCGGCTTTCGCTCGCGTCTTTCTCTTCGACGATACGTTGCACGTTGCCGCCCTTGCGGGCGATGCGGCCGTAACCGTACGGGTTTTTCAAATCGACTGTCAGAATACCGAACTCATCGGCGCCAACGGCCGCGAGCAGCCGTCGCAGCGTTGTCGCCGTCAGCAGCGGCACGTCGCCGGCAAGGATCAGCACCTGGTTGTTGTCCGGCGTTTGCGGCATGGCCTGCATCACCGCGTGGCCGGTACCGAGCTGTTCCGCCTGCAGCGCCCAGCGCAGCGACTCGCCGCCGAAGGCCTTCGGCACCGCGTCGCCGCCGTGGCCGTAGACTACGCAGATGTCATCGGCGCCCAGCTCGTGCGCGCAGCTGATAACGTGCCGCAGCAGCGGCTGACCGGCGAGTGGTTGCAGGACTTTCGGCCGCGCCGAGCGCATGCGCGTGCCCTGACCGGCGGCGAGAATCACGATGCTCAGTGGCAAAGCTTATAACCTCATCGAATTACGTCTGGCGCATGATACCGCAAGCAGTCCATTGATTTTTGGCGCGATTCGGGAGTAGTTTGGACGTCCCAGAAACCCGCTTCGGGAGTCAGGATGAGCTTTTTCCGCCCGCTCACTTTCAGCCTGCTGCTGGTGCTTGCCGGCTGCAGCAGTGAGATCTACCTGCGAGACGGCGTCACCGATGGCGACACCTTTTACCTGGCCCAGCAGGCGCTGGTCGATGACGACCCGGCACTGCAGAGCTGGGTCAGCTACAGCCTTACCTTAAGCGCCTGCAAGCTGGCAATCGGCGATGAAAACCCGGCTCGCTCCAGCTCCTTCGAGTGCGAGCTGATGGCCCGACGCCACCTGGCAGAGACCTGGCAGGAACAGCAGGCGGCGGGCAACAACGCCTACCTCGATAGCCTGCTAATGGTTCACGAGGCGGGACTGCTGCCCGAGTACGTAGCGGCGAATTTTCACAGGAAGCACTGGGCGCTGCCGGCCGACCTCGATCTTGCCGGCTACCGCGCCTTCGCAAGGCAGCAGCTGCGCAACCACGAACCCGTCACGCGCGTCGTCGGCTCGTGGAACTACGCGCGCAACGTGCGGCTCGCGCAGTAGGCAGTTCCCTGCAACGTTGTAGTGGAATAAAAACGCGAAGCCGACGGTCGTCGTCGCGCAAACCGGCGTGCGCTCCGGCGCCTTGATCGCAGGACCGGGAAGAAAACAGCGCGCGGGAATGCCGGTAAGGGGGTTAGGGACTTCAGGCATCCCCGCGCGCTTTAATCGTGCCTACAAAGCCCAGCTGAAGCTTAATGAGTAACTGGAACCCGGGTCTTCCTGGAAAGTCCGGATGCCGTTGCGCTCGATCTCGATCTGCTCGCCGAGCAGGTTTTGTGCCTTCGCCTTGATCGTCAGCGAATCGCTCGGGTACCAGGAGTACGTCAGGTCGAGCGAGTGAAACGGCTGCTCGAAACCATCCGGCGCACCGTTGCGGCCGGCAACGTACAGGCGTTCGCCGAACACGTTGTACGCCAGCGACGCGGTGTGTTTTGCATTCGATGAGTCAAAACCCAGCGCAAGGTTGGCGACGTACGGGGAAGCACCGGTCAGTTCGCGCACGGGGTTGGTCGGCGCGTCAGCCTGCGGGCCCGCAACGAGCTCGGAATCCTGCAGCGTCAGGTTGCCCTGCAGGAAGTAGCTGTCGAACGCATCACCAAGGAAGCCGAGTTCCTTCAGCGCCTCGATCTCGACGCCGGTTACTTCTGCCGAATCCGCGTTGATGATCTCGCGTGCGACGGTCGTATCGCTGGCCGCGGATTCGAAGAACTCGATCGGGTTGTCGATCTCCTTGCGGAACAGCGTCACGGTCAGGTTGTCGCCGCTGGCGAAAAACCATTCGGCGCGAACGTCGTAGCTCGTGACATCGGAAGGCACGCAACCGGGGCAGCCGTCGACCAGGTCGCCGGTCACCGGGTCGAGGTAGCTCGCGTCGGTGATTTCACGCAGGTCCGGACGGATGGTCGTCTCGCTGTAGCCGAAGCGGAGCTGGAAGGTTTCCGCCCACAGGTCGCCAATGTAGGTCACCGAGCCTGACGGGTAGATCTTGTCGGACGCGAACACGCCCTTTTTCAGCACTTCAGGATCGTTCGACACCTGCGGGTCGTCCGCCGTGTAGCCGAGCGGGTTCCAGTCGACCGCTACCTGCCGGTAGTCTTCCCAGCGCGCACCGACGGCAACGCGCCAGGTGTCGTTCCAGGTCCAGTCGACCTTGCCGAACACCGAGTCGGTCATCGTTGCGGCGATGTAGCTCTGGTTGTTCGTGCCGCGCGTGTCGAACACGTAGTTGTTGTTCGGGTTCGAAATGCTGCTGTCGGCGAACACCTGGTCCAGCGTCGTGCCAAGGCTGTTCGGGTCGGCAACATCCAGCACGCCAAGGCTGAACTGCAGCTGGCGGTAGGTGCGCGCTTTCTGGTCATGGTGCGCACCGAAGCTGAGCTCGACGATCGAGTTGTGCGTCATCAGCGGCACGGTCGCCATCCAGCCGTAGTTCAGGGCGTCGTCATCGAGCTCGGTGAATCGGTAATCGGCGGCAGTCGCGTCCAGCGATACCGCTTCGCTGAGTACCAGGCCGGTCAGCGGGTCCGTGACCGACTGCGAGGACACTTCGACTTCGTTCGGGATTTCAGTTTGCGCGGTTGCATCGGAGTGAAACCAGGAAATCGAGGTTTGTTCCGGCAGCTTTGCAAGCAGCTTGCCAAGACCGGTCGGCAGCATCTGGCGCGTTGCTTCGCCAAAGTAGTGCGTGCCCTTGATCTGGTTAACGACCATGTCGCGCTGTTCGAATCGGAACCGGTAGTTGCGGAACCCGATACCGTCCTGCACCTCGCGGTTCTCGTTGAAAAAGTCGCGAATGGCCGTTTCGTTATCGGTGTTGCGCAGGTACAGCGTCGTCGTTTCGAGTTCGTGATCTTCGGTGAACTTCATGCCGAGGTTCAGCGTGCCGGTCAGGTTGACCGAACGGGTCGACTCGTTCTCGTTGTTGATGCGCTGCTCCGGGAAGTTGAAGTTGCGCGCCTTTGCGACCGACTGGCGCCATTGCGTGTCATACGCGGCACTCGCCTGCACGCCGAATTCGAAGTTGCGGCCAGCGTCCCAGCTCGTGCCGATCGTGCCTTTCAGCCCAATGTCCGGGTATGCATTGCGGCGCTCGAGGCCGATGTCTCGATTGAGCTCCAGGCCCAACTGGCGATTGATCAGCTGTGCATCCGCGAGCGTTGCCGTGCTGTCGGCAGCGCGCAGCGTGCTGAAGATACTCTGCACGTCGACGTTGCCCTGGTACTGGTCGAGTGCCGCCAGCAGGTTTGCCGATATCGCGCGGCTGCCGTCGTCGCTGCCGAAGTCGTCCGAGCTGCTGCCCGGGTACGACAGGAAGTCGCCGCTGATCTGGCTGTTGTAACCGCTGCCCACTTCGAAGCTGGCGTTAAAGCCGTCCGGCACGCCCTTCGTGCGAATGTCGACGTTGCCGCCGCCGAAGTTGGCGGGCAGTTCCGGCGACCAGCTCTTCTGCACTTTCAGAGACTGCACGGCGGAGGTCGGGAAAATGTCCAGCGGGATCACGTTGCGCGTCAGGTCGGGCGACGGGATGCGCGCACCGTTAACGAGTCGTTGACGAGTAACGCTCGCCGAGGCCGCGAATGTAAACGAAGCGGCCGCCCACCAGTGACAGGCCCGGCACACGGCGCAGCGCAGAAGCGACGTTCGAGTCGCCGAGACGACTGATCGTATCGGCGCCGAGCACGTCGCTGACCGAATCATCGTTGAGACGCTCGTCGAGCAGCTGCGCGCTGGCGCTGCGATAGCGGCCGAGTACGACCACCTCTTCGATGCCCTCTCCAGTCTCCCCGTCCGCTACCGGAAGTTCCGGCACCGACACGGGGGGCATGTCCTGCGCCTGGACCGCGAAAGGCAAAAGCGCTGCTGCGGCAACTACCGGCAGCAGCGACTTCAACTCACTCATTATTGTTTTCATAAGGAAACCATCAAACCGTGTTGCAAGGTGTTATTCGAACCACAGCGCCTGCGCGCGGTTGTCCGGGTGCAGGCCGTAAGTCCAGCCGGCGGTCCAGTCGGTCTGCGACTGGCTCAGGCCGCCGATGAAGCTGCCGCTCTGCGGGGCGCCGGCAGGCACCGCGCCGTCGACCTGCATCGTCGCGTAGTCGATCGAGTACACCGGCAACACGCCTTCGAGCAGCTGCAGGCCGGCGTCGTTGCGCGCCGTTGCATCAACTGCGGTGTTGGTCGGGATCGTCGCAAAAATATTGCCGCGGCCTTCGGCGAAACTGCGTTCCGTCGTTATGCCGTCCGGGAAGGTCTGGCCGCGCGTCGGCTCGCCGCAGGCGAAGATCGTCGAGTTGATCACGAGGTCGCCGTCCTGTGCAGCGGTCTGCGAACGGTTGTCGATGCGCAGGCAGTAGTTGTCGTTAGCCGCTCGTCGCATCGTTCGCGCTGAACGAACCCACCAGCAGCGAATCGTTGATGGTTGCGAATAGGCCCTCGCGCAGGCGCCAGCCGGCACCCGGATCGTGCGTTGCCGTGGCAGCGCCGTTCGGCGAGATGATGCAGGTCAGCTTGTTGATCGTCGGGCGGCTGTTGATGCCCTGCGCGATCTTCGCTTCGACGTCCGCGCTCGTCAGGCTGTCGAAAGAGCCGATGCCGTCTGCCTCGATGCAGTGATTGCCGTCGGTGGCCGACTGGATAACCAGTGCATTGGTGATCGTGCCGGAATAGCCTTCGTCGATATCGATCGCGTCATCGCGCACGTACAGCGCGACGAAGTTGTTGAAGTTGACCGCACCGCCGAACATCTCGATGCCATCGTCGAACGTCGAGTAAACCTGCAGGTTGTTGACGATCGTGTTGCGACCGACGCCACCGAAGGAAATGCCGTTCAGCTCGTCGCCGTTGCCGACCGTCGCGCCGGTGTGCTTGACAACCACGTACTCGAGGCGTCCCGAGCTGTCGTCGTTGTTGTCGCCGCCGTACTGCGATTCGTCGAGACCGGCCGCGCCTTCAGCGTCGACGTGGCAATCCGCGTCGTCGCGAGATCGTTCGTGGCGACCGAACCGGTGTAGCTGCACTTGTTCGTCACGCCGAAGCCGTTGATGACCATGCCGCCCCACTGCTGCACGTCTTCCGGGCCCACGGTGCCGTTGACATCGGATACCGAGGTAAAGGTGATCGGCGCGTCGGCGCGGCCGACGGCGAACATCTGCGAGCCGCGATTCACGATCAGGAAGTCAGCACTCGACTGGAACGCCAGTGTCGCGCCGGCTTCGATGGTCAGCACCGGCCCGTCGCCACCCTCGCTGATACCGGCAGCAGCCAGTGCGGCGTCGGTGTCGTAGGTTTCGCCAACAAACAGGCTGCCTTCGAAAATGTGCGCGCCGTTGTTGGCGAGATTTGGCAGGGTCAGGTCTACTTTCAGGTTGTTGCCGGCGTCGACGAATGACGGGGCGTAGGTGCAGTTCGTGCCGTCGAAGCTGCCCTGGATGTTCTGGCCACCAGTGTTCTGGTAGGAAGCGCAGGGATTCGTCGGGCCGCTGGTGCCGCCATTGTTCGTGGTGTTGTTGCTGTTCGACACGGAGGTAACGGGGTCGATATTGATATCGCCGCCGCCGCAGCCGGCAACAAGGGCCCCTGCAAGTAAGGTCGTCAGCACAAGCTTCTGGTTCATCTCTAAAGTCTCCGGACTGGTTTGCCGGCGCGCAGCGCGCCCGGCGGATTAAATGGAATCTCTGCTCATGCCGCCGTTTTTTGCTGGATCGGGTCAGCGGTATCGTCGGCACGGCACAACCGCTTGCCCGCGGTCTGCCTGAATTGGAGTGCACTGTAGAGGTCGAATGTGGAAGTCTTGTGACGGTCACGTGAAGAAAATGTGACGCAGCCGAAGCCGTGCCTGAACAGGCACTTCAGCGCGATTGCTGAGATTCCGGGTGCTGTGCGGGACGCAAAGTGGCCGGGCGGTCTGGCCCAGTAACAAAGGCAGGGCGCCGGTTGCTGCCAAAGACGCCGTCAGTGTGACAGTTGTGCTACGCGGGACAGGCGCGGCGCAACCGGCGAATTGCTGTGTTGCCGGGTGTCAGGGCTGCAGGTCTACCTGGTAGCCGAGAGCAACCCGCAGGAAGCGCGACACGTCCGTCATGTCTTTCGCCACGTAGCGCAGCGTGTGCGAATTGATGCGTTCGATATTCGGCAGGTACGCGAGCAGCTCGACAGGACGGTAGTGCTTCAGGCTCAGGTCGACCTGCAGCGGGCCTTCAAGCACGTAGGGTTTGAAATCGTCGATCCGGTCAAGCGCCGCCTTGGTGCGGGTCCGGATCACTTCGCGGGCGGCGGCGGGTGTCAGCGTCTGCGCCGAGTGAAAACCCTTCGCCCATTTGACGACGGCGCCTTCGATGTCGCCGACGATGACCTGGTTCTCGGCGACGGCGACATCGTCACCCGACACCATCACGACCGGCACGCCGAAATCGCCGGCGATCGCCGCGTTCATGCTGCCTTCCGACATCGATATGCCATTGATGCGCAGGCCGGTGACGTTGGCACTGGACATCGTGTGGGCGCGGACGCCGCGCGAGTTCTCGGTGCTCGCGTGATAGCCGATAAAAATGACGGCGTCGAAGCTGTCGTCGATGCCTTCCATCATGCCGAGTTCGCGCGGCCAGGAGCGCACGATCATGACATCGTCCGGCATCTTTTCGATCAGCAGGTTCTGGCCGTTGCCGTGTGAATCGCTGACGAGAAACTCGGTGGCGCCGGCTGCGCGTGCCGCTTCGATGCAGGCGTTCACCTCGGCCGTCATGAATTCGCGGAAGCGCTGGTACTCGAAACCATCGGGCCCGAGCTGTTCGTCGGTGACCGCGCCGGCGACACCTTCCATGTCGGCGGAAATATAGACTTTCAGGCCTTCGTTGCCCTGAGCGCCGGCAGCGGCCGCCCAGCAGCACAGGATCGTCATCAAGCTGTTACGCCATAGGTTCATATCGCCCTCTCTGCTATTCTGCTTCGATAAATTTAACAAGGTGCCGTATGAAGTTGCGCAGCGCGACCCTGTTGCTTTTGTTGTTTCTGATGTCCTGCAGTATAGCGCCGCAAGGCGATATGGCGTCAGCGCGTCGTGACGCACCGTACCTGGTGTTGATTTCGATCGACGGATTTCGTCACGACTACCTGGATCGCTTCCCGACACCAGCGCTGCAGCGCATTGCGGCCAACGGCATTCGCGCCGAATCAATGCGCCCGGTATGGCCGACGCTGACGTTTCCGAACCACTTCTCGATCGCTACCGGACTTTACCCCGCGGAGCACGGCATCATCTTCAATGACTTCATGAACGAAGCGCGCGACGGCTGGTATCACTACAAAGAGAGAGACACGGTGCAGGACGGCCGCTGGTACGGCGGCGAGCCGATCTGGGTCGCGGCGGAACGTGCCGGATTAGGCAGCGCCGCGTTCTACTTCGTCGGTACCGAAGCGCCGGTTGACGGCGTGTCACCGTCGGACTGGCGGCCCTTCGATGCCAGCGTACCGGGAGGTGATCGCATTGAGCAGGCACTGGCCTGGCTCGACCTGCCGGAGGACCAGCGGCCGCATGTCATCACGCTGTACTTCGAGCACGTCGATGCGACGTCGCATTTTTTTGGCACGGCAACCCCGCAATCTGTGGCGGCCATTCGCAAAGTAGACCAATGGATCGGTGAACTGCTTGACGGTATCGATGCGTCACCGCTCACCGGCAAGGTGACGGTCGCCGTAGTCTCGGATCACGGGCAGAGTGGTTATCGCAAGGATGAGCCGCTGATTCTCAGCGACTTCCTGGACCTGGACGATATAGAAACAGTGGACAACGGGCCGGTCACGCAGCTGTTCGTGCCGGGTCGCGACAGGGAACGGGCGCGAGCACTGCGCGATGCGATTAACGCGCGCTGGCAACACGGCCGCGCCTACCTGCCGGACGACGCGCCTGCCGGGTGGCACATCGCGAACAGCCCGCGCATGGCGGATGTCGTGCTGCAGGCCGAGCCCGGCTACGCCGTTCTCAGCGATCGCGACAGGCTGAATAAAATGAACAGGGGCGATCATGGCTGGGCGCCGGACTTCAGCGACATGCACGGCATCTTCCTGGCCAGCGGTCCGGGACTGCCGTCAGGAATGACGATCGGCACGGTCGATGCGGTTCACGTGTATCCGCTGCTGATGCAGCAGCTGGGGCTGCCGGACAGGCGCGAAACAAAGTATGCGTCACCGTTGCTGGCATTCCCGCGACCGGCAGAAACTCAAAAATGAAAAAGCCCCCGGCACTGCTGCTGATCGACGTACAAAAAGGTTTTCACGAACCGGTCTGGGGCGTGCGCAACAACCTGGACGCGGAACACAACATGGCAAGGCTGCTCGCGGCGTGGCGCGCGGCCGAACGACCCGTCGTTCACGTCCGGCACAACTCCACCTCGGCAACGTCTCCATTGCGGCCCGGCCAGCCCGGCAACGAGTTCAAAGACGAGGTTGCGCCGCTCGCCGGCGAGGCGCAGTTCTCCAAAACGGTTAACAGCGCGTTCATCGGCACCGACCTCGAGAATTTTTTGCATGACGCAGACATCCAGTCGCTCGTCATTGTCGGGCTAACCACCGATCACTGCGTGTCGACCACGACGCGCATGGCCGGCAACCTCGGCTTCGACGTAACGCTCGTAGGAGACGCCACGGCGACCTACGAACGGAACACTGCCGACGGCAAACATTTCAGCGCCGAGGAGATTCACGACGTCCATCTTGCCAGCCTCGACGGCGAGTTTTGCACGGTAAAATCAACGGCAGACGTACTGGAGTCGTGTGGTAGCGATGGCGAATAATAAAAGCAAGAAGATCGAAGGATCCTGTCACTGCGGCGCGGTGCACTGGCGTTTTGACGACGTGCCCAAATCGGCGACCGCCTGTAACTGCAGCGTGTGCCGCCGCTACGGCGTGCTGTGGATTTACGACTTCGAAAACGAAGGCATCCAGGTCTCGGGAGTTACTCGCCCGTACGTCCGCGGCGATGCGATCGAATTCCATTTCTGCCCGACTTGCGGCTGCGTTGCCTACTGGCGCGCGCAGAAAACCGACAAGGCAGGGCGCCGCAGAATGGCGGTCAACCTGCGCCTGACGGAACCGGAGGCCGTCGCGCAAGTGCCTATCGATCACTTCGACGGGCTGGATACTTTTGCAGACCTGCCGCGCGACGGACGCTGCGTCGCTGACTACTGGTTCTGATTGTGCGTATCAGTTCGCTCTGCCTGTTGTGCCTGCTCGTTGCGCCGCCGCTGTTCGCGCAGGATGTGATTCGCGCTGATCTCGAAGTCGCAGCACAGCGCGAGCTTGCTGCAACCAGCACCGGCAGCGGCACGCTGCTGTTGTGGAATACCAATCCCTGGTCGCTGCAAAGGCGCATTGATCTCGGCCAGCAGCGCCTGTTCGGGTTCGACTTCAGCGCCGATGGCAGGCGTCTGTCGCTGGGCACCCAGGATGGCCGACTGCTGGTGATCGATATCGAAAGCGGTGACACGGTTTTTTCCGTCAAGGATCGCGACGGCAGCGTCAGCTCGACCCGTTTCGGGCCCGCCAATACGCTCTTCGCAGCAGGCCAGGGTAGCGTTCTTTCCCGCTACGACCTGCAATCCGGCGCACTGCTGGCCAGCTACGACCTCGGCGCCGATACCGAAGTTGAAGATTTTGAAGTCATCGCCGAGCGAGGCTGGCTGCTCATAGCCCGCTTCGACCAGCAGGCGCGGCTGATGGATATCGAATCCGGCAAGCTGCTGCACACCTGGCAAAACGATCGCCGCGCGCGGGATGGCCAGCGCAATGTGAAGGGCGTCGAGGTTGCACCGGACGGGAACACCGGCTACTTCGCCGGCGTCGGTGGCAGTATCATCGAAATAGACCTGGTTTCCGGCGAACGCCTGCGTTCGCTGCAAACGCATCCTGACTTCGTGTCCGACCTTGAGCAGAGTCACGATGGCCGCTACCTGGTCGCGGCAGATCTCGACGGCACTGCGACGCTGGTCGATATCGAGTCATTCACCGTCGTGCGGCGTTTTACCCAGCAGGCGAGTTTCGGCAGCGGTCGTTTGCTGTTCGCCGTGGCGTTCCTGCAGGACGGCAAGCGGCTGGTGACCGGTGGCATTCGACTGCCGTTGATTGTGTGGGACCAGCAGACCGGGGCACGGCTCCAGACCATCAGCGAGTTGCCGAGCCAGGCCGGATCCGACCACTGATACCAAAAGGCTTCTGACCGGTAGAGTGAATAATCAGAACGTCGCCGCGCAACGCGGGTCTGACGGGTATGGCCACTCGATTAGTCACGCTCGTCCTGCTGTTCGGCGGCTTCCTGAACGCCTGCAGCACCGTGCCTTCCGGCCCCGTCGTTCCTGAAGCGCAGACGCTGCAGCTGGACAGTGACCTGTTCGGTGAGCGACCACCGATCGTGACAGCAGCGGAAATACATGAACTGACGAACGCGCAGCGTGCTGCGTTCCAGAGCTATCTTGACAAGCCCGCGCATCGCAATACGCCCACTCACCGGCTCGTCGCTGACTACCTCAAGTTGATAGCGACCGACTTCAGCTACCTCGGTGAAACCTATACGGCAAGCGAAGCCTTGCAGAACTCGGCGGGCAACTGCCTGTCGCTGGCCATTCTTACGACGGCGCTGGCGCAGCAGGCCGGCGTCGACATTGCCTACCAGCTCACCGACTCACTGCCCGTGTTCGAATCGCGCGGCAACCTGATCGAGCGCGGCCAGCACGTTCGCAGCTTTCTGTATGACCCGAGCTGGCAGACGGATGGCAGTGCACTGGTGCTGTCACGTCCGGGCATCAGGGTTGACTATTTCCCAAGCGAGACGGACCGGCTGATCAGTAACGTCAGCAGGCGAGAGTACCTTGCGATGTACTACCGCAACGTTGCCGCTGACGCGATTGCCGCAAAGGATCTCGGCAAGGCGTACTGGCTGCTGCGGGAGTCGCTTGACCTGACGCCGGAGAATCCCGACTCATTTAACATGATGGCGATCGTTTACGACCGCGCCGGCGATGCAAAAAAGAGCGAGGAAATTTATCGCCATGGCATCGAGGTGTCGAACCGGCCGGTGGGCCTGCTGCGAAACTACGGCATTTTCCTGCAACGGCAGGGGCGTATGGCGGAAGCGAAGCTCGTCGATGCGAAGCTGGCTGCACTGCAGGACCCGAACCCGTTCGACTGGATCGCCGCCGGGCAGAATGCTTACGACGACGGCGATTTTCGCACGGCGATAACGTTCTTCAACAAAAGCATAGAACTGGCACCCTACCTGCACGAAGGCTATTTCGGACTGGCCAAGGCGTACTACCGGGCGGGCAACCTGCGACAGGCCGAGGCCGCGTTTGCTGAGGCCATGCAGCAGGCAAACCGGCCGGCGACGCGCGACCTGTACGAGGCCAAGCTTGCCGTTCTCAATCGCAGCAAGCTGCACGGACAGTAGGGGGATAAGGGGTCGAACTGATCTTCCCCCGGTTCAATAGCGACGGTTGCGACAGTAGGGGTCGAACCGCATTTTTTTCGACGAGCTGGAATGGATTCCGGGTCGCACTGCGGTTTGAAAAAAATGCGGTTCGACCCCTTACCAAGAACGGCTCGTTTGATTACGTGTTCGAGGCCAAACTGGATACGGGCGCGTTGCGCCCCAAGATTCGCGTAACAGACTCCGGATCGATCTCGCTGGGGCAGTCAGCAAACTGAGCGAATAAGCGGAGTCGAACCGCATTTTTTTCGACGAGCTGAAATAGATTCCGGGTCGCACTGCGGTTCGAAAAAAATGCGGTTCGACCCCTAATCCCCTTCGACGAGCCGGAATAGATTCCGGGTCGCACTGCGGTTTGAAAAAATGCGGTTCGACCCCTTATCCCCTTTCGCCGCTACTTTTTCCCCTTTAGCCGCTGCGCTGCGCGGAAGCGCGCCTGCGCTTCTGCCAGTTCCAGCTGCGCGCGCTTCAAGTCCGTCTCTTCGGAGGCGCCTTTCAGCGCTTCTTCTGCATCCTGCTGCGCTTTCAGTGCCGCGGCTTCGTCGAGCTGTTCGCCGCGTAGCGCGGTATCGGCCAGCACGGTGACAAGGTGCGGCTGGATTTCCAGCATGCCGCCGGTTACGTAGAAGAAATGCTCCTTGCCATCGAC
This sequence comes from uncultured Gammaproteobacteria bacterium, assembly GCA_963800915.1. GTDB lineage: Bacteria > Pseudomonadota > Gammaproteobacteria > Steroidobacterales > Woeseiaceae > Woeseia. The sequence goes on from CAWDCR010000013.1 coordinate 69,171, forward strand.
ATCTTCGACACGCACTTCGCCCGGCTTTAGTGCCGTCAGCAACGGTGCATGGCGCGGCGCTATGCCGACTTCGCCCATGCGTGCCGGTGCGTACACCATTTTGGCTTCGCCCGAATGGATTTCGCCTTCGGCGGATACGATGTCGACGTGGATCGTTGCCATGCGCTTAGTTCCTGATGCTTATTGCATCGTCTTGGCTTTCTCGACAACTTCGTCGATCGAGCCAACCATGTAGAACGCCTGCTCCGGCAGGTGATCGTAGTCACCGGCGACAATCGCGTTAAAGCCGCGAATTGTTTCGGCGAGACTCACGTACTTGCCCGGCGAACCCGTAAAGGTTTCTGCCACGAAGAACGGCTGTGACAGGAAGCGCTGGATCTTGCGAGCGCGGGTAACGGATTGCTTGTCGTCTTCCGACAGCTCGTCCATACCGAGAATCGCGATGATGTCCTGCAGTTCCTTGTAGCGCTGCAGTACCGCCTGTACGCCACGTGCGCAGTCGTAATGTTCCTGGCCAATGACCAGCGGATCGAGAATACGACTCGTCGAATCGAGCGGGTCAACAGCCGGGTAAATACCGAGCTCTGCAATCTGGCGTGACAGCACCAGCGTTGCGTCAAGGTGAGCAAAGGTCGTTGCCGGCGACGGATCGGTGAGATCGTCCGCGGGTACGTAAACGGCCTGGAACGAGGTAATGGAACCCGTCTTCGTCGAGGTAATGCGTTCCTGCAGCACGCCCATTTCTTCGGCCAGCGTCGGCTGGTAGCCCACCGCTGATGGCATGCGGCCGAGCAGTGCGGATACTTCCGTTCCGGCCAGCGTGTAGCGGTAGATGTTGTCGATGAACATCAGTACGTCGCGGCCTTCGTCGCGGAACGCTTCCGCCATCGTCAGACCGGTCAGTGCGACGCGCAGGCGGTTACCCGGCGGCTCGTTCATCTGGCCGTACACGAGCGATACCTTGTCGATAACTTTCGACTCGGTCATCTCGTGGTAGAAGTCGTTACCTTCGCGAGTACGCTCACCGACACCGGCGAATACCGAGTAGCCGGAGTGCTCTGCCGCGATGTTACGAATGAGCTCCATCAGCGTTACCGTCTTGCCCACGCCGGCGCCGCCGAACAGGCCGATCTTGCCGCCCTTGGCGATCGGCATGATCAGGTCGATAACCTTAATGCCGGTTTCCAGCAGCTCCGTCGCCGCGGCCTGCTCTTCGTAAGAAGGCGCTGCGCGGTGAATCGGCATGCTAAGCGGTGCGCCGATCGGGCCTTTGTTGTCGATCGGCTGGCCGAGCACGTCCATGATGCGGCCGAGCGTCTTCTCGCCAACCGGTACCTGGATCGCCGCGCCCGTGTTGCGCACGTCCATGCCGCGCTTCAGGCCTTCACTGGCACCCATCGCAATCGTGCGCACGATGCCGTCGCCGAGCTGCTGCTGCACCTCGAGCGTGATGTTGCCTTCGTCGATGATCAGCGCATCGTAAATATTCGGGATGGCGTCTGCGGGGAACTCGACGTCCACGACGGCGCCGATGATCTGCACAGTGGTTCCGGTGCTCATTATTAAAACCTCTAACCTGAGACGGCAGCAGCGCCGCCGACAATTTCTGAAATTTCCTGAGTGATCGCAGCCTGGCGTGCCTTGTTATAGGCAAGCTGCAAATCGTCGATAATGTCGCCGGCGTTGTCGGTCGCGGATTTCATCGCAACCATCTTCGCGGCCATTTCGCTGGCGAAGTTCTCGACAGCGCCTCGGTAAACCTGGGATTCGATGTAGCGCATCAGCACGTCATCGAGCAACTCACCGGCATCCGGCTCGTAGATGTAGTCCCAGTGGTCCTGCAGCGATTCGTCGCCAAGATCGATAGTGCTGACCGGCAGTATCGGGGTGATCGTTGGCACCTGGCTCATCGTGTTCACAAACTTGTTGTTGACGAGGAACAGGCGGTCGATTTTCCCACTGCTGTAGGCGTCGAGCATGATCTTGATCGAGCCGATCAACTCATTGACGCTGGGTTTGTCACCCAGGTGCGTCGCCGTACCGAGCACCTTGCCACCGATGCGACGGAAAAAGGCAACCGCCTTTGAGCCGACCAGCGTGTACTGCACTTCAACGCCCTTTTCCTGCCACTGCGTGATGTCCGCAACGATGCGCTTGAACATGTTGACGTTCAGGCCGCCGCACAAACCGCGATCCGTTGAGATCACGATGTAGCCGACACGTTTTACCTCTCGCTCCTGCAGATACGGATGCTTGTAATCCGGGTTGGCGTGCGCGAGGTGGCCGATGACGCGACGAATACGCTCTGCGTAGGGACGCGACGCTTCCATCTGATCCTGCGCCTTGCGGATCTTGGAAGCAGCCACCATCTCCATCGCCTTCGTGATCTTCTGCATGTTTTTCACGCTTCGGATCTTTGTGCGTATTTCCTTTTCACCTGCCATGCTGGTTTCTCTGTTGCTCGCTTATATCTGAAGTTTTAAACAACCGACCCGTACTTTAGTACGCGCCTTTCTGGGCAAAACCTTCGCAGACCTTTTTCAGGCCGGCCTTGATCTCGTCGGAGTAATCGCCGGTCTCGTCGATTTTCTTCAGCAAGTCTGCGTGATTCGCGCGGGCATAGTCATGAAGCGCGCCTTCGTACGCGACCACTTTCGCTGGCGGCACCTTGTCGATGAAGCCTTCGTTAACGGCGTACAGCGACAGGCCCATTTCGGCAACGGACAGCGGCGAGTACTGCTTCTGCTTCATCAGCTCCGTGACGCGCTGGCCGCGTTCGAGCTGCTTGCGGGTGGTTTCGTCGAGATCCGATGCGAACTGTGCGAAGGCTGCAAGCTCGCGATACTGCGCAAGTGCCAGGCGCACACCGCCGCCAAGCTTCTTGATGATCTTGGTCTGTGCCGCACCACCGACGCGCGATACCGACAGACCGGCGTTAATAGCCGGACGGATACCTGCGTTGAAGAGGTCGGTCTCGAGGAAGATCTGGCCGTCGGTAATCGAGATCACGTTGGTCGGTACGAATGCGGAGACGTCTCCGGCCTGCGTTTCGATGATTGGCAGCGCCGTCAGCGAACCGGTCTTGCCCTTCACTTTGCCTTTGGTAAACGCTTCGACGTACTCAGCGTTAACGCGCGCCGAACGTTCCAGCAAACGTGAATGCAGATAGAACACGTCACCCGGGTACGCTTCGCGGCCTGGCGGACGACGCAGCAACAGCGACATCTGGCGATAGGCCCAGGCCTGCTTGGTCAGATCGTCAAAAATGATCAGTGCGTCCTGGCCGCGATCGCGAAAATACTCGCCCATCGAGGTGCCGGCATACGGTGCAATGTACTGCATGGCAGCAGAGTCGGCGGCCGAGGCAGCTACGACAATCGTGTGCGCCATTGCGCCTTCTTCTTCCAGCTTGCGTACCACGCCGGCAACCGATGAGGCTTTCTGGCCGATTGCGACGTAGATACATTTAATCCCGGTGCCTTTCTGGTTGATGATCGCGTCGATAGCAACGGCGGTCTTACCGGTCTGGCGGTCACCGATGATCAGCTCACGCTGGCCGCGGCCAATCGGCACCATTGCGTCAATCGACTTCAGGCCGGTCTGTACCGGCTGGTCGACGGACTTGCGTTCAATAACGCCAGGCGCCACTTTTTCAATCGGCGCGGTTTCGGTCGAAGCAATCGGGCCCTTGCCGTCGATCGGCTGGCCCAGAGCGTCGACAACGCGACCCAGCAGCGCTTCACCGATCGGCACTTCGAGAATACGGCCGGTGGTCTTGACCGTGTCGCCTTCGGAGATGTGCTTGTAGTCACCGAGTACCACCGCACCGACGTTGTCCTGCTCCAGGTTCAGAGCAAGGCCGAAGGTGTTTTTCGGGAACTCGAGCATTTCGCCGTAGCGCGCGTCGCCGAGACCGTGAATACGCACGATGCCGTCGGTTACGCCGATGACGGTACCGACGTCACGGGCTTGTGCCGCGGACTCGAATTTCTCGATTCGCTCTTTAATCAGCTGACTGATTTCAGAAGCTTTGAGTGCCATGTTGCTTTCCTCTTTAGGCGATCAGTGCGGTGGCGAGGCCCTGTAGCCTCGCGCGCAAAGATCCATCAATTACTACGTCGCCGGCGCGAATAACCGCACCGCCTATAAGTGTTTCGTCGATCGCCGTCGTCAGGGTGACGTCGCGGCCGAGCTTTTTCTTCAATGCCGCGGTGATCTCGGCCTTCTGCGCGTCGTTAAGCGCAACGGCGGAAGTCACCGTCACGTCGACGGTGTTCTCGGCATCTGCTTTCAGCGCGTCGAAATGTTCCGCAATCTGCGGCAGGACATCGACCCGATCGTATTCGAGCAACAGCTTGAGAAAGTTATTGCCGTGCTTGTCGCTGCCATCCAGCACCACGTTGTTGCCACCGGCTGCCGTAATGAGACCGGTCAGGAACTCGAGACGCTGCGCGTCGCTGAGTTTCGGCGTTTGCAGGAAAGCCGCGGCTTTGCCATCCGCTAACAGTTCGCCGGCGATGTTCAGCGCGTCGGACCACTGGCCCATGCGATTCTGCTCGCGGGCAATGTCGAACGCGGCCCGCGCGTACGGTCTGGCTAAAGTGTGCTTGTCGGCCATTGAGATCGGTTCCGCTTACAGCTCGGCCGCGAGCTTGCTGAGAATGTCCTGGTGCGAGTTACTGTCGATCTCGCGCTTCAGGATCTTCTCGGCACTCGCTACCGCGATGGCGGAAACCTGTCCGCGCAGCTCTTCGCGGGCACGGTTAATCTCCTGCACGGCTTCAGCGTGCGCCGCGGCCAGCTGCTTCTCACGTTCCTTGACGCCATCGGCCTTGCCTTCGGCGACGATTTCGCTGGCACGCGAATGCGCCTGGTCGAGAATCGACGTCGCCTGCTTGCGCGCTTCGCCAACAATTTCGGCCGCTTCGGCTTGCGCCTTGTCGAGGCTGTGCTGTCCGCGTTCCGCCGCGGCGAGGCCGTCGGCAATCTGCGTCTGGCGCTCCTCGATCGCGGCCATGATCGGCGGCCAGATGAACTTCATGCAGAACCAGACAAATACGATCATCGCGATCGACTGGCCCAGCAAGGTCATGTTGATATCCACCAGTGACTCCTGATTCTTGCTTCGTTAACGTAGTGGCGGCCTTGCGGCCACCACGCGTTTTAGCTGCGGGTTGCCTACTGAATCAAGGCCTGCTGCAGCTGGCCGATGAACGGGTTCGCAAAAGCGAAGTACAGGCCGATGCCCACACCGATCATCGCGACGGCGTCGAGCAGTGCGACAACCAGGAACATCTTGGTCTGCAGCATCGGAGCCAGTTCAGGCTGCCGCGCAGCACCTTCGAGGAAGCGGCCGCCCAGAAGGCCCATGCCGATACCTACACCGAGTGCGCCGAGGCCGATAAGCAGTGCGACGGCAATCGCGGTAAAGCCAATAACAGTTTCCATCAGTTTCTCCTATCGAGGATCAGTCGAGATTTGGTCAGTAAATAAGTGGGTAGTAAATCAGCGTGTGTTGATCAGTGCTTTTCCGAGGCCAGGCTCAAATAAACTATGGTCAACATCATGAAAATAAATGCCTGCAAGGTAACAATTAATATATGGAACACGGCCCAGCCAAAGTGCAGCGGCAGCTGCCAGATACCCAGCAGGGCGATCAGGATAAAGATCAGCTCGCCGGCGAACATGTTGCCGAACAGTCGCAGCGACAGTGACAGCGGTTTCGCCAGCAGCGAGACCGATTCGAGAATGAAGTTGAAGGCGATAATCAGCGGCGCCGCGATCAGGCCGAGGCCCTTGGTCGGCGGCGCGATCGGGTGCAGCGTCAGCTCCTTGATAAAGCCGCTCACGCCCTTGTTTTTCACCGTGTAAAAAATAATCAGGAAGAACACGGCGATCGACATGCCGAAGGTCACGTTGACGTCGGTGGTCGGCACGACCTTCATGTACGGGATGTGCAGCACGTTCTCGGTAAAGAACGGAATCCAGTCGACCGGCACCAGGTCCATCAGGTTCATCAGGAACACCCAGACGAAGATGGTCAGGCCGAGCGGGGCGATCAGCCGGCTGGTGCCGTGGAAGGTGTCGCGGACGCTTGAATCGACGAAATCGACGATGATCTCGACAAATGCCTGCAATTTGCCGGGCTTTCCGCTCGATGCCTTCTTTGCGGCGCTGCCAAACAGCCAGATGAACACGACGCCGAGCAGGACCGACCAGAACATCGAATCGACGTTGATCGCCATCGGGTTACCGGCACATTCATTCCAGACCCAGCCACTGTCGGTCTTGCAGACCTGCAGGTTCTGGAGATGGTGCTGGATGTAGTCGCCCGAGGTTTTGGCCCCGCCTTCACTCGCCATTTTTCGTTCCCGTTCTCACGTGATGGTCCTGATCGCGCATAAAAAGCCCTGCGAACGTTGCCAGCTGGCAGGCGATAAAGCCTGCAAACAGCGGCAGTGGTGCCAGCGGCCTGACCAGCGCGAAGGTCAGGCTGAACATCAGCACCGTCAACGCCAGTTTTCCAAATTCGCCGATATACGCAGCGCTTAGCAGGGCTCGCGCCCCCGGATCCCGCCGCGGCGCAACGAGTCGCAGCGCCAGGTAAGCATTCGGCAAGACGCAGCACAGGCCACCCAGTAACGCGGAGTAGCCCGATACCCTATCGGTGATGCCCCAAAAAAACGCGCCAAGCGCCACGCTTATTGCCAGCTGCAATAACAGTAGCTTCAAGAGCGGGTGAACAGCCGGGCCCGAAGATCGCTCCCTGGCCATGCCCTTCATGTCTCCCGTATCTCCGGCACTAAAAACGCCACGTCCATCGGCTGACCGGCGGTGAGTGGCGTTCTGGTGATTTATTCGCAAGCTGGCCTGCGTTTAGCCCGCGCATTATAGAGGGGGGGTATATCGATGGCAACACATGGCGCAGCCAGCACGCGGTGGGCTGATATCATACTTTTGAGACCATATAGAATGCCTTAACGCCGCCTGCCCTCCATAAATGGGCTTTTTTCTGCACTGCGACCTGGGACACACCGGGCCGCTCAAGCCGCCGGTATAAACGGCCGATAACCACTACTCGTGGCAGGTCCTGGCGGCCTGCCGCTCACACAGACCTGGCGGACCGCAGAGCCGCCAGGGACCAGGAGAAGCAATGTTACTGCTGGCCAGCGAATCCACCGGACGACACCGCGCCGTTCTGAACATGACGCGCGAACTCAGCCTCAACTCTGCCTATTTCGACAGCGCGGTCAGCCTGGACCGGCAGTTGCGCAGCAAAACCCGCAGCCTGGTCCTGCTGAGCATGGCGGACATCACCGTCGGCAAGGCAACCGTGTTGCACAAAGCCGCATTTCGCGCCTCGTTCGGCGTCATCATCGCTGCCGATCGTAACGAGGTTCGCAAGGCGCACCTTGACGGCATCCTGAAAGAACTCGATCAACTCGACAACGTGCAATGGCTGCCCGCCGATTTCAGCGGCTACCAGTTGATGAAAGCCGCGAGAAAATGCCGGCAGCTGCTGTTGCGGATTTCTGCGGACGATCTGCGCAAGGCCTTACGCAACGGCGAGTTCTCACTGCGCTATCAGCCGAAGGTAATGCGCGGCGACGGCAACACCTGGGTGACCACCGAGGCGGAAGCCCTGCTGCGCTGGCAGCATCCGCTGCACGGAACCCTCGGGCCATTCGAGTTTCTGCCCGAGCTCGAGGCGTTCGACCTGATGCCGGCGGTGAGCGAGTTCGTGCTGAACGAAGCGGCGGCGCAACTCGTGCGCTGGCGTGAGCAAGGCCTGCGGCTGAACTCCTGCATCAACCTCGCATCCAGCCAGTTGAACGACGCCGGGCTTGCCGATGCCTACGAACGCATCGTCAAGGGTCACGGCGTCGCCTGTTCCAACTTCACCTTTGAAGTTATCGAGCAGGACATAGCCTCGTCCGATGCGCCGCACCTGCGGGTCGTGCGCGAATTGCGTGACAAGGGTTTTCGAATTTCGCTGGACGACTTCGGTGCGGCAACGGCATCGCTCGGCACGCTTGAGGCGCTACCGGTCGACGAAATCAAGATTCATGCGGCGGCGTTGAAGCGGGCACGACAAAGCGTGGTGGCGCAAACGATTCTCGCCGCAGTAACGGGCCTCGCCCACAACCTTGGCATTTCGGTTTGTGCAGAAGGTGTTGAAGACCAGGAGACCTACGAGTTCCTCGATACCATCGGCTGCGACAAGCTGCAGGGTTACCTGATCTCGGAAGCCGTCATGCCGGAATTGATACAGAGTGGTTATAGTGCTGAATCTGTTGAGGTTCACGCGGTGGCGTGAGGGTATAGCGCGGTATAGCGGTATAGGGGTCGGGGTATAGGGGTCGAACCGAGTTTTTCGCGGGGTATAGGGGTCGAACCGAGTTTTTCGCTGTTGATGGTAGTGGCACAGGGGTCGAACCGACTTTTTCGCCCGCTCTGTCGTTTCCGATAATCGGAGGTCGAACCGCGAAAAACTCGGTTCGACCCCTCCGCTCGACAACGCATGCGAAAAAGTCGGTTCGACCCCTGCGCTATCGTTGCTAACAAAAAAACCCGCCTGTTGCGGGTTTTTTTTCTGTCCGGCTTTTGGTCGGCTTACTTTATATGCTTCAGAATCCCGTCGAGTTCGTCGAGGCTGTTGTAGCTGATCACCAGTTTGCCGGCACCCTTCGTGCCGTGATCGATATGTACTTTGGCGCCCAGTTTGTCAGTGATGTCTTTTTCAAGGCGACGAATATCCGCGTTCGGCGTTGCTGGCTTTGTGGTGGGCCGATGACCCGGCTTGTCAGACAACATTTTTCTGACGAGCACTTCGGTATTGCGCACGGACAAGCGTTGCTTGATGACGATACGTGCCGCGTCGAGTTGCTGTGTCGCGTTCGGCAGCGACAGCAAGGCCCGCGCATGACCCATCTCCAGCTCGCGCGACTCCAGCAGCGGCTTGACCTTGTCCGACAGGTCTAAAAGGCGCAGCAGGTTACTGACGGAAGCGCGTGAGCGGCCGACAGCTTCTGCCGCTTCCTGGTGAGTAATGCCGAACTCCTTGATGAGACGATCGAGCGCGCGCGCCTCTTCCAGGGGATTCAGGTTTTCACGCTGGATGTTCTCGATAAGCGCCATCGCGATGGCTGCTTCGTCCGGCACCTGCCTGATGATGGCAGGAATAGTATCGAGCTGCGCCAGCTGCGCGGCGCGCCAGCGGCGTTCGCCGGCGATGATCTCGTAGCGCGGCTGGCCGTTCGCGCCGTTGCCTATCGGACGTACCACGATCGGCTGCACCACGCCCTGCGCTTCAATCGAGCGCGCGAGATCTTCGAGCGTGTCCTGGCGCATGTCGACGCGCGGCTGGTACTCGCCGCGCTGCAGGTGCTCGATCGGGATATCGCGTAGCTGGTCGCCGCCGCTGGTGCTGCCGCTCGCCGCGGTATCAGGCGTTGCCGCCGCGGGCACCGGCTTGCTTAACAGCGCTTCCAGTCCGCGTCCCAGTCTTTTTTTCTTAGGCGTTGTCATTTAGAAACTCGTTTCGTTCTGAATCGGTGCGACGGGGTCGAACCGAGTTTTTCGTTTGCCTTGTCGTTTCCGACACTGCGGAGCGTAGTGAAAAAGTCGGTTCGACCCCTATTACCGCTATTACCGTGAAAAAGTCGGTTCGACCCCTTTTACTGCGGAGCGTAGTGAAAAAGTCGGTTCGACCCCTATTACCGCGGTTCGACCCCTAAATACGCGCGTATTTTAATGCGGTTCGACCCCTAAATACGCGATGCGCTTAAATTAGCGGGCCGCTGCCGTGGCGCGCTCGTCTTCGCGGCGCAGCACTTCGCCGGCCAGCGCCAGGTAGGCAAGTGCACCGCGCGAATTGCGATCATGGTACATCACCGGTTTGCCAAAACTGGGCGCTTCGGCGAGCCGCACATTGCGGGGCACCACGGTGCGAAATACCTTGTCTTCGAAATGTTCGATCAGCTGGTCGGATACTTCGTTCGACAGGTTGATGCGCGGGTCAACCATCGTGCGCAGCAGACCGAACACTTCGAGTTTCGCGTTGACGCTGTTGCGCACCTGTTCGATTGTGTTCAGTAACGCCGTTAAACCTTCGAGCGCGTAGTACTCGCACTGCATAGGGATCAGCACCCCGTCCGCCGCTGTAAGCGCATTGACCGTTAGCATGTTGATCGACGGCGGGCAGTCGATCAGGATGAAATCGTAGAGTCCTGCGACGGGCGCCAGCGCCTGCCGCAGTTTCATTTCGCGGCCGAGTTCCTGCAGCAACTGCACTTCGGCGACCGTCAGATCCTCATTGCCAGGCAGCAGCGCGAAATCACCTTCCGGCACCGAGACGATCGAATCGGCGGCGCTTGCGTCGCCGAGCAGCACGTCGCAGGCGGTGCGTTCGACTTCGCGCTTGTCGACGCCGCAGCCCATGGTTGCATTGCCCTGCGGATCGAGATCGACGAGCAGTACCCGCCGGTTCGTCGCCGCCAGCGACGCTGCGAGGTTCACGCAGGTGGTGGTCTTGCCAACGCCGCCCTTTTGATTGGCGACCGCGATGATGCGCGTCACTGGCGCACCACGGCGCGCCGCGACAGGCAAATAACGTGTCGCTCGCGGTCGTTCATTCCGGGCACTTTCAATTCAGTCACGGTGGATTCCCATTCGTCACCCAGCTCGCCGAGTTCACGGATCTCGGCTTCCGGGTGCTTTCCTTTGAGCGCCAGCAATACGCCCGTCTCAGCGACGAGATGGCCTGCCAGTTCCAGGATGCGCGGCAGTGCGGCGAAAGCGCGCGCAATCACGGTATCAAAACGCTCTGTCGGCGTGTATCTCTCTACCCGGGCCTGCACGGTATTCACATTTTCTAGCCCGAGTTCGCCAATCATATGCTGAACGAAGCGAATTTTCTTGCCGTTGCTGTCGAGCAGGGTGAATTGCCGCCCTGGCGCCACGATAGCCAGCGGCAGGCCCGGAAAGCCGCCGCCGGTTCCCACATCCAGCACGCTTTCGCCGTGTAACAGCGGCAATGCGACCAGGCTGTCGAGCAGGTGGCCCGGCACCATGTCGTCTATGTTGCGGATTGCGGTCAGGTTTATGCGTTTGTTCCAGCGCTCGAGCTCGCGCAGCAGCTGCGCGAGCCTGCCCGCGGCCCCGGCTGGCAGGGCCAGCGGCAGCGCAGCCGCGCCGGCAGTGATTTTTTCCTCCAGCGTGGCCATGCGCTGCCGGAGCTAGTCGCTGCCGAGCAGGTGCTGGCGCAGGAACATCACGACAGCCTGCTGATAGATATCGCTATTTTCCTTTTTGCGATAACCGTGGCCTTCGTTCAGCGCGTTCATGTACCACACCGTCCCGCCCTGCGCGCGCAGCGCCTCGACCATCTGCTCGGCCTCGGTCACCGGCACGCGAGGGTCGTTCTGGCCCTGCACGATCAGCATCGGCACCTTGATCTTGTCGACGTTGTTTAACGGGCTGATTTTTTCGAGATGCGCACGCATTGCCGGTTCGCGCTCGTCACCGTATTCCACGCGGCGCAGGTCGCGCCGGTAATCCTGGGTGTTCTCGAGGAAGGTCACGAAATTGCTGATGCCGACGACATCGACGGCGGCAGCCAGCCGCTCGCTGTAGTGCACGGCGCTCGCCAGCACCATGTAGCCGCCGTAACTGCCGCCGTAGACGGCAACACGCGACGCATCGAGATCCGGCTGGGTTTTGATCCAGTCGAGCAGTGCGCCGATGTCGCGCACCGAATCTTCCCGCAACATGCCGTTGTCGAGTTGCAGGTAACTCTTGCCGTAGCCCGCCGAGCCGCGCACGTTCGGCACGACCACCGCGACACCGAGCTTTGCGAGCCACATCTGGTAGGTGCTGCTGAAGTACGGACGCGACTGGCTCTCCGGTCCGCCATGAATTGAAATCACGACCGGGTGCGGTCCCTTGCCGGCAGGCTTGTAAACCCACGCGGGTATCTCGCGCGGCTTGCCGTACGCCTGGTCGAAGGTTGGATAGCTGACGAGGTCCGGCGCACGGAACTGGCCGGTATCAAGGCCGCCGACTTCACTGTAAGTCCAGCGCGTCAGCTTGCCGGCGTCGAGCGCTTTGTTACCGAGCTCCAGCACGTAGACGTCACCCGGCGCAGTGGCAGAGTTCATCGTTACCGCGATGCGTTTGTCGTCCGGGCTGAACTCGGCGCCATAGACGATGCCGACCGGCAGGTTTTGCAGGCGACGGTGCTGGCGGCTGCGCGTGTCCATCAGGTACAGCGCCGAGCGACCGTTCTCGTTGACGAAGAACAGCATGCGGCGCCGATCGTTGCTGATCGCGCCACCTTCCACGTCCCAGGCGATATCGCCGGTGACGATTTCAGGCTTGCTGCCGGCCTCGAAAGACTGCCACGCGAGTTGCGTGAATTCACCGCTGCGATTCGTAACCATCCACATGCCGGTGTCGTTCTCATCCATCGCCACCACGTAGTTGACTGACGGGCTGTCGGCGCCGCCGGCCAGCAGGCTGTTCGCACCCGAATCAAGATCGAGCATATGGATGCGGGAATCGGCAATGCTGACGTAGTTCAGGAGCAGGAGTTTGCGACCGCTCCTGGTGAATTCCGCCGGGCCCCACCAGCTACCGTCGGGAGACTCGAGCACGACCTGCGCCGATGACGGCTCGCCGGCATCCATGATCCAGATATCGTTCGACGCGCCGTTGCGTCGCGTGCTCTGGTACGCCAGCCGCGTGCCGTCACGATTCCATTCGACAGCGCCGTTACGCGATTCACCGTCTGTCAGCATGTTCGCGTTGCCGGTCGCCGGGTCCAGCGTAAAAATCTGTGCGAACTCGCTGCCGCCCGCGTCCTGCGTGAACGTCAGCAAATTACTCTTTGGCTGCCGCTCGACGCCGCCGACCGGCTCGTCGAAGAACGTCAGCTGATGACGCGCACCGCCCGGCATAGCAACGCGGTGAATCTGGTTAACTTCGGCAAAACGCGTGGTGATATAGAGGCTCTTGCCATCCTGCGTCCAGTCGATGACGCTCGCCGAGCGCACGTTCTGGAAGCGGTTCAGGTCGTCGCTGACTTCCCGCGGAATGGCCGGAATGTCTTCGAGCACGAGGTTGCCGTCGTTCAGCGTCGTGCGCTGCTGCGCAAATGCCGCAACAGCGGACAGCAGGGTGACGAGGGTGATCGTTAGTCTCAGCATCGTTGTACTCCGTTTCGGCGGCTGTTCTGTCCGCAGGGCTCAGGCAACCAGCAGGGCCATGAAATCGTCGACCGTCGTGGCACTGAGCTTCGCCTGGTCAGCGGCCAGCTTGTTGAGCTGCTGCCACTGGCCGGCGGCCAGCCTGGGCGACACGCTGTCTTCGAACTTCCTGATCAGCACCGGGATACCTTCGTCGCGACGCTGTCGATGCCCGATCGGGAAATCGATCGCGACCTTGTCGGTCGACGTGCCGTCCTTGAAAAAGACCTGCACGGCGTTGCCGATGTAACGCTTCTTCGCATCAAAATAGTCTTTCGTGTACTGCTTGTTCTCGCTGACTTCCATCTTGCTGCGCAGCGCGTCGATGCGGGGATCGCTCGCGACATCGTCTTCGTAATCGGCTGCCGTCAGGCGACCGAAAATCAGCGGCACGGCCACCATGTACTGGATGCAGTGATCGCGATCGGCCGGGTTATCGAGCGCGCCGGTCTTGTCGATGATGCGCACGCCCGCTTCCTGCGTTTCGATGACGATGCGTTCGACATCGGCAACGCGGTCTTTCACAGCAGCGTGCAGTTTCATGGCGCATTCCACCGCAGTCTGCGCATGGAACTCGGCAGGGAAGGAAATCTTGAAGAGAATATTTTCCATCACGTAGCTGGCGTAGCCCTGCGTGAAGCTGAACGGCTTGCCTTTGAACAGCACGTCGTACCAGCCCCAGGTCTTCGCGCTGAGTGCGGACGGGTAGCCCATCTCGCCGGTCATTGCGATCAGCGCATGGCGCACGGCGCGGCTGGTTGCATCACCCGCGGCCCAGCTCTTGCGCGAGCCCGTATTCGGCGCATGTCGGTAGGTGCGCAATGCGCCGCCATCGATCCAGGCATGCGATACCGCGTTGATAACCTGCTCGCGCGTGCCGCCAAGCATGCGCGTGACCACTGCCGTCGACGCGACGCGCACCAGCAGTACGTGATCAAGACCGACGCGGTTGTAGCTGTTTTCGAGAGCGAGTACGCCCTGGATCTCGTGCGCGCGGATCATCGCCGTCAGCACATCGTGCATCGTCAAGGGCTGCTTGCCTTCGGCACGCGCCTTGCGACTCAGGTAATCGGCGGTCGCGAGAATGCCGCCGAGGTTATCGGACGGGTGTCCCCATTCGGCAGCGAGCCAGGTGTCGTTGAAATCGAGCCAGCGCACCAGCGCGCCGATGTTGAACGCGCCCTGCACGGGATCCAGCTCGTACGGCGTGCCCGGTACGCGCGCGCCGCCGGGCAGGGTTGCGCCCGGGACGACCGGGCCCAGCAGCTTGGTGCACGCCGGGTAATCGAGCGCCTGGAAACCGCAGGCCAGCGTATCGAGCAGGCAGTAGTGTGCCGTCTCATAGGCGAGCTTCGAGCCTGGTGCGTCGCCGCAAACGTAGTCTGCAATATCGACCAGCACCTGGTCGGGGTTGGGCCGCTTGGCCGAACGAATGTCGTGTCCTGACATGGGGATTCCTTGATCTGGAAAAGCGAAGGTTGAAACGAATCTGGTACGAAAACCGGACGCCGCAGTACGGTCTGTGCCGACAGCGCGTTGCGCAAACTCCTGCCCGCTTAGCAGCCAGGGCCTGCGTGGCGTGACGAGCAGCCGGCGTTGATGTACAGCACCTGTTCTATATCGAAGAACTGCAGCAGATGCACGACGCCGTCGCCGGGCGCGCCTGGCTGCTCAGCGCTTGTCGAGCGGCACCCATTTCTGCAGGCCGGGTCCGACGTAGTCCGCGGCCGGGCGAATCAGTTTGTTGTTCGCACGCTGCTCCATGATGTGCGCGCCCCAGCCGGTGATGCGCGAGCACACGAAGATCGGTGTGAACAGGTAGGTCGGGATGCCCATGAAGTGGTACACGCTGGCCGCAAAGAAATCCGCGTTCGCGAACAGCTTCTTCTCGTCCCACATGACTTTTTCGACGGCTTCAGAAATGTCGTAAAGCGTCATGTCGCCCGCTTCTTGGGCGAGCGCCTTTGACATCTTCTTGTTCACTGAATTGCGCGGGTCGGAGGTCGTGTAAACACGATGCCCGAAGCCCATGATTTTTTCCTTGGCCGCCAGCATTTTGCGAACGCCATCCGCCGCTTCCTTGGCGGACGAAAATTTCTGGATCAGCGCCATCGCCGCCTCGTTGGCGCCGCCGTGCAGCGGGCCGCGCAGCGCGCCGATGGCGCCGGTTACTGCCGAATGAAAATCGGAAAGTGTCCCGGTGATCACGCGCGCTGTGAACGTCGAAGCGTTGAATTCGTGCTCGGCGTACAGGATCAGCGTCGTCTGCAGGCACTTCGCGTGCATCTTCGACGGCGCCTTGTCGTGCAGCATGTGCAGGAAGTGGCCGGCGATGCTGTCGTCATCGGTCTCGACGTTGATGCGTTTGCCGTCGGCGTGGTAGCGGTGCCAGTACAGCAACATTGACGGCAGGCAGGCCAGCAGGCGATCGGCAACGTGCTGCTGGTTTGCGAAATCACCTTCTTCTTCAAGATTGCCGAGCACGGAAACGCCGGTGCGCAATACGTCCATCGGGTGCGAGCTGGCCGGAATCATTTCCAGCACTTTTTTCACGCCATCCGGCAGGCCGCGCAGCGTTTTCAGTCGCGCGATGTAGGCGCCGAGTTCTTTTTGGGTCGGCAGTTTGCCGTACAGCAACAGGTAGGCGACTTCCTCGAACGTCGCGTTGTCGGCGAGATCGTAGATGTCGTAGCCGCGGTACGTCAGCCCCGCGCCTTCCTTGCCAACCGTACACAATGCAGGTGCTGCCAGCCACTACGCCTGCCAGTCCGCCGGTCTTTTTTGCTGCCGTCATCTGCTCGCTCCTTCAGTGGGTCTTCGGTGCTTTCGCCTGTTCGGCGAACAACGCGTCGAGTTTTTGCTCGTAGTCATGATAGCCGAGCACTTCGTACAGCTCGTCGCGGGTCTGCATGTTCTTGATCAGACCCTGCTGCGTGCCATCACGGCGCAGTGCCTGGTAAACGTTGCTCGCGGCGGCGGCCATGGCGCGACTCGCCGTCAGCGGGTACAGCGCCATGCGGATGCCAACGGACGCGAGCTCATCAATCGTGAACAAGGGCGTGCGACCGAACTCCGTCAGGTTCGACAGGACCGGCACGCTGACCTGGTTGACGAACTCACGATACTCGTCAAGCGTCGTCAGTGCTTCAGCGAAAATCATGTCGGCGCCTGCCGCAACGTAGGCCGACGCGCGATCGATGGCCGCTTGCTGACCTTCGACGGCGTGCGCATCGGTGCGCGCCATGATGGCGAACCGGTCATCGGTGCGGCCGTCAACGGCCGCCTTGATGCGATCACACATCTCGTGAGCTTCGACGAGCGCTTTGCCGGGTCGATGCCCGCAGCGTTTTACCGCCACCTGGTCTTCGATATGGCAGGCCGCAGCGCCGGCACGAATCATCTCGCGCACGGTGCGACCGATCATGAACGCGCTGCCCCAGCCCGTGTCGGCATCCACCAGCAGCGGCAGCTCAGTTGCGTAGGTTATGCGACGAATGTCTTCACAGACGTCGTTCAAGGTCGTCATCGCCAGATCCGGCAGCCCGAACGAGTGATTCGCAACGCCGGCGCCGGACAGGTACAGGGCCTTGAAACCGGCGCGTTCGGCCAGCAGG
Source organism: uncultured Gammaproteobacteria bacterium (assembly GCA_963800915.1). Classification (GTDB taxonomy): domain Bacteria; phylum Pseudomonadota; class Gammaproteobacteria; order Steroidobacterales; family Woeseiaceae; genus Woeseia. The sequence continues at coordinate 86,029 of CAWDCR010000013.1, forward strand.
GCCGCGTAGGCATTGATAGCGCCAACAACCTGCAGCGGCCGCTCCTCGTCGAGGGCCTGCCAGAATCGTGCGCCGTTGCTAGTCGCCATACCGTCGTCTCCGGATTCTAATATCGATTAAAACCGGGGCCGAGACGCTTGGGGTGCAGCCGGCAAAGCTGCAAGCGATCAGGGGGGCCCGGGGCAGCGGATTCTAAACCACCGCGAGCTTGTTTCCCAAATCGTCGCAGGTTCAGTCACTTACGTAGATTGACGACGCGGACAAGGAAGGCGCTGTCGGCGGGAAACCTTGCGGAGGAAATAAAGCGGACCGCAGGGAGCCATTCCTCCGCAAGGTTTCCCGTCGGCAGCGCGGGGCTATTGGCACCGGTTGCCGGCATGCTCCGGGTTTGATGTACCGTGGAAATGGGCGCACGGGTTGAGGGGGCGACCCGGGAAGTTCTTTCGAAGGATGGCTCCCTGCGGTCCGCTTTATTCCTTCGAAAGAACTTCCCGGGCCACCCCCTCTTGGGTCGGCGCAGGTCTGCTCGCTGTGGAAACGGGGGCGCGGCGGCAGGTGGCTTGTCAGGAAATCTGTACGACCTTGCGCCCGGTTACCCTGGCGTTGACGTAATCATCGAAGTGCTGCGGCAGCTCGTCGAAGGCGATCGTTTCACCGGCGATTCGATCAAGGTGCCGAGGTTGCAGATCACCGCCCAGGCGACGCCAGACGGCGAGTCGCAGTTCGCGCGGGGTATCGACCGAGTTAATGCCGAGCAGGCACACGGCGCGCAGGATGAACGGCATCACGGTGGTGTTGAGTTCGTGACTCGCGGCCAGGCCGATGCTCGCGATGTTGCCGCCGTACAGCATGGTGCGGGTCAGCCAGGTGAGCCAGTCACCGCCGAGATTGTCGATCGCACCGGCCCACTCGGCTTTTTCCAGCGGTCGTTTGCCCTGGTCGATCTCATCGCGCAGCAGCGCGCGCGTCGCCCCGATTGCGCGCAGGTATTCGGCTTCGCCTGCTTTGCCGGTAACGGCGACGACTTCGTAGCCACGGGCAGCGAGCATGTCGATGGCGAGACTGCCCACACCGCCGGTGGCACCGGTGACGACAACCGGACCGTTCTCGGGCAGCTGGCCGTTCTGTTCCATGCGATGAATAGCGAGCGCCGCGGTGTAACCTGCCGTGCCAATCTGCATCGCCGCGCGCTGGTCGATTCCATCAGGCAAGGGCACGACGGCAGCAGACGGCACGCGCGCGAACTCCGCGTAACCGCCGTCGAGCGTTTCACTCAGGCCGCAGCCGTTAACCACGACCGGCAAGCCGGCAACGAGATCGGGGTGCGCCGATTCGACTATCGTGCCGGCGAGATCGATGCCGCCATTGAGCGGGTAGCGACGCAGGATACGTCCCTTGCCGGTTGCCGCCAGCGCATCCTTGTAGTTGATCGTGGAGTGACTGATCTTGATGACGGTATCGCCTTCCGTCAGCTCATCGATGCCGATTTCGGCGAAGCCCGCCTTGATGCCGGCGTCATGCTGGTCGATACGAAATGCGCGAAATTTTTTCACCGGGGTCGCCTCGCGGTGGGGCTGCCGTGCTCGAGCCAGTGCTCGAGGCCCTGCGTATTCAGCTTGATATCCATTACCAGCAGCTCCTGCAACTCTTCATTCGTCAACTCGATGCCGTGCGCCTGCGCGCGGTTCGCGAGGTAGGAAAACATTGCGCGTTCGATTGCGCCTGTGCGGTCGTCGCGCGTTGCGTGCCGGGACGCGATCTCGACAAAATCATCGATGCCGCGGTGCATGTCATCGGCCAGCTTGTCGAGGCCGGGTATCCGGCTGTAGTGCGTCAGGAACAGCTGCTCGGGTTCACAGGCCATGATGCGATCGATTGAGCGATGCGCTTCGTCCGGATCAAAATGTATCGGCGTTGTCGTCGGGAACACGAACGCACCGGCATCGGTGTCGAGCTCGCGGTACGACACGCCGAAACTGTCGCCTGTGAAAACGGCCGCCGCTGCCGGATCGTGCAGCACGTAATGATGCCGCGCATGTCCTTCGGTATGCAGGCAGCGCAGACCGCGTCCTGCCAGCTGGAATTCCTGTTCGTCATGCGCTTCCACGACGCGCGCAGCGTCGATCGGTTCGAGCGTACCGTACATCTTGTTAAAGGCCGCCTCGCCATAGACGGCCTGCGAACCGGCAATCAGCTTCCTGGGATCGATCATGTGCGGCGCGCCGCGCGGATGCACGATCGCAACCGCATTCGGCAGCTGTTGCATCAGCAGCCCGGCACCGCCGGCGTGATCGAGATGGACGTGCGTCAGGAAGACGTAGTCGACGTGCTCCGGGACAAGGTGTTGTTGCTGTAGCGCATCCAGCAACAGCGGCACGCTGTAATTCGTGCCGGTGTCGACGAACGCCGCGCGGCCGCTGGCAACGATCAGGTGACTGGCGTCAAGCCTGGGCCGGACGTAGTCCGTATCGATAGCGGTAATGCCGTGGTCGTACGGCGTGGTGGACGCATGCGGCATTGCAACGGCGCGCGGGCGTCCTCAGTCCTTCGCGCGCGGGGTGTACACGCCGTCCTGTTTGCTCCACAGCTTGGCAATAGCCGCGATGTCGGCGTCCGTCAGGCCCGCTGCAAACGCGGTCATCACATTGTTCTTGCGCGCGCCGCTCTTGTACTGGTTCAGCGCCTGCACGATGTAACTTTCTTCCTGTCCCGACAGGGTCGCCGGCGTTGGCATCAAACCGCTCGCGCCACCGCCATGGCAGGCAAGGCAGGTTGCGGCGGCTGGGATGTCTTTGATCATGTCGCTTGTGACATGGTCCAGCGCGGCTTCGTCGCCCTGGAAAAACGCGGCAAGATCCGCGATGTCATCGTCCGAAAGCGGGCCGCCATTGGCCTGCATCGTCGCGTGCTGACGATCACCGGCACGGTAGGCTTTCAGCGCGGTCTCTATGTAGTCAGCCTTCTGTCCGCCGATTTTCGGCACGCGGTAGGACGGGTAGGCATTGCGATAACCCGGGATGCCGTGACAGCCGAGGCAGGTGTAGGCGAGGACCGCGCCCTGCTCTGCGTCGCCATCGGCGAGTGCGGGCTGCGACAGCAGGGCGCCGCAAAGCAGGGCGGCGGCGGCGATAGCATTGATTTTCCTGACTGTAATCACGATATTTTTCCGAGACTTAGCGGGCCATGACGGGGCCCGGGAGCAAACGAGGGCGCTATGTTAGTGACTCGCCCCGCCGATTTCCATAGTGGCGGTGCGATTCGGTCATTGCGCCGCATGCTAGCATGGCCGCCGTTTTTGAATCGCCTGCCAAAGGCCCTGGAAATTCGATGAAACGCTGGCTGCTCGCCGGGCTCCTTGGCCTCGCAATCCTGCTGTTCCTCGCGCCCGGCATTATCGGCATGCTGGCCGAGCGCTCGCTCGAGCAGCAGCTCGCACAGAACAGCCGCATGAGCCCCGAATACGTCGTGCGCGAACTGGATTTCGAGCGCGGCTGGTTCAACTCGGCGGGCCGCCACCGGGTGCCGCTCGCGGATCCGGCGCTCGCGCAATTCATTGCACTGCTGACCCCTGGCGCCGGCTATCCGCTGCAAGCGCCCGCGCTGATTATCGAAACGCGGCTGGAACATGGGCTGGTCGCGCTCGGCAATGCGCCGCACGATGCGAGCGCGCTGATTCCGGCACTCGCCAATGGCGTGTCCACGCTGTCGCTCGAATTGCCGGATGGCAGCGAGCTGCCGGTGCCCGGCGTCCTCTATTCGCGACTTGGACTTACCGGCAGCGCAACGTTTCGCTACGAACTGCCGGCCGGCGACCAGACCCGTGACAAGCTGCACCTCACCTGGCAGGACAGCAGCGCAGGCCTTAGCAGCACCAGTACCGGCCGCGAACTGTCGTTCACCGCGGATCTCGGTGCTACGCGCGCCAGCAACGAATTTAATAGTCTCGAATTCTCCAGCGCACAGGTGGCCGCCAGCCGGAAGGCAACGCCGTTCGGTTTCCCGCTGGGCGACGTGAAGCTGCGCATCGCCGATGTTGACTGGTTAACTTTCGGTATTCCGGAGCGCTGGGCGCTGCTGGATGTTGAGGGGCATTCGGCGTTTCAGGGCACTAAGGTGCAGGGCGATCTGCAGTTCAAACTGCTGGCCCTGCAAACCGAAGACGGGCCTTACGATATTGAGATACGGGCGAATGTGGCGAATGCGAACGCCGAGCGACTGGGTCCCATCATTCGTGCGCTGCAGTACAGCCGCAACGGCGCGTCGCTTGCCAGCTTGCAGCCGTACACCGGTTTCGATGATGATTTGCGCGGCCTGATTTCCGCCGGGATTAATCTCGACATTGAGCAACTGCAGCTGCGCACAAGCGCCGGCGACGGCATTGCGAAATTAACGATAACCGTACCGGAGCTCAGGGATGTCGCAAGCTGGCCGGCCCTGCTGCTGGCGCTGACCGCCACGGCTGATATCGAGATTGGGCGAACGCGCGTTGAGGCGCCATCGCCGATCACGGACCAGTTGCGCTTACTGATCGCCGGCGGCTTCCTGATACTGGATGGCGACGTGTATCGCCTGAAGGCCGACTATGCGAAGGGCAAAGCCACCGTCAACGGCGCGCCGCTGGTCATTCCGATGGACCTGCTGCGCCAGTAGCTCGCGAGCGGCGTGCGGCCGGTTAGCACTTGTCCCGCAGCTACGCGCTGTTCGGCAGAGGTGCTGTCCTGAGGTCCAGCTCGGCCGCGCGATGGCAGGCAACCTGACCACCATCGATATCCTGCAGTGGCGGCGCTTCCTGCCGGCAAACGTCGATCGCGAACGGGCAACGTGGATGAAACGCGCAGCCCGTCGGTGGCTGCAGCAGTGACGGCGCTTCGCCACGCACCGGTGGCTCGCGGCGCGGCGCCGTCGGGTCCGGCAGCGGCACCGAGTCCATCAGGGCCCGCGTGTACGGGTGACGCGGGCGCGCGAACAGGGCCCGACTCGTCGCCTGTTCGCAGATGCGGCCGAGGTACATGACAAGGATGCGGTGACTGATTGTCTTTACGACGCCGAGGTCGTGCGAGATGAACAACAGGGCAAGTCCCTGCGCTTCCTGTTCCTTCTTTAGCAACGCCAGGATCTCGTTGCGCACCTGGCCGTCCAGCGCTGCCACGGCTTCGTCGAGGATCAGCAGTTTCGGCTGCACGATGAGTGCACGCGCCAGCGCGACGCGCTGCGCCTGGCCGCCTGACAGCTGCTGCGGGAACCGCGAGGCAAGCTGTGGCTCCAGCTCAACCCGCGACAACATCCAGCTTACCGCCTCCTCGCGTGCCCGCGCTTTCAGCTGCGGCGAGTGCACACGCAGCGGCTCGGCAACGATGTCGCGCACCCGCATGGCCGGATTCAGCGAGCCGACCGGATCCTGGAACACGAGCTGCATGTCACGCCGCAGTTCGCGATCCCGTTTGTCGATGGGTTCGTCGAGCGATGTACCAAGAAAAGCAGCGTCACCGCTCGCGATCGGCAACAGGCCGAGCAGGGCACGAACCAGGCTCGTCTTGCCGGAACCCGACTCACCGACGAGCGCCACGGTTTCGCCGGGTGCGACTTCGAAACTTGCCTCTTTCACCGCAGGAATCTCGACACGTCGCAGCACCGCGGCGAACGGTTTCTCGAAGTAACTGGCGCTGACGTTGCGCGCGACCAGCAGAGGCGACTGCAGCGCGCGCGGGGCGGGCGCTTCGATGTCGCTCATCGCCGGCGTTGCGGCGAGCATGGCGCGCGTGCGCTCGTGGTGTGGTTCGCGGAACAGGGTCGCCGTCTTGCCCTGCTCGACCACGCGACCCTGGTCCAGCACCAGCATGCGCTCGCAGTTGCCGGCGACGATACCCATGTCGTGCGAGATCAGCAGCAGGGCGAGTCCGTAGCGTTGCCGCAGCCGGTTTAACAGCGCGAGTATTTGCGCCTGCACGGTCACGTCGAGCGCGGTGGTGGGTTCGTCGGCGATCAGCAGTTCGGGTTCGCACAGCAGTGCCGCCGCGATCATCACGCGCTGGCGCATGCCGCCCGACAGCTGGTGCGGATACACGCGCAGCTGGCGCCCGGCGTCAGGCAATCCGACCTGCTGCAGCATGTCCATAACGCGCTTCCGCGCCGCGGCGCCGGACGCGAGTTTGTGGGCGCGCAGTATGGGTTCGAGTTGCTGGCCGACCCGCAGGTAAGGATTCAGGGCGAGCAGCGGATCCTGGAAAATGATGGCCATGCGCCGCGTCCGCACAAGGTTCAGCGCAGCTTCCGGTGCGCCGCAAAGTTCGGTCTCGCCGAAGCGCACGCTGCCGGTTAACGCCGCCCGACGGCCGAGCAGGCCAAGCAGGGCGAGCGCCGTTTGGGTCTTGCCGGCACCGGATTCGCCAACGAGGCCAAGTGATTCACCGGCCGCAATCTCGAACTGCACATCGCGCAGAACGCGCGGCCGTTCGCCGTAGCGCAGGCTCAGATTCTCAACCTTCAGCAGGCTCATTCGTCGCGCTCCGCCGGGTCCAGGACATCGCGCAGGCCGTCACCGAGGAAATTGAAGCAGTACAGAATCAGTGCGAGCATCGCCCCCGGCAGCAACAGCATCCACGGCGCCTGTTCCATGTGGCCTACGCCGTCTTCAACGAGCGCGCCCAGTGACGTGCGCGGCTCCTGCACGCCGAGCCCGAGGAAACTCAGGAACGATTCGATCAGGATGGCCTGCGGCACGGTCAGCGTGACGTACACGATGACGACGCCGAGCAGGTTGGGCGTGATGTGCCGGAAAATGATTCGCGTTTTTGACACGCCCGTAATGCGCGCCGCCGCGACGAACTCGCGCTCTTTCAGCGCCAGCGTCTGGCCACGCACAATGCGCGCCATGTCGAGCCAGTTGACGGCACCGATGGCGACGAAGATCAGGAAGAAGTTTCGCTCGAACGTGACCATCAGCAGGATCACGAAGAAAATAAAAGGCAGCGCGTACAGCGCGTCGACGAAGCGCATCATCAATGCGTCGATGCGGCCGCCAAGATAGCCGGCCGTCGCGCCGTACACCACGCCGATGATCAGGCTGACGAGACTTGCGACGATGGCGACGAGCAGCGTGACCTGCGTACCCATCATTGTGCGCACGAACAGGTCACGGCCGAGTCCGTCGGTGCCGAAAATATGCAGCCGCTCGAGGGTAGGTGCCAGCAGGCGTGCGTCGAAATTGGCGGTGCGGAAACTGTGCGGCGACACGAGCGGCCCGACGATGGCGACGATCGCGAGCAGCAGCAACAGGCTGAAGCAGACGCTGACAACGCGACTGCGGAATGAGCGGCGCAACAGCCTGATCCATGCCGCGATCATCGCTTGCGAATCCGCGGGTCGAGGAAGCCGTAGAAAATATCGACGAGCAGGTTCAGCACGATGACGAGTGCCGCGTAGAAAATAACGATGCCCAGCACCAGCGTGTAATCGCGATTCAGGGCGCCGCGCACAAACAGCTGGCCGAGCCCCGGGATGCCGAAGATTTCCTCGACGACCACGGAGCCCGTCAACACGCCGGCGATCGCCGGACCCATGTAAGACAGAAGCGGCAGCATTGCCGGCTTGAATGCGTGGCGGCGGACGATGCTGCCACGACTCAGGCCCTGCGCCCGTGCCGTGCGAATGAAGTCGCTTTGCAGTACCTCGATCATGCTGGCGCGGGTCAGGCGCATGATGTAGGCAATCTGCGGCAAGGCGAGCGCGATCACCGGCAACACGTAGCGCGCCGCGCCGCTGCCGCCGGTCCAGCCCGCCGGCAGCCAGCCGCCGTAAACGGCGAAGAACAGCACCAGCAGCGGTGCGAACACGAACACCGGCAGCGAGATACCGGTCATGGCCAGCGCCGACAGCAGGCGATCGCGGAATCCGCCGCGCACCAGCGCCGCCGCGGTTCCCGCCGTGATACCGATCAGCAGAGCGAACAGCATCGCCAGCGCGCCCAGCGTCAATGACACCGGAAACGCTGCGGCGATCAGTTCCGCAACCTGGTAGTCGCGATACCGGTAGGACGGGCCGAGGTCACCCTGCAGCAGGCCGCTCAGGTAGCGCCAGAACTGCTGCGGCAGTGGCTCATCGAGGTGATAGGCGGCGGCGATGTTCGCTTCGACTTCCGGCGGCAGGGCGCGGTCTTCATCGAACGGCCCGCCCGGCGCGAGATGCACCATCGTGAACGCAATGACGACCACCAGCAGCAAAGTCGGTATCGCTGCCAGCAGGCGAAACAGTGCAAAACGGATTGCACCGGTTTTTTGCATTGCGTTCCCGCCCCGTTTGGCTGCCGCGCGAATCGCACCGGAACCTGCCTCACCAGCGATCGCGGCCGCGATCGAAAGAGAGGTGCGCTCTAGTCGTTGCGAGGTTCGCTCAGGCTAAGGTGCTGACTGTAGTGAAAATCCAGCACGTTGTCTTGCCAGCCGCTGACGCGCGGACTGACGAGGTGTTTGCTGACGTGGTAGTACAGCGGGATTACCGAATGATCATCGAGCATCACGTGCTCGGCTTCTTCGAGAAACAGGCGGCGGCGGAGTGGCTCGGTTTGCTGCGCCGCACTCTTCATCAAGGCGTCGAAACTCGGGTTGCTGTAAGTCGTCAGATTTGACGGGTTGTCGGATTCAAACATCGACAGGAAACTGTTCGCGTCGTTGTAGTCGCCGTTCCAGGTCAGGCGGAACACTTCCGTCTCGCTGCCTTCGCGGATATTCGCGACCAGCACCCGGAACTCTTCATTGATCAGCCGGGCCTCGAAGCCCAGCACATCACGCCACATTGCCTGCACTGCAAGGGCAATGCGTTCATGTGTTTCAGCGGTGTTGTAGCGGATCTCGATTGCAAGCGGTTTGTCGTCGCCGTAACCCGCTTCGCGATAGTAACGTTTGGCCAGCGCGTGTCGTTCCGCGCGCGGCAGATCCGCGTAGCTGAAACGTGCAGGCTCGTAGTTGTACACGCCGGGCGGCACCCAGCTGTAGGCCGGCTGCTCGCCGCGCGCCAGGACTTTCTCGGTGATGACCTCGCGATCGATCGCCATCGACAGCGCCTTTCGTAGCGCGAGGTTAGACGCAAGTTTCTCCTTGCGCAGATTGAAGCCGTAAAAATAGGTGCCCAGAAACGGCGCAACGCGCAGCTCCTGCGGCCGGTCGCGCGCCACCTGCGCATAAGCCTCGCTCGGCACGGTCGCTGTTATTTCAAGTTCGCCGGCGCGATAGCGGTTGAGTTCTGCCGCCGGCTCCACGGTCACGTGAAAGCGCACCTTGCCGATGCGGGTGTTCGCCGCGTTCCAGTAATGCGGGTTGCGATTCAGTTCGATGAACGCGCCGAGTTCCCAGGCATCGAGGCGGTACGCGCCGTTGCTGACGAGGTTGCCGGCGCGTGCGAAATTTTCGCCGTGCTCCGCAATGCTGCCGGCGTGCACCGGGCTGGCCGTTGGCAGCGCGAGCAGGCTGAGAAAATACGGCACCGGGTATTCCAGCTGAATGACCAGCTGCTGCGGTTCGGCAGCTCGCACGCCCAGCGTGTCGGCCGGTTTCTCACCACTGACGATAGCGCTCGCGTTTTCGATCGCGATCAGGTGTTCCGCGTAAAACGCTGCGGTCGAAGGCTCCACGAGTCGACGAAAACTAAACACGAAATCATCGGCAGTCACGGGGTCGTTGTTCGACCAGTGCGCGTTTGGGCGTAACCAGAACGTGTAGGTTCGACCGTCGTCAGAAATTTCCCAGCGTTCCGCCGCAGCGGGAATCAGCTGGCCGTCGGCGGAGTAAGCGGTGAGGCCCTCGTAGAGATCGCGCAGTACCGTGTGGGCCTGCGTCGTGCGGCTGTGATGCGGGTCGAGGGATTCGGGCTCCGGGCCGACGCCGCGATTCAGAATCGAGCCATCCTGCGCTGACGAACAGGCGACCGCGAACAATAGGGTCGCGAGAAGCGCCAGGGTGCGGAATCGTCCGTGCGTTTTACTGCGTGTCATTCCCTGCTACCAGGCCAGCCGCGGTTGACGGAGCTTAACCTAAACCGTGACAGATTTGTTGTTTGATATCAGGGAGCTACGCGACCCGGCGCAACACGGATCAGGCGCTTTTGCGGTACTGGTGTTTCTTCAGGTGGATCAGCAGCAGCGAGATCGTTGACGGCGTGACCCCCTCGAGTCGCGACGCCTGGCCGAGGGTTTCCGGGCGCACCGCCGCCAGCCGCTGGCGGGCCTCGTTCGACAGGCCGGTCACCGCCGCGTAGTCGATATCGGCCGGCAGCCGCAGCGACTGCTGTTTCTCGTGCCGGGTAATTTCACGTTGCTGACGATCGATGTAACCGGCGTACTTGGTTTCGACGTCCAGTGCCAGCGCGATCTCGTCAGCCAGTTCCGCTTCGAGTTCGCCATGCCACGGCGCGTTGCCAACCACGGACAGCCGCGTGACCCGTGCGTAGTTGAACTCCGGACGCTTCAGCAGCTCATCCGCGTGACTCTCGCGTTGCAGTTCCTCTCCGAGCAGCGCGCGATCGGCAGCGCTGAGCGTCGCGGGCCGCACGATGATGTTTGTCAGGCGCGTGCGTTCTGCGGCAATTGCCTCACGCTTCTCATTGAATGCGCGCCAGCGTGCGTCGTCGACCAGGCCGAGATCGCGACCAATCGGTGTCAGGCGCTGATCGGCGTTGTCTTCGCGCAGCATCAGGCGGTATTCGGCACGGCTCGTAAACATGCGGTAGGGCTCGCTGACCCCGCGCGTCAGCAGATCGTCGACCAGCACGCCAAGGTAAGCTTCGTGACGCGCCGGACGCCAGCCCGCGTTACCGCGCGACTTGCGGGCGGCATTGATACCCGCCAGCAGGCCCTGCGCACCGGCTTCTTCGTAACCGGTCGTGCCGTTGATCTGCCCCGCGAAGTACAGGCCCTGCAGGTAGCGGGTCTCCAGCGTTGCCTTGAGGTCGCGCGGATCGAAGTAGTCGTACTCGATTGCGTAACCCGGCTGCGTAATGACGGCGTTCTCGAAACCGGGTATCGACCGCACGAACGCTTCCTGCACCTTGGCCGGCAGGCTGGTCGAGATACCGTTCGGGTACACAATGCTCGAGGTCAGGCCTTCCGGCTCGACAAAAATCTGGTGCGACGTCTTGTCCGCGAAGCGCACGATCTTGTCTTCGACCGACGGGCAGTAGCGCGGGCCGACGCCCTCGATCATGCCGCTGTACATCGCCGACTGGTCGAGCGCGGCGCGCACGATGTCGTGCGTCTGTTCGGTGGTGCGCGTGATGTGACAGCTGATCTGCTGCGGGTGTTCGCGACGGCGGCCAAGGAACGAGAACACCGGCACCGGGGTGTCGCCCGGCTGTTCGATCATCGCGTCGTAGTTAAGGCTCTTGCCGTCGAGGCGCGGCGGCGTGCCGGTTTTCAGGCGCGCGACGCGCAACGGCAGTTCGCGCAGGCGCTGCGCCAGGCGGATCGAGGGCGGATCGCCGACCCGGCCACCGGGTTGCTCTTCGCGGCCAACGAGGATGCGCCCGCCGAGGAACGTGCCGACCGTCAGCACGACGCTCGGCGCTTCGTACTTCGCGCCGCCATCACAGATAATGCCGCCGACCTTGTCGCCGCAGACGATCAGGTCGTCGACACTGTGTTCAACAATGTCGAGCCCGGGCTGCTGTTCCAGCATCGCCCGGATCGCGTTGCGATACAGCTCGCGATCGGCCTGCGCGCGGGTGGCGCGAACCGCCGGGCCCTTGCTCGCGTTCAGCGTGCGGAACTGGATGCCCGCCACGTCGATAGCACGTGCCATCGCGCCGCCGAGTGCATCGATCTCTTTCGTCAGGTGACCCTTGCCGATGCCGCCGATCGCCGGGTTGCAGCTCATCTGCCCGAGCGTCGCCCGCGAGTGCGTCGCCAGCAGGGTGCGCGCACCGCTGCGCGCCGCGGCCAGGGCGGCCTCGGTACCGGCGTGACCGCCGCCAACCACGATGACGTCGTAACAAGTCTCTTTGCGCATGGCTTTAGAAAACGGACGTTCTGAATGGGAGGCCGCATTCTAGTGCGCCACCTGGGCGCTCGCCACAAACCTTTACTTGGTTTTGCACAATCGGGAAGATGTGCCGCTGATTCCCCGAGGTCGCCGCGCTTGAAGCCCACCCTGCTCGTTGTTGCCACTGTTTGCTGTTTTCTGTCGAGTTCGCCGTCGTTCGCGGCCGATGAGGGCGTGGACCTGCAGGATTGCCGCATTTACGCAGGCCCGGGCTACCCGGGCATCAAGGCTCGCTGCGGCATTCTGCTGCGACCGCTGAACCCGGCCGACCCGGCCTCGCCGCACATCGACCTGCACGTCGCGATCGTGCCGGCGCTGACCCTGAAGCCGGCGCCGGACGCTTTTGTGCCGATCGCAGGCGGCCCCGGCCAGTCCACGATCGAGTTTTACGCGGCGCAGGCCGGCGCGTTCGAGAAGATTCGCCGCAACCGCGACATCGTGCTGGTCGACCAGCGCGGCACCGGCGATTCATCGCCGCTGACCTGTGAGATCGACGACGCGGCGACCGGCATCGACCTTAGCGACGACGAGATTCGCGCCGCTACCGAGGAATGCCTGACCGGGCTGCCGCAGGATCCGCGCTACTTCACGACCAGTGTGGCCGTGCAGGACCTCGAAGCGCTGCGCGAGCAGCTAGGCTACAGCCAGTTCAACCTGTACGGCGTGTCCTACGGCTCGCGGGTGGCGCAACATTACGCGCGCCGTTACCCGGCCAGCACCCGCACGATCATTCTTGATGGCGTCGTGCCGCCGCAGCTCGCGCTCGGTCCGGAGATCGCGCTGGAAGCACAGCGCGCGCTGCAGACCGTGTTTGATCGCTGCGCCGAGAACGAGGCCTGTCGCGAACGCTTCGGCAATCTGCAGGAGCGTTTTTCTGCTCTGCGTGCGCGTCTGGAGGAACAGCCGGAGACCGTCGCGCTGCAGGATCCGACAACAGGCAGGCCGGACTCCGTCGAGTTTGGCAATACCGAACTCAGCGCCGCGCTGCGCCTCTTAAGCTACCACCCGACCACGATCGCGCTGATGCCGCTTCTGATCAGCGAGGCCGCCGACGGCAATTTCCTGCCGCTCGCTGCGCAGCATTTGATGAACTCCGCGGCGCTGGCCGAAGCGCTCAGCATCGGCATGCACAACGCCGTCGTGTGTACCGAAGACGCGCCCTTCTACAAGGAAGAAGCGTTGCCGCGCGCAGCGCTGCAGCAAACCTACATCGGCGCACTGATGCTGGAGAGCATGCAGACGATGTGTGCCGTGTGGCCGGCGGGCGTTATTGATGAGGGTTTCAAGGAACCGCTGGCCACCTCGCTGCCGGTGCTGCTGTTGTCCGGCGCCGAAGACCCGATTACGCCGCCTGCGTACGCGGAGCGTGCAATGGTCGAGCTTGAAAACGCGAAGCACCTGATCGGCAAAAACCAGGGACACGGGCTGGCGCCGCGCGGCTGCGTGCCGAACATCATGGCGGAGTTTGTTAACGAAGCAGCGGTGACCGATCTCGACACGGAGTGCATGGAGCGGCTGTTCGCGATGCCGTTCTTCCTCGATTTCTCGGGGCCCGCGCCATGATCAAGGTCAGCGACCTGCACAAGTCCTTCGGCAAGGTGAAGGCCGTCGACGGCGTAAGCTTTGAAGCGCGCGATGGCCGCATCACCGGCCTGCTCGGCCCGAACGGCGCCGGCAAATCGACGACCCTGCGCACGCTGTACACGGTACTGAAACCGGACAGCGGCAGCGCAACGATCGACGGCATCGACGTCGTCACCGACAGCCTGAAGGCGCGCGCGCGACTCGGCACCCTGCCACACGGCTCGGGCCTGTACCCGCACCTGACCGCGCGTGAAAACATTCGTTACTACGCGCGCCTGTACAATATGCCGGACGAGCAGATCGAGGCGCGCATCGACACATTGCTCGACGAGCTCGACATACGCGACTTCGCGGATCGCCGCACCCAGGGTTTCTCGCAGGGGCAGCGCACCAAGGTCGCGCTGGCCCGCGCGCTGGTGCACGACCCGCAGAACGTCGTGCTCGATGAGCCGAGCAACGGGCTCGACGTGATGGCGACCCGTTCGCTGCGCGAGCTGATCAGGAAACTGAAGAACCAGGGCCGCTGCGTGCTGTTCTCGAGCCACGTGATGCAGGAAGTCGCGGCGCTGTGCGACGAGATCGTCATCATCGCCAATGGCAGGGTCGCGATGCAGGACACGCCGGACGGCATTCGCAAGCGCACGAAGATGGACGATCTTGAAGAAGCGTTTGTCATGGCGATCACGCAAACGGAGATGTTCTGATGCGTGCGCTGAAAGTTGTCTTCGGCAAGGAGGTCATGGACAACTTCCGCGACCGGCGTACGCTGATGTCGGCGCTGCTGATGGGGCCGCTGTTCGGGCCGATCCTGTTCGCGTTCGTTATCAATCTTTCCCTGAAGCAGTCGCTGACCGACGACGCCGAACCGCTCAAGCTGCCGGTGATCGGCCAGCAGTACGCGCCGAACCTGATGAGCTTCCTGCAAAGCGAAAATATTGAGCTCATCGCAGCGCCAGCAGATCGCGAGGCCGCCGTCGAAGCGGTGAAGGATGGCAGGCATGACGTGGTCGTCGTGGTGCCGCCGACATTCGCTGAGCAACTGGCCGCCGGCACGCCGGCCCTGATCGAGGTGATCTCGGACCAGGCCAACACGACGGCAGAACGCGAAGCGCGCCGGGCGACACGGGCCCTGAGCGCGTACGGGCGCGAGCTGGCGGCGATGCGGCTGATGCTGCGCGGCATCGACCAGTCCGCACTGCGCCCGTTGAACATTGACGAGGTCGACGTCTCCACGCCGAGCGGGCGTTCGGCAATATTGCTGGGCATGCTCAGCTACTTTTTCATCTTTGCGCTGTTAACCGGCGGCATGAACCTCGCCATCGATGCGACCGCCGGTGAACGCGAGCGCGGTTCGCTGGAACCGCTGCTGTGCCTGCCGGTATCGCGCGACCAGCTGATCATGGGCAAGATCCTGGCCGCCTGCCTGTTCATGGCGATCTCGCTGGCCTTGAGTCTGGTGTCGTTTTTCGTCACGCTGAAATTCGTGCCGCTGGAGCAGCTCGGCATGACCCCGAACTTCGGTCCGCAGGTCGTTGCCTTTGCGTTCCTGCTGCTGGTGCCGTTCGCATTGCTCGGCGCCTCGCTGATGACGCTCGTCGCATCGTTCACCCGCAGCTACAAGGAAGCGCAGACCTGGCTGAGCGCGGTGCTGCTGGCGCCGACCTTGCCGATACTGATCGTCAGCATCCTGCAGGTGCGCCCCAGCACCGAATTGATGCTGATACCGAGTTTGTCGCAGCACCTGTTGCTGAACGGCCTGATTCGCAACGAGCCGCTGAATTTTCTGCACGTCGCGGTTTCGGTCTGCTCGACACTCGCGCTCGGTGCGCTGCTCGCGTTCGTGTGCGCACGTCTGTACCGGCGCGAAGGGTTGCTGGGCTGAGCCCGACGGGGCGTTAGGGCTTCGCGAGCTCGGCGGCGACGGCGTGATGCCCCTGCTATCAAGCGCGTGCCCTGCCAGGTGGTACCCGCCAGCCTTAGTGCCTCTCCTCAAACACTGAGGGAGGGCTCACGCCCTGGGTAACGGTGAGTTTTTCGCTCGAATGAAGTCGCGGGCGGCAGGCGGCTTTTTTTATTGCCAATCTCGTTGTGACTGCACGCGGCCGCGCAGGTACTAACCCTGCAAGGCAGGCGGCTTCATGATCAGCACCGGCGTCCTGCGCTTGTACTCCTCGTAATCTTCCTGGCCGCCCCAGCGCTCATCGGCTTTGTCTTCCAGCATCGGCACGCCGCTGACCTTGGTCAGCAGGAAGGTAACGAACACCGGCGAGATCAGCGTGGCCCACTGCCAGCCCTGCAGTACCGGGACGGCGACGATCGCGACGCCGGTCCACAGCAGGATTTCACCGAAGTAGTTGGGGTGACGCGACCAGGCCCACAGGCCGGTACTGATGAACTTGCCCTTGTTAGCCGGGTCTTCCCGGAACCTCGACTTCTGCCGGTCCGCAACAATCTCGATGAGCATGCCGAGTGCCCAGACGGCAATTCCTGCGATGCCGACAACGCCGAGGGGCACCTGCACACCACCAGTGATGACCGCCAGCGCCGCCGCCGCCGTGAGCAGCACCCACAGTCCCTGCAGGGTCCACGCGAGCAGGAATCGTGGCGGCCGGTTCTTGATGTCATCGAAACGACTATCCTTGCCGGCGCGCGAGATACGCATGAATAAAAAGGACGCGAGGCGCAGTGACCAGGTCATGACCATCGCCGCGACCAGCGTGGCACGCAGGTCAAGTTCGCCGGACAGCAACACGGCGACGATCGTCACACTGATGTAACTGACACCGCCGATCAGGTCGTAGTAGCGCTCCGTCTGCGTCAGCACGGCGGGAATAAACGCCAGCCAGTTGATCGCGAATGCCAGCGCGCCGCACAGCGCAAAAACCGCGATCGAGCCGGCGCGAGCACCACCATCGCTGCCGGCCCAGGACATCAGGACGCCGAGTACGATGGCGATCGTGATACCGAAAAATATTTGCGCGTTACTGCGCTCAGCCACGTTGGCCTCCGATTGTGCGTTTGGTGAAACGTTCCGGGCTCGTTAACGTACAGAACATGAGCCGAAGCTACCGGCGATCAGGGTCGTTTCGTTTCGCGATAAAATCAAGTGCGCCTCGCATCGACGCCTGCCTAACCTCCGTCGTCGTGTCTGGCAATTAAGATTGTCGGACTGAAATTACAAGTGACGGAGAATTGACCTAAGTTGTTGATCCCGTTATCCACGGCCGGCCTTTTCTTGTAATCAGGAGTGTCGGTGATCTTTCGCATGGCCGCGTTACTTCGCATAGCCGCCAGTCGAAACATCTGATGTAATATGACGGCTGCTGAACCCAAAGCGGACTGTCAGGATGAGGCGTTCGCCTCAATGCCATACTGACTGAAAATACCAATGAATAGATTCGAGACGGCGAGCGCCGTAGAAGTTGAAGGTCACTGAGTAGCGCGATCGTTCCTCGTCGCTCGTATCCGCATAGCTGTACTTGACCTGCTTACGCACGGCAATTCGGCCGAAATGTGCGACGGAACTGCAAGGAAGTCCGAGCGCTGCCTCGATATCCTCGCGGTTCGACTGCAGGGTAAGTCCGCGGGAAAATTGGAAGTCGCCAGATGTGATTGACATTTCGTAAATTGCGTTAGTGGGTTCGACCGTTCCGGTGGTCGGGTCAAAGTTGACGGCGTCGCTGACATAGTCTCGTGTCACAACTGTGACGCCGGGAAAGTACAGCGTGCGCGGGATTTCAAAAATATCGATGTCCCAAAATCCGTCGCCTTGATCCACTCGAATTGGTTCGCCCAAGGTTTCGACAACATAAGGCACACCTTTTGACAGCATTGAAGAACCGGCCTCGAATCCGTCAGAAATGAAACTCCACAATCGAGCATTAACATTCTCTGTCTCTGCCAGGCAAGCAATCTCTCTTTGCTTTATGACTTCCGGATCGGGTGGGCAAGGTTCTCCCTTTGCTACCGGAGCATCAAATATCGATTTCAGATAGGCCTCGAAAGCTGCCTTCTGAGCCAGGCATCTTGGATCTTCGTCCATTGCAGGCGGCAAATCCAGATCCTCCGCCAGCGCTGACACGCAAAGCGCACCGAGAACGAATATTGCCGGGAAGCGGTGCGCCATAGCTGTTTCCATTGAGACGAGAGTCTAATTCAATATAGCAACCGACGCTCCCCGACGAAGGATATTGGTCACAGAAATAGCTACGACGGTCCGCACACCAACGGCTGCTGTTGGCCGATTACGTGGATTAAGTGGCGCGAGAGACGAGTTCCTGCTGACTGCTACAGCACAGAACTTGAGACGCATGGCGAGATACCTGGGGACAGGTCCGCCTGGAATCCGTGAAATGGCAATAACTTGAGCAAGAACACACGAATGAACCCAACGAAACGCCGCTAAAAAACAAAAATCCGGCATCGCCGGATCAAAAAGACTCGCATCAACAAAAACGCGACTACCATGGCGGCTTAAACAACGAGTTTTTCAACAGAATAGGCCGTTTGCGGAACGTCGCGACTCCCCCGCAGCGGCCATTTGAACGGCAGGTCTTGGGAAAAGCAGTCGCTCCGCCTCCGACGTTTTTGATATCAGAACTCGCTCTCGATGCGTCGGCGCGCGCAAAACGCCCTGCGGGGAACCGGGTAAACTGCAGGCTCGGCGCTTCGGGGCATGACCAATGAATACTCTTAAGTACAATCTTCTTACAGCGTTCGTTATTTTCCTGTCAGCAAACACTGCCGATAACGCGAGTGCGCAATCGCTGACGACCAGCGATGTCGACGCGGTAAAAAGCGCCATCGGCGACTACCGGCGCGCGCACGAGAAGCTCATCGTGCAGGACTTTATCGACCTGCTGTCGATGCCGAACGTGGCGTCGAACATTCCGGACATGCAGCGCAATGCCGACTACATCGTGCGTGAGCTCGGGAAGCGGGGCTTTGCGACGAAGATCCTGAGTGAAGGCGGTGCGCCCTACGTTTACGCCGAGCTCAACGCGCCGGGTGCGGCAGAAACGGTGCTGATCTACGCACACTTCGACGGCCAGCCGGTCGATGCGGCGAACTGGGCTTACCCGCCGTTCACACCGACCCTGCTCGACAAGCCCTTGCAGCAGGGCGGCAAGCCGCTGGCGTTGAGTGACGTGGATGGCTTGCTCGATCCGGAGGCGCGGCTCTACGCGCGCTCGGCAGGTGACGACAAGATGCCGATTGTAGCGATCCTGCACACGCTCGATGCGCTGCGCGACAAGGGCATCGGCCTGTCCGTCAACCTGAAGCTGCTGCTCGATGGCGAGGAAGAACGCGGTTCACCAACCGTCGCCAGGATCATCGATGCAAACCGCGAGCTGTTCGCTGCCGACCTGCTGCTGTTCTGCGACGGCCCGATGCACCAGTCGCGCCGCGCGCAGATCGTGTTCGGCGTGCGCGGCGATCGTACGGTGGATATCAAGACCTATGGCGCGGCGCGGCCGCTGCACTCCGGTCACTACGGCAACTGGGCGCCGAACCCGGTCATGCAGCTGACGTACCTGCTGACCAGCATGCGCGACGAGTCGGGGCGCATCCTGATCGATGGCTATTACGACGACGTCACGCCACTGACTGAACTGGAACGTGCCGCGATCGCGGCGATGCCGGACATCACGGAGCAGCTCAAAGACGAGCTCGCCGTGCATACGCCGGAGGGCAGTGGTGCGCGGCTTGAAGAACTGATCGCGCAACCGGCGCTGAACGCACGCGGCATCGTGGCGGGCGGCGTCGGCCCACAGGGCCGCAACATCATCCTGACGAGCGCGACGCTGTCGCTGGACCTGCGACTCGTGCCAGCGCAACGGCCGGAGCACGTGCGGGAGTTAATCGAGAAGCACATTCGCAGCCAGGGCTTTCACATTGTGTACGAGGAGCCGACGGCGGAGACACTGCGGGCGCATGCCAAGGTTGCGCAGCTCGACTGGAGCGATGCCGGCTACCCGGCACTGCGCACCGCGCTCGACGATCCGGCGGCGATACGCCTGACAGCGCTGCTGCGCCGGATTGCGCCGGATCTGATCGTGACACCGACGATGGGCGGCAGCCTGCCGCTGTATGAATTCGGCAGCCGCCTCGATGCGCCGATCATCATCCTGCCGCTGGCAAACCACGACAATAACCAACATGCGGAAAATGAAAACATCCGGCTGCAAAACCTGTGGGATGCGATGCAGGTTTACGGCGCGGTGCTGGCAACCTACGGCGGGAGCTAAAAGGGGTCGAAAGCGACTTCGTAAAAGGGGTCGAACCGATTTTTTGCTTCGAGCACGCTGATGCTCGCACGCACGCTTCGAGCGGGCCGGTTCCAGATCTGGAAAAACGAGTGGTCCCCGGCTCATTTATCCGGTGTGCAGTCGGTACGCAGCCGAAAGCGACGGCGTCAGGAAAACGCCCGTCGACCTGCGGGTCGCGCCAGGGTATCCGGCTAGCCGCCGCAGCGCGCCAACAGCATCAGTACGATGACGCCGACAATCGACCCAACGTAGACCTTCATGGACACCGTCTTTCCTTCCATGCTTGCCATCGCATCGGAAGCGCCTTTTTTGACGCCGGCAAGCGGGTCAGATCCCTTCTCGAAAGTCGGGCCGCTCTGCGTCGAATATTGCTTGGGCTTGTCCGGCGCAGGCTTCGCCGCAGTCGGCTCAGAAGCCGCACCCCTGGTCTCAGATGCTGCACTTGCTTCATTACTCTTGTCATCGCTCACGGGCTGTACTCCGGTTAGGTTTGGACTGTACGACGATTCTCCGCGCACAGACATTCTGGCACATGCGCGGGCAAGTATCGCTGCATCGCGGATCATCGAGGAGATCATCGGCGCCGTGTGGCTCGGCCTGATGATTTCGCCAATATCCGTTTTTGGTTCCGGCCTGGCGCCTTTGGCCCATCGTGATGTTTGATTTGTGTGCCGCACACTAAGGCAGCAATAAGAGCAGGGCGGCCCGCTCAGCGAACAAGTGCTCTGTTGTGCTGAAATCGAAGAAAAATCGGTTCGACCCTATTTCTCCTCGGCGGAGTCGATGCCTGGATTGAGGTGACGCGGCAAGCGCTGGGAAAAAATCGTTGCCGCTCCAACGCGACGGGATACGCTGCAGTGGATGCGAACGAAGGGACTGACGGAGCAATGCAGACTGGCGGTCGCCAGCCTGAGCGCGAATTCACTTTGCTGTCAGCCAAGGCCAGACCGCAACGTACTCGGCTGCGAGCACGCATCATAGCGCCGGCACAACGGCATCGGCGCTTGTGATCGGCTTTATTTATTTGAAGCGGCGCAGGCGGCTCAGGAAGATACCGGTTGCAGTATTGGTTGAGATCGGGTGCCTCGTGGCAGTTTTACCTCAGGCCTTTCTGTATACAGATTCGAAACAAAACGCCTTAGGCACGGTCCCTGGGCTAGGGACCGTGCCTGTCTCAAGTTCCCGCGACAAAACCCTGCAAATCCCACTGTAGCAGCCAGCACACAGCAACCCTTGGGCAACCCTTGGGCAACCCTTGGGGGCCTGTCGCCGTGTTTCTGCTCAGGTCGCTTACAGAGTGCGTTTGCGCCTGGCGATAGCGAGGCCCAACAGGCCTAAACCGAGCAGGCCTAAGGTGCCAGGTTCAGGCACTGCTGTAACATCAACATCAACATCAAAATCAAGGTTATCGAGACCAACGTTCCATGCATCCGGGCCCCACAAAATCCTAAAACCGCTAAAACTGCTAAAGACGACGTCGATAGAAGTGTGGATCTGACCATTAACAGTAATTGGTCCGCCGGAATCCAGCAGCAGAGACCCACCCAATTCGAAGATTGACCAGGAGGTGGTGCCATCGACGTTCGGCCACGAGCCGAGGTCAAAGCCGTTAAGAGTGATCATGCTGCCATTGGTCGCTGCAATGTCAATTTGCGCCTGAGAACCAGGGCCGGGATTAGCGAATACGACATCCGTCAAATCGCTGTAGAAATTGTCCCAATGTGCAATTGTGTTATCCGATGTCCCCCAAGTCACATCGACACCGGCGGCGTCACCATAAGCTTGATCGATAAGGGTAAAATTGCCACAGGTAACGCTGCCACACGCTTCATTTCTATCCATTGTTAGAACCACGGCATTTGCAAAGGCACTAATACAAAGTAATACCAACGCCGTAAATACTTGAGCTAATTGCTTAATTTTCATTACCGTACCCCCATTTCCAATTTGAGCTATTCGATCGAAGTCAGGCAGTCCTGAGGTAGTGCATGCAAGTTCCGCGCCACGGCTTTTATCTGATAAAAATCAGCTAGTTACAAGCGTAAATAATTCGAAGTGTAAGAAAACCCGACAACACTTCGCACAAAACCCATCGTCAATCGCTGTCGACAGAAAAAAAATTACTACGATCAATCACTTAAGATTGTAAGAAAATCCGACATCACCTCGCGCCGAATCCATCGTGAAGCCTTTTTTGGAAACCCACTACATTCAATAACTTATCGGCTTTTTTCCGGGTGTTAAGTTTCCCGGCTGCGTGTCACCAAGCACCAAATTCAATAGACAGCGAAGATTGGACAGCCGCCCGTCAAGTGTTCATGTGTGCGCAAAGGCCGGCGCGGTATTTTTCGTGGAACTTCAGAAGGCGCAATCGACGCTTCTGCCCGGGCCAGATCTTCGCCATGTCGTGATACCCGAAATTTAGCTGTCGCCGTTGAGATGATTGGGCATGCGGCGAAAGATCGAAAGCTACGATGTGCTAAAGCATTTCGTCATTACGATCGATGATGGCGATCCCTGTTGCACCTGTATCCCGGCGGCGAGTAACGGCGATCAGCCGGTTGCGAGCATCACTTGCACTGATCCTGCTCAGCGTTCCGCGGCAGTATGCTGGCCGCGCTGCGCCAGCAGCGTCGCGACCAGTGCGAGCAATGCCGGCGCTGCCTGCACGAACAGGATCGACGGCTTGGCGGTCAGCGCACCAAAAATGCCGGCGACGATAATGCAGGTAAGAAAAAACACGCGGATGGAATACCCGTCTTCCTTGCGGAGCAGCCCCCAGATCAAACCTGCCGCAAGGAATCCGTTGTAAAGCCCCTGGTTGGCGGCGAGCACGGCCGTTTGCTGTGCAAACTCCGGCGTCAGCGCGAAGGTGCGCAGGCCCGCGGGTTTGGTCCACAGGAACATTTCAAGCACGAGGATATACAGGTGTTCAATGGCCACGAGGGCGGCGAGTAGGGCCGCTGTTTTTTTCATCGTTTCTTCAGCTTGCCTTGGACAGGGGATGGGCCGGGCTGCTTTGATCGTATCACTACGAACTGGAAATCGTTCACGCGGTTTTTTTTCAGCTCGTGATGCCAGCTCGTAAAGACGAGCAGCATCCGCACCAGTGCCCGCCATGGCACCAGCCTGCCGCGTGGCGCGGCGACTAAGAGTAAGCTATCGCTTGTGCCGGCAGCGTTGTCGCCGGCGTGACCACGGGAGTCCACCATGCCCACCTCACTGGAGTCGCGCGTTGCGCGACTTGAGAAAACCAATCGCCGGCTTCTGATCATGCTGACCTTTCTTACGGTGGTCACCGCGGCGGTACTGCTGCTTGGCGCTGCGCGGCAAGCGCCGATACTGCTAGGCAGCAAGTTTCAGTTGCTCGATGAAACCGGCGCCGTGCGTGCGGAACTGGCGCTGCGCAACGGCCAGCCCGGTTTCTATCTCAGGGATGAGAAAGGCGTCGAGCGTGTGTCGCTGTTTCACCAGGCCGATGGCAGCGGGCTGCACGTCGGTGATGCCCAGGGCGTGACGCGAATCGGCGTCGTGCAGTTTGCCCACGGCGGTGGCGGCGTTGCCTTGCACGGCCCCGAATCGCGCGGCGCGGCCGTATTGTATTTCAAGAACAGCGGCAGCCTGCGACTGTTCGATGCTGACGGTCGCGTGACCGACGCGGTGCCGGCATCACGACGGCCGGCGGCAGAATGACATGACGGATACCGCGATAAACCTCAACGATAAACTCGCCAGATTCAGCGACCACTGGTCGCCACGCATCATCGCCGACTTCAATGGCCACGACGTCATGGTCGTCAAGGTGCAGGGTGAGTTCAACTGGCATTCGCACGCCGATACCGACGACTTCTTCCTTGTACTGAAAGGCAGCATGACGATCAGGCTTCGCGACAGGAACGTGGTACTTGGTGAAGGCGAGATGTTCGTCGTGCCGAAAGGCATCGAGCATTGCCCCGTCGCCGAGGAGGAGGCGCATTTGCTGATCATGGAGTCACGCGGCACGCCGAACACCGGCGACCCCGCGACGGCAGCGACCAAGGTTTACTTGTAGATCGCGAGCGTCGCGAAGCCGCGAGCAGGGAAAACAGTCCCTACGGCCTCAACAATCGCCGGTGCGCGCACGACCACCCTCCGGCAACCTTCTGCACCGATCACGAAAGGCCACAAACTGTGACGAGCCACCCGAAATGCACGGTTAGCGTGCCGTATGATAAAGCGCATGACATCACCGCAAAACATCACTACTTGCCAGCACCCTGTTGCTCTTCGCCGATCCTGCAGTCGCCGGTTGGCACTGCTCCATCGATAACGCCTATCCAGAGGTTTCTTCATTGAGCGTTGAGAACGGCAAGCTCGTCGCCACCCTCGGTACGCACTTCCTGGATCGCAAAAAGGAAATCGAAATCAGCGGCAAAACCTACGAAGTGTTTGTCCAGGAGTTTCCACGGCTGGAAATGTCTGCGGATGGAAACTGGGAAAGAGCCGGCTTCGTCGATCGAACCGAAGACTGGAATAACAGTGGCGGGCAGTGCATTGAGGCACCGCGGGATCCCGAGGCCGCCTGGAAGTTTTTTTTCCCGGACCGGCCACTGGAGCAGGCAGAGAGTGACTGGTTCGACCAAAGAATCCTGTCCTGCGCGAGTGACGGACAAAACAACTGGGGCGGCATCACCTTCTACGGTGCTGAAGGCGGTTGGGGTGTTGGCGGCCTGGTTAAACAGAACATCCAATCGGGTGAAATAGAGTTTATTCGTCCGCGGGAACTCGTCGGCGCATCCACCGGCCCGCTTGCCTATTTTGCGGACGAGCTATGGTTCGGCCAGACCTGGTTTGGCGAATGCGGCGGCCCGGCACCCGGCACCGGTTTGAAGAGACTGTATGTCCACCCGTATTCGAAGCGCTACCAGGTGGAAGAGATATCGGCGGTCTGCGGCTTTGCTATCCGCGATTTTCAGGAACACGACGGCGCATTATGGGTTGCCACGGAACTTGGGCTTTCCCGTTTGACCGATAGCGATAACGATGGCCTGCAGTGGGCGAACTATGTTCCAGACCTCAAGGATCCTTCCCTGATGCGTCCCGTGGCCTGCGATGCACTTTACGTCGAGCTCCTGTCGTCCCAAAAATTTGCGGAGACGGAAGGCTTCGATATCGGGAATGCCTTTGATGTTTTCTGGGAAAGGCTGGGCGAGCTCAGGCCGGACTTTGTGCGGCGCCATCTGCGCCGGCTACACGGTATTACTACCGAGTAGCGGTTTCGTTACTTCGCAAGATTCATCCTCGCAAGTATCACCTCGTAACGCGGATCGCCTCGCAGGTTCGCCAGCAGGGGATCGTGCCCGACGTCGATTAAGCCGCCATCGCGCGCCTCGTAGGCTTTGTTCAGCCACTCAAACGCTTCGTCAATTTCGCCGCGGTACGCATGGTTTTCCGCGACCTGGTAGAGCGCGACGCTGCCATAGGTGTCGATCAGTTCTTTAAGCGCCGCATCGGATTCCTGTTTTCGCCCCGCCGCGTGATACGCCAGCGGCAGGTAAACCATGCGCCAAACCTCGTCCGGTTCCTGTTCGATAAGCGCCAGCCCCGGCTCTGGCTGGCCCGCCAGTAACAAAGCGAGCCCCGTATAGGCGCGTGAGCTCGCTTCGTCCAGTAACTGCTTCCTGCGAAACGCATCGGCCGCTTCGTCGTAGCGGCCCGCGCTGATCAGCGCAAGGCCGAGGTTCAGAAAGGTTGCGCTGCGCAACGGATCGCGCTCGACGGATTCTTTGTAGAAAGCGACGGATTCATCGAGCTGCCCGAGTACCACGGCGAGCGTGCCACGTTGCCGCAGAATATCGGCGCTGCCCGGTTCGAGACGCGCGGCACGATCAATCGCGGCCTGCGCGCGCGGCCAGTCCCAGTCCTCGAAAATGTAGATATTCGCCAGCGCCAGGTGACCGTCGGGCAGGTTCGGGTCGAGCTCAACCGCGCGCAAGGCGGCATCGCGTCCTTTTTTCAGCAGGCTATCGGATTTCGCAAGCCCGGCGCCGTGCAGGTGCAGGTAGACGCGTGACAGCATCGCCCACGCCGTTGCGTAATCGGGGTCCAGCTGCAACGCCTGCTGCAGGAATTCTATGGATTGTTCCAGATCCTGCGTGGTGCTGCGATCGGCCAGGTGGCGCCCCTGCAGGTAAAGCGCGTGCGCCTCACCGCTGACGGTGCGGCCTGTCGCCGGCTTCAGCTCGCCAAGCAGTTCGCACGCGCAGTGCCCTGACCACCGCGCCGGCTATGTCGTCCTGCACGTCGAACACATCGTCGAAGTCGCGATCGTAGGACTCCGACCACAGGTGCGAGCCATCGTCACCGCGGACCAGCTGTGCGGTGACGCGTACCCGGTCACCCGACTTGCGCACGCTGCCTTCCAGGATCGTCGCGACCGCCAGCGTCTGCGCGATGGTGCGCACATCAGCGCTCTGGCCCTTGAACTGAAATGAGGAGGTGCGGCTGATGACGCGCAACTCCGGAATTTTCGCCAGCAGGTCGAGCAGCTCCTCCGCGATGCCATCGCCAAAATATTCCTGGTCGCCCGCCGCACTCATGTCCGCGAACGGCAGCACCGCGATGGACTTGTCTGCGGACAAGAGCGTGTTGCCCGCAACGTTCGCGGGCGGCGTACTGTTCTCGGGAATCAGGCGATCCGCGATGATCACCGTTACGATCACTGCGCCGAAGATGCCGATCAGCAAATCAATCTTGCGACCGGTCTGCTGCGTAATTCGCTCACCGTCGGCGACCGCGTGTTCGCGCTTCAAGCCATCCGGCGTGAGTTCGTAAAGCCAGGCAATCAGCAGCGCCGGGATCGCGCCCAGCGCAACCAGCAGAAATACGAAACGGCCGACCCAGCCAGGAAGCTGCAGCAGGGAAATCGCCACGTCGGTGATTTGCAGCAACAGCCACGCGGCGAGAACGTAAAGAACGGCAACGCGGAAAACGTTGCGTCTTTTCAGTTCCTGGAAGAGCGACATAGGTCGTCCCGTGCGGCCTAAGAGTCGTTATCGTAACCGATCGGGTAACGCGCGTCGCCGCAGCGGTTCCTGCGGCAGGCGCCCCGCGGTAGTTCCCTGCCGTCAATGCCCGGCACAATTCGCTCGGGCGGCGCGGCCGCAGCTTCGGGCAAACATCACGTGCCGTTGCCGGCAGCGGTTCGCCAACTGCCGTTTATCAGCAACGTTTCGCGGATGTTAAGATGCCCACGGGCGTAACCAAGAGGCACCCGCATGCCGCCAGCAGACGCGATGTCGATGGAGCTGATTTACCAGTCGATGTACGAGGCCCTGAGTCTGTCCGACTCTCCGCTGCAAATCTGGATGACCTATACCTTCGCGCTGGTCGCCGCCGCGCATTTTGCCGGCAATCGTTTAAGCGGAACTACCTACACGGTTGTTTGCAGCCTTTACGGTTTGTACGCTGCCGTATTGATCGTTCGCTACTTCAGCGCCGCCTACCAGATCCTGTATTACCAGGACCCGCTGATCGACAGTGGCTTTGCGCCATGGCCGGTTCCCAGGCCGGTCGGTGTGCTGATCGGCAGCGGTACTTTTCTGTTGATGGTTGGTGGCACCGTGCTCGCGCTGTGGTTTGTGCGGCGGGTTCGGCAGGAACATCTCGGCAGTTCGGCCGCGGGCGTCGCGTGAACGGACGTGGCATCGCCTGGGTGATCGGATCGGGCCTCGTGGCCGGGCTGCTGGTCGCCGGTGTGATGACCTTCCTCGACTGGCGCGTCAATCCCGGCGGACTTTTTCATGACTCGAGCGGCACGGACTGGCTGATCGTTCGCGAAACAGCGTGGAGCTGGTTCTGGCCCGTGGCGTTACTGGTCGCCACGATCGCCGCGCCGATCGCCTGGTTGTTGCTGCGGCAGAAAATTTCGTAAGACCGCTTGCCGAAGACTACTTGCCGATACAGAACTCGGAAAAGATCCGGCCGAGCAAATCATCGCTGGTAAAGCGCCCCGTTATTTCTCCGAGCGCGTCCTGCGCCAGGCGTAGCTCTTCCGCCAGAATTTCACCTGCCCTCGCCTTCTGCAGCGCCTCGACGCCGCTGTCGAAATGTTTGCGTGCCTTGCTCAAGGAATCGAGATGACGTTGGCGCGCGGTGAAGCTGCCCTCGCCCAGATCGCCTGTGCCGGCCAGCCGTTTAAGCTCGTCGCGCAGCGTATCGATACCCGTGCCGGTCTTTGCCGACAGGTACACGGCGTGTGCGCCGGCAGCATCGCGTCGCGGTCGCAGCAGGTCCATCTTGTTGTATACGTGCAGCACGGGCACATTCGTCGGCAACGGCTCTGGCGGCGCGGCTGATTTTTCGTCCGCGCTCGCATCAATAATCCACAGCACCGCGTCTGCATTGTTCATGGCCTGGCGCGCGCGTCGGATGCCTTCTTCTTCGATGCGATCCGGATCGTCGCGCAGGCCCGCCGTGTCGACGAGCTCAACCAGCAGGCCGTCGATGTCGATGCGTTCTCGCAAAATGTCGCGCGTTGTGCCCGCCACTTCGGTGACGATCGCCGCCTCCTGGCCTGACAGCACATTCAACAGGCTCGACTTGCCGGCATTCGGCCTGCCGACGATGACGACCTGCAGCCCGTCACGCAAGACGCGCCCGGCGCTCGCGCGCGCCGCGAGTGAATCGAAAGCCTCGCGCACGCGATCAATTTGCGTGAGCAAAGCCTTGTCGGAAAGAAAATCGATTTCCTCTTCCGGGAAATCGATCGCGGCTTCGACGTGCAGTCGCAGTCGTATCAGCTGTTCAAGCAGCTCGTTAACCGCGCTGGAGAATTCGCCGCTCAATGTACGCAGTGCGGCGCGCGCGGCCTGGCTTGTGCCGCTCGCAATCAGATCCGCAATTGCTTCTGCCTGGGCCAGGTCGAGTTTGTCGTTCAGGAACGCGCGGCGCGAAAACTCGCCGGCTTCGGCACGGCGTGCGCCGAGGTCAACGGCGGCAGCGATCAGGCCGGCAACGACGACGGGGCCGCCGTGGCCGTGCAGCTCGAGCACGTCTTCGCCGGTAAAGGACCCGGGCCCGGGAAACCAAAGCGCGAGGCCCTCGTCCAGCGCAGCGCCATCCCGACCGACAAAGGTTCTGACCTGCGCCGTGCGCGGCGGCGGCAGCTCGCCCAGCATTGCGCGGCCGATGTCCGCGGCAGCCACCCCCGAGATCCGCACGATGGCCACGCCGGCAGCACCCGGCGCGGTGGCTGCGGCGACGATCGTGTCCTGTGCGTAATGCGGATCACCGCCCATGGTTGGCTCGCCGACTGGCTGACTTGCTTGCAGGGTAATCGGCGCGCGGGCTTCCCGCCAGCCTCGCTAGCTGTCGCTGTCGCTGTCGCTATCGCTATCGTTCGCCGCGTCCTGCTTTTTCTTTTTCTTGCTGCCTTTGTGCTTGCCTTCTTCCTCAACCACTTTATTAATGTGCCACTGCTGGGCAATCGACAGCAGCGTGTTGGTAACCCAGTACAGCACCAGGCCGGCCGGGAAGAACGCGAAGAAAGCCGTGAACACGATCGGCATGATCTGCATGACTTTCGCCTGCATCGGATCGGCCGGCGCCGGGTTCAGCTTTTGCTGACCGAGCATCGCCGCACCCATGATGATCGGCAGAATGAAATACGGGTCGCGGGTGGACAGATCGGTGATCCACAGCGCGAACGGCGCCTGGCGCATTTCAACCGATTCGAGCAGCACCCAGTAGAACGCCAGGAAGAACGGCATCTGGATCAGGATCGGTAAACAGCCGGCGGCGGGATTCACTTTCTCGCGCTTGTACAGATCCATCATCGCCTGGCTAAGCGCCTGGCGATCGTCCTTGTAGCGTTCCTGCAATGCCTTCATGCGCGGCTGGATCTTGCGCATCTTGGCCATCGAGCGGCCGCTCGTTTCGGTCAGTTTATAGAACGCGAGCTTGATCAGGATGGTCACGAGGATGATCGCGACGCCCCAGTTCTGGACGACCGAAAACACCTTGCTCAGCAGCCAGAACAACGGCTCCGAAATAATGGTCAGCCAGCCGTAGTCGACCGTGAGTTTGAGCTTCGGCGTGATTTCTTCGAGCTGCGACTGCAGCTTCGGTCCGACAAACAGCGTGTTGGTAAACAGGTGTTCATCGCCAGGTGCGATCGTTTGAGTGCGGCCGATCAGGCTGGCGGTGGCAACTTCGTTCTTCAGCGCGACCGCGTAGTCGAAGGTGGCATCAGCCGGCGGAATGACGGCACTCAGGAAGTGGTGCTGAATCGCCGCGACCCAGCCCTGCTCCGCCGTCAGGCGCATCGGACCGTCGTCGGCGAGGTCGTCGTGATTCAGTTTCTGTGACTTCGCGCCGTCGTAAATAATCGGGCCGTCAAAAGAATAGGAATCGACATCGAACATCGAGCGCTCGGCGCTGTACAGGCGACGATGCAGCTGCGCGTATTGTGCGCCGCGCCAGTTACTGCTCGAACCGTTCTGCACGGTTTGCTCGACATCGATCTGGTAACTGCCGCGCTTGAAGCGATAGCGCTTGGTCACGACCACGCCGTCAGCGCCGCGCCAGGTGAGCGGTACCACGAGTTCGTCGCCGCTCATCGTGTAACTGGTTTTCGGCGCGTGAACATCGCGTTCTGGTTCGCTTCGTCACCGCCGTCAGCATTGCGCAGGCCGGTCTGGATAAGCCCCAGGTCGTTGCGCTCGGTGCTGAGCAGGGTGATCACCGTGTCTGGCTGGTCTTTCGCTACCGGGTATTTGCGAATCTTCGCGAGCTGCACGGTGCCGCCGCGGGTGTTGATCTCGATGTCGAGGACATCGGTAGTGACCCGCACAACCGGGGTCTGGGTGGCGGCTTCGGCGGCGGCCGGTAGCGAGGGCGCGTCGCTGACCGATGGCAACGGCGCCTCGGTGTCTGTCAGTGCCGGCAGCGCGTCATCGGACAGCGCTTCCGGCAGTGCTGCCGGCGCCTCGCTTACCGTGTTTACGGGCTGCGGCTTGGGACCGTAGTCCTGCATCCAGGCTTCGTAGCTGAGAAAGGCCATCAGGCCAAACGTCGCCCACACCAACAGTCTTTGGTTATCCATCTAGTTCTTTTCCTGCCCACGGTTGCTGGCCTGCTGGCAACGCTGCCAGTGAGCCGCAAGGCTCTCGAAGAGTTCACGATTACTCATGCTCTCGGCGCCTTTGTTATTCATGACGACAATGTCCAGGCCGCTGAGTGTGGCCTGATGCCTGCGAAACGACTCGCGTATTATCCTTTTCAGGCGATTTCTTGCTACAGCCAGGCGGCAATTTTTTTTGGCGATCGCCATTCCGAGCCGGGCATTGCCGTTAGGGGACCTGCGAAACAGGATGGTGAAGTGTCGATCGCGACTGCGGTGCGCGTTCGCGAAGACCTGGCTAAACGCCGCTTTATCCGGCAACCGCTCGTTGCGGCTAAAGGGGAACCGAGTTGCTGGCGGCGCGTTGTCTTTGGGTTCGCGCGTGACGCTGTCCGGCTGTCGCTGGAAAACGGTGCCGTTACGGCGTGAGCTGCGCGCGGCCCTTGGCACGACGGCGCTTCAGGACCTGGCGACCTGCCTTCGTGGCCATGCGTGCGCGGAAGCCATGGGTACGTGCCCGTTTGAGCGTGCTGGGCTGGAAGGTGCGTTTCATCGGCCGTTACCTGTTGCTTTTTGAGGTGCTGAAGCGGGCTGCAAAAGCCCGTTCAAAAAAGAGCCGGCAAGGGTACGCGGGGCTGGTTTCACTGTCAACAAAAGGCCAGAGAGCGGCCCCGGCAGCGCTTGCTGGCGCCCCAGAAATGGAGGGTATAGACTCACTCGTCCTGCGTCCGCCTGGGCGCCGATTCTAATGATTCCGGGGAATACTGTTGCAAGGCAAGCCGACGCTATGGAGCCGCTGCGCCCGCGAACTGCAGGCCGAGCTGCCAGAGCAACAGTTCAACACCTGGATCCGGCCGCTGCAGGCCGTCGAGTCGGGGCAAACGCTGCGGCTGCTGGCACCGAACCGCTTTGTCGTTGACTGGCTGAAACAGCACTACGTCGAGTCTATCCACACGCTGATCGAGCGTTTTGACGACTCGATGAGCCTCGTGCTGGAGGTCGGCTCGCGCGACAGCGAAGGTGACAACGCCAGCACCCCGACCCGGCGTGCGCCGGGTCCCGAGGCCGTTTCCGATCGCATCGCCAGCAGCCTGAACCCGAGCTTCGTATTTTCGAGTTTCGTCGAGGGCAAGAGCAACCAGCTGGCCCGTGCGGCCGCGAGCCAGGTCGGCGAGAACCCGGGCAAATCCTATAATCCGCTGTTTATTTACGGCGGCGTCGGGCTTGGCAAGACCCACCTGATGCAGGCGATCGGTAATGCGATGATTGCGCGTAACCCGAACGCGCGGGTGAGTTACGTGCACTCGGAGCGCTTCGTGGGCGACATGGTCAAGGGCCTGCAGCACAACACGATTTCGGCCTTCAAGCGCGCCTACCGGTCGCTTGATGCGCTGTTGATCGACGATATCCAGTTTTTCGCCGGCAAAGAGCGCTCGCAGGAAGAGTTCTTTCACACCTTCAATGCGCTGCTGGAAGGACAGCGGCAGATCGTGCTGACCTGCGACCGCTACCCGAAGGAGGTGAACGGCCTGGAGGAGCGACTCAAGTCGCGCTTCGGCTGGGGCCTGACGGTATCGATCGAGCCGCCCGAGCTGGAAACGTCGGTAGCAATCCTGATGAGCAAGGCGCAGGCGGGTGGGGTGGCGCTGCCGGAGGAAGTCGCGTTCTTCATCGCAAAACGGATCCGGTCCAATGTCCGCGAGCTCGAAGGCGCGTTGCGTCGCGTGATGGCAAACTCGGAATTTACCGGGCAGCCGATCAGTGTGGAATTTGCGAAGGAGGCTTTGCGAGACCTGCTGGCGTTGCAGGAACGGCTGGTGTCGATTGAAAACATCCAGAAGACGGTGGCGGCCTACTACAAGCTGAGAGTTGCGGACCTGTTATCGAAAAAACGAACCCGCTCTGTTGCGCGGCCGCGACAGGTTGCGATGACCCTGGCGAAGGAGCTGACGAACCACAGCCTGCCGGAAATCGGTGATGCGTTCGGCGGCCGCGACCACACCACGGTGCTGCATGCGAACCGCCGCATAGCGGGTTTGCGCGAGACGGAAAAGCGTGTGGACGAGGATTACCTTAATCTGTTAAGAACGCTCACAGGATGATGTGGATAACCGGTGCATAAGTAGTGCTTGAAATGTTATCCACAGGTCGTGCACATGGTAGGGACAAAACATACAGACTTTGCCGGTGTGCGATTGTTCAGGCAAGACATTGATTAATAAGGTAAAAATAAAGTTATCCAGAGGCGAAGGTGGCCTTAATAATAATAATAAACTATCTATTTCCAATTTTTATTAACAGGTGGAATCGATGAAGCTAAGCGCGGCGCGGGAAACGTTACTGAAGCCTTTACAGGCGGTAATCGGCGTTGTGGAACGCCGTCAGACCATGCCTATCCTGGCGAATGTTTTGCTGGTCGCAAAGAACGGGCAGTTGTCGATTACGGCAACCGACCTGGAAGTTGAGCTGGTCGCTACCGCTAACGTCGAGATCGACAATGGCGGCGAGGTCACCGTGCCCGGTCGGAAGTTGTTGGATATTTGCCGCGCTTTGCCGGAGGGTGCCAAGATCTCGATTAACCAGACTGGCGAGAAGCTGCTGGTGCGTTCAGGACGCAGCCGCTTTTCGCTGACGACCTTGCCGGCAGCGGAATTCCCGACGGTCGATGACATCGATGCCACGCAGAGCATCGACGTGCCTCAAAGCACCCTGATCCGTCTGCTCGACAAGACCCACTTCTCGATGGCACAGCAGGACGTCCGCTACTACCTGAACGGGCTGCTGCTTGAAACGGGGGACAAGTACCTGCGCGCCGTGGCGACGGACGGTCATCGTCTCGCTTTATGCCAACAGGAACTGAGCGGCCCCAAGCTGAAGCAGCAGCAGGTTATTGTGCCGCGCAAGGGCGTGCTGGAGCTGCAGCGTTTGCTGGACGGCGAAGGCGCTGTGACCCTGCAGCTGGGCTCGAATCATGTGCGGATCCAGCTCGATACCATTCGCTTTACCTCGAAGCTGATAGACGGCCGCTTCCCCGAATACGAGCGCGTTATTCCGCAGGACACCAGCAACAAGCTATCGGCAGATCGCGCCAGCCTGAAAGGCGCGCTGCAGCGTACGGCGATCCTGTCCAATGAGAAATACCGCGGTATCCGCCTGCTGATCCGCGATAGCGGCGTGACTATCCAGGCACACAATCCGGAGCAGGAAGAGGCCGAGGAGGAGCTGGAAGTCGAGTATTCGGGCGAGGATATCGAAATCGGCTTCAACGTGAATTACCTGCTGGATGCGCTGAACGCGATCGAGGCCGACAAGGTGACGGTGTCCGTGCAGGACAGCAACTCGAGCTGCCTGCTGCGCGAACCTGACTCCGATGACTGCCGCTTTGTCGTCATGCCGATGCGGCTCTAGCCCGCGAGCGGTCGATTGCCGCTGGCCCAGTTTTCCTGCCGTGATTTCCGCTGCCTGAGCGCGGTTGAGTTCGAGCCGCACCCGGCATTTACTCTTGTTTCCGGCCCCAATGCCTCGGGGAAAACCAGCCTGCTCGAGGCGATTGCCTACCTGGGCCGCGGTCGCTCGTTTCGCGGCGCCGCGACGCGCGACCTGATCCGCCACGGCAGCAAAGAGCTGTTGCTGCGGGGCACCGCCTCATTCGGCGGCCGCGCGCGCCGCATCGGCGTTAGCAACGGGCCCGACGGCCTGCAGCAGAGCATCGATGGGGAGCGGGGCGGCGGCCTGGCGGCGCTCGCCGAGGTTCTGCCGCTACAGGTGATAGACCCGGAAATTCATGAGCTGGTCGGCGGATCGCCGGAGGGCAGGCGCCGCTTCATCGACTGGATGACGTTCCACGTGGAACACGGCTACCTGGGCATCTGGCGCCGCTACCGGCGGGCCCTCAAGCAACGCAATGCGCTGCTGAAGAGCGGCGTGCAGGCGCTGGATAGCTGGGACGAGGAGCTGGCGCTGGCGGGCGTGGAGGTCAACGATGCCCGCCAGCGGATCCTGGAAACGGCGATTCCGGGGGTTCAAGCGGCGGCTTCCGAGCTGCTGCAGGCGGAGGTGTCCTTTACCTTCCAGCGTGGCTGGCCGGCCGACACCGCGCTGCGGGCGGCGCTCGGTGACAGCCGCCGGCGTGATCTGCAGCTGGGTTCCACCCAGCCGGGGCCGCACCGGGCTGACCTGAAGCTGCGGGTCGACGAGCGGCTGGCGCGGCGGCTGGTGTCGCGCGGCCAGCAAAAGCTGCTGGCCTGCTCGATGGTGCTGGGCTCGGTGGCGGTGGTGGCGGCCGCGGTGGGCAGGGTGCCACTTCTGCTGCTTGACGACCCGGCGGCCGAGCTCGACAGTAACTCCCTGGCGCGACTGATGCAGGCCGTCGCGGCATTGCAGGGGCAGGTGATAGCAACCGCGCTGACGGCAGACGCCGTCCCGATCCCGGCAAACCTGTCGACGTTCCACGTGGAACACGGCGAGCTCCTGGCTGGCCGCTGACGTCCGCCGGCGCAGCCGCAAAACCCCCCGTAAACCCTCGTTTTTATTTGCTGCGCCGAGCGCTTCGCGGGCCGCAAAATGCTACAATGTCCGGCTTGTGTTTTGAGGGCAGGTAATGGCCAAGAATATCGAATATACCTCCAGCAATATC
Source organism: uncultured Gammaproteobacteria bacterium (assembly GCA_963800915.1). Lineage (GTDB taxonomy): Bacteria > Pseudomonadota > Gammaproteobacteria > Steroidobacterales > Woeseiaceae > Woeseia. The sequence goes on from CAWDCR010000013.1 coordinate 121,645, forward strand.
AAGGTCTTAAAGGGCCTCGATGCGGTACGTAAACGCCCGGGAATGTACATCGGCGATACCGACGATGGCACCGGTTTGCACCACATGGTTTTCGAGGTCGTCGACAATTCCATCGACGAGGCCCTGGCCGGCCACTGCAAGGTCATTACCGTCGCCATTCATGCCGATGAATCCGTCACCATTACCGACGACGGCCGCGGCATCCCGGTGGACCTGCACCCGGAAGAAGGGCGCTCCGCGGCGGAGGTCATCATGACCGTGCTGCACGCCGGCGGTAAGTTCGATGACAATTCCTACAAGGTATCCGGCGGCCTGCACGGCGTTGGTGTGTCCGTCGTCAACGCCCTGTCCGAAACGCTGCTGCTGACGATTCACCGCGACGGCATCCTGTACCAGCAGGAATACCGGATGGGCGAGCCGCAGGCGCCGCTGGCCGAGATTGGCGTAACCGACCGCACCGGCACGACCATACGTTTCAAGCCCAGCGACCAGACCTTCACGAACATCGAGTTCCACTACGAAATTCTCGCCAAGCGGCTGCGCGAGCTGTCGTTCCTGAACTCCGGGGTCCGCATCGAGCTCACCGACGAGCGTAGCGACAAGCGGGATGTCTTTGAATATGAAGGCGGAATCCGTGCCTTCGTGGAGCACCTGAACCGCAACAAGCAGACCATCCACCCGAAGGTGTTTCACTTTCATGCTCGACCGCGACAACGTCGGCGTCGAGGCGGCACTGCAGTGGAACGACACCTACCAGGAAAACATGTTCTGCTATACAAACAACATTCCACAGCGCGACGGCGGCACTCACCTGGCCGGCTTTCGCAGTGCGCTGACGCGCACGATGAACAGCTACATCGAAAAAGAGATGTCCGGCCGCAAGGACAAGTACTCGCCGAGCGGTGACGATGCCCGCGAAGGCCTGACCGCCGTGCTGTCGGTCAAGGTGCCGGACCCGAAGTTCTCGTCTCAGACCAAGGATAAATTGGTTTCTTCTGAAATTAAAGGCATCGTTGAGTCAGCGATGGCCGAGCGCCTCGAGGAGTTCCTGCTGGAAAACCCGGCGGAGGCGAAGGCCATCGTCGGCAAGATCATCGACGCCTGCCGCGCCCGCGAAGCCGCCCGCAAGGCGCGCGAGATGACGCGGCGCAAGGGCGCGCTCGATATTGCCGGCCTGCCCGGCAAGCTCGCCGACTGCCAGGAGAAAGATCCCGCGCTGTCCGAGCTGTTCCTGGTCGAGGGTGACTCCGCCGGCGGCTCCGCCAAGCAGGGTCGCGATCGCCGCACGCAGGCGATCCTGCCGCTGAAAGGCAAAATCCTGAACGTAGAAAAAGCCCGCTTCGACAAAATGCTGCAGTCCGCCGAAGTTGGCACGCTGATCACCGCGCTGGGTTGCGGCATTGGTCGCGAAGAATTCGATCCGGATAAACTGCGCTACCACCGCGTCATCATCATGACGGACGCCGACGTTGACGGTTCGCACATTCGCACCTTGCTGCTGACGTTTTTCTATCGGCAAATGCCGGAGCTGATCGAGCGCGGCCACATTTACATCGCGCAACCACCGCTCTACAAAATCAAGAAAGGCAAGCAGGAGGTTTACGTCAAAGACGACGCAGAGCTGACTTCGCATTTGCTCAGCATGGCGCTCGATAGCGCCGCGGTTTACGTTAATGCCGAAGCCCCGCCGTTATCCGGCGTTGCGCTGGAATCGCTGTCGAAAGAGTTCGTTGCGGTCGAGCGCATGATTGAACGTTTGTCGAATCGTTACGACGAAGCCGTACTCCGCACCCTCGCCAAAGTGCGACCCGTTAATAGCGAAACCATGGCGAAAAACCAGCTTGATGCGCTGGATGCCTGGACGCAGGAATTTTCCGCGGCATTGCCGAAGGCCGTTGCAGGCCGTGCTGGCAACGGCCAATCGATAACTTACAGCGCAACACTGGACCGCGGTGATGGCGAAGGCGAAGGCATCCGCATCGCGGTGTTGCGTGAGCAGCACGGCATCGGCACGACACGCTACCTGCCCCGCGAATTTTTCGGCACCAGCGAGTACCGGCACATCGTCGCACTTTCACAAAAACTCGACGGCCTGCTAGGCGATGGCGCCTACGTCGAACGTGGCGACAAGCGTGAACCGATCAAACAATTCGGGGAAGCCGTTACCTGGCTGCTCGCGGAGGCACGCAAGGGTCAGTCCATCCAGCGTTACAAAGGTCTCGGTGAAATGAATCCGGACCAGCTGTGGGATACCACCGTCAACCCTGAAACACGCCGTCTGCTGCAGGTAAGAATTGAAGACGCCATCAAAGCAGATGAAGTCTTCACGACCCTGATGGGTGACCAGGTGGAGCCGCGCCGCGAGTTCATTGAAAAGAACGCGCTGAGCGTATCAAACCTCGACGTCTGATCGCGCGGCGCGTTGTTGATAAACGCTGCTGATCTCGAGCATTTTGTTTTCAATCCAGGCCTGCACGTCGAGGTTCACGTCCTTCGGCTGCCTTCCCGCAGGATCGATCGGCGGGCCGATGCAAAAGCGCACCAGCCCGGGCCGCTTCAGGAAGCCGTGCCGCGGCCAGAAGTCACCCGCATTATGTGCCACCGGTACGATCCTGCGCCCGGCCGCAACCGCCAGTGCCGCGCCGCTGACGCCGTACTTGCGCGTCTCGCCCGGCGGCATGCGCGTGCCTTCCGGGAACACCGAAACCCAGATGCCCTCGGCTAAGCGCTGCTCGCCCTGCTGAATCACCTGCGTCACCGCGCGATGACCGGCCTTGCGATTGATCGCGATGGGCTTCATCAGCGCGAGGCCCCAGCCGAACAGCGGTATCCAGTAAAGTTCGCGCTTCAAAACCCAGGTTGCTGGCGGGAAGATCACCAGCTGAGCGTAGGTCTCGAATACAGACGAGTGCTTGATCAGCACAACGCTCGCCTCGTCCGGGATGTGTTCGGTGCCTTCGAAGACGTAATTGATATCGCAGAAAAACTTGCCGGCCCACAGCATGAAGCGGCCCCAGCCGCGCGCGACACCGAAGCGCGTTGGGTAACCAAACGGCGCGCACAACAACACGAGCAGGCCCGCAACCACGGCGGAGCCGAAAAAACAAACCTGAAATATCAGTGAGCGCAGCAGCAGCAAAATCGACCCCATGTTCTAGCCCTGGCTCCGGCCGGCGACGCTGCGGGCAAACGCGAGCAGGTCCGCATGAGTTTCCACGCTGCGCTCCTGCTGCGCCAGCTGCCGCGCTGTTGCGGCGCCATTGCCGGTCAGCACCAGTACCGGTTTCGCCCCAGCCGCGAGTGCCGCATCGAGATCGCGCAGCGAATCGCCCACGACAGGCACGCGCGCGAGATCCTGCTTGTAATGCCGGGCAAGCTGCAACAGCAAGCCGGGCTCCGGCTTTCTGCAGTCGCAACCGTCGTCAGGCCCGTGCGGGCAGTAAACAATCCGGTCGATCCGCGCATCGTGCGCCCCGGCAAGCCGCCGCAGCTTGCGATGCATCGCGCGCAAGGTGCGACGGTCAAACTTGCCGCGGGCAATGCCGGACTGGTTGGTGGCAACGGCAATCGTGAAGCCCGCCCGGGTCAGTACGCCCAACGCCTCCATGCTGCCATCGAGCGGCCGCCACTCATCGACCGTCTTGACGAACGCGGTCGATTCGCGGTTGATCACGCCGTCGCGATCGAGAATGACGAGGCGCTTCATCGGCGCCTAGCTGCGAGCAATGGACAGCCTCGAGATATCGGCGACGTGCAGGAACTGTGCGCGCAAGCTTGCCAGCAGCGCGAGCCGGTTGTGCCGGATTGCATCGTCTTCGGCCATCACCATGACCTCATCAAAGAACCGATCAACCGGCGCGCGCAGTTCGGCCAGTCGCGCCAGCACCTGCTGGTAACGACGATCATCAACGAGCACGGCAACAGCACTCCTGGCGCTGACCAGCGCATCGAACAAGTCCTGCTCAGCGGGTTCCTGGAACAGGGACGCGTCGGGCTCCGGCGCGGCGCTGAATTCTGCCTGGCGCAAAATATTGGCAATGCGCTTGTTCGCTGCCGCAAGGCTCTCGGCAGCCTCGTTTTCAACGAAGTTCGCGACGGCGTGCAGCCGCTGATCAAAATCAGCTAGCGACGCCAGCCGCTGGAAGCGCACCGACTCAAACATCTCGGCGGTCAGGCCAGCGCGCTCCAGGTACCAGCCGCGCAGGCGCTCGACGATGAAATCGTAAACGTCATCGGCCGTCCCAGCTTCCGCTTTCAATGGCTGGAGCTCGACACTGCTGCTGATGAGCTGTGGCAGGTCGACCTCGAGGCCGGACTCCACGACGATACGCACAACGCCCAGCGCGGCGCGGCGTAAACCGAACGGGTCGCGGTTGCCTGACGGCTTTTTGCCAGAGGCGAAAACGCCGCACAGGGTATCGAGCTTGTCGGCCAGTGCCAGCGCCTGGCCACCGGGCGTCGCCGGCAGCCGGTCACCCGCGAAGCGCGGTAAATACTGTTCGCCGATGGCCTCCGCGACGCTCACGTGCTCTTTGTCCGCCAACGCGTAGTAACGGCCCATCGTGCCCTGCAGTTCGGGAAACTCGCCAACCATGCCGGTGACGAGGTCACATTTTGCGAGCAGCGCGGCGCGCTCCGCCTGCAGCGGATCGGCATTGATCTGTGCCGCAACCGCGGCGGCCAGCAGCGCTACGCGCCTGCTCTTGTCGCCGACCGAACCGAGGCCATGCTGATACACGACGTCGGCCAGTGCCGCCTGCCGATCCGCGAGCGTGCGCTGGCGGTCCGCCTGCCAGAAGAACGCAGCGTCCGCGAGGCGCGGCCGGATGACGCGCTCGTTGCCATCGCGCACCTTGTCGGGTTGCGGGCTGTCTATGTTCGCCAGCGTGATGAACGCGGGCAGCAAATTGCCTTTCGTATCGGCGAGCGGGAAATAGCGCTGGTGATTGGTCAGCGTCGCGGCAATGACTTCTTTTGGCAGCTCGAGGAAGGCTTTGTCGAAACGACCGGTAATCGCCACCGGCCATTCGCACAGTGCCGTCACTTCGTCGAACAGCGCATCATCGCCAACGGCCGTGCCGCCGGCGGCCTTTGCGCTCGCCGCTACCGCATCGACAATGCGCTGCCGCCGCAGCGCGAAGTCGGCAATCACGTGGCCTTTCTTCAGCAACACGGCGGGGTAGTCGTCCGCGCTTTTCAGTTCGATCGCACCCGCCGACATAAAGCGGTGTCCCTGCGTGATGCGTCCCGCCGCAATCCCGAGCACTTCGCCGTCGATCAGCTGAGCACCGTGCAGCATTACCACCCAGTGCACCGGCCGGACGAACTCCGCGGTTTGTGCGCCCCAGCGCATGCGACGCGGAATGGGCAAACCATCCAGCGCGCGCTGCACGCAGGCCGGCAGCAGTTCCTGCAGCTTTCTGCCTGCTTCCTGCGCGCGATGCACCAGCCACTCGCCCTTGTCTGTTTGCTCGCGCTGCAGTTGGTCAACCGTGACGCCGCACTTCGCAGCAAACGCTTCGGCGGCTTTGGTCGGCTTGCCGTTCTTGTCGAAGGCGATGCGTACCGGCGGGCCTTTTTGTTCAACTTCGCGATCAGCCTGGCCGCCTGCAACGCCGGCAATTTTTACGGCGAGCCGGCGCGGACTGGCGTAAGGCTCAACGGCACCAAAGGCAAGTCGCTCATCACGAAGCGCCGCGGCCAGCCCTTCGGCGAATGCCAGCATCAGCGTCTTCAGTGCCTTCGGCGGTAACTCTTCAGTCCCGATCTCGACCAGCAGGTCGGCGTTCCCCGGCCTAGTCATTTGCAGCCGCCCGCTTGTTGCCTGCAACGCTCTGCAGCATCGGGAAGCCCAGCGCTTCGCGACTGGCGTAGTACGCTTCTGCAATCGAGCGCGACATGTCACGCACCCGCAGGATGAAACGCTGCCGTTCGCTGACGGAAATCGCCTGGCGGGCATCGAGCAGGTTGAAGCTGTGCGACGCGCCCAGCATCTGTTCGTACGCCGGCAAGGCAAGATTCAGTTCGATCAGCCGCTTCGCCTCACTTTCTGCATGATCGAAGGCGGCAAACAATGCGGTCGTGTCCGCCACCTCAAAGTTGTAGCGAGACTGCTCGACTTCGTTCTGGTGATAGACATCGCCGTAGGTGATGCGCCCCAGCGGCCCGTCAGTCCAGACGATGTCGAAAATGCTCTCGACGTTCTGCAGGTACATTGCCAGGCGCTCAAGCCCGTAAGTGATCTCGCCGGTGACCGGGCGGCACTCAAGTCCGCCGACCTGTTGAAAGTAAGTGAACTGCGTGACCTCCATGCCGTTCAGCCACACTTCCCAGCCGAGACCCCAGGCGCCCAGCGTTGGCGACTCCCAGTTGTCCTCGACAAAGCGAATATCGTGTACCGAGGTGTCGATGCCGATCGCCCGCAGCGAGTCGAGGTACATCGCCTGGATATCGTCGGGCGAAGGTTTGATGACGACCTGGTACTGGTAGTAATGCTGCAGCCGGAACGGGTTGTCGCCGTAGCGACCGTCGGTCGGGCGCCGGCACGGCTGCACGTAGGCGGAGCTCCACGGCTCCGGCCCGATCGCGCGCAGGAACGTTGACGGATGAAAGGTGCCGGCACCCATGGCCATGTCATAGGGCTGCGCGACCACGCAGCCGCGTTCGGCCCAGTAATGCTGCAGTCGCAGCAGCAGCTCCTGGAAGCTGCAGGCTACCGGCGTTTTATCTTTGTTCATCAATGGTTTCTTGGCCAAAAAACGGGCGCCGCAGTATAACCCGCGTCTCACCGGCCCGCATGCGCTGATTGCTGCGCTGCGGCGCGAGCCCGCGCCGCCGTGCGGCCGCGAAATCCGGCGTGCAGTCCGGGTCATTTTGCACTATCGTGGTGCGCCAGCAGGCCGGTCTCGCCCCTCTATGGTGCAAGCGCCGCCGCCGAATCGAGAGTAATATTATTTAAATCAATCATTTACCGAATCACGCAGGCTGGCACGCTTTCTGCACTGTTATGGAACACAGCGCGGCCTGGCCGCGTCCCGAAAACCCAATCCGGAGGATATCCCCATGACCCCAGCTGAAGTGCTGGCTCTGATCAAAGAACGCGAAGTTACCTTTATCGACTTCCGCTTCACCGACACCAAGGGCAAGGAACAGCACGTAACCGTGCCGTCGCACACCGCCGACGATGACCTGTTCGAAGAAGGCAAGATGTTCGACGGTTCGTCCATCGCCGGCTGGAAGGGCATCAACGAGTCCGACATGATCCTGATGCCGGATCCCGCCAGCGCGGTTATCGACGTCTTCACCGAAGAAACCACGCTGAACCTGCGTTGCGACGTCGTTGAGCCGAGTACGATGCAGGGCTACGGCCGCTGCCCGCGGTCACTGGCGAATCGCGCCGAGACCTATCTGCAGGCCACCGGCATTGCCGATGAGGCCTACTTCGGACCGGAGAACGAATTCTTCGTATTCGATGACGTCCGCTGGGGCGACAACATGCAGGGCGCGTTCTACTCGATCGATTCCAGTGAAGGCGCGTGGAACACCGGCACGGCACACGACGCCGGCAACATGGGCCACCGCCCTGGTGTCAAAGGCGGCTACTTCCCGGTACCGCCGGTCGATTCGCTGCACGACATTCGCTCCGCGATGTGCCTGGCCCTCGAAGAAATGGGCCTCAAGACCGAAGTGCATCACCACGAAGTGGCGACGGCCGGGCAGTGCGAGATCGGCGTCCGGTTCGGCACATTGAAGAGAAAGGCAGACGAAGTGCAGGTGCTGAAGTATGTCGTGCACAACGTTGCGCACGCTTACGGCAAGACCTCCACTTTCATGCCGAAGCCACTCGTTAACGACAATGGCAGCGGCATGCACGTGCATATGTCACTGATGAAAGGCGGCAAGAACCTGTTCGCGGGCGACGGCTATGGCGGCCTGTCCGAAACTGCGCTGTATTACATCGGCGGTGTCGTCAAGCACGCGAAAGCGCTGAACGCGTTCACCAACCCGTCAACGAACAGCTACAAGCGCCTGGTTCCCGGCTTCGAAGCCCCCACCATCCTCGCCTACTCCGCGCGCAATCGTTCTGCTTCGATTCGCATTCCGTACGTGTCGAATCCGAAAGGGCGCCGTATCGAAGTGCGCTTCCCGGACTCGATGGCGAATCCTTACCTCGCATTCAGCGCACTGATGATGGCTGGCCTCGACGGCATCCAGAAAAAAATTCATCCGGGCGACGCGATGGACAAGGACCTCTACGACCTGCCGCCGGAAGAAGAAAAGAACCTGCAGCTGGTCGCGTTTTCGCTGGAGGAGGCACTTAACTCGCTCGACGCCGACCGCGCGTTCCTGAAGGCTGGTGACGTATTCGATGACGATCTCATCGATGCCTACATCCGCCTGAAGCGCGCCGAGGTAACCCGCCTGCGGATGACGACGCACCCGGTCGAGTTCGATCTGTACTACAGCCTGTAGCCAGCCACTGCTGCGGGCGGCCGCCAGGCCGTCCGCAGCGCTGGTTTGCCAATTCGAGGCACATGCTATGCTAGGCCCATGGTCAGATACTGCGCCCTTTTCCTGTCGCTCCTTTTGTGCGCCCACACTGCGTCTGCGCAGGTTTACAAGTGGGTGGACGAGGACGGCATCGTGCACTATTCAGACCAGCCGGCACCCGGTGCCGAGCGCATCGACATTCAACAAAATCCACGGGCAACGCCCGCGCCGCGCCGCAGCACGGCAACCCGAGCTGCTGCTGCCACCAGCGATACAGCAGCAGCAGAACCCGCCAAGCCATTCAGCTACGAATCGCTGTCTTTCACTTCGCCAGGCTCAGAGCAAACGCTGTGGAACATCGGCGGCACGCTGAACGTCACGATGAGCCTGTCGCCGGCACTGCGCAACGGCGACCGGGTGAGGCTGTACTTCGACGGAGCGGCGCAGCCGATCGCGGGCTCCACCAGCGTGCAGCTGGAGGAAGTCTGGCGTGGCGCGCACAATCTGCAGGCGGAGGTGCTGGACGCGAACGGCACCCTGATGATCCGCAGCGAGCCGATCCGCTTCTACGTCCAGCAGACCTCGGTCGCGAACTAGGCCGCAACAGCGGCGGACCCGGGCAGCCGCCCGTCAGCGCCGCCGAAATTCTCGAAAGCCTCGACACTGCGGTCATCGTGATCGATCGCAACCTGTTTGTGCGCAGCATGAACCCCGCTGCCGAAAACCTGCTCGGCATCAGCCAGCGGCGAGCCGTCGCGGCACCTTTGCTGCCGCTGGTTGACGACGATGAAACCCTGAAACACGCGCTCGCCTCCGCGCTCGAAAGCGGCCAAACCTACGCGCATGAACTGCTGCTGGCGCCCACCGAAGTGCATGCTCAATCGCGCATGGTTGAGTGCCGCGTCACGCCACGCCTGCAGGCCGGCACTACCGACTACCTGTTCGTCGAACTGATCGACGTGACGCGCCGCATGCGCATCACGCGCGAGCACGCGCTGCAGATTCAGCACGGCGCGGGCCGGCAAATGGTGCGCCAGCTCGCGCACGAGATTAAAAACCCGCTCGGCGGCCTGCGCGGTGCCGCGCAGCTGCTCGAACGGCAGCTAACGAGTGACGAGCTCCGCGAGTACACCAACGTCATCATCTCCGAAGCGGATCGACTTGCCGCGCTGGTCGACACGCTGCTCGGCCCCGGCGGACCGCCAAACAAACAGCTGCATAATATTCACGAGCTGCTCGAGTACGTTGTGCGACTGATCGAACCGCAGACCAGCGGCCAGCTGCAGATCATCAGGGATTACGATCCCGGCCTGCCATCCATCGCGCTCGACCGCGACCAGTTCCTGCAGGCAGCACTGAACCTCGTCAACAACGCCTGCGCGGCACTCAACCAGCAGGGCAAGCTGATCCTGCGCACGCGTGCGACCAGCAACTTCACGATCGGCGACCAGCGTCACGCGACAATTGCTTCCATCGAAATCGAAGACGATGGCCCCGGCATTCCGCCGGAGCTGTGGGACTCGGTGTTCTATCCGCTGGTTACCGGCCGCGCCGATGGCACCGGCCTCGGACTGCCGGTTGCGCAGGAGCTGATCAGTCGGCACGGCGGGCTGGTGGAGTTCGAATCGCGGCCAGGCCGCACGGTCTTTTTTATTCGGCTGCCGCTGACCAACGGAGTTGCAACGCATGTCACAGGATAGCGGGCTGCGCGTCTGGGTCGTCGACGACGACCAGTCGGTGCGGTGGGTGCTCGACAAGGCCTTACGCCAGGCGGGCTTCGATTGCCGCGTGTTTGATCGCGCCGAACCGCTGCTTGCGGCGATCGCCGACGACTGCCCCGACGTGCTGCTGACCGACGTGCGCATGCCCGGCATGGACGGGCTGCACCTGCTCAAGCGTTTACGTTCGCAACAGCCGGAACTGCCGGTCATTGTGATGACGGCGCATTCCGATCTCGACAGCGCGGTGTCGGCCTACCAGGGCGGCGCGTTCGAATACCTGCCGAAACCGTTCGACATCGACGACGCTGTCGAGCTGACCCGCAAAGCGGCCGGCCAGCGCGCGGCCCGCGACAGCGGCACGCCGCCCGCGCCGCCCGCAATCCCGACGCTGATCGGCCAGGCGCCTGCGATGCAGGAAGTGTTCCGCTCCATCGGCCGGCTCGCCGGGTCTAGCATGACGGTGCTGATTACCGGCGAGTCCGGCACCGGCAAGGAACTCGTTGCGCGCGCTCTGCACGAACACAGTCCGCGTGCGAATCGTGCGTTCGTGGCGCTGAATACTTCGGCGATTGCCTCTGAGTTACTCGAGTCAGAATTGTTTGGCCACGAGAAAGGTGCCTTCACCGGCGCCGACGCGCGTCGTGTCGGGCGCTTCGAGCAGGCCAATGGCGGCACGCTGTTTCTCGACGAAATCGGCGACATGTCGCCGGCGTTGCAGACCCGCCTGCTGCGCGTACTGGCCGAAAGCGAGTTCTACCGCGTCGGCGGGCAAACTTCGATCAAGGTCGATGTGCGCGTGATCGCGGCGACGCACCAGGATCTCGCGCAGGCCGTGCGACTCGGCCGCTTTCGTGAGGACCTGTATCACCGGCTTAACGTCATTCGCATCAACACGCCGCCGCTGCGCCAGCGCCGCGAAGACATTCCCGTTCTGCTGAACCACTACCTGGTGCAGGCTGCGCACGAGCTCGATACCGATACCAAGGCAATCGATCCAACGGCACTGAAGGCTTTAACGAACTACGACTGGCCCGGCAACGTGCGCCAGCTTGTCAATGCCGCGCGTCGCCTCACCGTGACGGCACCGGGTAACGTCATCACCGCGGACGACTTGCCACAGGAGCTCGGCGGACAGGTATCCGACGAACCGGACTGGCTGCCGATGCTCGGCGCCTGGGCAGAGCGCCGGCTTTCGGCTGATGCCGAGGCACCCTTACTGGAAGAAGCCCTGCCCGCGTTCGAGAAAATGCTGATTCGCACGGCGCTTGCGCACTGCGGCGGACATCGTCAGCGCGCGGCGCGTCTGCTCGGCTGGGGTCGCAACACGCTGACCCGCAAAATTCGTTCGCTGGAAATGCACGATGTCAGTCGCGTATCAGGCGACGAGTGAGCCCGTCAGTTCCGCTACGCTCGCGATGTTGTGACGTTGCAGGTACTCGACGATGCCGGCGTTGATCTGCTTGCACAGCAGCGGTTCGTAAAACAGCGCGGTGCCAATGCCGACGGTGCTGGCGCCGGCGATAATAAACTCGAGCGCATCCTCGACCGTCGTAATGCCGCCCTGGCCGATGATTGGTATCTTCAGCGGACCGGCGACTTCGTACACCTGGTGCACCTTCAGTAACGCGATCGGCTTGATCGCGGGGCCGGACAAGCCGCCCTGCACGTTGCCAATGATCGGTGTGCGGCGTTCGGTATCGATCGCCATGCCCATCACCGTGTTGATGACGGCGAGTGCGTCGGCGCCCGCCTCGATGCAGCGCCGCGCGTTCTCGCGAATGTCGGTCTGGTTCGGCGACAGCTTGGCGATGATCGGCTTCGCTGTCACTTTGCGGCAGGCGGCGACGACCTTCGCCGACATGTCCGGGTAGTTGCCGAACGACACGCCGCCTTCCTTGATATTCGGGCAGGAGATGTTGATCTCGATCGCGTCGATCGGCGAATCGTCAAAGCGCGCGGTGACGAGGGCGTAGTCGTCGATGGTCGAGCCGCAGACGTTCGCAATGAAACGGGTCTCGCCGAAGTCCAGCGTCGGCAGGATCTGCTCGATCACCTTGTCCATGCCAGGATTCTGCAAACCGATCGCGTTCAGCATGCCCATCGGCGTCTCGCTGACACGGTGCGGCGGATTGCCGAGACGCGGTTCGCGCGTCGTGCCTTTAAGGACAACTGCGCCGACATCGCGATTCGAAAAACCGTGGACGCGGGTATACTCTTCGCCGAAGCCAACGCAGCCGGACAGCAGCACGATCGGCGAGTCGAACCGGACTCCGCAAAAATCGACGGCGAGAGGGTTGTTCGTGCGTACGGCGGCGGCGGCAGTCATTCGATCTTCACTTTGTGCGGGACCGCCGTATTGTACGCAACATGCTGCACCTGATTCTCTATGAACCGGAAATTCCACCGAACACCGGCAATATCATTCGCCTGTGTGCCAATACCGGCGTAGGCCTGCATCTCGTCGAGCCGCTCGGCTTCGAGCTGGATGACGCGCGCCTGAAACGCGCCGGCCTGGATTACCGGGAATTTGCTACGGTGAAAAGCCACCGCAACCTGAAGAGCTGCCTCGCCGCACTGCAGGAGCCGCGCCTGTTCGCGCTCAGCACGCGCGGCCGCATGCCGTACACGGCGCCACGCTTTGTCGACGGCGACGCGTTCCTGCTCGGTCCGGAAACGCGCGGCCTGCCGCAGTCGGTGCTGGACGCCCTGCCGCCGAAACAGCGCCTGCGAGTACCGATGCGCGAGGGCAGCCGCAGCCTGAACCTGTCCAACACCGCCGCGATCATGGTGTTCGAAGCCTGGCGCCAGCTGGGCTTTGCCGGCGCGGCGGACCCCGATTTTAAAGGGGTCGAACCGATTATTCATATAACGGATTAGATTTTAAAGGGGTCGAACCGAATTTAAGGATTCGATTTTAAAGGGGTCGAACCGAATTTAAGGGTTCGCAGAGATAACAGCGGTAGACCCGAAATCCTACAAACCCTTAAATTCGGTTCGACCCCTTAAAGCTTTTACTAGCGGTCGCGACGCCCAAAATTCGGTTCGACCCCTTTTTTCTTTTTTGGGCCGCTGGGAGACCACTCGGCGAGCTACGCCGTGACTATTCCGGTTTGAGCGAACGCCCCATCAGAGCGCGCACAGCATCGGCAGCCGGGCGGCCTTCGTGCAGCACGCTGTACACCTGTTGGCAGATTGGCATTTCGACGCCGAGTTTTTCTGCCACCTGCTTGACGGCCTTGGCGGCGAGCACGCCTTCAACGACCTGCTGAATTTCTGTTTGCGCCTCGTCGATCGACTTGCCGGCGGCCAGCAGCAAGCCCATGCGGCGGTTGCGCGACAGGTTGTCGGTGCAGGTCAGTACCAGATCGCCCATGCCGGCGAGGCCCATGAAGGTTTCCTGGCGCGCGCCAAGCGCTACGCCAAGCCGCGTCATTTCAACGAGTCCGCGCGTGATCATAGCGATGCGTGTGTTGGCGCCGAAGCCGAGCCCGTCGGAAATGCCGGCGCCGATCGCCAGCACGTTCTTCACAGCACCGCCCACTTCAACGCCGATCATGTCCGACGAGGTGTACGCACGAAACGTGTCATCAGACAGCGCCGCCGCAAGCTCCGCTGCAAACGCATCATCGTTTGCAGCAACCGTCATCGCCGTCGGCAGCTCGTCGCCAACTTCACGCGCGAAGGTCGGACCCGACAGCACCGCCAGCGGCAGGTCCTTGCCGAGTTCTTCCTGCACGACCTGGTGCGGCAGCTTGCCCGTTGCTAACTCGAACCCTTTCGTTGCCCAGCAGACGCGCACGTCGGGATCCAGCAGCGGCTTCAGGAGCTTCAGCGTTTCCCGCAGGCCGTGGCTCGGCACGGAGATCAGCACGATGCCCGCGCCCTGCAGGCACTTGTCGAGCGAGGCGACAGGGTGCAGTGATTCCGGAAATTTAGCGCCGGGCAGGTAACGCGTGTTCTCGCCCGACTTCGCCATCGCGGCAAGCTGCGCGCCGTCGCGGCCCCATAGCCGCACATCCCGGCCGCGACGCGCAAACTGCAGGGCCAATGCCGTGCCCCAGGAGCCGGCACCGATGACGCTGATTGCAGTTTGTGGACTCGCTGCTGTCATTTCTATCGCTATGCGTCCCTGTTATTTGCTAACGCGATCAGTTAACGGTCGCGTCGCCGCTGCCGGCGCTGGCCGCTTTCTGCGCGGCTGCCTGCTTGCGACTTTCGGCGTACAGCATATCGAAGTTGATCGGCTGCAATACGAATTCGGGAAAGCCGCCCTTGGAAACGATGCTGGTGATGGACTCGCGCGCGTACGGGAACAGCGTTGCCGGACAGAAGCCGCCGACCACTGCCTCGAATTCTTCCTGGCTGTAACCCGCGATCTGAAACAGGCCGGCCTGGTGGATTTCGATCAGGAACAGGGTCTTGTCGTCGTGCTTCGCCTCGACCGTAATGGTCAGCACGATCTCGTGCAGGTCGCCGGGCGCGGGCGCGTGCGAACTGCGCAGGTTCAGGTTGGTTTTCGGACTCCACTCGCCTGCCGCGAACACTTCGGGGCCGCGCGGTGACTCGAAGGAAAAGTCCTTGATGTAAATCTTGCTGATAGCGATGTGACGCTCTGGAGGTGCTGCCTGCTCTGCCATTGTCGGGTCCTGGTTACTAGCATGATTGGATTGTAGCGGCGTTGACCGCCGCGGAACGGACTAGGCCCGTCCCAGAAGTTCGTCGAGTTTGCCTGCCTGGTCCAGCGCGTCGACATCGTCGAAGCCGCCGAGCGGTTTGCCGTCGACAAAGATCTGCGGCACGGTGCGGCCGCCGCTCAGCTGTTCCATTTCCTGGCGTCGCTGCGCATCGCCGGAGACCGAGATGTCCTCGAACTCGATGGATTTTTTCTTGAACAACATGCGCGCCGCCATGCAATAAGGGCAGGACGACGTGCCGTACATGACTACCTTGGGTTGCTTGCTCATTGCCTGATCTTTTCGCTTAGACCGTTGCCCGGCCTCAGCCTTTCTTCTTCTTGGTTTTCTTCGCGCCAACGACCGGCAGGCCCGCCTGCGACCATGCGCTCATGCCGCCGCGCAGGCCGTAAACTTTCTCGATACCGGATTTACGCAAGCGATCGACGACGCGGTTGGAGGTCGTACCGGCCTCGCACACGGCGACGATGGTGTGCGTCTTCATGCTCTCGAGCTTCGCGTTCTGCCCATCGAGTTCATCGAACGGAATGTTCTTCGCGTTGACGATGTGGCCCTTCGCAAATGCCTCGGGGCTGCGCAGATCGATGACGACCGCATCGGCGTTGATCAGCTTGACGACGTCCGGCGGCTCGACGCTCGTCAAACCGCGGGCCTTTCGCTGCAGCTCGCTGAACAGCAGCATGAAGAAGCTGAGCACCAGGCCGATCGAGAGAAGTACGTGATTGGAGGTGAATTCGACTAGACGATCCATTGTTCTACTTTGCTGGGTTACCCGGCGCCTGGCAGGGGGCCACGCGCTACCGGCGGGCAAGTATACCAGCACCCCGCAGCGGCGCCTCGCCCTACCGCCGGCCCGCCGCAAGGTACTACACTCCGGAACCATGAAAACCCTCCCGTTTCTCGCATTGGCGATCCTGCTGTCGGGCGCGAGCCCGCTTGCGGCGCTGGCCCAGGAGCCGGTCAGCCGTATCAAGGAACAGGAGCTGGCCGAGGTTCGCGACCGCATCAGCCGCCTGAAGCAGACCATGGATGCGCGCGCCGCCGAGCGCGACCGCGTGACCGGAGAGCTGCAGGCTGCCGAAGTACGGATCGCGGAACAGCGCCAGCAGCTCAAAGAGCTTGAGCGCCAGCAGGCATTCAGCGAACGCAAGAAGAAAGAGCTGGAGGCGCGCCTCGCGACCTTGCGCAAGGAGCTGGACAAAGAGGCGGAGCAACTCGCGGCGCAGGTGCGTGCCGCCTACGTAAATGGGTCGCAGGAACGGCTGCGGCTGCTGCTGAACCAGCAGGATCCGGCGGCGCTCGGCCGACAGCTCGTCTACTACCGCTACCTCAGTGAGTTTCGCGGCAATAATATTGAGCGCATGACAGGCCACCTCGACGAAGCCACGCGGCTGCGCAACGAGGTGGCAGAGGAAGAAGCGCGCCTCGCGCGCCTCGCGCGCAGCCGTTACGCGGAGCTCACCCTGCTGAACGAGGCGCAGGAACAGCGTCGCGGACTGCTTGCCAGCCTGCAGCAGCGACTCAGCGACGAAGGCGCCGAACTGCAGCGGCTCGCCGCGCAGGAAAAAGACCTGGCCCGCCTGATCGCCGAGCTGACCAGCATCCTGTCGGATTACCCGATCACGGCCGAAGAACCCTTCAGCACCTTCAAGGGCAAGCTCACCTGGCCGGTGTCCGGCACGCTGCTGCACGAGTTCGGCCAGCCGCGCGGCAGCGGCGGGATGAAATGGAACGGCGTCGTGCTGGCGGCGCCGCGCGGTCGCGAGGTGCGCACGATCTACCACGGCCGGGTCGTATTTGCGGACTGGCTGGCCGGCCTGGGCCTGCTCGTTATTGTCGATCACGGCGAGGGCTACATGACGCTGTACGGCTATAATGAGTCGATACTGGCGAATACCGGCGACTGGGTCGCACCGGGCGACGCCATCGCAACGGTCGGGGACAGCGGCGGCCAGCAGGCCGCCAGCCTGTACTTTGAGATCCGCAAGGACACGAGCCCGATCAACCCCCGCAGCTGGGTCACCCGGCAGCCGCAGGGCGGCCGCTAAACCGCGACGCTTGCACAGCAGGCGCGGTAATGCTGTGCTATCGTCCTGCGGCTCTGAAGCGCGCATCCCGGCACCTCGCAGGTTATTGCATGTCATTGAAAATACGCGTCATTCTGGTTCTTGTGGTAGGCACCGTGCTGGGCCTCGGCCTGTCGCTGGGCGGCGCCTGGGTGGCGCAGCACAGCGCGCCCCCGCCGACCGAGCTGTCGCTGCAACAGGCGCGCGTGTTTGCCGAGGTGATGGAGCGGGTCAAACGCGACTACGTCGAGCCGCTGGACGATGACGTGCTGATCGAAAGCGCGATCCGCGGCATGGTCAGCGACCTCGATATTCATTCCCAGTACCTCGACGCGCGCGAGTACCAGGACATCCGCGTCAGCACGAGCGGCAACTACACGGGCGTCGGCCTCGAAATCAGCACGCGCGACAACGAGATCGTGGTCGTCGCACCCATCGATAACTCACCGGCGCAGCTCGCAGGCGTACTGCCGGGCGACACGATCATCGCGATCGATGGCGCCTCCGTCGATGCGGACGGGCTGCGGGAAACGATTCGCCGCCTGCGCGGTCACGCCGGCACGACGGTAAGCCTGACCATCGTGCGACAGCCGGCCGACGAGCTGCTGATTTTCGATCTGCGCCGCGATGCCATCAAGGTGGCGAGCGTGCGTCACGAATTGCTCGAGCCGTCGATCGGCTACGTTCGTGTCGGTCAGTTTACCGACACGACGGCTGCCGAGCTGTCGCGCGCGATCGACGCGATGACCGACGAGCTGCACGCCGCGGGCGGCACGCTGGCCGGACTGATTCTCGATCTGCGCAACAACCCGGGCGGCATCCTCGATGCGGCAGTTGATGTGTCCGACCTGTTCCTGAACCAGGGCGTTATCGTGACCGCCGACGGCCGCACGCCCGAAGCACGCTTCTCGCGCGAAGCGCACAGCGGCGATCTGCTCGACGGCGCGCCAATGATTGTGCTGGTGAACGCCGGCTCTGCGTCCGCCTCCGAAATCGTCGCCGGCGCTTTGCAGGATCACCATCGTGCGCTGATCGTTGGTACCAGGACCTTCGGCAAGGGTCTGGTACAGACCGTCATGCCCCTGTCGCGCGGTCGCGCAATCAAGCTAACGACCTCGCGTTACTACACGCCGTCCGGCGACTCGATTCACGAAACCGGCATTGCGCCGGACGTGCTGGTACAGGGCAGCGCCGCGTACCCGGCCTACGAACTCGATGAGAAAGTAGACCGTGCCGGCGACGAGCAGTTGCTCGAAGCGATTGACCAGCTGCAGAACAAGCCGGTCATGCACAGTCGCGCGCTGTAAGTCGCGGAGCCACATGATCTGATGCCGCGCCTGGATTTGCGCAAGCCACTCCTGTTCCTCGTCGCGCTGCTGGTTGCCGCCAGCGCTGTGCCTGCCGACGATCCTGTTTTCTCCAACGCGGTCACGCGTCCGCGTATCGCGCTGATTATTGACGATCTCGGTTACGGGCTCGCCGCCGGCCGACGCGCCGTTCGCCTGCCTGGCCCGGTTGCCTGTGCGGTGCTGCCGGAAACGCCGCGCGGCCGCCTGCTTGCCGAGTTCGCTGCAGCGCAGGGCAAGGAAGTGCTGCTGCATCTGCCGCTGCAGGCCCAGAACAGCGAGGACGACGGCAACGCCGGCGCCCTGCATATCGATATGAGTCGCGAACGCTTTGCCGCGGCGTTTGCAGAAAGCATCCAGTCGGTGCCGCACGTTACTGGCGTCAACAATCATCGCGGCAGCCTGTTGACTCGCCATCCCGGCCACATGCGCTGGCTGATGGAAGAACTGAACGCGCGCGACGGCCTGTTTTTCGTGGACAGCTACACGACGCATCACAGCGTTGCGTTGCAGGCGGCCACCGAGGCCGGTGTGCCCGCGGCGCGCCGTGATGTGTTCCTCGATGCAGACCGCAGCGCGGCCGGCGTGCAAAAAGCCTTCGACCGCCTGGTGCGGCTGGCGCGCAAGCGCGGTTCCGCCATCGGTATCGGCCATCCTTACCCGGAAACGCTGGAATTCCTCGAGCGGGTCCTGCCGACGCTGAACGCCGAGGGCATTGAACTCGTGCCATTGAGTGAATTGATCTATGGCAGCCAGGTTCGGCAAGCGGGCGGACGACCGCGCGCGCCGCAGGCGAGCACCGGCAACTGAACTGCGCTGCCGCTTTGCACTCTAAGTGCACAACAAAAACACTTCCGGACTTTATGTGAACAAAGCTGCAAACATTCCCGCAACCGCCCTTCTGCTGCTGCGCAAAGCCGCTGCGTACTCCAAGAGCCCAACAATACTTCCGGACTTCCTGTGAACAAACCCGCAAACATCATCGCTATCGGCCTTTTGCTGCTGAGCGCTGTCGCCTTCGCGCAGCAGGCCAAACAGCAGAGCAGCGCGCAGGCGACCGGCGATGTCGCCTGCACGATGCAATACGACCCGGTGTGCGGCGTCGACGGCAAGACCTACAGCAATGATTGCGTTGCCGGCGCGGCCGGTGTCGACATTCTCGGCTTCGGCGAATGCAGCGAATACGCATCGTCCGAATGCGGCGAACGGTTTGAGCCGGTGTGCGGCATCGACGGCAAGACCTATGGCAATGCCTGCGTAGCTGATGCGGCCGGTATCGAAGTCGCGTCGGCCGGGCTGTGCCCCAAGGCCGCCGCCTGCAGCGACGAGTTCGCGCCGGTGTGCGGCGTCGATGGCAACACGTACAGCAACAACTGTTTTGCCAATGCATCGGGCGTCGAGATCGCGTTCGAGGGCCTGTGCGAAGAAGGCGGCGAGAGCTGCGGCGAAGAATTTGTGCCGGTGTGCGGCGCTGATGGCATCACCTACAACAATGCCTGTCTCGCGGAACAGGCAGGTATGGACATCGCATCGCTGGGTGCCTGCACCGACAGCGGCTGTCCCGATATTTACGAACCGGTCTGCGGCATGAATGCGCGCAGCTATCGCAATCGCTGCGAAGCCGAGCAGGAACGCGTGCCGGTCCAAAGCAGCGGTGTTTGCGACAAACAGGATTGCCCGGCGATCTATGCACCCGTTTGCGGCAACGATGGCAAAACCTACGACAACGCCTGCAAGGCAGAAAACGCCGGCCTGACGTCGTTCAATGAAGGCGCCTGCGGGGTACGCGCCTGCCCGCGCCTGTACGTGCCAGTCTGCGGAGCCAATGATGTTACCTACGGCAACGCCTGCCAGGCCGAAAGGGCCGGCGTCCGCATCCAGCACGCAGGACTCTGCGAAGAACAGGGCCTGAACTGCACGCGCGTCTACCAGCCGGTTTGCAGCCTGGACGGCAAAACCTACGACAACGAGTGCCGGCTAAAGAATGCGGGCAAGACGATGGCGTATGCGGGTGTCTGCCTGGGCGAGTAAGAAGCGTAAAAAGGGGTCTGTAAAAAGGGGTCGGACCGATTTTCTCAGTACCTTTCTCAGTAGCTATGAGAACGGTGTTGAGAAAATCGGTCCGACCCCTTTTTACGACCCCTTTTTACTTTTTACTCAGTCATCCCACGCCGCGCGCAGTCGACCATCGCCCTGGTCGCGGTACGGTAGCCACACCAGGCCGAACAGCTTGATGTGAATGTCGGTCGACTTCGGGCGGATCGTTACTTCGTCGAGTTCTTCGGTTTGCGCGTCGAAGCTGGTGTCAAGCGCATCGACTTCTTTCTGCAGGGTCTTGTTGAGCTCGTCAATCTCGGCCTGCACATTCGCCACCGTCTGCTCCGCGCGCTCCACGTCGCCGGCTTCCTTGCGCGCACCGCTTGCCGAACGAATCGCCGTGCCGACCTTGCTGGCAGTACTGGCGGACAAACGCTTGCGACCCAGCACGGCACCGAGGATTGCCGTGCCGAACGACAGCACCGTATCGAGCTTTTTCTTGCCGCTTTGCTGCGCTTCGCGTTCCACGGCCTGGTTGGCGCGCAACAGGCGATTTTCGAGCGTCGTGGTTTTGGTCGCGTAGCTCTTGCGCAGCTTCGCAATGGCCTGGTCGCGTTCTTCGCTCGCGCGATCCTGCAAACGTATGCGGAACTCGCCTTCCGTTTCCTTCACGTCGGAGGTCAGTTTGAAACGCTTGCTCGTGTACAAAGAGATCGCCTGGTTTTGCCGCAGCCAGCGCTCGTAGAGTTTCTGCCACTTGCTGTAGTTGCCGGCGACACTGAGGTCGGCGGGACACTCTGCGTAGCTGCATCCCTGCGTTGCGTCAGTCTCTAAATTTGCGGCGCTCATTGCCAGCGGTTCTGCGTCGTCCCAGTCGACACTGATCGGCCCGTCGCTGATCTCGAGCGTGTGCAGGCATTCGCGGCTGTCGTCAACGGAGTGGCGCGCGCTGGTGTATGCGATGTCCGCGGCGCCCAGCAAACGCGGGTAGTACACGATGCCATCGCCCGTCGCCGGCACGTACAGCTGCGGAATTTTCGGCGACAGCACGGGCGCCGCGGCAACCTTCTTTTTGCTCTCCGCTTTGCTGAGCGCCGGCGCGGCAACCGTCGCCGGTGTGCGGCCCGCCATCAGCGTGCCGATCTGGTCGCGGGTCAGCGGCCCGGCCAGGTAGGACATGACCCAGCGCGTGCTGAACACGACGTCTTCATCCTCGTGCACGTTATGCAGCAGGAAGCGACGCTTGCCGAGCCCTGCCAGGGTGCGCTCCATTTTCTGCTTATCGAACGCGCCGCCCTGGCTGGCGCCCTCGAGCCCTTCCATCACGCGTGCCTTGTCGCGTTCGGTCTGCATGCGGCCGATGAACCAGGTGCCGGTGTTCGACAGGCCCTTGTAGTCGAGATCGACCGGGTTCTGCGTGGCGAGCACGAGGCCGACGCCATAGGCGCGCGCCTGCTTCAGCAAGGTCAGGAACAGGCGCTTGGTTGGCGGGTTCGCGACCGGCGGCATGTAGCCGAAGATCTCGTCCATATAGAGGATAGCGCGCAGGCTCGAGGTGCCCTGCTGCGAGCGCATCCAGGCAATGAGGTCGTTCAATAACATCGTGACGAAGAACATGCGGCTCGCTTCGTCGAGGTGCGCGATCGACAGGATCGACGTGCGCGGCTTGCCGTCGGCGGTGTACAAAAGGTTCTGCGTGCTGAGCGCTTCGCCCTGCATCCAGGCATCGAAACCGGGTGCCGCGAGCAGGTTGTTCAGACTCATCGCGAGGCCGAAGCGTTCTTTCGACGGGTAGAACGATTCGAGATCGAGTACGCCGACCTTGTTCATCGGCGGCGCCTGGATCGCACCAATCAACGTGGCGATGTCGAGACTCTTGCCGTCCTGCCAGTGGTGATCGAGCAGTTGCGACAACAGGATGTGCTCGCGGCTCGTGATCGGATCCGCGTCGATGCCGATCAGCGACAGGATGCCGGTTGCGGTTGCCTGCACGCGTTCGCGGTACAGGTCGCCATCGTTCAACAGCGCTTCCTGCGGCGCAGAGAATGACTTCAATACCGAGATTGGCAAACCGGCTTCGCTGCCCGGCGTGTAGATCGCCACGTCCGAACTGTTCTTCAGGTTGGTGATGCGCTCGCCGTCCTGGCCCCAGCCGGCAAGGCCTTTCTTCCACAGCGCCGCCTGCGCGGCGGCGTACTCATCGGGCGTCTGGCCCTCGTCGAGCGCGGCGCGCTCGTTGATCCACGGGCGGAAATCGGCGGGCGCGAGTTTCGGGAAGGTCAGCATCAGGTTGCCGAGATCGCCTTTCGGGTCGATCGCGATCACCGGGATGTGATCGAGTGCGGCCTCTTCGAGCAGGCCGATGCCGAGGCCGGTCTTGCCGGAGCCGGTCATGCCGATGATCACTGCGTGCGTGGTGAGATCCTTCGAGTCGTAAAGGACCAGCTCTTCGCCGTCCTTGCCGGTTTCCTCGTTGACACACCGGCCGAGATAGAACGCGCCGAGCTTTTCAAAATCGTGCATCAGAACTGACTCCCCTGTTGCCGGTTCAGCGACGCCGCGCGTCGCATCTCCGACTTGTCACCCGTTGCGCTCTGTGGCGCGTCCGGTTTTCTGTTTGGTTACCAGCCGCAGCTGCGGTCGCGATTCTGCACTTCCAGCCAGGCCATCAGCGGCTGGAAGTAATCGATGATCGCGGTTGCATCCATCTGGCGCGTGCCGGTCAGCTTCTCCAGCGTCTCTTGCCAGGGTGCACTGGCGCCGGCTTCGAGCATGGCCTGCAGCCGCGCGCCGGCTTCCTTGTTGCCGTAGATCGAACACTCGTGCAGCGGCCCCGTGTGCCCTGCCGCTTCGCACAGCGAGCGCTGGAACTGGAACTGCAGGATGCGCGCAAGAAAATAGCGCGTGTAGGACACGTTGCCCGGCACGTGGTACTTCGCGCCCGGATCGAAGAACTCCTCGCCGCGCGACTCGACCGGCGCGATGCCCTGGTAGCGCGTGCGCAGCTCCCACCAGGCCTTGTTGTAATCCGCAGGCGCGGTCTTGCCGGAGAATACGTTCCAGCGCCACTCGTCGATCAGCTTGCCGAACGGCAGGAACGCGATCTTGTCGAGCGCCTGCTGCATCTGCCGGTTGATGATCGCTTCGTCACTGGATACCGCGCCGGCTTCGATCAGGCCGACTTCCGCGAGGTAGCCTGGCGTCATCGACAAGGTGATCGTGTCGCCGATCGCTTCGTGGAAACCGCCGTGAGCGCCGTTCTGGAACAGCGGCGGCTGGTCCTTGTACGCGCCCTGGTAATAGTTGTGGCCGAGTTCGTGATAGATCACGCGCAGATCTTCGTACGCCGGTTCGATACACATCTTGATGCGCAGGTCTTTGCCGCCATCGAGGCCCCAGGCGCTCGCGTGACACACGACCTCGCGATCCGCCGGCTTGACGAACATCGAGCGCTCCCAGAACGTAGCGGGCAGCGCCGGCAGGCCTAGCGACTGGTAGAACTGTTCGGCGGACTTCACCATGCGCTCAGGCGTGTAGCCCTGTTCGACGAGTGCCGCGTCAACGTCGAGATCGCCAACGCCGGGGTACGGCTCCAGCAGGTCGTAGAGCTCGCCCCACTCCTGCGCCCACATATTGCCGAGCAAATGCGCCGGGATCGGGCCGTCGAGCGGCACTTTATCCGTGCCGTAATGATCGGCAAGCTCCGCACGCACGTGGCAATGCAACGCGTCATACAAGGGTTTGACCTGGTTCCACAAGCGCAGGGACTCTGCCTCGAACTCGGCAGGCGACATGTCGTAATCGTCTTTCCACATCTCGCCGAGGTCCGCGTACTTCAGTTCCTGCGCGCCTTCGTTAGCCAGCTCGACGAAGCGCTGGTAAAGCGTGCGCATCGGCATGGAGATCGTGTGCCAGCCGCGCCATGCGTTGAGCTGCTCGTCGTAATCGCGACTCTCGGCCATGACGTTTTCGAGCTCGCCGAGGCTCAGGCACTCCCCGCCATCGGGGCAGTATTTGCCGGCGCCGTACATGCCGCCCATCTCGGTCGACAGGGCCGACAGCTCCTTGCGCTTGTCGGGATCGTTCGGCGCCGGTTCCGAAGTGCTGAGCTTCAGCAGCTTCAAAGCGCGAGCGGTAGCCGCGCTCATCTTCTGATCGGCATAACGCAGCGAGTCAGCGACGGTCTTGCTGTGCCAGGCCGCGTATTTCTCGGCGGACTGCGACGCCAGAATCGCGGTGTCGAAAGTGATGTACGTGGCGCGGACCCACTGGACCGCGCCCGCTTCGACGCCGAGTTCCTCAAGTTCGCTGTTCACGCGCGCGACGAACTCATCGGCGCTTTCGGGAGGACCGACGTCGGCATCAACCTTCACTTCGCAGGCGGAAAGGGCAAAGCAAGTTGCTAATAGAAAGAGTCTTTTCATGATGGTATTCGTCATCAGCTGACACCTCCCATGAGTTTCTTCAGCGGCTTGGTAAACAGCAACAGGATGATGCCGGTGCCGGCGGTCGTCAGCACAATCGTCAGGTACTGGCCCGGGAACGCGCGCGATGTTGTCGGGATCGAAGTCGCCGGCGATCTGGCCGGCGATCAGGTTGCCGAGCGCGATCGACACGAACCAGATACCCATCAACTGACCGACGTAGCGTTTCGGCGCGAGCTTGGTGGTGGCTGACAGGCCCACCGGCGACAGCGCGAGTTCACCGAAGGTGTGGAACAGGTAGGTCAGGATCAGCCAGGTCGGCATCGCCTTGTCACCACTGGCGACGATCGTCGAGGCGATGATCATCATGCCGAAGCCAACTGCCAGCAGTAGCAGACCGAACGCAAACTTCGCCGGCGTCGACGGGTTCAGGTTGCGTTGCGCGAGCCACACCCACAGCCAGGCGAAGACCGGCGCGAAGATAATGATGAAGATCGAGTTCACCGACTGGAACCAGGTCGACAATATCGTGATCGGGCCAAGTTCGAGCTGCGTGTAGCGATCCGCGAAAATATTCAGCGAACTGCCTGCCTGCTCGAAACCGGACCAGAACATGGCAGAACCGAACAGTAAGGCGATGAAAACCCAGACGCGTTTCGTTTCAACCGGCGTCAGCTTGCCGAACATGAACATGTTGATGAAGAACAATGCCGTGACACCGACGATCACCCAGGTGGAGCCGCGGGAAATCGCGATAGGGTCCAGCTCGAAGGTTCCGCTCAGCCCGAGCACCGTGAACAGGATGACAAGGGCCATGCCGCCGGCGACCATCAGCCAGCCACGGCGATGCGAGGCAGCATCCGTTTTGGGATCGGCCGCGTGCGCAGGCTCCAGCCCGGCAGTACCAAGATAACCTCTCGTCATCTGGAACTGAATGACGCCGAACAACATGCCGACGCCGGCGGCGGCAAAACCGTAATGCCAGCCAAAGTTCGCGCTCTGCGCCAGCGAACCGCACACCAGTGGCCCGAGCATCGCGCCCACGTTGATGCCCATGTAAAAAATCGAGAAACCGCCGTCACGTCGCGGATCGCCCGGCGTGTACAGCTCGCCGACGATCGCGCTGACGTTCGGCTTCAGCAATCCGGTGCCGAGCACGACCAGCAGCAGGCCGATGAAAAACGCGTTGGTCGATGGAATCGCCAGCACGAAATGGCCGCACATAATAATGATGCCGCCGTAGAATACCGCGCGCTGCGCGCCGGTCAGGCGGTCGGCGATCCAGCCGCCCGGCAGGGCGACGAGGTACACGAGCGCGGTGTAGATGCCGTAGATCGCGGTGGCCGACGCATCGTCAAGCTGCATGCCGCCGTTCATGATCTGGTCGGTCATGAACAGCACGAGCAGTGCGCGCATGCCGTAATAACTGAAGCGTTCCCACATCTCGGTGAAGAACAGGGTTGCCAATCCACGCGGATGGCCCAGCAGTTGTTTGTCGTTGGCAGCAGGAGCCGCAGTGGCAACAGAATCAGTCATGAAAGCTCTCTCTTGGCTTGCAGCAGTACCGATGGCCTGCCGTCTTGAATTTCGGGCTGTCAGCCCACCCCACTAGCCGGCGCCGCCTTTGCGAACGCCCAACCGCTTACGCTATCACTGGCCCGCCTGCGCAGGCACTACGCAGCTGAATCTTCGGCTGCGTCCTGTTCTTTCTTCGATGTAAGTACGCGCGACATCACGATACCAAGCTCGTACAGCAGGTAAACCGGCACCGCGAGCAAGGTCTGACTGATCACGTCCGGCGGCGTCAGGAACATGCCAACGACGAAGGCCCCCAGGAATACATAAGGCCGGGCTTTGCTGAGTTTTTGCGGCGTCGTCAGGCCGGTCCATACTACCAGCACCGTTGCGATCGGCACTTCGAACGCCAGGCCAAACGCGAAAATAATCGTCATGATGAACGACAGGAATTCACTGATATCGGGCTGCACCTCGACATCGGCCGGTGCGATCTGGGCGAAAAAGCCGAAGATCATCGGGAACACCACGTAATAGGCAAACGCGATACCCGCGTAGAACAACAGGATGCTGGTCGCCAGCAGCGGCACCGCAAAGCGCTTCTCTTTGCGATACAGGCCGGGCGCGATAAACGCCCAGATCTGGTAGAGCACGACCGGCATGGCGATAAACAGGGCGACGTAGAACGCCATCTTGAACGGCGCGATCAGCGGCGATGCTGGCGAGGTCGCGATCATGCGGCCACCCGGAATCACAGCCAGCAACGGCTGCGACACGAAGGTAAAAATCTCGCGGGTGAACGGCAGCAGCATGATGAACACAACGACAATCGCGGCGGCGACTTTTAACAGGCGCGAACGCAGCTCGACGAGGTGCGACAGCAAGGTGCCCTCTTCGAGGGGCTCAGCCGTCTCTGGTTTGTCCTCGGCTTTCGGGCTCACACGGGCTCTTTCTTGTCGATGTTGTCAGCGCCGATCTTGCTGGCCGGCTTTGCGGGCTTTCCTTCGGCAGGCATATCGGCGGGTGCATCTACCGATTCTTCCATCGGTATCTCCTCGGCGACGCCGGTACCAGGACTGTCCGCGTCGTGCGCCGGTGAATAAGTATCGTCTTTCTCGTCGTCAGCATCAGCGCCCGTGTCAGCGCTGGCCGCGGCGGCTGCCCCGGCGGCCGGTGCCGCAAGACCCGGTGCCGCCGGCGGTGGATTAAAACCGAGGCTGGCGTGCTTGGTGCGGGCGGGCGGTACGATGTCGAATTGCTTGTCGAGATCCAGTTCATCTTCGAGCTGGCGCTTCATTACGCGCGTCATGCGGCGCGCCTGGCCGAGCCAGCTGCCAAGCTGATTGGCCACGCGCGGCAAACGTTCCGGCCCCAGCACGATGAGGCCAATAACAAACAGGATGATCAGCTCACCGAAGCCGATGCCGGACATGTGTCGTTACCGGTGTTTTTCTTTGTGTTCGGGCCCGGCTTCCGGTGTGTTGTCGAAGTCCGCGTCCTTGGTTTTGTCGCTGAGTTTGCCGGGGTCGTCTTCATTGTCCGCGTCCGACATGGCGGAACGGAAACCCTTCACGGCATTGCCGAGGTCAGAGCCCAGGCTACGCAGACGCTTCGTGCCGAAGATCGCCAGCACGATCACGAGTACGATCAACAGTTGAACAGGACCGATGTTTGAGAACATCTTTACGTGTCTCCCGGGGCGAACCCCTTAAGAATTTGGTGAGCGCCAGCACGGCACGGGTGGCGGGCGGGACGCGGATTATCCACATGATACGCCTGTACGCGCAACTAAACTGGACCCGATCGCAATGATTTCGTTCAGGATTCCAGCCAAAATGTGACGGGACCGTCATTTATCAGACTTACCTGCATATCCGCGGCGAAGCGGCCGCATTCAACGGTAGCGACGAGCGCACGGCAGGCAGCAACCAGCTTCAGGAAGTAATCCTCGGCCTGTTCCGGCGGTGCGCCGTGGGTAAAGCTGGCGCGGGTGCCCTTGCGGGTGTCGGCGGTAAGGGTGAACTGCGGCACCAGTAACAGGCTGTAGCCGGTATCGCGCAGGCTCAGGTTCATGCGGCCGGCGTCATCCGGAAACACCCGGTAACCCACGATCCGTTCGGCGAGCCGCTCGATATCTTTCGGCGAGTCATCCCGGTGGATGGCGGCGAGCACCAGCAGGCCGGGCCCGATGCGCCCAAGCGATTCGCCGGCGATCTTCACCTCCGCTTCGCTGACCCTTTGTAACAATCCAATCAATGCTTTAGGCCTCCCGAACCCTGACCGCAACGCGCTGCGGCGCCGCCGGTGCAGGGAGTTTATTTCAACAACCGCGAATAACAACGGCTTATCCGCCGCAGCCTTCGTGGCAGTCTGGGAGAACCGGGCGGG
This sequence comes from uncultured Gammaproteobacteria bacterium, assembly GCA_963800915.1. Taxonomy (GTDB): domain Bacteria; phylum Pseudomonadota; class Gammaproteobacteria; order Steroidobacterales; family Woeseiaceae; genus Woeseia. Next base: position 150,326 of record CAWDCR010000013.1, read on the forward strand.
GCCGCGATGGACGGGCCTGAGGATGCCCGCCCATGGGGGTCAACGCGCAGGGAAGCGCTCAGTTACCCGCCCGTCCAGGGAAGGATTGGCCCCGTACCGGGTGGTTCGGGGCCTTTTTTCGTGACTTTTTCCCACTCAAATAAGCAAATCGGCCTTTTCTTGACACACGAGAAACGCTATCGCATGTTTTTTTAATAAAGTGGGTTTGAGAATCAATTTACTACCGATTTTATAATAAAATGTGGCAAATTCCGACGATATACAAAGTGATTGCAGTCTCCCGGCACCGCACTACACTCGTTTGGCCTGGTGGCTCAATCGACAGGAAGCCCGAATAATGAAAAGACGCGAATTCGTTGGGGGTCTGGCGCTGGCAGCCGGTGCCGCGGCCTGCGCTCCGGACAAATCCACCGGCGCGGCTGCAGCCCAAAGCACCGAGACCTTCCGCTGGAACCTTGTGACCTCCTGGCCACCGGGGCTGCCGGGGCTTGGGCTCGGGGTCGAGAATCTCGCCAAGAACATCGAGGCCGCCTCGGCCGGGCGCCTGAAGATCAAGGTTTATTCCGGCGGCGAGCTGGTGCCGGCGCTCGAGGTGTTCGATGCCGTGCGCTCCGGCACGGCGCAGATGGGACATGACGCGTCTTACTACCATCGTGGCAAAGTGCCCGCGGCCCAGTATTTCACCGCGATTCCATTCGGCCTCAATGCCAACGAAATGAACGCCTGGCTGTATTACGGCGGTGGCCTCGAGCTGTGGCAGGAGCTGTACGCGGAATTCGGTCTCGTGCCATTTCCCGCCGGGCAGACCGGCGTGCAGATGGCCGGCTGGTTCAACAAGGAGATTAATACCGTCGATGACCTGAAGGGTCTGAAGATGCGCATACCCGGTCTTGGCGGCGAAGTCATGCAGCGTGCCGGCGTTACGCAGATAACGGTGCCGGCCTCGGAAATCTTCACGTCGCTGCAGACCGGCGCGATCGATGCCGCCGAATGGGTCGGGCCGTACAACGACCTGTCGCTCGGTTTGCACAAGGCCGCGCGCTATTACTACTACCCCGGCTTTCACGAGCCCGGTCCGCTGCTCGAGTGCATCATCAACAAGGAAGCCTGGGACACGCTGCCCGCCGACCTGCAGACTATCGTCGAAGTGTGCTGTCAGGCGATCAACCTCGACATCCAGGCCGAGTACATGTGGGGCAATGCGCAGGCGTTGCACGAGCTGAAGAAAAACTCGAACGTCGAGCTGCGAGAGTTCCCACCGGAAGTATTGAAACTGCTGGCGAAACATTCGCGAGATATCGTCAACGAATTATCAGCGCGCGACCCCTGGGCGAAACGTCTGCAGGATTCCGTCATGCCGTTCCTGGAAAAATCGAACGAGAACCAGCGCGTCAGCGAGTACTCATACCTGAAGGCAAGACTGGCGGAGTCGGATTGAGAACGCTTTCAGTTACCGTAGATCTGCGCCGGTAACCAGGTGGCCAGCGCGGGGAATGCCGCGAGTATCAACAGCATCAGAAGCTGGATTGCCACAAACGGTATGACGCCACGATAAATCTGCCCGGTTGTTACCGACGCAGGCGCCACGCCGCGCAGGTAAAACAGCGCGAAGCCAAATGGTGGCGTCAGGAAGCTGGTTTGCAGATTGATCGCTATCATGATGCCGAGCCAGACCGGGTCGAGTCCCATCGCCAGCAGCACCGGGCCGACGATCGGTACCACGACGAACGTGATCTCGATGAAATCCAGCACGAAGCCGAGCAGGAACATCAGCAGCATCACCGCGAGCACGGCGGCGAACACGCCACCCGGCAAGCTCTCCAGCAGGTGGCGCACGCCGACGTCGCCGTCGTAGCCACGAAACACCAGCGAGAACACCGAAGCGCCTATCAGGATCAGGAACACCATGCTGCTAATGCGCGTGGTGCCCTGCATGATCTCTTGCAGCTTCGCGAAATTCAGCGAACGTCGCTGCAATGCAATCAGCAGGGCGCCCGCCGCACCAACGCCGGCCGCCTCGGTCGGTGTCGCGTACCCGCCGAGGATCGATCCCAGCACCGCGACAATCAGGATCAACGGCGGCGCAAGCGCTGCGAGCAGCTTGCCGAACGACACCTCGACATCGCTCTCGTCCCGCGCGGGCATCGAATCCGGCTTCACGATCGCAACGACAAACAGGTACAGCATGTACAGCAGCACCAGCACCATGCCCGGTATCAGCGCGCCCGCGAACAGGTCACCGACCGATACCGTCTTCGGCGAAAAAATGCCCTGCTCAAGCTGCGCCTGCTGGTAGGCCGACGACATGACGTCGCCAAGCATGACCAGGATGATCGACGGCGGAATAATCTGGCCCAGCGTGCCGGACGCGCAGATCGTGCCGGTCGCAATCTCCGGCGAGTAGCCACGCTTTAGCATCGTCGGCAGCGACAACAGGCCCATCGTGACAACCGTGGCGCCGACGATGCCGGTGCTGGCGGCAAGCAGCGTACCGACCAGCGTCACGGCAATACCAAGCCCGCCGCGCAGGCGACCGAACAGCGCGCTCAGTGTTTCGAGCAACTCTTCCGCAATCTGCGCGCGTTCAAGCGTGATGCCCATGAACACGAACAACGGCACCGCGATGAGCGTCTCGTTCGTCATGATGCCGAAGATGCGGCTGGGCAGGCCGGTCAGGAAGGCCGCCTCGAAGCCGCCGCCGATGACGCCGCCCGTCGCGAAAATCAGCGCCGTGCCGGCGAGCGAGAACGCGACCGGAAAGCCGGAGAGCAGTAACACGATCACCACCAGGAACATCAGCAGCGCTATCGATTCCATGCGCTCAGTCCTGCCGCAGTCGCGCGACGCAGCGCAGCAGCATCGCGAGCCCCTGCAGCGCGACGGCCAGCGGCATCAACAACAGGATCGATTTCAGCAGCGGGATGGCCGGATACGGCAGGCCGCCGGTATCGCGGGAAATCTCGCGTATCTGCCAGGCCCGCTGGACGTAATCGAGGCCTTCATAAAACAGGTAGCCGCACAGCGGAAAGACGAAGATCAGCACACCGCAAAGATCGACGATCGCGCGTCGCCGTTCCGACATGCCGCGGTAAAAAATATCGACCCGCACGTGCTCGTCGGCCTGCAGTGTCCATGCCGCACCCAGCATGAAGACAGCGGCATGCATCCAGGTCAGTGATTCCTGCAGCCAGATCAGGCCGGCATCGAACACGTAACGCATGACCACTATGATGACGGTAACGAGCACCATGAGCAGCGTCAGCCAGGAGACCGCCTTACCCGTCGCGCGACTGAAGCCATCCAGCCGGTCAGCGAGGCTGCTCGCACTCATCTAGTGACGCCAGAAGGTCGGTGTGATCAGCACCAGCAGCGTGAAAATCTCAAGGCGTCCCAGCAGCATCGCCACGACGGAAATCCACTTGGCCGGATCGGTCAGGGTCATGAAGCCGGCCGATACCTCACCGAGGCCCGGGCCAAGGTTGTTCAGCGTTGCTGCGACGGCGGAGAATGCCGACACCTGATCGAGTCCTGTCGACATCATGGCCAGCAGCATGATGCCGAACACCACGATGTAGACCGAGAAGAACCCCCAGACCGCGTCGATAACGCGCGACGGCACGGCCGCCGTACCCAGCTTGACGGGAATCTCCGCGTTGGGATGCACAAGGCGCGCAATCTCGCGCACGCCCTGCTTATAAATGAGTAACCAGCGAATGACCTTAATGCCGCCAGCGGTGGACCCTGCCGAGCCGCCAACAAAGCTCGCAAAAATCAACAGCACGGGAACCGCTCCGGGCCACGCGGCATAGTTCGCTGTGGTGAATCCCGTGGTGGTCGCAATCGACACAGCCTGGAACACGCCGTTCAGCAGGCTCTCGCTCATCGTGCCGTAGGTGCCGTGCCAGACGAGAGACAGCACCACGACAGCGGAAATCGTTATCAGCATCGCCGCGTAGGCGCGAAACTCCGGATCGGACGAATAGTGCCTGATCTGCACAAAACGCCAGGCGAAAAAATGCAGCGAAAAATTAATGCCTGCGGCGAACATGAAGAAGATGGCAATGATGTCGATCGACGTGCTCTGGAAATAGCCGATGGACAAGTCGTGGGTCGAGAAACCGCCGATAGCTACTGTGGAAAACGCATGGCAGATTGAATCGAACAAATCCATGCCGGCGATCCAGTAGCCCAGCGCGCAGAGCGTGGTGAACGCCAGGTACACGTACCACAGTGCCTTCGCGGTTTCGGTGATGCGCGGTGTCAGCTTGTTGTCTTTTACAGGTCCCGGCGTCTCGGCCCGGTACAGCTGCATGCCACCGACGCCGAGCATGGGCAGCACCGCCACGGCCAGCACGATAATGCCCATGCCGCCCAGCCACTGCAGTTGCTGTCGGTAATAGAGAATTGCCTTTGGCAGCGTATCGAGGCCGGTAAGCACGGTCGCCCCCGTCGTGGTCAGCCCGGACATCGACTCGAAGACCGCATCGGTGAGCGTCATCGACGGCACTTCGGCGAGGTACAGCGGGGCCGCACCGAATGCGCCGAGTACCGTCCAGAACGAGGCCACCACGAGGAAGCCGTCGCGCAGCCTGAGTTCACGCCGGTGATTGCGAACCGGCGCCCAGATCGCAACGCCGGATAGCAGCGTGAGCGCGAAGCCTTCGACAAACGGCAACCAGGAACTCTCCCCGTAGATCAGGCTGACAGCGATCGGCGGCAGCATCGTAACGCTGAAGATCATCAGCAGCAGCCCGAGGATTCGTTGCACGATGGTCCAGTTCATTTCAGTTCCTGTCGTGCGTGCAGATCAGACAAATGAGACGCCGACCTGGAACAACTTCTCCAGGCTCTCGATCTTGCGACGGTCCGTCATAAACAGGATCACGTGGTCGTCGGACTCAACCATCGTGTCGTGATGCGCGATGATGACCTGTTCGTCGCGCACCAGCGCAATGATGGTCGTGCCGCGCGGCAGGTCGATGTCCTCGATCTTGCGACCGACCACCTTCGACTCTTTCTCGGTGCCGTGAGCGACAGCCTCGATCGCCTCTGCCGCACCGCGCCGCAGCGAGTGGACTTTTACGACATCGCCGCGCCGCACGTGCGCGAGCAGCGAGCCGATCGTGACCTGCTGCGGCGAGATGGCGAGATCAATCGTGCCGGACTCGACCAGCTCAACATAGGACGGGCGGTTGATCAGCGACATCACCTTCTTCGCGCCGAGTTGCTTGGCGAGCATCGCCGACAGAATGTTGGCTTCCTCGGCATTCGTCAGCGCGCAGAACACGTCGACGCTGTCGATGTTCTCTTCCAGCAGCAGCTCTTCATCGGCGGCGTCGCCGTGCAGCACGATCGACTTGTTGAGCTTCTCGGAAATGATGCGTGCGCGGTTCTGGTCGCGCTCGATAATCTTGACCTGGTTGGTTTGCTCAAGCGCGAGCGCCAGGCGTACGCCGATATTGCCGCCGCCTGCGATCACCACGCGCCGCACCGGATCCTCGAGCTTGCGCATCTCGCTGATGAACACCCGGATGTCCTTGCGGGCAACGATAAAGAACACCTCATCGCCCTCTTCGATCACCGTGTCGCCCTCGGGCAGCAGCGACTGCCCGTTGCGGTAGATCGCGGCAATGCGACCTTCGGTATTCGGTATGTGCTCTTTCAGCGCCGAGATCTTGTGCCCGACCAGCAGGCCGTTCTTGTCCGCTCGTGCGCCGACCAGGCGGACACGCCCACCGGCGAAATCGAGTACCTGCAGCGCACCCGGGTACAGGATCAGCTGCGCGATGTATTCGCAGACCAGCTGCTCCGGGCTGATGCGCACATCGACCGGAATCGCGTCCTGGGTAAACAGTTTTTTCGCGTTCATGTACTCGGCAGAGCGAATACGCGCGATCTTGGTCGGCGTGTGATACAGCGTGTAGGCAATCTGGCACGCGACCATGTTGGTTTCATCGGAATCGGTCAGCGCGACGATGACGTCAGCGTCGTTAGCACCCGCGCGTTCCAGCACATCGGGGTAGGCGGCGTGGCCGACGACGGTGCGAATATCGAGTCGATCCTGCAAATCGCGCAGCACGTCCGGCCGCATGTCGACGACCGTGACCTCGTTAGCTTCCTCGCGGGACAGGTGATAGGCGGCGGAAGAGCCAACCTGACCGGCGCCTAGAATCAGAATTTTCATCGCTCGAGATCAGGTCCTGGGATGCCAGTGAAACGGGTAAGGCAAGCGTCTGCGGTTTTTCTTGTTTGCCCGGGGATTCTACATCAGATCAAGGTTCGCATAGCTCAGCACGAGCCATTTCGTGCCCGCCGTCTCGAAGTTCACCTCGACCCGCGCATGCGCACCGTGTCCTTCGCAGTTCAGGATAACGCCGTCGCCGAACTTGCCGTGCCGTACACGTTGCCCGAGTCGTACGCCGATATCTGCCGCGGAGCCGGCGCGCAGGCTGGCGCGGTCACGGCCCTGCTGTCGGCCATGCTGGCGCAGCGCTGGGCGGCTGACCTGGACTTTCGGCCGGATTTCCTCGACGAGCTCGTCGGGCAACTCAGCGATGAAACGCGACTGCTGCGCGTAGCTGTCCATGCCGTGCAGGCGACGCTGTTCGGCGTAGGTGAGATACAGCACTTGCCGCGCGCGGGTGATACCGACATAGCAGAGTCGTCGCTCTTCTTCGAGACCCTGGACATCGTTCAGGGAGCGCTGGTGCGGGAACAGGCCGTCTTCCATGCCGCACATCACGACCATTGGAAACTCGAGCCCTTTCGCGGAATGCAGCGTCATCAACTGCACGCAGTCCTCCCAGGCATCGGCCTGGCCTTCTCCCGACTCCAGCGCCGCATGCGCCAGGAACGCATCGAGCTCACTCATTTCTTCGGCGGAATCGAGCACAAAACTGCGCGCAGCGCTGACCAGCTCCTCGAGGTTCTCGATGCGGGTCTCGCCCTTCTCGCCTTTTTCCTTCTTAAAAAACTCGATCAGGCCACTCAGGTGGATGACGTGATCAACTTTGTCCGCCAGCGACAGCGCTTCCACTTCGCGGCTCATGCGCTCGATGAGCTGCATGAACGCCAGCACGCTCGACGATGCGCGACCGCCCGTCGCGTCGCTCGCAACCGCCCCGGCGGCGCGCCACATCGACGTCGCATTCGCCTTGCTGTAGGCGCGCATCATCTCGACGGTGCGCGCACCGATGCCGCGTGTGGGACGATTAACGACCCTTTCGAATGAGCTGTCATCGTCGCGGTTCGAAACGAGCCGCAGGTAAGAGAGCGCATCCTTGATTTCCTGGCGCTCGAAAAAGCGCAGGCCGCCGTAGACGCGATACGGAATTCGCGCGTTCATCAGCGCTTCTTCCAGTACCCGCGATTGTGCGTTGGATCGATACAGGATCGCCGCGTCAGCGCGCGCATTGCCCTGTGCGCTCCAGTCGCGCAGGCGGCCGACGATGAATTCCGCTTCGTCGCGCTCATTGAACGCCGAGTAGATCTTCAGCGGCTCGCCGTCGACACCCTCCGTCCACAGGTTCTTGCCCATGCGCGACGTGTTGTTCTCGATGACGGCGTTAGCCGCTTTCAGGATGTTGGAGGTCGAGCGGTAGTTCTGTTCCAGTTTGACGATGTGCGTGTTCGGGAAATCTTTCTGGAACCGATAGATGTGCTCGACCCGCGCGCCGCGCCAGCGGTAAATCGACTGGTCATCGTCACCGACAGCGAACAGCACGCCTTCCTTGCCAGCGAGCATGCGCAGCCACGCATACTGGATCGCGTTGGTATCCTGGAACTCGTCGACCAGCAGATGTTTGAAGCGGCGCTGGTAGTGCTGCAATACGTCCGGTCGCTCACGCCACAGTTCGTGCGCGCGCAGCAAAAGCTCGGCGAAATCGACGAGGCCGCCGCGGTCACAGATTTCCTGATAACTTTTGTACAGCGAAATGAACTGGCGGCGCGTCTCGTCGCCTTCGTCATCGATATTGTGCGGTCGCAGGCCCTCGTCTTTCTGGCCGTTAATGAAATACTGGATTTCGCGCGGCACCCAGCGGCTGTCGTCGAGTTCAAGGCTCTTCAATAGTCGTTTGATCAGCCGCAGCTGGTCGTCGGAATCGATGATCTGGAAGTTCTGCGGCAGCTTCACGTCCTGCCAGTGGCGGCGCAGCAGACGATGCGCCAGGCCGTGAAAAGTGCCGATCCACAGGTGGTTGACCGGCATCTTCAGCAGGGATTCGATACGACCGCGCATCTCGGCGGCCGCCTTGTTGGTGAAGGTCACCGCCAGCAGGCTTTGCGGGCTGATGCCGACTACGTCGATCAGCCAGGCGGCGCGATGCGTCAGGACGCGGGTCTTGCCGCTGCCCGCACCGGCGATGACGAGCACAGGCTCGGCCGGCGCGGCGACTGCGGTGCGCTGCGCATCGTTCAGGGGTTCGAGTATGGGTGTGACGTCCATCGCTGCAGGGTTGGGCGTGCAAAACGAGGCAGTCTAGCAGAGATTGCGCGAGCGGCGGCGCGTCGGAAAAAGCGGCGGTTCGCGGCCTTTTGGCCGCGCCGGAACTGACTAGAACTGGTAGCGCAGTCCGAGCATGAACTGGCTGCGCGTGTAATCGATGCGCAGGTCGTTCGACGCGGTATCGTCGAATTCGTAGCTGCCGATCAGACTCAGATCGTTGTTGAACTGCCAGCGCGCCGTCAGCAGCGCAGTGGCCGCCTCCAGCGTCTTTCGGCCGGCGCTCGGCGTGTGATAGGCAAACGCACGGACATAATTGTAAATGTGGTACCAGCCCTCGGCCCGGACTTTCAGGCGGTCGCTGATACGCAGGCTGAATTCAGCGCCATAACCGTCACGAAAATAATCGTTGTAGCCGAGAAACTGGTCGGTGCGCTCGGTGCGCTGATAGCGCACGCCGAACCAGAACCAGCGCGTCAGCCGCTGGCGCACCGCTGCGCCGAGACTCACGTAGTCGTAGCGCAGCGACGGGTTATCGCTGCTCTGCGTGCCGTTGATGCTGAAGGCGCGCCGGTCACCAAAGCGGCGCTGGAAAATGTCGCCTTCAATGCGTAACAGGGACGTCGTGGTAAAGCGGTACTGCGCTGCCAGGCCGAACTGCAGGTACTCATGGTCGTATTCCTGCGCCTCGCCGGCCTTGTCGTAATTCCAGATCTGCCCTTTGGCAGCAACATTGAACGACAGGCGCTTGAAGGATTGTCGCGCCCACAGTTCGGGCCCATAGCGCACGTAGGACAGGCGGTCACCCAGCAGTTCACCGTTGTCACGGCGTTCTGTGCCGTCATCCGGGTCAAACCACGTTTCGCTATGCTGCGCGACGGTGAACGCGCTGTGGATCTTGCGTTCGCGGTTTTCACTTTTGCTGTGAAACGTCGAACCAAATGCCAGTTGCTGCGTCAACTCGCCGGCATCTTCCAGTTCCGGGTCCTGCAGATAGCGCGTCATCACGCGGTAGCTGGCAAAAAAGGATTCGTTTTCGAAACTGCCAACGGAGTAACGCGCGTTGAAATCGATCGGATAATACGCGCCGGAACGGACCACGGGCGTAACCTGCGGATTGCCTGCCTGTGCCTGGTCGGTATACGGCTGGTCCGGGCTGCGATAAACGTTGTCGTCGCTGCCGACGCCGACGCTGACCCGTAGCTGCAAACCCTCTGGTCGCACGGCGGGATCGTTCAGATCGAGCGACTGTTCGTCGATCTCGGCATTCTCATCATCGGCCAGCAGCTCATCGATCGCGCGTGTCGCCAGTTCGCTCAGGCGCCGGCTTTGCTGCTGTTGTTCGACCTGGCGAAACAGCGGCAGCGCGCCGGCCTTGTCGCCGGCCGCAACGGCCGTCAGGCCGAGGTTGTACGTCGCTGCATACTGCAAGGCGCCGTCCTGCAGTGCCCGCTCGAATGCCGCCCGCGCCCGGCCATACTGACGCGCGCGGTAGTGCGCGACGCCGACGTTGTATTGCAGCAGCGGTGAATCCAGCCCGGCCGCAGCGGCCTGTTCGTAGCGCAGCAAGGCGGCCCAGTAAAGATCGTCGCGAAACAGCCGGTTGCCATCGCCAAACAGCTCATCACTGTCCTGGGCGCTGCCGAGGCCTGGCAGGCACAGCAACAGCAATAGTGCTGAACAATAACGGGTGGCGAGGGATTTGCAGCTCATCGGCTTAATGAAGGTAACGCTTGGCCAGACATGTCGGGATTGTGGCATTGATGACGCCGCGAATGCAGTGCCCGGGGCCGACCACTTTGCAAAAATCAGACGTAGCGCAACAAATTAGCGGCTCGCCCTGACGATTTTCGGAATCTGTGCCGGGATTTCAGTCAACGAACTCGACCTGATCGACTTCCTCGTCCTCTTCGAAGTCGTCTTCATGGTCGAGATCCGGCGCGTTGTAGATGTCGACATCATCGTGCTCGAAGTCATCTTTCAGGCCGCTGAAGGCGTTCCTTTCCTCAACTTCCGGTTCCCCTTCCTCGTCCTCGTCCTCTTCATCGGATGCCGTGACCGCCGGTGCCCACCAGCTGCTCGCTTTCTTTTCGTCGATCACCTCGTCAAGGTCCGCAACTGCATCGAGCACCTGCATCGGCGCTTCCAGCTCGGCATCGGGACGCTGCTGTGCCTCCGCGGCGACAGCGGCAAGCAGGGCAAGCGGTATAAACAGGTAATTAGGCATAACAAACTCCGGCAATGGGCATTATGGCCGTGGCGACCGCCCCAATGCTGAGACACGCGTCACTGTGCCGCAACCGCCGTTTAGAGATTCAGCCGGATGATGAAGTAGTGATCGATCAGCAGCGCCGCGAACAGCAGCATCAGGTAATTGATTGAAAAGCGGAATACTTTCATCGGCAGCTCGAGGCCTTCGTCCTGCCGCAGCCGCAGCGCGTAATACAGGAAGGTGCCGCCCAGGCCGAGCGCGGTGACGAGGTAAATCAGGCCGCTCATTCCCGACAGGTACGGCATGATGGTAATCAGCACCAATAGAATGGTGTACAGCAGGATGTACTGGCGCGTGAAAGCGTTGCCATGGGTGACCGGCAACATCGGTATGTCGGCTTTCTGGTAGTCCTCTCTGCGGGCAATCGCGAGCGCCCAGAAATGCGGCGGCGTCCAGATGAATACAATCAGGAACAACAGCAGCGCATCGCTGTGGATTTCGCCGGTAACCGCTGTCCAGCCGAGCACAGGTGGCGCGGCACCCGCGGCGCCGCCAATCACAATGTTCTGCGGCGTCGCGCGCTTCAGGTAGGCGGTATACACAACGGCGTAGCCAATCAGTGATGCAAAGGTGAGGATCGCGGTCAGCGGATTGACGAGTAAGCTCAGCATCGTCATCGACGCAACGCACAGCACGCCGGCAAACAGGAAGGCCTGCCATTCCGACATCTTGCCCTGCGGTAACGGCCGTGCCCGCGTACGCGACATCTTCTCGTCGATGCGCGCATCGAGCACGTGGTTTACAACGGCAGCTGACGAGGCGGCCAGCCCGATACCCAGCGTACCGAATACCAGCGCCATCGTGCCGGGCCAGCCGGGCGTGGCGAGAAACATCCCGACCACTGCGGTAAACACGATCAGCGTAACCACGCGCGGCTTGGTCAGCTCGTAGTAATCGCGCCATTGCGCCGTGTGTTGCAGACTGCTCACTTTGATCGTTATGCCTGTTGTCAGCCGATGCGCGAAAGTTTTAGCAGGTGTTCGATATCGTCAACCAGGTCGCGCGGCTTGATATCGAGCGGGAAGTACATGACGAGGTTGCCGAGCGGATCAGTAAGGTAGAAACCGTCTGCAGAGCTACCACGCGGGTGCACGTCCAGCAGCAACTGGCGGGCGGCGCTGTCCTGCAGCGCCAGCAAGCCGGCATGCTCCTGTGACAAAAACAGCGTATCGGGCGCACTGGGGCCGTGCAACAGGATGCGCAGCACCCGGCTCATGTCATTGCCGAGCATCAGGCGCACCTGCCGCTGCTTGTAAAGCGCATCGCGACAGGCCTGTTCGCAGTCGCCGCTCTGCAGGTAAATAAGAGTCCAGCGATTCTCCGCCGCTGCGATGAGCGGCGATGTGCCAAGCTCGTCCGGCAGGTTAACGATCGGATCGAGCAGGACGCCGTGGTTCGTGCGGCTCGCCGGACGCACGGCAGAGTCCGCAAAGTACATCCAGCTCGCGGCCACCATCGGGACCACGAAGATCAGTGCAACGAGTATCAGCTGCAGGCGACTGCTGCGGCCCTTGCCGCGGTTTTCCGTATGTCTATCGGTGTTCATTGCGCATGCGTTTTCTAAGTTGCCAAACGAGAATAACGAGTACGGTCAGGGCCAGCGCGGACCATTGAAAGGCATAACCGTAGTGCATCATCGGGCCTTTCTGATCCGGTTGCCAGTCGCGCAGGAAGCCATCGGCCGCGTCCGCCGATAGCAGCAGGACCGGCTCCGCGACGGCGAGGCCCGTCGCCGCGGCGATATCTGCCGTGGTCGGGAATACGGCGGTTCGCGGCCAGTCACCCTGGGTGGCGAAAGCCGCGCCTGAGCGTAATGCGACGCGCGGCAGGCGACCCACGCGTGCCGCGATCTCACGGCGGTCTTCGGCTACCGTCACTGACGGCAGTGGCGCCCCGCTGGCCTGCTTTGCAATCCAGCCTCGGTTGACCAGCAGAATCCTGCCGTCCGGTTCGGCGCGAAACGGCGTAATCACGTTGTAACCAACGCGGCTCAAGTGAATGATGTTGTCGATCAGCACCTGGCGCTCGCTGAGGTAGTGGCCGCTGACGCTCACTGGCTGAAACAGCAGCGGTGCGGCGATCTCGTCGAGCGGCAGCGGTGCCGCCCCGTCAGCAAACAGGGCGCTGAGTTCTTCCTTCTCTGCCGCCCGATCGAGCTGCCACGACGCCAGCGATACGAACAACGCGATCAGGCCAGCGCCGGCAAGCGGCGGCAGCCAGGTCGTTACCAATTGTTTCAGGTCAGGCATCGCCATCACGTTATAATCGACCACCCCGCCAGTCTCGGTAGCCTCATGAAAATTTTTGTCATTGTCATGCTGCTCGCGATCATCGCGAGTCTCGGGTCAGGTTTGTTCTTCCTGAGCAAGGATGACCAGGGTTCGCCGCGGGTCCTCAACGCCCTGAAGATCCGCGTGGCGCTGTCTGCGCTGCTGGTGATCGCGCTGGTCGTTGCGTACTTCGTCGGCTGGATCGGCCCGCCCGGCGCCGAATGAAAAGCGGCGCCCTTGTGTGGCGCCGCTCCTGATTTACATCCAGTAAACGAAGACGTAAAGGCCGAGCCAGACCACGTCGACAAAGTGCCAGTACCAGGCCACCGCCTCAAAACCAAAATGATTCTTCGGCGTGAAATGGCCTTTCATCGTCCGGAACCAGATGATAGTCAGCATGATCGCGCCCAGCGTCACGTGCATGCCGTGAAAGCCCGTGAGCATGAAGAACGTCGAGCCGTAAATGCCCGAGGTCATCTTCAGGTTCATTTCCTGGTAGGCGTGGATGTATTCCTCGCCCTGCAGGAATATGAACACGAAACCCAGCAGGAACGTCGCCGCCAGGAAGATGTTGAGCAGCTTGCGCTGGTTATGCTGCAACGCATGGTGCGCGATGGTGATGGTAATACTCGAGGTCAGCAGGATCGCCGTATTAATAAGCGGCAGCCCAAACGGCCCCATCTTCTCGAACTGGCCGCCGATCCCGGCCGGACCGTTGGTCGGCCAGGTGTTCTCGAAGCCGGACCACAGCACCATGTTCGTAAAGAAGTTGTTGCTGCTGCCGCCCAGCCAGGGCACCGCCATGTTCCGCGCGTAAAACAGGGCGCCGAAGAACGCCGCAAAGAACATGACTTCGGAAAAAATGAACCAGAACATGCCCATGCGGAACGACATGTCGACCTGGCCGTTGTACATGCCGCCCTGGCTTTCGGCGATGACCGTGCTGAACCAGCCGGTCAGCATAAACACCATAATGGCGACGCCTGTCATCATGACCCAGAAGCCGCTGTCGGTACCGTTTAGCCAGGTTGACACGCCGACCATGAGGAAAAACAGCCCGATGGAGCCGACGATCGGCCAGTGGCTGCCGTGCGGCACGTAGTAACGATTTTCAGCATGTGATGACATGGTTGTTTCCGGTCTTAAGGCTTGGAATGAGGAGAGTGCTCGGCCTGCGGACTGTTGTCTGTCAGGCGGGCGGTATCAAAAAACGTATAGGACAAGGTGATGGTGTCGACGTAATCCGGTAATTCCGAATCGACGATGAAGCGCACCGGCAGCTCGCGCTCCTCGTTCGCGGCAAATTCCTGCGAGGTAAAACAGAAACAGTCGAGCTTTTTGAAATGCGCGCCTGCCTGGGCCGGCGCGACGCTCGGTACTGCCTGCGCAATCATTTGCCGGCTCGTCAGGTTGCGGGCAATAAAGGTCGCTTCGTACAGGCCGCCCGGGTGCACCGTCATGCTCTGCACGCTGGGTGCAAATTCGAACGGTGCGTACTCGTTGACGGTCGCCATGAACTCGAGCCGGATCTCGCGGCTTTCATCGGCCGCTTCGGCCATCACCACCGGAGCCTCGTTGGTGCGACCACCAAAACCGGTCAGCTCGCAAAACACGTCATACAGCGGCACCAGCGCGAAGCCGAACGCAAACATGCCGAGCGCCAGCCCGATGAGGCGCAGCGTCAGTGACTTGTTGTCGTTGGCTTTGCTGGTGCTATTTGTCATGTTGTTTGCTGAATCTGCCTGGGGCGTTCTGGGTTAGTGGTTAGCGCAAAGCACTTATCGCGATGAACGCGATGAAGAACAGCAGGGCGACGCCGCCGAGCAGCAGCGCATTGTTGCGAATGCGTCGCTTCAGCTCGGGATTGTCGCCAGGCGTTTTCATCATTCGAAAGAGTCGTGCTTGGTGACGTGCGGCGGCTCATCGAACGTATGGTAGGGCGCCGGTGACGGCACCGTCCATTCGAGGCCCTTCGGATCGTCCCACACTGCCGCGGTTGCCTTGTCGCCGGTGCCGCGTGCGCAGCGAATGATGATGTACGCGAACAGCAATTGCGACAGCCCGAAGCCGATCGCACCGACGCTGGCAATCCAGTTGAAGTCGGCGAACTGCGTCGCGTAATCAGGGATGCGGCGCGGCATGCCCGCGAGGCCCAGGAAGTGCATCGGGAAAAAGGTGACGTTGACGAAAATAGTCGACAACCAGAAGTGCCACTGGCCAAGCGTTTCGTCGTACATCACACCGGTCCACTTCGGCAGCCAGTAATACACGCCCGCCATGATGCCGAAGATCGCTCCCGGCACCAGTACATAGTGGAAATGCGCGACGACGAAGTAGGAGTCGTGGTACTGGATGTCGGCCGGCACTATCGCGAGCATCAGACCGGAGAAACCGCCGATCGTGAACAGGAACAGGAACGCGAGCGAGAACAGCATCGGCGTCTCGAACGTCATTGAGCCTTTCCACATCGTGGCCGCCCAGTTGAACACCTTCACGCCGGTTGGTACGGCGATCAGCATCGTCGCGAACATGAAGAACAGCTGCCCGGTTAATGGCATGCCGACCGTGAACATGTGATGCGCCCAGACGATAAACGACAGGAACGCGATACTCGAACCGGCGTACACCATCGAGTCATGACCGAACAGCGGCTTGCGGGCAAAGGTCGGGATGATTTCCGAGACGATGCCGAACGCCGGCAGGATCATGATGTAAACCTCGGGATGCCCGAAGAACCAGAAGATGTGCTGGAACATGACCGGGTCGCCACCGCCCGCGGCGCGGAAAAAGCTCGTGCCGAAGAACTGGTCGGTCAGCAGCATCGTAACGGCGCCCGCGAGAACCGGCATTACCGCGATCAGCAGGTACGCAGTAATTAGCCACATCCACACGAACATCGGCATCTTGAGCAGTGACATCTCTTCGGTGCGCATGTTAATGATGGTGACGATCACGTTGATCGCGCCCATGATAGACGACAGGCCCATCAGGTGAACCGAGAAAATCAGGAACGGGAACGCATCGCCCGTCTGCAGCACCAGCGGCGGATACATCGTCCAGCCACCGGCCGGCGCACCGCCGCCCATGAACAGCGTCGACAGCAACATTGCAAAGGCAATCGGCAGGATCCAGAACGACCAGTTGTTCATGCGCGGCAGAGCCATGTCCGGGGCGCCGATCATCAACGGGATCATCCAGTTCGCGAGGCCCACGAAGGCCGGCATGACCGCGCCGAAAATCATGATCAGCGCGTGCATGGTCGTCATCTGGTTGAAAAACTCCGGATGCACGAACTGCAGGCCCGGGCTGAACAACTCCGAACGGATGACCAGTGCCATCGAGCCGCCGACAAAGAACATCACCAGGCTGAACAACAGGTACAGCGTGCCAATGTCTTTGTGGTTGGTCGTAAACAGCCAGCGCGTAATGCCCTTCGCCGGGCCGTGATCGTCGTGGTGATCGTGTGCGGCTATGTCGGTCGCTGCGGTACTCATCTGTTTCTTTCTCCAGCGGCGCGAATCTCTATTGCGCGCCGTTAATTCGAATTACTAATTGGCGTTGGCAACTGCGGTTGCGGCGGCCTGCTTTGCAGCGAGCCAGTTTTCGTAGTCGGCCGGTTCGAGAACCTCGACGACGATCGGCATGTAGCCATGATCCTTGCCACACAGCTCCGCACACTGACCTCGGTAGGTGCCCGCTTCTTCAGCGCGGAACCAGATTTCGTTGACGAAGCCCGGGATCGCGTCTTTCTTCATCGCCAGATCGGGCACCCACCAGGCGTGGATCACGTCGTTCGAGGTCAGCAGTATGCGAACCTTCGCGCCCTGCGCCACGACCAGCGGGTTATCGACATCCAGCAGGTAGTTTTCGACGCTGAACGGATCGATGCCCGAATCGCGCTGGCGTGCTTCGTTGCTGCTGCGTGCCAGCGACGAGTAGAACGCTACGTCCTCGTCCTGGTAACGGTAATGCCATTTCCACTGAAACGCCGTGACGACGATTGTTGTGTCCGGGTTGCGGCTGTCTTCCAGTTTGACGAGCGTTTCGGCCGACGGCACTGCCATGATCAGCAGGATAACGATCGGGATTGCAGTCCAGATAACTTCGGCCGACATGCTGTGCGAAAATTTCGCCGGTTCCGCACCACGCGATTTGCGGTGTGCAAACAGCGAATAGATCATGACGCCAAACACCACGACGCCGATGCCAACGCACCACCAGAACACCATCATGTGCAGGTCATAGGTTTCGGCGCTGAGTTCAGTCACGCCCCTCGGCATGTTCAGTTCCCAGTCGGCGGCGGCACTGCCTGCGGCCAGTAAGCCCAGCAGGCTGAGGCACAGTTTTCGTATCATCGATAATTCACCTGGCGGCTCTTTCAGGCCACCTATTAATCACTCAAAGTCGTATTAAAAAAACAGATCGCAACTGTCGCAAACCGTGTCGATAATTATGCGGGCAAAACTCGCAATCGCAATGACTTGCTTGTAACAATCACCGCACTTTTGCACCGCGAAACCGAAGCGACGATTTTGGCTGCCAGGCCAAAATCATTGTTCGATGTCGGGGTGCGAGGCTGGATAAATCTGCGTGTTTGCGCAGGCCGTTCGGCCTCGTGTTTTCCTGCCGCTGCCCGGCAGAACCTGTCGCCGGCCATGCAGTCGCTGCCGGCTGGTCAGAAAGCCAGCGAAGTTTACTCAAAGGCTTGCGGCCATGCAAACAGATAGCCTGCTACGCGCTATGTGAAATTATTTCATTAACAGGCACTTACCAGATGACCCTGAATACCGTCGAGGAAATCCTCGGTGATCTTCAGCGACCTCGCCGCCGGCCCCGCAAATCGGCTACGTCGACGCGAAACTCGCCATCCGGCCGGGTCACGTTGCCGCCCCAGGCGTGGCCGTAAATCAGCTCGACGGTGACTTTCAGCTGCCCGTCCCGCGCGTTGTTCTGCAGGGCCTCCGTAGCAGCACGAAAGCGGTTCTTGCCGGTTAGCGTGCGGCGCCGCCCGGGCAGGGTATTGCCACCGCAATCGCGCAGATCGCGCAACAGCGCCGCCGTCGTGCTGTAACTTAGCTCTATCCGATCGACATCGAGCACCGGATCCCGCAGGCCGGCACGCACCAGTGCATCGCCGAGATCGTGCATATCCGCAAACTGGTTGACGTGCTCGTCGCCGTCCGCAAAGGCCTCGCGGATCTCGACGAGACTGTCAGGCCCCAGCGATGCGAACGCGAACAGGCCCTCGGCTCGCAGGACCCGGGCCACTTCGCGCAGGGCCGCGGGCGCCGGCCCAAGCCACGGCAGCAGCTGGTTTGCGACGACGAGATCCATGCAGTTGTCCGGCAGCGGCAGGCGTTCGGCACTGGCCTGCACCTCGCGTATCCGGGAGAACCACGGGTGCTGGCGCCGCGCCCGCGACAGCATGTTGTGGGACAAATCGACGCTGATGACCTGGCTGCCGCGAAAGCGGCGCGCGAGTTGCCGGCTCAGCGAGCCGGTTGCAGAGCCGAGCTCCAGGATGCGGCGGGCATCAAGCTGCATGGGCTGCATGCGCTCCAGCAAGCCGTCGCCACTCAGGCGCTGTACAACGGCGGCATCGTCAAACCCGGCGCAGACGCGGTCAAAGCGACGTCGCACCTCGTTGCTGCGCGGCCGGAATGTGCTCGTATCGTTCATGGCGCGGGCAAGCATACGAGCAATGCCAGTGCGGCGCGAGGCGGGCTAAAAGTCGCGCTACTGCCCCATTATGCAGGCGGCGCCGCACTCTGCAGGAGTGCAGGCTGTATGCATGCGCTTTCAGCAATTCCTTGCACGTTGCGTGCCGGCAGTTTGTGCCTTTTGCAGGTTGCGGCCGGCGCCCGGCAGCCTCTGCGAAGGTTGCCGGGCCGACCTGCCGCAGCTCGGTCACACCTGTCGAGCCTGCGCCGAGCCGCTGCCTGATGCGCCGCAGGCCGGCCTGATCTGCGCACGCTGCCAGCAGTGCAAGCCGCCGTGGGCGTCATGCCGGGCCGTGCTGCCCTACGCCTGGCCGGTCGATGTCGCGCTGCGCCGCCTCAAGTATTCGCGTCAGCTGGTGTTTGCGGCCGCCTTCGGCGAACTGCTGGCGGAGCACGCGGCGCAAGACGGCCAGGGAATCGACGCGCTGTGCCCGGTGCCGCTGCATCGCTGGCGCCATTTGCGACGCGGCTTCAACCAGGCCGAGGAGCTGTGTCGGCCGCTGCAGCGACGGCTGGCATTGCCCGTCATGCAGAATGTCATGCGTACGCGGCACACCGCCCCGCAAAGCGGTCTTGGCAGGCAGGCGCGGCAGAAAAACCTGCAGGACGCGTTTCGCGTCGTGGGCCGCTGCGGGCCCCGCCACCCGCTGGTGATTGACGATGTAATGACCACCGGCGAAACCTGCCGGCAGCTTGCACTGGCTTTGCTGGCGCAGGGGGCGGAATCGGTCAGCGTTTTGACGGTCGCGCGCGCGCCGCTCGGGGCTCAGCCGGCCGGGGTCGCGAACGTATAGTTCAGAACGATGCCGACAAACACGGTCAGCCCGACAAAGTGATTGTGGAGGAAGGCCCTGAGGCAGGCGGCCGGCTCGCGATTCCTGGCCAGCCACAGGTGCCAGGCCATCATGCCCGCCGCCACCACGAGCGAGGCAAAGTACCAGCCGCCCAGGTCCGCCATATTGCCGACGAAAATCAGCGCCATCAGCATCATGACCTGCAGTGCGCCGACCACGAACAGATCGGCATCGCCAAACAGGATTGCGGTCGACTTGACGCCGATCCTGAGGTCGTCCTCGCGATCGACCATGGCATAAAAAGTGTCGTAGATCGTCGCCCACACCAGTGCGGCGATGAACGTAAGCCATGCGAGTTGCGGCGTCTGCCCGGTTTGCGCCGCGAACGCCATCGGCACGGCCCAGCCAAACGCGGCACCGAGGAAAAACTGCGGTATCGACAGGAAGCGTTTGACGAACGGGTAAATGATGGTGAGTACGGCACCGACAGCGGCTAGCACCTGCGCTGGCCTGTTGAGCATCGTCGCGAGTCCGATTGCGACCAGTCCGAGTGCTACGAACAGGCCAAGTGCTTCGACCGGCGACACGGCTCCGGAAGGAATCGGCCGATGCCGGGTGCGTTCAACGTAAGGATCGATATTGCGATCCGCGAAATCGTTCAGCACGCAGCCCGCCGAGCGCATCACCACAACGCCGACCACGAACACGATGAACAGGCCGCCGTCCGGGTGACCGTCGCCGGCGAGCCACAGCGCCCAGAGCGTCGGCCACAGCAGCAGCCAGATGCCGACGGGCTTGTCCATGCGCATCAGCAGCAGGTAGTTATAGAGCTGCTTGCGCAATCCCTGTGACGGCTGCGGCGTAATGACAGGCCTCGCTTGGGGCGTGGCTTGGGGCCTGAGCTCGGGTCTGGCTGGCGGTTTCGTTTTCACTGGGCGCACAGTCTACTGGTCTGGGCATTATAAGGGGACAGCAGGCGCCAGCAGCCCGGCTCACACCTTGCCATAGCGACCCGCATCACTGGTCCAGCGCCGCACCAGCTGTGCCGCAAGGTCCGGTTGGCGGGCAATATGCTCAGCCGCTTTTTGCACCTGCGGCATCAGGTGGCCATCGCGGGTGAGTTCGGCAATACGGTATTGCGGCAGGCCGGTTTGGCGCGTGCCCAGCAATTCGCCCGGGCCGCGCAGCTCGAGGTCGCGCTGCGCCACCACGAAGCCATCGTTGGTCTCGCGCAGCACGCCGAGCCGGCTGCGCGCAAGCTGGCCCAGCGGCTGGCGGTACAGCAGCACACAATGACTTTGCGCATGCCCGCGCCCGACCCGGCCGCGCAGCTGGTGCAGTTGCGACAGGCCCATGCGTTCGGCGTTCTCAATGATCATCAGGCTCGCATTCGGCACGTCAACGCCGACTTCGACGACGGTGGTCGCCACCAGCACATCGATATCACCGCGCTTGAAAGCTTCCATAACCACATCGCGCTCGGCGGTTTTGAGGCGGCCGTGCACCAGCCCGACGCGCAGCTCCGGCAATGCAGCGCCAAGCTGCGCGAAGCTGGCTTCCGCCGCCTGGAAATCAAGCTGCTCCGATTCTTCGATAAGCGGGCACACCCAGTACGCCTGCTGCCCGCCGGCGCAGGCTTTGCGCACGCGCTCGATAACGTCGGCGCGGCGCGTCTCCGGCAGTGCGACCGTGCTGACCGGCTGCCGGCCCGGCGGCAGCTCATCGATGATCGAGGTGTCGAGGTCCGCGTACGCCGCCATCGCGAGCGTGCGCGGAATCGGTGTCGCCGTCATGACGAGCTGATGCGGCTGGCCGAGTGCCTCGCTGCCTTTGTCGCGCAATGCCATGCGCTGGTGTACGCCGAAACGATGCTGTTCGTCGATGACGATCAGCGCGAGGTGTTTGAACTCGACGCTTTCCTGAAACAGCGCATGCGTGCCGATAATCAACGACGCGGAACCGTCCGCGATCGCGGCCAGAGCGGCGCGCTTGGGTGCGGCGCGCTGGCTGCCTGACAACCAGTACGGTTCGATATCCAGCGGCCGGAACCAGTTGCGGAAACTGGCGAGGTGTTGCTCGGCAAGCAGCTCCGTCGGTGCCATTACGGCCGCCTGCATTCCGCGGGCGATGGCCTGCAGGCAGGCGATGGCGGCAACGACCGTCTTGCCGGAGCCGACGTCGCCCTGGATCAGGCGCATCATCGGGTGCGATTCGCGGAGGTCATGCAGGATCTCGTCGACCACCCGCCGCTGCGCCGAGGTCAGCGTGAACGGCAGGCTCCTGATAAAGCGGGTAACGAGCTCGGTGCGGGTGCCGAGCGCCGGCGCGGCTTCCTGCTGCGCGAGCCGGCGCAGATTGCGCAGGCTCAGGTAGTGCGCCAGCAGCTCCTCGAAAACCAGCCGTTGCTGGCAGGGATGGCGGCCGCTCGCCAGCGCCCCGAGATCGGCATCCAGCGGCGGCTGGTGCAGATACAGCAGCGCGTCGTGCAGGGTTGGCCAGTCGAGCTCGCGACGCAGTTCACTGGGCAGCAATTCTGTCGGGGGTCTGCGCCGCATCAGGGCAAGCGCCTGTCCGGCAAGGTTGCGCAGCCGGCCCTGCTGCACGCCTTCCGTCATCGGGTAGATCGGCGTCAGCGTATCGCTGGCGAGTGGGTTTTTGCCGTCGCGCACGATACGGTATTCGGGATGCACCATCTCGAGGCCGCCGCTGCCGCTGCGCGCCTCGCCATAGCAGCAAATTTGCGCACCGGGTTTGAGTTGCGCCTGTTGCGCCGCCGAGAAATAAAAGAAGCGCAGGGTGAGCTGGCCGCTGCCATCAGTGATCCGCACCAGCAGGCTGCGGCGGCCGCGGTACACCGTCTCCGCCAGCAGCACCTCGCCGCACACCATGCCTTTCACACCGTGCTGCAACTCGCCGACACGCAATAGCGTGGTGCGATCTTCGTATCGCAACGGCAACAGGAACAGCAGGTTTTCAACGCAGGCCAGCCGCAGGCGCGTGAGTTTCGCGGCAAGTGCCGGGCCGACACCGCTAAGCGATGTCAGCGGCGCCTGCAAGGGATTATCGGCTGTCTGGGACACGATGCTGCCGGTCGCTGCTGCGCGTGTTGCCCTTACAGTGCCAGGATGGCTTCGGCCTCGACATCGGCACCTTTCGGCAGCGCTGCGGCACCGATAGCGGCGCGAGCGGGATAGGGTTTGCTGAAATACTCGGCCATGATCTCGTTCACGGTTGCGAAATTCGCAAGATCCGTCAGATAGATCGTCAGCTTGACGACATCGTCGAGTGAGCCGCCCGCGGCCTCGGCAACGGCACGCAGGTTGTCGAACACCTGCCGGGTGCGCGCTGCGAAATCACCCTTGACCAATTCCATCGTTTTCGGATCAAGCGGGATCTGGCCGGACATGAATACGAGCCGACCCGCGGCCACGGCCTGTGAGTAGCTGCCGATCGCTGCCGGCGCGTTATCGCTGTGTATCGCTGTTCTGGGCAAGGCGTTCTCCGCTTAGTTGCTGGGAATGTTTATTGGCTCAGGCGAGGTCACGCGACACGCGCAACACATCACGCATCTTGCGCACGCTGCGCATGATCCTGGCCAGGTGCGAACGGTCCTTAACCTGGATCAGGAAGGTCAGCTCGGAGCTGTCTTCATGCCGGTCTGAAACCGACACCTGCTCGATATTGGAACCCTCGTCGGCAATGTTGGCCGCAACTTCGGCAAGGACGCCGGTGCGGTTTACCGTGCCGACGCGCACCTGCGTTGAAAACTCGCGATCCAGATCTTTTTCCCAGCTGACGCTGAGCCACTTCTCCGGGTGCTTGCGAAAATTCGACAGGTTGCCACAGTTGTTGCGGTGAATGACGATGCCGCGTCCCGAGCTCAGGTAGCCCATGATTTCGTCGCCGGGAATCGGGTAGCAGCATTTCCCGTAGGTCACGACGAGTCCTTCGGTGCCGGCGATCGTCAGGCTTGCCGCGGGCGTGTTCTCGAGCGCCGCAGCGTGCAGTCCGAGCAGGAAGCGCGCGGTTAACGGCGCCAGCCGCTCGCCCAGTCCGAGCTGCCCGAACAAAAGATCCGGCGTTGCGATACTCAGCTCATCAAGTGCTTCGCGCATGCGCGTTTTGCCAACCTTGCGCAGCGACGAGCCCAGGTCTTTCAGCGAGCGGTCGAGCAGTCGCTTGCCGAGATCGCGCGATTCGCTGGTGCGCATCTGTTTCATGTACTGGCGAATCGCCGCCCTCGCCTTCGCCGTGGTCACGAACGTCACCCAGTTCGGATTCGGCTTCGCATTGCGATCAGTGATGATCTCGACCGTCTGGCTATTCTCAAGCTGGGTGCGCAATGGCACGAGGTTCCGGTCAACCTTGGCCGCGACGCAGCGGTTGCCGATGTCCGTGTGCACCGCATAGGCGAAGTCGACCGTCGTGGCACCTTTCGGCATCGGCAGAATCTCGCCCTGTGGCGTGAACACGTAGATCTTGTCGGGGAACAGGTCAACCTTGACGTGTTCCAGGAATTCCTCCGAGCTGCCCTGTTGCTGGATTTCGACCAGCCGCGACAGCCATTCGCGGGCGCGTCGCTGCGGCGTCGCAGCCGACGGGTCTTCCGCCTTGTATTGCCAGTGCGCTGCAACACCCGATTCGGCCACGCGATCCATCTGCGTGGTGCGCACCTGCACTTCGAGCGGCAGGCCCTTCGGACCGAACAGCGTCGTGTGCAAGGACTGGTAACCATTGACGCGCGGGATCGCGATGTAATCCTTGAAGCGACCCGGCATCGGCTTGTACACACCGTGCACGATGCCGAGCGTGCGATAGCAGGTGTTAACGTCATCGACGACGACGCGAAAACCGTACACGTCAACGATGTCATTCAGCGGCCGTTTCTTCTGCAGCATTTTCTTGTAGATGCTGTACAGGTGCTTCTCGCGGCCCAGCACCTCGCCCTTGACCTCATTGTCTTTCAGCGCTTTTTCGAAGCGGGCAGTAATTGTGCGCACGATCTGGCGCTGATTACCCCGGCTGCGGCGCAGCGTGCGTTCGATGACGCGGTAGCGGTACGGGTGCAGGTAGCGAAAGCCGAGGTCTTCAAGATCGACCTTCATGCGATTGATGCCAAGCCGGTTGGCAATCGGTGCATAGATTTCGAGCGTCTCGCGGGCGATGCGCGCCTGCTTCTCACGCGGCATGGAATCCAGGGTGCGCATGTTGTGCAGGCGATCGGCGAGCTTGACGAGGATTACCCGGATATCGCCGATCATCGCCAGCATCATTTTGCGGAAGCTTTCCGCCTGCGCCTCGGCGCGGCTGGTGAAGTGCATCTGGTCGAGCTTGCTGACCCCGTCGACCAGTGTGGCGACTTCCGCCCCGAACTCGGCCTGCAGATCCTTCAGTGCCGTTGGCGTGTCTTCAACCACGTCATGCAGGATCGCTGCCGCAATGGTCTGGGCATCCATGTGCATGTTGGCGAGGATGCGGGCGACGGCGACCGGGTGGGAAATGTACGCCTCACCGCTGCGGCGCTTCTGCCCCTTGTGGGCCAGGGCGCCAAAGCGGTAGGCATTAACGACGATCTGGAGCTGGTCCTCCGGCAGGTAGGACCGCAGTTCGGCCAGCAATTGCCGCAAGCCGTGGTCGCCGCGCGAGGCGGCACCGGGCAGTCGTGACAGGATGGAGGCGGCGTAATCCATGATTCATGATAACGCCGGATGAGCGCGCCGCGTAGCGGGCGCCCCGATCAGTCGCCTATCGAGATGCCGCGCATCGGCAAAGGCTCTTCACTTTGCTCGGCGTCGATGAAGTCCTGGGCGACCGGTTGCTCGATTTCGGTGAGAATCGACGGGGTGATATGGCCATCGGCGATCTCGCGCAGCGCGAGTACCGTCGGCTTGTCATTATTGCGTTCCACGAGCACGTCGGCGCCATGGGCGATGCGACGGGCGCGCTTGGAAGCGACCAGCACCATTTCAAAAATGTTATCGATGTTATCGAGGCAGTCTTCGACCGTAATTCTGGCCATACCGGGTAATACTCCGTAACCGGCGCTGGCCGGTGAATTCGCAAAGACCGGCCAGCTTACAGTAGTTCGCCCCGCCTACACCAGAATATTCTCGATTTGCTGGCGCATCGCCTCGCGGGCGCAGGCCGGGGCCTTGCCGGCCAGCACGGCCTCCAGCTCGCGCACCGCGCGCTGCAGCTCGTCATTAATGATGCAGTAGTCAAACTCGTCCCAGTGCGACATGTCTGACAGCGCGTCGCGCAGGCGGCGCTCGATCACCGCATCGCTGTCAGTGCGGCGGCTGCGGAGCCGCCGCTCGAGCTCGGCCCGTGACGGCGGCAGGATGAAAACGGACACGCAGTCCGGCAGCGCCTCGCGCACCTGGCGGGCGCCCTGCCAGTCGATCTCGAGCACCACGTGGTGGCCGGCGGTGAGGTGGCGCTCGACCTGCTCGCGGCTGGTGCCGTAATGATTGTCAAAGACCAGGGCGGATTCCAGCAGCTCGCCCTGCTTTTGCAGCTCGTAGAAATCAGTGACCTCGACAAAAAAGTAGTCACGCCCGTCTTTCTCGTTGTGGCGCTTCTGGCGGGTCGTGTAGGAAATCGAGAACCGCAGGTCAGGATTGCGCTTGACCAGCTCGCGCACGAGGGTCGTCTTGCCGGCGCCCGACGGCGCGGCGATGACGAGCAGCTTGCCAGCAGGTTTCTTGCGACGGCTCATTCGACGTTCTGGATCTGCTCGCGCATTTGCTCGATCAGCACCTTGAGATCGACAGCAGCCTGCGTCGTCTGCGTATCGGCAGACTTGGAGCCGAGGGTGTTGGCTTCACGATTCAATTCCTGCATCAGGAAATCGAGCCGGCGGCCGACCGGTTCGGCGCTCGTCAGCGCCTGGCGAATTTCCTGCACATGGCTCTCGAGGCGATCCAGCTCTTCATCGACATCCAGTTTCTGGCTGATCAGCGCGAGCTCGGTTTCCAGCCGCGCAGGGTCCGCTGCAATGTCGAGTTTGGCGATGCGCTCGAGCTGTCGCTGGCGCACATGAGCGAGGACTTCCGGCATACGTACGCGCACGTTTGCGGCGATCGAGCTTATGTCCACCAGCCTGCTCTCGAGCATCTCGACGATGCGTTCGCCCTCGCTGCCGCGCATGGTATTGAGCGCGGCGAGCGTGACCTCGATCAGGTCGCGACTCGCGGCGTACAGCGGTTCGACGTCGACCGGAGATTCGTCGATGACCCCGGGCCAGCGCAGCAGGTCGAGCGGATCGATACCGCGCGCGGCGGGCAGCAGGCTGGCGACTTCACTGGCACGTTCCGCAATGCGACTGACGAGTTCGCGATTGAGCGGCAGGCTGTCGCTGGCAGTTGCCGAGCGGCGGAAATGCAGGTTGCAGTCGACCTTGCCACGTTGGACAGCGCTGCTGACCAGCTGGCGCAGCTCGGTTTCCTTCGGTCGCAGCTCGTCCGGCAGGCGAAACTGCACGTCGAGGTAACGGTGGTTCACCGCGCGAATCTCGCAGGTCAGCGTGCCGGCGGGCGACTCTGTGAGCTGGCGGGCGAAGCCGGTCATGCTGTGCAACATGCGAACATTCCTAAGGCGTGGCAGCGCAGCTTACAAAACTTGCGGGCCCGTCACAGACGAATCGTGGCTTTTTCCGTCATACTACGGCAGTTCGCAAATGAAGGACCGATGAGTTCGTTGCCCGTTCAGGCCGCCTCAGGCCGCAGGCCCAGGCCAAAAAGCGCTGAGTCAGGCGGGCCTGAGCACTTGCGAATTCTTCGATAACAACAAGGCCCAAGTCAATGCGCAAGGATTAGCGCAACCCCAAGGGCTGTTCACCGGATGCGGCGAAAGGATTGCTTCCAAAAGCAAAGATGGACATCGAGTACGCAAAAATTTCCGCGGTCGGCGATCGCGAGGACAACCAGGATCGCGCGGCGGTGATCGTGCACGACGATGCGGCGATGATGCTGGTGTTCGACGGCATGGGCGGCCATTCCGATGGCGCCGCGGCCGCCGAGACTGCGCTGAAAGTCGTGCAGGAAATGTTCACGAACAAGCCAATGCCAATCTTCGATCCGCAGGGCTTCCTGTACACCGCGATGGCGCGCGCCCACGACGAAGTGGTTGCGCTCGGCAAGGACCTTGCGGTCGATTTCCGGCCGCGCGCGACCTGTGCGGTTTGCCTGGTGCAGGAGTCCGGCGCTTTCTGGTGCCATATCGGCGACAGCCGCATCTATCACATGCGCAACGGACGGCTCGTCAGTCGTTCGCGCGATCACAGCCACGTTGAAGTGCTGATTCAGGAAGGCGCGATCACCGAGCAGGAAGCGCTCGAACACCCGATGCGCAATTTTGTCGAGTGCTGCCTCGGCGGCGATTCGCCAGTGCCCGACATGTCGTTAACGAGAATGCATCCGCTGCAGCCGGGCGATGTCCTGCTCGCCTGCAGTGACGGACTGTGGACCGGCACCAGCGACGCGGAGATGGCCAGTATGGCAACGGTCGCGGACCAGCCGATCGTCGAAAACCTGAAGGCCCTGAGCATTAAGGCGCTGACCCAGAACTCGCCGTACAGCGACAACACGACCGGCACTATCCTGCGCTGGCGCAGCGCCTGAGTCGGCGCGCCGCAGCACGCCGAGCGCCTCAGCGCAGATTTTCCGCACCCGCGGCAGGACTGCGCGCAGCAATGCCCGCGGCGCACGCGTAAACTCCCCGCCCTAAGCCAACCGTGCCCGCCAAGGAGCCCGACATGCGACCCAGTGGCCGTGCAGCCAGCGAAATGCGCAAGCTGCAGTTCATTACCGATTTCACCCGTCACGCCGAAGGCAGCGTGCTTGCCGAGTTTGGCGAAACCCGCGTGCTGTGCACCGCCAGTATCGAGGACCGCGTGCCGCCATGGTTGCGTGGCAAAGGCAGCGGCTGGGTCACCGGCGAGTACGGCATGCTGCCGCGCGCAACTCACACCCGCAGTGGCCGCGAAGCGGCGCGCGGCAAGCAAAGCGGCCGTACCCAGGAGATCCAGCGCCTGATCGGCCGCAGCCTGCGGGCGGCGGTTGACCTTGAAGCGCTCGGTGAACGCACCGTTACGCTTGATTGCGACGTGCTGCAGGCCGATGGCGGTACGCGCACGGCTGCGATCAGCGGCGCATTCGTCGCGCTCAGTCTCGCCCTGGCGCGCCTGCAAAAGAAGGGCGGCCTGAAGCGCAGTCCGCTGCACGGGCAGGTGGCGGCGGTGTCGGTCGGCATATTTTCCGGCACGCCGGTGCTGGATCTCGACTACGCGGAAGACTCGCAGGCGGAGACCGACATGAACATCGTCATGAACGATGCCGGCCGCTTTATCGAGGTGCAGGGCACCGCGGAAGGCCACGCGTTTACCCGCGACGAGTTCGATGCGCTGATGGATCTCGCGGCGCGCGGCGTGGCCGACATCGTCGACGCGCAGCGCAAGGCTCTCGCGGCCGCGCTCTGACCGTCATGCCGGCGCAGCATCGTATCGTCCTGGCCAGCGGCAATCGCGGCAAGCTCGCCGAGATTCGCGGCCTGCTGGCGCCGTTGCACATCGATGTCGTTGCGCAATCGGAATTTGCCGTGCCGGAAGCCATCGAAGACGGCGACAGCTTTATTGCCAACGCGCTGATCAAAGCGCGCCACGCTGCGGCGCTGACCGGCCTGCCGGCCATTGCCGACGATTCCGGTCTTGCCGTCGATGCGCTCGGCGGCGCGCCGGGCATCCGCTCTGCGCGATTTGCGGGTGACGCCGCCAGCGACGCTGACAACATCGACAAGCTGCTTGCCGAGCTACGTGAGGTGCCGGCCGATGAACGCGGCGCAGCCTTCCACTGCGCCGCGGTGTTCGTTGCGAACGCGGCCGATGCAGCACCGTTGATCGAGGAAGGTGTCTGGCGCGGCCGCATCCTGCGAGGCACGGCGTGGCGCGGGCGGCTTCGGCTACGACCCGGTGTTTTACGATGCTGACGCCGGCTGTGCCGCCGCTGAACTGACAGCCGAACAAAAGAACGCCCGCAGTCACCGCGGCAAAGCGTTTCGGTCGCTGTGTGCCGAACTGGCCGAGCGCTGGGCATGATCGCGCCGGACCTGGCGCTATACCTGCACCTGCCGTGGTGCGTGCGGAAATGTCCGTACTGCGATTTCAACTCGCACACCGCCGGCGCAAAACCGCCGCGTGATCGTTACGTGGTGGCGCTGTGCCGTGATCTTGAGCGACAGGCGCCACGCGCTGCCGGTCGGCCGCTCGTCAGCATTTTCATTGGCGGCGGTACGCCCAGCCTGTTCAGCGGCGCCGAGATCGGCGAGGTGCTGGCCGCCGTGCGCGCCAACTACGAGTTATGCGACGACATCGAGATTACGATGGAGGCGAATCCCGGCACGGTGGAGCGCCACAATCTGTCCGGCTACCGCGAGGCCGGCGTCAATCGCCTGTCGCTCGGCGCGCAAAGTTTCGACGCCAGGACCCTGCAGGCCCTCGGCCGGATCCACGGGCCTGCCGAAATCGGCGCCGCGGTCAGCGATGCACGCGCCGCCGGATTCTCGAATCTGAACCTCGACCTGATGTTTGCCTTGCCAGGCCAGGACCTGGCGATGGCGGCGGCCGATCTCGACAGCGCGCTCGAGCTCGCGCCGACGCACCTGTCGCTGTACCAGCTGACGCTCGAACCCAATACGGTGTTCTATCGCCAGCCACCGGCCGGGCTGCCGGACGATGAGCTGGCCTGGGATATGCAGGAGCAGGCGTTCGAGCGCCTGACGCGGGCAGGCTTCAGCCGTTACGAAATTTCGGCTTTCGCCCGGGATGATGGCGGCGCGCCCTGCCGCCACAACCTGAACTACTGGAATTACGGCGATTACCTGGCAGTGGGTGCCGGCGCCCACGGCAAGATCACCGATCGCGACGGGCAGATCTGGCGCTACAGCAAGACGGCACACCCGCGCGGTTATCTTGATGAGACCCTGCAGGATGCGTTCGCCGGCGACTCGCTGCGACCGATCGCAGACGCCGACCGCCTGTTCGAATTCATGCTGAATGCGCTGCGCTTACCGCAGGGCTTCAGCGAGGCGGGCTTTGAAGCCCGCACCGGAATGCCCGCTGACGGGCTGCGTGGCCGCCTCGCCGGGCTCGCCGCGGACGGCCTGCTGGAGGCCGAGACCGGCGGCCATTGGCGCCCTTCGTCACTGGGTCTGCGCTTTCTCAATGACTTGCAGGCGGCATTTCTACCAGCACCTGAAGGGCCGCGCGACGGGGCGCCGGGCTGAACCACCTGTTCCAGAGTCAAGCGTTTATGCACAAGCGAAGGGCGACCTCGGCAATATTAGTGTAATACGTCGCGCTATTCAGTTTGCCTGTGTGAAAAGGCGGCTAAGCTTATGATTTTAATAAATTTGCTAAATTGAACAGAATTTAGACATTTTAGGAAGAAGGCATTAAAAATGCCTACTTAGCGCATTCACTCAAAATCCTTCCACATAGTTATCCACAGGATTTGTGGATAAAAACCGGGTCCCTGCGGGGGGCTTGCAGCGCCATGGCCTTCCCATTATGCTACGCGCCCTTTTTGCACCGCTCTGTACGCTGGAGACTGAAGACAATGAAAGCCGATATCCACCCGAACTACAGCGAGACCAAGGTTACCTGCAGCTGTGGCAACGAGTTCACGACGCGCTCGACCCTCGGTGAGGACCTCGGCATCGAAGTCTGCTCCAATTGCCACCCGTTCTACACGGGCAAGCAGAAGGTCATGGACACCGGCGGCCGCGTCGACAAGTTCCGCCGCAAGTACGGCATCAGTTAGACTGTCCCCTGGCGGGCTGTGCCCGCGGCCGATTCTTCTCGATTCGGTCAACAGAACGTAACCGCAGCGCGAGTGCCGGGCCTTTGGGCTTGCCGCGGCTTTGCCGCGAACATCACGCGCCAGCTGGCCGCAAGCCAGAATCAAGCGACTGTCGCCATGTGACGATAACGTTTGACCGTGGGCTGCGCTACGCTATTGCGTATTGCAGCGCCGCCGCGTGTACGGCACATATCGACTACTGACTGAGGATGATTAATGAGTAATGACGCTTACAAGCTGGTAAGTCCCGATGGCAAGCGCACCGCTGAGCTGCCCGTCCGCAAGGGAACGCTGGGACCGAATGTCATCGACATCGGCTCCCTGTACCAGCAGGAAGGCGCCTTTACTTACGATCCTGGTTTTGTTGCGACAGGTTCCTGCGAAAGCGAAATCACCTTCATTGATGGCAAGGAAGGCGTACTGCTGTATCGCGGCTACCCGGTAGAGCAGCTCGCTGCGCATTCCAACTTCCTGGAAGTTGCATACCTCTTGTTGTACGGCGACCTGCCGGACAGCAAGCAGATTGGCGAATTCGATCACTCGATTCGCACGCACACGATGCTGAACGAAGGCATGTTGCGGTTCTTCCGTGGCTTCCGCTACGACGCGCACCCGATGGCGATGCTATCGGCCGTCGTTGGCTCGATGTCGGCCTATTACCACGACACGATGGAAGTCAACGATGCGGCAGCGCGGCAGATATTCGCGCACCGGATTCTCGCCAAAATGCCCACGATTGCAGCGGCCGCCTACAAACATACAATTGGCCAGCCGTTCGTGTACCCGCGCAATGACCTTAATTACTGCGAGAACATGCTGAGAATGTTCTTCGCTGTGCCCGCCGAACCCTACGAAGTTGATCCGATCGCCGCCGAGGCGCTGGATCTGCTGTTTATCCTGCATGCCGATCATGAACAGAACTGTTCCACGTCGACGGTGCGCATGGCCGGTAGTTCGGGTACGAATCCTTACTCCGCCATCGCTGCGGGCATCTCCGCGCTTTGGGGTCCGGCACACGGCGGAGCCAACGAAGCCGTACTTCGTATGCTGGAAGAGATCGGCACGGTAAAGAACATTCCGAAATACGTCGAGAAGGCCAAGGACAAATCCGATCCGTTCCGCCTGATGGGATTCGGGCATCGTGTCTACAAGAACTTCGATCCGCGCGCGACGATTATTCGCGACATGTGCTACAAGGTTTTGAAGCAGATGGGCCGCAGCAATTCACCGCTGTTCGATCTGGCGCTGGAGCTCGAACAGGTTGCGCTGAAAGATGAGTACTTCATTTCGAAGAACCTGTATCCGAACGTGGATTTCTACTCCGGCATCATCTATCGCGCACTCGGCATTCCCACCTCGATGTTCACCGTGATGTTTGCGATTGGCAGAACCGTCGGCTGGGTAGCGCACTGGCGCGAGATGATCACCGATCCGAATGGCAAGATCAGCCGTCCGCGGCAGCTGTACACGGGGCCGGCCAATCGCGATTACGTGGCGATCGACAAGCGGTAGTTAAATAGGGGTCGAACCGATTTTTTTGTTCGGTTTGGCTTTCGCGGTTTGCTGCGTTCCTCGGGGCGAACAAAAAATCGGTTCGACCCCTATTTACGCGGAACCGCGATCAAAAAGTCGGTTCGACCCCTATCCCTCTATCCCTTGATCAACGCACGCACTGCGCGCAAATCTGCGCGCTGCATTGGCTTGCCATCGATCGGGCTGATCGGTGCCTGGCGAATACCGTCAAAGGGGAACACGGTCGCTTCGATAGACGCATCCTCGTAATTGAATCGAAACGCGGAGAAGCGACTGGTCTGGTTGCGGCGGCTTTTGTAGCGTCGTTCGAAAGGCCGGTAGGGCAGCCGCCGTTCATCCAGCGTCCACGCCACCTGTTCCGGACTGTCCGCGAACAAATGCAGGTTTACCGCAGAGGTTTCACCGGCCGTGCCGTTCAGGACCGGGCCAACCAGCCGTGGCGTGAAATCGGCGAGCATATCCATGGCTGAAATCGCAGCACGCCGCAGGTTATGCAGCAGGCTGCTGTGCGATTCGCGGCCGAACAGCGCGAGGTGCTCGTTGACGGCCTGTTCGATTTCGGGGTTGGCGGGGAGTGCGCCGTGTTCGCTCAAGCCGAGGCGCTCGGCGGCCTTGATTTTCGCGAGGCGATAATCCTCGATGCCCTGTTCACAAATAATGCGGGCCGCTTCCTGCGCGAGTAACTGTCTGGCGCGATCGCTACCGCTGACGCTGCGTCTGCTCATAATCCTTTAAAGCTACGGCGGGCTCGGGCCGAGTGTAGCCCGGTGGCGGAACACCTTGCCAGCACAAATTGCAGGCAAATTTAGGGGTCGAACCGATTTTTGTTCGGCTGACCTTTGTTGCTTGCCGCGCCGCGCAAATTAGGGGTCGAACCGAGTTTTTGTTCGGCTGACCTTTGTTGCTTGCCGCGCCGCGAGGTGCGAACAAAAAGTCGGTTCGACCCCTAATTTGCGCCTAATTTGCGGTTCGGCCTAAAAAATGATTTCCGGTTGCGGCGCGCTGCCGCCGGCGTCGTCCAGGTTGAAGGCATCATCCTGGTTAAAGATATCGTCCGGCGCATCCCGCGATTCGCAAACCGGCACATTGCCAACCCGGAACACTTCGAACATCACGTCGTTCTGTTGACTGGCGGTCGCCGGGCAGCCGTCGATTTCGGAGATGCGCACGGTAACGATGCCTTCCGGCATTGGCATCTGGTTCTCCGGCGCACCCTGCAGCGCATTGCGCGCGAACTGAATCCAGATCGGCAATGCTGTGCGCGAACCTTCTTCACCCGGGCCGAGCGGCCGATAGTCGTCGTAACCGACCCAGACGATAGCTGACATGTCGCCATTAAAGCCGGCAAACCAGGCGTCGCGACGATCATTGGAGGTACCGGTCTTGCCGGACAGGTCGCGGCGGCCGAGCACGCGGGCACGGCGGCCGGTACCGCGCTGGATGACATCGCGCATCATGTCCTGGATCAGAAACGCGTTCTGCACCGTAATTATGCGCGGCGCCAGGTTCACCTCGGCAAACAGCCCCGGCGCTGCGTCGGCATTGGGGCGATAGTCCTCGCCGTATTCCGCCATGCGTTCAAGCACTTCAGGTGCCGGCGTGGCCGCAGCCTGAGCCTGTCGGTCGTCCTGCGGGTCGGCAACCCGCCCGGCTTCCGCTTCGTCGTCACTGCGCCGGCAGCGTTCGCAGACAAGGGCCGGTGTCGCGCGATACAACTCCGTGTCGTCGGCGCCGAAAATGCTGTCGATCAGGTATGGCTGCACCGAGTAGCCGCCGTTCGCAAAAACCGCGTACGCCTGCGCCATGTCGAGCGGCGTCGCGTTGCCGCCACCAAGCGCCAGCGAGCCATTGCGAATCAGCGTGGCTGGTCCGAAGCCGAAGGGCTCGAGATGGCGTACCGCATTGCCGATGCCGGTGTTGTTCAGCAACAGGCGCACCGACGCCAGGTTCATGGAGCGCACCAGCGCTTCGCGCATGCGTTGCTCACCATAGAAGCGGCCGGTGTAATTCACCGGGCGCCAAACGGCTTCGAGTTCCGACGAGTTAATGACGACCGGTGCGTCGAGCAGCAGGGTCGCCGGCGTATTGCCATGCTCCAGCGCTGCCGAGTAAATAAACGGCTTGAACGATGAGCCGGGCTGGCGCGATGCCTGGGTTACCCGGTTGAACTTGCTGATCGAAAAATCGAAGCCTCCGGCCAGGCTGGTAATCGCCCCATCCTTCGGATCCAGTGACACCACCGCTGCCTGCGCCCGCGGAGCCTGCGCCAGTGCGAAGCCGCCGCCCTGCAATGGCATGACGTGAATTACATCGCCGGGTGCCAGTACTTCGCTGACCGAGGTCGGTGCCGGACCCCGCGTTTCGTCATCTATATAAGGCCGGGCCCAGGAAATGCTGCGCCACGGCAGCGTTGTACGCGCGCCGTCGGTCAGCATGACCGCCGCACTGTTGTCGTCGCCCAGGGCGGTAACGAGCGCTACTTTCAGCGGGCCCGGGGCCGGCCAGCCGTCAAAGGCCGCCTGTGCGTCTTCGGGCCAGGACTCCAGCGCCTGCCCGAACAGCGCCGGGTCAACCGTCAGCTTCGTGATCGGCCCGCGATAACCGCGGCGCCGGGTAAACTCGAGCAGGCCATTGCGCAGCGCGTAATTCGCGCTTTGCTGCATGCTGGAGTCGAGCGTGGTGACGACCTTGAAGCCTGCCGAATAGGTGTCCTCGCCGTAGCGGTTCAGCATCTCGCGCCGCACCATTTCCGCGACATAGGGCGCTGACAGCTCCGTGGCCGTGCCGTGCAGCTGGGATACCACGGGCTCGGCCAGCGCCTCGTCGTACTGCACCTTGTTGATAAAGTTAAGTTCGTGCATCCGGCCCAGCACGTAGTCGCGCCGCATGCGGGCATTGGCCGGGCTGCGGACCGGGTTGTAGTTGGACGGCGCAGGCAGGACGCCGGCCAGGGTTGCGGCTTCCGCCACGCTGATGTTGGCGAGCGGCTTGCCAAAGTACACCTGGGCAGCCGCGGCGACGCCATAGGCGCGCTGGCCAAAGAACATCTTGTTCAGGAATAGCGCCATGATCTCGCGCTTCGTGAATTCCTGCTCGATCTTGTAGGCGAGAAAAGCTTCCCGGAGCTTGCGGGTAAACAGGCGCTCGCGGGTCAGGAAGTAGTCGCGTGCCAGCTGCTGCGTAATCGTGCTGCCGCCCTGGCCGCGCGAGCCGGAACGCAGGTAATTGACGGCTGCGCGCAGGATGCCGACCGGATCCACGCCCGGATGGGTAAAGAAGCGGCTGTCCTCGGCAGCGACGAAGGCATTGACCACGAAAGGCTGCAGCTCGTCATAGTCGATCAGGATGCGGCGACGCTCGCCAACCTCCTCGAGCAGGCGACCGTCGCGGCTATAGATGCGCAGCGGAATCTGCAGCGGGATCTCGCGGATCGTCTCGGCCGCCGGCAGGCCGGGCGCTACGAAGTACCAGGCACCGATAACGCCGGCTGCTACTGCCAGCGCGCCGCTGGCCAGCAGGCCGCAGGCGAACAGCGCCCAGCGCAGGCGGCGGCGGGGCCGACTCCGCCTGTCAGGGGCTGAACTCGCGTCTTCGTTTTGCATAAGTGCCGGTTACAGGGTGAAAGGCTAAAAAGGAGGCGAATGAAGCCGGCCGCTGAAGGTATAATCGCGGGCTACGCTGGGCTGGTAAGAAAAAAGGGATAATTCCGGCGCCGACGAGGCGCGAATAATAGCCAGCAATGACGGATAGCTGCAATGGCGCGGCGGATTTCGCATGAAGGGGGGGCAGTCCGGGGCGGCCAGCAACGCCGAGCCCCTGCGCAAAACCGAAATCGAGGCCGGTCACGCCGGATTGATGCCTGATGCCGTTTGGCCAACTGGTTCACGGAATCGACCCTGCAGAGAGCAGTAGCATTGCTGATCTGGGCTTCGTGAAGAAAGTCACGTTTTATTTAACGTTTTGTTGATATATAGTTAAATCGCTTTGCTCAAGTACCGCTCATATTTTGGTCGCAACCTGCCGACTTAGAAGGAAAAATTAAGGTGCTCTTCCGGAAAAAATCCCAACCATTACTGGGTCTGGACATCACGACCTCGTCGGTGAAGCTGATCGAGCTGTCACAGAGCGGCAAGCGTTTTCGCGTCGAATCCTATTCGGCCGAGCCCACGCCACCCAGTTCCGTCAACGAAAAAGCCATTGTTGACGCCAAGGCCGTCGGTGATGCGATACGGCGTGCGGTGAAACGTGCCGGCGCCCGCGCTACCGATGCAGCGATTGCCATCAGCGGCGACGCCGCCATCACCAAGGTAATCCAGATGCCCGCCAGTCTTTCCGAGCGCGATCTCGAAGGACAGGTAGAAATCCAGGCCGACCAGTACATCCCGTTCCCGATGGAAGAAGTGAGCTTCGACTACGAAATCGTCGGCGCTAACCAGAACGATCCGGAATTGATGGATGTGCTGCTGGTCGCTACCCGAACCGAAAACGTCGAGCAACGGCAGGCGGCGGTCCAGGCGGCCGGTCTGACCGCGAAGATCGTCGACGTTGAAGCATTCGCCCTCGAAAACGCCTGCATGCTGATGGCGCACCAGATGCCGGATGGCGGCATGGGTCAGGCGGTTGCGATTGTCGACATCGGCGCGAGCAGCACAACATTCAGCGTGCTGCAGAATCTCAAAGTCGTTTACACGCGCGACTTTTCATTCGGTGGCCAGCAGCTGACCGAAGAAATCATGCGCACCTACGGCCTGTCGATGGAAGATGCCGGTCGCGCCAAAAAGCAGGGCGGTCTGCCGAGCAACTACCAGCCCGAAGTGCTGGAGCCGTTCGTTGATGACATGACGCAACAGGTCAGCCGTTCGCTGCAGTTCTACCTCGCCTCCGGCGGCGGTCGCGAACAGCCGGACATGATCCTGGTTTGCGGCGGTTGTGCAAATATCCCCGGTATCGCCGATGTGATCTCCAGCAGGGTAGGAATCCCGACGGAAATTGGCGATCCACTCGGCCAGATGAAAATAAGTTCGAAGGCTAAATCGCAGGGTGTCCACAAGGATGCGACCGCCCTGCTGACTGCCTGCGGCCTTGCATTGAGGAGTTTCGACTGACATGCCACGCATTAACCTCCTCCCCTGGCGCGAAGCGGAACGCAAAAGACGGCAACGCGATTTTCTGATCGCCGTCGCGGGTGCTTTTGTGGCCGGCATTGTTGCGGTCGGGCTGACGATGTTCGTCTACAGCCAGCGCATCGATAACCAGCGGGATCGCAATGCTCGCCTCGAAGCCGAGATTGTCGAGCTCGAAAAAAGTATTTCCGAGATCGACGGTCTCGAGCGCCAGAAAGAACGGCTGCTGGCGCGCATGGAAATCATTGAACGCCTGCAGGGCAGTCGTCCGGAAATCGTGCACCTGTTTGACGAGCTCGCGCGGCAGCTGCCAGAAGGCGTTTATCTCACCGGCCTGAAACAGGAAGGCCTGGAAGTCGAACTGACCGGCATAGCGCAGTCTTCAACGCGCGTATCGGCGCTGATGCGCCGTATTGATTCGTCGGAATGGCTGTCCGACCCGAGCGTCGTCAAAGTTGAGACGACCGAGCGCGGGCCCGGTCGGCAGGCACAGTTTGTCGTAACGTTTAAGCAGGTAGACATGAGCAAAGACGATGATATGGAGGACGCCGGATGAACCTGGTAGAAGAACTCCAGAGTCTTGACGTCAACGACATTGGCCGCTGGCCGCTGGCATTTCGGGTTGCCGTCATCGTAATCATGTTCGTGCTGGTTGTTGGCCTGGGCGTTTACTGGACCATTATTCAGGACAAGGCGCCGACGCTGCAGCGCGCTGTGGCTGAAGAAGAAAATCTGCGCATCTCCTTTGAGCAGAAGCAGCGCAAGGCGGCGAATTACGACGCTTATCGCGCGCAGCTGACCCAGATGGAACAGTCGTTCGGCACGATGCTGCGGCAATTGCCCGGTGAGACTGAGATCCCGAGCCTGATTGTCGACATTTCGCAAACCGGCCTGGCCGCGGGACTGCAGGAAAAACTGTTTCAGCCGCAGCCGGAAATACCGAAAGATTTCTATGCCGAAAAGCCGATCAAGATCAGTTTGTCGGGCGGCTATCACGAAATTGCGAACTTCGTCAGCGGCGTCGCTGCACTACCGCGCATCGTTACCTTGCATAACATCAAGATAACGCCCGACGCGGGTGGAGAGTTCGACGACCTGACCATGGAAGTCACCGCCAAGACTTATCGCTACATTGAGGAGGCCCAGTAATAATGAAAGCCTCTCAAATCAAACAGCTGGTGCTGGTCGCGATGTGCGCGGTGCTGGGCGCCTGTGCCGGGGATTCAGCGGATCTCGATCGCTATATCAACGAGGTCAAGGCAAAGCCCGGTGGTCGTATCGAGCCGCTGCCCGAGATCAAGCCTTACGAAGTGTTTACCTACACGGCGGATGCCGAACGCGTGCGTTCGCCATTCATCCCGGATTCGCCACAATCCGCCGGTGGCGGTGCAATCAATGACACGCGCCCGGATCCTGAGCGCAGTCGCGAATACCTCGAAACATTTCCGCTCGACACATTGCGCATGGTGGGCACGATGGAACTCGGCGGTTCGAATTACGGCCTGGTGCAGACTGCGGACGGCCTGATTCATCGGGTTGTGCCGGGGAATTACATAGGACAAAACGACGGACGCATCATCCGCGTTACGGAATCTGAAATCGAGTTGATCGAAATTATTTCAGACGGGATTGGTGGCTACCTCGAACGGGAAGCTGCTGTAAGTCTTGCAGACTGAAGCCTGAATGAAACTGGGAGTATTGGGAATGACGTTCAAAAACAAGCCGGCCAACGGCAACATATTCCGTCGTTCGGTGACGCGACTCACTGTGACGGTTCAGGCTGCCTTGCTGTTATTGGTCGGGCTCAGTGCGCACGCACAGGAGGCCGGCAACAAGCTGCAGGACATCCAGGTGCAGAGCCTGCCGGGTCAGCGGGTTGAACTCCGCCTGATCATGTCGGATACAGCGCCGGAACCGCTGGCGTTTACTATTGACGATCCGGCGCGCATCGCACTGGATCTGCCGGAAACCACGCTGGCACTGACCTCGCGTCGGCGCGACGTCAATATGGGTCCGCTCGATACCGTGCTGACCGCCGAAGCCGGTGGCCGTACCCGCGTCGTGCTGAATCTCGACCAGATGGTCGCCTACGAGACACGTCGTAGCGGCAACACAATTATTGTCACGCTCGGCGCAAACGCCGAAGATGGCTCAGTAACCACGAGTTTTGCCGGCACCCAGCCTGCTGCCACCAGCTCGACCCCGCGCTCTTACGCTGCCAGCGGTGCCCGCCGCATTGACGGTGTCGATTTCCGCCGCACTCCCAGCGGTGGTGGTCGCGTCATGGTGAGCCTGAGCGATCCTTCGACGCCGGTCGACATCCGCCAGGAAGGTGGTCGCGTCGTTGCAATCTTCAAGAACGCGTCGCTGCCTGATGAGCTGATGCGTCGCCTCGACGTCATGGACTTCGCAACGCCAGTAACGACGGTGGACGCATTACGGACCAACAACGACACGCGTATTGTGATTTCTGCTGAAGGCAAGTACGAACAGCTCGCTTACCAGTCGGATAACGAATTCGCGATTGAGATCAATCCTGCAGCCGAAGCGCAAGATGGTGCGAGCCTGTTCTCCGAGAACAAGGAGTACGACGGGCAGCGCCTGACGCTGAACTTCCAGGACATCGAAACCCGCGCTGTATTGCAGCTGCTGGCTGAAACCTCGGGCCGCAACATCGTGGTATCCGATACGGTACAGGGCAACGTGACTTTGCGTCTGCGCAACGTTCCATGGGACCAGGCCCTCGACATCGTCATGACCACCAAGGGTCTGGACATGCGCGAGAACGGCAACGTGATCATCGTTGCGCCGGCAGAAGAAATTGCTGCTCGCGAAACGGCTGATCTCGAAGCGCGTCAGGCGATTACCGAACTCGAGCCTCTTTACTCCGAGTTTTTGCAGGTCAATTATGCGAAGGCGTCCAACCTCGCTGCACTGATCGGCAACAGCGGTGGCGAGAACACCTTGCTGTCGGCGCGCGGCACCGTCGCCATCGACGAGCGCACCAACACGCTGCTGATCTACGACACGGCAGAACGGCTGCAGGACATTCGCCGCCTGGTTCGTACGCTGGATATTCCGATTCGCCAGGTACTGATCGAGTCGCGCATCGTCGTCGTCAACGACGACTTCAGTCGCGATCTCGGTGTGCGCATGGGCTTTACGGGCGTCCGCAGCAATTCGAGTGACGGCATCATCTCGGTGACCGGCACCGGCGAAGGCAGTGAGACCATCGTTGGCTCGGCGCTGAACAATCTGGCCAACACCGGCCAGCCGTTCCCGATACTTGCGCCGGAGCTGAACAATCGCTACGCCGTTAACGTGCCGATCGACAATGCGGCAGGCCGTCTGGCACTGGCTGTGCTCGATTCGGATTACATCGTTGACCTCGAGCTCACCGCGCTGGAAGCAGAAGGTCGCGGCGAGATCATCTCGACGCCGCGCATCATCACGGCTAACCAGAAAGAAGCCCGCATCGAACAGGGTGTCGAAATTCCATACCAGGAATCGGCGTCATCCGGTGCTACGGCAACACAGTTCAAGAAGGCGGTACTCAGCCTGACCGTTACTCCGCAGATCACACCGGATGACAACATCATCATGGACCTGATCGTCAGCAAGGATAACGTCGGTGAGCTGGTCGCGAGTGCGACGGGCGGCTTCGTCCCCAGTATCGATACACGCTCGGTAGAAACTCAAGTTCTGGTCAGGGATGGGCAGACGGTGGTACTCGGCGGTATTTACGAGACAGAGCGTCGCGAGACGATTAACAAGGTGCCTTTGCTGGGTGACATCCCGGGCTTCGGTTACCTGTTCCGCTCGACACAGCGTGTGTCGAACAAAGCGGAGCTGCTGATCTTCGTAACGCCAAGGATCCTCACTGAAGGGTCGAGCATTTACTAGTCGCGAATCGAGTCTTCGCAACGGGCCAAGAGTTTTAAGGAATGGGAAAGATGAGCAAATTGAAGAGTTTCTCTACGCTGGCATTGATGCTGGTACTTGCGGCCTGTGGTGGCAGCGGATCGGGTTTCGCGACTGACCCGAATATTCCGACGGATCCGAATGTTCCGCCACCGGCGGACGTGTCAGCCATTACGGTACTGGCGAGCAGCCCGAGCATGCCCTCGGACAACAGCCAGACTGTCACCGTCAGCGTCATTGTCAGGGATGCCAATAACGTTGCGATGGAAGGCGTAACTGTCGTCATGTCGACGGATTCCGGCTTCCTGACCATCGACAACGCCGTGACCGACGCCAGTGGTGTTGCAACGGCTACCCTGAACAATGGCGGCGACCCCACCAACCGGCCGATAACCGTATCGGCCGATGCGCGCGGCGTGCTGGGCAGTGTCACGATCAATGTCATCGGCACCAAACTGGCGCTGACCGGGCCTGCTGCGCTTGCGCAGAATGACCGTGCAACCTACACGATGGTGCTGACGAATGCGGCCGGTACCGGAATCGCGGGTCAAACCGTTGGCATTACCTCCGGCAATGGCAACACCTTGTCCGCCGCCTCCCTGACGACCGATGTCAGTGGCCAGGCGCAATTCCAGTTGACCGCAACGGCGGCCGGCAGCGACACGCTGACCGCCACGGCCCTCGGTCTGACGGCGCAGCGCACGCTGAACGTCTCTGACGACAGCTTCTCGATTACGGCACCGACGGCAGCGACCGAGATCAACCTGAATACACCGACTACCGTCACTCTTAACTGGTCGATCGGCGGCACGCCGCAGGTCGGACAGAATATTTCATTCAGCGCGACGCGCGGCACCCTGAGTAGCTTCTCGGCCACAACGGACGCCTCGGGTAATGCCAGCGTGTCGATTCAGTCGACCAACGCGGGTGGCGCGGTTATCGAAGCCACCAACTCGTCCGGCACCAGTACCCAGGTAACCGTAGAGTTCGTTGCAACGACGCCAGCCACAATCGACGTGCAGGCTACACCGTTTACGATAGGCCCCAACGAGCAATCTGCGATCACGGCTATCGTGCGCGATTCGGCTAACAACCTCGTGAAGAATGCGGTTGTGGTGTTTGACCTGACCGACACGACCGGTGGCCAGCTCTCTGTTGCCTCTGCCACGACCGACAGCCAGGGCCGCGCCAGCACGTTCTACAACTCGAGCACTACAACGAGTGCGAACAACGGCGTAGTCGTTAAAGGCTCGGTACAGTCGAATCCAGCCATAACAGATTCTGTCGCGTTGACGGTCGCGCGGCGCGAATTATTCATCTCGCTCGGTACCGGTAACACGATCTTCGAACCGAACAGCGCGCAGTACCGCAAGGAATACGTCGTGCAGATATCGGATTCGCAGGGTAATGGCGTTGGCGGTGTCAGCGTCCAGGT
Organism: uncultured Gammaproteobacteria bacterium; assembly: GCA_963800915.1. Classification (GTDB taxonomy): domain Bacteria; phylum Pseudomonadota; class Gammaproteobacteria; order Steroidobacterales; family Woeseiaceae; genus Woeseia. Next base: position 193,692 of record CAWDCR010000013.1, read on the forward strand.
AGGCGTCTTGTCGACCTTCTACCACAAGGGTTTTTACACCTTTGTTGACCCGGTCTGGGTGCCGACCTACACGACGCCCGCGCAAGGCTGTGCGGACGAAGACGTCAACCGTGATGGTGTACTTGAACCATCGGAAGATACCAACGGCAACGGACGTATCGAGGCGGGTAACGTCGCAGCGGTTTCCGCACAGGGCGGCAGCGGCGGCAACTTCGTAACCGACGCGGCAGGCTTCGGTATCGTCGATATCTTCTACCCGCAGGAATACGCTAACTGGGTTGATGTTGCATTGACAGCAACCACTGCAGTGCAGGGTACTGAGTTCGCGAAGACCGCGAGATTCCGTCTGCCGGTGTCGTCTGATGATATTGACGACGCGGCCGAGTCGCCGCCGGGCAATCCAAGCCCGTTCGGTGTCAGCGCAAGCTGTCTCGATACGGACTAAGCAACCCACAAAAGCCAGCCTTCGGGCTGGCTTTTTTCCAAGCATCATTTGCAAATGAAGAAACCGAACAATCTGTTTCTGGTCGGGCCCATGGGCGCGGGCAAGTCTGCCGTTGGCAGGCAGCTGGCGCGTTTGCTGCACCTCGACTTTGTTGACAGCGACGAAGAAATCGAGCGCCGCACCGGCGTTGATATTCCGTTTATCTTCGAGAAAGAAGGCGAGCCCGGTTTTCGCAAGCGCGAAGTCGCGGTTATCGATGCGCTGTCGCAGCTTGAGGGCGTAGTGCTGGCAACCGGCGGCGGCGCGATCCTGGATCCGCAGAGCCGCAGCTGGCTGGGTGGCCGCGGCTTCGTGGTCTACCTGTACACCAGCGTCGAGCAGCAATGCCAGCGTACCGAGCGGGGCCGCGAACGGCCGCTGCTTGAGAATCGCAATCCACGCGAAGTGCTTGATGAACTGATGCAGATTCGCGATCCGCTCTATCGCGAGATTGCCGATCTCGTGGTGAATACCGACGGGCGTCGCGTGCAAACCGTCGCGCGGGAGATTCACGCCGCGCTGTAAACCGGGCAGCATCTGCAGTGCTGCGCCGCGCGTCCCGCGACCGACCAATGCCTGGCCAAAACGAATCGCGGGCATGCTGATGAAGGCTCACGGGGTACATAGCGCAAGGCCTGATTCGTCAACAGCGCGTCGCGCCGCATCGGTTTCTCAGGAATCACTTAATTCCGCCTTGCCCGCACAGTACACTGGAGCCACTCCAACCCGCGGGACCCGCAGCACTATGCCAGCCCTTACCGTCTCTCTTGGCGAACGCAGCTACCCGATTCACGTTGGGCGCGGCCTGCTGGCCACTTTCGAACTGGCCAGCTTCGTGCGCGGCCCGGCGGCGGTGATCGTCAGCAACGAAACGGTGGCGCCGCTCTACCTTGAAAAGCTGACGCGCCTGCTGCCGGACAGCAACCTGCAGCAGGTCATCCTGCAGGACGGCGAAGCCTACAAATCGCTCGATGCGGTCAACCGCATCCTCGACGTGCTGGCCAACGCCGGCGCCGGGCGCGACGCCACGGTCATCGCGCTGGGCGGTGGTGTTGTCGGCGATATCGCCGGCTTTGCCGCGGCCTGCTATATGCGCGGTGTCCCGTTTATCCAGGTCCCGACCACCCTGCTGGCGCAGGTCGATTCTTCGGTGGGCGGCAAGACGGGAGTCAACCATGCCCGCGGCAAGAACCTGATCGGTGCCTTTCACCAGCCGCTTCTCGTGCTGATCGATACCGCCACCCTGGCCACCCTGCCGGATCGCGAACTCAGCGCCGGGCTCGCCGAGGTCATCAAGCACGGCGCCATTGCTGATGCCGGTTTTTTCCGCTGGCTGGAAGACAATGTCGACGCTCTGCTGCAGCGCGACGCCGAGGCCCTGGCTTTCGCGATCACTCGCTGCTGTGAGATCAAGGCCGCGGTCGTTGCTGAGGACGAACGGGAGCAGGGCCGGCGCGCTTTGCTGAATTTCGGGCACACCTTTGGTCATGCGATTGAGAACAGTCTTGGTTACGGCGAGTGGCTGCACGGTGAAGCGGTCGCTGCCGGCATGGTGATGGCTGCAGCCTTAAGCGACATGCCAGCCGATGATAAGGCGCGCCTGCGTAGCCTGCTTGAGCGAGCAGGGTTGCCGATCGCTGTGCCCGCCTCCCTGCCAGCGGCAACGCTGCGAGCAGCAATGGGCATGGACAAAAAAATTCAGGCCGGGCAGCTGCGTTTTGTCCTGCTGCGGCAACTCGGTGAGGCGTACATCGACGGCAACGTGGCGGAAGCCCGGCTGTCGGGCATCCTGTCGCGCAGCGGCTCGTGAATTCTGTCGAGCGCAATGACCTGCCGCTGGAACCTTACGCGGCGCAGGAAAAAACCAGTCGTGGCCGGCGCCACGCGGAACCCGCGGCTCGTTATCGCGGCGAGTTCCAGCGCGACCGCGACCGTATCATTCACTCCACGGCCTTCCGTCGTCTCGTTTACAAAACCCAGGTGTTTGTGAATCATGAAGGCGACCTGTACCGGACGCGCCTGACCCATTCGCTGGAAGTTGCGCAGATTGCCCGCACGGTAGCCCGTGCTCTGCATCTCAACGAAGCGCTGGTCGAGGCAATCAGCCTGGCGCACGACCTCGGCCATACGCCGTTCGGTCACGCCGGCCAGGACACGCTGAATACCTGCATGCGCGAGTTCGGCGGCTTCGAACACAACCTGCAGTCGCTGCGTGTCGTCGATCATGCTCGAGCAAAAATACGCCGATTTTTCCGGGCTCAACCTGACTTTCGAAACGCGCGAGGGGATTCTGAAACACTGCTCCGCCAACAATGCGCGCGAGCTCGGCGACATCGGGCAACGTTTCCTGGATCGTACCCAGCCGAGTCTCGAAGCGCAGATCGCAAACATTGCCGATGCCATCGCCTACAACAATCACGATGTCGACGATGGTTACCGCGCCGGGCTGCTGAGCGTCGACGAACTGCGTGACCAGCCGCTGTTCGCCAGCGGCTTCGATGCGGTGAGCGAAAACTACCCGCAGCTTGAAGACCGGCGCCTCATCTATGAAATTATTCGGCGGATGATTGATCGCGTTGTCACCGACCTGATCGAAACGACGCGCCGGAATATCGAGTCGGCAGATCCGGCCTCTATCGACGAGGTACGTAACCAGGCGCGGCCAATGGTTGCGCTCAGCGATGCCGTCTTGAGTGAACACCAGTCGCTGAAACGCTTCCTGTTTCAGAATCTGTACCAGCATGAAAAGGTTCTCGAGATGACGCAGCGTGCGCAGCACATGCTGGAACTGCTGTTCGACGCCTACATGCGCGACCCGCGGCAAATGTCGGACGAGTTTTCAGCGCCGGCCAGGTCGGGTGACGAGGCGGGCAAGGCGCGGATCGTTGCGGACTATATCGCCGGCATGACCGATCGTTTTGCCATCGCCGAGCACGAGCGGCTTGGCTGAGCGTCGCCAAAAACCGCGCCAAACCCGCTACAATGCGCCGCCACAGCACTCGCCCGGAGCCACCAGACCGTGACAGTCAAGAACATAGCCCATCGTGATCGCCTGATTTTTGCGCTTGACGTGCCGGATTGCGACCGCGCACGGGCCCTGGCGGAAGAGCTCGGCGATGCCGTCACCTTTTACAAGATCGGCCTTGAGCTGATGATGAGCGGCGGCTATTTCGAACTGATGGACTGGCTGCTGGAGCGCGACAAAAAAGTTTTTGCCGACCTCAAGTTTTTCGACATTCCGGCGACCGTCGGCGCGGCCGTGCGTTCGCTGCAGCATCGCGGCGCCAGTTTTGTGACCGTGCACGGCAACCAGTCGATCATGGAAGCGGCGGCAGAGAACAAGGGCGATCACCTCAAGGTACTGGCAGTCACCGTGCTGACCAGCCTCGATCGCGGCGACCTTGATGACCTGGGTTTCGACTGCGACGTCAGTGCGCTGGTGTTGTCGCGGGCACGCAGGGCGCTGGAAGCCGGCTGCGACGGCGTTATTTCCTCGGGCCTCGAGGTCGCGAAGTTGCGCGCCAGTATCGATTCGAAGTTACTCGTTATTACGCCAGGTATTCGCCCGGTTGCAAACAAGCCTGATGGCGATCAGAAGCGCGTCGTCAGCGTCGAACAGGCGTTCCAGAATGGTGCGGACCACATCGTGGTCGGTCGGCCGATCCGCGATGCGGCCAGCCCGCGCGCCGCCGCCGAAGCTATCCAGGCGACGATTGCCACCGCGGTCGGCGGCGCCTGATGCCTGCGCCGCTGAAAAACGATCTGTTCCTGCGTGCCTTGCTGCGCCAGCCGGTGCCGCGCACGCCGGTGTGGATCATGCGCCAGGCGGGTCGTTACCTGCCTGAATACCGCGAGGTGCGGGCACAGGCCGGGGATTTCATGAGCCTGTGCGCCAACCCGGAGCTGGCCTGCGAGGTCACCTTGCAACCGTTGCGCCGCTTCAAACTCGATGCGGCAATCCTGTTCTCCGACATCCTGACCATTCCGGACGCGCTGGGCCTTGGCCTGTATTTTGAAACCGGCGAAGGGCCCCGTTTCAAAAAACCGCTGCGTTCGTCGCGTGACATCAAGGCGCTCGCGCCGATCAATATCGAAAGCCGGCTGCAGTATGTGTTCGATGCCGTCGCGCTGATTCGCAAACGGCTCGAGGGCAGCGTGCCGTTGATCGGCTTTGCGGGCAGCCCCTGGACGGTCGGCACCTACATGGTCGAAGGCAGATCGAGCCGCGACTTTGCAAGAACGCTCGGCCTGGCGAAGGAAGAGCCGAAGCTGCTCGACGAGCTGCTTGGCACACTCGCCAGCAAGACGACCGACTACCTGAACGCGCAAATCGAATCGGGTGCGCAGGCGATCCAGATATTCGACACCTGGGGCGGCGCGCTGCAGGGCGACGATTACCTGCGCTATTCGCTGCGACCCATGCAGCAGATTCTTGACGGCCTGAAGCGCAATTACGATGGCAACACCGTGCCGGTAATCCTGTTTACGAAGGGCGCGGGCGAACGTCTCGCGACGATGGCCGACAGCGGCTGCGATGCGCTCGGGGTTGACTGGACGGTGTCGCTCGCCGCTGCGCGTGATTACACGGGCGACAAGGTTGCGTTACAGGGCAACGTCAATCCGGCAACGCTGCTCGAGTCACCGGAGCAGATCCGCGAAGCAGTTGCCGCTGCGCTGGCGAGCTACGGCTTTGGGCCCGGTCATGTCTTCAATCTTGGCCACGGCATCACGCCGGACGTCAAACCCGAGCACCTGGGCGTCCTGGTCGATGCCGTGCATGAACTGAGTCCCGCCTACAAACAGCCGGACAGCGCGTAAGGTTTCGGCAGGCGCCGCGTTACCCGCTGTCGGCTTCGTCGCGCAGCTGGCGGCGCAGGATTTTGCCGACGTTGGTTTTGGGCAGTTCGTCGCGGAATACGACCTCTTTCGGTACCTTGTAGCCGGTCATGTTTGCGCGACAGTGATCTATCACCTGCTTCGCGGTCAGCGACGGATCCTTGCGCACCACGAACAGCTTGACCACCTCACCTGACTTCTCGTTCGGCTTGCCCACCGCTGCGGCTTCAAGCACGCCCGGCATCTCGACAACGATGCTTTCGATCTCGTTCGGATACACGTTGAAGCCGGACACCAGGATCATGTCTTTCTTGCGATCCTCAATAAACACGAAGCCGCGTTCATCCATGCGGCCGATATCACCCGTGCGCAGCCAGCCGCCGTCGAGCATGACCTTGGCGGTTTCTTCCGGCCGCTGCCAGTAGCCCTCCATGACCTGCGGACCGCGGATACAGATCTCGCCGACAGCGTTTATCCCAAGCGGCTTGCCGTCGTCGTCGCAGATCATCACGTCAGTGCCCGGAATCGCAAGTCCGACAGACCCTGAAAACTCTTTTATATCCAATGGGTTAATGACCGCAGCAGGCGAAGTCTCGGTGAGCCCGTAGGCCTGCAGGATCGGCACGCCGGTTACCTCGCGCCATTCGCGCGCCACGGCTTCCTGCACCGCCATGCCGCCACCCACGCACAGCTTCAGGTGACTGAAATCGAGCTCTGCAAATCCCGGCGTATTCAGCAGGCCGGAGAACAGCGTGTTCACGCCGGTAACGTAGGAAAAGCGGTGCTTGCCCATCTCCTTGACGAAACCGGCCATGTCGCGCGGATTCGTTATCAGGATGTTTTCGCCACCCTCAAGCAGGGTGCCGAGACAGTTCGCCTCCAGAGAAAAGATGTGATAAAGCGGCAACGCCGTGATGACAACGAGGTCTTCGAGGTCGTCGAACACGTGCCCCTGCCAGGCTTTGGACTGGTGCACGTTGTAGACCATGTTGCGATGACTGAGCATCGCGCCTTTCGACACGCCCGTCGTGCCGCCCGTGTATTGCAGGAACGCAATATCGGCAAGACCGAGCTGCATCGGCGCGAGCGGCAGGTTCTTGCCAAACGACATCGCCTTGCCGAACGATATCGCCTGCGGCAATTTGTATGGCGGTATGGCACGTTTGACGCGTTTCAGAACGAAATTGACGACCGGGCCCTTCGGAAAGTTCAGCATGTCGCCGACGCCGGTCGTCACGACGTGCTGCACGTCCGTGTCTTCGATGACTTCATCGAGTACGTGCGCGAAATTTTCCAGGATCAAGATCGCGCTGGCGCCGGAATCCTTCAGCTGGTGCCGCAGTTCGCGTGCGGTATACAAGGGGTTTACGTTCACGGCGACGAGGCCCGCGCGGAATATCGCAAACAGCGCGACCGGGTACTGCAACACGTTCGGCAGCATGATCGCAACCCGCTGGCCCTTTAAGAGGCCGGCCTGCTTCTGAAAATACGCCGCGAGTTCGCGCGAGTAGTTGTCGAGATCGCGATACGTAAACGTCGTGCCCATGCAGGTGTAGGCCGGCTTGTCGGCGAACCGCTTGAAGCAATCTTCGAGCATCGCCAGTAAAGACGTGTACGGTGGTGTCGGCAGCTCGGTCGGGACGCCGTCGGGATAGGATTGCAGCCAGGGTTTATCCAACGTTTCTGTCCTTTATTGTGCGCCGCCCGTCTGGGGTGCACTGCGGGTTACATTGTCGTTTTTGACGTAGCCGGCCTGCGGTCGTTGCGCCGTCGTATTGATCTGCAGTGCGTCCAGAATAGCTGGCCAGGCATTGTCGAGCAGAGTTCCCTGCGCGGCGGCGTTCGGGTGTATGCCGTCATCCTGCATCAGCGACTCATCAAGCGCCACGCCGTCCATGAAAAACTCGACCCATGGCAGCGCGTAACTTTCGGCCAGTTCGCGGTAGACGTTTTCGAAGCTGCGAGTATAGCGCGGCCCATAATTGCTCGGGATGCGAATTCCGAGCAGCACAACCGCCGCGCCGGCAGAGCGGCTTTGTTCGATCATGGCTTGCAGGTTGCCTTTCAGGCGTCGCGGCGGGTAGCCGCGCAGCCCGTCGTTGCCGCCAAGCTCGAGCACCACGACGGCCGGTGCATAACGTTCGATTGCCGCCGCGATGCGCTGGGCACCGCCTTCGCTGGTTTCCCCGGATATGCTGGCATTGATGACCTGATGTTCGTACCCTTCATTCTTCAGCCGCGTTTGCAACAAAGCCGGCCAGGACTGGTCAACCTCCATGCCATAGCCCGCGCTCAGGCTGTCACCAAACACCAGCACTTTGGGTGCGACCGCATTGGCCGTGCCGCAGGCCAGCATTAACAACAACAGGGACAGAATTTTTCGCATGTTACAACCGTCTGAAAAACAGGATTTCGTGCTGGTCACCAAAAATGTAAGCAAACAGGTTACCAGCCCTGAAGGTGATCTGACCATTTTGGCGGACGTCAGTTTCGCGGTTGAGCCCGGCCAGTCGGTCGCAATCATTGGCGCCTCCGGTGCCGGCAAATCGACGCTGCTCGGCCTGCTTGCCGGCCTCGATTTGCCGAGCAGCGGTGAAATCTGGCTGAACGGCGCCAACCTGACGGCGCTGGACGAGGACGGCCGGGCCGCGGTGCGCGCGGCGCACGTCGGCTTCGTGTTCCAGTCGTTTCACCTGGTGCCGTCGCTGAACGCGCTCGAGAACGTCATGCTGCCGCTGGAACTCGCCGGACATCCCGAGCCGCGCAAGGCTGCCAACCAGATTCTGGCCGATGTCGGCCTGCAGCCGCGCCGCAGCCACTACCCGGCGCAGCTGTCCGGCGGTGAGAAACAACGGGTAGCGGTGGCGCGCGCGTTTGCGACGGAGCCGGCGGTACTGTTCGCCGACGAGCCGACCGGCAATCTCGATGCGCGCACCGGTGCGACGATTATCGACCTGATGTTTCACCTGAACAAAGACTCGTCGACCACGCTGGTGCTGGTTACCCATGACCGCTCGCTGGCGGAGCGCTGCGAGCGCGAGATCAGCCTCGACGCCGGCCGCATGGTCAGCGATACGAGGACCGGCGCTTGAAGCCCTTCAGCTACGCGTTGCGCGGCTTCGCGCGTGAACTGCGCGCCGGCGAAATGCTGGTGCTGCTGGCCGCAATCGCGCTGGCCGTCGCCGCGCTGACGGCCGTCGGCTTTCTGACCGACCGGATCGGCAAGGCGGTCGCCCGGCAGGCCAACGAGGTGCTGGCGGCCGACCTGCGATTGCGCTCGCCCGAGCCGATTCCGGCGCTGTGGCGCGATATGGCACGCGACTACCGGCTGCAGACAGCGGAAACCCAGAATTTCCCGAGCGTCGTGTTTGCCGGCGATGAAAGTACGCTGGCCGGGATACGTGCAGTCAGCGACACTTATCCGCTGCGCGGCAGGCTGCGTATCTCGGATCAGCTGTTCGCCGAGCAGTACGAAATTCAGGAGATTCCCGCTCCCGGCACAGTCTGGGCAGACGCGGCGTTGCTCGCACGCATCGGTGCTGATGTCGGTTCAACCGTGTCGCTCGGCGAAAGTGACCTGACAGTCTCCGCCGTGCTGACCTACCGCCCGGACCAGTCGATCGGTTTCGGCTCGCTGGCGCCGACCTTGCTGATGAACCTTGTCGACCTGCCGGCGACGCAGCTGATTCGCGAGGGCAGTCGCAACGGCTACGCCTTGCTGGTAGCGGGCGCCGACCAGGACGTCAATGATTTTTACGACGCGATAGAGGATGAGCTGCCGGAATCCGTGCGCGTGCGTAATCGCGAGGATTCCAGCGACCGCGCCGGCAACGCGGCTGACCGCGCACAGCGCTTCCTGTCGTTGACTGCAATCATCAGCGTCTTGCTAAGCGGCGTCGCGATAGCGATGTCGGCGCGACGCTTTGCGCAGCGACGCATGGATACCGTCGCGCTGATGAAAAGCATGGGTGCGAGCCAGCGCTTCGTTATTACCGCGGCAGCGGTACAGCTCGTGCTGCTCGCGCTGCTCGGAGTACTGCTTGGCAGCGCTGCCGGCTTCGTTGCGGAGTGGGCCGTGACGACCATGCTCGCCGACATGTTCAGCTCCGACCTGCCGCAGCCCGGCCTGCGTCCGGTGTTCCTCGGTGCGGGCGCCGCGCTTATCCTGCTGATCGGCTTTGCAATGCCATCGCTGATCCAGTTGCGCAACACGCCGCCGCTGCGAGTCCTGCGTCACGATGCGATGCCGCCGCAGCCCTCGCGGCTGTTCGTAGCCGGCAGCTCGCTGCTGGCCGTTGCGCTGCTGCTGTACTGGGCGATCGGCAATGCGCTGATGCTGCTGATCGTGCTCGGCGGCATGCTGCTCGTATCGCTGGCGCTGTACGTGGTGGGTCGCGGGCTGGTCGCATTGATGGGGCGCTCGCGTGGCAACGTGGGTATCGCCTGGCGCTACGGGCTCGCGAATGTCGCGCGCCGCGGTCGCGACAGCACGGTGCAGGTCGTCGCGTTCGGCCTCGGGCTCACCGTGCTGCTGTTGCTGACGTTTGTGCGTACCGACCTGCTGTCGAGCTGGCAGAACACGCTCGATGAGAAAGCGCCGAACCACTTCCTGATCAACGTGCAGCCGGATGAAAGAGAGTCGGTTGCCAGCGTGTTTCGTCGTAATGATGTGACACCGCCGGAGTTCGTGCCGCTGGTGCGTGCGCGCATGACCTCGATCAATGATGAAGACGTAAAAACCCGCAGCTACCCGACCGAAGACGGCCGCTGGCAGGCGAATCGCGAAGCCAACCTGAGTTTCAGGGCGCGCCTGAGCCCGAGCAATGAACTGGTCGCCGGCGAATGGTGGCCGGAGAACTATGCCGGGCCACCGCTGGTGTCGGTTGAAGAGGAGGCCGCGCGTGAAATGGGCGTTGAGATCGGCGACCGGTTCCGCTTCCTCGTGGCGGGCGAAAACATCGACATGACCGTTGCGAGCTTTCGACGCGTGAACTGGGATTCGTTCCAGCCAAACTTTTTCATGGTGCTGTCGCCCGGCGCGCTGGATGGCTACCCGACAACCTACATCGCCGGACTGCGCATTGAAGACGATCGCAACGACGCGCTGCTGCAACTGGTGCGCGCGCACCCGACAGTGTCCGTCATTGATCTCGATGCCATTCTTGAGCAGGTCAAAAGCATCATTAACAAGGCCAGCCTTGCCATTCAGGCGGTGTTCGTCTTTACGCTGGCAGCCGGTATCGCCGTACTGTTTGCCGCCGTTCAGTCGACCATCGATGAGCGCCGCTTTGAAAGTGCCATGCTGCGAGCACTGGGTGTGCGGCGGCGCGTCGTGCTCGCCGGTGTCCTGACGGAATTTGCCGCGCTCGGTTTTGCCGCGGGGCTGCTCGCCGCCGCAGGCGCGTCGCTGCTGGCTGCGGTAATCGCCGTGCGGCTATTCGACCTGCCGTTCCAGTTCAATCCCGCACTCTGGCTTGCGGGCCTTGGCGGCGGTGTGCTGCTGGTCTGCGCCAGCGGCTACCTCGCGGCGCGCGGCGCGATCAATGCGCCGCCGGTGGACGTGCTGCGCGGTGCCTGAACCGATGTCCGCTGATTCCGGCGATCGCTTGTCCTGCGGCGTCGTATTGGCGCGCCAGACGGACGACGGCTGGCGCACCTTGTTATTGCGGGCCTGGCGCAACTGGGATTTTCCGAAAGGTATCTGTGAGGATGGCGAAACGCCGCTGCAGGCCGCCCAGCGTGAAGTCCGCGAAGAAACCAGCATCGAGACGCTGGCGTTTGACTGGGGCAAATCGTTCCTCGAGACCGGCCCTTACAATCGCGGCAAGACAGCACGTTATTACCTGGCGCGCACGATGCAGGAAGACGTTGAGATGGGCTTCGTTCCGGAGCTTGGCCGTGCCGAGCACCACGAGTTTCGCTGGGTCAGTTTCGACGAGGCATTCGACCTGACGTCACCGCGGGTGCGCGCCGCGGTCGTGTGGGCCCGCCAGATCATCGGTACCTGAGGCCGTCGACTTCTAGTCGACGCGGTTCATGCGCTCACCGCGCTGGAACGCCAGGAACGCGGCCGCGAGCTGGTCGAGGCCCGCCTGCCTGGCTTCGACGGTACCCCAGGCGATATGTGGCGTGACGATCAGGTTCGGGTGAGCGCAGTCGAGCAAGGGGTCTCCGGCTACCGGCGGCTCCTGCGGCAGAACGTCGATGGCGGCGCCCGCAATCTCGCCCTTTTGCAATGCCGCAACCAGCGCCGCTGAATCGACCAGTCCGCCGCGCGCGGTGTTGATCAGCAACGCGCTGTTTTTCATGGTTGCCAGTTCGCGCTCGCCGATCAGGCCACGCGTCGACGGCGTCAGCGGGCAGTGCAGTGACAGCACGTCGGCTTTCTCCAGCAGCGCTTCAAACGCGATACGGCCCTCGCGCACCTCGCTCGCCTGCGGGCGCTCGGCAATGAGCACATCCATACCGAAGAATTCGCCGCAACGGGCAACGCCCTTGCCAAGTTCGCCGTAGCCGACGACGCCGAGCGTCAGCGCCGACAGTTCGCGAATCGGAAAATTGAGCAGGCAGAATTCATCGGAGCGCGCCCAGGCACCCTGCTGCACGAGCTGCCGAAAACGCGCGAGGTTGTGCGTCAGGTTCAGCAGCACGCCAAACACGTGCTCGACCACCGACTGGGTGCAGTAGCCGCGAATATTGCAGACAGCGATGCCGCGTTGGCGAGCGCAGTCGAGGTCAATATTGTCCGTGCCGGTTGCGGTCAGACCGATGAAGCGCAGATCGGTGGCCGCCTGCAGTACCGCGCGCGGCAGGCGCACCTTGTTTAACAGTACGACCTCGCAGCCTGCGAGGCGCTCGCCGACTTCTGCCACTGCCGTCGCCTGGTACAGCTCGAGGTCGGGCAGCGCTGCCCGCAGCGTGGCAAGGTCCAGTTCGTCGGCGCCAACCGTGGCGAAGTCAAGAAACGCAGCTTTCATAATGGCCTGGGTTATCCTTGTCGCTCGAGACGAGAGATGCGAGACAATGGGCGAAGCGTTCTGGAAACTCAAGTCGCTGGCTGAAATGTCATCGACCGAATGGGAATCGCTGTGTGACGGCTGCGCGCTGTGTTGCCTGCAAAAACTCGAAGATGAAGATAACGGCGACATCTATTTCACCGACCTCGCCTGCCGCTTGCTCGATACCAAAAGCTGTCGTTGCACGAATTACGCGGCGCGGCGCAAGGAAGTGCCCGGCTGCCTGCAGCTGTCCGCTGACCGGCCGGAGCTCTACAAATGGCTGCCGGCGAGCTGTGCGTACCGGCGACTCGCCGAAGGCAGGCCGCTGGCCGACTGGCACCCGCTGATCACGGGCGATGCGGAATCGGTACACAAGGCAGGAATCTCAGCGCGCGGTAAGGTAGTTTCCGAGACGACGACCAGTGAGTGGTCGGTATTGCGCAGGCTGGATGACTGAAATGATGCAGGCACTGCTGAGATGAGCCAGGCTCGATTTGTACCGCTTGCCAACTGGCGCGAGTACGCGCCGGAGCAAATGCAGGAGCGGCTGCGCGAGTTCTATGAAGATGTCAGTCGGCGGCGCAGCGTGCGTGAGTTCTCCGATCGGCCGGTGCCGCGGGAGCTGATCGAAACCGCATTGCGGGCAGCCGGTACCGCACCGAGCGGCGCGAATCTGCAGCCCTGGCATTTCGTAGTCGTCGGTAGCAAGGATGCAAAAGCACGCATTCGGGTTGCGGCCGAGGCAGAAGAAAAGGAATTTTACGAACATCGCGCGTCGGCAGAATGGCTCGAAGTACTGAAACCACTGGGCACCGATACGAACAAGCCGTTCCTGGAAACCGCGCCCTGGCTGATCGCCGTGTTCCTGAAAAAGTTTGAGGTGCTGCCGGATGGCAGCAAGGTGAAACATTATTACCCGGCGGAATCGACCGGGCTCGCAACCGGGATACTGATCACCGCGCTGCACCGCGCCGGGCTCGCCTGCCTGACGCACACACCAAGTCCAATGGCGTTCCTGAACGAAATCCTTGAGCGGCCGAAGAGTGAACGGCCGTTCCTGCTGCTGGTGACAGGCTATCCGGCAGCTGACGCAAAGGTGCCGGATATCAAGCGCAAGGCGCTGGAAGACTACACGTCGTTCGTCGAAGATCCGGGCAGCTAGACTGGCCTTGGCTCAGCTCAGCCGGTGTTCTGCAGGCCCTGCGCGATGCCATTGACGCTTTCCAGCAGCGTCTGAAACAGCTTCTCGTCTTCGCAGTTCCCGGCGCGCCAGCGCTGCAGCAGATCGACCTGCAACATGCTCATCGGATCGACGTAAGGATTGCGCAGCATGATCGCTCGCTGCAGCGTGGCGTCTCCTTCCAGTAATTCCTTGTGATCCGAGTATTTCAGGATCAGGTCGCGGGTCCGTGCAAACTCGGCTGTGATCAGTGGGAAAAACTGTTCATGCAAATTTCCAGCGAGCTTCGAGTATGACTCGGCGATACCCAGGTCGGCTTTCGCCAGCACCATCTCGACGTCGGCCGTCAGGGCGCGCATGAAATACCATTCGCGGAACATCTCGCGAAACGCATCGTCGCCAAACTTATCGGCCGCCGCTGCGAGGCCGCTGCCGACGCCGAACCAGCCCGGCAAGATATGCCGGCTCTGCGTCCACGAGAATACCCACGGTATGGCCCGCAAATCGGTGACGCCGCCGCCGCTGCGACGCGACGCCGGCCGCGAGCCAATCCGCATTCGTTCGATCACGTCGACCGGCGTGGCATTGCGGAAGTAGTCGTAGAATTCGGGTGTGTCGTAAACGAGCTCGCGATAGGTCTTGCGGCTGACGTCGGCAATGACCTCCATCATCGCGTGCCACTCGGGCAGATCGCCGCCGCGGTGCTGCGGCAGCGCGGTGGCCAGTGCGACGGATCCGACTGCCTGCTCCAGCGTGCGCAGGGCGATGCCGCGCAGGCCGTATTTTTCGTTGATGATTTCGCCCTGCTCGGTGACGCGCAGGTAGCCGTTAACCGTGCCCGGCGGCGAGCCGAGTACCGCGGCATGCGTTTTGCCGCCGCCGCGGCTGATCGTGCCACCGCGCCCATGGAACAACAGCAGCTTAACGCCCGCCGATTTCATCGAGTCTACGAGCGCGAGTTGCGCGTTCTGCAATGCCCAGCGTGCCGCCGCCAGCCCGGAGTCCTTGTTGCTGTCCGAGTAGCCGATCATCACCGTCTGCTTGTCGTTGCGCTGCGTGAGATGGTTGCGGTACAGCTCGTTGGCCAGCAGCTCGCGCAGAATCTGCGGACCCGCGTTCAGGTCATCGACAGTCTCCAGTAGCGGCGCGACGTCGAGTGGCACCTCGCCGCGGCGATTGTGCAGCTCGCTCCAGTTCGCCAGCAGCAGCACCGAGAGTATGTCGTCGGCGCCCTGCGTCATGCTGACGATGAACGGCCCGATCGCATCCTTGCCATACTTGCGCCGGCAAAAGCTGATTGCCTGGAACACGGCCAGGGTCTTGCGCACCACGATGCTTTGTTGCAACGGCGGCGGATCCTTCATGGTTATGGCTTCGACGATACGCTGGGTGCGCTCGGCCGGCGTCCAATCGAGCCAGTCCTCGATGCCCAGGCACTCGCCGATCACCTCGCGATGCAACATCGCGTCCTGACGCACGTCGAGCGTCACCAGGTGAAAGCCGAAGGTGTCTATGCGACGCATCAGGCGCCGCACGGCGAACAGGCCGGCGTGTTGCCCCTTGTTGGCGGCAAGGCTGTCGGCAATCAGCCTGATGTCCGCACGAAACTGCTTGGCACTCTCGTAGGGGTACGCATCGTCGTCATACGTTGCCTGCAGTCTTTGCTGTACCAGTCGCAGCAGTACGCGATACGGCATATCACGATGGCGTAACGGTACCGCGTGGTAGGCGTTCTGGAATTCGCCGCGGTATTCCTCAACCCGCTTCAGCACCTGCTCGCTGACCTTGACGCGCTGGCTCGACTGACTGAGCTTGGCCGACAGGCCGGCACATTCGCGATAGTAAAGGTCGAGCACCAGCGAGCGCTGCCGCGCCATCGTCGACCGAATGGTCTTGGCCCCGACGTTAGGGTTGCCATCCATGTCGCCGCCAACCCAGGAGGCGAAATGCATGATATTCGGCACCCTGACACCCTCGGCCGCGTCACCGTAAACGCGCCGCAGCGCAACTTCGATGTCTTCGTAGAAGGGAGGCATCGCGCGGTACAACACATCGGTTACGAAAAACAGCACATGCTCGAGCTCGTCGGCAACGGTCATCTGCTCGGACGGGTGTTCGGCGGTCTGCCAGCCGGTCGTTGCTTCGAGCTTGATGTTCTCGATGGCGGCGAAGCGTTCCTGGGCCGTCATCGTCGGGTTCAGCATGTCGATCAGGCGCCGCACGATGCGCTGCTCCTTGCGCAGTATCGTACGTCGCGTAGGTTCCGTCGGATGCGCGGTAAACACAGGCTCGATGCGCAGGCCCTTTAACAGTTTACGAATGTCCTTGATCGACAGTCCGGCTGCCTTCAGCTTGACCATCGTTTCTTCCAGCCCGCCGGGCTGGTACTGACCGGCATCCTGCAGATATTCGCGACGGCGGCGAATGCGATGCACTTTCTCTGCGGTATTCACCATCTGGAAATAGGTCGAGAATGCGCGGATCACTTCGATCGCCATGTCGAGTTCCAGGCCGCTGACAAAGTCGACCAGCTGCTCGCCTTCTTTCTCGTTGCCTTCGCGGCGGCGGATCGAGCGCAGTCGCGCACTCTCGACAATCTCGAACAGCTCGTTGCCGCCCTGTTCAGTAATCAGTTCGCCAACGAGCGCGCCGAGTGTGCGCACATCGTCGCGTAAGGCCTGATCCTTGCCTTCGAATGTAATGTCCTGCCTGCGCACGGTTCTGGCCTTGTGTGTCGAGCGGGTTTAATCGCGGAAGTTGTCGTATTGCAACGGTAGTCCGACGTCCTGTTCTTTCAGCAGCGCAATGGCCGCCTGCAGGTCATCGCGTTTTTTGCCGGTGATGCGCAGCTTTTCGCCCTGGATAGATGCCTGCACTTTCAGCTTGCTGCTTTTCAGAATCTTGACGAGGCGCTTCGCGGTCTCTGTCTCGATGCCTTGCCGCAACACGATCTTTTGTCGCGCCTCGCTCAGCGCAAGGTCCGGTTTTTGCGTGTCCATGCAGCTGATATCGACGCCACGCTTCGCGAGTTTCTGGCGCAGGACGTCGAGCATCTGGTTAAGCTGGAAATCGGACTGCGAGGTCATCGTGATGATGTTGTTATCGATCGCATACTTCGAGCCGGTGCCCTTGAAATCAAATCGCACTTCGACTTCGCGGTTCGCCTGGTCAACGGCATTGCGCGCCTCATGCGCGTCAAACTCGCTGACGACGTCAAATGATGGCATGTGGGTCTCCTGGAGCTGGAATCAGCCCGTTTGCTCGCTCTCCGAATGGAGGGAGTCGATCAAGTTCGGCGGTTCGGCAAGCAGTTCCTTGATCAACGCGGTGATCTCGGTGGTCAGCTTTTTGTAATGCTCGCCGGTGCCCGGTCCGTTAAAGCCGGTGTGAATTTTGCGTACCCGTCCCGAGCGATCAATGAATATCGTGGTTGGGAAAGCCAGTACCGCGTTCAGCGACGGCAGCGTGTCCGCAGCTTCGGTCTTGCTGGATATGCCGGCAAGCAGCGTGTCGTACCTGATGTTGAACTTGTTGCGGAACGCGCGCACCTGCTGGCTCGCGGTGGCGTGGTCTTCGAAGTTTTCGTACATCAATGAGACGACTTCCAGCCCCTGCTGTCGCAGTGAGTCATAGAGCGGCGCCATGAAACGGGCCTCGTCGTGGCAGTTAGGGCACCAGGTGCCGGCCAGCATGACGACGAGCACCTTGCCCTTGAAGCGTTGATCGTTGATAGAGACGAGCGCCTCATCGAGATTCGGGAACGCGAACTCGAAACGATCGTAGCCAGGCTTCAGCCAGGTGCGCGTATAGGCATCCGGTAACGTAACGTTCGGATCACGCACCGCTGACCATGTCTGGTACCAGCTCGTGCCCGACCAGAACTCGGCATCGCTAATGCGATTGTTGTTGATCTCGCCCGAAAACAGGAAGGCGTGCGCGCCGTCGAACGTGGACAGTGTAAATTTCTTGCCGCGCACGTAGCCGGACAGATAACGGTAATCACCGTTCGGATTCAGGAACGTGCCGAACAGGCGTGAGCCACGCTGCGAGAACTCGCCGATCGATGGCGTGTTGCTGCCATCCTCTTCGTGAAACTGCACCGCCCAGCGGCCGGACATGTCGACGTCGCTGGTGACCGCGGCGGTTTCTGTCTTGGCCGCACCTGGCGTGGCGACGAACGGCATCGTCTGTTGCTCGCCGTAGCGCTTCGTCAGTATCAGCTCGCCGACGAGCCGGTCCTTGTTAACTTGCGCCTCAATTTCATTGTTGAACGCCGAGAAGCGCAGCAGGATGCGCTTGTTATCGATGCTGACGGTATCGATTGGCACGCGTTCCTGGCCATTAATCAGGTTGGCCGTGTAACCGGCCGGCGTGCGACTGAGTTCAATGCCGGTTTCGATGTCGCCGCCTGGCAGCGTAATGCGCGCCTGCCAGAACCCCGGCGCCAACAGCTCGCTGGATTCTCCCGGCTGCGGCTTGCCACAGGCCGCCAGCAGCAGCAGGGCAGCGATGGGCAGGCAATGTGGCAGAAACTGGTTCATCGGCACGAGCACTCGTTAGAGCGGATGCCGACAGTGTAGCGCAGTCGCCGGCCCGATCCAGCTGCGCGCGCGCTCGCCGCCGGGTTTTGTATCCCGCAAAACTATCCCGCCTGCCCGGAAACGTTGAGCGCCGCGCCGCGCCGTATGCGCGATGCTGTTTGACAGGCAAGGGATCGGCTGCTTTGAAAAGGGACTACCGGGATGAGTTGCTCATGATGCAGGACGTATCGCGCCGCGCGCATACCGCGCTGCCGGCCGCCGCCGCCGATCGTGTCAGTCGCATCGTGCACGAACTGCAGCAGCTGGGCCTCTATCCCGCACTGCAGGACAACGCCTGCGGCCCGGCAACGGCCGGCGTCGGTGTCGCCCTGTCAGTCCGCGGCCTTGCCCAGTGCCGGGTAACGCGTCACTGGGAGCTGGCCAGAATCCGCGCGCTGCTGTTCGAACGTAGCGCGGTAACGGTAACGCTGAGCGATGTCCCGCAGCCGGCCGCCCGGCAACTTGAACAGCTCCTGCGCCAGCTGCGGCGAGCGAGCGCCGCACCGTGCATCGATCGCCGCCGGCTCGGGCTGGCATTGTGCAGTGAGCATCTGCCGCTGCCTGCCTACCTGGTAATGAGTCGTGTCTGGCTCGGCAACGGGCCGCGCTACGTGATGCTTGCCGATACCCCGTCGCCGGACGGCAGCGAGCGCGCCGTGTTCAGCACCCTGTACCAGCAGCGGGTGCGCGAGCGATCACTGGGGCCGGTGTATGGCAGCGGCCTGCGTTCGCGCTGCCCGTTGCTGCCGGATGAGACCGGCTCGGTCGTAACCGCGCCGTTTGCGCTGCTGGCCCCGGCGAACAGTGCATGGCTGCCGGTGTCGTTCAACATTTGCCGGTTCTGCGATCGCCATGGCCGGCTCCTGCTGAAAGACCTGCTGGCGGCCCTGCGCGCCGGCCTCGGCCTCGCTGACCGGCTGCTCGACGAACTGTACTGGTCGGATTCTCGCCAGCGCCAGGATGCCCGCGAGAATCGCCGCATCGCGTTCCTGCCCGAAGGAATCGGCGACCTCGTCGTACTGCAGCGCGCCGATCCGGCGGGCATTGAATGCCTGCGTGCGCTTGATCGACTGTTCGCCGCGCTGCACGAGTGCCTGTGGGATGAGTCGCGCCGGCTCGCCACCACGCGCGGCCTGCTGCCGGCGCTGGCCGCGCGCGATGCCTTGCACAACATGCCGGATGGCGCCGCCCGCCAGCACTGGCGACAGCGCTGGCAGCAGGCACTCGCGCAGGTCGCGGTGCGCCACCGCAATTTGCTGGTCATGTCGCCGTATTCGCTGCTGCCCCAAAACGGTGCGCTGCACGGTGCCTTTGCCGATTTGCTGCCACTGCTCGGCTACGCCGACGCACTGTGTTTTGCCGGCCGGCCACGGTTTGCGGGCTGGAGCTACGCCGAATTTCGCGCTTTTCACCAGCGTGCCGCCGCCGTCATGCGCCGCCGCAACGCAACATCCCTCGTTGCGAGCGGGGTCTGAGGTACGATACGGTTCAGCCGCGGCGCTCACACGCCGCTATCCGGGCACGCATAACTAAAACTGCGGGTGGGCACCACCTGAAGGCGAGGCTTCTTTGCAGGGAATGACGCCAGACTCGCACGGCCTCGCTGTGCTGCTGTTAACGGCAGTGGCCCTGTTCCTGTTCACGCGCGATCGCATACCGCTGGAAACCTCCAGCCTGTTCATCCTTATTACGCTGGTTACCGGGTTTCAGTTTTTCCCGTACAGCAACGGCGACGTCGAGCTGGAAGCGACGGATTTCTTTTCAGGTTTCGGCAACGAAGCGCTGATCACGATTTGCGCACTGATGATTGTCGGCAAGGCGCTCGAGACTACCGGCGCGCTGCAACCGCTGGCAACCATCGTCGGCCGCGCCTGGTCGGCCCGGCCGATGCTCGCCTTGCTCTTTACGCTGATCGCCGGTGCGGTGTTGTCTGCGTTCATGAACAACACGCCGATCGTCGTGCTGCTGATGCCGATTCTGGTCGGCGTGTCGCTGCGCGTGAAATTCCCGGTCTCGGGCGTGATGCTGCCGATGGGCCTGGCCACGATCATCGGTGGCATGTCGACAACGATCGGCACCTCGACAAACCTGCTGGTCGTTGGTATCGCGCAGGACATGGGCCTGAAGACCTTCGGCGTGTTCGACTTCGTGCTGCCGGTCGCCATCGTCGGCGGTGTCGGCATCCTGTTCCTGTGGCTGGTCGCACCGCGCCTGCTGCCCGAGCGCATCCCGCCGATGGCGGATACGACGCCGCGCGTATTCAGCGCGCAGCTGCATGTAAAAGAAGACGGCTTTGCGGCCGGCAGTACCCTGTCCGACATCCTCGCCAAAACCAGCGGCGAAATGCGTGTCGACAAGATCCAGCGCAGCGAATCGCTGTTCCTCGCCAAGCTGCCGTCCGTGACCCTGCTGCCGGGCGATCGCCTGTTCGTCAAGGACACACCGGAGAATCTGAAACATTACGAAACGCTGCTCGGAGCCACGTTGTTCAACGTCTCGGACAACGACCACCCGATCGACGAGGACACGCCGTTAAAGGCGGAGGGCCAGCAGCTTGCCGAGGTCGTCGTGACGCGCGGCTCGCCATTGCACTTGCGCAGCCTGGCGGCCGCAGAGTTCAGTAACAGCTATGGCCTGTTGCCGCTTGCCATTCATCGCGCGCGCGCACCGAGTTCGCAGGTAACGGGCGATCTCAACGCGATCCGCCTGCGCGCCGGTGACGTGCTGCTGGTACAGGGCACGCGCGATGCGATCAACAAACTGAAGGGCAGCGGCAACATGCTGGTGCTTGACGGCACGATGGACTTGCCGCATACCCACCTCGCGAACCGGGCTCTCGGCATCATCGGTTTTGTCGTGGCCGCCGCGGCCCTCGGCATCGTGCCGATTTCAGTGAGCTCGCTGATCGGCGTCGGCCTGACCCTGGCGCTCGGCTGCCTGAACTGGCGCGACGCGGCGAACGCCCTGTCGACACCCGTGATCATGATCATTGTCGTGAGCCTCGCGCTCGGCAAGGCCCTGATGGGCACCGGCATGGCGGATTTCCTGGCTTTCGGTTTCGTGTCGGCTGCGTCCGACTTCGAGCCCGCGGTTATTCTCAGCCTGTTCATCCTGATCGTGACGGTGCTGACCAACGTCGTTTCGAACAACGCGGCAGCCGTCATTGGCACGCCGATTGCGGTCGCCGTCGCAAACCAGCTCGGCGTCAATTCCGAGCCGTTCATTCTCGCGGTGCTGTTCGGCGCGAACATGAGCTACGCAACGCCGTTCGGCTACCAGACTAACCTGCTGATCCTGAGCGCCGGCGGCTACAAGTTCTCGGACTTCATGCGCGTCGGCATTCCGCTGACCATCGTGATGTGGCTGGGCTTCTCGTTTGCGCTGCCGTTACTGTATGACCTCTGAGATCGGTTCTTGACCTCGCGCAGAGCCGCAGTAATACTCGCTGCATGAAGAATTCTCGGCATTTCCGGAACTGGCTGTGGCGTCCCGTCGTGGAGTGGGTCGCCGGCTGATTTCTGCCTGAGAGAAAAGAAACCGACAAACCCATCTCCGCCAGCCGTGGAGGTGGGTTTTTTTTGGCTGCCATTAGTGCGCCACGAAGACTGCCAACGGACCGTCGCCAACGATGCAACCGCCTTTTGATATTGCTGCCGATCTCGACACGCCGGTTTCTGCGTACCTGAAGCTCGGCGCCCTGCAGCCACGCTACCTGCTGGAAAGCGTGGAAGGCGGCGAGCGGCTGGCGCGTTACTCGTTCCTCGGCTTTGGCGAGGCGCTGGAACTGCGCTACGACGACACGGGCTTGCGACTAGGCAACGAACAGCTGGCAGCGCCAACCCGCCAGGCTGAATGGCTCGACGTGCTGCGGCGCGCGCTGGCGGCGGCGCCGCGGCCGCAGCCGGAACCCGACGACCTGCCGTTTCACGGCGGCCTGGTCGGCGTGTCGGGATACGACGTTGTGCGGCTGTTTGAGAAGCTGCCGCAGCAAACCGCGCCGCAGCAGGGCATCCCGCGTGCAGCATTTTGTGCAACCGCCTCGCTGCTGGTGTTCGATCACCTGACGCGCCGCGTGGCCTTGCTGCACAACGGCTCGGCGGCCGAGCGCGCCGAATTGCGAGGGGAAGTCATGCGTTTGCTGCGCGGCCCACTGCCGGAGCGCAGCAATAATCTGCACGCGTCAGAGCCCGTCGCGGGCATGAGCGAGGCGGAATACTGCGAACGGGTTGCCGCCTGCAAGGAGCACATCGGCGCCGGTGACATCTACCAGATCGTGATCTCGGTGCTGTTCAGCGGCCAGACCAATATCCCGCCGTTCGAGGTCTACCGCGCGCTGCGCCTGCTGAACCCGTCGCCGTACATGTTTTTCTTCGAGTTCGGCGCGATCAAGGTTGTCGGCTCCTCGCCCGAGGCGCTGGTGCGCCTGCAGGGCAGGACCGCCTCGCTGCGACCGATTGCCGGTACCCTGCCGCGCGGCACGACGGCTGCCGAAGACCTCGAAAACGAGCAGCGCCTGCTTGCTGATCCAAAGGAAGCGGCCGAGCACGTAATGCTGGTCGACCTGGCGCGCAACGACCTTGGCCGCGTCGCCACCGCAGGCAGCGTGCACGTTGACCCGTACCGTTCTATCGAGCGTTATTCGCACGTGATGCATATCGTCAGTGGCGTGAAAGGCCAGCTCGCCAGCCAGTACGACGCGTTCGACCTGTTTGCCGCCAGTTTCCCCGCCGGCACCCTCGTCGGCGCACCGAAAGTGCGGGCCATGGAAATCATCGAGGACATGGAAGCCACCGGCCGCGGCCTGTACGCCGGTACGGCCGGCTATTTCGGGCTGGGCGGCAACATGGACCAGGCGATCACCATTCGCACGCTGGTGTTCAACGGCGAGCAGTACAGCTTCCAGGCGGGTGCCGGCATCGTTGCGGACAGCGTGCCGCAGCGCGAGTACCAGGAGGTGCTTGCCAAAAGCGCCATCCTGCGCCGCGCGCTGGAGATGGCAGAGGAAGGCCTGTGACCGCGCGCATCCTGCTCATCGATAACTACGACTCGTTCACCTACAACCTGGTGCAGGCGTTCGCGACGCTCGGCGCCGATGTGCGCACCTTCCGCAACGACAAGATTGACGAGCGCGAGGCGCGCGCACTGGCACCGACGCACCTCGTTATTTCGCCGGGCCCGGGGCGACCGGAGCAGGCCGGCGTGTCGATCGCGATGATCGCAGCGTTCGCAGGCGAGCTGCCGATACTCGGCGTATGCCTCGGCCACCAGTGCCTGGTCGCACACTTCGGCGGTGAAATCGTGCGCGCACCGCGACTGATGCATGGCAAAACCTCGCCGGTTACGCACGATGGCAAGGGGATATTCGAAGGTTTGTCACAGCCGTTCGAAGCGGGTCGCTATCACTCGCTGTGCGCCGCGCGTGAGCAGGTGCCCGCGGTACTTGAGATCACTGCACAAACCGAACAGCAGGAAATCATGGCGATTCGCCATCGACAGTTGCCGATTGACGGGGTGCAGTTTCATCCGGAGAGCGTGCTGACTCCGGAGGGCGATCGCCTGCTCGCAAACTTTATCGGGGCACAGCCATGAAGCCCGACGTACCGCGTAGTTCCGGTCGCAGCAAAGCGGCACGCCACGCGGTTTGCCCCGCCGGCACTGGAGTCATTCGATGAGCAACGCCTACCCGACGATGCTGGAGCGCCTGTTAACGGGCACGTCCCTGCAGGAAGCCGAGGCGCAGCAGCTGATGCACAGCCTGGCGGCCGGTGAGCTCGCGCCCGCCCTGGCCGGTGCCTTACTGGTGGCACTGCGCGCGAAAGGCGAGACCGCTGCCGAGATCCGCGGTTTCGCGACCGCGATGCGCGAGCTGGCGCTGGCGCCCGCGGTACCCGCCGGCACACCGACCGTCGATACCGTGGGCACCGGCGGTGACGGTTCCGGCAGCCTGAACCTGTCGACCGGTACCGGGCTGCTGGCGGCGGCCTGCGGCGTGCGGGTCGTCAAACACGGCAATCGCTCGGTCTCGAGCCGTTCCGGCAGTGCCGACATGCTTGAGTGTCTCGGCATGCCGCTGCCATTGACGGCGGAGCCGGCCATGGCCTGCCTTGCGGCCACCAGTTTTACGTTCCTGTTTGCGCCTGCCTATCATCCGGCGATGAAGGCCATCATGCCGGTGCGCGGCGCGCTCGGTGTGCGCACCGTGTTCAATATCCTGGGTCCGCTGACCAATCCGGCGGCGCCGCCGTTCCAGCTGATCGGCGCGTTCAGCAGGGATGCCGCGAAGCTGATGGCCGATGCACTGGCCGGCATGGCGATCGAACGGGCCTTCGTCGTGCACGGCGAACCGGGCTGGGATGAGGCGACGCCGGCAGGTGCTTTCCTGCTGTACGACGTGCGCCCGGGCAGCGTGACCGAGCTGCAGCGGACACCCGAAGACTACGGCCTGCCTCGCTGTGCACCGGAAGCGCTGGCGGGCGGCGATGCCGCACACAACGCAGCGGAACTGCAAAACGTATTCAGCGGCAGAGATCGCGGCGCGCATCGCGACGCGCTGCTGCTCGGCACCTCACTCGTACTTGAAGTAATGGGCGAGGCCAGCACAGCCAGGGACGGCGTGGCCCGCGCCGCGGCAGCGCTTGACGACGGCTCGGCACAGCAATTTCTGCAGCGCCTTGCTGCGCACTTCGGGGACAGCGCGTGAGCGATTTCCTGCAGCAGATGGCGACAGCCAGCGCGGAGCGTGCCGCACTCGCACGCCGCCAGCGCTACAGCGATGACGATCTGGATGCGCCGCTCGTCGAACTCGAGCTTGATCGCTTCGATGTCATCGCCGAAATCAAGCAGCACTCGCCAGCCGAAGGCGAACTTGCCGGCGAAAACAACGATCGGCTGGCGCAGGCGCTGCACTATGCGGACGGTGGCGCGGCCGCCGTCTCCGTGCTGACCGAGCCGTCACGGTTCGGTGGCCATCTCAATCACCTGCGCGAGATCGCCGCGCTGCTGGCAGGTCGCGGCATCCCCGCGATGCGCAAGGACTTTCTCGTCGACCCTGCGCAAATTCGGGAGGCGCGCGCCTGTGGCGCCAGCGGCGTGCTGCTCATCACCGCGCTGCTCGACGACGCGTCGCTGCGTTCCATGCTGGACTGCGCCATGGAACACAGGCTCTTTATCCTGCTGGAAGCGTTCGACGTCGCAGATCTGCGGCGCACCCGCGAACTGCTGCAAACCCGCCGCTACGCGGATGCAGCGGCGGCCCGTCGCCTGCTGGTTGGTGTCAACACGCGCAACCTGCGCACGCTCGCCGTTGACGCGGAGCGGCTGGCAGAGTTGCGCACGCAGCTTCCGAATAACGCGGTCTGCGTCGCCGAAAGCGGCATCGCAACCGCTGACGATGCCGCGCGCGCCGCCGGCAACGGTTACCAGGCCGCGCTCGTTGGCACCGCGCTGATGCGCAGCGCCGACCCGGCACAGCTGGTGCGCGACATCCTTGCCGCGGGTCGCGCCAGGCGCGCGGCGTGATCGGCATGGTGAAAGTTTGCGGGCTCACCGACCGCGCGGCGGTAGAGGCTGCCGTGGCGGCCGGCGTTGACGCAATCGGCTTCGTGTTCGCGCCGTCGGTGCGCAGAGTATCCCCGGCCCGCGCCGCTGAACTCAGTGCGGGCGTGCCCGATTCGATTCGCCGCGTTGCGGTGATGCAGCACCCGAGCAGTGCAGAATGGCTCGAGGTCTGCGCCGCGTTCCGGCCGCAGGTGTTGCAAACGGACGCAGCGGATCTTGCTGCACTCGCAGTCCCCGAACAGATCGAATGCTGGCCGGTGTTTCGCGAAGGCGGCGTTGATCGTGCGGCGAAGCTGCCGGCAATCTTCCTTTATGAAGGACAGAAGAGCGGGCAGGGTGAAACGGTAGACTGGCAGGACGCTGCGCGCATCGCGAAACGCGGCCGCATGATTCTTGCTGGTGGACTGGGCATCGACAACGTTGCCGCCGCGATACGCGCGGTCAGGCCCTGGGGCGTGGACGTATCCAGCGCGGTCGAATCGGCACCTGGCAAGAAAGATCCCGAAAAAATTGCGGCGTTCGTGAGCGCCGCACGCAATGCACACTGACAAGAAGGCACTGATGGAATGAATTCCGTTTCCGACACAATTGATGCACAGGCAATGCTCGCCGCCGCGATCGACGGCCGGTTACCCGATGCGCGCGGCCGCTTCGGTCCGTTCGGCGGACGTTACATCCCCGAAACGCTGGTGCCCGCATTCGAGCGCCTGGAAGACGGCGTGCGCAAATACCTGCACGATGCCGAATTCCAGCGCGAGTTCAGGGCAGAGTTGCGCGACTGGGTCGGGCGGCCCACTGCGTTGACGTACGCACCGACGCTCGGCAAGCGCTGGGGCTGCGATCTGTGGCTGAAGCGCGAAGACCTTGCACATACCGGCGCGCACAAGATCAACAATGCGATCGGCCAGGCGCTGCTCGCGAAGCGCCTCGGCGCACGGCACATCATTGCGGAAACCGGCGCCGGTCAGCACGGCGTCGCCTCGGCGGCGGCCTGCGCACGCGTCGGCCTGCCGTGCACGGTTTACATGGGCGCGGTCGATATGGAGCGGCAGGCGCCGAACGTCGATCGCATGCGCCGGCTGGGTGCCGAGGTTGTCGCTGTCAAAAGCGGTGATGCGACCCTGCGCGCCGCGATCGATGAGGCAATGCGTGCCTGGGTGTCCGATCCGGACGGCATCTATTACCTGCTCGGTTCCGCCGTCGGTCCGCATCCCTACCCGTGGCTGGTACGCGAACTGCAGTCGGTAATCGGCCAGGAAGCGCGCGAGCAGATGCTGGCGCGTGCCGGCGGCCTGCCGGACGCAGTGTTCGCCTGCGTCGGCGGCGGTTCGAACGCAATTGGTTTGTTTCATCCGCTGCTCGCCGACGCCAACACGCAGCTGATCGGCGTCGAAGCGGGCGGGCGCGGCAGCGGCCTGGGAGACAACTCGGCAACGCTGGCCACCGGCAGGCCCGGGGTGCTGCAGGGCAGCTACACGATGATCCTGCAGGACGATGACGGCCAGGTGCAGGAGACGCATTCAATCTCCGCCGGGCTCGACTACTCGGGCGTCGGTCCCGAGCATGCCCTGCTGCAGGCAATCGGCCGCGTCCGCTACGTGATGGCGACCGATGACGAAGCGCTTGCTGCGCTCGGCGAACTTTGCGAAACCGAAGGCATCCTGACCGCGCTCGAAACCGCCCACGCCTTCGCTGCCGCGAAAAAATGGGCAGCCGATAATCCGGGCAAGCGTATCCTGATCGGCAATTCCGGTCGCGGTGACAAAGACATGCCCACGCTGACGCAGTATCCGGTCACACCCAGGAAGGCGGGATAGCATGCAAGCTCATGAGCGATTGACCAGGGCACTGCGGAGTGCGAACGATGACGGCAAGGTTGCACTGATCCCGTTCATTACCGCCGGCTATCCGCGGCGCGAGAATTTCATCGAACAACTGGCAGCCATCAGCGAGGTTGGCGACGCCGTTGAAATCGGCGTGCCGTTCTCCGATCCGATGGCCGATGGCATGACGATCCAGCGTTCGAGTTTCGAGGCGATCAAGAACGGCGTATCGCTGCGCTGGATACTCGACGAGCTGGACAACGCCGGTGACCGCATCAAGGCGCCGCTCGTGCTGATGTCCTACCTGAATCCGCTGCTGGCATTCGGCTACGAAAAACTCGCGGCGCGCGCCGCTGCCTGCGGCGTCTGCGGCTTCATCGTGCCGGATCTGCCGTTCGAGGAGAGCGAAGACTTGCGAACGGCGCTTGAGGCACAGGGTCTCGGCCTGATCCAGCTCGTTACGCCGGCAACGCCTGCTGCGCGCTTGCAGCGCCTGGCGCAGGCGTCGCGCGGCTTTCTGTATGCCGTCACGATCACCGGTATCACCGGTGGCAACAGCGAGTTGCCGCAAGACCTTGCCAGCTATCTCGATAAGGTAAGCGCCGTGTCAGCCATCCCGGTCTGTGCCGGCTTCGGCATCCGCGCTGCACGCGATGTTGCCAACGTTGGCAAACACGCGGCGGGCGCTATCGTGGGTTCGGCACTGGTCGAGGTACTGGAAAACGGCGCAGATCCGGCAGCGTTTCTGCGCGGCCTGCGTAGCTGAAGCCGAAGTAAGCGGCCTTGAAAAAAGTCACCTCGTCGTCGTCCATCGTAACGATCAGCCACTACCGCAACCTGCTGCAAAGTGAGGGCATCGAGGCGTTTCTGCGCAACGAGCACTTGGGCTCGATCGTTGGCGAAATCCCTTTCCTGGAAGTCTGGCCCGAGCTGTGGGTCCGCAATGACCTCGACTACGATCGTGCGCTGCAGCTTATCGACACGGACAGGCTCATCGAAGAGAGTCCCGGCGAGAACTGGCGCTGTGTTGCCTGCGGCGAAGACAACGAGGGGCAGTTTGCGGCCTGCTGGTCCTGCGGCAAATCGGATTAGCGGTCGGCTTAGCAAACGGCTTAGCGACCGGACCAACGACCCGACCAGCGATTAATTGATACGGCCGGCGTGCCGCTGCAAAGCGCAACGGCAGCGTTGCGTTAAGCGATAGCCATCAGGTGGGCGCCGGACACTTCCGCGCGCAACACGCTGGAGACCTGCTCCGCCTGCATCGGCTTGCTGATCAGGAAGCCCTGCGCCAGCGTGCAGTCGCAGCTTTTCAGGAATTCGAACTGCGTCAGGGTCTCGACGCATTCGGCGGCGACTTCGATATTCAGTCCGCGCGCCATCGCGATCGCCGCGCGCACGATGCGCTGATGGCTGCCGTTGATATCGACATCCTGGATCAGCGCGGGATCAAGCACGAAGCTGTCAATGACGCCGGTATCCAGCGATGTAAACGATACATCGCGGGTGCCGAAATTGTGCAGGGAAAGGCGCACCCCAATTGCATGCAGGGCATCCAGAACGGCGCGTTCGGAGGCTCTTCTGCCCGCGATATCGCCACCGGATAATTCAAACTCAATGCAGCCTGCATCGAGTGCCGTGTCCGCGACCGCGCGCTTGACGGCTTCAACGAGACGGCCGTGCAGCAGCTGCTGCGAGGAAAGATTGATGGCAATTGACAGGTCCGGCATATCGAACTGGCGTTGCCACGCTGCCAGCTGGCGGCAGGCGGTGTCGATAATCCATTCGCCCGCGGAATGAATCAGTCCACTCGTTTCGAGGATAGACAGGAAGCGCGCCGGTGCCAGCAATCCGTATCGCGGATGCTGCCAGCGCAGCAACGCTTCGAGGCCAATCAGCCGGCCGGTACGCACGTCGACACGCGGCTGGTAGTGCAGCGCGAACTCGTTGCGGACCAGCGCGTGTCGCAGGCCAATCTCAAGTTCTTCACGCTGTGCAAGCTTCGCGTTCAGTGCCGCCGAGTAGTACTGGAAACGCCCGCCACCGCGGCGCTTCGCCTGGTACATCGCCATGTCGGCGGTCCTGATCAGGCGTTCCGCGGTGCTGCCGGATTCGGGATACAGCGAAATGCCGATGCTCGGCGTCGCATACACTTCGCTGCCGTTGACCTCGTAGTTTTCGGACAGGGCGAGCACCAGTTTCTGCGCCGCCGCCGCGGCGTCACCGCCGTCGCCAAAATCTTCAAGGCAGGCGACGAACTCATCGCCACCCCAGCGGCCGACAAAATCACCGACGCGCAGCCGTCTTTGCATGCGATCGGCTACCTGCCGCAGCAGCTCATCGCCGCTGTCGTGACCGAGCGTGTCGTTGACGGATTTGAAGCGATCGAGATCGATAAACAGCACGGCGAGCGGCCGGTCGCTGCGCTGGGCGCGACCGATCGCTTTCTCCAGTTCGCGGGTAAACAGCCGGCGATTCGGCAGCAGCGTCAGTTCGTCGTACTCGGCGCGCTTCTCGAGTTCGAGTGTCTTGTTCGTCACCTCGGTGACGTCGCGGAAGGTGATGACGCCGCCGATCAGCCCCTGGTACGCGTCGTACAGGCCCTGGCCGTTGATGCTGAGCACGGTATCAGGCTGCTGCGTGATGCGGTGCACTGCCAGCAGGCTGCTGAACTTCTCGCCCTGTCGCGCCTTGTAGAGCGGCATTGCCTCGTTGCTCAGCGAGTTCTTGCCGTCGGCGCTCAGGCCGCAAAAGCCGCTGACCCAGTCAGCGCTCGGTGTGCCGCGCTGCGGCAGTCCGAGGATCGTGCGGCCAGCGGGATTGATGTCGAGCACGTTGCCTTCGCGATCGACGACCAGTACGCCGTCGTTGATGCTCTTTAATATCGACAGAACGGTGTCGTCGGCCTCGGTCAGCCGCATCTGCAGGCGGTGTCGCTGCACGGCGTGGTCAAGAATCGCGAGGCAGTCGGCATCGCTGGTGCTGTCAGTGCAAAGGTAGCCCTGGGCGCCGACGCGCGCGGCCGCCACGCCGCGATGTTCGTGTTCGCGGTCGGTCAGCGCGACAAAGGGTCGCGACGCCAGCGAGCGCAGCATGTCTTTCAGTGCGTCACCATGCAGCAGTGCGCCGGGCCCTGTCTCGAACAGGATAATGCTGACGTCGCGCGGCACGTCGTCGGCCGCGACAATTTCATTGCAGTGGTAGATGCGCCGGCAGTAAGGCTGTGATTCGAGGTGCCGCAGGTAGTCGACAGCAAAGTCCGCGCTGCCGAGGTAAAGAATGGAGTATTCGGCCATCAAGATTTGATCCCACGTGTGGCACGGGTCCAGGAAGTCTTGCGTGTCATCGCGTGCATCGCCGCATAGGTGGCTGTGCCCTTTTTATTGTTCTTCAAGTCAGCAGTACGGCCGAAAAAATCCCCCGCATGATACCAGAAGCCATGCGCGCCGCGGCCCGGAAATGGCCGCGCGACGGGCATCATGACCGTGGCTCCGGCACAATCCGGGCTGGGAAGGCACAAACCCTTAAACGATTCAGCGCCAGGCGGCGTCAAACTAGCAAATATCGGGGAGATTGATGCGGTGGAAGCGGTATTGGTCAGCGCGGCGGACCTCGCGGGTCAGCCGGCGGTGACGAGCCAGGGCATGAACGCGGAGCAGGCGTTGGTGGCGCGCGCGCAGCGCGGCAGCACGCAGGCTTTCGAGGCCCTGTATCGGCAGCACGTGGGCAATGTATACGGCCTGTGCCTGCGCATGACCGGCCATGCCAGCGAGGCCGAGGACTGCACGCAGGAGGCGTTCATCCAGGCATGGACGCGGCTCGACCGGTTTCGCGGTGACGCGAGCCTTGGCACCTGGCTGCACCGGATTGCAGTCAACGCGGTTTTGGGAAGAATGCGCAAGTCGCGCCGTGAGCAGGATCGCCTGCAGGTCGTGCGCGACACGGCACCACCAAGAGCGACGGTTGCGGACACGGGCGACATGCGTGATCTGCAACAGGCACTTGATGAATTGCCGCCCGGTGCCAGGCAGGTTTTCGTGCTGAACGCAGTCTATGGCTACAGCCACGAAGAAACCGGCGACATGCTCGGCATCGCGAGCGGTACAAGCAAGGCGCAGTTGCATCGGGCTAAACGACTGCTGGCACAACAACTGGAAGGAACGAGAGCATGAACGACGACCATCAACCGCTCGATGCAAAAAGCGTCGACGCCATCATGAAGCTGGCGGGGGCCATGCCGCGCGCGGTGCAACCGGAACGGGATCTGTGGCCGGCGATCGCCCAGACAATTAATGAGGGCGAGCGCCTGGGCGGAGCTGGCCCGCGCTGGCCGCGCCTGTTCGCACAGGCAGCCGCCGTGTTGCTGCTGGTTGGCGCCTCGTCAGGCCTGACCTGGCTTGCCATGCAGGACCGCACTGCGCCGGACACGCTGACAGCCAGTTCGCAGGGCCTGACGTTCCAGCCGGTGTCGGGCTCCTTCGGCAGCCAGTACATGCTCGGGCCGGACTACCAGGATGCGCGCGACGAGCTGCTCGCAAGGACTGACGTCGAGCTGGCCAGGCTTAGCCCGGAAACCCGCGCGCTCGTTGAACAAAACATGCTGACGATTCGCAGTGCTATCGATGAGATCAACAAGGCGCTTGCCGCCCAGCCGGACAACGCGCTGCTGCAGGAATTGCTGATCAACAGCTACCGCGAGGAGCTGAAGATCCTGCGCCAGGTCGACAGTATCGCCGGCTCGGTAATGCGCAGAACGGATATATAACAAGATCATCAGGGTGGCTCGCAGGGGTGTCGCGGCAACGCACACGAGCCGGAAGCACCACGGAGTTATTTTCAAGAGAATGTATATGAAAGCACTAACAGTTATTGCGCTTGGCCTGTGTTGCGCACTCGCGAATGCCGAGGAAGTGCGACGAATCGTGGACGCAAGTCCGACCGGGCAGGTGAACATCGTCAACACGGCTGGCTCGATCGAAGTGTCCGGCTGGTCGCGCGATTCGGTGGAGGTTGTCGCCGAGCTTGGCAAGAATGTAGAAGAGCTGATCGTCGAGCGTGATGACGATGAGGTTCTGGTCAAGGTCAGGCTGCCAAAGCGGCAGCGACACGATCGCGGTTCGTCGAGTTCGCTCGTTATCAAGGTACCGCAGCGGAGTACGCTGAAGATCGCAAGTGTCAGCGCCGATGTGGAGGTTAACGATGTGCTCGGTTCCCAGCAGGTGCAGTCGGTAAGTGGTGACCTCGAGCTGCACGCGTTTGCAGCAGACATCGATGCCGAATCGGTTAGCGGCGATGTAACCCTGTCTGGTCAGGGCGAGAGCATGCGTACACGCGCCACCACCGTCAGCGGTGACGTGCAGTTGTCGGGCGTCAGTGGCGAGGTCGTTGCCGGTTCGGTGAGTGGTGACGTCACGATCGTCAAGGGGTCGTTCTCACGTGCCAACATGGAGACGACAAACGGTGACCTGGTGTTCCGGGCGGCGCTGCTGGACAACGGCAGGCTCGACGTCGAAACCGTTAACGGTGACGTCAATATCGACTTCAGTCGCAAGCCCTCGGCACGCTTCGATATCGAAACCTTCAACGGCGATATCAACAACTGTTTCGGACCGAAGTCCGAACGGACCAGCAAATACGCGCCGGGCCGCGAGCTCGTGTTCACCGAAGGCGGCGGCAGTGGCCGGGTTGTTGTACGCACGCTGAATGGCGATTTGCGCATGTGTCACGACTGATTCAGGGTCGGCTGCTGTGAGCTGAGACAGTGCCCGCCCAGGCTTCCCGGGCGCCCTGAAGCAAGGGGTTTGTCGCAAAACTGCGTCACAGAAGGAACGGCGACCGGCATTGATGGTCTCTGTAATTTGCTATCCTTCGCCCCCCAACTTTCGATGACGGACCCCCATGAATCGCCTGCTTAAGATCCTGCTTATTGTCGTCGCCGGCTTCGTGACGCTGCTTGTTGTAGCTGCGGTGGCTTTGATGCTGCTGTTCGAGCCCAATGATTTCCGCGACGGCATTGCAGAGGAAGTGAAAAAAGCCACCGGCCGCGACGTCACGATTGAAGGCGATTTGTCCGTGAGCCTGTTCCCGTGGTTCGCGGTTGAGGTTGGCAAGACGCGCATGAGCAACGCCGCGGGCTTCGGCGATACGCCGTTCGCAAGCTTCGACTCGGCGCGCCTCAGCGTGCGCTTGCTGCCACTGCTGTTCAAGCGAGAGATCACCGTCAGCAAGGCAGAGCTCGATGCCCTGCGGCTGGAACTGGCGGTCAACGCGCAGGGCGTCAGCAACTGGGACGACTTCTCAGCGCAGGACGCAGATACCGCTACGACCGATGCCGGTTCCGCTGCGCCCGCCGCGCTGGACATCAGCGGCATCACGATCAGCGACTCCTACATTCATTACGCCGACGCGCAGTCGAAGAGCGACTATGTTCTGCAAAACCTGATGCTGAATACCGGCCGGATCGCGCTCGGCCAGCCGTTCGACTTCTCCGCGGCTGCCGATTTCAATTCGAAAGGCGATGGTCTCGACGGCAAGCTGCAGGCGTCGGGGCGCGTACTGCTCGGCGATGAGTTCGCGACCGCTACCGTGCAGAACCTGAAGATGGAAGGCAGCGTGAACGGCATCGCGCCGGCCGCAACCGACTTCGCCTTCAGCAGCGACGAGCTCGTGGCAAACCTCGACAACAGCAGCCTGCAGCCGACAAAGATTGACGTCAGCGTGCTGGGGCTTGCCGCAAAGCTCGATGTAAAAACATTGTCCTGGGCCGCGGATGTTACCGGCGAAGCGGGCCTGACCGTCGATGCATTCTCGCCGCGCGACCTCGCGCCGCAGCTCGACATCGAGCTGCCGGTGACGGCAGACCCCCGGGCGCTGGGCCGAGTTCAGTTGCAGGCGCAGGCGGCGCTCGGCGCTGATGCGCTGGCCCTGCGCAGCCTCGAGCTGAAGCTTGACGACACCACGCTCACCGGCGAGATCATTTTGCCAGTCGGCGGCACCGCGCCGATCCGTTTCGATCTGCAGGGCGATCGCATGAACCTCGATCGCTACATGGCGCCCGCGGCGGACGCAGGTGCGGCAGGTGCGACCGCGGCGGATGACGATTTCGAAATTCCGGTTGAGCTTATTCGCAGCATCAACGCACGCGGCAAGCTGGCACTGCGCGAAGCTCAGTTTACGGACATGAAATTCACCAACATTCAGCTCGGCCTGACGAGCGGTGGCGGCAAGGTGCGTCTGAATCCCCTGTCGGCCGATTTGTACGACGGCAAGTATTCGGGTGATGTGCAGGTCGATGCGTCGGGTGCAATGCCGAGCCTGTCGCTCAATGAGAAGGTCGCCGACGTCAACCTGTCGCCGCTTGGCAAGGCGATGTTCGATCGCGACCAGCTGAGCGGCACGATCAACGGCAGTTTCGTGCTGGCGGCGCGCGGCGCGACTTTGTCCGCAATGCGCCAGAACCTGAACGGCAACATGGCTTTCGAACTGGCAGAGGGCGCCTGGCAGGGCGTCGATCTCTGGTACCAGCTGCGCGCGGCGCGCGCTCTGTACCGGCGCGAAGCACCGCCTGAGAAGCGCGAGCCCGCGCGCACCGATTTCAGTTCCGTAATCGCGACCGGCACCGTGACCGATGGCATATTCACCAACAACGATTTGCAAGCAGCGATGCCGTTCCTGCAGTTAACGGGCCAGGGCACCGTCAATTTCGTCACGGCGGAAATGGATTACTCGCTGCGCGCGCGGGTGCTCGAGCGACCTGAATTCCTGAACGGCGCGAGTGACGCAGAGCTTGCTGAGTTTACGGAAGCACTGATCCCTGTAAAAATTCGCGGCCCGCTTTCGGCCCCGTCAGTACGGCCGGACATCGAAGCGATGTTCCGCGACCAGGTCGAAGACAAGCTGAAAGAGAAGGGCGATGAGTTGAAGAAGCGCCTGCTGGATCGGCTGGCACCGACCGCACCGGCCGCCGAGGGCGCGGCAGGCGAAGAACTCCCGCCCGGCGAAGAAGCCGCGGCAGAAGCGGCCCCGGCAGAAGAAGAGCTGAGCACGGAGGAGCAGCTCAAGAAGAAGCTGCTTAAAAAGATTTTTGACTAGCCACACGCGCAGGTTGACAGCCGGCAATGCCCGCGGACTGCTGTTCGCGATCCTCGGATTACTCGCGCTGCAGGCCAGCAGTGCGGATCTCAAGGACGTGTCGGTCACGTACGTTGGCGATCGCTATCACATGGAGTCGGTCGCCTGGTTTGATGCGAGTCACGACGAACTTTATAAAGTCCTGACGAATTACGATCACTTTTCGAAGTTTACCAGCGCTTTCGTGGAGACCCGCAATCTCGCGCCTGACAGCAAGGGGCGTCCCCGTTTCTACACGCGCATGGAAGGCTGTGTGCTGATGTTTTGCAAGTCGATGCAGCGCAACGGCTACCTGGTACTGAAGCCGCCGTTTGATATTGTGGCGGTAGCCTATCCGGATCAAAGCGATTTCCGTTACAGCCGTGAGCGCTGGCACCTTGTGCCGGAAAAAGGCGGCACGCGCATGACGTACACCTTCGAGATGGAGCCCGCGTTCTGGGTGCCGCCCGTGGTGGGCCCGTTCATGATCAAGCGCACGTTGCGCGAAGGCGGTATCGATGCCGTTGATCGCATCGAGGCGATCGCGCAGGGCAAAGAGCCGAAGCGCTAGGCCGTGGCGACGTTTGCAGCACGCCTGCTTGACTGGTACGCACTGCACGGCCGCAGGAATCTGCCCTGGCAGCAGGACATCAGCGCCTACCGCGTGTGGGTGTCAGAGATCATGCTGCAGCAGACGCAGGTCGCGACGGTCATCCCGTATTTCACGCGCTTCATGCAATCGTTTCCCGACCTGATATCACTGGCAAAGGCGCCAGATGATGACGTGCTGCATCACTGGTCGGGCCTTGGCTACTACGCCAGGGCTCGCAACCTGCACAAGGCAGCGCGCATTGTTTGCGATGAGTACGGCGGGGAGTTCCCGCTGAGTATCGACGAGGTGATGGCGCTGCCCGGCATCGGTCGCTCAACGGCAGGTGCAATTCTCGCTTTATCTCACCGGCAGCGGCATCCGATCCTCGACGGTAACGTCAAACGGGTGCTCGCCCGCTACCACGCGATCGACGGCTGGCCTGGCAATACCGCAGTCGCCAGGGCCCTGTGGGAAAAAGCCGAACAACACACGCCCGACAAACAGGTCGACGCATACACGCAGGCGATCATGGATCTCGGCGCGACGCTTTGTACCCGTAGCAAACCGGACTGCGCGAGCTGTCCGTTGCAGGCGGATTGCACAGCGCATCAGCAGGGTCGCGAGACGGACTTTCCGGGCAGGAAGCTGCGCAAGGCGCGGCCGCAAAAATCGACGGTGATGGTGCTGGCACTTGGCGACGCCGGCCTGTACCTGGAGCGCCGACCGCCGAGCGGAATCTGGGGTGGACTGTGGAGCCTGCCGGAAATCGCCGACGAGAACGAACTGGATGAGTGGTTGTCGCGAAAGTTCGCGAGCGGCGCAGCCGAAGTGGCCGCGTGGCCGACGCTACGCCACAGCTTCAGCCACTTCGATCTCGACATCACGCCGCTGGCGGTGCGCCTCGCTGCCGGTTCGCGTACAGTGTCCGACGCTGGCGACAGCCTCTGGTATCCGCACGAAGGACAAGCGAATTTGGGTCTGGCCGCGCCGGTCAGTCAACTGATCAGGCAACTGCAAGAAGAGAGAAGTTCCTAACATGTCACGAACCGTCAACTGCGTCCTGCTGAAAAAAGAAGCCGAAGGTCTCGACTTTGCGCCGTACCCGGGCGAGCTGGGCGTGCGCATTTACGAGAATGTCAGCAAGGAAGGGTGGAAGAAATGGGTGGCTCATCAGACGATGCTGATCAACGAGTACCGGCTCACACCAATTGAGCCGGAAGCGCGCAAGTTTCTCGTGACCGAGATGGAGAAGTTTTTCTTCGGTGATGGTTCTGCCAAGCCGGACGCGTTCGTCCCTAAAGACTGAGGTCGGGCCGGGCGCCTGCACCGCACTAAGTACCTCTCCGGTTAGCCAGCGATTTCCCCGCGCCGACCTGCCGATATCCGCCGCAGTGCCGCTCTCGACAAATCCAATTGCCAGATCGCGGCATTCCCAATCGCCGGTGGTTTCTGGCAATTAATGTTGTCGGACTGCAATTAGCAGTGTCGGAGATCTATCGAACGGCCGCAATGCTTCGCATTGCAGCCAGTCTACGCATCTAAGGTAGTATGACGGCTACAAACCCAAAGCGGGCTTAGACGTCAAGCATGACCTTGACAAAAGGGCAGAAATTGAGACTCGGAAGACTTATTTCGCTGATCTTGCTGGCCCATGTTTCTCAGGTCGGTGCGTCTTCGCTGTTCGAAGATAATACGGTCATTGTGGTTAGCCTGACCGGCCCGCTGGGCTCATTGTTCGAAGAGGCGAATGATCGTAGAGAGCTGCCTTTTACTCTGCGCGCTAACGGCGTCGAGCATTCAATCAAGGTACAAGTGCGTGGTAAGAGCCGCAGGCACGTGTGCAGTTTTCCTCCGTTACGATTGAATTTTGCGGTCGACGATACAGCGCAGTCGATATTTTCAGGCGAGAGTAAACTAAAACTTGTAACGCATTGCCGAGATAGCAAAGCAGCCCAGTTAGACACATTGCAGGAATATGCTGCCTACCGGATCTTCAATCTCATCTCAAATTTTAGTTACAAAGTGCGTTTGCTTCACATTACCTACACTGATACTGACGGCCGCCTGAACGAGGATGAGTTCGACCGCTATGGGTTTTTAATCGAATCGGAGTCGGGCCTGGCTGATAGAATTGGTGGACAGCCTGCGCATGTATCTGCAGTGTCACTTCGTACGCTCGACAGCCAACAGGCAGCCGCCGTTTTTGTATTCCAATACCTTATTGGCAATACCGACTGGTCGTTAGTTACCGCCGATGAAGACGACACCTGCTGTCACAATGGTGATCTCTTCGATGTCGAATCAGTTCGGTACTACGTGCCATACGACTTCGACCTTTCGGGGCTCGTAAATGCTCGCTATGCACGACCAGACCCTTCTCTTCGAATTTCGAGAGTGACCCAGAGAGAATACCGCGGTTTTTGCATCTCTACTGATGCGCTAAAGGGCGCCCTTGGTATCATCAATTCTCGAAGAACCGACATCCTGGACTCAATCAATCAATTGCCTGATGTCTCCCCGAAGGATATTGAAGCAACAACAAAATATCTTGAGAAGTTTTTTGCTCGGGCAAGCGATGAGGATAAAATTATGCAGTTATTCGAACGAAGGTGCCTCTGACCGAACTCAGTCTTGCTGTCCGCAAGGCGACGATCGCCTGGTTGGAGTTACAATTTCTGCTACTGACCCAAAGCAGTCGTTGATCCTGGGTCGATTCGAATTGGGGCTAGGCATGCGAAATCATCGAGGTCGCCGCACGTTGAGACAGCTATTAATCTTCGGGTTGCTCTGCTATACGCTGGTCGGCTGTGAGGTTCGATCGTTGTATGGCATTGAGATACTCGACTTCAATGACGTCGAAGGGTGGAAGGTCGTAGAAAAGGGCGACTCAAGATTATATCTTCTGGCCGGCAACAGTCTTGATGCGCCGGAAATCTTGCTGATTGCTTTAAACCGCGATTGGCCGGCCGTTCCACAATGGGATTGGGACGACTTCCATTCTTTGCCGCCTGACGAGAAAGCGTCGATGTTTGGTGACTTCTACGATCAGAAATATCGTGATCTAAGCATCACCCACGCAATGACGTGCGCGCTCACGGCCGAAAATTTCGATCAGCGCGAAGGTGCGCAGGAAATTGCCTCCGGAGCCTACGGACGGCGGACGCTTGAATTGCCTGGTAATGTCACTGGAATGTATCCCAAAGGAATATCGGTAACGGCACCGATTGCCAACTGCGATCAACGAATGACTGGCCCGGCAGGGGCGATTGAGGAGTTTACAGTGACTCTCGACAGCGGACGTGATCGAGAGGTCCAACGGATCAAAGTCAGATTCCGGGTTTATCTAGTAGAAAAATATATCCGGTGGCTTTTCTAACGTCCGCTTCTGGCCGAATGGACGTTTTCATTTTCGTGCTCAATTGTTTTCTTTTGAAGAATGTGAATTGATGATATCGGTGCGAAATAGAAGTTTGGCCGTGCTTGTGCCGATTGTATTTCTATCGGTCCTTGATTGCCGAGCTGCTGAACCCTATCTAAAAAGAGATCTTGAAATAATCCTGGCTGAGGAAGGCCTTACTGGTGCCGCTTGGATACTAATCGACGAAAACGGTAAGGAGAGTCTCGGCATCATTGGTACGCGGAACAACCCGTCCCAATCCGACTTCACAATAGACACTCGATTTCATGTTGGTTCATTGACAAAAAGCTTGCTGGCAACAGGCGTACTTAGATTAGCGACAGAGGGGATGCTTGAGCTTGACGCCCCGGTTTCACGCTATCTGCCGAACGTCCATTTCGAGAACCCATGGAAGGAAGTCGTTGCCGTTTCTGTGCGGCACCTTCTCGATCACACGTCCGGGTTGAACGACGCATATCTGTGGCAATTGTTCAGCGATCGGCCTAATTCGGAAACTGCTCTCATCGCAGCGTTCCCTAAGCAGGAAGTGCAGTTGCTGATCCGGTCACCGCCGGGATCACGGTTTTCGTATTCCAACATGGGTTACACATTGCTTGGAATGATTGTCGAATCCGTTGTTGGCGGCGCGTACGAACCCTATCTGGACGAGCAAATTCTTGCTCCATTAGAAATGTACGACAGTACGTTTGCGTTTACTACGCAGGAAGGTGAAAGTGCTGACCCGATGCTCGCATGGGGGCACGTTGATGACGGATCTCGGTACGCGGCAAGCCAAATGTTTCTTAGGCCCGCAGGACAGTTCACTACCACGGCAGCCGATCTGGCTCGATTCGCACGATTTCTGCTGAGTGACGGAACTATCGACGATAAACAATTTATTAACTCAGAGTTGATGCAAGCTAGGGGCCGGCCATCGGGTACAGAAGCGGCGAACAGCGGCCTGGTAGCGGGGTACGCTCTCGGGTTAGGGCGTCGTGACCGGCACGGCGTGATCGGATACTGCCACGGTGGCAACATCATAGGGTTCGTCGCAATGCTGTGTATTTTTCCGGACGAAAACAAAGCCTTCGCTTACAGCGTTAACACGGACAGCGAGACCGCAGACTATGGTCGTATCGATAGCTTGCTGATCGGTGCACTTGGAATTGCTGAAGCAGCGCCGCCGCGAACCGTCGAACCAGCTCCAGACATTGCAAGGTGGAATGGTCGATATATTCTGAGCCCGAATCGATTCCAGACGTTCGAGTATCTTGATAATCTGTTTGGTGCCGTCAAAATTTCCGCCGACGGCAGCTTACTTTCGATGGAGTCGTTACAAAATAGTCCTCGTCAATTGCGGCCGGTCGGCGGCCGCATATACTCGGCCAACGATCGCGCAACATCATCCCATGTTTTTCTCCGGAGCGAAGATGGCAAGTATCTGTTTAGCGACGGGTTCAATACTTATGAGAAGATTACGACTGCCTACCTGGTAACACACTGGATTAGTGCTTGTCTGGGGGTTGCAGGATTTGTCTGGCTATTTCTGGCTGGCGTTGTATCAGTGTTTCGTTTCCGCACCAAAATGTTACGCCAATCGGAGGCCCCGGCATTCATTACGATTGTGCTTCTTTTCGTCCCGGTACCTTTTTTTATGACTCAATCATTTATGGCTCTTGGCGATTATACTGCCGCAAGCGCATTGCTTGCAGCTGTCACCCTGCTGCTGCCAATTGGAGTGCTGTTGACGATTATCCGCGCCAAGATGGCGTTGAACGAGTCGCGAGTGAATCTGATCCATGGGTTAGCAGCGGTTTTCGCGTTGCAGTGGTGTGCGGTACTCATTGCAGCAGGTATGTTGCCGCTAAGGCTTTGGGTTTGAGATTGAGGTTGCGCCCGCTTCTGGCCGTTCTGAGACAGTCGCCGGGAAGCTAACTGAGAGGCTGCTTCACGTCGCATAGCAGCCGGCCGAGAAGTCTGAGGTAAAATGACGGATTGTGACCCCAAGCGGTCGTTGCTGTTTCGTCTTTCTACGGATAGAAACAACGAAAATTCGGAGATTCGCGTGGATTCAGATCGAGTAACTCGCTGGCTTACATTGGCGGCCAATGTTGGCGTAATTGTAGGGATCGTTTTTCTCGTGCTTGAGATGCGGCAGACCGGTGCTATCGCAACAGCGCAAGTCAGGCTTGAGTATTCGGCAGGTTGGCGAAGTGTCGATGAATCGCGGCAAGATGAGTCATTTTCTGAGGTAATTACCAAATCGATTGAAAACCCGGCTGAGCTTTCCCTGAACGAGGTCGTCCAGCTGGACGCATACTACTCGGGCATTCTCGATCAAATGTTGAGTGCGCAAACTGCAAGGATAGCCGGGCTCGTAAATGGCCCATTTGCCGAGGCCGCAAATATTGTGGGAGCGATCTATTTCTCTGACCAGTTTGCCCGGTCTTGGTGGAAGCAGGTCAGGTCCGATTGGTCTTCTCCGCCAGGAAACGAGTTTCAGGAAATCATGGACGAAGCGATCATTTCCGGGGAGCTTGGGCGTGCCCAAAGAATTTATGAAGGCATTCAGAATGACCTGTCTCAGCTCCAGCAAAATTCATCAAACTGAAAGGTTGCTTCTGGCCGCAAGGAGAAACACACCGGGTTCAGGCTATATTTTTCGCTACTGACCCCGAGCGGCCATCGAAAGCAATGTAGTGGAGAGACGAATTAATGACAGTCATGGAGTTCATCTTAGTTGCCCACGCCATCCTAACAGGGCTTGGGATTGCTGAGGTTTTGCGTGGCTTCGCCGACCTAATTCGAGCCGTTCCGGTTACGACCAGTCGGCGACTCATCGGAATCGCGGCCTGGACATTGTTGTTGTTTTTCCAACTCTGGTGGGCAGTGTGGCGCGTCGGGGAGCGGGATACGTGGAGCTTTACGGACTTCCTTGTGATGTTGCTTCCTGTCGTTATTTTGTATTTATTGGCGCGTATTTCATTTCCCAAAGAGATCGATGGTGCAGATCTAAAGCAATACTACAAACGAGTGGCGCCGGCCCTCTGGTTCCTTGTGGCGGGTGTCTACATCAGCTTCGCTGTTTTCCAACCAATTCTGTACGGAGCTATTCAACCTGTTCTCCTTGCGAGCCAAGTTGTAATTGCCGTTGCAGCGTTGGTGGCGACGAAGTTTGATTCGAAGATATTTCAGTT
This sequence comes from uncultured Gammaproteobacteria bacterium, assembly GCA_963800915.1. Taxonomy (GTDB): domain Bacteria; phylum Pseudomonadota; class Gammaproteobacteria; order Steroidobacterales; family Woeseiaceae; genus Woeseia. The sequence continues at coordinate 236,445 of CAWDCR010000013.1, forward strand.
CACCCTTCTGGCGCTCATGATTGTGCAGGTCGCATGGCGTGGCCTCATCATGACGGTTGGCACGTAGATGGTCGAACGTCCGCTACTGGCCTATTCTGTTGAAAAACTCTGTTTTCAAAATTACGAGTTTTTCATTTGCGATCTGCTGCCAATTTCGTATTGTAGATACGAGGAGGTAGTGCAATCCCTATGAAAATACCTCCTGGCGCAGCTCAGTGCCGCTAACCAGCGCTACCGATGCGCGCAGGACTGAACGAAATTCTTCGCGAATTTTCGCGCCGCTCGCAAAACAGAGTTTTTCAACAGAATAGGCCGTAAGCGCAAGGTCACCACTTCCCCAAACGAGACATCCAGGTGGCCGCTAGAGCAGGTGGCCGCTAGAGCGAAAAGTAGCCGTTCGATCCCGGACCACTTTTAATTGCGAGAAACCAGCGGCCTTGCCGATTGCCTGTTAGCTGACGGGTAATTCCGTGGTCTTGCGCACCGTGCGAATAGCGACGCTGGAGTTCACTCGCGCGACGCCCGGCAACTGCGTCAGCGATTCCTTGTGGATGCGTTCGAAGTCCGCCATGTCCGCAACGACAACGCGCAGCAGGTAATCGAATTCGCCGGTCATCAGGTAGCACTCCATCACCTCGGGAATCGACTGCACCGCCGCTTCGAACGCGGCGAGCTCGCTTTGCACCTCGGCGTGCAGCGCGATGTTGACGAACACGTCGCCACCCAGCCCGGCCTGCTTCTGATTCAGCAGCGCGACGTAGCGCTCGATGATGCCGCTGGCCTCCAGCGCACGCACCCGCCGCAGGCAGGCCGATTCGGACAGGCTGACGCGGGCCGCCAGGTCGACGTTGCTGATGCGGCCGTCGTGCTGCAGGGCGCCAAGGATGGCGCGATCGAAGCGGTCAAGAGTCATGGCAGAAAATTGCGTCTGGAAGCAATTGATTAGCAGAATATGCCAGTAATGGCCCGGACTGTCATTGATTCCGCAAAGAAATTTCCCAATAGCCGGCGTATATTGCGCCCCTCAAACAACCTGGGCGGGGAGATAGCAATGAAAGTCGGTGTACCTAAGGAAATCAAGACGCTGGAGTTTCGCGTTGGCATGCTGCCGGCGGGCGTCCGTGAGCTCGTGCACGACGGCCACGAGGTGATCGTCGAGACCAACGCCGGTGCCGGCATTGGCATGACCGACGCGGATTACCGCGCAGCGGGTGCCACGATTGCCAAGACTGCGGAACAGGTTTTCAAGAAAGCGGACATGATCGTCAAGGTCAAAGAACCGCAGCTCAACGAATGCAAAATGCTGCGCAAGGACCAGGTGCTGTTTACTTACCTGCATCTCGCCGCAGATCCGAAACAGGCCAAGGCGCTTATCAAATCAGGAACGACGGCCATCGCGTATGAGACCGTCACCGCCAGGGACGGCTCTCTTCCGCTGCTGACGCCGATGTCGGAAGTCGCCGGACGACTGTCGATCCAGGCAGGCGCCTACTCGCTGCAAAAAGCGAACGGCGGCCGCGGTCTGCTGCTCGGTGGCGTGCCGGGTGTTGCGCCAGCGAAAGTCGTCATCATCGGCGGCGGCGTGTCCGGTACCCATGCTGCCGAGATGGCGATCGGCATGGGCGCTGACGTAACGATTCTTGATCGCTCGCTGCCGCGCCTGCGCCAGCTCGACTCGATCTATGGTGGACGTATTCACACCGTGTACTCGACCAAAGATGCGATCGACAAACTGGTTACCGATGCCGACCTGGTCATCGGTGCCGTGCTGATCGCCGGCGCCGCTGCGCCGAAGCTGGTGACGAAAGAGCATGTCAAGGCAATGCGTCCGGGCGCGGTGCTCGTCGATATCTCCATCGACCAGGGTGGTTGCTTCGAAACGAGTCACGCCACAACGCATGCTGATCCGACCTACGTCGTTGACGGCGTTGTGCACTATTGCGTTGCCAACATGCCGGGCGCCGTACCGCGGACGAGTACCTTCGCACTGACCAACGCAACGCTGCCGTTCGTCAAGGCACTCGCAAACCATGGCTGGGTAGAAGCGCTGCGCAAGGATCCGCATCTCGCCGAAGGCCTGAACGTGCACGCTGGCAATGTGAACTACGCCGCCGTCGCGAAAGACCTGGGCTACAAATACGTATCAGTTGCCGACGCGCTGAAAGCGGCCTGAATTTCTTCTAAAAGAGACTGGGCAATGAAGGCCGGGCTGATGCCCGGCCTTTTTTTTGGAGCTCTGCCGTGATCTCTATTGCCGGCATGGTTGGGCGCGTATCGTCGCTGCTGTGCGCGGCAGCCTTATTGGAGGCCGGCCGCGGCGCGTCTAGCCCGGCTTGCCATCCACGCGCGGACGCAGCAGCACTGGCGCATAGGCGTACACAAACAGCGCGAACGCAATGACCCAAAGTGCGCCCGCCGTAAGGACGGTAGCCAGGTAGCTACCTGGCAGCAACCCCGGCCCGAATACCCGGACTGCAACGCCGCCGGTCAGCAGTACGTAGGCGAGCGTAACGAGTCCCCGCACCTGCAGCGGCCGCCCGGTGTGACCGAGCGATGCCCGCGTCATTACCGCAAGAATCATCGTGCCCGCGGCGCCGGCACCGAGTGCGTGCTGAAAGTGCACTGCCCAGCCAGCATCCCCAAGGACATAAAGCGCCTTCAGAAACAGTCCGACCGGCAACCACAGGTAGCCTATGTGAAGTACCCAGACGATCGGCTGAGACAGGGTTCGAATGCCCTGCCAACCCGCCAGTCGCCAGGCTTGTGCAACACCAGCAAGCGCCGCGATGGCGCCGGTCAGCGCATGCATCGGTGCTGCGATATCGGCGATCGCGTAGGCGATCATCGCGCTGATCGTCAGCCTATCCAGCAGCGGGGAAGCGCGCAGCGTTACCGCCACGCTGCGCGCCCGCAGTGCATTGCCGGTGAAGGCGGGCACGATGCGCCCGCCGATCACCGTGATCAGGACCAGCACGAGATCCAGCCCGCCGCGCAGTGCGAGTGCGGACATCGCAACGTCCTGGTACGCAACGCCCAGCATGAACACGAGATCGCTCGCCCAGAACACCAGCAGCACGAGCAGCAGTGGCGTATTGCGGCTGGGTGCGCGCAGCAGCGACGGCGCGATCGTCAGTATCAGCGCGGGAATGAACGCAAGTTCAAGAATCGCCAGCAACATGACAGGCAGCGTGGCGGCAAGGGCGAAGGCCAGCCGACCGGTGAGCCACAGCAGCACCAGGATCTTCAGCGGCCAGCCGGCGAAGCCGCGACCGCCGGTCCAGCTGGGCACGGCGGTCAGCATGAAGCCCGCGATGGCTGCCGCCACGAAACCGAACAGCATCTCGTGGGCGTGCCAGTACTGCGGTGGCAGCCCGGTCAGCGGCGCGGTCCCGGACGCATAAATCATCAGCCATGCGCCGAGTGCTGCGGCGGCGTAGACGCCGGCTACAAAGAAGAACGGCCGGAAACCGTAGGCAAACGGTACCCAGCGCTGCGAGTCGCGATTCATGAAAACCAGTCCTTGAGGTACAACCACGGCCCTGCCGGCTGATGCGTGCGCGCGATCGCAAACATGCAGCCGTACACGATGAGTGCCGCGGCGAAACAGGCGAGCCGCACGCGCGGCGTGCGGCCGCGCTTCAATGCGAACGTGCCGAGCACGATATAAATAACCAGCAGCACAACCTTCAGCAGCAGCCAGCCGTTGTCGTATACGGTCGGTGGCAGGATGGCGAGTAACAACAGCGCGGCGATCAGCAGTACCGAATCAATGCTGTAGCTCAGGTAGCGCAGCGGCGCCGCCATCGCCCACTGCCCTCGTGCCTGAATGGCCAGCCCACGAACCAGGAACAGCACACCGCTCGCGACGACCGCTGCGATGTGTACCAGCTTGATGTCGGCGTAATACTCAATCATCCCGCACAGCATCCTTGCAAACAGGCGAGCGAATCGGGCGCTGCTGTTTCAAAAAAATGGAAAATTGCCGGGTGATGTTGCGGTGTGACGCTGCCGCATGCCCTGATCCAGATCAAGTGCGCATCATTCGCGCAGGACGTTGCGGGCGATTGCCAGCAGGCGCGCGGCATCCAGCAGCTCGACCTCGCGACGTTCAACCCGGATCAGGCCGTCTGTCTGGAAGCGCTTCAGAATACGACTGACCGTCTCGGCGGCAAGGCGCAGGAAATTCGCGATGTCGGTGCGCGGCATGGTCAGGCGGAACCGGCTTGCTGAAAGCCCGCGCGCGGCGTAGCGGCGGGACACCATGATCAGGAAGGCAGCGAGCCGTTCATCGGCGGCGAAATCGCCGGCCAGCCAGGTGGCCCTGCCGATATCCGCGCTCATCAGTCTGAACAACTGCTGCTGCAATCCCGGCATGTGGGTAGCGAGCTCGGCCATCTTCGGGAACGAGAAATTGCACAGCAGCACGCTGTCGAGCGCAACGGCATTGCAGGGGTAACGCGATTGCGAAATCGCATTCAGGCCGATCACTTCGCCCGGCAGGAAAAAACCCAGAACCTGCTCGCGACCATTGAGATCGGTCACGTAGGTCTTGACCGTCCCGGCCCTGATTCCCGCGATCGAATCGAACTTGTCGCCCTCGCGAAAAATATGCTGTCCTTCGTGATACGGGCCGACGTGCTCGACCAGCACGTGCAGGTCACGCAATTTCGATTTGTCATAGCCACTGTCAGCGCAAGCGGACGCAAACGCACAGGTACTGCAAAAGTGCAGGTCGTCGCCGTCATCGGCAGCAATGCTTGTGGCAGGCAGCGAAGGGATGCGCGCAGTCACCGGCCACGGTCCGGCGGCGTCGCCGCAGCGGGCACGGTCAAACGGCTTTGGAGTACCGCGGCTGGTTGCTGCTGGCGTTGGGCTTTGTCAGGTAATGGTCGAAACACATCGCGATTATACGCAACAGGTATCTGCCTTTCGATGTCGCTGCGATGCGTCGCGAGGTGATTTCCACCAGGCCATCGTCGACCAGTTGCGCGAGTTTTTCGCGGGTATCGGCGAAGTAGGCATCAAAGTCGATCTCGTAACGCCGTTCAATGGCTTCGATATCGATCTCGGCCTGGCACATGAGCTGCTGGATGATATCGGCACGCAGGTTGTCGTCGAAGTTCAGCGACATGCCGCGAAACACCGGCAGCCTGCCCTGGTCGAGCGCGATTTCCCAGCTCGCGAGATCACGCGGATTCTGGCTGAAGCTGTCGTCGATGTGACTGATGGCGCTGACGCCCAGGCCAACGAGGTCGCAGGCGGCATGCGTCGTGTAGCCCATAAAGTTGCGGTGCAGGCTGCCCGCGGCCTGCGCAATGGCCAGGTCGTCTTCGGGCAGGGCAAAGTGATCCATGCCGATGTACTGGTAACCGGCGGCCTGGAGTCGCTCGACGGCGAGTGCCAGCAGCGCGAGTCGCTCCTCGGCTCCCGGCAATTGATCTTCCACAATCTGCCGCTGCGCTTTGAACAGGCTCGGCATGTGCGCGTAGCCGTAAATGGCCAGCCGGCCGGGTCGTGCCGCGATGACCGTGGTGAGGGTTTCGCCGAAGCCTTCCAGCGTTTGCAACGGCAAGCCGTAAATCAGGTCGACGTTTACCGAGCGCATGCCGCTTTCATGGCAGGCCTCGATGATCGCCAGCGTTTGCTCGACACTCTGTACCCGGTTAATGCTCTGCTGCACTTCCTCGTGAAAATCCTGCACGCCGAGACTGGCGCGATTAAAGCCGAGCCGGGCAAGCTCGCCGATGGTATCCGGCGTGACATGGCGCGGATCCAGCTCAATCGAAAAATCGCGTTCCGGCGAGTCACTGAAATGGAAGTGGCGACTCATGCTGTCGAGAATTCGGCCGAGCTGCTCCGGGCTCAGGAAGTTCGGCGTGCCGCCACCGAAATGGACCTGCAGCACTTCGCGGTCGCGGGCAAACAGCGGCGCGATCATCGAAATTTCCCGCAGCAGGCGCTCCAGGTAGTACTCACCCTTCTGCAGGTCGCGCGTGATGATGCGGTTACAACCGCAGTAGAAACACGGACTGGAACAGAACGGTACGTGCGCGTACAGCGAGATGGGCCGCGGAATCAGGTCAGCATTGCTGCGCTCCGCGTGCTGGCGGAGCTGGCTCTCGCCGAAGTTTTCGTGAAACTGCGGTGCAGTCGGGTAGGACGTGTAGCGCGGGCCGAATTGCGGATGGCGGCGCAGCATGTCGGCATCGAAGATGGCATTGGTAGTCATGCCGCCCAGAGTGCAGCGTGTGGTGCAGGCCTGCCTTGATCTGGATCAATTACCGGGCTTGCGGGGTCAGCCTGGTGAATGCTGTTGAAAAGGCTTTGCCGTTCTGCCGTTATGCGGCTTCGGGGCTCCAGCGCTCTGAGGCTCTGAGGCTCTGAGGCACTAAGGCACTAAGGCACTAAGGCACTAACACAACGCACTAATGCTCAAAGGTTCCGGGGCGCTACAGCTTTACGGGCTTATGGCGAGAGCGGCGGCAGCATCTCGGCCCTGCCGACATACTCCGGCGACTGAACTGCGCGGCCGTCTACTGCGGCGTCTGGCGACGGACCACTTTGCCGGGCCGCGCAGCGGTTGCGCTTCGATCGTGGTAAACGAGCTCGCCACCAACCCAGACCGAGAGGATGCCATCGGCCAGTGCGGCGGGATCTTCGGGCGTGGCGCGATCGATGACCGTTGCAGGATCGAACAGCACGAGGTCAGCCACCATGCCTGCTTTGACCAGGCCGCGATCGGTGAAGCCCATGTGCTTTGCCGCGAGGCCGCTCATCTTGTGTACCGCCGTTTCCACGGACATAAGTTTTCTGTCACGTGCAAAGTGGCCCAGCACCCGCGGAAACGAACCGGCGCCGCGTGGGTGCAGGTCGGTCAGGCCGCCGTCGGTGCAGATATTGGTTTCCGGCCATAGCATCAGCGCATCGATGTCGGCGTCTTTCATACTGGTTGCGATGATCATCTCCGCGCTGCGGCCGTGCTCCTGTTGCCAGCGCTCGGCACCGGCCGCGAGATGGGTAAAAGTGTCGACGTTATCGAGCTCGAGAATCGCGGCGATCTCTGTCAGCCGTTTGCCGACGAACTCGGGATTGGGTTCGTAGCGACTCATCCAGATGCCCTCGGCCGGTGCGATCTGCTCGAGCACTTCCTCGATCGCGACGCGGTCCGTGTAGTCGCGCTCGGGCAGCAGCACCATCATCGTGGACTGCCAGAACTCGTAGGGGTAGATGTCTGCTGAAATGTTGACGCCGTCAGCACGGGCGGCGTCGAGTTTCGCGAGCGTCTCGTCGGCCTTGCCCCACAGTCGTGTCATCGCGAGTTTGAAATGCGATATCTGCACCGGCATGCCGGTACTGCGACCGATCAGGATGATCTCGTCGATGGAGTCTTCGAACCAGCGGTCTTCGCTGCGGATGTGGCTGATGTAGCGACCGCCGGCGTCGGCCGCAACCTGCGCCAGCGCGATCACTTCGGACGTCTCCGAGTAAATGCCCGGTTCGTACTCGAGGCCGGTGGCAAGGCCGAGTGCGCCGCTCTGCATTTCAGTTCTCAGCAGGTCCGCCATGTAGGCGACTTCAACGCCTGCGGCCGCACGCTTGTCATCACCCTTGAGTGCCAGCTCGCGCAGGGTGTTGTGCCCGACATACGACGCAATGTTCACCGTGGCAGGCGTCTTCTCGAACTGTGCGTAAAAGTCGGCCAGCGGGTACGGTGACCCGCCATCCTGCCCGACGACCACGGTCGTAATGCCCTGGCTGACGGCAGACAAGGCATCACGTCGCTCGAGTATTTCGTCATCGGCGTGGCTGTGGGTATCGATGAATCCGGGGGCAAGCACCTTCCCGCCGCCGTCGATGACCGTTTCGGCTGCGCATGCGCTGAGGTCGCCGATCTCGTCGATCAGGCTGTCACGGATTCGCACGCTGGCCGGGAATGCGGGCATGCCGGCGCCATCGATAACCTGCACATTGCTGATGAGGAAACCGGGCGCTGCGTTGCTGCAGCCTGGCGTGTTTTCCCTCGTGCACGCTGCAAGTATCGAAAGCAACAGCAGACAAACAACAAAAAAGCTGGCTTGACGCATATCGACCCTTTATCTGCTTGCAGTGACTGTGCAGGAACAACTGCCACGGCGGGACTGCAGTGCAGTCAGTGTACGCCAATAACAACATTAAAGTGCCTGCCAGGCGCCGCGGCGCGTTCATCACGAGCTTGTGGCAAACTGGCTGCAGAAAAATGGGGTCAGAGTTATTTTTGGGCGATAACGGATGACTTATCATCAAACTGCCCAAAAAATAACTCTGACCCCATTTTTCCGCAACGGCACAGCAACTACTAGCAATCTCAGGGAAGCTGCAATATGCAAAAGAAACCTCTCTTGAAGTGGGACGATCTGCAGGATCGGCAACCACAACATGCACTGGTCGCAGGCGTCGACCTTGTAGTGATCCGTTTCGATGACCAGGTCAGCGTGCTGTACGGCCGCTGCGCGCATCGCGGCGCGCTGATGTCGGACGGCCACATCGACGGCGAGAACCTTATCTGCGGCGTGCACGGCTGGGACTACCGCATGGACTCCGGCATCAGCGAGTACAACAACTCGGAGACGCTGTCGAAATTCAACGCCTGGGTAGAAGATGGCGAGGTGTGTGTAGACCAGGATGAAATAGAAACCTGGGCAAAGAAGCACCCGCAGCCCTACAACCGCGATGCCTACCAGGGCGCCTACCAGGACCCGACCGGCACCAGCGACGAACCGCATGTAAAGCTGATTCGCAAGCTGGCGAACGAGGGCTTAAGCAAGGTCGGCCATCACGGTCCTTCCGCAGCGATGGGCGTGCCGCGCGACCAGCTGCCGACATGGGACGATCTGCAGTTCGTCGTCGGCCAGCTGCACAAGCTGCCGCTGCTCGATGAAGAAGAAGTTGGCACGCAACTCGTCATCGGCCCGAACGCGAAGAAGCCGTTAACGCTCGACATTCCTTTGTTCGTCTCCGACATGAGCTTCGGCTCGCTGTCGCCGGAAGCGAAAGTCGCGTTGTCGAAAGGCGCGGAGCTCGCCGGCACCGGCATCTGTTCCGGCGAAGGCGGCATGCTGCCGGAAGAGCAGCAGGCGAACTCGAAGTATTTCTACGAGCTGGCCTCGGCGCGCTTCGGTTTCTCCTGGGACAAGGTCGAGAAAACCCAGGCGTTTCATTTCAAAGGCGGGCAGGGCGCGAAGACCGGCACCGGCGGCCACCTGCCGGGTGAAAAGGTAAAAGGCAAGATTGCGGAAGTCAGGAACCTGGAGGAAGGCAAGCCCGCGATTTCACCGGCACGTTTCCCGGACTGGACCGAGCTTTCGCAGTACCGCGATTTCGCCACCGAGGTGCGCGAACGCACCGGCGGTAACCCGGTGGGCTTCAAGCTGTCGGCGCAGCACATCGAGAAGGATATCGATGCGGCGCTCGAGATCGGCGTCGACTACATCATCCTCGACGGTCGCGGCGGCGGCACCGGTTCCGCGCCGCTGATTTTTCGCGACAACATTTCAGTGCCAACGATTCCTGCACTGGCTCGCGCACGCCGGCATCTCGATTCCTGCGGTGCAGACGGCGTCACCCTGATCGCCACCGGCGGCCTGCGCACACCGGCAGACTTTGCGAAGGCCATGGCGCTGGGCGCCGACGGCGTTGCCGTTGCCAACGCGGCGATACAGGCGATTGGCTGCCTCGGCATGCGCGCCTGCCACACGAACAACTGCCCGGTCGGCATTGCAACGCAAAAAGAACATCTGCGGGCGCGCCTGCCGATCGATATCGCGGCAGAACGCCTGGCGCGTTTCTTCGAGGCCGCGGTCGAGCTGATGACGGTGATGGCACGCGCCGCGGGTCATCGGCATCTGTCCGAGTTCAACGCGACGGACCTGACGACCTTCAAGCGCGACATGGCGGACCTGACCGGCGTCGCCTACGGCGGTGTCGGCGCGCGCGGATGAACGACAAAGCGTTTCGAGGACTCGACCCACAGGCACATGCGGCAACACGCGACGCGCTGCGCGACGGCTCGATCGCGTAGCCTTACTTTTACGTCACTGCCAACCCGCTGCCTGACCGGATGCCGAAGACCGAACTAACGCCCGGCGCGACCTGGCGCAGCGCGGGCTTCAGCGCTGCGGTCGCTCTTTAGTAACGATGTCGTTGCACAGGACGACCCCGCGTCCTGCCTGCTCGACGCCGGCAGGAAATCGATTTAGCCCGCGGTAGTGCCACCTTCGCAGCCGGCACCGGGCGGCGGCGTACCGTTCGCAATGCCGCCCAGCACGATGTCGAGCAGCTGCTGCAGCTCAAGGCTGCGACCGCCCTTGATGTGCTGGCCGGTCGTCCAGATAACCGCCGCGTTTGTCGATGCCTGCGCCGCGCCGACGAGCGGCGCCTGCGCTTCCGGCGGCGTGTAATCGTCGTCGCAGGCCATGACGACAACCACGGGGCGTGGCGCAATTCTCGCGAGCCACTTCGGCGTGTCGAAAGAGGAGCCGTGCGTAACCAGCAGCGCGATTCGTGCAGCGCCGCGTCGCAGGGTTTCGTTGCCAATGTGCTTGCGCCCGGCGTGCGCTACCCAGCTGACGTTGTCGCCGCCGCCGTGCAGCAGCCACACGCGCGAGAAGCGCGGCTCGATAGCACCCGCGACGACGGCGAACGGCACGCCAAGACTTGCGCCGACAAGCTCGATGCGATTTTCGTCAGCCCAGGCCTGTGCTGCCAGCCACCGCGCTGCGAGCGCCAGCGCGGGCGGCGTGTCGAGAAACGCGCTCTGGATCTGCGGAACGGCATTGAGCGATTCCCACGCGCCCTGCGGATCGCGGTTGCCCCGGTACGGATAGGAAATCGCGGCGAACACGATGTTATCGGGACGTCCGGCGAGTTCGACCGCATCCATGCCGGTCTGCTGCCCGCCGGCGACGACGACTACCGGCAGGGGTCGCGACGAGCTCGGCCGCAACACCCGCATATCGACGACCAGCCCCGTCGTGCCGGTAATCCGCAGCGTCTCGTCGATCAGGCCGGCAACGTCGGCAGTGGTTCGTTCGACACTCGCAATCGTACCGACGCGCTCGACGAAGTAGTCATCGCGCGGCACGTACAGGTAAATGCCGTAGCCGATCAATGCGCCCAGCAGCGCCGCAAGGCTTAATCGCAGAATGCGCTTCATCTACTGGAAGACGCTATCAACCGCGGCAAGGTGTTTCGCGATCTCCGCCTCAGCCAGGAAGCTCGCTTTGAACGCGTTGCGGGCGAGTGTTTGCAATTCACTGCTGGAAAGTTTCAGCGCCGCCTGCGTCTGCAGGAAGTTCTCGCCGATGTAGCCGCCGAAGTAGGCGGGGTCGTCCGAGTTGATCGTGACGCACAGGCCGGCGGCGAGCAGATCTTTGAGGTTGTGTTCTTCAAGCGTTTTGAAAACGCGCAGCTTGACGTTGGACAACGGGCAGACCGTCAGCGGAACCTGTTCGGTCATCAGCCGCTCTACCAGTGCGGCATCCTCGAGGCAGCGCACGCCGTGATCGATACGTCGAACTTTCAAAAGGTCGAGCGCCTCCCAAATGTACTCGGGCGGCCCTTCTTCGCCGGCGTGTGCCACGGTTGGCAGGCCCTTGTCACGAGCGCGATCAAACACGCGCGTGAACTTCGATGGCGGATGACCAACTTCAGAGGAATCGAGCCCGACCGCGTCGATACGTTGCTTGTGCGGCAGCGCCTCTTCGAGCGTTGCCATTGCGTCGTCTGCAGAGAGGTGCCGCAGGAAGCACAGGATGAGGCGAAACGTAATGCCGAGCTTTGCTTCACCCGCTTCGAGGGCGTCGTGGATGCCATCAAGCACCACGTCAAAAGCAATGCCGCGTTCGGTGTGGGTCTGCGGGTCGAAAAAGATCTCGACGTGCCGCACATTGTCGGCCGCGGCACGCTCGAGGTAGGCGTAGGTCAGGTCGAAGAAATCCTGGCGCGTTCGCAGCACGGCAGCGCCGGCATAGTAGATGTCGAGGAAGGACTGCAGGTCGGAGAATTCATACGCCTTGCGAATCTCTTCGACATTTTTATAAGGAATAGCAACGCCATTGCGTTCGGCCAGCTGCATCATCAGTTCGGGTTCCAGCGTTCCCTCGATATGCAGGTGCAGTTCGGCCTTCGGAATTTCGCTGATCAGTTTGCTGAAATCGAGCATAGCGCCTTCGAATTCGTCCATCATGCAGGGGCTCGAACTTAGCACGTTGTGCTCCGTTGAACTGGCGGGCGGGACTCTCTTTCCATGGAAAGATCCCTGGCTGCGGTACGCTGGTCGACTGCATTGACGAACCGCTGGACACGAAGCAAGACAGTCGTCATTACTTCAGGTCGCTGCGCGCTGACTTGATCAGGTCGTAAGCGGAGTTCAGCTCACGCGAACGTTCTTCCGCGACCGCCCGCATGCTCTCGGGCAGGCCACGGGCGGCGAGCTTGTCGGGATGATTCTGGCTGATGAGCTTGCGATAGGCGCGTTTGATCTCGGCCGCGCTCGCATCGGGCGTGACACCGAGTGCGGTGTAGGCATCGGCGAGACGGTCCTGCGACGGTGGAGCACCGGCCGCCGACGGGCCGCCTGTCGCGGCACGCAGCAGTGCCTCGAGCTGCGAGACATCGGCTTCGCAAGGCCCAGTCGCCGCGCAATGCGCACGAGCATGGCGTGCTCGGCCGGATCGATGCGGCCATCGGCAGCCACCGCCATGACCTGCAGCTGCAGGAACAGCTGCAACAGCGGCCTGCGGCCGTGGCTAAGGCGCGCAAACTCGTCGACCGCGGCATCCAGCGCGAAGTCCGGTTGCTTGCCTCTATCGAACGCGGCAATCGCCTGCTTCCGCTGCTCACCTTGCAGGTGCAGCATGCCGAAGATCCGCTCGACTGCGGCGATCTCGTCGCGGCTGACGACGCGGTCGGCCTTGCAGAGCGCGCCCATGATGGAAAACGTCGCGTCGAGCAGGTTCTCCTGCGCGACCCGCAGGTTGCCGATGACGTAGCTTTTGAGGGCAAGGCCCGCGACATAACCGGCCGCCCCGCCCACCAGGACACCCGGCCAGCCGCCAAAGAGCGCGCCAATCAGGGCGCCTGTGAGGAGGAAGAACATCGGCCTAGTCTAGCAATGCTTCGCCCGCTTGACTGACCGACCCGGCCCCGGTCTAATACCCCGCTCCTCGCGGCGGCCTCTCGCCCCGCACCGCAAGGCCAGGTAGCGGGGTCGCGAAGCGACAGGGTAGGCAAGGACTGAAGATTCGCGTTCAGTCATAAGCAAATAAGGCCAGGTAGCTCAGTTGGTAGAGCAGCGGACTGAAAATCCGCGTGTCGGTGGTTCAGGCCAGGTAGCTCAGTTGGTAGAGCAGCGGACTGAAAATCCGCGTGTCGGTGGTTCGATTCCGCCCCTGGCCACCATTTTTTCTCAATCAGATCAAGCACTTAAAAAGTTTCCAACTTGATCTTTTTTTCAACCCAAACATTTTGCGGGAGTTTTGCGGGACCCTAGCTCACACTTAGCCGCCGCAAAACCACCAATTCGGGCCTGTTACCGTCTCTTTCACACACACTGTTTGGCGGCTTCAATGAGCTTCGTTAGCTCGGCCGCCGAGTAGTGTGTTGTCATTCGTCCGGAACGATGTCCCAGCAGATCCTGCCGGTCTTCGAAACTCACACCGGCCGCTCGTAAGTCGCCGGCCAAACGTGTGCTTCAAATCGTGGACTCGAACCTGTGGTAGACCGACCACTTTTCGCACCCGACACCAGGAACTGTTCAGCATCCTGGTAACCGGCTTGCCCCTGTAGGCGAACACATGCGTGCGGTGTTTGCCGCGGCGTGAATTCACTACAGAGCATGCGATGTCGTTCAAGACGACCAGTCGCTCATCACCGTTCTTGACGAACTGGCCCGGCACAATAAACACAAAGGTCTCAAGCTGTGGCACCTTGACCTCCCAGTCCCACTGCAGGTTGCAGATCTCGGCATCGCGGCAGCCGGTATTGACTGCGAACAACGCCATTTCGGCAAGATGCGGTGGCAGCGCTGAGAACAGTTGCTGTTGCTCGTCCCAGTTCAACGGATAAGGTTGCCGTTTATTGGTATCGGGTAGCAGCTTGATTCTCGGTGCCCGGTTCAGCCAGGTCATGCCATGCTCATCCATCCACTCTTTTTCGGCGAGATTCAGAATGCGCCGAACAATCTTGAGTCCGTGGTTTATCGTTCCAGGTTTCTTTCCCTCCTTTCGTTTGCTATCGACATACGGTTCGAGTGTGCCCCGGTGGATACGCTGCAGTGGCAGCGAACCGATCCATGGCATCAGTTGTCGGAGCAGGCCAATGTCGCGATCCAGCGAGCGCTTGTGTTGGTTCTCACGAACGAACTTAATTGCCGCTGTTTCGAAACTCCGCTCCGGTCTGACTCCGTAGACCCTTGCCTGACGTAAAGACTCTGTCAGTCTTGCGATAAAGCGTTCGGCTTCTGCAAGCTCAGCCGATCCAGTGCTTTGGCAAATTCGTTGCCCTTCGATCTGTTTGTCGATGTGCCAAATGCCCGCTCTCCTGTAGAGACCGGGCAACTTTCTGCGTCCCATAGTCGTTCTCCTTGCAATCGACCGGAACGCCCGTTGCGAGAGATATACTCCTCCACCCAGGCGTCCAGTTCAAGTCGGTCGAAGGCAAGGCCTTGTCGACCGATCGGGATTTTGGTGAGGTACGGTCGTACCTCGGTGTTGAAGCGATTGCGGTCCATGCCGAGATAGAAGGGTGCGTCGCGAAAGCGGACGAACCGCGGAAGTAGCTGGGTTGCCGAAACGGCGGCGGGCTTTTCACTATCCTTCGACACGCTGTTGTTGCCTCTGTTGTTTGGTGGGTCTGACGGCTCGAGCTAGTCGCACGCCTTCGGTCGCCTCCATACGGCCGGCTTACCGCGTTAGGTAATGAAGGTGCTGCATCCGCTGATCCTCATATGCGGTTTCAGGGCATGGTTTGGCCCCTTAGCCGGATTGTCGAACCGGTCTCGTGAGCAACCGCTGTTTAGCCGGCGATCGCGGCGAAGTGGTCGATTGGGGTTAGGAAATACCAATCGTTGTTGATCGGCCCTTCGGAAAACGTCTAACTGCCCCGTCTCGTGACGCCCCGAAATTCATTGAGATTTCAGATGCAGGTGCCTTCGGAGTTGTTGGTCACAGGGCCAATAGTTCAGCGTGGGTACCATCGGTGGCAGACGCGCGCCTCCGACTGGCCGTGTGTGAACCAGCGGGTACTATCAAGTGTTGTAGGAACAGGCCAAACTCACGCGGAGTTTGAGCGCGCCAAAACATGCAGAACAGCTGAGAAAGCGTAGATACGCAAAGTGGAGTCGGCGACATTTCGTCGCGGCGCCTGTCTCACGACCCTGTATGGCGCTCCGATTTCCTTGTGCCACGTAAGCCAAGGTGTTGCCATTACAAAATATCGGCAAGTATCTAGCGCAAAGACGGTAATCGAGATTGGATGTGGCGACAAGCGAAAAGGGGGGCAAAATTTTTGCCCCACTTATTCTGTCATGGTAGAAGTCACGTTGGAGTTCCTCCGACCTGGCCCCCTTTTCGCCGAGCGGACGCCGGAACGCTTTTTCGGCGAAGCAGGGTCGACGACGCCGGCGAGGCTTTTTTCATATCGGTTAGGTAGTTCTTCGCCTTCGAAGCGCAACGGGTCGGAAGCGAAGATCAGTCTGAGAAGGTGTCGGTGAACTCAGCAGCATTCGGCGCACGTGCTTCACATGCTCCGCGAGTGGAACAACCAGGACGACGCTCCTCGCGGAACTTGGCTCATACGAACCCAAATCCACGAGCCTAATGCGGGAAAGCTCCAGATCAAGCTCTAAATGTTGCGTCTCCAGCTGGCCCCAATCCGGTCGCGTCAATAGCTTGAACAATTCTGGGGCTGTAGGCATCAACGCGCCGACGGAAATACCCAAGTCTTTCAGCGATGACACGATGCGCAGAGCCAGCGCGTCCGCCGGCGTGAAGCACGCCGTGTGGCCGGATCGACCACCAAGCGGAGCAAGCTTGGCTCGCCAGTATCGCAAGGTTTCCTGGGAAATCCCGGCGATGTCGCGCACTTGGGAAGGCGTCAGCTTCATGACGAGTCACATTCTAACGCAACAATTTGATTTGTTGTTAACAACAAATTAGATTGTCACATGCGAATCAACAGATAGGGGCCCCATTGAGATCGACCGCGCGTCTAATGTTCAATGAGTGGACTCGGGATTCGAGGTCCGACACACCGATCTCAAGTCATCAAGGGTGCCATGAGCTTCCTTTCCAGCGATGGTTCAAGTTCAAAGAGGCTTTCTCGCCGAATCTATTGGTCGGTGAGATAAACCGACTCAAACGGTTTCCTTCGACCTGTATTGATCCATGTGGGGGATGCGGCACGACCGGAGTCTCCGCGCAGTTTCTAGGCATCCGCCCCACGATTATTGAAATCAATCCATTTTTGGCTGACTTGGTGGAGGCGAAGTTAGCAACCTATGTGCCCAGCAAGGTGCGGGGAGCGTATTTGGAGGTAGTTCGATGTACCCCGACATTGTCTGTCGAACCAAAATCGATGCTGGCGGCTGGTCCCGCTACGTTCCTCAAGCAAAAGGGCTCGGAGCGCTGGGTTTTCCCCGACGATGTTATTCATCGCGTACTTCAGTACCGGGAGGCAATATCTCAGCTTCAGAATCCCTCGCATCGGAGGCTATTCCGCGTGTTGCTGGGATCAATTTTGGTCGACGTCAGCAATGTTCTAGTCAATGGTAAGGGCCGCAAGTACCGGAGAAATTGGCCAGACACCCAAAGTACAGCGAAGGACGTCGACCGCCGCTTTCGGGATCGCTGCCTCAAAGCACTCTCAGACATTGCGCAGTTCCGCTATCGACCAGAGTCCGACTATGCGATTCGGCGTGGAAGTTTTCGCGATCACCTCGCTGAAGCTGACACGCACGATTTGGCTTTCTTCTCCCCCCCGTATCCGAACTCGTTTGATTACACCGACATATACAACCTTGAGCTTTGGGTGCTCGGCTATCTCAACTCACGCGATGCCGAGAGCCAACTTCGACACACAAACATCCATTCCCACGTGCAGGTGAAGCGCGACATAAATCCTTGTCCGTTGCGTGTGCCATCGTTGCAATCGGTAATGACGGCGCTGGAGGCGCGTCGGGAGCATTTGTGGAATGCCCGAATCCCAGAAATGATCGATTCGTACTTTTTCGACATGTACGAGTTGCTCGAAAAGCTCCGACACAACGTTTCAACCGGAGGAGACATATTCGCGGTCATTGGTGATAGCAGTTACACTGACGTCGTCATTCCGGTGGCGGAGATATTGGAGCAGATCGCGGAAGAACTGGGGCTTTCAGTGGTTGAAAACCGGCGACTCCGAAACCTTCGATCAAGCGCCCAGCAGGGCGGTGCATTCGTACTTGGTGAGGATTTGCTGCATCTGCGAGTCTAGTGTCACGCAATGCGGTCAAGCTCCAAAAATAGTAATCGGCTTCGTTGAATCGTCAACGATTGACCAGGCTGCCGCCCGCTTGAACTCTCGGATCTAAATCCGCACACGATCTGGTCCACGTCGCATAGTCATCATTGCTATTGCGGTACCGTCGTTGATTCCTGATTACTGCATCGAAACAGCATCCGATTGCGTCCGCCACTTCCGTTGGATTTTCCATTGAGGAAAATGAAACCTCGACCGATGACGAACTGTTTGCACAGACAAACAATATCGACTCACGACATGGGTCTAAGCCAGCATCATTCCAGAAGTTTCCCAAATCCAGAGATCGATCGCCGCGAAACATCCACTCGGCATGCCATATATAACCTTGCACGCCGCTGAGTGTTGAATTGGCGGACGGTGGCATACTCCATGGGCGGCGGGACCAGGAAAGGTGAAAGTCCGTTTCGTATTGGCGAGCCGCGTGATCCAGCAAACGAATAGCAACCTCATGCTCTCCGTTTACCCATTCCTTTACGAGATGTTCGTTTCGGTCTTTCTCAAAGGATCCACGGCGATTGAACGCTGAGAGCGCCACAAAAGCACCGCTCTCCAGATCGCGCAACATTTGCTCAATACGCACAAGATCATCTGCATGCGGTCGCCGACAATGGCCGATCCGATTGCGTATATGGCGTAGCTCCTGAACTCGTCCAACCCAGATGTTCTGCGAAATCAACGATGGCTCGAAGAGTGTCCAATTGTGATCGATGATCGATAGCAGCCCGCTAACGTCAGTGTAAGCTAACCTTGCTTGCGAATCCGGGGTGGCCATGTACTGAATAGTCTTCTCATTCCCTTGACGCTTCTGCGGCGTGCTGGGCAATTGATCATCCCACGCTGATCCAAATGCCGCCTTTAGTTCTACGTAGGCCAGCGAGCGAAGCCAGGTTTCGAACTGCCACCACCGTCCGTATAGAGCCGTCGCCACCGCTGGTACACCCAAGCCCCACGTGGCTAGGATTGATGCCCGAACGTCTGCAGGGACACTCGACCATTCCGTATCAATGTCAGGTTTTTCTCTTGCCACTCTGGCACCGCGCTCCACTCCTCTTCAAGTCAAAGCTAGGCTCGTACAGCGCAATCAAGCTGACAACGAACGTCTCGCAGTTATTGATAAGCTTGGAGGCCACCTTCTCGGAGCAGAATTTGCCACGATGAGCAATGTCGTTACGTTGGTCGTTTATTGGTTGAGCCAACTTTCGGAGCTTTCCGACAACTTCATGCTTACTGCTGCCGTTCAATAATGGCATGAGAAGTCTGTCAAGCTTTCCAGTCAGCCCGTTGGCCCACTTAAGTAATCCGTCGACGAAAGCAGCATCGAATTGGCTTCGAGCGGCGAACTCTCTGCGAATCGCCAAATTGACTGCTATCTCCGTCGCAGTTGCAGCACGTACTACAGCAGCCGACCAATCGGTACGATCGTGAAGGCCACTCAGTTTCACCCATTGGGCCCGTATCTTCTCGAGGTCTGACCGCTGATCGTATGGCTTGCTTTCCTTTATTCCCATCGGGCCCTTGCCTCAAATTCTCAGTGCAATACTAAATAGCGCTTAGTGAGCGGTCCTTCGCATTACAAATTGCCGTATCTCTACTTCAAGATCAGCAGCAAACTGCCTGATGTCCTTAGGATACTTGGACGGCTTATCCCGGGCATCGTAGCAGGCAACCCACTTAGTTTTCAGGTTCTCCTCTGACTCCGCATATCCATGAGCCTGAACAACCCCTTCTTTTAGCCATTTCATGTTGGCGCTTTCGGCGTAAGTCGGACGTAGTACTTTCATCTCGATTACAAGACCAATGTCTTCATCGGGATTATCGTTGGGTGACCACCAATAAATTCGAATATCCTGCCTGCCGGCATAAGTCGTGACCTCTTTATCCACCAGCAGAAAAGTGCGCGACCTGAAGCGTATCCGGAGTCCGTTTCGTACGAAACCCTGGATCATTTCCTCCGCTTTTCGAATCATCTTTTTCTTCCCGACATTCTCCCAGACGACGCAGTCGCCCAAATGCGTTGCTGTCCCATACTTGTGCATATCTTCCAGCGCTTCGCCGATATCTTCGAGCGTTACCATATCGTCGTTGTATGGACTGACCTGGTAGTGAATAAGCTTGTCGGCCGGTCGGCCTGGTTCATGGACCATTAGTAGCCCGAGGTCGGCGAGAAGCACAGCGAACGGTCGATCGCCTATGCTCCGGCTAGTGACGAAGTCGACCGCATCGCCGGACGTTTTAAGTGGCATTTCAATAACGCGGCTGGATTCACACTGAAGATCGCAGACAAACACAGTTCCGTTATCAAGACAGTCGGGCGCACTAAGATTTCGGTCTTTCGTGGTCTCGGCCCAGTCAAACGTATCAAGTAAGGGTGTGTCCTTTGCGAGAACAAATAGGCGAGGGGACGGTGGGTTCTTTTCAAACTTTGCCCGATTGAACTGAAACCATTGCGCCACGCGTCGACCCAGCTCACTAATGAAGTTCTCCTCTGGTGACAACCGATCATCCGAAGTTGGTGGCGTCGCCTCCAGGGCCGCCTTCATCAAATTGAGTTCCTTCTCGTCGGATTCAGGCAACGCGGAGCTCCAAATATTTAAGGTACATTCGCAACCGATCCTGGCGGCCGGGCCTTAACCACTCCGGCGCCAGATCTACGAAAGTATTCGCTGCGGCAATTGACCGATTGTCCTCATAGTGCTCAAAACTCAGAATGGCCTTATTGCCGACGCCGGGCGCATCGTAAGTGCGATCTTTAAGGACGGCTGAGTCTCCGTAACTCGCGCTGCACGCGCGTGTTCGCTATCGCGAGGTCCTGCAAGAAGTCCCAAACGGGCTCGACTGTCGGCATATCAGTCACCTGATTAACGATATCAAAGCCCAGTCGAGTCAGGCGGTAGTCCGCGTATGTCCATGCGCCGTGCGGGTCTTTTTGCGACTCGACGTTTAGTGGCTCAATTGCGCCTTGAATGGCCATACGGTCAATGTCCCACTGCGCCCTGGGATAAAACGGGCCCCGAACGTTCTATTTCATCACCAAATGATCCGGTGGATTGGTGCGTATACGGGGGCCAGTGCGTTGGATAGGAAAAAGCAATTGATGGAAACTTCGTTTGCTAACCACATCTGTACCCGCTCGCGTGACGGCCGCAACTAGCATCAGCAGCCAAACCCGATCACGAAAATCAGGATTCGCCTGCCTATCCATCAGACTTTTGTTCTTCAGTTCATCGTAGGCAGAACGGTGCTTTCGGTACGCAGCACTTTGGCTGCCAGATCTATAGATCTATGATTCGGGTGTCGATCTTACGACGATACGCTTCACGCTTCGCTTTAGTGCTACTGCGAACCGTGCCCCTGGCAGTCGTGCCAAGCAGGCTTTGAATCATTTCCGCGCCATTGATATTGCAGCTGGTAGAACAACGTTTCCGGCGCCGCCTTTTGGGGTCTTACCGAACTCACGGAGCAGCGCGCCGGCTTGGTCAATGAAGATCGAGTCAAGGCTTGCTTCGGGCGTCTCGATCACCAACATCCGCCCGTCTTTGTCCCCGGCCGCGGCCTGCATCAGCGCCATGCGAAAGGCGAGATCAATGAATTCCTTCTGAGATTCCGATACGTGGTCTGGATCATCCCGCTCGGTTGCGGACGGGTCTGCACCAGAGCTCAAAAATACCTTAAACGCTGGCAAGGATATCTTCTCACCGCCCTGACCGATGGTCTGATCGACATAGCCGTGTTCAAGATAGCAATCCTCGGCTGGAAGCTTGTCGCGTAACGATTAAACGTAGAAACAATCGTGTCAACTACGCTGTCAATCTTCGAATCCTGTTCAACAATCGATTCCTTAAGCGCCTTTAGCTTGCTTCTTCTTCTCCGATCCAATTTCTTAAGGTCTGCCAATTGCTGTTGGAGCAACTCGTCGCTTTCCATGAGTTCATCGTGGCCTGTTGGTAGCATTTCTGTTAGTCGTCGAATCTGCCGATCATGAGTCAGCCGTTCACGAGAGTTTTCCCGCAATTCGGTCGAGACGTTGTCGTATTCGGACTGCCGTTCGACGAGACTTTCTGCGCGAACTTCCAACCGCTTCCTCAACTGCTCGAATTTCTTGCTGCTACGATTCAGGCTCGCGCCAGACAATGGTGTCGTTTTCGTCTGCTCTTGCTGTTCAGGTGGACTGTCACAAACGGGACAATACTTTTTCTTCAATGCGGCCCGATCCGAGATGCGGCATCGCTACCGTCGCTGCCACATACCAAGCAACCATCCTCGGTGAGTAGCGTATTGAGAATCAGCTTGGTCGTGTCATTTAGAGACGGAAACAACTGTGAAAAATACTGTGGCCTCCGAATGGCGGATCGACTGGCGCTGCTCCTCAAGGTCCATTTGCAGACGAAAGACTTCGGCCTCAAGTTTGTCAACTTCCTTTGCCAAGACGTTTTCTTGTTCCATTAGGGATTCTGCGCGCTTTTCTGACCCATGGACAAGTGCTTTCAAGCTCTCGAGATCTTGGACGACCTCGTCTTGGGACTCTTGTTTCTCGCAATTGCTGTTCGAACCGCTCGCGCTGCGAATTGTAGTGATAGAGTCGGTTCCGATATCGGCTGTCGAGTTGTTTTACTTCGTCAGTGAGCCTAGCGACGGCGACCCGAGCATCATCGTCGAAAAACAACAGTCGTAGGATTTCAAATTGGCCATCTTCGGACCAAATTAGTGGAGCGCGCTCCTCAAGAAAAAACACGAGATGGCGAACCAAGAAATGAAATCATAGTTAGATGTCGTACCGCTTAGCTCATTGCAGACTTCTTGAAAGAACTCTTCGTCAGGATCTTCCCATTCCTCGCCATCCTGTATAAGTGCCTCAATACTCAGATCTCGAAGTCGTCGTCTGACGGTCAATAGTGTGTCACCGAACTGAATATCAGCCTCGGCCCAGGCATCGCGCGCAGCATCAGGTACGCGTTCACTAAAATATCGAAACACGCTCTGTTTTGTGGCAAGTTTGTGCGTGCCGGATCCCGGTTTAGCGGCGTCGGCTTTCGAAGGATTAAAGGGACCGACCAGCATGCGAAAAACGAGATTGAGGAGAGTGGTCTTACCAATACCGTTAATGCCGACGACGACTGACACGCCTTTAACAACCGAGTGTTCGAAGCTCGCTGTTCCCGCAACTCCCGGAAAAAGCGCATAATTCCGCACTTCTAGTCGCTTTAGTACCGGAAATCGAATAAGTGATCGAGGCTTGCGTCGCGCCATAGTCTCTGCCTTCGTCAAATGTTGGAAGTTGCTCTTGTTGACGTGCGATTTAGCCGCCGGTTAGCTGACTCCGGATCGAACTCTGCTCCGCCCGATTGACTAGAATGTAACAACTGGGCCATATATGGCAAGACAATTGCGCGAATCGTGCCGCCGCACAACTCCCCGAGATGAACACTCAACGATCTTATAGTCAATGGCCCCAACGATTCGAACGTGGATCGCCTTAATCGTGTTTAGCGCATCGCTTTTCAGGTCCGGTGCGTCCTTTTGTCTAAACCCTGTGATGTAATACAGGCAATCGTTGCGCGGGTTCCAAATAGCATGGAACTTGTCCACAATATCTTGCGTGAGAGCATTGATTCGTAGCAGATGATCCACACGTTCATATTGCCTTGCTGAATCGAGGGTGTGGCCAGCACTATTGGCGAAGAACCTGCATAAATCCTCGGCGCATACGCCGACAAGGGCGATGGCGCTGGTATAGGCTCCAAGGGCATATGTGAATTCCGCCTCTTTTCAGCAGCTTCACGAACGCTCCGGTCAGTTGACAGCGCCGATATCATCGATGTCCCACCGCCTTTTAACGATTTCGTAGCCTGCGTCTTTGAACCAGCTCTGGTAAGCCTCCCGAGTGAACGCATTGTCCCTTTCGACGAGTTGTTCGGCGTCGGGGTAGGAAAACTTGCTGTAGTCGAATCTTCTAGCGTCTATGTACATAGCGTGTCGGGTCCTTGTTTATTTTCGTGTTCGCCGCTGCGAAAATGCGTGCCCCCTCTTGCTTTATCTAAAAGCAATGTCGGCTCGATGTGAATGTGTTACAGAATCTCAGACAAAACACAAAATCACCCGAGGAAAGTGAATGACAAGTAAACAGATACGAGACTATGTGCGGGCGGAGACAGCAAATACTAGATCGCCGAAGAACTCGGCGGCATCCCTGGCATTAATCGCCCTCAGGTTGGCCTCGGGCGAAACTATCGTGACAATTACGTCATCATTTGTGGGACCAATGCACGGGCGACTGACCGACCAGTAGTCGCCAGGTTCTTTCGACAGCCATATCAGTAACGTCTGCGCACCTGAGCGATTCTGGATCTCTTTTCGTGCATGGCCTCTTGCCACAAGTTGCGCACACGCCTGCGGGAAGGGCCTCCCTCCGCCGGTGCTGTGAGTAAACGTGCACAAACGCCAGGGTACGCAAGACCACTCTAGACTCACAATCAGAGCACCGGTTTTGCCAGTCACGCCAAGTAGCGCTATCATAGTTTGCAATTGTGAGCCGAGCGCGGATCTTGCGCCAGGCTTGGCAATAAAGAAATTGCAATGACTGACTGCGCCAAAGGTTAACAGTGGGTCAAGCGTCTTCAAGGGTTCGGCAGCAGACGCGGGTGACGAAAAGTCATTGAACCCTCCCTTAGATTGTAGTGCCCGTGCGAGTGTGCGCTGATGAAATCAGTTCTGCCGCACAATGAAACGACGCGCTCGTCATTGTTCGCGGCGCCTTCGCGAAGGGCGGCAGCCGTAGGTTTCTCTGGCCGTTGTTTCAGCGTGCGAGGGCGCTGCCCCAATCGCGTTCGCTATTTCTTGCTGCCGCGAGATATTGACCGGCATTTCAGGTTGGCATGTTTTGCTGCCAGCCCATATTTCAATATTTAGGTTCATCGCCGATTTCCGTGAGGAGTCGGGCGTGACCTCGTAACGCATTTTATTTGCGGCAGCCGGACAACAAACTCTCAATCGGATCCCGGGTTCGCGCGTCGCAATTTCGGTCGGGATCCGAATGGAGTTTCTTATGGGACAGAACAATGTCAGCCAGCTGAGCAGGGAGCGCGACGCGCTGCAAGCCGTATACGGCTTGTACATGCGGCACCGTCAGTTGGCCGAAGTGATGAACATCTCTAGCAAGAGCTTGAGCAACACCATGCGTCGTTCGCAAGCACCCAACATCGTGTACCTGCGACGTAATACGGTTCGGCTGGGTCGTCGTATTCGCTACCCGGTGCTTTGCGTTGCCGAAGCTCTGGTGCTCGATGACAATGAACTGACGCGACGATTGAAGGAGGGCGATGCCGGAGGATCAACTCATGACCAATGATCAATTTCCAATGGCGGAGTTTTTCGCGTTTCTGTTGTGGTATCTCAAGCAGGAATACCTCACCGCAAACGAGTGTACGGCGTTGGTGTACCTCGGTTGCCTGGCGGACCGGGATGGTTGTGGGCACGTGCAGTTTGAACGAATGTCGAAACGCTTCGGTCGTGTGCCGAATTGCTGTCGTCGGTATCTGCACCGTGCGAAACGACACGGCGTCATCGAACGCTGGAAGCCGGATGGCGAAGGTGGTGCGGCATTTCGATTGTTCGTGCCGCCCGTCGATACCGGCGAGGTTGCCAACGAATAAGTTTCACGCCGCTGGTCGATTACCAGCACCCGCCGACTTTGAGTCGGCACCCCAGTGCTCTGCCGTTAATCATGGGCACGGGTCTTTGACCCAACGGCACCCCAACGATTGTCGGGCCTTTTGGCGCTGCAATCGAGACCGATCCGATCAACAAGGCGTTCTGCCGCCGTTATCAGGATTGCAAGCGGACATCTGGTGCAACGCGATCGCGACAGTTTGCGATTGATTGACCCAGCACGACCGTACCGCGCCGGTCTCTAGGATCGCGAAGCGACTTAGAGACGGCGGCGACTGGGCCAGCAATTGGTCTTTCTATCAACGGGTTAGCTGCGCCAGTCGGCGTGCAAACTCGAATATCGGACACTGAGCCGGCAAGGCTTCTCGTGAAGAAGTTGCGCCACCACTCGCCCCACCGCTCGTTCGAGCGGTCCAAGGGTGCCCTGGCTCAGATAGGTCCGAGCGTATCTGCAAATGGCATTCGCCGTTTGCCGCAACCACACCGCGACCGGCGGTCCATCCGGTTTAAAACTCAACAGTTTGCGGGGCAGTTTGTGGTTGCATTTTGAATGGGAGATGGACATGCGAAAAGTAGGTGGTGGACGAAATTTTGGTTGGGGCAAGCAAATGGAATGGGCGGGCAAGCAGGCGCTTCGTGCCGCGTTCGGTGGTGGGCACTATGGTACGGTCGCCAGCCATACGGCGCGCTGGCGCAAGTTCTGCGAATGGTCTCGCGAACAGGGTGTTCGCGATGCGCGAGACGTCTCACGTTCAGAGCTGGCCCAGTTTGCGGAACACCTGTCACAGCAGACGGGCAAGGGCATCAGCAATGGTTATGCCAAGAATCAACTGACTTCTGTGAACGTGGTCGCTCGAATCGCTGCGCGGTGATCGAGCGTTGTGGGTCAGACCGAGTGACTACATCGGCCAGCGATCGAGCGTCCGAACCGATGCTCCAGTCGGACTGGATCGTGATCGGTTGCAGCCGGTGATCGAGCGCCTCGATCGCCCAGGGCAAGGAACGCGTCGTTGCGGTCGCAATGTTGTGTCGTGAGTTTGGATTACGCCGCAAAGAAGCCTCCTTGCTCGACCTGCGACTCGCCAGTCACCAGGCCGGTCAGTTGGGTCGGATCAATGTGGTCGCTGGAACCAAGGGCGGTCGCGGTCGAAGCGTCGATCGATGGGTCCCCGCAACCGACGCTGGACGGCATGCGATTCAATTCGCGGAACGTGCCGCCGAGGGCAATGCGAATTTGGTGCCCGCTGGTAGCGAACCTGGCGCAGTGGTTGACCTACGTGTCGAAGCACTGGAGCAGAAGTGCGAATCCTCTCAACGGTGGATCGCTGCGCGACCTTCGAGCGGCGTATGCCTGTGATCGTTACACGCAGCTCACCAAAGCACCGGCGCCCGTGATTGCCGGTCAACGAATCGCCAACACCGCAGTCGATCAAGCCGCACGACAGGTACTATCACAGGAGCTGGGACATCGTCGAACCACGGTGCTGGTTTCGTACATCGGGTCGTCCCGATGAGTGGGCCGAGGAACGCCGACCAGGCGGGTCGCCTGGCGGTGCAGTTACTCAAGCGTTCTCTTCCAGGGCATTCCGTCGTTGTTCGCCGCGAATGTCAGCGCGCCGCAGGAATTGCCGCTGTCATTTGGAGGCGCTGGCACGTCGGGCCGTGGCAATGGAAATGCAAACACGTTCGATGGTTCTTGGAGCATCGCATGAGCCAATACCGGGGCTGGACGCGTTACCGTTACTGGCTAACGCTCGAGCGACTGTTGCAAGCAATCGAAAGACTTGAGGATTGGCGGCCACATCTGAACGGTCCATGGCGGTCGCCGCACGAGCGCCGGTAGCACGATCGCTGGTCGGTCTTGTGCC